>NZ_DIDX01000002.1:157583-202196 GCF_002418355.1 Sphingobacterium sp. UBA5789 | reverse complement strand
ATAACATCTGCCGGTACATTGATCGTAGTCGTAGTACCGTTCTCTGAAGTATACGTATACGTACCGTCTTTATGACCGATAAGAGTCGTAACGGTCTCGTTTTTCTTAACTACTTCAGCCAGGTTTATATTTACAGAATTACCGTTTGCATCTATATAAGAAATCTCATAAGTAGATGGATTGTAGCTAATGTTTGTTGCTCCGGTTGAACTTCCCGCAGCGACCCATTTACTACCATCGTTGTAGTATATACCAGGTCTCACATCGTTTGCGGACACGGTATTGTATACCATCATACCCGCAACATGCTTATTCCCCTGTAATGGTGAAGGGTTTGTCGTTGAAACTAACTCTACACGTGAAAAAAGAAGCCCTTTGAACTTACTCTCAAGTTCTATCATAGCATCTTTATTCGGAAGAGCAGATTCTCCAGTAGTAGACCCATCACTGATTTTTTGCTGAGCATACACAGACCCTACTGATACAACGAAAAATAGGAGAAAGAGAGCCAAACGATTTTTCATATTCTGTAAATTATATTTTGCATTTCAGTTATTATCAAATAAACTTTTACGTCACAACACATATAAAAAAGTCAATCTGATCACGATAAAAACTACTCGTGGCTGCAAAACTAATAAAGGTATGAGAGGCTACTTTTTTTTATTTCGATAGTGTAGTTATCACGCTACAAAATGTGCGTATTTACATATATTCATTAAAATTTTATAGACAATCAACTACATTTAACTGTTAATTCTACATTAAAAAATACACTTAAGGCAATAGATCCGGAAGGTAAACGTTGATGACACATCTAAAAAAAATCACAAGCAGCATATAAAAACAGTTCCTGTTGAAAAACGAAACAGCAAGTATGGGTAACATATAAGGATCAAACCGTTCTTGATTAGCTATACCTCAACACTTTTACCAAAAAAGTGTCGGACATAATAAGAAGTTGATAAACCTGTAGGTAAAAATCGATAATTAAGTAATTAATTCTTCTATAATCAGCTGTATAGGAGAATCCGACCAAAAAAAATGTACTTTCGTATAGTTTTGACTGAAGATCACATTCAAAAATGACAAAATCAAAAAAAACTCATAAGAAGCCTACCCTGAAAAATGACAACAGAAAATCCACTGATGTCACCGAATCATTACCTCCTAAAGAATACGCAGCCAATACTTATGTTTATCTTATTTTCATCGCCCTCTACCTTATTGTAGATATTATTCCACGGGGAGATATTATTGATACGGCTGGTCAGCACAGAATACAATTGGATATCATTAATATCTCGGCGATTATCTATATCCTAAGGAACTTTTCAAAAGGATTTGGTTTTAAGATTTCCTTGTTCTTTAAACAGGTCATACCTGTACTATTTATTTCCTTTTTTGTACTATCCGGTATATCCATCTTTGCCGGTCTCAACAAAGTTGAAGGTCTGCTGGAGTATGCGGGTTACACCACTACATTAATTGCCTTCTTTAATATTTTCGCATTACTATTTTTAGCAAAAGATAACATTAAAGCAATCTCCATTATAGTTACCTGTATTGTTCTATATCAATCCGGTGCCGAACTGTATAAATTCATACGGGAGATTAAAACACTTCCGTTGTGGGATGCAGTCAATAATATAAAATGGAGTACGGGTAATAAAAACATTTTTGGGGCAACTTTGATCGTTAAACTATGCTTTGTAGTCTATACTTTTTTACGCACCAAAGGTATATTCAGGTACATTGCGCTGTTAACTTATTTTATCGCCCTGCTGACTTTATTTTTCATAAGTGCCAGAGCTATATACATCAGTTCTACCCTTATCATTTTATTCATAACTGTCGGTACAACTGTTCTGTATTGGAAATCTGAAAAAAGAAACATTACTCTCCTCCATAATGCTGTTCTCATTTCGCTCTTTGTTATCAGTTTCCTGATTGTTGATAATACCCTTACAAAGTATGCTAAAACCGGATCTGAGAAACAAGTTAATACAGAACAAACCCAGAATAGTTCTTTTATAGAAGAACGAGCACAGACAATTACGGATTTTGATAATGCAGGAACCAATATTCGGCTTTACATGTGGAAAGCTTCGTTAGAAGGTATTAAGGAGCGTCCTTTATTAGGATTTGGTTTAGGTAACTACAAAATAGAGTCGCCAAGAATTACAGGTAAATATTATACATCTAATGTTTTCAACCGCTATAATCACAATGATTTTTTACAGGTCGCTTTCGAAAGTGGTATAATTACTGGCCTCATGTATTTTGGTCTGTTTGTTTTTGCCTTTATTTACACGTTAAAAATTCTTTTCAGAGAGGAATATAATCAGGAAAGGAAATTCGCAGCAATATTGATTTTCAGTGGAATAATCGGATATTTTATAGATTCCGTCTTTAACTTTCCCCTGGCACGCCCCAATATGAATATCATGTTCGTATTATTATTAGCGATGATCATTGCTAATTATGTAAGTGTACAGGTAAAAACAGATACAACAAGCTATAAACCTGTTTACAAATACATCTATTTCTCTGTCTTAATTCTGGCTACAGGAGCTTTTTGCATCAATTACATTAATTACAAATCGTACAAAGCCCAGTATCTGATAGATACAGATTCTGACAATGTAGACTATTCCAATCCTCACCCTAAGTATACTTATCAGCAAGTTGAGCACATGTTGTCAGGATCTATTCCCAACCTGGGGGTTGACAGCGAACCTCTGATTCTCAAAAAAGCAAAATACCTTTACTTTGAAAAAAGATATGAAGAGATGCTTGATATCTTAAAGGATTATAATAAAATAAGCCCATACACGGTGTACGATGACAATATGAAAATGCTGATGTACTCCAATATGGGTAAAGTAGATTCTGCATACAAATACAGTCAGGTCATGTTTAATGAAAGACCATATAGCTATAATGACTATAAGATGAATATCGAACTAGCTGGCAGTAATAAAGATATCAATGGTGTTAAAAAAGCTTTTAATGCCTTTAATAAATACACACAAAGTCAGGAAGCCTACGAATATTATCTTAAAAATTTACTGAAATCAGAGTTTGATTTTAAATCTGACACAACTATTCTGGCAGAAGGAATAAAGCTGTATCCTGAAAGTGAGACTGTAAAATCCTTAAAGAAATATGTTGACTTCTTAAAATCTTCGAATCTGACAGCAGAACAACTCAAACACATCCTCAATCAGAAGCAAAAATAAACTAAGAAATAGTTTTGTGAATGCAAAATCCGAATACTGTACATTAGAAATATCTGTTGAATAATTAGATATTTCTAAATGTATCCCGGTCGAAGTTCTTTCTTATAGAACCGGCTATAATTCTTCTTTCTTAAAATTTTAGCACAGATTTTGCAATTATCCCATAACTGCTATTAACCAATATCAATTGCTTCCAACAAAATATGTGGTACATGTATAGCATTATCGATTCATTTTTTTAACAATTTAAAGCTATGAAAGGAAAAACGAATATTACTCCTTTTGAGCAATCTGTAATTGATTTTGTAGTTAAGTTAAGGAACAGAAAAAACCTTACGCAACAAGACATTGCGACAATTTTGCATGTTGAAAGAACATTTATTACAAGTGTGGAAAGTAAAAACAGCAGAGCGAAGTACAACTTAAACCACCTCAATATGATTGCAGATCATTTTGGCATGTCGCCGAAAGATTTCCTACCGGAAAAACCAATAATATAATTTGGAATAACAGGTATGCCTCAATAAATCCAGTGGCAGTGAAGTATTCTGACAATGCGCACACTAAGTTAAAAGACCAAAGGAGTTCGAAATGGACTAACCTTGGTAATCCAACATCAGGGTTAGCCTTTTCGGATGATCTTACAGTGACGAAAACTTTATCTGTTCTTTCTTACAATACTTATAGTGTCACTTTGCACACTAAAAATCTCTTTACTCACTTATTTCTACTACAACAGGGCAGTGATCTGAATGCATAGCATCATTCAGTAAGTACGATTTCTCAATCTGACTGGCCAACGGCGCTGATACCATATTATAATCAATACGCCAGCCCAGATTCCTTGCTCTGGCACCTGCTCTGTAGCTCCACCAGGAATACTGATGAGGCTCCGGGTTTAAGTGGCGGAAAGAATCAATATACCCCGAATTAATAAAATTTTCCATCCATTCCCGTTCTTCAGGTAAAAATCCGGAAGTATTTGCATTGGATTTAGGGTTATGGATATCTATTGCACGATGGCAGATATTATAATCCCCGCATACAATAAGGTTAGGAATATCCTTTAGAAGATGATCGCTGTATTGCTGAAAATCATCTAAAAACTGATACTTGAAAGTTTGTCGTGTTTCACCAGTTGTACCTGATGGAAAATAAGTACTCATAACCGAGAATTTTTCAAAATCAGCCCGGATTATTCTTCCTTCAAAATCGTACAGCTCGTGTCCGCATCCATATTCTACACGTTTAGGAGAGACCTTTGTAAAGATCGCAGTCCCGCTATATCCTTTCTTCTGTGCAGGATACCAGTAATGCTCATATCCCAATTGCTCCAATAAAGCTATTTCAGGAATCAGGTCCGGTGTAGCTTTTATTTCCTGAAGACAGATCACATCTGCATTCGTACTTTTCAGCCAGTCCAGCCACCCTTTTCTAAGAGCAGCACGCAGACCGTTAACATTATACGTAATGATTTTCACGAGAAAAAAATATAAAGTAAATCTTTAAATTAAATATTGATACAAGTCCTGATAGATCAATTATTCCGAGGTACTAATAATCTTTTCCTGAAAACATATCAAAAAACCGGGTTAGAAAACCTGTTTTAGGTTTCTCCCCTTTAAGTTCCAGTTCAAGGTTTAATGCTTCTCTTCGGGTTAACACTTTCATCGACATCCTTACATCATCTGTCGGCCTGTCCAAAGCATCTGTCTTCACTTTAGCAATTGTTTCCACAACCTCTACCCCATTCAAAAGTTCACCAAAAACGGTATAATTACCATCCAGATGAGGTGTTCCTCCAATAGTAGTATAAATTTTGCGTTGTGCTTCCGTAAACTTGTGCCCTTTTAATTTGAACTGTTCCAGACTATCCAGTCCGGCATTTGTAAATACACGCCCCTCAACCAGATAAAACTGAGATCCTGAAGATGCTTTAGCCGGATTATTATCTCTTGCAGCCCCTATGGTCCCCTTTTTATGGAATAAGGTATCCCGGATTTCCGCATTGATCGTATATTTCGGACCTCCCTCTCCAAGTGCCTGTCCCTTTGCAGCGTGTCGCGAATCAGGATCTCCTCCCTGAATCATAAAATGATTGATCACACGGTGAAACAGCAGACTATCGTAATATCCTTCTTTCACCAGTTTCACAAAATTATCCCGATGTAGCGGAGTTGCGTTGTACAATTTCAACAGACATATGCCTTTATCTGTAGTGATGCTAACATACTTAAATTCAGGTTTAGCAGCCCAGACATACAGGCTGCATGTCATTACAAAAAACAGTAAAATTATTTTTCTCATCATAAAAGAGTAAGCAAAAGCTACATCATTTCCATTTCCTGGAAATAATCGACTATTAAAGATTTTATAATTAGTTCTTGTTCTAATAATGTATAATTCGGAATAGGTTTAATTAATTCCCAGTGTGGCCAGCCTTCCTGATCAACGCCCTGCAATTCATAAAATCCCATTGCACTAAAAAGCTTGCAGGTAGCGATATGCATCAGTTCCTCTTTCTCTCTTTTAGAGAATGTCTGAGGTCCTTTACCTAATTCCTGTACTCCTATCAGGAAAAGCATGACTTTGATATCCGGTATATCCATATCAAAACTTTCCGCCATCTTCCCCTGTAGAACAGACCAACTCTTATTCACTTGACTAGCATTCATATCTATAAACTCAAAAGTAAAAATTAAAAAGGTAAAAACCTTTACAGTAAACGGTACTTATTCTCTAACAGTTTGTTGATAACAAACGATCTTTACTTGAGCTCATTAATCAGTTCTGCACAACGTTTTTCAATCATTTTGTAGACAGGGTCAAACATTTTAGCATCAAAATAAGGGTCAGGAACAGCATTATCCGGAATGAATAATTTTACTTTCTCCCGCTCAGCCACAGAAGTAGTTTGTGCGATTACATCTTTATAATTTTGATTATCCATTACCAGGATATAATCATATCTATCAAACAGAGTTGGATTAAAATGCTGTGCTTTTTGTTTACTGATATCGATTCCATATTTTGCTGCCACCGCTATCGACCGATGGTCCGGAGCCTGTCCGATATGCCAGTCGCCTGTGCCGGCAGAATCAATCTCCCAGTCTAAACCACCTTCATCTACTAAATGTTGTAACACACCATGTGCTAAAGGAGATCTGCAAATATTCCCCAAACAAACCATTAGAATTTTCATGCTCCTAAATTACGATTAAATATTGCAATCAAAAAAGGGTTGCCAGATGTATGGCAACCCTTTGATTTTATCATGACAGTTTTCGTTTAATATTCCACCGGAACATTCAACATAACTGTACTGCCTCTTTCCGGCACACCTTTGATACGGATAATGTTACGATCGGTATCTCCTAATGCAGATTCAATATCATCCACACTATTTACAGGTTTACCATTTATTTCAGTGATGACCAAACCTCTTTCTACTCCAAAGTATTCAAACAGTCCACCACGATTCACTTGCGCTACCACAACTCCGGAATTAACACCCAATTCTTTTTTGCGAGCTGCAGAAGCGGGTACAAAACTAGCACCTAATTTATTGTAAATTTCGGTTGCACTTTTACTGGATCCCGAAGCCGTTTTCTTAGCGTCTTCTTCTGCCTTCAATGTAACGGTTACATTTCTTTCTTTACCACCTGACTTGATAGTAAGATTGACTTTATCACCAGGACGAAGACGCGCTACACGTTCCTGAAGATCTGATGAAGAGTAAATAACTTTGTCTTCGATCTTCGTAATCAGGTCTCCCGGCTTGATTCCAGCAGCTTTAGCAGCCCCATTAGCTACTACATCCTGAACATAAAGACCGTTCAACTCATCAAGACCTTTTTGTTTAGCCAGTTCAGGAGACATTTCTGTAAATGTAACTCCGATCAAGCCTCTTTTTACTGATCCGAACTTCACAAAATCATCCATGATCTTTTTCATCAGATTCACCGGAATAGCAAAGCCATATCCTGCATATACCCCAGTAGGAGATGCAATAGCAGAGTTAATACCGATCAACTCACCGCGGGCATTTACTAAGGCACCGCCACTATTTCCTTTGTTGATCACAGCATCTGTCTGGATGAAAGATTCAATAGCGGTATTAATAATCGGCTCTTCTGATTGCTGACCATAACCTCTTGGATATCCTTGCGGATTTTGAGATTCTCCTAGAATACCAATCTGACGACCTTTTGCACTCACAATACCAGCTGTCACGGTAGACTGTAAACTCAACGGATAGCCTACTGCCAGTACCCACTCGCCAATCTGAACATCGTCCGAATTTCCTAACTTAACAATAGGAAGCTTTGTTGCACTAACTTTCAATAATGCCAGATCCGTATTGGGATCACGCCCGATAACCTTAGCTTCAAAAGTACGCTTGTCCGTCAGCTGCACTTCTATTTTATCAGCATCTTCAACAACGTGATTATTCGTTACGATATAACCATCATCGGAGATAATCACCCCGGAACCCGAAGCCTGTTGTGGGGCACGAGGCTGTGATCTGCGCCCTTGAGGCATTCCGAAAAATTCTTCAAACATATCAAACGGTGATCCGGATTCTCCTCCTCTTGAACCTTTATTTGAATAGGTGGTTCGGATATGTACTACACCCGGAGATACCGCAGCAGCTGCCTGTGTAAAATCAGGGTTACCTGTTGAAGCCATTACTTCACCAGAGGGATTATTTGCATAGTAAACTTTTTGTCTTTCTTCGAAAGACATGTTGTCATAACGTTGATTCTCGAAGAGTTTATACCCTCCGATGGCAATCGCACCACCGAAGGCCGCTGTCATCAATGTTAAAGTGATTTTTTTCATATTATCTTTCATCTTGTGTCTTTTATTAATTTACCAAAAAAACGTTAACACTCATTATTTATAAATCTTATATTCAAATGTAATACCATTTGGCAGCTGTTGTCAAGTCATGTCAGTTAAAAAGTGTTAACAATAAAGCATCTTAAGAAGATTTTAACAAGATTTAACGATTGGCCAAATTATTGTAACAAGAATATTAAATTTGTAGCATATTTCAGCAAAAATGACAGATCAAATCAAATTTTATAAATATCAGGGAGCAGGCAATGATTTTATCCTGATCGATAATCGAAAAGGAGGCTTTGAGCGTTCAAATGAAGACTTAGTAAAACAATTATGCGACCGCAGATTTGGAGTCGGCGCGGACGGATTGATGCTCCTTCAAGATACGAAAAATTTTGATTTTGAAATGGTCTATTATAATGCCGATGGCAGAGAAGGCAGCATGTGTGGCAATGGTGGACGTTGTATTGTCGCATTTGCCCGTGACCTTGATATCATCCGTCAGAACACTGCCTTTTTGGCAGTAGACGGTCCCCATCAGGCTCAAATACATGACAACCAGGTCAATCTGCAGATGATAGATGTAGACCAGGTCACGAAAGATGAAACAGCATATGTTCTCAACACAGGGTCTCCGCATTTTATTAAAACAGTAAGCGATCTCAAAAATATGGATGTGTATAAGGAAGGATACACCATTCGTAATAATGATACCTATAAAAACGAAGGCATCAATGTTAACTTCGTCGAGAAAGAAGAAAACGGATATTTTGTACGCACTTTTGAAAGAGGTGTCGAAGATGAAACATTAGCCTGCGGAACAGGCGCAACAGCAGCCGCAATGGCAATGGCCATCGAAGAAAATCTGGAAGGACAGCTCGAAATACCTATCCGTGTATTGGGCGGACAGCTCTACATTAGCTTCTTCAAAAAAGGGCTTACTTTCAAAGAAGTTTACCTCAAAGGTCCTGCAAACTATGTCTTTGAAGGAAATATTTAAAACGGAACACAAAATTTATCTACATAAAAGGTAGATTATCTCACAAACCAACAAAAAAACCACAAGAATCACTATATTAGAAACCTTTTTAGTGATTTTTAGCTTTTAAATGCAGCAGACAAAAGATAATCTGAGTTACAAACTTGTTTATTCCTTAGGGGAACATCCATATCTGGGGTTCCTGATCGAACCGCACATTGTATTTTTGAATGCAAATGGCAGCTATTCGCTCAAATACAAACGGGTGTTCAGCAACACAGTGGATGAATTTGCAGACAAACTTGATGAAACGGACTATAAGCTTATCAAATTATTAGACGAAACAGAGCAAACCCACGTAATCAAACGCTATCACAAAAAAGCCGTTCGGCCAATAGATTTCTTTGCCAAAATATTTGATAAGAAATTTTACGATTATATCCGTCCGAAATTAGACAACAAATTGCTGAAGGTATTGGATCTTATCGGAGATAAACCGCTGTTTTTAATGAGTAAAGATGGATATCCGGCAGAGCAGCAGCTACATCTTGCCCCTCTTCCGGCATCGGTATTATTCCATTTCCGGCGTAGCGAAGAAGAAACACGTTATTTCCCGACCATCAAGTACGATGACAACCGGATCGAATTTATGTTTAAAGATGCCCAGGTTGTTATCAATGAACAGGCCTGGTTGCTATTGGGAAACACACTCTATCATTTTGATCAGGCTGTGGAAGGGAAGAAACTAAGTCCTTTTCTCAATAAAAGATATATTTCAGTCCCGAGGGGAACGGAGAAAAAGTACTTTGAAACATTCGTATGCGGACTTATTGAAAAATATCATGTCTACGCAGAAGGTTTTGATATCAAAACCTATCAGCACGAAGCCACACCGATCATCAAGCTGGTGCATCTCCATACCGGATCACAATTACAGTTGTTATTTCAGTATGGCCCTTACCTTTTCGAATCCGGAGGTGAACATCGCGTCACAGTAAGAATGACCTATGATGAAGCTGAAGATCTCTACACTTTCCACCGCATAAAACGTTCTCTTGTATGGGAAGAGAAGCAATTTGCCCTTTTAGAAAAACTGGGACTGGAGAAAATCGATAAATTATTTAGCAATCTTATTCCAAACGAACAAAACGGAGGTGAGGTCAATACATTGGAGTGGCTTTCGAAGCATCAGGAACAATTGCTTGAATCCGGCTTTCAGGTTATTCAGGAAGAATCCGCAAAACGATATTTTATTGGAAAAACGGTTCTTGATATAGCCGTTGAAGAAGATAATGACTGGTTTGATGTAAAAGCAGTAGCTCGGTTCGGGCCATACGAGATTCCTTTTATACAATTAAGGAATAATATCCTCAATAACATTCGGGAATTTATACTTCCAAACGGGGAGATTGCGATTATTCCGGAAGAATGGTTCGCACAATACCAACACTTATTTCATTTCTCTTCCACAAAAAACGAGCTTAAACTTAATAAAGTACACATTGGGGTACTTAATGATATCAGTGAACATACCGCACTTACCTTCACACGTAAATTAGAAAAACTTGCTGATTTTGAAGAAATAAGTGATGTTGCCGAACCTAAAAATTTTAAAGGACAGCTACGTCCCTATCAAAAGGCAGGATATAACTGGTTTCATTTTCTGCAACATTATAAATTCGGTGGTGTGCTGGCAGACGATATGGGACTTGGAAAGACTATTCAAACGCTGGCTTTACTTCAAAAACAGAAAGAAGACACCGGAGAGGATGGACAGCCTCATACTTCTCTTTTGATTCTCCCGACTTCTCTGATTTATAACTGGCAAAAGGAAGCGTCCAAGTTTGCTCCCAAACTCAGAATCCTGCTGCATACCGGAACCAACAGGATCAAGGATAACTTCTCCCTTTCACATTTCGATCTGGTGATCACTACATATGGTATTGTACGAAGTGACGAGGAAATGCTTGAAAAGTTTTACTTTAACTACATCATTCTGGATGAAAGTCAGAATATCAAAAATCCTGCATCCAAATCATTTAAAGCTATCAAAAGCCTTAAGAGCCGGCATAAGCTTGCATTAAGTGGTACGCCGGTTGAAAACTCAGTCTCCGACCTTTGGGCGCAGATGCACTTTACCAATCCCGGACTACTCGGCACATTCACGTATTTTCAAAAGGAATTTGTACAGCCTATAGAGAAAAAGAAAGATGAAGAGCGGGCAAAGAAACTACAGTCTATTGTCAAACCTTTTATCCTCAGACGAACAAAAGATCAGGTAGCAACAGAACTGCCTCCTAAAACGGAGCAAATTATCTATTGTGAAATGACTGAAGATCAATCTGAGACTTACGAAAAGGTAAAATCCGAATACCGCAATGCATTGCTAAATGTTAATACTGAAGATAAAGCAAAGACTTCGCAGATAACATTGTTGCAGGGATTGACAAAATTACGTCAGCTGGCTAATCATCCAAAGATGATTGATGATGACTTTGAAGGAAATTCCGGCAAATTTGATTTGGTACTGGAAACCTTAGAATCTGTATTGCATGTTGGAAACAAGGTACTTATTTTTTCTCAATTTGTTAAGCAGCTAAGTATTTTCAGAACTTATTTTGAAGAGAAGGGAATTCAGTATGCTTATCTGGACGGTGCTACGAAAAACCGTTCGGAGGCCGTCGCTGAGTTTCAAAAGAATAAGAATACCAAGCTGTTTCTTATATCCATCAAAGCCGGTGGTGTAGGATTGAATCTTATCGAAGCGGATTATGTATTTATTCTCGACCCGTGGTGGAATCCTGCTGTCGAACAGCAGGCTGTGGATCGGTCGCATCGTATCGGACAGACCCGTAGTGTATTTATTTATAAGTTCATTACAAAAGATACTGTAGAAGAAAAAATACTGGCTATGCAAAACCGAAAAAGAGGAATTGCAAAAAGTCTAATCACTACTGAAGAAAGCTTCATTAAGTCCCTTTCACAGGAAGATCTGAAAGAACTTTTAGGATAAAAAAAGGCATAGGTATTTAATCTTATAAATACCTATGCCTTTTTATGGATTTACAATTGTTTTCTAAAATTAGCTACGCTCTCTTTCACATCTTCTTTATTGTTCTCCCAGTTGTATTCATATTCTGCAGAGATCATTCCTGCAAATTTCTGTCTTTTCAGTTCATTAATAACATCTTTCATTCCGATAACACCGGTGCCCCAATGTACATCGTGAGCTTTCTTATCTCCAAATACATTCAGATCCTTGAAATGAACATGGAAAATACGGCCTTCCAGTTTTTTTAAGGATTCTACAGGATTAAGTCCCGAACGTACCCAGTGTCCTACATCTGCACAAGCTCCCATTCTTTCACTTTTACCTTTTAATAAAGTCACGATTTTATCCGGATTCCAATAGAATGAAGGATTAGGATGATTGTGGATGGCAGCTTTAATATCATATTTATCACACAAATGAGATACTGTCTCCAGATCCGCCTCTTTTGGTTCACAATTAATAACCGGAATATCCATTGATTTTGCAAAAGCAAATATCTTTTCCCATTCTGCAGCATCTTTTCCGGATACTACTCCATATGCCTGAAGGGAAATATTCTTCTTCTTCAACAAAGCCTTAACTGCTTTTTTACTTTCTTCAGAAAGGTTATAATCCATCTTTCCTACAATTCCTCCGCCAATTTCCTGACCAGGAAAAGCCTCTACATAACGCAGATCACAGCTGTCAATTTTATCTAAAGCCTGAGCAAAAGTAAAGAGTCTGAACGTGTAAGCCTGTGAACCCAGCTTCCAGTTTAATTTTTTCTCAGGATAAGTTGTTGTCTTTTTCTGAGCGTAAACCGATACTGTCGTTAGTGCAATCAATGCACAAATAAGGAGTTTTATGTTTCTCATATTAGTAGTTTTTGCATCCGTAATGAGGATGGTTGATCTTCCAAATGTACTTATTTGGACTGCATTCATAAAGTGAATAGTCTATCATTTCTGTTATAAAAAAAGCCCGTCCGGAAATACTTGCATTCCGGACGGGCTTGTTCCTTTAGTACTGTGCTATTCTTTAGCTAAATAAAGGTAATGCTTTGCCAATACGTCGAATAACCTCGTCTTTACCCAAAAGTTCTGTTATCTGGAAAACATCGGGGCCAAACTTTCCACCTACCAGCATAATACGGTATGGCATCATCAATTCGCCCATCTTAAGGCCTGAACTTGCTATTTTCTCTTTGAACAAAGGCTCTAATATTTCTGCTTTCCAATCAGACTGTTGTTCAAAATCATGTATTATTTCCTGAAAAAAAGCTGTTTTTTGTTCATTCCATTTCGGCTTCACAGCTTCCACATCGTATTGTTCCGGAGTTACAAAAAAGAACGATGCCTGTGTCCAGAAATCTTCAACATAGGTGAGACGCTCTTTGACAGCGCCTAATACGGTTAACATATATGCGTCAGTCTGTGTAGAGGGGTCAACCCCATGTTGTTGTATATTTTCTTTTATTTTAGGTAACAGAGCAACATCATCCGTACGTTTGATCCACTCATGATTGAACCATTTTGCTTTTTCAAAATCAAACTTAGCTCCAGCTTTGCTGACACGTGAAACAGAGAATTTCTCGATCAGCTCTGCCAATGAAAACAATTCCTGCTCAGTCCCGTCATTCCACCCCAATACTCCCAGCATATTAACAAATGCTTCCGGTAAAAAGCCTAATTCTCTAAATCCTTTAGTCAGATCTCCGGTCTTAGGATCGGTCCAGTTCATTGCATATACCGGAAATCCCAGACGATCACCATCACGCTTGCTCAACTTACCGTTACCATCTGGTTTCAGAATTAACGGCAGGTGTGCCCATTGAGGCATTTCAGCAGACCAGCCCAGATATTCCCAAAGCAATATATGTACTGGAGCAGATGGCAACCACTCTTCCCCTCTGAAGATATGACTGATTTCCATAGCTTTATCATCTACGACTACAGCAAGATGATAAGTCGGCATTCCGTCCGCTTTCAATAGGACTTTATCGTCTACAAGACCGGTTTCAAAGCTCACTCTTCCACGAATCATATCCTCAAAAGAAACGGTCTCTTCCTGAGGCATTTTGATACGAATAGTATGAGAATGACCTTCAGCCAGCAATTGTTGCGTTTCTTCAGCAGATAGACTCAACGAGTTACGAAGGATCATACGATTCTCATGACTATATCTGAAGTTGGGCTGAATCTTTCTTTGCTCATCCAATTCCTCTGCGGTATCAAACGCATAGTAGGCATATCCCTTTTCTACCAACTGTTCTGCATACTGACGGTAAGAAGGTTTACGCTCACTCTGTCTGTATGGACCATAAGCACCTTCTTTGGAGGGGCTTTCGTCCGGTACTATTCCGCACCAGGCGAGGCATTCATTGATATATTCCTCAGCTCCCGGGACAAATCTTGTCTGATCCGTATCCTCAATACGAAGGATAAATTCACCTTGATGCTGACGTGCAAACAAATAGTTAAATAAGGCTGTACGTACACCTCCTAAGTGCAGACCGCCGGTAGGACTGGGAGCAAAGCGCACCCTAACTCTTTTTTGAGAACTCATACTGCAAAATTACCATAAAATTTTTTATTTGCGACAACTGTTATCTTCTGTTAAAGTTTGACCATATTTATCACAACTCATCTATTTTCCCTATTTTGCAGCATCATTTTGCAAAATCGGCGCATGAATCCTTATCAATACAATAAACAACGCTGGAAATTTTTATTACTGATTTTTGCAGCGATCATCGCTGGAGCATCTCTTTTCTACACCAATAATCTGGTCAAAAATCTGTCTGCATCTGAACGGACAAAAGCCCAGGTATGGGCGATGAGTACCAAAAGTATTATTACCATGCCCGATGTAGATGACGAGTTTATCACTTTCATCTATGCTGTAAGAGATAGTCTCGCACTGCCTGCCATTATCACAGATCAGAAGGATAACATTATATTCTGGAGAGATCTGGATCCTACTAAAACTAATATCAAACACAGCGAACAGGATTCTGTCGCAGCCAATACCCCGGTCTATGATCCCGGATACTTTCAGAAAGAACTGAAGGAAATGAAGCGTAGTCATCCGCCTATTACCATTAATCTGGATAATGGAGACCAATGGCAGGTATTTTATAAAGACTCTAATGAACTTATACAGCTCAGGATATTTCCTTATGTACAGCTATCCGTTATTGCAATTTTTCTTATAATCGCTTACACGGTATTTAATTCGATCAAAAAGTCAGAGCAAAACCTGGTATGGGTGGGTATGGCAAAAGAAGCCGCACATCAGTTAGGCACACCAATTTCCTCTTTAATGGGTTGGCTGGAACTTGTCAGAATGAGGTTTGATGCAGAGGATGATAATATTCTGAACGAAATGGAAAGAGATGTCAAACGGCTGGAGATTGTCGCTGATCGGTTTTCCAAGATCGGCTCCATACCGTCCTTATCTAACTACAATGTATATACAATTGTGAATGATTTCATCAATTATTTCAGAATACGGACCAGTGATAAAATTACATTCACCCTTACGGGTGACACCCATATAGAAGCCAAGCTTAATGCACCTCTGTTTGACTGGATCCTCGAAAATCTGCTCAAAAATGCAGTAAATGCTATTGAATCAGAAGGGTTAGTCAGTGTTAACATTTCAGAAAACATTGCAAAAGAAGAAATTTTTATAGACATTAGTGATACGGGAAAAGGAATTCCGAAATCAAATTTTGAGACCGTCTTCCAACCGGGCTTTACAACCCGTAAAAGAGGATGGGGGTTGGGACTGAGCCTGACCAAACGTATGGTAGACTATCATAAAGGACAGATTTTTGTCAAAGAATCCGAAATAGGAAAAGGAACAACATTTAGAATAGTATTAAAAAGTAATTTAAGATATGAACCCACTCAAATCGGATGAGTATCCGGCAATCTATGCGGACTACATTGAAACTATTGTCGGAGACGTAATGGAAGTCCTGGAAGAGCAGCTGAGCACCTTTCCTGCTTTTATTTCATCTATCCCCAAAGAGAAAGAGCTGTACAAATATGCAGAGGATAAATGGTCGATTAAAGAGGTATTGTGCCACATTCTGGATGCAGAACGCGTCATGTCCTACCGTGCATTGCGGTTTGCAAGAAATGATATGACTTCATTACCTGCATTTGAACAGGAAGAGTTTGTACAAAACGGACGGCACAATGAACGCACACTGGAAAGTATAATTGAGGAGTTCAATTATCTCAGACGATCAAATTTATCCTTGTTTCATACTTTTAATGAGACGGAATTGAATCGTAAAGGGATGGCTTCAGACCGTCTCATCAGTGTTCGTGCATTTGTTTATATTGTAGCCGGCCACTTGAACCATCATAAATTTATTATACAAGAACGTTATCTTAATCCTGACAATGAGTAGTATCTGGTTTAAAGAATATAATCTGGATGAACTAAACGTCATATTTGAAAAAAATATGACTGGTTTTCTGGGTATTAAAGCAACTGAACTGACAGAGAACAGCATTACGGCAACTATGCCTGTTAATGAAAAGACTAAACAGCCATTTGGCCTTTTGCATGGAGGAGCTTCTGTAGTATTAGCCGAATCTGTAGGAAGCATTGCTTCTAATATGGTTGTCAATGACGAAAAATATATGGGCGTAGGATTAGAGATTAATGCAAATCATATACGGTCAGCAACAGATAAAGAGGTAACAGCTGTATGTAGCCCCTTACATATCGGTGCTACAACACATGTCTGGGATATACGGATTAATAATCATCGCGGGCAATTGCTTTGCATATCGAGACTTACGGTTGCTATTGTTCCAAAAAGATAATTTGTTACAAAACTTTTTAAAAAATACATTGTCTAATACGTATATAAACCATTTTCTTGGTTTTGTGATACGGTTTAGGTTTTTAGAGCGGTTCCACCCCCTGGATTCGCTCTTCTTTTGTAATATCCTTAGTATAATTAATATAAAACTGAGGTTTTTTTATTAATATTATAAGATTTTTTAACCTGTCTATCGATTTAACAAACGTTTGCATAAACATTTGCATTTAAAAAGTGAAATTATTTCAGTAGCCTTGTAATAAAGATTTTTTCCAACAATAAAATAATCTATAATCCTAAACATGGAACCACAAAAAACTAATCAACAATCTACTCTGGGCCCAATGATAATCATTGGCTCGCTTTTTTTCATCTTTGGTTTTGCCACGTGGCTTAACTCTCTTCTTATTCCATACCTGAAAATAGCATGTGAATTATCAGAGTTTCAATCGTACCTGGTGACTTTTGCTTTTTACATTGCGTACTTAGTGATGGCACCTGTATCTACACGTGTACTTGACAAATTCGGCTTCAAGAAGGGGATGTCTATTGCGCTTGGCATTATGGCAGTAGGTGCGTTGTTATTTATTCCTGCAGCCTATATGCGTACCTATGCGATCTTTTTGATTGGTTTATTTGTTATGGGCGGAGGGTTGGCCATTCTTCAAACCGCATCTAATCCCTACATCACTATTATAGGTCCTGTCGAAACAGCTGCACGCCGAATCAGTATCATGGGTATCTGTAATAAATTTGCAGGTGCTCTTGCCCCTATTATTCTGGGTATGTTCCTGAATCTTGAACAAGCGGATCAGGTTACAAAACAGATGGACAGCATGACGCCTGAGCAACATGCCGCAGCACTGGATCAAGTTGCTCTTCAGGTTGTTAACCCTTACATCGGTATCGTTGTAGTCTTACTTATTCTTTCTATTTGGATTTCATTTTCAAATTTACCCGAAGCAAAAGGTAATGAAGAAGAGACATCGGATCATCATCAGGTCTCAGAAGGCAAGAAGAGTGTGTTCGATTTTCCACATGTTATACTAGGTTTTGTTGCTCTATTTCTCTATGTAGGAGTCGAAGTATTGGCCGGTGATAGTATTATAGCCTATGGAACATCTCAGGGCGTAGCGTTAGGCACTGCCAAATTCTTTACATCTTTCACTATGGGAGCAATGGTTGTCGGTTATCTTATCGGAATCGTAGCTATTCCTAAGTATCTGTCTCAGGAAAATGCACTTAAATTCTGTGCAATATTAGGTGCTATTTTCTCTATGGGAATTGTATTTACCAATGGAATGGTCTCCCTGACTTTTGTGGCATTACTTGGTTTTGCAAATTCATTAGTATGGCCGGCAATTTGGCCGCTTGCACTTAAAGGTGTAGGCAAGTTTACCAATGCTGTTTCAGGTCTGTTGGTAATGGGTATTGCCGGAGGGGCAATAATCCCGCTTCTGTACGGAAAACTTTCGGGATTAATTGGCTCACATCAGGCATACTGGATTGCACTACCATGCTATCTGTTTATTTTATATTATGCTGTATCCGGCCACAAAGCAGGTAAAGCATAAATTCAATCTTTAAATTTTAAACTTTTTAAAAGCAATTATAGACACGTATTATAATTGCTTTTTTAGCATAATTACACCTTAATACTATGAGCATCAAACCTTTTTTAACAGGCTTAACACTGTTTTGTTCTACCTTGTTGTTCGGGCAGATCGGACATGAGTCTGCTGATCCGAAACCCGGTAGTTCTGCTAATTGGAAGACCGTTAGTCCCGACATTAATCTTTCCTTTTCATCAACCAATTTTAGTCACTCCAAGACCACGCCCCCTCAGCAGCAGGTATTGACAAAATCATGGACTCAGAAGGCCTGGAAGGGTGAGAAAGTCGGAATACAGGCCGTGCTGTGGTCTTCAAAAGATTTTCAGGATATCGACTTGTCTGTAACAGACCTGACCGCTGCTTCTAAAAATACCATCAGCCGAGATCATATCACCATCAGCTATGTAAGCTATGTTATGTCGGATCTTATTGGAAATCTCAAATCTGGTTGTGGTATCAGCGGAAAACTGGATTCTATCTTAGTGGCTGACCGTATTGAAAACGAACAACACTTTCAATATGAGAAAAATACAACCCGCCCGATATGGATATCTCTGGATATTCCGCAGAACACCAAAGCTGGCATCTATAAAGGTAAGGTCATAGCAAAAAGTGGTAATAAAGCTCAGGAAATCAATTATAGTATAGAGGTTCTGGATCATACATTACCCACCAGCGACCAGTGGCAGTTTCACCTGGATCTCTGGCAGAACCCGTTCTCTACCGCACGTTACTATAATGTAGAGCCTTTTTCAGATAAACACCTGGAGATATTAAAACCCTACATGCAGAAGTTAGCCAGTGCCGGACAAAAGAGTATTACCGCCAGTATTATTCATGATCCCTGGAACGGACAGACGTATGATAAATATCAGACGATGATCAAATGGATTAAAACGAAAGATGGCAACTGGAAATATGACTACAGCAATTTTGATAAATGGGTCAAATTTATGACCGATCTGGGCATGGGTAAATTCATCAATTGCTATAGTATGATTCCCTGGGATCCAAAATTTTACTATGAAGATGAGGCTACAGGAAAGACGACCTTCTTAAAAGCGGCACCGACCTCTGAGGAGTATAAAAAACACTGGCTTCCTATGCTGAAAGATTTTGCCCGCCATTTAAAAGAAACTGGTAATTTTAACCGTACTACTATTGCGATGGACGAAAGACCTATGGATCAGATGCAAAGTGCCATTGCTATTATTAAAGAAGCTGATCCTTCTTTCAAAATCTCGCTGGCGGGAACATACCATAAAGAGTTGTCAGACGATCTGGCGGATTATTGTATTACGCTGAAGGAAGACATGGATAAAGAAGTCTTGGAAAGCAGAAAAGCCAAAGGGCTTACTACTACTTTCTACACCTGTTGTACCGAACCCTTCCCAAATACATTTACCAGTTCAGGCTACAGTGAAGCCACATGGCTACCCTGGAATAGTGTACAGCGCGGATTTGACGGATATCTCCGTTGGGCCTTTGACTGTTGGAACAAAAATCCTAACTTAGATACGCGTTTCGGGACCTGGCTGGCAGGTGATGCATGGTTTATCTATCCGGATGTAAAGACTTCAATCCGTTTTGAAAAACTCATTGAAGGAGTACAGGATGCAGAGAAAATCAGAATTATCCGAGAAAAGCTTAAAAAGGAAGGCAAGACTGCCGAACTTAATAAGTTAGAGTCTGTTATTCAGGGATTCAATAATAAAAATATCCATCAGAATACGATTCACGATCAGGTAATAAAAGCACGTGAATACCTGAATAGCTTATAATATTTAAGAATACACTAAACAGATATGAAAAAGTCAATTTTAACATTATTAGTTGCTTCAGCTTTAGCTTTCGGAGCTCAGGCGCAACTGAAAATACCTCAGCCAAGCAGTGCTACTGAAGTTAAGCAGGCGATCGGGATTCACAACGTAGTATTGAATTATAGCCGCCCGAATACAAACGGACGTACTATTTTCGGTGATCTTGTACCTTACGGACAAGTGTGGCGTACAGGTGCTAATACGGTGTCAACACTGACATTTGAAGAAGAAGTCACTGTTCAGGGAACAAAAGTTCCTGCAGGAACTTATGGGATTTTCACCATTCCTAACAAAAATGAATGGACAATTATTCTGAGTAAAAACAGTAAACAATGGGGAGCATATACGTACAAACAAGAAGAAGATCTTGTACGTTTCAATGTGAAACCAACCACATTAGCGAATAAAGTAGAAACGTTTACCATTAGTTTTGATCAGGTAACGACGACTTCCGGAGTAGTGAGCATCGCATGGGATAAAGTTTCCGTACAATTCAACATCAAGGTAGACCAGTCAAAAGAAATATTAGCTTCTATTGATCAGGCAATGCAAGGTGAGAAAAAACCTTATTTTCAAGCTGCATTATATTATTTCAACAACAATCTGGACATCAAAAAAGCAGTTGAATGGGTTAGTATTGCAGATCAGGGAAATACTGAGGCTCCGTGGATTAAATACTGGAAGTCACAGATTCTGTTAAAATCCGGTGATAAAAAAGGTGCTGCAGAGACTGCTCAACAAGGTATTGACATGGCTAAAGCGGGTAAAAATGATGAATATATCAAATTAAACACGCAGGCTTTGAATAACGCCAAAAAATAATATTGCGCATCAGCACAAATAATAATGCCCGGAAATCCGGGCATTATTTGTTTAATAAGGCATCGTACAGTATCTCGACAGGATGCATCGCTTTTACACCTGTACCATCTTGGATCTGATGGCGACAACTTGTCCCCGGAGCAGCAATAAGCTGTTGTGCAGCTTTATTTCTCACCTCTGGAAATAGGACAAGTTCACCGATCTGCATAGACACGTCGTAATGTTCCGCTTCGTATCCGAATGAACCAGCCATCCCGCAGCATCCTGAAGCAATTAATTCTACATCATAATGTGCAGGAAAACTTAATATCTTCTCAGAGGTTGCCTGAAGTTTCCAGGCCTTTTGCTGACAGTGTCCATGAAGTTTGATGGAACGTTGTTCCTGCGAAAACTCGGAACTGGAGATTTTACCTGACGAAATTTCTTTCAACAGAAATTCATCAATCAGCAAGGCATTAGCGGCTACCTTTCGGGCATCTTCCAAGAGGTATTCATCTACAAGATCTACATATTCATCTCTGAAAGTCAATATCGCAGACGGTTCTACTCCTATCAGAGGCGTCTCAGCCGTAATCCTCGATTTAAAAATATTGATCTGTTGCTCCGCTATTTTCTTTGCTTCACGCAGAAAACCCTTAGACATCAGCGCTCTTCCGCTCTGCGGATGAGGAATCATTAATACCTCATAATGCAAGCCTTCCAGCAGCCTTATGGTTTTCTTGCCTAATTCTACATCATTATAGTTTGTAAATTCGTCACAAAAGAAATAGACTGTACCTCTGATTTCTTTCGTATAAAGAGGTTTCTCCCGCGACAGGAACCATTTTCTAAGACTAAGAGTGCCAATGGTCGGGAGAGAGCGTTTCGGAGCAATGCCAACAGCTTTTTTAATCAGCTTACTTATCCATGCATTTGATACAGACCAATTGTAAAGCCCAGGGAAGAAAGAACCTAATCTGGATACCTGATCTATATTAGCAATCATACGCGTGCGCAACGGTACTCCGTTAGCATCATGATAAGCCTGTAAAAAGTCTGCTTTCAATTTAGCCATATCGACACTTGAAGGGCATTCACTTTTGCAACCTTTACAGCTCAGACAAAGATCCATGACAGATTTGATCTCTTCATGATCAAAAGGATTTTCCTTTGTCGAGTGCGTGAGCATTTCCCGCAGTATATTAGCTCTTGCACGGGTAGTATCCTGCTCATTCCGGGTTGCCATATAAGATGGACACATGGTACCGCCTGAAATATTTAGTTTACGACAATCCCCGGAACCATTACACTGCTCCACATGTTGCAAAATGTTTTGTCCGGGATATCTGAATATCGATTTTATGGTTGCCACAGGCGCATCCGGCTCATAGCGAAGCATAGTATTCATAGCCGGAGTATCCACAATCTTACCCGGATTAAAAATATTATCCGGATCCCATGTCTTCTTAATTTCCTTAAGCAGATTGTAATTATGTTCGCCGATCATGTAAGCGATAAACTCGCCCCTCAATCTGCCGTCACCATGTTCTCCGCTTAATGATCCTTTATATTTTTTAACCAGAACAGCTATCTCCTGTGCGACCGTTCTGAACAGCTTATTTCCTTCTTTCGTTTTCAGATTCAGGATTGGCCGGAGATGCAATTCACCGGTAGCTGCATGAGCATAGTGCACAGAATAAAGCCCGTATCTGGCCAGTATGGTATTGAACTCCTGAATATATTCAGGCAGATCCGCAACATCCACAGCTGTATCTTCAATAACAGCTACCGCCTTCTCATCGCCCGGTAGATTACTCAACAATCCTAAACCAGCTTTCCGAAGTGCCCAGATCCTTTGCATATCCTTTCCGAAAATAACAGGAAAGTGATATCCCAGGCCTTGCGACCGCATCTCATCCTCTACTACCTTCACTTTTTGCAGAATGGCTTCATCATCATCTCCATCATATTCCACAACCAGAATGGCTTCCGGATCTCCTTCTATAAAAAAACGATTCTGACGTTGTTCCAGATTATTTTTGGTACACTCCAGAATATAATGGTCTATAAGTTCACAACTTCGCGGTTGATATTTTAAGGCGATAAGATTCGCCCTCAATGCATCCTGCAAAGTCTTAAAATGGATTCCGGCCAAAGCTGTTTTCTTTGTATGTAACGGATCAACGTGCAATTTGATCTCCGTAATAAAAACGAGGGTTCCTTCCGATCCGGCAATCAGTTTGCAGAAGTTGAATGGTTCGGTTCCTGCTGTAAAAGGATCCGTTTCCAGTAACAAATCCAGGGCGTAACCCGTATTACGGCGAGGTATACTTTTCCGGGGAAATTCTTTTCGTATTTCTTCCTGATTACCATAATCGCCCAATATGGTCTTCATTTGCTGATAAAGCTTGCCTTCAAGTGTTTTTAATTCACTTTTTGCGATGAACTGATCAAATGCCAGCGGTCCGAACTCAACTTCAGAGCCATCACTCAGCAATCCTTTAATGGCTATACAGTGCTCTCTTGCACTTCCATATATCAGCGAATTGGAACCACAGGAGTTATTACCAACCATACCACCGATCATAGCACGATTAGCTGTAGATGTCTCCGGTCCAAAGTAAAGCCCGTAAGGCTTCAGATACATATTCAATTCGTCACGTATCACTCCGGGCTGTACACGTACCCATGACTCTTCTTTATTGATCTCTACTACTTTTGTCCAATATTTAGACACATCCACGACAATCCCATTCCCTACCACCTGTCCGGCCAGAGAAGTGCCCGCAGTACGTGGAATCAATGCACTTTTTTCCGTCCTGGCAAATGCAATTAACTCCTGCAGATCTTTCACATTTCTGGGATAGGCTACAGCAGTCGGCATTTCCCGATATGCAGAGGCATCCGTTGCATAGAGTATCTTTGTCTGATTATCCCACAACAGCTCCCCTTCGAGTACTTCACTTAATATCCGAAGTTTTTCTTCCATATATTCACCTGTTCTACCGAAGAGATATTACTTATTTTTTATTTGAGTTGTATAGGTACTTTCAAAGATTTTATCTGCATTATTGGTCTCGAATCCATCCCTGCGTTGTGCGGCTGTTATCTGATCCTTCGGCGTATCTTTAAATTCAGGCAATACACTTCTTTCCGCAAATTCTACATAACTTCCGGCAATCTGTAAAGTGACTCCATCCGAAAATTGTGCGTCATAAAGTGCCGAGACAGTACTGGACTGCCTCAATAATCCGTCTTCACTGGTCTTAATCTTACCACCAGATGTATTCAGCTTGATTCCCAGTCCTTCTACAAAATTGTTAAATTCTTCCAATGTATTATACCCATCTTTAAGTTCATGGATACTGATGGTATAATGATTCAGATAATACCGGTTGAAAATAACCCAGGCTGCATATTCACTTTCTTGAAGCAGACGTGTATAATCTGCAGACGAAGGGAGCTTCCACAAAGGTTTCTGAAGAAAATCTGCTGCTTCCTGACCATTTTCGAGATTCAGGGTATCAACAGGATCTGCAGTAATTCCATCTGTATATTTATGAATGATAGCCTGAGCCTCTTCACTCAATTGAGAAACTATAAGTTCAGAAACAAATATTCGCGGATAATCAGTACTCGGCGGTTTGAACCAGTACGCATCCAGTTTTTTTCCTTCAAAATAATAGTGATCCATTTTTTTATACCCATAGGCCAAAAAGATCTTTTCGAATGAGGCAATACCCAAATGAGGAACTCCCAGGGTACGGAAAGCAATATGATCATTTACAATATCTTCCTGTGACGATACCACACCTTTCTGCAATAAAGCATCTGTAATCTGACCTACTGCAG
Source organism: Sphingobacterium sp. UBA5789 (assembly GCF_002418355.1). Lineage (NCBI taxonomy): Bacteria > Pseudomonadati > Bacteroidota > Sphingobacteriia > Sphingobacteriales > Sphingobacteriaceae > Sphingobacterium > Sphingobacterium sp. UBA5789. Next base: position 177,170 of record NZ_DIDX01000002.1, on the reverse strand, counting down.
TCACATTCTTTCTGTAATGCTCAAATAAATCGTTAAGGACGATATCTAAAGGTTTATTTTCTTCAAATTTCATGTTATTGCTCTTTTAGTACTACCATTTGATCAAATTTACCTATTTTCACCATAAGTAATGATTAATAAAACTTAAATAATGATAAGCAAAACTAATCAAATAGAATTACGTCAGCTTCGCTATTTCAAAGCTTTGGCTGAGGAATTACATTACCATAAGGCAGCGGATAAGTTACATATTTCACAGTCTGCACTGAGTCAGCAGATAAAATTACTGGAACAGCAACTGGGAGTAGCGTTGTTCGACAGACTAAACAAAAAAATATCGTTAAGTGATCTGGGTGAATTATTTTATTCGGAAGCCATTCACATTTTACAACAGGTGGAGCGGAGTATGGAACGTTTGGATCAGTTCCACACAGGATCAGCAGGTACATTGAAGATCGGGTTTGTAGCATCGGCAATGTCTTCTTTTCTTCCAGAAGCGATTAAAAAGTTCCACACCGCCTATCCGGCGATACATCTTCGATTTGAAGAGATGAACAATTTTGAACAATTACCGGCACTGGAAAACGGAGACATCGACATTGGTTTTATGCGGTCCAATCAGGTCAGAGACCAGATGCATATTCTACGGGTATTCGAAGAGACATTCACACTTATCCTTCCCCGGAATCACCGTTTTGGAAACTATCATTTTAAAGATTTACGTATATTAAAGGACGAAGACTTTATTTTATTTCCAAATGCCAAAAGTGAATTTTATTTTCAGCAGATTGTGAATCTTTGCAGTGACAGCGGATTTTATCCCAGAATCACGCATCAGGCTATTCATGGCCCGACTATATTCTCCTTGGTCGGATGCGGCATGGGCATCTCCATTATACCTACTTCTTTAGCTCAGCTTCATACGGAAGATGTAACAGCAATTGAACTTAAGGCAATTCCACAGCGTACCCAAATCTTTGCGGTATGGGATAAAAGCAATCAGAATCCACAGATACAACGATTTATGAAATCCATCTGAATGTATTCCTATAATTCAGAAATGGCGTGCTGATACTTTTCCTCATCGAATTCTTTTTCACTTTTTGCGATGACGACTGTAGCGACACCATTTCCGATAAGATTAGTGATTGCCCTTGCTTCACTCATGAAGCGGTCCACTCCCAGCAATATGGCCATTCCTTCTACTGGAATAACCTTGAGTGCTGTCAATGTACCTGCCAGAACAATAAAACCTCCTCCTGTAACAGCGGCAGCACCTTTACTTGTCACTAACAATATTCCGATAATGGTTAACAGTTGTGCAAAGCTCAGATCTACATGAAAAACCTGCGCTAAAAAGATGGTAGCCATAGACAGATAGATAGTCGTTCCGTCCAGATTGAATGAATAACCTGTCGGAATCACCAATCCAACGACAGAACGGGAACATCCAAAGTCCTCCATCTTTTGCATAATATTGGGTAATACAGATTCGGAAGACGATGTCCCCAATACGATCAGAATTTCTTCCTTTATAAATTTGAGGTATTTCCACAGGCTGAATTTATACATACGACAGATAATATTCAGACATACGAAGATGAATAGAATCATGGTGGCATACACCGAAAGCATAAGTCGCCCCATAGGCGCCAGTGCTTCTATTCCGTGCGTTCCTATAGTATAGGCCATTCCTCCGAAAGCGCCTAAAGGAGCCAGCCTCATAATCATCTTCATAATATTAAAGAGTACTTTTGAAAACCGGTCAAAGCTCCGCAGCAATGGCTGTCCCTGTTCACCAAGTTTTGTCAAACCAAGTCCGAATAATATAGAAAAGAATAAGACCTGCAGGATATTTCCATCCGTAAATGCTTTGAACACATTGGAAGGAACAATATGGGTAAAAAATTCTATCCAGTTGATTTCTGCAGCTTCATTCTTATATTTCTGAATATCCGCGACCCCTTCATGATTAAAGTTGACTCCTCTTCCCGGCTCAGTGTAGTGGGCCACAAAAAGACCTATAATAAGTGCAAATGTGGTAACGATTTCAAAATAAAGAAGTGCTTTTCCACCTACGCGCCCTACCTTTTTCATATCTCCCATGCTTGCTATGCCGAGCACTATGGTTAAAAAGATAATAGGCGCAATGACCATTTTGATCATATTGATAAAAGTCTCACTGATGATTCTTGCTGTATCCGCAAAACCGGGAAAATAGATGCCTGCAAGGACACCTAAAATAATAGCAGTAAGAACTTGAAAGGTTAGGTTCTTAAATATGTTATGCATTGGTTAGGTTATAATTCTGCCTTCAAAAGCTCTTCCAGCTCTTCGTGTGTAATATTCATATTCACATTTCCGTCCTTGGCAAAGGAAATCTCACCTGTCTCTTCTGATACGACAACGGCGATGGCGTCACTGATCTCTGTCACACCAATCGCTGCCCGGTGGCGTAATCCAAATTGCAAAGGCAGATCTTCACTATCTGACAGTGGCAATACACAACTTGCAGACATAATTTTGTTGTCTACAATTACTACCGCCCCATCATGTAAAGGACTTAGTTTATTAAATATACTTTCAATCAGCCGCTTGGAGATATGCGCATCTATAAGTTCTCCGCTACTCTGATAGTATTCTTCGTCAAAATATTTGGCAAAAACCAGTAAAGCTCCGGTTCTGGATTTGGACATACTGCGGCATGCATCAATAATCGGTCTCAGAAATTCAGTATTTTCACTAGCAACGGCTTTTTTGTTACCTAAGAATGACCACAGGTACTTCTTCCGTTTCATGGATATATTCTTGCCTACATGAAGCAAAAAACGCCTGATCTCCTGTTGGAAGACCACAATCAGTGCAATGGATCCAACTGAAATAAATCCGCCAAAGATTTCTGTCAGCAAACGCATCTCCATCTGCTTGACAATAAGATATATCCCGTAAAATAACGCTACTCCTATAAGGATGTTAACGGCAATGGTTCCTCTTATCAGGCTGTAGACATAATAAATAATAATGGCCACCAGCAAGATGTCCACAATATCTAACAGCCTAAAACCACTTAAGAAACTCGAATCCATTTAAAATTGATATATCCCGCAAGTTAAAAAAAATCGACTAAAGATGAGTGTTAATAATTGACAAAAACACACAGAAGTCTCTCTTTATATTTATGTTTGTATACGCATACTCTAATTACATCTCATTATGACTAGATTATCTGTAAATATCAATAAGATCGCCACTCTTCGTAATTCCAGAGGGGGAAATAATCCGAGCGTATTAGCTGCAGCTTTAGCCTGCGAACGGTTTGGTGCTCAGGGCATCACCGTACATCCACGACCGGATGAACGCCATATCCGCTATACAGATGTGTATGATCTGAAAGAAAATATTACAACAGAATTTAATATTGAAGGCAATTGCCGGGAACAAAAATTTGTTGATCTTGTGTTAGCCAATAAACCGGCTCAGGTGACGCTTGTTCCAGACGAGGAAGGGCAGATTACATCCAATCATGGATGGGATACCATTAAGCATCAGGCTTATTTAAAGGAAATGTGCAAACTTTTTAAAGATCACGGTATTAGGGTGTCTATATTTGTAGATCCTGACCCGGAAATGGTAGAAGCCGCAGCAGAAACGGGCACTGACCGTATCGAGTTGTATACAGAAGCGTATGCAACGGCATTTCTGGATGAACGCGAAGCAGCTATACAACCTTATTTTAAGGCCGCCCAAAAAGCAAACGAAGTGGGACTGGGCATCAATGCAGGTCATGATCTGGATCTGAATAATCTGACTTATTTTAATCAGCATATCCCCGGTCTACTCGAAGTAAGCATAGGACATGCCCTTATAGCAGATGCACTCTATCTGGGTCTTGAAGAAACAATAAAGCGATATTTAGCCGCGTTAAAGTAACCCTTAACAAAGAAGGAATAATACTTTATAATACTAAAAATCCTCCTCCGAATGTTATTCAGGGGAGGATTTTTAGTATCCGTAAGGATGTTTATTTTATTCCTTTAAATATTCTGTTCCACCTTATTTTTGACAGGAAGCTTCCGTCCTTATCCCAGCTCAGCCATACAAATAGTGCTTTGCCTACAATATGGTCTTCCGGGACAAATCCCCATCCCCTGGAGTCTTCAGAATTGTCGCGGTTATCGCCCATCATCCAGTAGTAATTCATTTGGAAAGTATAGCTTGTTGCTTTAGCTCCATTGATATAAATACCATCCTTTTTTTCTTCCAGTGTATTTCCCTCATACACCCGGATAGCACGCTCATAAAGGGGCATGGTCATGCTGTCAAGCTGAACTGTCCAGCCTTTTGAAGGAACGACAACCGGACCAAAATTGTCAAATGTCCAGTCCCATTTATCGATATGTGGAAATGCTGAATTCTGATTCTGAAACGAAATAACTTGTTCCACGTGTGCCCATTTCTTTACATCTTCCGATTCTTCAGGGGTAATATGAAGAAGATAGGGCTCTATAAAACTTTCAGTAGATTCGTATCGCTTACGAACCAATTGTTTCTGATCCAGACCGGAACCATCTGTAAAGACGAGATAGCCATGCTGCATATCCTCATTCGTAAAAGCGGGTTCTCCATTGATCAACAATCTCTTGCTTTTCATGGTCACTTTATCGCCAGGCATTCCAACCAGTCGCTTAATGTAGTTTTCCCTTTTATCTATTGGTCGGTTATAAGGCGCATCAGCTTCCATCGGATAATTAAAAACAACTACGTCATTGCGTTTGATATCCTGAAATCCGGGGAGTCGTCTATAAGGGACCTGAATCCATTCTGAATAAGCTTTGCCACCGGTAACCGGCATAGTATGGTGTGCAAATGGGAAAGCCAGCGGGGTAATAGGAATACGGGGACCGTAATTTAACTTACTGACAAATAGAAAATCACCCACCAACAGACTCCTTTCCATTGAGCCGGTAGGAATCATATAGGCTTCAATCAAAAATCCCCTGATCAATGAGGCGGCAATAACAGCAAATACAATAGCGTCCGCCCATTCTCTTGCAAATGATTTGGTATAAGGATATTGTTTCTTAAACGCTGCAGTATTATATGCTCCGAGATATTTTACATTGTTATCGTGTCCCCACAACGGCAGAATGATAAAGGGAATCAATACAACGGCTGCATGTTCCCAAAATCGCCTCTTACCAAAAGATTTGATGAAGTCGAACCAGATACCGTAAAACACGAAGACATTAACGATAGGTACAAGGAGAAGCAACACCGTCCATGTTGGTCTGGCCGTACGTTGCGCCATCACATATTCTCTGTACAATGGAATAATAGCCTTCCACCCTTGTTCCCCTGCCTTTTCAAACAATCTCCAGACCCCATATACGGACAGGAGAGCTGTTATTCCAAATATAATATACCACATGAAGTTGTGTCCTTCGCTTCTTTAATCGTTTATGCTTTTAAATACTCTATTCCATCTGAAACTCGAGAATCCTGAGCCATCTTTATCTTTGCTGTATAATACAAAAAGAGGTTTTCCTACGATATGATCCTCAGGAACTAATCCCCATACGCGGGCATCTCTGGAGTTGTGGCGGTTATCACCCATCATCCAGTAATAATTCATTTTGAAAGTATAGCTTGTTGCTTTGGCACCATTGATATAAATACCGTCCGCTTTAGTCTCCACTTCATTTCCTTCATATACACGGATTGCACGTTCATAAAGTGGCATAGTCATACTGTCAAGCTGAACTGTCCATCCTTTTTTAGGGATTTGTAGCGGTCCGAAGTTATCGACATTCCAGTGATATTTGGGATTGTGTGGAAATATGCCTTCTCCCTGATCTATATCTGTAGGCTTGGCAATATTAGGGATGATCTGCTTGATATTCGCCCATGTTTTCATATCGGCCAATTCTGCTTTAGTCAAAAACACCTGATAAGGCTCCTGACCTGCGGAATAGAATTCAATACGTTTTTCTAACATACGACGTGAATCCAGCCCTGTTCCATCAGTAAAAACAAAATAATCCATCATTCCTTCCGGCGGATCAAAACCGGGTTTGTTATTCACGAATAATACAGACTCTTTAAGCGTGATAATATCGCCAGGAAGTCCCACACAACGTTTGATCAGATTTTCCCGTTTGTCGATAGGCCGGCTTAACGGCGGATCAGCCTCTTCAGGAAGATTGAAAACAAATATATCATTCCGCTTGATTTCCTGTAATCCCGGCAAACGGCGATACGGCCACTGGATTATAGTCGAATAGGCTTTTGTACCTAAAAGCGGCATGGTATGATGTGCTAAAGGAAAGGCTATTGGTGTAATAGGCAGACGAACGCCGTAGTGAAATTTACTTACGACGATACAATCTCCAGTCATTAAGCTTTTTTCCATCGATCCGGATGGTATAAAATACAATTCGATCACAAAGCTTCTGATAAAATAAGCGGCAACGATTGCAAAGACAATCGCATCTGCCCACTCTCTTCCGACAGATTTCTTGTACGGATATTTCTTTTTGAATTCTTCTGTAGCAGACAGTCCCAGGTATTTTACCTGAGGATCTTTTGCCCACATAGGCAATACGATAAAAGGAACTAATATCGCCGCAGCATGTTCCCAAAATCTAAACTTACCAAAGGATTTGATAAAGTCCAAGTAAAGACCATAGAAAATAAAGATATTAACGATCGGAATCAGTAATAGAAATACCTGCCAGGTTGGCTTTCCCGTTAATTGTGCGAATACATATTCCCGATAAAAAGGTACGATGGACTCCCATCCTTGTTTTCCTGCTTTGACAAAGAGCTGCCAAAGTCCGAATAAGGCAACAAGAGTGAATACTATAAATACAATAATACTGATCATATGATTTACTTATTAAAGTCAAACATTTCGGTTACCTGATAGAATCCTTTTTTACCCTTAAGCCACTCTGCCGCTATAACAGCTCCAAGCGCAAACCCTTCGCGGTTATGTGCGGTATGCTTAAATTCGATCTGGTCTACTTCTGAACTATAGAGTACAGTATGCGTTCCCGGTACTTCTTCGATACGCAGGCTTTCGATCAGCAATTCATTTGGTTTAGGAATGATACCGTCTCCTTCATCTACCAGTTCATTTACCCATTGCTGTTTGGTATCGCTATTATTCAGAATACCTTCTGCAATAGTAATAGCTGTCCCGCTTGGGGCATCCAGCTTATGCACGTGATGGATTTCTTCTACCTGCACATCATATTGATGATAGGGCTGGATAGCTTTGGCCAGCATTTTATTGATATGGAAGAAAATATTTACGCCAATGCTGAAATTAGAACCATATAATAAGGATTGATCGGTCTCCAGACAAATATCTTTTACCTCATCCAGATGATCGTACCATCCTGTTGTACCTACAACAAGTGGCACGGATGCTTCAAAACACAGACTGATATTCTCCAGCGCTCCTGATGGCACACTGAAATCGATAGCCACATCGGCATCCTGTATATTTTGAGCCGTTAATGTTTCTCTGTTATGCTGATCAACAACAAGTATCACCTCATGACCTCGCTTTTGTGCGAATTTCTCAATGAGCTGCCCCATTTTGCCGTATCCCAAAAGGACTATTTTCATATGGATATAATTTGTTTTTTAACTGTAATATGGTCTATCCGAATCATATCTACTCCCGTAAATGTGGTGTGAGATAGACAGATATTCATATTATCAGGATTTTTTCTTCAAGTCAAAATATTTACCACGCTAATTTAATGACTTAAATGGATTTACAAAGAGGTTTGCGTGTATTATTTGAATTGCATTGTCATTTTTAGACCAATAGACGGCCGAATGGGGCCGCTTTGGAAAGCATAACTGTTGTTAGAAATAATAGTAGGAGAAAACCGGATATTTACTTTTTTTGCATCTCCAATATTCCATCGGTTCTTAAGCATAGAATCGACATAGGCTTCTACAATGTTCAATCCATACCAACCCAGTGTACCTAATATAGCCAGATCACGGTTTCTTCTGAAATTGTCTTTAGCCTGTATCAGTCCTGTGGTAGACATTCCTTGTAGTTCTGGATCTTTCCTTTCTGTATCCCCTGTGGAAATACGAAAATCCAGCTCTTTAAGTACCTGGCTGTAATATCTTTGGTTAAATTCAATGATAAGACCTGTAGATACAAAACCCCCGTATATGACCGGAACTTTGATCCACCATACACCTCCGTTATAATGTTGCCCCCATCCGGGAAGGATAAGAGATCTTTTCCAGGCGACTTTGGACTTGTGTTCAATGGCAAGACGGGCAGAGTCTTTAAAAACTTCTTCCGCCTTTTCCTTTGCTTCCCTTTCGGCCTTTTCTCTCTTTCTTCTTTCTTTTCGGGATTCTTCCTTCTTGATCGTATCCTGAGTAACGACTTTTTCTATTTCCGGTTTTGTATTCTTTGCGGGAATAGTTTTGACAGTATCCGCTTTTTGAGCAAAGCAGGCTACTGTGGTGGAAATCAGAACGAAAAGAGTGAACAGGTACTTTATCATCATTCTATAAATTACCAATCCAATAACTCCAGGATTCGGCTCAGATCATCTTCTGATTCGAAAGGAATCTCAATAGCTCCTTTTCCTTTTGTAGATGACTTAACGTTTAGTTTTACTCTTGAAGCAAATTTACTTGCCAGATCGTCTTCTATTTTTTGAAATTGAAAAGTCAGTGCTGTTTTTTTATCTGAAGGAGCTTTCTTACGGGCAGCGGCCTGTTGTACTTCACGCACCAATTGCTCGGCTTTACGTACGGAAAGTCCCTTTTCAATGATTTCTTTAAAGATATACAGTTGTTTATCTACTTCACCTACATTGATAAGCGCGCGGGCATGCCCCATAGTAAGCTGTCCGTCACGAATTGCCGCCTGTATAACGGGAGGCAATTTCAACAGGCGCAGATAGTTCGTCACCGTAGAGCGGTTTTTACTCACACGATCACCCAACTCCTCTTGTTTAAGGTTACATTCTTCTATCATACGTTGAAAACTCAGCGCCACTTCGATAGCATTCAGGTTTTCACGTTGAATATTTTCGATAAGTGCCATTTCCAGCATTTGCTGGTCATTGGCCGTACGTACATATGCCGGAATGGAAGTGATACCCGCCAGTTTGGAAGCACGCAAACGACGCTCACCACTGATCAGCTGATAAGCGTTATCTCCTACCTGACGAACAGTAATCGGCTGTATTAATCCCTGAAGCTGTATAGATTCGGATAATTCCTGAAGAGCCTGCTCGTCAAAATCTGTACGCGGCTGAAAAGGATTGACGGTGATCTCGTCTACTTTGATAAAATTAATGCTGCCGGAAGTTTTTCCTTTTTCCATTACATCAGACTCCGATACACTTGATGATCTGGATACTTCAATATTTTCATTTTGGAGCAATGCCCCAAGCCCTTTTCCTAATCCTGTTTTACGTTGTTGTGCAGCCATATTATGCAGTTACCGTTTGCTTTTCCTCTTTAACCATTCCATTTTTTTCCAGAATCTCTCTTGCCAGATTCAGGTAATTAATCGCTCCTTTACAGGACGCGTCATGCATAATTACGGAGATACCAAAACTCGGAGCTTCGCTCAAACGCGTATTCCGTTGAATAATAGTACTAAATACCAGATCATTAAAATGTGTACGGACTTCTTCCACTACCTGATTGGACAGGCGAAGACGCACGTCATACATTGTCAGTAAGATTCCTTCGATTTCCAGATTTGTATTTAACCTGTTTTGAACAATCTTAATTGTATTCAATAATTTACCAAGTCCTTCAAGCGCAAAGTATTCACACTGTACCGGAATAATAACCGAATCCGAACCGGTAAGGGCATTGATCGTAATCAATCCTAAAGAAGGTGAACAGTCAATGATGATAAAATCGTAATCGTCTTTGATCTCATCCAGAATCTTCTTCATTTTGTATTCACGCTCGTGCATATTGATCATCTCGATCTCCGCTCCGACCAGATCAATATGTGCCGGAAGCAGATCCAGATTTGGAGTTTCGGTGGCTTGAATAGCTTCGCGGGCGCTCAGGTCATTGACCAGACACTCATATACGCTTGCTTTGATTCCTCTTGGGTCAAAACCGATACCAGACGTTGAATTAGCCTGAGGATCAGCATCAACCAGAAGTGTTTTATATTCTAACACGGCCAAACTCGCAGCCAGGTTAATAGAAGTAGTGGTTTTCCCTACTCCTCCCTTTTGATTTGCGATAGCTATAATTTTACCCATTGAATGATAATCTAAAACGTTATATGCCTCTTAATTCGAATAAACCATCAAAAAAAACCTGCTTTTGTTCTGCTTAAACGACAAATTTAATGACGATTTATGAATAAAATGCTTAAATGATGTTAAATTCGTACTTTTGATAGCAGTTTAGTCCACTAAACCACAGACCGCTAAGATACAAAAAATCAATGATATCGTAACCTCTGTACGGGGCGGTTTTTGTAAGTAACAAGACGACAATGAATTTAATTATATCGGGAACAAACAGAGTGGGAAGTCACTCCCTGAAGGTGGCATCATATTATCAGCAGGAACTCAGACGCAAAGGAGAAGACTGGAGTTTATTATCCTTAGGAGATCTTCCCGAAAACATCATCGTATCAGACCTCTACAACCACCGCAGCGAAGCCTTCAGCATCATTCAGGAGCAGGTGTCGGCAGCTAAAAAGTTTATTTTTGTTATCCCTGAATACAATGGCAGCTACCCCGGAGTGCTTAAGGTATTTATCGATGCCTGTACCTTTCCGGTAAGCTTCTTCAACAAAAAAGTAGCTTTGGTAGGCGTATCAAGTGGAAAGTATGGTAACATCAGAGGCGTGGATCACTTTACAGGAGTTTGTAACTACCTCCGCATGCATGTACTTCCTCTCAAAATTCACATCCCGCATATTCAATCCGAACTGAATGAAGATCAACAGCTGTTTCAATCAACAACGGTGAAATTTGTACAGGAACAAATCCACGAAATCATTCAATTCTAATTTCTTATCTGGATTTCAGAATATTTTCCAGAAGCTGATCTATAGAGGTTTTAAATGAAACTTCAGGAGTGGGATATTTGCCTAACAGATGTTTACTGTTTTCATATACAAACATCTCCCATTCACCTTCATGGTATTCTAATGCTGTCAGATTTTCGACCCAGTCTCCTGAATTGAGGTAGATAGTCTCCCCTTTTTTTGTTTTGACCGTCCGGATCTGAGGCTGATGGATATGTCCACAGATAACGTAATCATAATTTTGTTCTATCGCGAGCTCTGAAGCTGTCTCTTCAAAATCATTAATATATTTCACCGCTTTCTTGACACTGTTTTTTATTTTTTTTGAAAACGAGTATTTCTCTCTTCCCATTTTCGTCAGCGCCCAGTTTACCAGATTATTAAGCTGAATAAGCTTATCATAGCCCCAACCTCCCAATTTTGCCAACCACTTGGCATGATGAACGGAAGCATCAAATACATCTCCATGAAAGATCCAGGCCAGTTTACCACCAAGATTGAGAATTATTTTATTCGTCAGCAGGATATTACCAAAATGCACGTTTGCAAATTTCCGAAGCATCTCATCGTGATTACCAGTGATATAAATGACTTCTGTGTCCTGACAGGCGAGTTCAAAAATATATTTTATAACCAGCAAATGTGAATCGGGGAAATAACTTTTTTTGAATTGCCAGATATCTACGATATCTCCATTCAGAATAAGTTTGCGCGGCTTTATGGACCTGAGATACTGCAAAAGCTCCTGAGCTCTGCATCCATATGTACCCAGGTGGACATCCGACAGAATGACTAAATCTACTTCTCGCTTCATATGCAGATTGGTTTTTACAAAAAAGATAAAACTATATTAACTAATCATTTTCAGACAATTAAGAAATTATAATTTTTATATCTTTACCAAAAACCAATACGGATACATATGTACTTTATAAACAAACATCTCCTTTTCATTACATTGCTGATTTTTGTGTTTCAAAGCTGTTCAAACTCCAACTCTACTTCTAAGCCCCTTACAGAAGCTGAACAAAAGGCAGGATGGCAATTTCTTTTTAACGGAGATAATACTGAAGGGTGGCATATTTTTAACAGCACAGCCAAAGATTCCAAATGGATTGTGAACAATGGGATACTGGCCTGCTCACCGCACAAGAAAGACGGTATATTCGGAGATCTTACAACAGATAAAAACTATAAAAACTTCGAATTAGCATTCGACTGGAGTATTGCCAAAGGAGGAAACAGCGGCGTATTTATCAATGTACAGGAAGACCCGAAGTATAGTGCTACATTTGCAACTGGAGTGGAAATGCAACTTCTGGACAATGCAAATGCGGAACCCAGACACCAGAAAGACAGCACGCATTGGGCTGGCTGTATCTATGATGTAAGTTGTATGGGTAATCAGTCCAAACCAAAACCTTTCGGGGAATGGAATTCATCACGAATTGTTCAAAAAGATGGAAAAGTCAGCTTTTACCTCAATGGTATACTGACTGCAGAAGAGGATCTGAGCGGTCCTGCCTGGAAAGCAAAAGTGCAGCAAAGCAATCTGAAGGTGCACCCTGATTTTGCAAAAGCTACTGAAGGCAAGATTGCTTTTCAGAACCATACGGATTCTGTAGCTTTCCGCAATATTAAAATAAGAGAGATATAAAATTTATTAAACAGATCAGAGGTATTAATCATGACCTCTGATCTGCAGAGCTTAATTATTCAGATTACCAATTGAATACAAGCCCCACTGAACCTCCTCCATGGAAGGTATCTGCTTTTTTATCTGAACCGAAAAACTTCCATTTAACCGGCTCTTTGTCTGCATCAGGAACTATATGTTCTGAATAATGGAAAGAAGGTGCGGCATATAAAGCCAGATGTTTTGACAGATGAAATCTTGGAATTACCCGCAGACCTGCTCTGAAGTAGTCATTCTTGAAATCTTCATCATAACTTGTTCTGCTGATCAATTCAGCTGCCAATGAGAACTTTTTCTTACGAATCATATTTGCTCCTACTCCAAATTCTAAAGCATACTTGAGATCCGGATCGTCCCAATAATACCCTGCACTGATAAGGCTGTATAACACACGTCCTCCCGACCTGAAATTAAGGCTTACTAACTTGCTTTCGTCGGCACTGACAGACAATTCTTTATATCCGTTTTTTATGAGGTTAAAGAGACCAATCGGGTAGTCACTGCTATCAGCAATATTAATCAAACCGGCGATCTGCACTCCTTTTACTTTTGTGGCCACATTAACAGCTCCTGCCAATTGGTTGCTTACTTCTGAGCGCGACACATTAACCAGTCCGGCAATCTGGCTTCCTTGTGAAGAATTGGCAATATTAAGTGCTCCTGCAAGCTGTAGTCCTGACTTTACGGTATCTACCTTGTTCCATAGTCCTCCGATTTGTACTCCCGACAAATCGTTAACCACCACATTTCCAGCTCCTGCTAATTGTAATCCTTTCACATTTCCTCCTACGACATTTACAAGACCTCCGATCTGTGTACCGCGCATATTGTATTGATTGATATTTAATGCTCCGCCTATCTCGAACCCATCCACTCCGGCAGTATAGCCACCCAATACGTTAAGAGAAAACTTATTGACAACCTGAGATTCAAAAAAACCGTGTGTGCTCAGTCCCGGTGTCATGGATACCTGAAAAGGGCTATATGCAAACACACCTCCCAGATTGAGACTCTGAAGCTTTCGCGAAGAATTAGAAAACAAATTCCCGAGATAGGTGGTAAATATTCCTTTTTCTTTATTATAATCTGAATAATATCCCAGTTTTCCCTTTTTTGCCAATTTGGTAGCCTCTATGGGCAACAGCAGAATAATGGATGTATCTCTGTAGTTTTCCTTACTCATTGATATAGCGACAAGCTGCTCCGGCTTCTTGATATCAAGTTCGAAATATCCGTTTTTATCTGTTAAGGTAGATACAAATGCATTTTTATCATAGATACTGGCATATTGAATAGCTTTATTGGTACGGATATCCTTTATATATCCCGTTATCATCACTCTGTTATTTATCTGAGCGGGGATATGAACATCCACATCCATCTTTTGTGGAGAATAGGAGATAATTACATGAGAGGTTGTCTCCTTAAAACTGAACTGATCTCCCAGCAGATTTTCAAGATAACCGACCAGCACACCAGTGTACGCCGGAACATTGACGATGCTATCCTGATTGATTAACTGGCTGTTATAAGAAAAAAGAATTTGATTGGATGATTTAATCTGTTCAAAGATATCACGTATTGATGTATTTTTGAAAGCCGGAATTTTGATCTGCTGTGCTAATTTTTCCTGCGCACCAGCGTATGCATACATACAGACTGCAACAAAAAGTGAGCATAATAGATTTTTTGACAAGTATGATATGTTATTTTTAGACATGATTTTATTTGATATGGTACTCATTCCCCTTTTTCTCAATTTTTAAATCAAAGGTCTCCAGGAGCACTTTGATAATTTCGGATAATGGCTGCTGTTCAAACGTTGCTGTAAGCAAAAGCTGCCGGTGCTTCGGGTTGATCAAAACCAGGTGCTGATCGTAGGCCTTATTCAGTATTTCAATTACCCGTGGCAATGGTGTATTCTCAAATACAAATTCCTGATGTACATAGTAGCGATACAATTGATCGGGAACAGTATCTACCTTAAGCTTATTTTTCAGCGTATCACTTATCAGAACAGATTGTAACGGCTTTAAGATGACCTCCTGATCTGCACTGCGTACACGTACAGAGCCGGAGGCAACAATTACTTCTGTTTCGCCATTACTACGTCTTACGTGAAAACTGGTTCCCAGAACAGTAATTTTAGTTTTACCCGCATCGATTACAAATGGATGCTTTTCATCTCTTTTCACTTCAAAAAATACTTCTCCGGATGTAAGTTTCACTGATCTGTTTTTACTTAACCAGGACTCAGAATAGGCGATCTGAGAATATTTATTTAACGTAACCACACTTCCGTCAGGTAACTGATCTCTCCGGACATCAGCAAAAGATTGCAATTGCTTATCCACGGCAGACTGTACTGCAAAGAAATAAAGAGAAATACCCAAACACAACAAGGTGACAGCTGCGATCATCCATTTGACCGAAAAGAACTTTGAAGGTTTTTCATATTTGACCTGAGCTTCCTCTCGTTCATTCTTTCTCCGTACAAAATCTGCCCAGACCCGATCGACATCGATATCTTCCGGGACAGTTGTTTGCTTACTCAGTTCCCAGGCTTTCTTCATTTGTTGATACACTTTTTCATTTTCATGATTACTGGAGATCCATTGTTCTACCACAAGAACCTCTTCCGGAGAAGCATCTCCTACAATATATTTTGTCACTAACACGTCTTTCATAACCCAAATAGTAAAGAGATGATTAAAAAGGTTAAATAATCTACCAGATGTACACGCAGATGGCGCAATGCCTTGCTCATATGGCCTTCTACGGTCTTGATGGATAAGTTGAGCAGATCTGCAATCTCCTTATACTTTAAATCCTGAAACCGACTCATCTCAAAAACAGCCCGGCTTTTCTCCGGCAGCTGTAACAGTGCCTGATGCAATTGTTTCTTTAACTCCGAATCTCCCTGATCCATATACTCTGTATCTTTTTCATGCAGCAACTGGTATTCCTGATACCTTCTTTTTAATTGCTCGCGCTTAAGTGTATTGAGACTTTCATGATACACTGCACGATAGAGGTAGGCTTTTAAGGAAGTGTGGATATCTGTCTCCCAGTCCCGCTCCCAAAGCCTCATAAATACCTGCTGTACCACCTCTTCTGCAATAGCTGAATCCTCCAGGAAACGAAAAGCATACCGATGGAGATCCTTGAAATGTTCTCTGAAGATCATTTCAAACTTGTGTTCCTTTTGAAGCGGAATATGTTCAATACCTGCTAACATCGAAATAATTTAAATACGTTATTTATTCTTCAATTTATAGCTAAGACAACTCTAAAATCATTTACCCTCATCCTTTTTCTGTTTTTTTTCTTTTTGCCGTTTTCACCGATACTTTTCTCCTCTTTTTAAGGGTAAAAGCCAAACCAGTTGTCAAAACTATTAAAAAACAATGTTAAACATGAGCCTCCTCATCTACTCTTTTATTCTCGGCGGATTAATTTTTATTTCTTTCCTATGGATGCTGTATACCCTTATAAATGCGATACATGAAAGCGCAGAAACAGAGTAATAAAACGAATCGTAGTGCTCAACACATGAACAGCATATACCGTATTACAGGATTTATAATCGGACGAATATTTCGCTATCGATATAATGTCGTTATTCAAAACTTCGCCAGAGCATTTCCCGACATGTCGTACACTTCGATTGTACATCATGTACATGATTTCTATTGTATACTTGGCCGAATTGTCACTGAACAACTATCGGGTATATTTCGTTCACCCAAACTCCATTTGCAAAATACACAGCTACTGGACACGCCTTACCGCGAAAAGAGACATATTATTATGCTGATGGGTCACTATGGAAACTGGGAACTTCTGAATCGCCTGCCAGGTGTATTAAACAAACCTGTACAAGCACTTTACAAACCTTTAAAAAGTGATCTTTTTGATCACCTCTCCACAAAAATCAGAACACGGGAAGGCTTACGGCTTATTCCTTCATCTCAGGCTTTAAGGACATTATTAAAGGAAAAGAACGCTCCAAATATCACAGTATTTCTTGCGGATCAATATCCCGGAATTGAGAATGGCTATCCTGTTACATTTCTGAATCAGCAAACCTATGCCTTTAGCGGAGCGGAAAAAATTGCGAAGACTTTAAATGCTTATGTAGTATATGGGGAATTGTCTCCTGCAGGTGATTACGCATGGACGCTTAGCTTAGATCTTATCTGTGATTCCGCAGGCCAAACTTCAGCAGGTGAAATAACACTCAATTATATCCGGAAACTGGAAGATAGCATTATGAAAGCGCCTTGTTATTGGTTATGGTCACACCGGAGATGGAAATAAAAAAAAAATTAAAATGCGACAAGGGTATAATGCAATTACACTGTCTTATCCCTAAACAACAATAAAAATTTCATTATCTACTAAAATCAAAAAAGATGAACAAGAACTTAAAAACAGGATTCACACTATTAGCACTTACTTTGGGATTGTCTCTAACTGCACATGCTCAAAAAATTGAATATGGCATAAAGGCGGGGGCACAGTACAGCAGCTTTTCATATGGAAATAAAACAATTAAAGACGAAGCCGGCAAAATAGGTGCACATATAGGAGTATTTGCACGTACTACTGAAAAATTATACTTTCAACCAGAACTGAATTTTTCCATGTTTAATGCAAAATATACGTACGACAGCAAAGTGTACACACCAAAATTCTATCAGGCAAATCTACCTCTACAAGTGGGATATAAAGTCCTTGAAAAAGATGAATTGAACTTACGTGTATCTGCAGGACCTCAACTTAACTATGATCTGAAAAAAGTGAAGGCAACTGCTACATCCTCATTCAAACAACTGTCCTACGACGCATTAATAAATGTCGGAGCTGATGTCGAGAAATTCACTTTCGACCTGAGATTCAATTACGGCCTCAATAAAAGAAATAAAGACCTGGGTGCCCGTAATGAAACTTATGGCTTGTCAGTAGGATACAAATTCTAATTCCTTTCCCCTCTATTTTAGTAATCAGGCATCCGCGAGGGATGCCTTTTTTTGTTAGCATATATAATAACAAAAAATAATATTAATTTTATAATCTAGAATTAATAAAAAAAACCATATCTTTAATAAAAGAATCCTAAATAGATATTGTTTTTTTCATGTTTAGAAATAATCACTTTAAATGTATATTATTTCTCCAAAGATTAACAATTGACATAAAACTGAGATAACCAATCTTTTCGAGCTAACAAAAATTATTAATCCAACACTTACTCAGAACTATTACAAACAATAAATAATATGAAACATCTTTTAAAATTATTTTTCATTTTGTCATTACTATCGTGCTCAAAAAATGATTCAATCATGCTTTCTGATTCCACAAAACCCAAAAGGACAGAACTTAATACTTTTGATAGTAAAAAGATAGCTAATACTCGAATTAGTTTTTGGACAGTTGCTTCCACCATTAAGCTTTTTATTTCTGATCTAAAAGGAATTGATGTAGCAAATATCCCTTTGGATGCGGATTTATATGCCGATTTAGACTTTGAAGAAATCGATTTCTTAGACCTCATTAGTTTTATTGAGAATGAATATGAAATGTCTATAGAAGATCAAGACGCAGATAAAATTAAAACCGTAAATGATGTTGTTAATATCTGCTTTTCCTATTTACTTAATGAAGTATCCGTTGATCCCCCAAATAATAGTACAACACCGATCACAATAGATTATATCCCAAAGTGGGATTTTGATAGCCCAAGTGTATTAATAGTTCCAATGACCATAACAAACCAAATCAGTAACGAATGTTTAAAATCAATGGTTAATGAAATAATTAATAAAAACATTTCTACCTTTACTAATGATCGTCTGTTCGACATTTTTAAACAAAATGGTTTAGTAAACCTTAAATTTACTCAAAGCACAAATCTACCAGAATTAACTGGAGGTATTGCTAGTACAACTATTAGATCTGGAGATCCTCGCCTTGATGTTGAAGTAAAATTAAATGTAAATACTTTACCAAATGCATCTCAAGAATACATAGCAACGGTAGTAATCCACGAATCTATACATGCCTATCTTTACACTAAAGGAGTTGCTAATAATTTAATTCAAAATCATGATGTAATGTGGGCCAACTATACAGAAATTATTGCAGGTTATCTAAATCAAAATTATGGAACAAATATAGATGAAGCTCGTGTTTTAGCAACAGAAGGTTTACAAGAAACATTTCAAAGTATACAGCTAAATAAGATTTATGCGAATCAAAAAAATAAAACAGACTTACCTTCTGTACAAAGAGAAGAATTAATTCAGAAATATAGAAAAGGACAAAAAGGTAAAAAATGTCAGAAATAATATGTATAAATTAAAATCCATGAAAATGCGCGCAGCAATATTAATATCATTTATAGTCTTCATCGTTACGTCTTCTCTCGTAAGTTGCTCTTCAACAGTAAAGCTAGGTCTATCGGGAAAGTATAATATGAAGCACGTTCAAAGCGAAGAAATTGGAGAGAACAAAGTAGCGATTGCAATTAACCTCTTTGATATCAAGACCAAAGATAAAATTGATATTGCGGATGTAAAAAATCTACCGGGTATTGTTATAGATAGTTCAAGCAATTACAAATTGCTTCTATTTGAACGGGACTTATTACCTCGAAGTATTATAATCAATAAACGAGGAAAAATGCCCTTGCCACTTCATCCTGAGAAAAGCAAAAAGAACCTTCTTATATTTAAAGTATACCTAAGCAAAGATACAAGAGGTGTTATCTGATCTCTAAAGAATATAATTAACCATAATTAGGCCATAACAAAAAAGCATCCTGTCG
>NZ_DIDX01000002.1:157225-157554 GCF_002418355.1 Sphingobacterium sp. UBA5789 | reverse complement strand
ACTGGGTTCGAACCAGTGACCCTTCCGATTTTATCGGAATGATCTGAACCAGCTATTCGGGCTTTTTAATAAGCTCTTCTATTCTTAAACGGCTTTTCCAGGATTTAAGCTGGCGTTCGCGGACTAATGCTTCACTCTTCGTCTTATAACATTCCTGATAAACAATACACCAATCTGCTGATATTCCTGTAAAACCCTTTTTATGACGGGAATTATGACGACGCAATCGATTTGCAACATCATTCGTCACTCCAATATAATAACGGTCTGCACTAACGGAATAGAGAATGTATAAGTAATACATAACTAGGTCATAACAAAAAAGCATC
>NZ_DIDX01000002.1:82948-157198 GCF_002418355.1 Sphingobacterium sp. UBA5789 | reverse complement strand
ACTGGGTTCGAACCAGTGACCCTCTGCTTGTAAGGCAGATGCTCTGAACCAGCTGAGCTAAGCCTCCTTTTAATTAAGTGTGGAGAATACTGGGTTCGAACCAGTGACCCTCTGCTTGTAAGGCAGATGCTCTGAACCAGCTGAGCTAATTCTCCTTATATTTTTAACGGATTTTATACCGTCTATTGCTTTCTGACCAGTGACTATTCCGATTTGTATCGGAATGCTCTGAACCAGCTGAGCTAATTCTCCTTGTATTTTTAACAGATTTTATTCTGTCTGTGGATTTTTGATTATCTCAAAAATGCAATCGTTCTTTCTGATTGCGTGTGCAAATATAGGCGATTATTTCGATTTACAAAACAATTTGTAATATATTTTTATTGATTAAAATACAATTAACTCAAAAACAACCACATAAATTCTTCTGATTAATCATAGAATTTCCAACTCACACCAAACCGAAGATTCGCTTCGTTCATCGGATATCTTCTCACAGTATAATATCCTTTTGGATAAATGAATTGATTGATAAAATTATAGCTGATAAATAAGTTCACTCTTTTTATATTGGCTGTAGCCCATACATCAACAATCGGATATGTAGAAAATTCTATACCCACATTATCATTATAAAACTGTCCGGAATTGATCGAATAAGACGGTGTACGGAATGGTGTATTGAATTTGACATCTGTACCCAGATTGAAATCCAGAACCTTGTATAATTTATTGTTGTAATAGAAGCTATGCCAGGTGTATATTTCAGGAATTGCTAAAATACCTGCAGCATCAGATTTTTGATAGACCACCAAATTGTTTAAATGGAAGTTACCAAACTTAAAGTTTTGTCCTACAGATATTCTCAATAAATTCAGATTTCCAAATTGCGCCGGTTCTATTTGCCTTGCCAGCTCGGCATTGTTGCTGGGATTATCTACTTCCTTAAAATAAAGATAATTGCTGATCAGAAAGTATTCAGCCTTACCTGTAAATCCTATTTTATTATTTTTATAGGCAAAAGAAAGATTCTGTGTTTTTGTTTTATCAAAACTATTGTCCCATTTATGATAGGTGTAGTTTAAACGGTCAAAGATCATCTCCGGTGACTTATTCTGACTATAGGCGCCCAAACTGATCTTACCGGCATTTTCACTTAACAGTACATCTGCTTTTGCTTCATACAGATAATCACCAAAGTTACGGCCCAGTATAATTTGGTCAACTCTTCCTTGAAAATTTACCCTGTCGCTAAACTTATACCCTATTGTCCCCCAGACGGTGCTGTTCTGAAAAAATTCATTGCCAAGTGTATCTTTTGAGCCCGAATACCAGATCAGATCATTTTTAAATCCCAGATCCAGCTTGGCTTCATTCTTAAGCTTTCCTCCCGGTCTTAAATAGAATGTATACGTAAATTCATTGGATATATTAGTAATAGAGGTCGTATCTCGTGTAAGAACACTTCCTCCTACCGGGAAAGCATCATATGAATCGGCTTCGTTCTTAAAAAACAGAAATTTCTGCATGCGGATAGATGAGTTGTGAGAAACAGCATTGGTCGGATGTATCTCCATTTCGGGTGTCCCTGCATTGATCGTATCTAACCGGCCTATGTAATAAGACTGACGAAGAAAAAATGAATTATCTTTCCATTTATTGTAAGGTCGGTTTGCTGTTTGCCCGCTTAGCTTTGTTTCATAAGTATATTTGGCCTGCCCTGTCGTATCCTGAAAGATATTATTATTCACTACCGAACCATTCTCCGTAGCATCTAAGGAATTGAAGACCGCATTGACAAGCATATTGTACCGTAGGTTGGATGATTCGTACCAGGAGAAGACAGCCGCTTTACGATCACTGTAATTCTGATTCTTATAATATCCATCCGTATTGGTTGCATGATATTCCGCTCCTATATTCCAATGCGGTGTAATATTTTGTGCAATTTTGGCTTTAAAAACCTGATCATCAAAGAAAAATCCGACGGCATACAGTTCCGAATATCGGGCTCGTGCTCTGTAATACTGTATAGAGTCCGGTCGCAGTAAATAGCGCTCCATAGCATGAAATCCACTCTGAAATCCAATCGTCTTATTCGGATTGAAAAGGAGGTCACGGCTTGCCAGTCCATAGGATCCCAGATTTATACTTGGGTTCCACGGTAAATTTTGCTTATTAAAGTACTGAAAATTGCGATGTGAGGTATCAATCTGTACGGTATAAGTCGCCTGTTTCAGCATGTCTAATGTGGCATAACGGACATATCTTGCCGTAAATTCTACCGAATCCTTTTTGTTATCCTCTTTTGCTCGTGCAGAGTCCAGAGCAGTACTCCACTCTTCCCCTTCTTGAGCGTGCGCTTGCCCAAGTCCCAAACTGACACAGCATATTAATGCTAAAACGCGGAGTAAAATTCTCATCTACAATCTTTCGAAATTTATTTTGTTGTTTCCTGCTTCAAAAATAACGCTAAAAAACAAAATTATTGTAGTGCAATTAATTCTTTCATAATTGCCGTCATTTTGGGTTCAGATCTGGCAGCTACATCTACAATCTCCTGAAGTGAAACAGGTTTAAGTTCCTCATGAAATCCTTCGTCAGTCACAACTGAAATAGCGAACACAGGTAATCCCATATGATTTGCAACAATAACTTCCGGGACGGTACTCATACCGACAATATCTCCGCCAATAATACGCATATATCGATATTCTGCCCGGGTTTCAAGATTAGGTCCCGGAGTAGATACATAAACCACTTTATGCGCTTTCAAATCTAACCGGTGAGCTATATCCATAGCCTGTTTGATCATTGTCGGATCATAAGGTCTGCTCATATCCGGAAAACGCGGTCCGAATATATTTTCATTTCCTCCACGTAAAGGGTTATCCGGCAACAAGTCGATATGATCATCTATAATTCCTAAATCTCCTTTTTTGATCTCCGGATTGAGTGAGCCTGAAGCATTGGATACAAATAGCTTTTGTATGCCTAATACCTTCATAACGCGAACCGGAAAAGTAATTTCACGCATACTATATCCTTCATAGTAATGAAGTCTTCCCTGCATAGCGACAACTCTGCGGCCATTTAAAGTTCCAAAGATCAGTTTTCCGGAATGAAACTCTACGGTGGAAATTGGAAAGTTAGGGATATTTGAGTACATAAGCTGGAATTCGACGTCGATTTCATCGACCAATTTTCCCAACCCTGTTCCCAGGATAATACCGAATTCAGGGACAAAGTCTCCTATTCGCTTTTTGATAAAGGATACGGTTTCTTCTATAGATTGATACATGCGTGCAAAAAAAAGTTTAAATTCAAACTTAATGCATTTTTTTTGCACGCACAAATATCAAATCGTATTCTTAGGTAGATTTAGAGTGCTTTTGTATCGGCATGCTGTTTACCCGGAGATGTGATGATCAGCATCAGGGCCGTTAAAAATCCGTTATATACAATCAATTCGTAACCGATTCTATATGTCGTATGTGGCACAATCAGAAAGTAATTGATCAAGAATAATATAACCGGAGAAAGTACACAGATAAATGGCACCAGATTGTCATTGACACGATATCTGGTCAAAATCCCTAAAGCAAATAATCCCAACAGCGGACCATATGTATAACTTGCAGCTACGAAGATTGCTGTAACAACAGAATCATCATTGAGGATTCTGAAAATCAAAATTACAACAAGCATCAGTACGGAGAAGCCCACATGTACCCAATTGCGCTGACGTACTAATGCCGGATCGTTCGGATTAGCCTTTTTATTAAAGTTAAGGAAATCTACACAAAAAGATGTTGTCAGAGCCGTCAGGGCTGAATCTGTCGTCGCAAATGTAGCTGCAGTAAGTCCCATCATAAAGATAATACCCGGAGCAAGGGAAAGATAATTCAATGCAATCTCAGGATATAAATAATCCGGAGTGCGCAAAGCAGAAACATCAATATTATTCTCTGCAGCATAGATATACAATAAGGCTCCTACTGCCAGAAAAAACAGATTGATAACAACAAATATGCTGGTAAATGTCAACATATTTTTCTGTGCTTCACCAATCGTACTCATACTTAAATTCTTCTGCATAAGATCCTGATCCAGTCCTGTCATAGCGATGGTAACAAATATACCTCCGATAAAATTCTTCAGGAAGTGATTCTTATCTCCTAACAGATCCTCCCAAACGAATATAGAAGAGTATGAACTGTTTTTTACTTTTTCAAATGCTTCAACTACTGAAATTCCAAGACCGTCCGCCATGAAATAGATGGATAGTACAACTGCCAGTAGCAAAAAGAATGTCTGCAACGTATCGGTGATAATAATAGTCTTAAGACCACCCTTATTTGTATACATCCAGATCAGTATCAGGCAGATCGCAATCGTTACTGCAAAAGGAACCTGAAGAGAATCAAATATAAATTTCTGCAGGATGATGGCAACTAAGTAAAGTCGGAATGCAGACCCTATCGTTCTGGATATCAAAAATATCATCGCCCCGCTTTTATAGCTTTTATGCCCGAATCGTTCTTCTAAATAGGTGTAAATAGAAGTCAGATTCATGCGGTAATAGAGTGGTAATAACACATAAGCGATCATCACAAACCCGACAGCATTACCCAGCACAAACTGAAAGTAGCTGAAGTTGGTATGTCCTACTGCACCAGGAACAGAAATAAATGTAACTCCTGACAGCGCTGTACCTATCATTCCAAAAGCAACCATATACCATTTGGAATTACGGTTGGCAACAAAAAATGTAGAGTTGTCAGATGATTTTCTGGATGTAAAATAGGCTACTCCGAGCAAAAGTCCGAAATAAACCAATAAAAAGGTTAATAATATAAAAGGTGACATGTGTTTAGTTTGATTGTTTTAGCGTTAGTTATCCTTTACTTACATAATTCTCAATTGCCTTTCGGACATTTCCAAATTCTTCCAGTAATTCTGATGCAGTTAATTCATCAGCACCAGTTTCATCCATAATAATACGAACACCTCTGGCTACCAGTTTATGATTGGACAACTGCATATCTACCATTTTATTCCCTTTGACACGTCCCAAACGAATCATGATAGAAGTACTTAACATATTAAGGACCAGCTTTTGTGCAGTACCGGCTTTCATGCGGGTAGATCCTGTTACAAACTCAGGGCCTACGATCACTTCCACAGGTAATTGAGCTACTGCAGCGATAGGAGAGCCGCCATTACAAACAATACATCCTGTGATTAATCCTTTTTCATTGGCTGTGGTCAATCCACCGATGACATAGGGAGTAGTTCCGGATGCTGCGATACCGATCACCACATCCTTTTCATTTACACCATATTCTTCAAGGTCTTTCCATGCCTGCTCGATATCATCTTCTGCAAATTCTACAGCTTTACGTATTGCGGTATCACCTCCGGCGATCAATCCGATAATCCAGTCAAAGGGAACTCCAAATGTAGGAGGGCATTCGGATGCATCCAGGATACCAAGGCGACCGCTTGTCCCTGCTCCGATATAGAAAAGACGTCCTCCGGTCTTCATTTTCTCTACAGTCGCTGTTACTAGCCTTTCAATCTGAGGAATTGCTCGTTCTACAGCTAAAGGGACTGTTTTATCCTCTGCATTTATGTTGGTTAACAATTCGTGTACAGACATTTTGTCCAGGTCCTGATAGTTGGATTCTTTCTCTGTGGTGTTAATCATCTTTATCATTGTCTTAATCACTTGTATATGCTGCGCTATATTACAGCATGTCGTTTATCACTTTAAAATGGTAATCTTTTTTTCTTAAATCTTTAATCAGGCGAGGGAGTAAAGTATAAAATTTATCTTTTCGCTTTGGATCCGTCCCCAAATGTACTAATATAATGTATCCGTTTAATCCTTCTTTTTGTTCCTTTTCAATCAATTGATTATAAATAGTTTCTGAATCCAGATAACGGCTACCCATTTCCGGATATGTGTAATCTGCAGCCGTTCTTAACCCTGGCGTAAAATTTACAACCTGGACTCCTTCTTGTTCAGCCCATGAAACAATATCTGTATTATACCACTCGTATGAAGGTAAGAAATATCTCGCAACATCTCTCTCTACTCCATATTTTTTCATTTTCTGAAAATTATTATTCAGATCCTGCGAAAATTCTGCTTTTGAAACCCGTGTATGTTCACGGTCTTCCCAATCACAGTACAACAAATGCTGATCAGAATGAGGAGCGAGATAATGTCCTCTTTTCACTATCTCCTTTGTGTAATCAGCGGTATTCGGATTATCCAGAAACCTGCCGGTAACAAAGAAAGATCCTTGAACTTTTTCCTTTTTCAATGTTTCCAGAATAGAAGTCGCTCCATCATAGAATTCATCTGCTGTAAAGACTAAGGAAATATTCTTTTTAGTGGGATCACCTTTTATTATCGCACCATAATTATCTTTTACCACATGATGGGCACCCTCTTCCTGAGCTGCTAACAAATACACCAGTGAAGCCGTGCCATCCATAGTCGGCTCATTTGTACTGTAATCACCATAATCATCATGGTAAACCGCCAGTTCGCTCTGGAATTCAGCATATTCATCTTCCTCATTCAGTTTAATGCCGATCAGATTATTGAATATAGAAGAATATACCGGGCCATCTACCAGTCCTCCATCGATAGGATAGTTTCCAATCTTTGTAAATGCAGAGTGGGGGTCCACAGGCGTATCCCCATCAGCCGGAAGTCCGTACACCATACTTGTACCCCATGGATTGACACCAAATAACCAATCGATATTGGCCTGCTCTAAAGTGGCATAAGAAGAATCACCACTGATTTCACGATACCATCTGCATTGTATAGCGAATGAAACGGTAAGATTATTACTGCACCAGATAAAAGGTACTCCGCGATAGAAGGCATTTTCTTTTGCCCGTGACCACACTTGATCTATACCTTCTTTATAGAATGCAGTTACTTGCTTCTGTTCACCTCCTTTTAACGATTTAGCTAATTCATAGTGCCCAAGATTGATAAAAGGATAATATTGATAATGACTTGCAGTATCTCTGCTCATCCATGGTGTTACTTTTTCCTGCTCTGCGAAATCCAACGCTTTTTTTGCATATGTCTGATCACCTGTTTTGGAAAACATCAGAGCAGAAGCCAGTTCCATATCATCTACCCAATTATCTTCCGCATATATATAAGGTGATTTGACAGAAACGGTCTGCGTTACGCCAGGTTTTATATAGGCATAATCCAGAGCGGACTTTGCTTTGTCCTGTAAGGTACCGGAATAACCCGGATCAACGGACTGAAATAAGGTACTGCCCAATGTAAATGCACTTGAGAACTTCGCTGCTGTAGAACTTGTACCTGTAGTATTGTTCATAAATTTACCGCGTTGCTGTGGCTCCCCGTCAATAAAATAAACCGGGCGCTCATATCCTCTTCCATAAAACGGATCTTCTTTTGGAATACGCATATTCGTGTGATCCCTGTCATCAGCGATCTGATTAAACATCAGATGTGGCTGAGGATGCATCTTCAGGAGCCAGTCAAGTCCCCATTTTGCTTCATCCAGAACATCTGCAATACCATTTTTACCCGCCAGTCCGTTGGCTTGTTTTGTGTCTTCAAAAACATGAGGGAAATCCCTGTAAGCAGCTAACAGGTGATAAGTCGCATTGGCAGAAGTTGTGGAATACTGAAGATAGTCTGACGCATCATGCCATCCTCCTCCTGCATCGATCCGCGTACTATCCGGAATTCCGGCCTTTCCGGCATACATGGTGAATCCATCATGTGTATGGCAGCTATCCTGCAAAAACGGATTGAAAAGAGTACGTTGTTGTCTCATATATCGCAAAGCAAAATCTGCAGTGCCTTTATAGACATTTTTATTGATCTTAAATTTAGGAGAAACGGTTTTACCGGCTTTAATATAATATTCACCCTCTTTTTGGAAATTAGAAAAATCTAAACGAAGTGAGTGGAGAAATGGCCCGTAAGCTCCGAAATTTTTACCGGTGCTATTTTTAAAGACTGTTTTTTGTGTCTGCACATCGATCAATTCAAATTTCTGAGGTACCGATTGCTCTTTTGAAACCCATACAGCCACTTTGACAGTCTGCGGTATATAACCTACCTGATTAATACGAATCGAGGATTTTTCTTGTGATTTAGCAAGATTAAAACACAAAACAGCACAAAACAGCATCGCTATCTGCATGATTTTTTGCTTATGTTTACGTGTTAATGTCATCTTTTATATTTTCAGTGATTAAGGTTGATATGACAGCGAAACAACTTTACCGTCCATTGTACTTGCAATAATACTATTTTTTTTGCTTACTAATATAGGATTAACCATACCATTTGAAATTTTATATTGCCATTCTATTTCTCCGGACTTCGCATTGACGGCTGAAACCAGCCCTGATTGACTTGGCACAAACACGTAACGTCCCGACGAAACAATTGAAGACGGAGTAAGTTCATAAGGTAATTGTAACTTTGACTGCCAGACAATATCCATACTATCGGCCTGGCTTGAAATACCCAACAATTGTCCGTCCATCGTTTTAACATATACATGCTGACCATCTTTTGACAAGCCCATTGACTCTCTTACACGATAAGGATCTTTTTTAGCTCTCCATATAATATGACCGTCTGAAGCATCCAATGCTGTCATAAATCTGTCCGGAGCCACTACGAAGATACGATCATGAATAGCGACAGGGTAGCAGGCTGCAGCTGAAAACATACGGTTAGCATGTCCGTTATTCCATTCCCAGGCTAATTTACCATCTGCTGTATTCAAGGCATAAAAGCCATTTCCCCAGGATCCGAAGATAACCTTGTCTTTATACAGAGTAGGTAAAGTTGAAACATATCCCTTCACGTGTTCAAAAGTCCATTTTACAATTCCTGAGCTGATATCAACAGCTCTGAATTTGCCGTCAGAACCTCCTATATACGCAATTCCATTGTGTACTAATGGAGACCCCAATACAGACTTATCTGTTTCTACTTTCCATTTCAGCTTTCCATTATCGGCATTAATCCCATAAATACTGTGATCAGAAGACCCTGCAACAATGATATTTTTCCATACAGCTGGAGTAGAATAGACTTTGCCTTTTGTCGCAAAGGACCATACTTTCTTACCGGTATTTATATCTAAGGCAATTATTTCTCCTAATGTATTGGCAGTAATAATAAGGTTTTTATAGCTGTTCATACCAGCCCCTATATCACCCGAATCTTCGAATACCCAATTGACCTTTACTTTATCTTTATACTTCGTATTGACTGTATAGTCAGGTCTTGGATAGACTGTGTTGTCTGTAGCAAACTGATGATCTTTCAATTCCACAGTTGCCCAGGCAGGTTCCAGAGGTTGCCCCGGTTTTTTTACCTGATAAACAGCTTTTCCCTCTCCTATAGTTACAATGTTGTACCCTCCGATGCTATCCTTTGCACGAAGATTAGATCTTCCCATTATACCCGGCACACCTTCCCAGTTGTACTTTACATTAGCGTGTCCGTGACCACAAAATGCCAGTTGTACATTTCTTTTTTTCACACGATCTATAGCTTCAAACCAATTGTTCAGCGAGGAGTCCTGCGGATAATGATTGATATATATTAGAGGTGTCTGTGTATCGGGATTTGCTTTAAAAACAGAATCCATCCATACCAGATTTTCTCTTGGAATCTGGCCGGGGCTCATACGCATATTGGGACCGGAATTGGTCCCCATGAACATAAAGCCTTTGTGTCTGAAAAAAAATGTCTCTCCTCCAAATACTGTTCGAAATGTATTTGCCCCATTTTCGGACCAGTTGCCGTCATGATTGCCGGGTATTACATACCAGGGCAACTGCAGGCTATCCAGAATTTGCTTAGCCAGTTTCAATTCTGCATCTGCCCCGAATTCTGTTATATCTCCAGAGAGAATAACAAAATCCAGTTGTTGCTGCATATTCAGGTCCTGAACCGTTCTGCGCAGGTCTTCTGCTCCTGTTGCTCCTCCAACATGCGTATCAGTCACATGTGCAAATCGGAATGACTGAGCTGAAAGACTTTGTGCAACAAGGAGACAAAGAGCAATAACTATAGATTTAGTAGACATGTTTTTCATTTTTTGGCTTTATTCAAAATCAGGATAGAGCAAATATTGCTTGCGCATCTTTTTATAATCATCCAACTCCTGTTTCCATGAATCACGGATTTGTTGTTCTGTTTTTCCTGCCAGGATCTGCTTTCTTAATTCATCTGTTCCTGCCAGTTTATCAAAAAATTCTGCACGTACAAAGAATTTGGATTTATCCGGCATTTTATCATAGAAGTGAAGGATGTATTTAAGTGTAAACTTCTCCTCATCTGCATTTAGATTTCTAAGATCCAGACCGTAATTAGTCGCTCCTTTGCCTTCTACATGTTTTACCATTCCGGCACGTTCACTTGGGGTAAATGTAAACTGACCATATACGGGATCTGTAAATCCTACTACCTGGAAAGGCCAGTCTGTACCTCGCCCCACGGAAATATCAGTCCCTTCAAACAGACATAGAGAAGTATACAGGCGTACGGAAAGATGATTCGGAAGACTTGGGGATGGAATAACGGGCAGATCATACATCGTTTTGTGATCATAATTCTTAACCGGAATAACTGTTACCTTACATTGTTTTCCTTTTTCCAGCCATTTTTCTCCATTGATCATATGTGCCAGTTCACCCACTGTCAGCCCGTGAATCATAGCAATCTTATGAAAAGAAACATTCGATTTGAATTTATCATCTTTTCTGACCGGACCATCTACCTGATCACCGTTGGGATTAGGTCTGTCCAGTACGATGAGCTCTTTGTTATGTTTGGCACACAACTCCATTACACGATGTAAAGAGGTGATATACGTATAAAACCGGGCTCCCACATCCTGCAGGTCAAATATCATAACATCTACTGACTTTACAATAGAGTCCTGCTTTTCATTACCTCCGTATAAGGTATACAATGGAAGACCGGTTTTCTGATCTACATCATTGCTTACTTTTTCACCACGCTCCACATTTCCGCGAAAACCATGCTCCGGAGCAAATCCAAACTTCAAATTTACTTTCTCTCTTAACAGTACATCGACAAGATGTTCCTTATCTTTTCCGACAATAGAGGTCTGGTTGCCCATTAAACCTACTTTCTTACCTTTCAACAAAGGTAAATATGCAGATAGCTGGTCAGCTCCCGGAAGAGGAGATGAAGCAACAATGGTCTGTGCAACAGAATCATTTCTTACAGCGGCTTGTTTTGATGCTGAAGTACAGGCATTCTGCATCAGTACCACAGTGATAAGTGATAATGTAAATAGTTTTTTCATAAGCAGTAGAAAACACCAGGAGATTTGGTTCTCCCGGTGTTGTATATTTATAATTGTTTAAATAATTACCATCCTGGTGTCTGAGTCAGCGTATAGCCTAACTCTGTATATTGTTGTATCTGATTTAAGCCCACAGGTGCTAAATAGGCTCTATCTGTAAAGGCAACACGATTTGCAAATCTCGCAACCACATAGTATCCTACCAGCGCATCTGCATTATTACCATCATATGTAATAATCTGACCGCTTGCATTTTTTACTTTCAGTACATTTCTATACGTTGCCGTCAATCGGTTTGGCAGATCTTTTTTCACATTTACCCATGGCCCTAAACTGTAATCTTCTTTTACAAAATTCATATAGTTTAGTTTTTTCCAACGTCTGATATCATTGATACGTGCGTATTCATAAACAAACTCCATACGTCTTTCTCTACGGATTTCCCACATCAATTGGGAAATATCGCCTTCACGTGCAGGATCATTTGGTAAATTTGCAAGAGATAAAGGTGCTGTTTTCTTCACTCCTTTATTTGTGGCGTCTGTATCCAGCGGACGATTACGGATTGCATTGATCGACTTATCCAGGTCTGCCTGACTTACTGCCGGACCACCAAAGTTTTCTGCTAAGATCTGCTTTGCTTCAATCCAGTTTAAAACCACTTCTCCAAGGCGTACAACAGGCGCATCACTCACGTTTGTGTTACTACCCCATTTAGCCGGATAGGTCTTACCGATATATGTCAATGCATCTCTTCCTGCAAACTTGTGCGCATAAGCCATAGTGGAAGATGCTGTATTCACCGTATCCATAAATGTGGCCTCGAAACGCGGATCTCTGGTTCTTGCCAGATTTTTCAGCGTAAAATCCTTTGCATTTACAACTGTAGAATTTTGCCATGTCTGACCATCGTTACAGATAAATGCTTTCAACAGATCCAGATTAGCGCCACGAGGCTGCCCTTCCGTACCATTGCTGTAAGAAGATACAGCATGTGTTACTTTCAACACATCATCGTATGATCTGTAGAATATGACTTCTGTATTAGTCGCCAGATTATCTGATGCAAATAGACTTTTGAAATCATTATTAAAACGCCATTTTCCGCTATCCATTACAAATTGAGCTGCTTCAACAGCTAATTCCAGATATTTTTTAGCTCTTGTTGCGTCCAGACCGTGATAATGCTGCCATGATCCTTCAAATAACATCATGTTAGAAATAAGAGCTGCCGCCGCATAACGGTTTACATACTGTGCTCCATCGTCCAGACGCATATTAGCCAGCACGTATTTAAAGTCATCGTACACACGATCCATTACTTCTCCTCTCGGCGTACGTTCTTTGTACATAGACGCCTGATCTGTAGGATCTACCGGAGCGTCATAGTATGGGACATCTCCGAAGACACTGGTTAATCTGGAATATTCAAAACCTCTGAAAAATCTGGCCACAGCCATCCAGTGATTATACTCTTCCTGAGAAAGATTTGCTTTAGCCTGATTATCCAGTCTGTTGATCATGACATTGGATTTACGAACCCATGCAAAATTCCAGTTAGGACCTCCGCCATATTGCTGAGAGAGAATCGCAGGAACTTCAGATGTAGAACCTCTGGTAGCCGGAACAGTCGCCTCAAACCCGGTCTGTGTTCCTTCTGAAGTGAAATCATCTGCCATTGTATAACCGGTCATGGGCGCATATGCCGTTCCAAATCCGGAGTTGTAACCAACAAAGTAATTGGTATAAAAATCATTGGCGTATAATTTTACATCTCCCTGATTTCTCCAAAAATCTTTATCTATAACTTTTGTTTTCTCGGGTCTATCCAGAACATCTTTATTACAGCTTGCTAAACCAACTGTAGTAGCAAGCACTGTATATATGATTTTTTTACTTATTTTCATTTTTGACACATTAAAAATTCAACTGAATACCAAAAGATGCACTTTTAAAGCTTGGAGTACCGACACCTGTTCTTCCTCCGTTATAACTATTGGCATCGAATGAGATTTGACTTCTGCTGCTTGTCGGATTAAAGATAGATTCTCCTTCCACTTCTTCCGGATCGATAGGCAATCCGTTCAATTTATCCCATGTAAAGAAGTTTTCCAGAGAAACATATACTCTTAAATTATTGATCTTAACACGCTCCAGTACATTTCTAGGAATGGTATAACCCAATGTCAGGTTTTTCACTCTTAAATAAGACATATCCAGCAAATAGCGCGATTGAACCTGCATATTATTTACATTTAATGTTCCTGCATTGTTAAATGCTGCAGGATAAAATGCATCCTGATTGTCCGGAGTCCAGTAATCATTGACAAAAGATGCCGGCATAGCTCCGTCAGAAACGTTAAAACCAGGAATAGCCAGGAATCCAACTCCCCATACACTACGCTGTCCTACTCCCTGGAAGAATGCAGAAAGGTCAAATCCTTTATAGTCTGCACCTATTCTGAATCCATACTGATAACGTGGGGTAGAGTTTCCGATAATACGCATATCACCCGGATTTTCTACTGTTCCGTTTCCGTTATCAATCTCACCGTCGCCATTTAAGTCTTTAAATTTGACATCCCCCGGGCCGAAGTAAAAATTGGTTGAATTCTGGAATCTCGGCTGATAAACTGCCTTTTCTCCATTTGGTCCGTCTTTCAGCAAGTATGCTTTACCACCACCGCTGGTATTGTATTTAGACATCTCAGGAGTCAGGCTAACCAGTTGAGGTTTTCCGTTGCCATCTAACACAAAGTCATCATACTGATACAGACGATCTGTCTCATATCCCCAGATATCTCCGTATACACGACCATCATAATTTAATCCAGTACCTCTTTGTGAAGTGTATCCGCTAAATACTGACTTCGCATCATCGATATTAGCTCTTAAATTGATCCCCAATCCATTTTCGAAACGGTGGTTGAAATCAATAGCCAACTCGAAACCTTTCGTTGTCAATGTACCGTAGTTTCCGAATGGAGCGGCAGCACCCAAAGTCCAGGTCGTTCCCTCCATAGGAGCAAACATGTTATTTGTTTTCTTCTGATACCAGTCAAATGTTAAACCCAGTTTGTTTTGGAAGAAACGGGCATCCACACCAAAATCCAATGTCTCCAGATCTTCCCATGTTACTGAAGGTACATTCAACTTAGGCGTTCCCACCGAATTGGTCAACGCACCATTCGCAATCCAACCTGTCTGTCCTGCAGTCATATTTGCGATATACAGATCGGAAGGAACAGCCTGATTTCCGATAATACCCCAGGATCCTCTGAATTTCAGATTACTTAATGTAGGCTTAGCCCATTCCATAAAACTTTCTTCTGAAGCTACCCAACCTGCAGAAAAGGATGGAAACCATCTCCATTTCAAATCCGTTGGAAATTTAGAAGAACCATCATAACGCAGATTCGCTTCTACCAGATATTTGTTTTTAAAGGCATAATTGATACGTCCGAAATATCCCAGTTGAGAATCCCATGATTCACCTCCGCTACCGGTAACTTGTCCCACGGCCAGGTCAAACTGAGGATTAGTGATATCGATCAGGTCCGCACGTTGCGTCCAGTGGTATTGTCCATCTGTAGTCACCCTGTTAAGTCCCAGCATAAATTTGAAATCATGTGCATCATTCAGATTCAGCTGATAGGTGGTGAATGCATTCACTGTATGTCTGCGCTCATTTTCTGAACGCATGTAGATATGATCCTGAGCAGATCCGTTAGCAGTATACGTATCTTTTGAAAGATCATATGCCAATATCGCTCCCGGATCTGTAGCAGCAACAGTCTGTCCGTCACTATTTACATATACAGGCTTACCGTCTTTATCAAATCTTTGCTTTGCAGCAACCCATGAATTGGCTGCTGTATAACGGGTTCCGTTTCTTCTCCAGCTGTAGTCTTCATTTGTGAAAGTATAGTCAATATCTACTTTCCAGTTTTTCATGATATTGACCGTTGCACCTGCATTTAAGTTGATATAATTGCGCAACATGCTGGCATCATTTGCAATGGAGTTTTCGCTCCATGGGCTGCGAATCGGATTTCCGTTTTCGTCATTCCCCATCGGATATAAAGAACTCCATCTGTACATGTACAACCATGGATCGGCTGTGGTAGAGTTGGTTGCATACGGATACGTCTTATTCCGTTGCGCAAACATGGCACCTCCACGTACAGTCAGGTATTTATTCAACTCCGAACTCACACGTAAAGCTGCATTGTATCTTTTGAATTTATCCGAATCGCCAGGTTTCAACATACCACTTTGATTCAGTGAACCAAAAGACATGGTATACTTAGTTTTATTCAGATTACCATTCAGTGACAAGTTATGTGTCTGTGTAGGCGCCCATTCACGGATCATATAATCATATGGATCGTAGGTACGTACACCATACTTCTTAGTCGGATCTCCCGGGTTTACATACCAGTCACGACCATATACCGTCGGATCATTAGCACCAATAGTGGATCCGTATTTTTTATCCCATTCTACTGCTTTTTCATAGCTCTCGCGGTTTACTTTATAAAACGCTCCCGTTTCTACCGCTCCGATACGGTCCAATGCATCCATTGTATATTTCAATGCATTGACGCGTCCCATTTCATATTTTTTGAAAGGGTTTTGGAAAGAAAAGTTGTTAGAGTAGTTAATGTTGATTTTTTCCTGCGTGCCACCAGTCTTACTCGTAATGAGAATAACACCAAAAGCAGCTTTTGCTCCATAAATAGAAGATGCAGCAGCATCTTTCAGTACAGAGATGGATTCGATATCTTCCGGATTGACATACTGAATACTTGGAATTTCCACATTATCCAATAAGATTAATGGATTACTGTTTCCCTGCATAGAAGAAATTGCACCACGGATTCTGATCCTTGGATCAGAGCCAACTTCACCGCTGGGTATAGTAACACTCAGTCCGGGAGTTGTTCCCTGTATAGCACGACCGACGTCAGCGATAGGCCTACTCTGCAGGTTTTCTTTCACATTGATAGTAGACACAGCTCCGGTTAGATTCCCCTTTTTCTGTGTACCGTATCCTACAACAACGACCTCATCAAGTGTGGACTCATCACTCGTCAGGGTTACATTTAAGGTGTTGGAAGTAACAGTCAGATCTTTAGATGTAAATCCTACACTTGAAAAACGGATCTTAGCTCCGATAGGAGCTGTAAGACGGAACTGCCCATTGGCATCCGTTTGTGTAGAAGTAGTGGTTCCCACCACAGAGACAGTAACACCCGCTAATGGTCCATCCGGACCGGATACTGTCCCTTGAACCGTCCCTTGCTCCATTCGTAGATTCGAACTCATGTACGAAGTTGCTTCGCGGACGAGTGCATTACCTTTTACATTTCCGGCATTTGCTTCCGAAAACGGTAAGGATAATCCTAGAGCAACAGAAAATAGTAGAAATTTTCTCATACTTTTTTAGATTAAATTAGCTTGTTTTTTAAAAGTAGATTTTAAAAAGTTTTGCCTGTTTATGTTTGTTTTGTTTTAAATCAGGATAAAAGTATGCAAGAAATATGGATATAATTAACATTTATTAACAAATAAAGTGAGGAAACACTTACTTTGCCGGGCAATAATTCTTATTTAAGCTCTTCTAAAAAGCAAGAACAAGCAAGTAAGGTTTTGAAAATGCGCACAAAAACGCACAATAATCAGATTGACTGCTATTTACCGCAGAGAAGGATAGTGTAATAAATACACTATTTTGTCACGTTTACGATACAATTGCGTTTATAACAAAAAATGCCGGCACTTTATTACCGGCATTTAAAAACGATTAAGTTGGTGAATACTTACTTTGCAGCAGCAAAACCCACTTTTATTAAAGATTGTGCTCCTACAGCATCCTGACCCCATTCCCAAAACATAATTCCATTTCCTTTTTGTTTGGCCAGCTGTGTTTTCAGCCTGATGGTATTTTCACCATTGTAATAATAGGTTTTTCCATCTTTAGTAAATTCATCAGCATTTGCATTCGCTCCCATCGCCAGTAAATCCCGATATGGAGTCGCCGCATTTGCAGCCGTTTTTCCATAAGCCGGCAAGCCTAAAACAGCCTTATTTGCCGGAAGTCCTTTTTCTGTTATCCAGATATTGAGTACACGCTCTGCCATACCAAAGCTTGCATGATGATTGGGATTGGCCGAATCTGTTCCGATACCATCATAGGCCATGAGGTTAACAAAATCACAGGCATCGATAGCCTCTTTGCTGATTCCTTCTTTGACAGTTCCGGCAAAGATTCCTGCCGTCACAGCCATACTTAATGTACGATGCCAGGAGTGAAGCTCAGCCCCCAGCTCCTGCATAAATATGCCAAATGTAACATCATTCGCCTTATTGGATCTGGGGTATTCCCAATCCATATCTACACCATCGAACTGGTTCTGAAGCGTAAAGCTCACTATATTTGCAATAAACTTGGATCGCAACTGCGGATTGGAAACAATCGTCGTAAATACTGAATCCACACCATTCATTGCGATTACAATTTTCTTATTATGACGCTTTACCAATTTCACTGCAGCCTGCATGTTCTCCTTTGTTCCCTGCAAAACCAATGACCCATCCGACTTAGGCTGCATAAACGCGTATATCACGTGCGTCAAACTCTCCAACGCTGTGGTATCTATAGCAGCAACAGTCCGGTAGCTTGGCAGATAAACAACCGTTTTAAATGAAAGATCTGGCTGATAAGGAGTTGTCGGCTTGACAAACTGATCTGCTCCGTAACCATCCGGCACCCAGATAACATCCTTCTTACAGGACACCAATGTTACCAGAAGAGTTATACCCAATATTAAAAATTTCTTCATGTTCATTTTATTTAGCCCCTACATTTCTGAAGGGGCAGATTATATCTTATCGTTTTACCTGATCAATAGCGATACCATAAGGCGCATATCCTTTGATAATAAATTCAGGAGTTTCATTTGTTCCTAACTTATATCTCAAGACTCCGGATTTAGATCCCGAACCCACTGTCTGTGGTGCATTTGCACCGCTTGCATCAGCTTTATTACGGTAGCCAAAGTATAGATAACCCTTTCCGGTCTCATCTACATCGACATCCATACCGGTTACATAGATAGTCTCATTTGTATTATCCGGTGCTACATAACCCTGATCACTAAAGCCTGTCGTAGTAAAGCCCATTACAGCAGGATCATTATAAACGGCGACAATATTATTACCAGCCATATCTGAACGGTAAATTCCAGGGATATATGTTCCTGCTCTGTTGATCGCAAAATAGATTTGCTTATTGACTTGATCCACCACAAACTGACGTACACCCAGAGACCTAATAGTTCCTGAAAGAGAGCCTATAAATGCTCCTGCCTTGCTGAACTTATGAATTCCGACGCCAGCTGTACCGGTAAACGAAACCCAGATTTCCCCATTCACCTCTTTTATTCCGCTATAGAAATGTGTAGAAGAAGAAAATCCGGGAATATTGGTCGCTGTAGGTCTGAATTTAAAGTTAGGATAAGGAATCTCTACCCCGCCACCTGCAGCTACATACACACCATTGTTACGGCTTGTCCACCAGACGTTACCATCTGAGTCAACGGTGTTCATCCAAGGATCCAGATTATATTCGGATGCACCAACAACACTTCTCTTTGTCAAGGTAGTCTCTCCTGTTCCATCCAGATTAAAATATTTTACAAAACCATCTCCGTTTGCATTGGTACCGGTACTAAAACGCAATCCAAGACCAGCATCTGACAGATAAACCTTGCCATTACCTATAGACAAACCTAATGGACTGACACCGGTGGTAATTCCAAGATCAACTACGGTAGACGGCGCCAAAGTCGTCAGTTTATATTTGTAGATTTTCTTGGTAATGACATCCGTAAAATAAATGGTTTTGGCCAGTTCCCCTTTGACATCTACTGCTACTTCTGTTGTTAGCGTTTCTACACCGTCGTTAACGGTCAACTTCACAATCTGACTTCCTTCTTTTGTAAACTTAACAACAGGTTTTTCTAAATCAGAAACGACTCCGTTGCCAAAATCCCAGCTATAGGTCACCGTTTTTCCAGGATACGTGAATATGCTGGCGGAGAATTGTGCGTCAGTATAGACGGCTATATTCTCAGGCACATTAATCTTAGGCTGCATTTTAGGGATAACGATTTTTTTCGTAATCTCCTTTTTCTGATCACCTTGCCAGGTGGTCAGACTGACACTGTATTCTCCCGGAAGTTCATAAAAAATAGTATCCGGAACCATCTTTTCAGATGTGGTCACATCCTGTACCTTCCCTTTACTATCGATAATCTTTGCTCCGTCAAACTGCCATTGAAATTTATCTGCATTCTTCGATCGGTTTGTTAGCACTACTTTTGCCGGAGCTGTAATAGCATATTCCGGGAAATCAAAGTTTGCGATATACTCACCCTGCTGGCCAATACTGGTTATCTCATCCTTTGAACAGCCTAATATGATAAGGCCGATAAATAGGTATAAAAATTTAACTGTCTTCATATTATAAACTGTTTTCGAATGTTCTGGTCGCTACTGTAGCAGTACCTGTTGAAGTTATAGCCGCCACATCTATTGTCACACTGTATTTTCCTACTTTTTTAATACTGTTGACAACGGGAAGCAATTGTTCTTTTGTCAATGTCTGCTTTAGATTATTGATCCCCGTCTGTGACAACACATAAGTTCCGCCATTCGTAAAATGACTGGCAGGAGCACTCGGATACAAGACCAAATAATCGGCTCTGGTGATCGTGTAAGCTAGCAAGCCTTTCAGTATCTCAAATTCCTGATCAGACAATTTTGTAATCAAGCTACTGTTATTCGGATACTTACCTTCTTTAACAACCATCGGATACCTTCCTACCATCACATAATTATTCGTTACTGTCACCCAATATTTATCCATATCGGCAGCAGCAACTTTCAACCATGAATTTGCTTTTGCAATGGAATCTATAACAGTCAGGGTCGATTCAGTTTCTCCTTTTGTCAATAACTGAGTTCCGTTTTTAAGACTCATATTAATACCGAATGTTTCGACTATGGTCTCCATAAATCTCACTTCTGAAAATTTATCATCACGCTGCCAGGTAGAGGCTGTCACTTGTAAGGTATCTCCGATTGCCGGCCGTGTATTATTATACGACACTCTCAACTGTGCAGCAAACTGACCGTTTGTTTCTCCCAATTCTGAAATGGGATCATTTTTTTCACAAGAAATCAAAGCACATGCTAAGACTATTGCATATAGTATGTTCGTTATCTTTCTCATTCTCTTAATCTTTTAATGTTGACTTCTCTGCCCACCAAACCGGTTTAAATACCCAGTCTCTGGACGATGCACCTAAGCGGGCAATTTCTTTAGGATTGTACACATATTCTGTCTGCGGATCATAAGGCAAACGCTGAATATATCTCCCTGTCCATTCTGTAAGCGCATATCTTGGGTAATACAAATTCGGATAAGCCTTCTTGCTGTATCCGTACCGTCTGATATCTGTCCAGGTCTCTCCCTGCAGGTAAAGTGCGATATATTTTTGAAGCATAATATCAGCGATAGTCAATGCGGAAGCATTCTGTGCAACCTTAGCTGACCCCATGTAACTGATGATTTGCCCTTCAGCTACACCAAGTCTTCTCAGATTCAAATCTATGCCCGTATGGTAAGAAGCCAGCGCACCTTCTGTATCTCCCAAGTAAAACTGTGTTTCAGCTTTGATAAAATAAAGTTCTTCTTTTAAAAGGATCGGATAAGGAGAATCATCTGAAGTCCAGAATCCGTTTCGAAGGTTTGCAAAATCCTGATAAACAGTCCCTGTCGGAAGATTAACATCCCGCAGCCCTTCAGACATTTTAGCACCCATATATTTGTTATTTGCTCCCGGCGTTGTCAGCTTAAGTAAACGAGGATCATATACCTTATTTACTTCGTCTATCGTCAGTGATTTCATTAGCACATCCGTTGGAAGAGTGGTTTCCAGATCACTTTTGATATCAGCAAACTGAAATGCTTCTCCGGCAGGAGGCGGACCTGAAGGTCCCCAAAGATTGCGTTGCCAGGATGATGTCGATCCTTTTGGATAAGTATAAAGCGCATCGGAAAAATTTGTTATTGCATTGTTTACAATTGTCAACAGCTCCTGATGTCCGTTTTGAAAATTAGCTGTTCTCAACTTTACACGAGCTCTTACCGCTTCGGCCAAGCCTTTCCATTTATTAAGATCACCCTGATAAATAATATCTGTCTTGGCAGTCATGGACAAAGCCTGATCACCTACATTATTCAGATCAGCCACACCCTCATCCAGAAGAGCAAGTATATTTTTCAGAATTTCTTCCTGGCTATCATACAGCGGATTAAAAGAGCCTATATATGCTTCTTTCATTGGCATATCTCCAAATACGTCTGTCGCACTCAGGTAACTCAATGCAAGCATAATTTTGCCCACACCAATGTAGTTATTCGATCCTTCTTCCTTAGCACGGACAATCATACCAGCCTGTCCGATAATATTACTACCAACATCAAAATAATGCCACCTCCATGCACCCAGACGTGTAATACTGTTGTAATTCCAGGTATCTGTCTGTGCATTACTATTTCCCGTTCTTGTCGTCAGGTAATAGCTGTGATAAGCACCCCAGCGTGCCTGAGAGTACAACGAATACGCCAGATTGGCTTCTATTGCAGCCAAACGCTGTGTAGAAGGTACGGTTACCGGATTCACAGGGTTCTCATTAATATCGAGTTTACTACACGAACTTACCACGACCAGGGCAAGTACTGTTGTTATGTTTTTTAAAATTCTAGTCATGATCCGATGCTTATAAAGAAATATTAAAACCAAAAGAGTAGGATTTAGGCAATGGAATAGCGCCATTATCTACTCCCATCGTACTGGCTCCGGAGCCACCAGCATTTGGTCCGGCACTGTTTACCTCCGGATCTCCTCCCGAATAATTAGTAATAACGAAAGGATTCTGCGCAGACAACTCCAGACTCAGGTTATTTACACCCAATCGTTTGGACCATATCTTCGGCAACGCATAGCTTAATGTGATATAGCGCACACGAGCCCAGTTTACCTTTTCAACAAAGTTTGTTCCTACCTGATAGTAGTTATTTGCAAAGTAACTGTAATCCATCACCACTGATTTCTCGTTCTTGATGTACGTTCCGTCATTTTGCTGCACAACACCATTGAATACAAATTCTTTATCTCTCCATTCTCCGATATCATATGCTGTACCTACAGACATCATACGCTGACGACTGGCATTCAGAATATCTCCTCCGAACCTGAAATCCCATAGAAAAGAAAGGCTGATATCTTTATACCGAAATTTGTTCATCCAGCCGATATTAAATTCAGGTTCGCGGTTTCCGATATACTTCTCTTTAGAATCAATGATCGGGTAACCATCTGCATTTACAACAACATACCCTTCATCTGTTCTTTTATAGTCAGTACCTACAATCCCCAACACAGCATCATTAAGCGTTGTTGCGGCTGTACCGGCAGTAAGCTGTGCATTCGTATATTTGAATGTCACGATATCTCCCGCAAATTCTAACATTTTTGAAGTATTACGCCATGCGTTTAGTGTTGATGACCACGTAAAATCATCTTTCTTAATTGGCGTTCCGCTAAGGGAAGCTTCGATTCCACGATTACGCAGCGAACCTGCATTGAAAGTCATAATGACATATCCCGAAGGCAGAGGCACACGCGGAGTCATAATCATATCAATACTCTTACGTTCATAGTAGGTTAAATCCAGATTCAGTCGGTTTTTAAACAAACTTAATTCTGATCCGATCTCAAACTCACTGGTTTTCTCCGGTCTCAGATCCGGATTACCTCCTGTAGCACTGGTCACGAATCCACCTCCCTGTGTCTGCGCCTGCACCAGATTGGTATTGGTACGGTAAATAGGAGCATCTTTACCTACTTTGGCATAACTCACACGTAATTTACCAAACCAGGAATCATGATCAAACAGTTCGCTATAGCTAAAACTACCGGAATAGGATGGCGAATAGAATGAACGTGCATTTTTAGGCAAAGTAGAAGACCAGTCATTACGTCCGGTTACCCCAACAGAAACGATGTTTTTGTACTCCAATTTGAAATCCCCATAGATTGCATAGCGCTGACGTCTGGACCATGTATCTGTAAGGCTAA
This sequence comes from Sphingobacterium sp. UBA5789, assembly GCF_002418355.1. Taxonomy (NCBI): domain Bacteria; kingdom Pseudomonadati; phylum Bacteroidota; class Sphingobacteriia; order Sphingobacteriales; family Sphingobacteriaceae; genus Sphingobacterium; species Sphingobacterium sp. UBA5789. Next base: position 133,611 of record NZ_DIDX01000002.1, on the reverse strand, counting down.
GGTTTTCACGCTCCACCACATTCGGAGAGAAGATATCCTTTACGAGCAGACTTTCACCCATATAACCAACGCCTTTACTATCAAAGTAATCACTTGTTCCTCCCAAGATCAACGTTGCACGGAAATCGTTATAGAATTTACGGTCAAATGTGGCATTGAATATCGATGTTGTATACTTTGTATTCGTGTTGGATTCTGAAACCCGGCCATCAAAATAAGTTCCCGGAGTTCCCGGCGTGGTGATAATACGGTACTTGGATGCTGTAAAATCCTGTCCCAGCTGATACGAAAGTCTCACCCAGTCTGCAACTTTGTAATCAATCCTTCCATTGACCACAAAACGTTCCACGTCGTTGTTTCGCGGATTACGCATAACACCCCACATAGGTGAGATCATTGCATTACGTCCATCATCCTCTGCCTCAATATATGAATACAAGGGTTCTCCATTGGGTTTCTGATACGAAAGAATATCGTATCTGAGTGGATAAGTCAGAATACTATTAATCCATCCTCCTGAGTTTACTCCTCCAAGACCTTCCTGAATATTGTTTTTGATGTAATTTGCAGAAGTGGTCAGTTCCAGTTTTGAACTTAATTTAGCTGTTCCTTTTAACAGGAAGTTGATTTTCTCCTGCTCTGTATTAGGCACCATGGATCCTGCATTGCGGTATCCTCCGGACATGTAGTAATTTAATTTCTCACTACCTCCATTGACGTTCAGATTGACATCATGCGTTACAGCCGTTTGAAAGAAACGATCTATATTATTGTACACAGTCTCATCATATCTAAATTTCCGACCCCATGAACTTCCTGAGGTTTCATCGTATACTCCTCCTGTTCCGGTAGTATAAATACCTTGCTGACGAGGTGTACGTCCCATAGTCTCGACAAATGCCTTGTACGATCCATTGATCTGCATCGCTCCGGCTTTACCTTTTTTAGTTGTAATAATGATTGCACCGGAAGCGGCATCAATACCATAGAGTGCTGCAGCCGCCGCTCCTTTTAATATGGAGATATCCTCAATATCAGCAGGATTAAAGTCCGCAATCCGGTTGACCGTTCCATTAGCAGAAGAATTACTCACACGGATACCATCCACGATCATCAGTGGCTGGTTGTCCCCTGTCAGTGTACTCGATCCCCGGAGAATAATTTCTGTCGGCAGTCCCGGCGAACCTCCGGAAGATGAAATCTGCGCTCCTGCGATCTGCCCTTGTAATGCATTCAGGACATTCGATTGATTGGCATCCCGGAGATCGTCTCCTTTTACAGTCTGCACGGAATAGGTAAGGCTCTTTTTATTACGCTCAATTCCCATTGCTGTGACCACCACCTCGTCCAGACCTTTCATATCGGGTGACAAAGTGATGTCTATTACAGACGATTCACCTACCACACGTGTGGCAGCCAACATCCCAATGTAACTAAAAGAAAGAGTCTGCCCTTTAGCAGCCTTGATCTTATAATTACCACTTGCATCGGTCACTGCTCCAACGGCAGTACCCACAACTTTAATTGAAGCGCCCAAAATAGGTTTTCCATCCTCCTGTGATGTGACCACTCCAGAAATTGTTAGTTCCTGAGCAGTTACCACATCCAAAAGGCACACTAGCATTGCCAACAGCAATAGTAGATGTTTTCTCATAGTGAAAAAATTAGTTTATTCTTTAGTAGTTGTTAAATTGGTTTTGCGTTTTCATGTCGGTTAATTGGCAAAACGTGATAAAAATAATAAAGATTTTGAGTTTAGAAAATAAAACAATCAACTAAAACACGTTAAAACGTGCAAAAATAGAATATAAAACATCTTTAAACTGAAATAACGCACTATTGAAAGTGCGCACAAAACCGCATTAACGTGTTTAAAATCTTATTATTTGAATCAAAAAAGGAAAGAAGAGAAAACAAAAAAAGTGTCATTTAGACACTTTTAGGTAATTTTTATGTTACAGTAACAGTTGAGCTTAAAAGGAAAGCTTTCTAAGGGTTGTATTTTTCAATCCTGAACGCAGCCTTTTCATAAAATCCAAGCCGGGATCTGATTTTCCGGTGATATAATTGGGATCCGTTTCTTTCCACCATTTGGTTTTCTTGAACTGCTTATATTCCAGATGGCCAATGACAAGTTCAATGGGATACTTCTCCGATAACTGATCAATAAGTTGTGTATTGGCTTTCAGTTGTGCATCTGTTAACGGATTTTTCTCACTTCCTATGTTTTCGATACCAATGGCGCAATAATTAAGACCTATGGTATGTCTCGCAAATACGGTATCCGGTAAGAACTGATAGATCGTACCATCCCGGTCAATGACGTACTGCGAAGAAACATTAAGTTTGCTGGCTTTCGTAAGCTCTGGCCTTCCCGGCAATTGCACCGGATTAAAAGCATTAAAAGTAGATTTTACGCTGTTATTTGCAGTCCAGTGAACAACTACAATCTGAGGTTTTATAATAGCTTTTTTCTGATCTAAACCATGCCGTACTTTCAGGTATTCCAGCGATAATTGTTCCCGCTCGGCATTCCATGTTATTGGTTTTTGAATGATTTTTGGCGTTTGTGCAACAAGTAGCGTAGCACATAAGATGCTACAAAACATCATGAGGTATCTGTTCATCCTGTAAATTTAACAAATTATAAAAGCAAAAATCCACCAAAATCTGTTAAAATAATAAGAGAGGGCTGAATTCTCACTCAACCCTCTCTATTCGAAATGAAATCAGTTTTGGAAATATGTCCCTTACTTCTTATCCCAAAACACAGGTTTCGTAATATACGTTGGTAGACCTGCATCAGGATCAGCTTTAGTTACCTGATCAAGATTGTATTGGATTTCGTAAGAAGCGATAGCAAACCTTCTTGGCCAATCTGTCGGTCCCGGAAAAGAATTGGTAAAAACGTGACCTGGTCTGTTAAACCCTTTATAGATCCCTGTTGCTTCATTGTAATTACCAGATGCATCATTACAATAATCCATTCTTCTCATATCTGCCCATTGCTCCTGAGAATAAGACAATGCGATATATTTTTGAATCATAATATGGCTTAATGTCAATTTGCCCGGATCCTGAATTACAGAACTGCTATTCAAAAAATTAGCAACATTCAAAGCAGTAACCCCCATAATCTCCATATGGATTTTGATACCATCTTTGTAGGCTTGTAAAGCCTGAGTAGTTTGCCCCTTTTTGAAACGAATTTCAGCTTCAATAAATTTCATTTCCGCACCAGTCAGCAGAAGTCCCTTTCCCCCTTTTTGTGTATACCAGGTTCCGGTGGACAATACCCGACCACTAGTCGTTGCTTTAGCACTTCTTAAAGAGATGAAAACAGAATCTGCATGAGAAAATTTATTTGTTTTTTCATTAAACGTAACAGCAACCGGACCTGTATTAGGTAAGGCCGACTGCATATCTACTGCTTTAGTGCGTACTAAAGCACCAGTACCGTTGACCATACTCGGAACCAATAAATCCAGTCGTGGATCCACCATATTAGTAGCTCCTGTAGGTGCATTTGTATAGTTATTGGTAATATAGTCATAATAGAACTTAGTTATTCGCGCAGTTGTACCCGTATTTGTCCATTGCAGTGCAGCTTTTGAGTTATCCGCCACGTTGTTCACACTCTCATCCACATATTGATAAATTGTACCGTCTGCACTTGAAACAGGTGCTTTTGTTAATAAGTCCAAAATCTGATCCGGATCATAATTTGGTCTTTTACTCAAATGATTTAAAAAACGGGCTTTTAGTCCATATGCTAATTTAATCCATTTCTGCACATCCCCCAGATTATACGTATCTCCAACCTTAAGATCCGGCGCAAATTGATCCTGAGGTTTACTCAGATCAGCAATTGCTTCATCCAGCAAAGGCAAAATTTTGCTATACACATACTCTCCTTCATCAAATTTAGGTGTCAGATTATTAACAACATCAAATTCATCATAAGGTAGTATACCATAACAGTCTACCATGTAGCCAAAACCCCAGGCTCTCATGATCTTTGCAACACCCACATAATGATTAGCTCCAACTTTATTAGCGGCATCGATCATCGGCTGTATATTGACAGCCGTATTTACATACCAGGCCTGCCATGGCCATCCTATTGCCGCATTAGTCAGATTCCAACGCGTCATATTCCAGTTGTTGTTACTCGCATTTACTACTGCTAACTGCTGGGTAATGAAAGATGTTCTTGTACCCGCACTTTCATACCCATCAGCAAATTGCGCCAATATAGGTGGCAGCCTTTGCTCCGCAGTAGGCACAGTTGCGTTTGCGGAATTAGGGTTATCATTAACATCAAGCCATTTGCTGCAGGCACTTAAAGACAAGGCCGACAGAACTGTTGCTATATATATAATTTTTTTCATTGTATTAGAACTTAAGATTTAAACCAAACGTTACTCCTGCAGTGGCAGGTACACCTGCGTAGTCTACACCAACAGATCCTGAACCAATCACACCTGCACCAGCAGCACTGACTTCAGGGTCCATTCCGGAATAATTCGTCAACAACCAAAGGTTGGTTCCGATCGCTGTAACAGAGGCTGCTTTAAAAATTTTAGAGCGATTTAATAAAGCAGAAGGCAAACTATAAGTCAAGCTAAGGGATCTCAGACGTAACCAGTTTACTTTCTCTACAAAATGAGGTGTATTTAATGAATAGATATCCCTGTAATACTCTTCAGTAGCCACTACTTCGCGGGTAATTTGTTCATATTGCTTGGTATTAGGATTTAATCCCATACCTGTAAATGATACTTTTTCACCTCTATTTTCAGTGTTCTTACTCATTCCGTTAGCCGTCAACAAATATTCCGTACTATTAAGAATATCGCCTCCTTTTCTGAAATCAAATAAGAAGGAAAGCTCCCAATTTTTATAAGTAAATGTATTATTAAGACCTCCAATAAAATCAGGTTCGCGGTTTCCTATCGGATACGTTGCTGTTGTAGAAGTCAAAGGATACCCTGTATTCCAGTCTAACAATAGATTTCCGTTGGCATCCTTCTGCCAAATAGATCCACTTATCCCCATAAAATCTCCATTACCGAATGAAGCAGCCTTACCATTACCAACCTGCACGTCAGTCACATACAAAATTGGCAAAGCAGCAGGTAAAGATTTAACAACACCGTTATTATGAGAGAAGTTTAATGCTAAATCCCATTTAAAGTTTTCTTTCTTAATCGGGCTTGTATTAATAGAGACCTCGATCCCTTTATTTTCAATCTCTCCTGTATTAACATAGCTTAAGATATATCCTGTAGCATTGGAAACACGAGGCTGCAGAATCTGATCTTTAGAGTTGTTTTTGTAATATGTAAACTCCAAACCTAACTTATTGCTGAATAATCTCAGGTCAGTACCTACTTCAAACGAAGTTGTAGTTTCGGGTTTCAACTGATCATTTCCACGGGTCCACTCATTTCTAAAACCTCCTCCAATAGTTAATTGGATATCCTTCAAATAAGTATTTGTCTGATATGGAGGCGCATCTTTACCCACCTGAGCCCATGAAGCTCTTAGCTTTCCATAAGATAAAATATCATTTTTCTCCATTAACTCCGTAAAGATCAAACTTCCCGAGAATGAAGGGTAGAAGAACGATCTGTTTTGAATGGGTAGTGTAGAAGACCAGTCATTACGACCTGTAGCACTTAAAAACAATAAATTTTTATACCCTATACGTAAATCTCCGTACACACCTAAAAGGCGCTTATTTGTAATCACCTCATTCAGGTATCGGTTCTTAGGATCCGCATTATTTATACTTTCAAAGTTAGGTATAGAAAACTGCTCAGCCCGCATAGAATTAGCTTGTATACGTGTATCTTCCGCAGTCGTACCCAACAAGAAATTCAGATCCCAATCCTTTGCGAACTCTTTATGAAAGTTCAACATAAAGTTAGAATTGATATAATTGTATTGTCTCACATTTTCAGAGAGCATACCTTTCTGCCAGGCTTCTTTTACTGCTGAACCTGGTGTAAGAATAGATCTGAAATTGGTCGTATAATTATCAACGCCTAATTTATAAGTAGCATCCAACCAATCTGTGATTTTCACATTTGCATACACATTTCCTAAGAAACGGTTTGTTTTATCTTTTTGCGGATTTTTGTTAATTGTCCAATATGGATTGTCTACATTATCCTGCAAAGCGACATTAGGCAATAACAAGATTTGCTTACCACTGGGATCAATCCAGTTTTTCATATCCACATTGCGGGGAAATGCCAAAATAGACTCCATATAACCCATTCCCGATCCTCCCCAAAGACCTGAACCTGTCAACGTCTTTTGTGTAGTGCTATGAGAATAAGAAGCATTCGCTCCGAACGTAAATACACCTACCTTCTGCTCTCCATTAAAACGAAAAGTAGTTCTTTTAAAATCGGTTGTTGGCACAATCCCTGATTGATCAAGGTTAGAACCGGATAAATAAAAATTGCCATTAGCATTTCCTCCAGATACATTAAAAGAATTATCAAAACTTGTAGCTGTCTGATAAAAATCTTCTAAGTTATTATATATCGTTTCGCCCTGAGCGAACGCATCACCCCATGATAAATAGGTATTATCCGTAATTTTATTTCCCTTGTAATTAGACCCTTGCTTGTATTTGGATTGTAGTTTTGGTAAACGGTTCACCCAATTCGCTCCAAAACGAGAGTTAACACCAATGGTTGCAGAACCTTCTTTACCACGTTTGGTAGTAATCACAACTGCACCAGCTGCTGCCCGCAAACCGTATAATGCCGCCGCCGCAGGTCCTTTCAATACCGAGATTGATTCTATATCTTCCGGGTTCAAATCTAATGCACGGTTACCATTTGTTGTCGAGATATTCGTGTTACCATCAAAGGCAGAATTATCTCCTTGTCCTGTTGAGTTATCCATTGGCATCCCGTCAATCACAAATAAAGGTTGATTATCACGCTCTAATGAAGTTCCTCCACGAATGATGATAGATGCAGAAGCACCTGGAGATCCGCCCGAATTCGTAACATTTACCCCAGCAATTTTACCGTTAAGAGAATTGATGACATTCGGATTCTTATTTCGCATTAATTCATCCGATTTAATATCCTGAACAGCATACCCTAATGCCTTTTTCTCTTTTTTAATACCCATCGCCGTTACCACGACTTCTTCAAGAGCTTCTTCCGAGCCGGACATAGATACGGAGACTGTATTACCGGCCCCGACTGTTTGCTGCACTTCTTTCGATCCTACAGAACGGAAGATCAACACATCTCCAGGATTTGCCTGGATTGTAAAGCTACCATCCGGAGCAGTTTTTGTTGTGACAGACTTTCCTTTGACAAGAACAGTCACACTGGACAACGGCGCCCCATCTGCGGAATTGGTAACCTTCCCGGAAATTGTTTTCTGCTGCGCCATCAAATTGACTGAAATGAGCATCAGCCAAAAAAATAATAAGAGTAATTTTCTCTTCATGTTTGACAGTTTGTTTATGGTTTATAAATAATAGAATAGTTTAGATAATAAGCATGTAATATGGTCTGGTCAGTATAAACAGGACAATGTCCTTTACAATTTTAGCAATTTATTTTCTAAAACTGCACTATTTTGCTTCTTTTATTTAAATTCGAGACAAAATAACACAATTAAACCTCAAATTCAACCTCAAAGTCTGCAATAAAACGCAAAAACAAGGACATAACAGCGTTCTTAACAAAAAAAAGCGGGCAGAATATCTGCCCGCTTATACTATAAACGTTAAACTTATTATGGCCGCAGCACAAATCCTATTCCATTCGCTGTGGCAGATCCGGTTTTATTAACCGGTCTGTTCAACATATCCCAACGCAGGCCTTTTGCATCTTCCTTCCTCTTTACCATAGCAGAGAAATTCCCTCCATTTGTAAAAAATGCTCTGCTTGATCCCAGAGTTTTCATGACTACGCCCAAATCATTCAGTGTGATACCTGTTGAAAAGGCATCATCTCCTCCATCGACCACCACGCAGATAACTTTTTTATCCGCATTAATCCCTATTGCCGTACGTGCAGATACTGTAGCAGTCGTAGATGTTATCAGATTATTGTTAAAAACAAGCCAGTTTGTTCCGGAAACTAAATGATAAATGGTATTCAGATCCACCGCTTCCGCAGGATAAGTTGCACTTGGTCTGTTTCCGATAAACGGCACTCCAGCCTTTGTAACAGCAAAATACGGAATAGTAAAAGCAGTCGCAGTAGTGGTATTCGTTTTGATCTGCCTTCCATAGCGTATATACGACCCCGATGGTGCATTCACCGTTGTTCCGGAAGTCAATACGGCATCTCCGTTAATGGCGACCATCATTTTTCCTCCTGATCCCGATTCATTATACTTTGCCATTTCAGGTAAAATCTGAGTAGCATAAAGCACCTCATTAAATGGACCGAGTGCCTGAACAGCAAGCTTAGGTTTGGATAAATCTATTTCCAGAACATGCATACTGACAGGGAGATTCAGTCTATTGAGGTAACGGATGTGCGTATGAACGATCCCCTCTGCAACAGTTGTAGTCGAATCCAGACGAAAAGTTTTGATAATATCAGTATTCGTAATAATACTTTGGGTCAAAGCACCGATTTGATTATCAGGAGGAATAGTATCTTTCTCTACTATCACTTCCTTATTCTCAAATACAGGCCAGTCATCCCTTTGCTTACAAGATGTAAATGCTGAAACGATAAACACAGAAGTCACAACAAACGTCAACGCATGTTCAACGCTCAATGACAAAAATTTTAAACTTGATTTCATAGCGTAGTCATTTATCGTATGTTAAAAAATGAAAGATAAGGCTTCATAGCAGTACTTGTCTGTCCGTTATATCCTAACGCAAATGCAGTATAAGTCCGCTGATTGACAATCGTACCTGCATTACCATAGAACGCAATAACAGTAGCATTGGTCACTGCTGCCCCCGCAGGTCTGACCTTCCAGGTTCTGGAGACACTTCTGTTCAATACAAAGTATTCGCTCATCTCCATAAACTTAATGTTACTCGCCACCAGAGAATCCTGAGTTGCAACCTGCCCTGCAGCTGTAGTGGAGAAAAATCCATAATACAGATCTACTGCAGGCACATTAGGCATCAGATTTACAAACCGGTAGCGTGCATACAAGGAGTCCGGTACGGAGAAATCTTCTTCTGTCAAAAGGGATTTGGTATTTGCTGCCGTATCCGCCAAATGGAGGGTATAACGTTTGCCCGCTGTCAGCATAATATTCGTTTCATAAAGAATTAACGAATCCGTACCATCATCTTTCTTCTTCGGGAGACCCAGTTTGACATTTACATTGCCGGATTTGATCCTTAGAAAATCCGCTCGTGAATCTCCTCTTGTATTCCATCCTCCTCCCGGATACGGTTCACGGGCACGAATAAGTGGCGTTACACGCTGATCATTAAATTTGACATACATGTATCTGTCGTCCGGATATACACTCGCCATATTGATCTTGACAATAGCGTCATCGTTGGTCATGAACTCCAGATTTCCATAATCCTTGACCGACTTCTCGCAGCCGAACAGGGATACGAGACCAAGCACGCATATAATTAGTTTTATTGATTTCATAACTTCAAAAATTTCAATCCGTAGATTTTGAAAACCATAACTCCTTTGTGATATAATCAGGCTCTAAACCACCCCATTTAGCTAACTCATCCGCATTCCATACATATTCCGAATTGTAACGGGGGCGCACACGATACCCATATTTCTTGTACACCAATGTAGACGGATCTATTTGCTGATACTGTCTGAAAACAGTTGCATCATAATGGTATTTTCTCAGGTCGCACCATTGTTCCAGTGAACCCCAGCCCCACTGTGCAATATATTTTTGCCCCATAATGTCAGCTATCGTCAATTCAGCTGCAGTTTGTGCAACCTCTGTACTTGCCAGATATATGCCGATTTCTGTTGCTGTAATGTCTTTTTCTCCGGAAGCCTCCGCTACAGCATAGCGACTCACAAAAGACATGTGTGCCGTTATTCCATTTCGATAGGCTGCAAATGCGCCGTCCCGCTGTCCTTTTATCAGCATAGCTTCCGCTTTGGCAAACTGTAGCTGTGAATACGTCATTAATGGAAAATCTACCGTATTCTTAAAGATAAATTTACCTCCGGCACCTACTACAGAAGGAACAGTCGAATTAGAAATATTGGGCGTCCCTCCGATGAATGTACTATCGGGAAGTCTAAAGTTCAACATTCTTGACAATCGCGGATCCAAAGAAGTCTTTGCGGCCTCCTCAAAATCCCCTCTTACACCTCCGGTTAAGTACCGTAAAATCGGCAAACCCGCTTTACTGTAATATGTAGAATTAAGATATCCTCCATCCGTTCCGAAAATATTTGATGTTTCCGGTGATTTCCCGCCAAACTTCACTCCGGCATCATCCGCTGCAGAAGTAAAGGAAAGATCTACATAACGGATTACAGAATCAGCATATTGGGAAGAAAATTCAGGTTTATTAACCAGGTGGCTATATTGCAATGCCAGAATTCCATATACAAATTTTTTCCAGCGATCCATATTCCCTCTGTACAGATTATCACCTGACGCAGAATTCAGATTGGCAGAATAATTAAGCGGACTTTTCAGTGTCATATAATACAGTGAAGAATCACACCACTGACGCACTTTAGCATACACTTCAGGCTGATCCTGATATTTGAATTTTAATAAATCATTGCGTAAAGCTTCATCCAGAATTACAGGACCATGATAATCTGTCAGCATCTGATAGCCCCATGCTTTGATCGCATAGCCAATTGCAGCATACTCATATTTCTCATTTTTGATCGCATCTTCGAGCATTACTCTCAGATTGTGTCCATGATTATAATACACCATCCGCCACATGACCCCACCGACGTCACTTACGCCACCAATATAGCCATGTCTTTCCCAGACCAGAGAGTTAAAATCAGAACTGCCCCCTACTATACCCTGTGTAAATTTGTTTATAATACGCGCATCCTGAGAATAACCATTAGCCATCTGATAGACAATCGGTGCCAGAAGCAATTCAGCTTTTGCATCCTGTGGAAATGACGGGTTATCATTAATGTCCAGATATTTTTTACAACTGGTCAGCAAACCCACTATGAGTACCACCAGTAATATTTTTGTACTTTTCATAAAATTATAATTTTAACCGCAATCCTAAGTTAAATCCCCTCGGCTTCGCCATATTACCATAGTCAATACCATATCCACCTATACCGCCTACACCTGGTGTATTCAGGTTACTTTCCGGATCCAATCCGGTATAGTTTGTAAACAGCAACAGATCCGTTCCTGTAAAGAATACACTCATACTGGTATTTTTACCAATTCTGCTGGTAAGGCTTTTGGGTAATTCATAAGCCAGAGAGATATCTCGTAAACGGAAAGTATAGATGTCCCGCTCGATAAACATGGACGGTTCGACATTCGTAAAGTAATAGTTAGAATTGTAAAATGGAGTGACGGCAATATTATTAATAGTCGGATTGGCAGACTCCTCTAAACCATCCTGCAGAACACCCTGAATAACACGAGGTTCTTCGCGGTTAAGTGTTTTCGCTGAAACACCCAGATTGAACATCCGGTTTTCCAAACCATTAAACACATCACCTCCTACACGCAGATCCCAAAGAAAGGATAATGAAATACTCTTATATCTGAACTTATTAATCGTTCCCAAGGTAAAATCAGGAATACGGTCACCGATCGGATAATAAACACCATCTCCTGTTACAGGAAGTCCTGTAGCTGTATTAATCAGCACATCTCCGTTCGCATTTCTCTTGAATCGGGTACCACTCAGTGCACCTATACTATATCCAGGATGTACTGAAGTACGTAATCCTGAAAGCACCCAGGTATCAGATTCATACAATTCGGGTAATTCTTCGGCCAGCGAAAGTACTTTACCTCTGTTTTTAGTAAAATTGAACGTAACATCCCAGTTGAAATCACGCTTCTCAATAGGTCTGACCATAGTCTGAATTTCTATCCCGTGATTTTTAACCTCGCCGCCATTCAGCATCTTCAGGATATAACCGGTTCCGTAACTGAGGCGCGGCAGAATAATCTGATCCGAACTTAAACGGGTGTAATAAGTAAAATCAAAAGAAACGCGTTTCTTGAACAAAGAGAACTCGATTCCAGTCTCAAAGTCTCTTGTACGCTCTACTTTCAGATCCAGATTACCGCCATTAACACCGTATGCAAAACCTCCTCCGGTAGAATACTGTCCTTCAAAAGAAGATTTAGTATAATACGTACGCCAAGGTTCCTTTCCGGTAAGTGACACTGAAGATCTCAGCTTTCCTTCATCCACAAAAGGGAACATGTCGTGAAATCCTTTAATATCGGAGAAGTTAAAAGCTATAGATCCGGAAGGGTAACCAAAGAAAGGGTTATTAGGCATAAGTCGCGAACTGCCATCCAGTCGGCCTGACAATGTCAGATATAATATGGTTTTATAACCAAGTACTGCCTGTCCGAAAAAGCCGACATTTCGGTAATTATTAATGGTACTTTTGGATAATCTTGTTTCAGGCAGTGTATTGTTTATACTGTAAAAATCCTGATCAAAGAATTTTTTACCATACTGCGAATTGGTGACATAATCATAATCATTAAAAGAAGCTCCTAATACACCTTGTAATGAAAAATCATCAAACTTATGACTTGACCTTGCTGTCAATGATCCTGTCAGAATCCTTGAAGTCCGGTCATATACGCTGATCTGCCCGCCGGTAGGATCACCTTCTGAGCCTGAGCCTAAATAGGATTGATTATGATACACACTCTCTCCATGTGTAAAAGAATAATCTAAGCCCAAAATACCATTTATAGATAACCATTTCGAAGGTCTGTACATAATATTGGAATTGGCCATCATACGATTCACTTTATCAAATGAGGTATTTCTGTAAACATCCCAGAAAGGGTTATCAAATTCGCTGTATATAGTTCCCGAATGCAGAACACGGTTTCCTTTTTCATCTATCCACTGACGTACATCAGCCATAGGATTGAATCGTAATAAAGTAACCATGTATCCATCTGCACCTTTTCTGGCCTTATCATTGTCAGAATTCGTGTAACTGAAAGAGGTATTGATATTTAGCTTTTCTCCAAACTTCGCCGTGGCAGCAAGTCTGGATGAAATACGCGTATATCGTGTGTTAGGTGTAATACCAGTATTATCATTATATTCATTAGACCATCTGTATGTAAATGCTTCATTTCCTCCTTCAAAAGAAAGATTATGTTTCTGATTATAACCTGTTCTGAAGAAGCTTCTGATATTATCATACAGTTGAACCCCTTCTTTATATTTAGGCCCTAATGAATACGGTGAAGTACCATCATATAGTCCATTTGTTCCTTTGGCGTATATGTTCTGCACTTCAGGAAATTTATTGACTGTTTCCATACGACCTGAGAAGTTGTATGTTACAGCTGTTCTGCCTGCTTTTGCTTTTTTTGTAGTGATTAATATCGCTCCGGAAGCTCCCTGACTTCCAAATAAAGCCGTTGCCTCCGGACCTTTCATAATGGTATAAGATTCAATATCTTCCGGATTCAGGTCCATTCCACGATTGGAATAATCTAATGCTCTGTTTGCAGAACCTGATGCTAAATCTGTTTCATTAAGAGTAGAATTATCTACAGGAACTCCATCAACAACGATCAATGCGCTGTTATCGCCGGATACAGACACAAATCCGCGAAGCACAATCTGAGCTGAGGCTCCGGGCGCACCACTCGTAGAATTGATAGACAATCCCGGAACACGACCCTGAAGACCATTAAAAAAGGCCTCTCGTTGTGTTTCTGAAACTTCATCCCCACTGACTACAGGAGTTGAATAGCCTAAAGATTTTTTACTTCTGTCAATACCATATGCTGTCACTACGACTTCATCGATTGATGAGGATGAGCTGGATAAGGTCACATTCAGGCTGGTTTTATTACCTACAGCTTGCTCTATAGTATTCATACCGACATAGCGATACACAAGAGTAGCCCGGGGAGACACTGAGATCTTATAATTACCGCTTCCATCAGTAATTACCTGGTTACTTTTGCCTTTTTCCATAACAGTAACCCCCTGTAACGATTTTCCATCATCGTCAGTTACTTTACCGGACACTGTCTGTTGCTGCGCAAAGAGTATAGCGCAATTCCAAACAACCCCCAGCATTAATAGGAGAAATTTTATTTTCATGATTTAAAATTAGGTTAGTTTTATTAGGTTAAGTCCGATCAGATTAATGACCTGGTCACTATTTCTGAAAAAACAGAGAGGTAGCTGTCTACTTTTTGTTTATAAAATTTGGTTCTTCTAAGGTTAATAATCTCTACCGAAGATAGCATAATTATGCATGATATTTCGAAAAATATTTTAAAATAAACACAAAAAAGGGTTTGAATAGTAAATCAAACCCTTTTTTATAAATAAAAATAATGCATTCACGTAACAAGACGCAAGAATACGCAAATATTACTTCACCCTATAGACACCCATTTCTCCTTCATTCTCTAACGGATCTATTGCTTTTACAATGACCATTTTTAATTTTTTCCCGTTTTCCTCACGCGCAAACTCCTTACTCAGCACAGAAGGCACTACAATCTCATATTTCCACTCTCCTCCGTAATTAGTATATACCAACCATTTGCTTACCTGCTCTTTTCGCGGGTGCGACCATTTGACAAAGACAGTCTGCTTATGCGTATCGCCGCTTACAAAAGGAGCTGAAAGATAGAAAGAAGTTAGCCAGGGTGTTCTTGGAGCAAGTGCCTCCGTCCGATAGGGCCCGTCCGCAATCGCTCTGGTCATAGCAGCATTTTTAGTTAGCCCAGCAATACTCCAGTGAATGGCGCCGATACTGTTTGGAATTTCCTTACGCGTCACCTCTATCTGACGGACAATCTCATTGGAATAATCTGCAGATCGCCTTCCGACTGTATTAACACCAGGCCACACATGACGTCCTAATGTATTTTCACTCTGCCACCATTTCAATAAAGTCGTAAAACTCTGCTTAGCAGGCTCAATAGGCCAGTATAACTGTGGTGCGAAATAATCGATCCATCCTTTATTGAGCCATAGCTTAGCATCCGCATATAACTGATCATACTGACTTGACCCTTGTATACCGGCAGGATACCCTGGTTTCCAGATGCCAAAAGGACTGATTCCAAATCTTACATGATTTTTTTCGGCTTTGATTTCCTTATAGATCCGTTCAATAAATGTATTTACGCTGTTTCTTCTCCAGTCAGCACGGGTAAGTTTACCACCGGATTTGACATAAGCATTCCAGCTTTCAGTATCCGGAAAATCCTGTCCTCCGTTATATTCTGCATATGGATAGAAATAGTCATCAAAGTGCACACCATCGATATTATAACGCTTTACAATATCTAAAACGACACGTGACGCATGATCCTGAGTAGATTTTTTAGAAGGGTCAAACCAATAATAACCCTGCTTCAATTTCAGTACAGATTCAGGCATCCGCTTTACCATAGATGCTTCCGTGACCAAACCACTTGCACTGTGATGCGCACGATAAGGGTTTAGCCAGACATGAAGCTCCAAACCTCGTTTGTGTGCTTCCTCGACCCAGAATTCCAGTGGATCATAGTAAGGGTACGGAGCTTTCCCCTGTTGTCCTGTCAGAAATACAGACCAGGGCTCATAATCACTTTTATATAATGCATCTGCAGCAGGTCTTACCTGAAAGATAACTGCATTAAAGCGATTTGATTTTAAAAAATCAAGTAAGGAAATGGCTTCCTGCTTCTGTTCCTCTGTAGAGAGGTTGTTTTTACTTGGCCAGTTTATATTAGCAACAGATGCGACCCAGGCCGCCCTGAATTCACGTGGTACCTGTGGCAAATCGACCTTAAGCTCTTCTTCTTTTTCCTTCGCTTTGGTTTGTGGTTTTTCTATTTGCGGGGTAACTGCCTTCACAGAGTCAACCTGTACAACAACAGAAGGAGCTACCAACACTTGATTTTTCATTCTTTTCTTGGAAGAACATCCGCTCAAACCAACAAAAATAAAACTCAATACTATAACGTAAACTAACGGCTTATTCATAAATCGTAAAATAAACGACAAAACTACACTTTTAAGATTAAACGAAAAATTAATCCCCGCTATTGCCGTTTTCTAACCTTTAATGTCAATCAGCTCTCCCTCAAAAACAACCTGCTGAAGCACAAATGATTCATCAAACACAATTATATTGGCTGTTGCACCAGCTTCGATCCTGCCCAGATCCGTACGTCCGATAAGATTTGCAGGATACAATGTGGCCATCCGTAAAGCTTCTTCCAGAGGGATTTCGACTTGCAATACAGCATTTTTCACCGCCTGCAACATCGTTAGTGCAGAACCTGACAATGTGCCATCCGGCAATACATAATGATCTACATTCAGTATATGTTTATAGATTCCTTTATCACATTTCGCAACCGCATCCGTAATCATAAATAAACGCTCTCCCATTTGTCTTTTAGCCACTTTTGCCGCTTCATAATTCACATGAATACCATCCAGAATAATACTTGCGCAGGCCCGGGTATGATTGAAAACAGCACCGGGAAGCCCTGCTTCACGATGATGGAAAGCTGACATCGCATTGAAGAGATGTGTCGCCGTCCGGATACCTCTATCAAATCCTGCTGTAGCCTCTTCAAAAGTCGCATTGCTATGTCCTGAACTCAATAAAATACCTCTCTCCAGCAAAAGAGACAGGCAGTCGGAACTCAGCAATTCAGGAGCCACAGTCATCATTTTAACCAAAGCCTTATGATCATCATTCAATAAATGCGTAATCTCTTCCGTTGTGGCTTTTATAATCAGCTCTTCCGGGTGTGCTCCTCTTTTTTTTGCATTCAGGAACGGGCCTTCCAGATGAAGACCTAACGCAACCCGTGGCTCATATTTATTTACAATGGCAATAGCCGTTTTGAATACATCTATAGTATTAGTGGCCAGACACAAGAGGTAGGAGGTACAGCCTTGTTTCAGAAGTGTATCATCTATCTTAGCCAGTGAATCACTGGTCAGCTCAGCGGAAAACAGCTGGTCACCTGCACCGTAGATCTGAAGATCAATCAGTCCCGCACTCACCAATCCTCCTTTTGCATCTATAACCTTTGCTCCGGCCGGGAGTTGCTCTGAAGGAATAATAGAAGAAACCTTATCATTTTCCAATACGATGATACGGTCAGATAATATTTCGGTACCTGTAAAGATACGCCCGTTTACAATTACAGTTTTTGTATGCATGATGCCTGAATTTTGAGAGATATAAAGATAAGGATTGGTAATGTCAATGAAGGTGTGTAAATTAGCTTAATGGATTCTTTTAACAAAAAAGACAGCGAAAAACCTGTCAATTCGAATATCAGACTGATGCGAAATATCAATATTATAGCCATCACGATCTTCGTACTGGCTATTCTTTTCAAGGTTATCCAACATTTCTTTTTTAAGTAAACGCTAAACGCATGTCAGAAAAAATTATTTTAAACACTGAAAAAGCTCCCGCAGCTATCGGACCTTACAACCAAGCCATTAAAGCAGATAAAACATTATATGTATCCGGACAGATTCCTTTGATTCCGGAGACAATGGAACTCATCACATCAGGTGTCCGCGATGAAACACATCAGGTACTCAAAAATGTGGAAGCTATTCTAAGTCATGCAGGATATTCTTTTAAGGATGTAGTCAAAACATCTATCTTTTTAAAAGATATGGGTGACTTTGCTACTGTCAATGAAATATATGCACAGTATTTTGTAGATGCACAGCCAGCCCGGGAATGTGTTGCAGTAGCAACGTTACCAAAAAATGTAAATGTAGAGATATCCGTAATTGCCTGGAAAGCATAGTGAATAACGAAATAAAAACTACAGAAAGCCGCGGAAAGTATTTCTTAGCGGCTTTTTTAGCCCCCTTTATATGGGGATTTATGTCTATACCTGTTCGATGGATACGTGGATGGCCCGCCGAAGATATCCTGTATTTTCGCATATTGACAGCGATGCTTATCCTTTGGATATTCATCCTGATATTCCGGAGAAAAAAATTAAAGGAAGACATTTATCATTATAAAGAACTGATCCAAAAGGATAAAAGGAAATATGTTTGGCTCACCATTCTGGCTTCTTTGTTCATCTTTGGCAACTGGTATACCTATATATACTGCATTAATCATATCAGCATACAGGCTGCCGCATTTGCATACATGTTATGCCCTCTCATTACTACAGCAGCGGCCCATTTTATTCTCAAGGAAGAATTAAGTCTGATCAAAAAAATAGCCCTATTCTTTGCGTTATGCAGTGTCATCATGCTGGCAACAGGCTCCTTGATTGAAGTATTATGGTCAATTGCAATAGGTGGATTATACGCTTTCTACCTGATCATACAAAGAGTAGTACAAGGATTTGACAAATTAAATATTCTGGCCATACAGTTGCTGTTGTGTATGGTTATCGTTGTACCTAAATTATTATTCAATCATCATGCGCTGCCAACAGCACCCGTATTCTGGTACACAACATTCATTATAGCCTTGTTGTTTACGATTATTCCGTTATATCTGAGCATGTTTGCACTCAACAAAATATCGTCGTCGACTGTCGGCATCATGCTTTATATCAACCCGATAATAGCTTTCTTCTTAGCCGTATTCTATTTCAAAGAGCAGGTCGATCCGCATAAATTCTGGGCATATGGCTTACTTATCATTGCGCTGATACTTTTCAATTCAAAGATTCTGACAAAAATTCTGAAAGGTTAAAAATACATCCCCGAATAAAAATTCACTCAAAAACTGACAATAATAAAACAAAAAAGTCGTTAAAGTGTACTTATTTTAGCATCCGCTTTTTCAGCGTTGCTAAAAGCTTTTAACACACAAAATATAAACTGTAATTGTCACTTTATCCGTTATCTGATTATATCGTAATTAGTGGTTCTTTTTCCTTAAAAAACTGTAACTGGCTATATCCCGCTTTCTGTAAAAGAGCGACGCGACAATTTTTTGCACACGAGACACATCCTACGTGATATTCGATGCTTGCTGAATAGAAAAACAATAAACAATTATATCTTTTGATAATACACTATCTTAAAATCACCAATATATGGGTCTTACTACTATCAAATTTCACGAACTGCTCAAAGCGACTTTAATAGTCCTGCTATTAAGCTTTGGCAGCAGCCAGGCATTTGCACAGACGCGGCAAATCAAAGGGCTTGTCCTTGACGGACAGAATCAATCTCCAATTGCAGGAGCGACTATCAAATTGGTCGGCACAGAACAAGCCGCTTCCTCCGACCAAAACGGAACCTTTACCATCACCACGACTTCCACATCAAATACCTTAAGTGTATCTTCTGTGGGCTATGAAACAAAAACAGCAACCGCTGCTGCAAACGGAGCACAGGTAACTATCGTACTGACACCTAGCATGCAGGAACTGGAAAGTGTAGTCGTGACCGCACTGGGGATCAACCGTGCACAAAAATCATTAACCTATTCTACACAACAGGTTAATTCTGATGAATTGAACCGCGTAAAAAGCCCCAATCTGATCAACACCTTAAATGGTAAGGTTGCCGGTGTCAATATTGCTCCAAGTTCTTCCGGACCCGGAGGTTCTGCCAAAGTGGTTCTGCGAGGTAACAAATCTGCCTCCGGCAATAATCAGGTCCTTTATGTTATTGACGGAGTGCCGATCAATAACAGCACACTGGGTACACAGCCGAGCAATGTCTTCGGAGGGGAACGCGATCCGGGAGATCCGATTGCTCTTATCAATCCGGAAGATATTGAAAACATATCCATCCTGAAAGGTGCTTCAGCCGCAGCTTTGTATGGTAGCCAGGCAGCAAATGGTGTAATCCTCGTAACAACGAAGTCCGGAAAACAAGGCCGTACAGTCGTTAATTTTTCATCCAGTGCAACGCTGGAAACACCTGCTTATACTCCTGAATTCCAGAATAAATACGGCCAGGGTTCCAACGGAGTAGCAAGTACCACAGGGTCTTCCAGCTGGGGAGAGGAAATCTCTGCACAGAACTACGATAATGTAGGTAAGTTCTTCAGAACAGGTAATAACTTCACCAATTCCATCACCTTATCAGGAGGAAACGAAAAGAATCAGACGTACTTCTCGTACTCCAATACACAGGCACAGGGAATCACTCCTAATAATGACCTTTCCCGTCATAACTTCAACTTTAAGGAATCTGCAAACTTCTTCAATGATAAACTAAAAGTAGAAGGAGGAGCAAACTATATCACCCAGAAATTAGAAAACGCACCGCAGACCGGTTTTTACTTTAACCCTATTGTAGGTCTGTATCTTCTTCCGAGAAGTATTGATATTTCACCCTATAAAGATTTCGAAAAATTCAATCCGGCAAGAAATCTATACGACCAAAACTGGTTTTCTATAACAGATAATGAGACGACGCAGCAAAACCCTTGGTGGATCGTCAACCGTAATCAGAATTCTTCTGTACGAAACCGTCTCCTTCTGAATGGTAGTGCAAAATATACAGCTACTCCCTGGTTATCTGTTCAGGCTCGCGGTAGCCTCGACAGAACGAGTGAAGTATATGAACGAAAAGTATACGCAGGAACACAAAGCATCCTGTCCAGACCAAACGGAAGATACGATTATACAAATACAACGATCACACAACAATATGCAGACTTGGTTGCCAATGTCAATTTTGATGTGACAGACAAATTCAAGATCTCCGGTTTGCTGGGAACCAGTATCACCGATTGGAAAACAGAAGGTGTTGATTACAACAGCGGACAGGAAAGTCTGAAAATCCCGAATGTTTTCACACTTCAGAATTCAACAACCCCTCGTCCTTCGACACTTTCTGCTATGAGAAGACAGTTACAGTCTGTATTTGCAAGTGCTAATCTATCCTACGACAACTTGTTATACTTAGACCTCACAGCACGTAATGACTGGTCAAGTACTTTAGCGTTTACAGGCAATAAATCGTTCTTCTATCCATCAGCCGGTCTGGGTATTGTACTGAACGATAAACTGAATTTACCGTCGTTTATTAATATGGCGAAGATCCGCGGATCATTTGCGCAGGTAGGTAATGACTTGCCGCCATACACAACGTTACTCACCAACAGATTAGACCCGTATGCTGTCCTTACACCAAATGATATTGCATTCCTGAGAGAACTGAAACCGGAAATGACCAACTCTTTAGAGATTGGTACGGAATGGAAAATGTGGGATAACCGTCTGGGCATCGATGTGACCTATTACAAAACGAACACAAAAAATCAGTTCTTCAAGATCGCAGCAAGCCAGGCATCATTCTACAATCAATATGCAATCAATGCAGGAAATATTCAGAATCAGGGTATAGAAGCCTTGATCAGTCTGGACGCTGTTAAATCAGAAGATTTTAACTGGACTACAAGTATCAACTATTCTTACAATAAGAATAAGATTATTGAACTGGATGACAGAATCAAAGATTTCTCTCTTACAGGAGAAAGCCGTAATAATTACGCTTCTAAATTCGAAGTTGGCGGCTCATTCGGAGACATCTACGGACAGGATTTCCAGAAAGATGATCAGGGAAGAATTATTGTCAGCGACGGTATTCCTCAAAAGAATTCAAATTATACCAAATTAGGAAATGCTAATCCACTTTGGCAAATGGGCTGGAATAATAATTTCAGCTACAAAAACCTATCACTTAGCTTTTTGATTGATGGCAAATTTGATTACGAAGTGATGTCCGTGACGCAGGCTGTACTGGACGGACACGGTGTGTCCAAAGTCAGCGGAGACGCACGTGAAGCAGGAGGTGTAGCGATCAATGGTGTTACTCCGGCCGGAGTTCCTGTTACCAGCATCGATGCAAATAAATGGTATACTTCTACCGGAGGTATAGGCCCTGTAACCAGTAACTATATCTATGACGGTACAGTGGTCCGATTGAGAGAATTGACTTTGGGCTATGACTTCAATATCAAACAAGGTTTTATTAAGAAATTAAAAGTTTCAGCAGTAGGACGCAATCTGTTCTATATTTCTAAAAAAGCACCGTTTGATCCGGAGGTTACCATGTCTACAGGCAACACACTGAGTGGCGTAGATATCTTTATGATGCCTGCAACACGCAACTACGGACTTACTTTAAATGCGACATTCTAATCTGGACTATCATGCAAAAAATTAATATAAAAAAATACGGAAGCTATTTATTATTCCTTTCGCTATCAACCGGAGTACTGAGCGGTTGTACCAAAAATTTTGAAGAATATAACACGAATAATATCGGAGTGACAGATGAAGACCTCAAGCTTGATGGACAGGATCTGGTGTTATTCTTTCGTCAGGCACAAATGGCCATCTACAATTTTTCAGGTGGTGGCGATCCCAACTCCTATCAGGTACAACAAAATCTGAATGCAGATGTATTTTCAGGATACTTCATGTCTCCGACACCATTCAACAGCGGTCAGAACAATCTTAACTATGCGTTAGTAAACGGGTGGAACGGAGAACCTTTCAAAGTGTTATACGTGAATGTACTGAACTCCCTTAACAAACTCGAAAAGAATGAGCTGGCTACAACATATCCGGCACTTTGGGGTTCCGCTTTAGTGGTAAAAGTTGCTGCAGCCAGTCGTGTAACCGATATTTACGGTCCGATTCCTTACAGCAAAGCGGGTATTATTGGAGATATTCCATACGATAGCCAGGCAGATATCTACACCAGCTTTTTCGCAGATCTGGATGCCTCAGCAAAAATACTGCAGGACTACATTGCAAACCCTTCTGCAAGCCCTGTTCCTGATAAAATTAATGATATAGACCTAGTTTATAAAGGAGCTGACAATACTGCCCGCTTCAGAAACTGGCTCAAATTATCCAATTCTCTCCGTTTGCGGTTAGCCATGCGAATTGTAAAAGCAAATCCGCAATTAGCGCGTGAACAAGCGGAGAAAGCTCTTAATCCTGCAAATGGCGGAGTAATAGAAGTGAATACTGAGAATTTCACAATCCATATTCCAACAGATGCGAACTTCTCCAACCCACTATTCTTTATTGCAAAAAACTGGGATGACACACGTATCAACGCATCTCTGGAATCATTTATGGTGGGCTATCAGGATCCCCGTATTTCCAAATACATGGATAAAGCTACTGATCCTGCATTTGCAGGACAGTACAAAGGCATAAGGGCAGGTGCAGACGGAATAGAAAAAGATAAATACAAATCGTACTCCTCGTTGAATACAACAGATGGCAATCCTTCTTTTTCTGCAACTACAGCACCAGTGCTGATGACAGCTGCCGAGATATATTTCCTTAGATCTGAAGCCGCACTCCGTGGATGGGCAAATGCCGGCGGAACAGCACAATCGTTATATGAGAAAGGAATAGACCTATCCTTCCAGCAATGGAATGTCTCATCTCAATTGAGCAATTACATTCAGAATAACACGAATATACCTGTCGAATATCTAGATCCTAAGAACTCAGAAAATGACGCTACTCCTATGACAGCAATCACCATCAAATGGGATGAGGCGGCAAGCAATGAACAAAAGCTGGAACGTATCATCACACAGAAATGGTTAGCCATATTCCCTGAAGGACAGGAAGCATGGAGTGAATACAGAAGAACCGGTTATCCAAAATTATTCCCGGTTGTAGTCAACAACAGCGGAGGCACGATCAGTACAAGTGTACAGATCAGAAGATTACCTTTTCCTCAGAATGAATATAATGCCAACGGTAGTGAAGTCCAAAAAGCAATACAATTGCTTGGAGGAGCAGACAACGGAGGTACGCGTTTGTGGTGGGACAAAGAACAGGGAAATTTTTAAAATTCCTTATTCAAGCCAGCAAAAGCCCCTGATCTTATTTTGATCAGGGGCTTTTTTATTTAAATAATAATACTGCTGTAGCAGAAGGGTTGCAATCATCGTCTCTATCTTAAAACCATATTATTATTCTTATGAAAACCCAAGCTGTATCAATTTCGATACTTTTTACCTTTATTCTCACACTCATGGGCTGTAAGAAAGAAGGAGAATCCTATGAAGAGCTAATCAGACTAGCCGATCTCAAAGTTCAGGAAGCCATACAACTTACCAAAGATCGCTCCTGTGGCAATCTGAATGAATGGCGAATAGATACGCTCTACACCTACGGTTATTTTCCGGTACACCCAAGTTTTGAACAGGACTATAAAAAATTAGTACAAGAAGCGAACGAAATCTTTACAAGAGCCGGTAGAATCTATAAAGGTCCGGTACTCCATACTGCCAGAACGTCAATGGTCATCCTTCCGCCTCACTTCGGATTAAGCTGTGCAGATGGCAAGATAAAAGTTCTGACAGCCAAAGATTTTGACTTAACAGAGATCAATGATCGCCTACAAAAACTTTTCCCGGAAATCAGAGACTTTTTTAAAGAGGATACATGTAGTTCAGCTTCAGGATGGTCTATAACTACAATACGCAAAGACTGTGAATTTGTATCCATAGCCTATTCACAAAACAACAGGTTTAGAGAATTTTCTAAGAAAATAGAACAGTATGCTCACCTGTATAATTACAAAGCACTTCTGGATAAATCTATGAATTGTCCATCCGTAAATGACAAACCGGCAAAAGGGGTAACTTGTGAGAATGGCAAACCTGTTGTTAAATACTAATCAATAGCGAAGTAATCTGCATTAATACACTAAACCCCTACTTGGTTATGAAACAAAGAACACTGTCAATATCGTTATTCTTTATGGTAATCGTGATTTTTTTCAGTTGTAAAAGAAAAGATTGCTGTATTCCGGATATACCAAATCCATACAAAAATTTTAACCAGGAACAGTTAAAAAAACTTTCAACAGACTCTTACAAAAAGCTGGATGAGTTAACAAACAGTATACCCTGTTCCGATCCGACAGACTGGAGTATGACCGATATCCGGACAGAGTGCGGATTATCCCATATCGTATACCACAAAAGTATCGACAGAGCAAAGCTTGAAAAACTGATCTATGACCATAATCAGATTATGGAAATATATGCGCCAATGGTCGCTCCTGCAATAAATTGTATGGCTTATCAAAAGCCCTCCGGTATTATCTGTCAAAATGGCAAAGCAACATTAATCTATAACAATACCAAAAATTGACTATGAAAAGAATATTAAGTCTTCTCCTTTTATTGTCCGGAATTATATTTTCGGGCTGTAAAAAAGACCCCGGTTATGAAGAATTAAACCGCCTGGCAGATGAAAAGTATCAGGAAATAGTACAATTGACACAAAGTGTAGCTTGCGGAGATCCATCCGTCTGGAAGATCGCCACTATCTACAAGCTAGGGCCGACATATCTTCCGGTACACCCAAGTTTTGAAGAACGGTATAAAAAACTCGTAGAAGAATTTCATGTTCGCCGCAAACGCGCTGATAATGCTCCGGATGCTCCCCCTATTCCTTACCTCGATTACATCGAAGGCTATCCGCCCATTGGAATACGATGCAAAAATAATAAGGCCGAACTTTATTATGCTAAAGATATGACGCTGCAGGAAATAGAGGTGGAATTGCCAAAATATTTTACAGAGATTGTGGATTTCCATAAAAATGATCCTTGTACTAATCCTAATGTGTGGAGAATAGGATATATCCGCCAAGACTGTAAATATATCGCTGTACTCTACAATGAAAACATCAGAGGAGAAGAGTTTTATAGAAAAGGTCGTCAGTACGAAAGTCTGCTTGCATCCAAAAGACAACTGCAAGGTACACCTCCCTGCACCAATCAGAATGACAAACCTGCAAAGGGAGTCAGCTGTGAAAATGGAAAACCAGTCATACAATACTAACCGTATTTGAAGCATTTTTCTTAAATTAGCCACTTAGCAGAAATGTAATTGCAGTGGCTAATTTATCATTAATAACACCCATAGAATATCTCAAAGGCGTAGGCCCGCAAAAGGCCGACATACTCAAAAAAGAGTTGCAGGTTTTTACTATTGGTGATCTGCTGGAATATTACCCTTTCCGCTACATAGACCGCACTCAGTTTCACAAAATCCATAAACTCCATCCTGATATGATCGGTGCCCAGGTATTGGGACGATTGGTCGGGCTGCAGGAAGTTGGTGAAAAAAGAGGAAGAAGGCTGGTCGGTCAGTTTAGAGACGATACCGGATCAATAGAACTCGTCTGGTTCCAAAGTATTCCCTGGCTAAAAAAATCCCTTAAGATTGGCTCTCCGTATATTCTTTATGGAAAACCAACCGAATTTAACGGACATATCTCTATCACACATCCGGAGATGGAGCTGTATAATGCACAGGAACAAAAGATCGGAAATCAGAGTCTGCAACCCGTTTATTCCTCTACAGAGAAACTCAAAAAATTCAACCTCGACACAAGGGGTATACAGCGTTTACAACAGACAGCTCTGGAGACGGTATACCGTAGTATCGGAGATATGTTGCCTTCTTACCTCATACAGGAACACCGGTTAATCGACTACCCGAAGGCTTTACTTGCCATTCACTTCCCAAAATCACAGCAGGAACTCGATCAGGCAATCCGAAGGTTAAAATTTGAAGAACTGTTTTTTATCCAACTCCGTCTGTTAAATAACAAGCAGCTCAATACGCTCAAATTTAAAGGTCATCGCTTTGATCAGGTAGGAGAAAAGGTCAATACATTTTTCAATGAAAAACTTCCTTTCCCACTGACCAATGCACAGAAAAGAGTGATCAAAGAAATTCGTCAGGACACCAATACCGGCGCCCAGATGAACAGGCTTGTTCAGGGAGACGTAGGCTCAGGAAAGACAGTCGTAGCCCTGATGAGTATGCTGCTCGCCATAGACAATGGATTTCAGGCTTGTATGATGGCTCCAACAGAAATTCTTGCTACACAACATTACGCCAGTGTAAGTGAACTGTTAGGTGAGGGATTTGCAAAAGTCCGCTTGCTGACCGGATCTACACCTGCCAAAGAACGCCGCATTATCCATCAGGAGCTGGAAGAAGGGACACTGGATATACTGATAGGTACGCATGCGCTTATTGAAGATAAAGTACGATTCAAAAATATTGGTTTTGTAGTCATTGATGAACAACACCGGTTCGGAGTAGAACAGCGAGCCAAACTGTGGCGTAAAAATATCATACCTCCGCATATGCTGGTGATGACAGCTACACCTATACCGCGAACGCTAGCCATGACTATGTACGGCGATCTCGATATCTCGGTCATTGATGAATTGCCGGCAGGCCGTAAACCGATCAAAACGGTACACTTTTTTGAAAGCTCCCGGCTGCGCATGTTCGGTTTTATGAAAGAAGAGATCGCAAAGGGGAGACAGGTGTATGTTGTATTTCCCTTGATTAAGGAAAGTGAAAAGCTGGACTTGCTCTATCTGGAAGCCGGACTTGAAAACCTGCAACGTGAATTTCCGTTGCCACAATATAAGATCAGTATCGTGCACGGAAAAATGCCGGTGAAAGATAAAGATTTTGAGATGCAACGCTTTATAAAGCATGAAACACAAATCATGGTAGCGACGACAGTGATCGAAGTAGGAGTCAATGTGCCGAATGCATCTGTCATGGTCATCGAAAATTCCGAACGCTTTGGACTATCTCAGCTTCACCAGCTACGCGGACGTGTAGGAAGAGGTGCCGAACAATCTTTTTGTATCCTCATGTCTGGCAACAAACTAAGTAAGGAAGGCCGTTTACGACTGGAAACAATGGTCCGCACCAACGACGGATTTGAAATTGCAGAAGTCGATTTACAACTGCGGGGCCCCGGAGACATCTCCGGAACACAGCAATCCGGGGTACTGGACATGAAGATCGCCAATCTGGCCAGCGATCAGGCAATTCTTTCGGAAGCCCGGAATACGGTGATCAGCATTTTCAAAGAAGACCCTGCTCTCCAGTCTGAAAAGAATATTTTACTTAGCGCTTACCTTAAACAACGTGCTCCTGGTATCTCCTGGGACAAAATCTCTTAAAAAACCCCTATCTTTGCATTATGCTTTGAGCAAGATGCTTCCGGCAAACAAAATTGCGTAGGAATCTGTTAATAATACACCTGTTTTCAAATCTCCTGCCGCTCTTATTCTTAATACTATTATATGGCTAGAACCAAAATATACGATACTGCATTAAAACCCGAAACTGCTGTACTGATCTCGGTCATTACTCCGGATACAACAGAAGCTAAGGCTCGTGAGTATCTCGAAGAACTGCAATTTCTGGTAGAGACTGCCGGTGGAATTACCAACGGTATTTTCACACAAAAACTCGCTTATCCGGATAAGGCAACTTTTATCGGAAGTGGAAAAATGGAGGAAATCAAATCTTACATCGATGCAGAAGAAATCGATATGGTGGTCTTTGATGATGAATTAAGTCCATCTCAACTGCGCAATATCGAAAACTTCTTCAAAGTGAAGATTCTGGACCGCTCCAACCTGATCCTAGATATATTTGCCAGTCACGCCAAAACAGCTCAGGCGAAGACCCAGGTTGAACTGGCTCAGCTTCAGTACATTCTTCCCCGATTGACACGAATGTGGACGCACTTAGAGCGCCAGCGTGGTGGTATCGGGATGCGTGGTCCGGGTGAGTCTCAGATAGAGTCCGACAGACGGATGATCCTCAATAAGATCTCCCTGTTCAAAGAACGTCTCAAATCTATTGATAAACAGAATGAGACCCAGCGTAAGAACCGCGGAGAAATGATCAGGGTAGCATTAGTCGGATATACAAACGTCGGAAAATCAACCATTATGAATATGATTTCCAAATCCGATGTACTGATCGAAAACAAACTCTTTGCAACTCTGGATACCACTGTCAGAAAAGTCGTGATCGATAATCTGCCATTTCTGCTGTCCGATACTGTTGGATTTATCCGCAAATTACCTCATCACCTGGTAGAGTGTTTCAAATCTACGCTGGATGAAGTAAGGGAAGCAGATGTGCTGATTCATGTTGTTGACATTTCTCATCCCAATTTTGAAGATCACATTCACGCTGTCAATGAAACATTAAAGGATCTGGGAGCATTAGACAAACCCGTCATTACAGTATTCAACAAAATAGATGCTTACAAGCCGGCAGTTGAAGAAGGAGACGAAGGCGAAGAAAGAGAAGTAACACTGGAAGAATTCAGAAACAGCTGGATGGCAAAAAATTCAGATCCGGCAATCTTTATTTCAGCAACCAATAAAACGAATGTAGAGGAATTCAAGCAAAAACTTTACGACATTATTGTCGAAATGCACAATGCCAGATATCCATATAATAATTTGCTGTATTAGTGAAAGGCTGTAAGTATGAACAAAAAAGTACAATTCACGGACTGGGGTTTGCAGGATTATCAGGATGCATGGAACAGACAGGAAGATATCTTCAAAAGTATATTGGACGTCAAGCATGATAATCGTGTCAACGAAGCCCATACAGAGACCAGTAACTATCTCATCTTTACAGAGCATCCTCATGTGTACACATTAGGAAAAAGTGGTCATCCGGACAATCTTTTATTAGATGAGCAGGGCCTTGAAGAAAAAAAAGCCACATACTATAAGATCAATCGTGGAGGAGACATCACCTACCACGGTCCCGGACAGATCGTAGGCTATCCGATTCTGGATCTGGACAATTTCTTTACCGATATCCACCTCTATCTCCGCACATTGGAGGAGGCTGTTATTCTGACCCTTGCCGATTATGGAATTCCGGCAGGCAGATACCCCGGATATACAGGCGTATGGATAGATCCGGATAATGACAAAGCCCGCAAAATATGTGCAATGGGTGTACGTGCCAGCAGATGGGTCACTATGCACGGATTCGCATTTAACGTAAATGCAGATTTGAGTTATTTCGGAAACATTGTTCCATGTGGAATAGATGATAAAGACGTGACTTCTATGCAGCGTGAACTTGGAAGAGAAGTAGATATCAACGAAGTAAAAGACAGATTAAAGAACCATCTGGCAGACCTCTTCAAGATGGAATTGATCTAAAATTTAGGTCAGCCGCAACGCTTACCTAAATCAATTCTTTCAGAAGCAACGCATGAAGATCAAACAATTCGGTCTCTGCGGATCTGGTCGCTACAGACAATTTGATCTCAGAGCAATGCGGAGCAAAAGTCTGCTCAACCAGTTCTACACTGTTGTTTTCTCCCGAAAGATGGGTTAATATCAGGTGCTTAAGCCTGCTGCTACGGCAATTATTAAAAATTTCCAGAGAAACTGTATTCGAGATATGTCCCCATCCACTACTGATTCTGTTTTTTAAATAATAAGAATAGCGCCCGGTACGAAGCATTTCCTCATCATAGTTGGATTCTAACAACAGAATATCTGCATGCTGAATAACATATCTGACATTATCGCAAGCCCTGCCGATATCGGTCAGGATACCGATATTATATTCTCCGTCAGAAACAAGAAAACTACAAGGTTCCTTCGCATCATGATATTTGGGGATACCATATACCGTCAGTTCTCCTATCTCTACCTTATCATTGGGCTTGATAACATGGACCATATGTGAAGGGAGATGTAAACGGCTTCCACGGTAACTTCCTTCAGTAATATACACCGGAAGGTTATATTTTTTACTGAAAACCGAAAGCCCGCGAATATGATCTGTATGCTCGTGTGTTATAAAAATTGCCTTTATAGTATCAGGCTGAATTCCCAGATTTCCCATTCGCAGGTGAATATGCTTGCTGTTTATCCCGGCATCAACCAGAATTGCAGAATCATTTTTCGCCACGTAATAGCAATTACCGTTACTGCCTGATGCTATAGCACTATACTTCATTCAAACAAAATTAAAAAATATCCGGTAAGATCATATACTCTTAACATTCAGGAAGACTCAGCGGAATATGTACCGCCAAACCTCCGTCTGCAGTTTCTTTATATTTGACATTCATATCCTGTGCAGTATCCCACATCGTTTTCACCACTGCATCCAGACTTACTTTAGCTTTATCCGGATTAGAACGCAGGGCTAACTGAGCCGCAGTGATTGCTTTAATTGCACCCATTGTATTTCGTTCTATACAAGGCACCTGCACGAGTCCACCGATCGGATCACAGGTCAGCCCCAGATGATGCTCCATTGCAATCTCAGAAGCCATTAATACCTGACGTTGAGATCCGCCCAGACATTCGGTCAACGCTCCGGCAGCCATTGCAGAGGAAACGCCAATCTCCGCCTGGCATCCACCCATTGCGGCAGATATAGTTGCTCCCTTTTTAAAAATCGAACCAATCTCAGAAGCTGTTGCAATAAATTGAATAATCTTACTCTCATCAAATCCATTATGAAAAGTAATGAAATATTGAAGCACTGCCGGAATGACACCAGCAGCTCCGTTTGTAGGTGCAGTAACCACACGTCCAAATGATGCATTTTCCTCATTTACCGCCAAAGCAAAGCAACTTACCCAATCCAGAATATAATCAAAATCTTTACCTCCTTCACGTATAGCTTGTACCCAGCTCTCAAAATCGACATAACTACGACCATTGATCAGTTTTTTATTCAGTTTTGCAGCCCGTCTTTCCACATTCAATCCGCCTGGGAGTACACCCGAAGTATGACAACCCCTGTAGATACATTCTTTAATAGCTGTAAAAATACGAAGGACGCCGGCTTTAGTCTCCTCTTCGCTACGCCATGCACTCTCATTTTCCATAACGACATCAGAGATCTTCAGGCCCGTACGCATACAGGCCAGCATAAGCTCCTGTGCAGTATCAATCGGGAAGGGCAGATCTATTTCAGATAAAAATCCTGAATCGTCTCCTTCCTGAACAACAAAGCCTCCGCCGATGGAATAATAAGTTTCACTCACAGCCTTTTCTCCTTTCAGAAAAGCCTGAAAAGTTACAGCATTAGGGTGAAAAGGAAGACTTTCCTGAAATAAAAACAAAAGATCCTCTTTAAAATAAAAAGGAATAGCATGCTTACCGGCCAATACAAGCTCATGTGCGGTTTTGATATGCTCTACTTTAGGTGTGATCTGATTGACGTCACAAGTCACGGGGTCATCCCCACTCAGCCCCAACAGGATTGCAATATCAGTTCCATGTCCGACTCCGGTCTTTGCCAGAGAGCCGTACAATAAGATTTTGACAGCTTCTACATCATCCAACACACCCTTATCTGCTAAGACTTTGGTAAACTGCTGTGCAGCACGCCATGGACCCAATGTATGCGAACTGGACGGCCCTACCCCAATCTTAAACATATCAAATATAGAAATCTGCTCTTTTGCCATTTTTTAGATCAATAATTTAATCGTCACAAAAATATGATATATTACATTACAAATATCATATTGAAAAGGTTATTTCAACACGAATTATTGTCATTTTTATAAACAACGATTTTCCCTCCGTACATTCCGAAAAATTAACACTATTTAACACCCTCCCGCCTGTACGTAACAAGTCAGTTACCCTACGTTTGTTATCTTTGATGCCTAATAGTTGTGGGGGATTCAAAAAACATGTTGCACTTTCTAAAGATAATCATTCTAATTCTTTTCATCAGTCATTTCCAGTATCAGGCAAGCAGCCAAAATTCTCCGAAACGGGAACTTCGTGGTGTATGGATAGCTACAGTCGCCAATATTGACTGGCCAAGCAGGGACAATGAAAGTAGTGAACGGCAGAAACAAGAGCTGATCAATATTCTGGATGCACATCAACGTGCAGGACTGAATGCCATATTCTTCCAGATCAGACCTGCTGCAGATGCATTTTACGCTAAAGGAAGAGAGCCCTGGAGCAGATATCTTTCCGGTGTACAGGGTAAAGCCCCATCACCATTCTACGACCCGCTGGAATTTGTTATTGAAGAAGCACATAAAAGAGGAATGGAACTACACGCGTGGGTCAATCCTTATCGTGCATCTACAACACTGAATCCGGCCCATTTTTCCAAAGATCACATCACACGGACAAAACCGGAATGGTTCTTTAAATATGGTGGAAAATATCTATTCAATCCGGGATTGCCTGAAGTAAGACAATATATCATTGATGTCATCATGGATGTTGTCAAAAATTATGATGTGGACGGGATTCATTTTGATGACTATTTCTATCCTTATCCGGATGCAAGAAATACTGCGCTACCTGATGCCCCTACTTTTCATCAGTTTGGCCAAGGCTTTGCCAATATACACGACTGGCGCAGAAACAATGTCGACCTTTTGATCCGTGATCTCGGAATAGCGATTAAAAAGGAAAAACCATTTATCAAATATGGGATAAGCCCTTTTGGTATATGGGATAATAAAAGAGATAATCCGGATGGATCCAATACAAGCGGACTCAGTGGCTACCGTACGCTGTATGCAGATGGGGTCAAGTGGATGAAAGAAGGTTGGATAGACTATATCAATCCACAGATTTATTTTCCGTTTAATAACAGAGCTGCAGCTTTCGAAATCTTGCTGGAATGGTGGGAGAAACATACCTACGGACGTCATTTTTATGTAGGACATGGGGCATACCGTGTAACTGAAAAACGCCAGGGATGGACAGATAAGGGACAGATTCCAAAGCAGGTGCGTCACCTGCGGGATCAACATGAAGTACAGGGAAGTATTTATTTCAGCTCTAAATCTTTGATGGACAATCTGGCAGGACTACGTGATTCCATGCAATATGATCTGTATCGCTACAAAGCACTTCCACCAACGATGGCATGGATAGACAGCATACCTCCGCAATCTCCTTACGGATTACAGGCACACGTCTCTGCAAACAGAAGATCGACTACGCTGATGTGGCAAAAGCCAAACGATGAACAGATCTACGGTTATATCATTTATCGTTTTGAAAAGGGAGAAAATGTCAACACCGCAAATGCAGAACGTATCTTACAAATATCATACGATGACAGCTACCTTCAGTACACGGATAATACTATAAAACCCGGAGGTCATTATTTTTATGTGGTGACGGCTATTGACAGAATGAAGAATGAAAGTAATATCTCTAATATCCGGGAAGTGATCCTCCCGTAATAAACTAAAAATGGCGAATCATTTTTTACGTGATTCGCCATATACAATTAATCTTATAAACCTTAAATTCCTGTTCCGTTTTTATAATTTTCATTAATCGTTACCGGTAATTTACCTTTCGGCTTGATCTCTCTGAAGATAGCTCTCACCGCAGCTTTTTGCATGAACCAGTCATTTTGATACCCCATAAGTATAGATTGACTTTTCTCTACACCTGGCAGATCAGCCAATGCATAAGGATTAGTAAACAGACAGGTGATCGCTTTTCTCTTTGCTAATTTAGCAATCACCTCTTTTACTTCCGGACTAAAAGGAACCTCACTGCGCGGACGTGAACGGTCATCGTGAATCGCTACGATTAACTGTTTGTGATCTTTCGCATTTTTGAAAATCTCCTGTAAAGCTTCTTCTTTTTCGTCTCCTTTGATGTAATATACATCAGACTCCGGAAGACGGGCTTTCATTTCTTTTTCGAAATCCTGCGCTGCAGTCACGCCTATACTTACAATAGCCGTTTTTTGTTTTGGTTGAAACGAATACAGGCGGTTATTTGAATTCAACAGTGTAATGGACGCATCCGCTAAACGCTGTACCAATTGTTTTGAACTGGTTCTGTTTAGGTCATCATACAGATAGTTTGTATTGATTACACGCTTACGGTTCAGACCAACCCACAATTTTGCAGCCAGAACTTTCTTTACCCGGGCATCCAGATCGGCTTGTTTGATACGGCCATCCTTGATTGCCTTTTCGATCAACCCAATAGCGCGACCACTGTTTTCAGAAACTTCCAGCAAATCATGCCCCGCAATAATAGCCTGAACATCTGCTTCTCCGTTTGGAAAAAACTTCTTCACTCCACTCATATCCATTGCATCCGTAACCGTGAGGCCTTTGAAACCTAACTGATCCTTCAAAAGTCCTGTTACTACGGCTTTTGATATTGATGAAGGCATATTAGGAGTGGGATCCAGACTTGGAATATTCATATGCGCAACCATTACAGCAGGCGCACCATCTTTGATCAACTGTTTGAAAGGGTACATTTCCAGTGTATCAAGACGCTCCTTACTGAATTTCAACTGTGGCAGATCATGGTGTGAATCCACATCCGTATCTCCATGTCCCGGAAAATGCTTTAATGAGGCTATAATCCCTCCGTCAACCATACCATCCATATATGCTTTTGCCTTCTTAACAACATTATACTTGTTGTCACCGAATGATCTGAAATTGATCACCGGGTTTTTAGGATTATTATTGATATCAACAACCGGAGCAAAATTAAAGTGCATTCCGATGCGATGAAAATCTTTAGCCACCTCTTTACCCATCTGATAGATCAGAGACTCATCCTGAATAGCACCCAAAGTCATTTGATAAGGATAAGAAACCGTAGAATCCGGCATACGCATTCCCAAGCCCCACTCACCGTCAAAAGTCATCAGCAAAGGCACTTTGGCAACAGCCTGATAACGGTTAAACATATTGGCATGACGCACAGGTCCTCCCTGAAATACAACCAGACCTCCCAACTGTTCTTTTTGAATTACTGCAGCCACAGAATCTATATATTTCTGGCCTAGATTTGTATGTGCCCGAACAAGAAATAACTGTCCTATTTTCTCTTTAGGGGAGAGGGTATTGAATACAGAATCAACCCAAGCGTGCTTTTGATTAATAAAGGCAACAAAATTGGGGTTAGACTGTGCTTTAGCGGCAATTGAAACAGCCACAAAGGCAAGCCCTAAAACCATTTTTCTAAATATCATATGCTTTAAAATTAATTAGGTACCACGAATTACGTCAAATAAAATTGATTTTTAAAACTATTTGTGCGCATTGCAACAAAAAAGATGCACAAAAACGCAAATTGTTACAAAAAAAATAGAGCTTACAGCAGATTGTATTTTTTCTCTAAAAGAATTGCCAGATCTAAGGATTGCTCAATCTCGCCACTGGCTTCTTTTTTCCAGAGGGAATCAATAACAATTAACAAAAACTGCGTTTCAAGTTCCGGATTTTCATAGCCAAGCTCTTCAAATGCGCGATTTATAATCGGCTGTACAGGTTTCATAAATTGCTCGTGCTGCTGACGCGAAAAAGAATTATGAGACAGACGCTCCTGCAGCTTCCAGAAAATAGGCTCTTCAGCCACCAGTTTACTTGGCAGAAAGATCATATTTTTCAGAAAGTCCTTTGGATTTTTATAGGTCATCATTCCCTTATGATACATCAGTACTCTTCTGTATCCGGATTTGATCAGATGAAAAAGCAGAGCGTCTTTATTTCCAAAATGTTTAAAAATCAAGGCCTCCGAAACTTCTGCATTTTGAGCAATAATTTTTGTCGAAGTATCCGCATATCCTTTCTCCGCAAAGAGAGCCAAAGCCTCTTTCATTATCCTTTCCTTGCGACTCATCGCATTATCTTTCATGTATCTTTATTGCTATAAATATTACAAATATACCTAATCTTTTTATATTCGCACAGGCATAGTCGAAGAGGATAACGGATTGTCATTATTTTTTTTACAAACAGTATTCCTAATAAAAAGACTATCACATCAACCTAAATTTCAATGAGACACCTTGCGCTTGTCAGTATCTTTTTATTCCTTTCCTTATCAGCTGTTGGTCAAATCCGTATTTCCGGTAAAATCACGGATAAGCTGACATCCCAGCCAATTAAAGGAGCCAGTATTTCTATTCTTAACAGCAAAGATTCAACTACTCTGAAAGCACCTAGTGATATGCTGGGCAACTATACATTCAGCAATCTGGAACAAGGTACCTATGTCATCAACATCAACTACATGGGGTATAAGCAGGATATGCGAAAAATCACATTGGGAAGTACCGCAGCAACAGTCAATTTTCAAATGGAATCTTCGGAAATCATGTTGGATGAAATCGAGATTACAGCAGAAACAGTTGCACTGAAAGGTGATACCATGGAATTTAATGCCAATAAATATGCAACAGCCAAAAACTCCGATGCAGATGAACTGATCCGGCAGATTCCCGGAGTGGAAATTGATGAAGACGGCAATGTCAATGCACACGGAGAAGCAGTAAAAAAAATAATCGTTGATGGTAAGGAATTCTTCAGCACGGATCCCAAAATTGCGCTCAAATCTCTACCTGCCGACATCATAGATAAAGTACAGATCATAGATGATAAATCTGAACAGGCTAAATTTTCCGGATTCGACGATGGTAAGCGGGATAAGGTCATCAATATCGTTACCAAGCCCAATCGGAAAAAGGGATATTTCGGAAAAGCAAACGGCAGTCTGGGAAATGATGAAAAGTACGCAACCAACATCAATATAAATGGCTTTCAGAATGACAAGCGCTATTCCCTTACAGCAATGGCCAATAATACCAATGAGACCAACTTCGGGGAGCAGGGACGCGGGGGCAACAGAGGGGGAAATTCAAATGTTGAGCGCGGCCTGTCTAAGACATACGCTGTGGCAACAAGCGTCAACAACAGTTATTTAAATCAAAAAATGCAGGTAAGTGCGGATTACAATTTTAATTCGACCAATACCAATACTTTTACAAATTCCTTAACCAACTATATCCTCGGTTCACGGGCTAATCAGTTAAGACAACAAGCGTCGAATACAGACAATGGAGCAGTAAGTCACAATGCAGGGGCACGGCTACACTGGGATATAGATTCCACTCAACGCATAGATTTTGTACCGAAATTGTCCTATTCTTCCAATGACCGCACTAATTTTAATATAAGTACAACTCTTAATCAACTGCAGGATACCATTAATACATCGGACCGAAGAAATCGAAATAATAGCAACAACTTTAATTTATCGGGAGCACTTACTTATATGGTAAGGCTGAATAAACCCGGAAGAACATTATCTGTTAATTTAAATGCCAATCATTCCTCCAATAACAGTGAGGGACGCACCTATGCGCTCAATCAATATTATAAAGATGCACTGTTAAATCGTATCGACACCAATAATAATCAGAATATATCTGAGGGCTATGGAAACGGAATAAACGGAAGGCTGACCTTTACCGAAAACATATCCAGATTCAGCCGGTTACAGGCTAATTACAGTTACCGCAATACGGCAAATTATTCGGACCGCAAGACTTTCGAATTTTTGGAAGAAACCGGACAACTGGGCCAGCTTAACGAGAGATTGTCAAATGAATTCCGAAATGATTTTGATTTTCACAGTGGTGGTATATCTTATTTATTCTCTAAAAAAGACAGCTTAACGTTTCAGATTGGAGCAAACTATCAATATGCCTCCCGCAAGAATGATAAGACTTTCCCTAAAAATGTACTCACGACTTCCGGATTCCGAAGCTTTTTACCGGAGATGAATATCATTTATCACATCAGTAAAGAAAAGCGGCTGGAATTAAAATATAATACCGCTACGAATGCCCCTTCTATTAATCAGTTACAAGACTTTATAGACAATCAAAACGCCTTGCGTATTCAAAACGGTAATCCGGATCTGGATCAGGAATATAAACATAATATTAGTTTTCAATTCAGGGATATTAAAAAATCCACAGGACGCAGTTTCAATTCCAGCCTTAACTTTGAATATATACAGGACAAGATCGTCAATTCGATCTTACTGACAGATACAGCAGTACATATCACAGATGATATTATTTTAGGAGCCGGTGGACAGTACATCACACCGGAGAATGTCAACGGAGCTTACTCGGTCAGAATGACAAACAGTCTGGGCTTACCACTTAATAAATGGAAACTGAACCTCAACCTGAATAATAATCTTTTCTTTAATAACAATTATTCCATATTAAATAAAGATTTATTGAATTCCAAATCCTACGGTATACGTCAGCGAGTAGGAATATCCAGTAATTTCGGAAGAAAGACAGTAATAGGGCTTTCCTACAACGGTAATCTGACCTTTACGGAGAATCCATCCTTACAGGTCAAAAAATATAATGTGTACAACCATACCATTAACAATAATGCGTCTGTAGATTTCTGGAAAGGAATGTTTGTGACGTCCAATATAAACTACATGCTTAACGGCGGTGTACAGAATACCTCCGGGGTTCAGACAGTTATCTGGAATGCCTCCATTGGCAAACGGTTCTTTCAGAAAGAAAATGCAGAACTGTCTTTAAAAGCATTCGATATCTTCAATAAAGCAAAAAATGTCAACAGACGTGTAGATGAATTCTCAATTTCAGATGTTCAGTCTAATACATTGACCCGCTATTTTCTATTGAGTTTTACATACCATCTACGCAAATTCGGCGGACAGGACAGTAAAGGATCACGCGGATCAGCCAGCCCGCGCAGAGAAGGAGGACGGGGCAGAGGAATACGTTAAATCAACCGTCCACCATCTTCTTCAAATGATCTGGCAAGTATTTCAAACTGAGCTGGATCTATCGCTTTAGTGGCATCCGTAAGAATTGCTGTCTGAAAGCCTAGAGATAATGCATCTTTAGCTGTGAAATATACGCAGTAATCGGCTGCCAGACCACATACATGGACTTCTTCAATATTTCTGTCGCGCAGAAATCCGGCAAGACCTGTATTTTTCCTGCGTCCGTTATCAAAAAATCCACTGTAGCTATCTATTTCCGGATTCGTTCCTTTTCTGAAGATCGCTTCTACCCGATTCATGTCTAACTGTTCATGAAATGCTGCTCCACTACTCCCCTGTACGCAATGGATTGGCCACAATCGCTGCTCCAGACCATTTAGGTCAATCACCTCCAAAACGCTTTTGCCAGGATGTTCCACCGCAAAACTTTTGTGATGAACGGGATGCCAGTCTTGCGTAGCAACCACCAGTTCATAATCCTGCTGAAGCTGATTAATCAAAGGGATAATCTCATCGCCATATTCTACGGCCAACGACCCACCCGGTACAAAGTCATTTTGAACATCTACTATAATCAATGCTTTCATTTCTATTCATCTATTGTTAACATATAACCTATACCTCTGATATTAATAATTTTGATCCGTTCATCTTTAATAAGATACTTTCGCATTCTACTGATAAAAACATCCAGACTTCTACCGGTAAAATATTTGTCCTGACTCCAATATGCTTTAATAATCTCTTCCCGGGGAACCACCTTATCTTTATTTTCCAATAATCTGCGCAACAATTCACTTTCCCGAAAGGATAGCTTCTCTTCCATCTCCTCAAAAGTCAGCAAGTGCTTCACATGATCCAGAACATAATGTCCTATTTGCAATTTTGAAACAGCTTGTGCCCGGTTATAATATTTAAACAGAGCCTCTATCCGGACAATGAGTTCTTCTATCTTAAATGGCTTTTTAATATAGTCATTGGCTCCAAGATGAAACCCTGCAACGACATCTTCAGTCTGCGTCCGTGCGGTCAGAAATATAATAGGTACATCCGTATCCATTCCTCTCACCTTCTTTGCCAGCTCAAAACCATCCATCACAGGCATCATGACATCGATCAGCAAAAGATCATATTTCTGTTCCTGAAACGTGGAAAAAGCCTCTCCACCATTAGGACAATGTGTTACTTCAAATCCATGAGACGCCAGAGTATCTGACAAAATCATGGCCAGACCAGCCTCATCCTCTACATACAAAATACGGATCATAACTACGCTTTAGGAATACTGATCGTAAAGATACTACCTTTATTTAATTCACTGACGAGAGAAACAGTCCCTCCATGTTGTGTAATCATTTGCTTTACATATGATAATCCCAGACCAAAACCCTTTACTTCATGAAGATTTCCCTCAGGAACCCTGAAAAAAGCATCAAATACATCCTTTTGATATTCTGCAGCAATGCCCTTCCCATTATCTTTCACACTGATCTCTACCGAGTGCGCCAATTCTTTCAGAACAACCGTTATCAAAACCTCTTCTCCGGAATACTTGATTGCATTATCCAGCAGATTGCTACACACATTCTTCAGATGCGCTTCATCAGCCGATATCATTACCGGTCTCTTTTCACAATCAAAGACTACCTCAATCTTCTTTTTAAAATTGAGCTTTGCAATCATAATACACCGCTCCAGCAAGTCTGCAATATCAAATGTCGTGTATTGTAAATTGACTCCCTTTACTTCATCAATATCCATCTGCAAAACTTTTTCAATCATATCAGAAAGGTGTTGAAGCTCATTTCTGGAAACCTGAAGATATAACTCCATTTTAGCTTTATCATCTTTGACACCGTACGTCTGAATCGCTTCTACAGCTGCCATAACAGTAGAGACCGGAGTCTTGAGCTCATGGGTCATATTATTTACAAAATTCTTTCGCAGTTGAGCCATCTTATTCTGCCGCAATATGGTCAGCATCAGATAAAGAAAGGAGCCAACCAGAGAAGCAACAAGAACTATTGAAACCAACAACTGCCATCCTATACCAAAAAGAAGATAACGCCAGGTATTCTCAAATTTAACCACGACAAACTGCCCTCTGTCTGGATTTACTAAGGTTGGTCTTGTCCACATCAGCTTTTCTGCTTTCGTATTTGCACGGAAAGTAGACACCTCTTCCCGACTAAGCTGCAGTAACTCCACCTTGAAATCGGTATGAATACCTTTATCTGTTAGCGTCAGTTTAAGTCTGTGACAGACCGTATCCATCACCTCTTTATCGAAATCAAAATCTTTGAACAGATAGGGGGGAATAATCTGAGCAGGTCCTTCGTCATTACGCTCTTCTCCTCTTCTGGGAGCATTATCCCTGAAGCTTTGCATATAGGAAGATTTCCCTGAGCTTTCTTCAAAATTCTTGCGTAAAGAATCAAAGTCTATTTTTGGAAATTTTTCCTGCAGATAGCCTACAAATGATTTCCTTCCTCTGGCCTGAGCGGAACGGAGAGAATCGTCTACATTGATCTTCGTCTGATATACTTCCTGTATAACATTAAACATTGATCTTTCTGCAGAAGAAAGAAACAGATCCCGTCTGTTCTGATAGCTGCCATAAAGCCATCCCGACAATACCAGAATAACGCCCAAACCCGTCAGGATCATGACTGTTATTACCAATTTATACCTTTTCACCATAATTAAAAAACAAATTTAAATTAGTAGCTTTGCTTCACGGTTATGAATTAACCTAATTTAACAAAATATAACACTGATTAACAGGAGGCAATCATTACTTTTGCGTCATTGCGTAATTTTTCAACATGAGTCGATTTTTTAAAAGAAGAAATATAAGATATATTTTACCAATTTTATTCATTGCTGTCGTAAGTTCCTGTAATAAGGATATCAGTATTTCACTTGATGGCTCCGATAACAATCTTGGTCTTAGTGTTACCGATTCATTTACTGTAAATGTCTCCACCTTCCAGATGGATAATCTTCCTACTGCAGCAACGGGTACTATCCTTGTCGGTAAAGCGAACAGCGCAAAGACGGGAAGTATTTCATCAAGCAGCTATTTTCGCTTAGGTTTAGGAAATGTATCTGCGACAATACCTGACGGTGCAACATTTGACTCCCTGACACTGGTTATCAAGCCTAATCAGGCCAGATACTACTACGGAGATACTACCGTAAACCAAAAGATAAGTGTACATGAAGTCACAGAAAATATCATACTAAGAGACATTACTACAGGTATTGATAATAATCTGACTCCGGCTTTTGTCACAGGTCCGACTCTATTCGGCAAGCAGAAATTTAATTATAACAGCACGCCTCTTGGAGAATTAACATTCAGACCACGTATTAAATCCTTAGATACTTTATCTGTACGTCTGGATCAGAATCTTGGAAACACATTATTTAATCTTTTCAAGAATAATGACATTAAAGTATCTTCCAATGCTAACTTTCAGGAATTCTTTAAAGGTATGGTCATTGTCCCTGCAGCGACTAATACTACTGTAATCGGATTTAATGATACACTGGCAGTTAAAGTAAACTATTCTTACATCGGATCGGACGGATTTAAAACTCAGGCTGCAAAAACATTTACTATTGACAGTAAATCTTATCAGCATAACAATATTACATTTGACCGTACCGGTACTCCATACGAATCCTTGAATTATACGAATAAAGAGTTGAAAAGCTCGGAAACTAATCAGGAAGTATTTGTTCAGGGTGGTACAGGAGTTGTAGCGAACATTAAGATTCCTTCGTTAAGAGAATTTATACTGGATGAGAAGATTTCCATAAACAAAGCGGAGTTGATTATCGAAACACCAAATTTAAATACCGGAATGTACCCTGTACCTCCATCCGTCATGCTGATGGTAGCAAATATTAACGGAATACCTGTTACAGCAGTCAATTTTCCTTTTACAAACACTATACAACAGGTAAGTTTCAGCAAAGGAAATGATACCGGAGCAAATGGTAAATATGTATTTGATCTGATTGCATACCTTAAGAATATTAATACTGTAAATTATTATGATACTTCGTTATTTTTAACTGTTGCATCTCCAAGCCTGTTCTCCACAGCGAATGCGCTTGAAATCGCAAAAGAAAATAACAAGCCAAAAGTTAAATTAAACATCGTATATACTAAATTTTAACAATTTATGAACAAGAAAAATTGGCTAATCTTATTTTTAGCCTGTACTATCGCTTTA
The DNA here is from genome assembly GCF_002418355.1 of Sphingobacterium sp. UBA5789. Taxonomy (NCBI): domain Bacteria; kingdom Pseudomonadati; phylum Bacteroidota; class Sphingobacteriia; order Sphingobacteriales; family Sphingobacteriaceae; genus Sphingobacterium; species Sphingobacterium sp. UBA5789. The sequence goes on along the minus strand of NZ_DIDX01000002.1, from coordinate 89,799 downwards.
ACGTCCTTCAATTCTTGTAAAAAAAGTGATGATACAGATAGCACAACAGATACAGGTCCGACTGAGTGGTTTAAAACTTCAGCTTTTGACGGAGATCCACGCAGTGCAGCAGCCTATTTCTCTATCGGAGACAACGGTTTTATTACTACGGGTATCCTGAGAACAAATGAGAGAGTAAAAGATACCTGGTTATTCGATTCCAAAAAAGGTTCATGGTCTAAAAAAGCTGACTTCATCGGAGACGCTCGTAACGCAGCTGTAGGTTTCGCAATCAACGGAGTTGGTTTCGTAGGTACAGGTTACAACGGAACAGATGCATTGAATGACTTTTACAAGTACGATTCTGCGACAAACACATGGACAAAGATTAAATCTTTACCAGGTGAAGCCAGATACGGAGCGGTAGCGTTTTCATTAGGCGGTTTCGGATATGTAGGTTTAGGTTCTACAAAAGCTGAAAAAACACTGAAAGATTTCTACAAATACGATCCTGCAACTGATACCTGGACTGAAGTAGGTACTATCTTCGCTAATAAAAGAGTGAATGCTTTTTCTTTCGTGATCGGTAACACTGCTTATGTAGGTGGTGGTTTTGACAACAACGCTTTCCCTGAAGATTTCTATAAATTTGACGGAACAAACTGGACTCGTCTGAATGACATCAAAAATGATGATATCGACGTAACACGTCAGAGTGCTTCTGCTTTTACAGTAGGTCAGACAGCATTCGTTGTTGGTGGTAAAAAATCTTCTATTCTAAACAGCACATGGAGATACAATCCTTCAAGTGATTCATGGGAAAGCAAACATCAGGCATTCCAAGGATCCGCACGTGAAGGTGCAGCATCATTCTCTGTAAACGGAAAAGGATATATCGCAACAGGTGCTAACGGTACATTCAAATTTGATGACAACTGGGAATTCATTCCTGTGAGATAAGAATATATCTATTCACAAAATAAAAAAAGAGCAACTTTTGTTGCTCTTTTTTTGTTTCTGTTTGAAGGTAATTCATGCTCTTCATATAATCAGAAAGCATACGATGCCAAACATCTAACTTCTCCAGAATAGAGTGTCAGACAATGTTCGTGTATTTTCCATATATACTGCGACAGCGCATTTTTACACTATATAAGTTCATAAAAAAAGAGCTGCTTGTATAAAGCAGCTCTTCATATTATCAGAAAGACTTTTTTATTAAATCAGTCCCTTCTTGTTTAATAGTTCTGCAATCTGAACAGCATTCGTTGCTGCTCCTTTTCTAAGGTTATCTGCAACAACCCACATATTCAATGTCTTGTCCTGAGATTCATCACGACGTATACGACCAACAAACACTTCATCACGACCATGTGCATCCTTTGGCATAGGATATGCCAGATTAGCCGGGTCATCCACTACAATTACGCCACTCTGTGCTTCCAGTACAGATCTGATATCTTTCAAATCAAACTCATTTTCAAATTCGATATTAAGAGATTCAGAGTGTCCGCCCATCACAGGTATACGAACAGTAGTCGCTGTCACTTTAATAGAATCATCTTGCATGATCTTATTCGTTTCCTTGATCATCTTCATTTCTTCTTTTGTATATCCATTGTCCTGGAATACATCAATATGAGGAATTACATTCAAATCGATTTGATAAGGATACGCTTTTTCTCCTTCTATGCCTGCACGCTCATCATTAAGCTGCTGAACCGCTTTAACACCAGTTCCGGTAACGGATTGATAAGTAGACACAACTACACGCTTGATTTTGTATTTGTCATGTAATGGCTTCAACGCCACGACCATCTGGATCGTAGAACAGTTAGGATTTGCTATAATTTTATCCTCTGCAGTCAATACATCCCCATTTACTTCCGGAACGACAAGTTTCTTTGTCGGGTCCATGCGCCATGCTGATGAATTATCAATAACAGTAATCCCTGCCTCTGCAAACAAAGGAGCAAATTCTGTAGAAGTACTGCCTCCGGCTGAAAAAAGAGCAACATCAGGTTTCAGTGCAATAGCTTCTGTTGCGGTTACAACCTCGTACTTCTTACCCTTAAACTCAATTTCCTTACCCTTGCTCTTCTCAGAAGCAACTGGAATCAAGGTGGTCACCGGGAAATTACGCTCTGCCAAAACTGTCAACATCTCTGACCCAACAAGGCCTGTTGCGCCAACTACTGCAACTTTCATAATACTGTGTTGTTTTTTAAATTGTTATAAATTTTATTAATCTTTACTTAACTTACATGTTAATGTAGAATGCCAAACATACAAATTAAAGAGACATCAAACCAGAGATATTTTAAAATTTATAAATTTTACACAGCAATATTGACAATTTATATAAATTATGAGCGTATTAATAGAAAAAAGACAACTCTTATGCTATTGGTTAGCAGGCCTGTTACATCTTCTTACTCCGCAGGTATCCTTACATGCGCAAAATACCCTTCTTCCATCTGATACACTGGGTGTCCTATTTATGGACAAGTTCCAGGCAGGTCAGCTCCATCAATGGCAGCCTACCCGGGATTATTTCGTTGAAGATAATATTTTGCGGATCAGTCCCCAATCTTCATCACCCGCATATCTCCATAGCAGCATACTACCTAAAGCAGGTATGCAATACGAAATCGGATTTACCAGTACTACAGCGCTTTCATCAGCTAATTACTTCCGCTTCTATCTTTCTGTTAATAAACCTTCAACTCATCAGCCTCATGAGGGCTATCATCTGCAGGTAGATGGCACTTCAGATTACCATTTCTATAAACTTTATCGTCAGAATGGAAATTCCAGAATGATTATATTTCAAAGTACTCCGCTTGTAAATGAGAAAGAGCACCAGTCTGCACAAGTCATGATAACCTGCGATCAGAATGGCATCTGGCGTATCGCAGTGAAAGAGTATGAGCAGAAATCATTTCTTACTCTACTGAACACAGCCGGTCAGGCTCAGGTAAAAGACAATGTCTACAAGCTGCAGACAGATTTCGGACTGGCCAGTTACTTCACAGCAACACGTCGTTCATCGCTTCGTTTCCATTATATCCTGCTCAAAGCATACTCTTCGACAGATCAATTATCTGTTAAAAGAGCATCCATTCTTAATCCTAAAACGATATCAATTCTATTCTCCGATCCTTTGGATACAGCGACTATGTCTGAACAATCCAATTACTTTATTAGCCCACCCAAAAAAATTGAGAATATCACTTCTCAGGATTCAATTGTATATCTGCATCTGAAAGATTCTTTGGTAAAAGAAACCTTTCAGATCAATATTCGTAAGGCAGTACTATTCACCGGGGATCAGATAGCACTCGACACAACTATAACACTTTCACACACCCTACCCTATAAACCTCACCCTCAAGACATTATCATTAATGAAATATTATTTAATCCAAAGCCCGGAGGGGTAGACTTTGTGGAGATCTACAACAACAGTATAGAGGACATAAATCTACAGAACTGGAAGATCGGAAAATATAACATAGCCGACACTGTTCATTACTTTCCAGCCGGACATTACCGGCTGCTTACCACAAACGGAACAATTGTAAAACAACATTATCCAGCTACAGATCTGAATAATCTCATACAGCTACGTACACTCCCGGCCTACACTAATATATCAGGTGTAGTGACACTCCGGTATCAGGAACAGATTATAGATAGTCTGTTTTATACCGAAAATATGCATAGCCCGTTTATTACCAATAAACGGGGAATTTCATTGGAACGACAACAATACAAAGAGGATACAAATACTCCCGGAAACTTCCGTTCTTCCGCAACATCAGCGGAAGGAGCAACTCCCGGATATCAAAATAGCCGGTACAGCGATAAAATTTTCAAAAAAAATAATTTTTTTTTGACCTCCCGCACATTTTCTCCTGATGGGGATTCATTTGAAGATTTACTCTTCATTAACTATGAAATACAAGTCGAAAATGCCATGATCAGCCTCAGTATAGTAAACGATAGAGGTCATATGATCAATCGATTGATTCGGAATAAAAGTATAGGTTCATCGGGACAGATCACCTGGGATGGTCGAACAGAAAATGGTTCACCCGCACCGCCGGGTATTTACTTATATATAGTTGAATTATATGACAATCAAGGCTTCAACAGGACATTCAGAGGGAGTTTTGTCCTTGCCTCAGCCACATCTCACTATTGACAAAGGTTACAAAATGAGTATCTTTGTTTCGATGAAAGAGCGCGTAATTATTATTGGTGCAAACGGTCAGATCGGAACCGAATTAGCATTGGCCCTGAGACAAAAATTTGGATATGAAAATGTCATTACATCAGACATTCGAGAACCAAAATCCTTGGCCGAAAATGAGATTTTTGAAATCATTAACGTATTAGACAAAGAAGCTTTAAAAGCGCTTTTTGATAAATATAAACCTACTCAGATTTATCACCTTGCAGCCATGTTATCTGCGACTGGTGAACAATACCCGCAAAAAGCATGGGATCTCAACATGAATGGTTTACTTCATGTACTGGATCTATCGCTTGAGTTTAAAGTAAAACGCGTATTCTGGCCTAGTTCAATCGCTGTATTCGGACCACATTCTCCTAAGCAGGATACACCGCAATACTGTACAATGGATCCAAACAGTATCTATGGTATCAGCAAACTGGCAGGAGAACGCCTTTGTGAATATTATCATGCAAAATATGGTTTGGACGTAAGAAGCATACGTTACCCTGGAATTATTTCCTGGAAAACAGAACCGGGAGGAGGAACTACAGATTATGCCGTACATATCTTTTTTGAAGCGCTCAAAAATGGCACCTATGAATGCTTTCTTTCAGAAAACACAGCCCTACCAATGCTGTATATGGATGACGCAATAAGAGGTACACTCGAATTGATGGAAGCTCCTGAACAAAAGCTAACGATCCGCTCCAGCTATAATCTTGCAGGTATCAGCTTCACACCGAAGATGATTGCTGAAGAAATTAAAAAAATTCTTCCTAATTTTACCATCACTTATTCGGACAATGATCCCCGTCAGGCTATTGCAGACTCCTGGCCTGCAAGTATTGATGACTCATATGCCCAAAAAGATTGGGAATGGAAACCGAAATTCGATTTAACCGAAATGACGGCGGACATGATCCAAAACCTTAAAAACAAATAACAGACAAAATGGGAAGAGCTTTTGAATTCAGAAAAGAGCGCAAATTTAAACGCTGGGCAAAAATGGCTGTCCAATTTACACGTTTAGGAAAAGAAATCGCTATCGCAGTAAAAGAAGGTGGACCTCACCCGGAAACCAACTCCCGCCTGCGTACAGCAATCCAAAACGGTAAAGCTGTAAACATGCCTAAAGATCGTATCGAAGCAGCTATAAAACGTGCTTCAGAGAAAGATGCGAAAGGATATGAAGAATATGTTTATGAAGGATATGGCCCGCACGGTGTGCCTATTCTTATCGAAACAGCAACAGATAACACCAACAGAACTGTAGCTAATATCAGAAGCTATTTTACAAAAGCCGGTGGTACATTAGGGAAAACAGGTTCCTTAGATTTTATTTTCAATAGAAAATCTATCTTCAGATTCGATGCTCAGGAAAATCTGGATGTAGAAGAATTGGAACTGGAACTTATCGACGGAGGTCTGGAAGAGTTATATGTAGAAGCGGATGAAGAAGGAAATGATGTTGTAGTAGTACAAACTTCTTTTGAAGACTTTGGAAATATGCAACGTCTTTTAGAAGAAAAAGGTATAGAAACAAAATCAGCAAAATTAGAACGTATTGCTTTATCACATTCTACTATTTCTGAGGAAGAAGCAGCTGATGTTCTTAAACTTATCGATAAAATCGAAGAAGATGACGATGTACAGGCTGTATATCATAATATGGACTAATATAATTTGTATTATTTCTTATAAAATGAAAAAAGAGGGCTTTCGCTCTCTTTTTTCATTTTGGTAAATTCGGTACATTTGTAAAAACAGGAACGTATGACCTTTGAAGAATTTTTTGTAAAAAAGAACATTGATTTGAATGCCCTACAACATTCAAACTCGGCTCTTTATGATGAATTCAAAAAGCATTATATGTTAATGGGGGAGAAAAGCTTTGATCATACAAAGAAATTCTGGTTCAACCGGCTTCGTAAGGATTATAAGCTGGCCGAACAGGAAGTGGGGATTGCTGCAGTTGTCAAAAAAACAGAAACGCCAATAGCCCCTGCTGCATCTGCAGGAGTTGCTTCGAAACCAGCGGGTTTCAGGCCAAAATTCAAATCTGCAGCTACACCGGTTACTGATAATGAATCAACTGCAGAAAAAACAGCAGCAGAACCCCGTCCGGCAACCGGATTCACACCTCGCTTTAAAAGTAATACCACAACGGAGAACACAGAGTCTAAAGAAGACTCAAATCCTCAACCAGCATCTTCTGGCGCACCTGCAGGTTTTAAACCTCGTTTTAAGCAGGGAGTTACGACTACAAAAACAAATACGGAAGAACCTGTATCTCCCGAAAAAGAGAATATACAAGAGACAAGTAATAAGCCGGCAGGATTTAAGCCTAGGTTTAAGGCCGGAATTACAGCTCCTAAAAAAGACCAGGACGAAACAGCTTCTCCAGCAGAATCCACAGCCACAGACAATAAGGAAACGACAGAAATACCTTCTGCGGCAACAGCTGAAGACACGAAAGATACTCCTCAGACTACGGCTAAGCCACTNNAGACCCAAATTCAAAGCTGGAGTGACAACCGTCAAAAAAGAACAAGACGAAGAAACTTCACCAGCGGAATCCGCAGCTACAGACTACAAGGAAGCGACAGAAGCACCTTCCGCAGCAACCGCTGAA
>NZ_DIDX01000002.1:0-82684 GCF_002418355.1 Sphingobacterium sp. UBA5789 | reverse complement strand
TGACAACCGTCAAAAAAGAACAAAACGAAGAAACTTCACCAGCGGAATCCGCAGCTATAGACAATAAGGAAACGACAGAAACATCTTCTGCGGCAACCGCTGAAGACACGAAAGATGTCCCTCAGACTACGGCTAAGCCACTNNAGACCCAAATTCAAAGCTGGAGTAACAAAAATTCAGAAAAACGAAGATAACCAAACCTCTGAAGACTAAATTTTTAGCGAAAAAATTTAGAATGCGAAGAAAAGCCTTAACTTTATAACAATAATCAGCTATAAATATGTTAAAAGAAGAAAGACAAGCCTACATTATACACCAAATCAATCTTCACAATAAAGTTTTATCTTCAGACCTCAGTGTGCAGCTTAACGTTTCGGAAGATACTATCCGACGGGATCTTAATGAGCTCGCTGAAAACGGACAGGTATTAAAAGTTTATGGTGGGGCACTCTCCAAGTCATTTCAATTCCCGTTTCAGGATGGAAATGTATATGCTAAAGAGTCTAAAAAAGAAATTGCCAGAAAATCCATATCCCTTATCCAAAATGGGATGACGGTACTCGTCGGCGGTGGTACGACAGTTATAGAACTGGCACGGATCATTCCTGAAGATATACAATGTACCTTTTTCACGATCAGTCCTCTTGTTGCATTAGAACTTGCCGAAAAGGAAAACATAGAAGTAATCTCTATCGGAGGTAAGCTTTCTAGAAATACGAATATCGTAACCGGAGCGCAGGTCATTAATGAACTTTCCGAGATCAAAGTAGATCTTTGCATATTAGGCACCAATAGTCTTTCTATTGATGACGGAATTACAGATTCAGACTGGGAGGTTGTACAAATCAAACGTGCGATGATCAAATGCTCACATAAAGTAGCTATATTGAGTATCGCAGAGAAGCTGAATTCTAACCAGAAAATGAAAGTTGCACCATTGAGAGATGTTTCATTCTTAGTAACAGATTTGACACCTGAACATCCATCTTTAAAGGAGTTCGCTAAAACGATAAAAGTAATTTAAAATAGCGTATCAAAGAGTTAGATGGAATCGCTGCGGGAGGAAAATAACAATACCAGAGAAGAACCTTCTTTAAAACAAAAAACGGCAAAGGGCCTTCTTTGGGGAGGAATGAGCAATCTTATCCAACAACTGTTAGGTGCATTTTTTGGTGTTTATATAAGCCGTATCCTTACTCCGGAGGATTATGGAGCTGTTGCTGTACTCCTCATTTTTCCGGTATTGGCATCCACATTACAGGAAAGTGGCTTTGTAAGCGCTATTACCAATCAAAAGCAGGTAGAACATAAAGATTACAATGCCGTTTTTTGGTTTAGCGGACTTATTGGATTATCTCTATACATTATCCTTTTCTTTTGTGCTCCGCTTATCGCATCCTTTTATGATATGCCGGAATTAACTCCGCTTGCACGGTATCTATTCCTCAGCTTTTTAATATCCAGTATGGGCACCGCACACAATGCCTACCTTTTCAGAAATCTGAAAGTGAAACAGCGTGCAATAGGAACGACTATTGCACTCCTTATTTCCGGAATCGCAGGCGTTATTATGGCTTACAATGGTAAGGCTTATTGGGGGATTGCCACGCAAACCGTACTTTATGTACTGGTAAATACTACTTTTCTATGGATATTCTCCTCTTTCAGGCCAACTTTTCATTTCGATTTCAGCCCCGTAAAGAAGATGTTTGCATTTAGTAGCAAGGTGTTGATTACCAATCTTTTTCTCCAATTCAACACCAACATTATCACGACCATATTAGGAAAATTCTATACCAAGAGTGACGCCGGAGCTTTTAATCAGGCCAATAAATGGAACATCATGGGACAATCGGTATTACTGGGCATGTCACGTAGTGTTGCTCAACCCATTTTGACAAGTGTGCACGAAGAAGAAGAAAGGCAATTAAGAGTTTTCCGGAAAATTCTGAGCTTTACAGCCTTTATGACCTTTCCACTGATATTTGGTCTGTCCTCCGTCGCAAAAGAATTTATTGAAATCTTTCTTACAAACAAATGGCAGAACAGTGCTTACTTTCTGGAATTGCTGTGTATAGGCGGTGCTTTTGTCCCTTTGGCAGACATTTATGCTAATCTGGCGCTAAGCAAAGGAAAATCAAACATTTACATGTGGAATGTTATTGCATTAAGTCTGACACAGCTTGCACTGTTCTTACTGGTATATCCATACGGTATTTCGAGTATGATTCTCGTGTATGTCATTACAAATATCTTTTGGCTATTTGTATGGCACTATTTTGTATCTAACCAGATCGGACTACAATGGAAACACTTATTTGCAGATGTATTTTTGTTCGCCGCGATTGCATCGGTAGCAGTAGCCGGAACATACCTTATCACAATGGATCTCACCCTCCATCTGTACATTCATTTTATTCTGAAAATTATCATCACAGCAATATTGTATACAACGCTTGTCTGGTTTATTCGTCCGCAATTGGTTAAAGAATGTATTACATTTCTTAAACTTGATAAATTTTTCAAAAGTAAAACAGCATGAAAATTTTAGCAATCATCGTTACTTATAATTTTGAAAAATGGATAGATAAATGCCTGCCAAGTTTGATACATTCGGATGAGCCGGTCGATATTCTGGTGATAGACAATCTTTCACAGGATCAAACCTTAAAGCGTATCCGTCAGGAATATCCAAGTGTGCGTCTCATCGCCAATGATCAGAATCTGGGATTTGGCAAAGCCAACAATATAGGACTCACTATTGCTATCGACGAACATTATGATTATGCCTTTTTGATTAATCAGGATGCCTGGATCACTGCACCTTCCATCGGGAATATGATAAAACATATAGAGCAGGATTTTCCTGAAGGCATTATTTCTCCTATCCACCTGACAGGTGAGGGGAATAAACTGGATCATGGATTTGAAACCTATATCGGGAATAGAGATCTGCAACAGGTAAAGCAAGATGAAGCGACTAAAATTGTAGAATTTATAAATGCAGCTTTTTGGTTTATTCCGGTTTCTATTCTCAGGAAAGTAGGTGGTTTCTCACCTCTATTCTATCACTATGGAGAAGATAAGGACTATGCGAACAGGCTTAAATTCCACCATTATAAATTTGGATATACCTCTTCTGCCATTGGTTTTCATGACAGAGCTTTTCGCAAGCCTTCATTTGCTGCCATAGAACGCGCAGAATACGTATATTTTCTTTCTGAATATGCTAACATCAATTATACGTTTGGCAAAGCCTTCGGGAAAAGCATTGTGGCCGCAAAGCTTAAAAGTATTAAAGCTTTTTTCAAAGGAGATCTGAAACTATGCTGGGCTTATTATAAAATGATTTTTAAGCTTTTGGCAAAAACGACAGAAGTAACTACGGTTCGCAACCAGACAAAGAATCCGGGAAGAAATTTTATTTAATCTTATCTTTGTTGAACCTTTGGCAATCTGTATGGAAAAAAAACTGGCTCCTGTTGTTCTTTTTGTTTACAATCGTCCTCTCCATACGGAGCAGACGTTAGCTGCTTTGGAAAAAAATCTACTGGCCCCGGAATCTGATCTTTTTATCTACGCAGATGGAGCGAAGGACAAGAACGCAGAGAGTAAAGTAGCTGAAGTCCATAAAATCATACACAAAGCCTGGTCTTTTCGTTCTGTCACTATTATACAACGGGATAGAAACTGGGGACTGGCACCAAATGTTATTGACGGAGTAACTACTATTATTAATAGATACGGTAAAGTCATCGTTCTTGAAGATGATCTTAAAACCGCCCCAAATGCACTTCAATATTTTAATGATTCCCTGAATCAGTATGAGTCCCAGCCTCAGGTGATGTCTGTCAGCGGATATAACTATCCCTTGAAAGATGCAGATACACTCCCCGAGACTTTCTTTTTCCGGGTGACGAACAGTTGGGGATGGGCAACCTGGGACAGAGCGTGGAAATACTTTAATCCGGACATAGAGAGTTTGGTTCAGCAACTGGATCAGCAACAGATTTATCAATTCAGCATAGAAGGAAAAGAAAACTTCTGGAGACAGGTTCAGCAGTTCAGAAAAGGCACAATAAATTCCTGGGCGATCCGCTGGTATCTGTCTGTTTTTCTGCAAAAGGGCTTAACTTTGTATCCGCGTCATTCCTACATTCAGAATATAGGCACAGATGGATCCGGAACGCATTCTGATGCAGAACAGACATATAGAGTAAGACTCAACGAAGAGAAAACAACCTTTTTTCCGGAAAAAATAGAAGAAAATGCAATTGCTTATGAGCGGATCAAAAATTTCTATGCACACCGCAAAGGATCTTTATTCCAACGCGGTATTCGCTTTGCAAAAAAATGGATCAACAAATTAAACAACTAATCACGTGGCGCACCCCAAAATATCAATCATAACCATTGTCTACAACAATGTCCGGGACATCAGATATACGTTAGACTCTGTAGCCACTCAAAGCTATGATAACATTGAATATATTGTTATTGACGGCTTGTCAACAGACGGTACTCTGGATATTATTGATCAATACAAATCTTATATACATGTGTTGATATCCGAAAAAGATAAAGGGATATATGATGCCATGAACAAAGGGCTGGCTCTTGCAACCGGAGATTATGTTCTTTTCTTAAATTCAGGAGATGAACTGTTCTCCCCATCAACATTGAGTGACATTTTTGAAAATTGCGACATGGCCGATATCTACTACGGTGAAACAAAACTTGTAGATGAGGATCGTCATATCTTAGGAGATCGCAGACATCGTATCCCAGCGCATTTTGACTGGAAAAGCTTCAGATACGGCATGAATGTATGTCACCAGGCCATCTATATTAAAAGAGAGCTGACTGAGCCCTATGATACGTCATACCAGCTTAGTGCTGATATCGACTGGGTAATCCGTGCAGCAAAAAAAGCTAAGACTACAGTCAATACGCATCATTATGTCGCTAAATATCTTGTGGGTGGCATGTCCCAAAAACGGCATAAACAAAGTTTGAAAGAACGTTATGCCATTTTCAAAAAACATTACGGCACTATACCCAATATATTTCATCACGCAGTTATCGCTGCCCGTCTTCTACTATACCGTATCAAAAACGGAAAAACCCAAGACTAATGTTCAATCCCGAAATTTTAACCGAACTGGCCAATACACCAATGCCCTATGGTAAATATAAAGGTGTGCTCCTGTGCCGGCTTCCTGAATCCTATATTGTCTGGTACCGACAGAAAGGGTTCCCCAAAGGAAAACTAGGCAATCAGCTTGCCACCCTTTACGAGATCAAACTCAACGGCCTTGAATACCTGCTGGCTCCCCTGATAAAAAAGTGATGAGAATCAAAATGAAGGATATTTTATTTTCCTTATCTTTGTTCCATTAATTTATTTAGCATTAAACGCCGTTTGCAGCGGTATCAATGAATAGTATGACATATCAAACATTGCTGTATTATTGCTACAGCCCTATCGAGAATGCAGAACAGTTTGCTGCAGATCACTTAGAATTTTGTAATTCCCTTGGCCTTGTTGGTCGTATTATTGTCGCTGACGAAGGTCTGAACGGTACAATCTCCGGAACAGAGGAAGCTTGTAAGGCCTATATGGAAGCGATCTATGCAGATGGACGGTTTAACAAAACGGAGTTTAAAATTGATGTGGTCGATGAGCCTTCTTTCATCAAAATGCACTGCCGGTATAAAGAAGAAATCGTACACTCGGGATTACGTGATCCAAAAGAAATAGATCCGAATCGTCAGACAGGAGTTCATCTGGAACCTAAGGATTTCATGGAAATGAAAGACCAGGAAGACGTCATTATACTAGATGTTCGCTCCAATTACGAGCACAGTGTAGGACGTTTCAAAAATGCCATTACACTGGATATCGAAAACTTCCGTGAATTCCCCGAAAAGATCAAGGAATTAGAGAAATATAAAGACAAAAAAATCCTCACCTATTGTACAGGTGGTATTAAATGTGAAAAAGCATCTGCTCTTCTTCTGAAGGAAGGATTTGAAGATGTATATCAGCTTCACGGAGGAATTATCAAATACGGAAAAGAAGCCGGGGGAAAGGATTTTGAAGGAAAGTGCTATGTTTTTGACAACCGTCTTACAGTAGATGTCAATGAAGTAAATCCAACAATTGTCTCTACCTGTAAAAACTGTGGCAAGACGACTCCAAAAATGATCAACTGTGCAAATCCAGAATGTAATGAACATTTCACACAATGTGATGAATGTGGTTGGGAAATGGACGGATGCTGTTCACCACAATGTAAGGAACACCCTAGAAAACGTCCTTATGACGGAACAGGCTATTATGTGAAAGTCCCTCAACCTGTCAATTTAGAAAAAATCAGTAAACGGAAACACAAAAACTTTCCGCCAAAGACAACTGAAGTATAGGATAATTAGTATATATTAAAAAAGGGTCATTTCGTAATAAAATGACCCTTTTTTAATATCCCAAAATGATGAGATTTATCTCCAGGCTTTATACTGATTGATCAACCCGTTTGTAGAAGAATCGTGAGAACTGATTTCTTCATTACCCTTCAGTTCAGGTAAAATCTGATTTGCTAATTGCTTACCCAATTCTACTCCCCACTGATCGAATGAAAAGATATTCCAAATAATTCCCTGTACAAATATCTTATGTTCATAAAGAGCAATAAGAGTTCCCAGAGAGCGGGGTGTAATCTCTTTCAGCAGAATCGAGTTGCTTGGACGATTACCTTCAAATACTTTAAAATTCTTTAAGCGCAGAATATCTTCCTGAGATCTTCCTGCCTTCTCAAACTCAGCGACTACGATTTCCTCAGACTTACCATTCATCAATGCTTCCGTTTGTGCGAAGAAATTGGATAAGAGCAGTTGATGATGGTTTCCGATCTTATTATGACTAACGGCAGGGGCAATAAAATCACAAGGAATCAATTTGGTTCCCTGATGTATCAACTGATAGAACGCGTGTTGACCATTTGTTCCGGGTTCACCCCATATAATAGGTCCGGTCTGATAATCTATACGATTGCCGTTTCTATCTACATATTTACCGTTACTTTCCATATCTCCCTGTTGGAAATATGCGGCAAAGCGGTGCAGATATTGATCATATGGAAGAATAGCATGACTTTCAGCATCAAAAAAGTTATTATACCAGATGCCTAACACGGCCAGCAATACCGGAATATTTTCTTCAAAAGGAGCTGTTTGAAAATGTTCATCGGCGATATAAGCACCTTTGAGTAATTCCTTAAAATTATTAAAACCAAGCGCCAGAGAAATGGAAAGTCCGATTGCGGACCATAAAGAGTAACGTCCACCTACCCAATCCCAGAATTCAAACATATTTCGTGTATCAATTCCAAACGCAGATACAGCCTCCGCATTGGTGCTCAAAGCGGCAAAGTGTTTGGCAATATCCGATTCTTTGGCACCGCTATGGAGAAACCATTCACGTGCAGAGCCGGCATTTGCCATCGTCTCCTGTGTCGTAAATGTTTTGGAAGCAATCAGAAATAAGGTCGTCTCGGGGTTAAGCCCTTTAAGTGTTTCAACAATATGTGTCCCGTCAACATTAGATACAAAATGTACATTAAGGTGTGTTTTATACGCCTTCAGAGCCTCCGTAACCATGACCGGCCCCAGATCTGATCCCCCAATGCCGATATTCACGACATCTGTAATTACTTTGCCCGTAAAGCCTTTCCAGGATCCGGAAAGAATTTCATTCGTAAAAGATTCCATATGATCCAATACGGCATTTATCTGAGGCATTACATCTTTACCGTCAACCAGTACAGGTTTGCCGCTCTGATTTCGCAATGCTGTATGTAACACCTCACGTCCTTCCGTTTCATTGATCTTTTCTCCGGAAAACATAGCGTTGATAGCCACATCCAATTGACATTCTTTAGCCAGTTGAATCAATAAAGCTATTGTTTCTTCATTAATTCTGTTCTTAGAATAATCCAACAAAATATCTTCCAACTGAACAGAAAATTTCTCAAATCGTTGAGAATCTTTCTGAAATAGCTCTTTAAGACTCTCCTGGTTAATCGTGATATAATGATCTGTCAGATATTTATATGCGTTTGTCTGTGTAAAATCTATTCTTGGTAACATAACTTTTGTATTTATTCAAAGATAATAAATTCCCTCTCCCAATGGGGTGAATTGCAAACATATTTCCCCTCCTCGAAGACTCCTGAAAAACCGAAGGAGATAAAGTTTAGGGAAGTTAAAAAGTTAGAAGGCCTGAAAGATGAGAAAGTACTTTTAAATCTTTACTTTTGATACATGACCAAAGAACATATTCAAGACTTGAGGGATCGCGTAACATCCCTGAGGAGGCATCTTTGACATTGATGTCAAGAAAGAAGAAATCAATCAGGAACAAGAGCTAACACTTGCACCCACTTTTTGGGACGACTCCAAAGCTGCCGAAAAAGTACTTCACGCTATCAAAACAAAAAAAGTATGGACTGAACATTTTGATCAGGTCGCATCAGCGGTAGAAGACACGGTGGTGATGTACGAATTTTTCCAAAGCGGTGATGCGACAGAACAGGAACTGGAAAGTCAATATCAAACTGCTTTACAGGACATCGAAGAGCTTGAATTTAAAAACATGCTCAGTGCTGAAGAGGATCAGCTCGATGCGATCTTACAGATCACTGCGGGTGCCGGTGGAACAGAAAGTTGTGACTGGGCTGCAATGCTTATGCGGATGTACATTATGTGGGGAGAAAAGCATGGTTGTAAAGTCACCGAACAGGACTCTCAGGAAGGAGATGTTGCAGGGATTAAGACTGTTACACTACAGTTTTCAGGAAACTTCTCCTATGGTTATCTGAAAGGTGAAAATGGAGTACATCGTCTTGTACGGATCTCTCCGTTTGACTCTAATGCCAAACGACATACCTCATTTGCATCCGTGTATGTATATCCGTTGATCGATGATAATATCGAAATCGATGTTAAGGACTCTGAAATCGAATGGGATACATTCCGGTCAGGTGGAGCAGGAGGACAGAACGTCAATAAAGTAGAAACTGCAGTACGTCTGCACCACAAACCGACGGGTATTATTATCAAAAATCAGGAGACCCGATCACAACTCCAAAATAAAGAGAATGCACTACGCCTTCTAAAATCACAGCTATATGAGATAGAGATGCGTAAGCGTCAGGAAGCTACTGCTGCTATCGAAGGCTCCAAGAAAAAGATCGAATGGGGTTCGCAGATCCGAAATTATGTACTGCATCCTTATAAACTGGTCAAAGACCTCAGAACAAGTGTAGAAACATCAAACACTCAAGCCGTATTGGATGGAGATATTGACCTGTTCCTGAAAGCTTATCTGATGGAATTCGGCGGATAAGTATAAAACAAAAGAACAGGGAAAATTCCCTGTTCTTTTGTTTCTATAGTCTGCTCTCTAAAAAGAGTTTTTCCACATCATACTCTCTACAGGGCGCACCGTTTTACTATTGTATTTGGCATTTCCCTTCGTATTATACAAGGTCTCGATGTCCCCTTCAACAGCAAAATAAATCAACTGTCCGATAGGCATCCCAGGATATATCCTAACGGGTTGTGCTACAGAAATCTCAAGCGTCCATGTATTGCAAAAACCTACATCGCCCTTTCCTGCTGTCGCATGGATATCAATTCCCAGTCGTCCTGTACTGGATTTTCCCTCTAAAAAAGGGACATGCTTATGTGTTTCCGTATATTCCAGAGTCACACCCAAATACAAGGTATTAGGCTCTAACACATACCCTTCAGCCGGAATCTCAAAATGTGTGATCTGGTTATGTTGTTTTGCATCCAGCACGCGATCTTTATATGTTGCCAGATATTTGCCCAGATGCACATCGTAAGAATTAGTTCCTAAACAACTGCGGTCAAATGGTTCGATGACGATTGTTCCGGCATCAATTTCTTCCAGTATTCTTTTGTCCGATAAAATCATGTTTTGTAAAAATAGACTGACCGGGATAACCCCCACATTGTCAGCCTCCAAAAATACAGTTTTGCCTCAGAATTATGACCATATATTCCGAATTTTATTTAAACCACTTACTTTCCTTTGTGGATTGCCACAAACATTGTGACACATCTGTTTGATTTTAGTCCGGGTCTGCGTAACTTGCAGTATAATCAACGATCATACTGTACTGAGATGGCTTTAGCATACCTCCGAGAATTAGATGAACATAC
The DNA here is from genome assembly GCF_002418355.1 of Sphingobacterium sp. UBA5789. Taxonomy (NCBI): domain Bacteria; kingdom Pseudomonadati; phylum Bacteroidota; class Sphingobacteriia; order Sphingobacteriales; family Sphingobacteriaceae; genus Sphingobacterium; species Sphingobacterium sp. UBA5789. The sequence goes on along the minus strand of NZ_DIDX01000002.1, from coordinate 72,436 downwards.
TAAACTTGCTATCTGGAAGATAGAAGAATCTGCTGAAGAACTGTTAGCAAAACTTCAACTGGATACGCGTGAGAAAGCGCTTCTGGATTCTTTTGGAAAAGGCAAACGAAGCCTTCACTGGATGACAACCCGTGTTCTATTACGTTATCTCCTGCAAACTGATCAGTATATTGATTGTCCTTCAGATGAAAACGGTAAGCCTTATCTGACAAATTTCCCCTACAAAATATCGCTTACACATTCCTATGATTACGCAGCTGTGTTGATAAGTTCTAAAGGAGAAGTAGGAATTGATCTGGAAATTGTAAAAGATAAAGTCATCAGAATCAAACATAAGTTTCTGAAACCAGAAGAACTTGCTTTTATACAAGGCGAACAAAGCACAGAACAGCTTTATGCCTGCTGGTGTGCAAAGGAAGCTATATATAAATTACAGGGCAATAAAGGGGTCTCCTTCCTGAATAATATGACCATACTGCCTTTTGAATATCAGGCACAGGGAATTCTTAAACTACAATTAGAAGTCAACCAGATCCGCACGACATATAACGTGTATTACGAAAAATTCGGCGAATATATGCTTGGATATGCTATTGAATAAGTTAAAGTCCTCCCAAAACTAAAAATTTGGTTTGCGTTTCTCTACAAAAGCAGCTACTCCTTCAATAAAATCAGGCTGCCCAAAGCATTTTCCAAATTCAGATATTTCTATTTTATAACCGTCCTCCTCTTTTGAAATACTGGCATTAATCGCTCTGATAGCAGCTTTAACAGATGTTTTAGACCTTGAAAAAATATTTGTCAATATTTCTTCTGCTTTAGAAAGAAGATTCTCCGTCTCCGTAACGTGATTGACCACACCCCATGATAAAGCCTCTTCCGAAGTAATCATATTGCCGGACAGTATCATTTCCATAGCTTTACCTCGCCCTACAAGATCTGTCAAACGCTGTGTCCCTCCATATCCGGGTATTAACCCTAAGGAAGCCTCCGGGAGACCCAATTTGGCTGATACAGCTGCTACACGCATATGACAGGCCAATGCCAGTTCCAGACCTCCACCTAATGCAAAGCCGTTAATGGCAGCTATGACTGGTTTGTCAAAATTATAAATCCGGTCCATCACCTTATGCCCTGAAGCAGCTAATAGCCGGCCTTCTTCTTCATTTAACGACTGAAACTCTTTAATGTCTGCTCCTGCAATAAATGCCTTTGATCCTGCTCCCGTGACAATCACACCCCAGATATCCTGATCTTGAGCAATGTCATCCAATACCGTACTCAACTCCTCAAATGTTTTTGTATTAAGTGCATTCAGCTGCTGCTCACGATTGAAAGTAATGTAGCAAACATGGTTTTGTTTTTTTACTAAAAGATTTTCAAGTGCATTCATCTCATTAAAAATTAAAGTGTACTGTTAAACGAACTTTTTCTCTCCGGACATTATCATATTGTCGATAAGAAAGTCTTTTGACATATTCAACGGTAAAAAACCGAAAAACATTTTCTACTCCCACTGTTGCTTCCATATAGGGCGTCTGATCAATCGTACGTGTTACGATTCTTCCGTCGTCATCTTTATCAAAATAAACAACGTCATTGCTGATATAGGGATTATTATGCGGAGAAAGGTCCCCGTAAAACATCCGGAGACGCCACAACTCCCTCCATTTTAATTTTTTGATCAGTGGGATCTTATTCAGCAAAAATCCCTGCAGCCGATGATCTATAGCAAACTTCACATACCTGTCTGCCGCAAATTCCATGCTATTCATCATAAAATAGTCCACCGTGTGTCGGTCCTGTTCAATCTGAACATTCGGTATTTCTAATAACGGATAAGGCAATGTTCCCCATATTTTACCTACGCCAGCTGTAAGGTCAGCAGTCCCCAGCTGATTCAGAAAAAGGCGTTTGGATACGGCAAACCGCAATGCACTGTAGTTGTACTCTCCTCCGAGAAAACCTTTCACCCCTTGATTATACTGAAGGGTAAAAACGGGATATTTATCAATAATGGGAGTTCGGGTAAGATTTCTATAATAAAAGTTTTCATTTGGTGCCCACCTCAGTTGCATTTCCACATCGTTCGTCACTATACGTGGTAGCGTCTCACCGGCATGAATACCTGTTTTGTTAAACACAAGTGTACCTGCAGTTTCCCTTCTGAAATAAGTAAATCCGGTACTTACGCTGATATGGTTTCCAAACTCCCAAACATGATTTAATTTATAGGCATCATTGAATAAAAATTTCTCCGGCTTAGTGCCACTAAAGGAAGCAAAGAAACTGTCTCCTTTCTTAAAACCAATACCACGTCCCGGCTCCATGACATCATGTTGTACTGTCCCCTCAATATAGTGAGCAGGGAAGGTCGTCACCGATTTATTATTAAGTGAGAATGCGGATCTCAGATAATATTTCATTTGCCTGTCTTTGACTCCATAGGCCAGATAACCCTCCAGGTATACTTTTTCAGAAAGCTGTCCGGTAGTCCGTCCGCCAAACCGGATACGATTTCCTTCGACTTCATTAAAACTATAGGTATACTCAAGCGGTCCGAATTCTACAGGCCCTGCATTATGAAAGCCCTGCGCCAGTAAATAGCCTATAGCCATCAGACGCTTGAAGCTTTTCATATTATTGAGCGAATCGGTATTGGAGTAGACCGTTTGCTCGATCTTATTCAGCGGAATGGGGCGCTGCCGCTCCAAAATAGCCGTATCCTGACTTGCTGAAGCTAGCATTTCAGTAGGAGCTCCTTCAAATACCTTAGCCGGAATCTGGCTTTTAAAATCCCATTTCGAATTGAAGGCAACCCTGCGACCAAATAAAGCATCGTCTTTCCGGCCTCCGAAAAGAATCAACAGATCTGACTTACGAAGAAACATAAACCCGTCGGCATTAGGATCGTAATGCAGACTGATCAAAATATCGTTTATCCAGTTTAAATTAGCTTCTTTACCAACAGCAAGTTCAGCCTGCCGTACAGCATACCGGCCATCTGTGGTGACCTGCAATGTACCACTGAACAGGAGATCCTGCTTATTCTTAGGCTCAAATGCCAGCTCTACAAATGTCCCGTCGACCGTCTGTATGGTATCCTGAATATAAAACCGGTAAAACAATTTCGCTTCGTCTGCAATCGGACTTAGAAAAAGTTTGTTGATAATAAAAATACTGGGATCATAGATATCAACCGGACGAAACTGATAATTGAGATATTGTTGAATATTGGCATTATTGATATACCGGGGATCAAATTCTGTCTTCTTGTGAGACTTTATAAGCTTCTTATATTTTGAAGGATCCGTCTGTGAGTAGACATCCGAAAGATTTTCTTCCATATACATCGGCAAAAGCGCCTTACCCTTTATCGATGCAGTATCAAGGTTCTTAAAAATAAATTTCAGTTTCCCCATACGTTTCTCCATTGCCTTTCGAGGATCAACAAGTCCGAACTGAACTTTTTCATACTCTTCAAACTGCACCTGATTTAACGACCGAAGGCGGTTATCTTTTTTATGTTTTATGACAAGATCAATCAACTCCAAAGCCGGATCATCCTTTTTTGATTTTGATCTTTTGGAAATAGTGACCATTTCCAACATATTATCGGCATAATCCAATTCGACATTAAGTTGTTGCAAGGAATCTTTAGTGATAGGCAGATTAACGGCGGTATAACCCATTGCCCTGAATTGGATAGAAGTCTGATTTTGGTTGGCAAGAATTGCAAAATTACCCGATGTATCAGTAGAAGTCCCCAGGTTTCCAGGGGCTAATACGATAGTCGCACGGGGAATTCCATGTCCTGTGTTCTTGTCCACAACCCTTCCTTTGATCGTCAGTTGACCAAGAGCAGGACAAGTTATCAGTAGTAGGAATCCAACAAGTAAAATATAATCGAGTTTCTTATTGTATATCATTCTTAAATCCTGCACCCGTATAAATATACAATTTGTAAACTGAGAATAAAACTTATAACAAAAAAATGCATGGTAGTGTACCATGCATTTCAATTTTTTCGATTTATTACAATCAGATAAGATTTATCAAACAATCAGGATAAATACCTATCAGTACTGTTAACAAGACTGCAATAAGGAAAACAAAAGAATAATTAACAGGAATATTAACTTTTGAAGTTCCCGGCTCACTATCTCTGAAATACATCGCTACGACCACACGCAGATAATAAAATACACCAATCACAGCATTGACTGCTGCCAGAATCAACAGCACAATATGGTAATTGTTCATCGCTATGGTAAACATCATAAATTTACCTATAAAACCTGCTGTCAGAGGAATACCTGCCAGAGAAAGCATCGCCACTGTCACTACAAGTGCAAGCCAGGGATTACGTTTTGCAAGTCCGTTAAAGGCAGAAAAATTATCCGAACCCACCTCACGTTTTACAAGAATCAAAGCGCCGAAAGCAATAACTGTAGCTAAGGAATACGCTGTTGCATAAGCCAGAATTGCACTCGCCGATTGATTACCAATCGAAATAACAGCAAATAACATATAACCAGCATGTGCTATACTGGAATACGCAAGCATACGCTTAAACGAGTGCTGCATTAATGCTGAAATATTACCGATGAACAATGTTATAATAGCAATGGTCAGTAATATTGGTGTCCAGTATTCATTTAGTGGTACAAAAGCGGAACTAAAAAGACGCAGCATCCCGGCAAAAGAGGCGGCTTTGACAACCGTACTCATGTAGCTGGTAATCAGAATTGGAGCACCGTCATAGACATCAGGTGTCCAGAAATGAAAAGGAGCAGCCCCAACTTTAAAACATAATCCCACAATCAGAAATAAAACTCCGGCATAGAATAACGGAGAAATATCATGCGGATGAGCAATGACATAGCCTTTAATTACTTCCAGATCAAAAGAACCTGAAGCGCCATAAATAAGGGCAATCCCAAACAGCAGAAATCCGGTGGAGAATGCACCCATAAGGAAATATTTCAAGGACGCTTCATTAGATGCAAAATCCTGCTTTCGGATACCTACAAGAATATATAAAGCTACCGACATAATTTCTATGCCTATAAAAAGCATCGCAAAGTTATGATAGGAATTAACTAATATAGCTCCAGTCAGAGAAAACAAAATTAAAGCATAATATTCTGCAACATGTTCACTAATAGACCAAAAATATTCCTTGGATAGTAACAGAACCAATGCTGTAATAAGAATAGAAAGTACAGAGAAACCTATTGCGAAGTGATCAAATATAATCATCCCGCTGTAAAGAGGTTCAGCAACTTTGTTCCAATCCAATATTAGAAAAACCAATGCACCGGCCAATCCCAGCAGTGTAACAGGCAATAAGGCATTTTTAGCCTTATACAGTCCCATGTATAATACTAATATTCCTAATAAAGACAGCGTAATAATCGCACCCATAAATAAATCGTTCTAATATTTTGTCGCTATAATTCTAAAATTTCACCTGCTGAAGCAATTGTTGTACAGAAGCTTCTGACAAGCCCAATAAACCATTTGGAGTCACACCGATATAGATAATGGCTACCACAACGATACTCAGTAATACTATTTCATGTCCGCTGATATCCGTAACATGACTATTTTGTTCCTTTAATGGTCCCAACATAGATTTTTGGTAAAGACGCAGCATATATACTGCTCCTAATATCAGTGTAAGTCCGGCAAAGACAGCATACCAGAAGCCATATTGATAAACGCCCATCAACAACAAAAACTCTCCTACAAAACCATTTGTCAACGGCAACCCTACAGCCCCCATCACAATAATCAGAAAGAATATGGCCAGGTTAGGCATACGCTTGGCTAATCCGCCAAGGTCAGGCAAAGATCTCGTTCCGGTCTTACTTGCTATAATATCCAACACATAGAATAACCCGATAACAGATATACCGTGATTGATCATCTGTATCATCGCTCCCTGCAATCCCTGCAGGTTCCACGCAAACACTCCGGCACTGATCAGTCCCACGTGCGCAATAGAAGAATACGCAATCAGGCGTTTTATATCTTTTTGCTGGATAGCAATAATAGAAGCATACACAATTCCGATAACCGCTAATATCATAGCAATATGACCATATTCAGCCACTCCTTCCGGTGCAATTGGGATCAACCAGCGGATCAGACCATAGATACCCATTTTTAACATGATACCAGCCAGTAACATCGTACCTACAGTTGGTGCGTTGGTATAGGTATTAGGTTGCCATGTATGAAATGGAAACAAAGGAATCTTGATAGCAAAAGCAAGGAAAAATGCCCAGAAAATCCAACGTTGCACAGATCCTGTCAGATCAAGTGCAGCAAAGGAACTCCATTCAAAATCCTTATTCACAGTCTGTTGCTGCAAATATATAATCGCAACCAACATAAAAATACTTCCAAGGAAAGTATAAACGAAAAACTTCAAATTGACACGTATCCGGTCACCCTCGCCCCAAAGCGCACAGATAAAGTAAATCGGAATCAATGCAATCTCCCATCCTACATAAAATGTAAAAGCATCTAAAGCCGTAAATACCAATACCAGACCGGCCTGCATAAAAGCGGCCAAAGCATACAGATTACCTTTGTACGTTTTAGAGAACGTTGATAATACGATCAAAGGCATAAGTGCATTTGTCAGTAAGACCAGAGGTAAACTGATCCCATCCAATCCGATATGAAAATGTATTCCTAAACTCTCAATCCAGCTATAGTTTTGTTCAAACTGTACACTGGCATCAGGAACAAACTGACACAGAAAAGGAATTGTGAAAGCTAATTGCAGTAAAGACAAAGTCAATGCAATGATCTTAGCAGGTTGCGAATTCTTCACAAATGCCAGAACACCAGCACTAATCAGTGGTAATAAAAGCAGTATAAAAAGGTTAGTCATCTATACAATTATTTTCATTAAACGCTTAAAATTCCATACACAAACAATACAACCACAGCGACAACCATCATGAAGATATAGAATCCAACGTGGCCATTCTGCAGTTGACGGATTCCTTTTCCTGAGGAGACAAACAGGTTACCGATACCATTGACGATACCATCTATACCCGAACGGTCTATTACTTTATATAAGAATCTTGAAAATGCATTAAGGGGCTTTACAATAACACTATCGTAAAGTTCATCTACGTACAGCTTATTATAAGATAGTTTATGCAGGCCGCTATCTTCCAAAGCGTCAGATTTTGGCACATATCCTCGTTTTACATATCGTCCGTATGCCACTACCGCCATAATTACCGCCGCCAAAGCAGATACAGCCATTAAAATATATTCGGTCTGATGGTCAATATGGAAAGTTCCTTTGATAGATTGACTGTCCGCAAATACCGGAGCCAGAAAATTAGCAAGTTTATGCCCTCCACCCAAGGCTTCAGGAATATTCATCAATCCGCCCACTGCTGCCAGAATTGCCAATACAATTAAAGGTAGCGTCATGGATATCGGTGACTCATGAAGATGATGCTTTTGTTCTTCTGTTCCTCTGAATGTACCAAAGAAGGTAAGATACAACAGTCTGAACATATAAAAAGCCGTACATAGAGCCGCAATAAATCCTATTGTCCACAATAGTTTATTCTCCGCAAAGGCAAAGGCTAATATCTCATCCTTCGAGAAAAATCCTGATAATGGAGGGATACCTGCTATTGCAATCGTACCGATAAGCATAGTAAAATAAGTTACAGGTAACTTCTTCCGAAGACCTCCCATTTTGCGCATATCCTGCTCATCACTCATAGCATGAATAACAGATCCTGCTCCGAGAAACAACAGTGCTTTGAAAAATGCATGGGTCAAAACATGGAAGAAAGCACCTGTAAAAGCACCTACTCCCAGACCTAAGAACATATAACCCAGCTGGGAAACTGTCGAATAAGCCAGTACTTTCTTGATATCATTCTGAGTCAGCGCAATAAACGCAGCCAATAAAGCAGTTGCCACACCAATGATAGCTATAATCTGCATGGTCACTGGTGAAAGTGTAAACATAATGTTAGACCTTGCTATCATATAAATACCTGCAGTAACCATCGTCGCGGCATGGATAAGCGCAGATACAGGAGTTGGTCCTGCCATGGCATCCGGTAACCAGGTAAACAAAGGGATTTGCGCAGACTTACCTGTGGCAGCTATAAATAATAAGATCGTGATGACAAGCAATGAAGTATCACCCATCGCCAGTTCTTTTGCTTTTGGAAATACTGAAGCGAACTCTAATGATCCGAAGGCATAAAAGATAAAGAAAACAGCTAACAGAAAGCCAAGATCTCCTATACGGTTCATCACGAAAGCCTTTTTTGCAGCTGAAGCATAGGAATCATTCGTATACCAGAATCCGATAAGTAAATAGGAACATAGACCTACACCTTCCCAGCCAATAAACATGACTAAATAGTTGGAGCCTAAAACCAATAGCAACATAAAGAATATAAACAGATTGAGATAAGCGAAAAACTTACCAAAGCCCTTATCCTTATGCATATATCCGATAGAATATACATGTATCAGAAAACCTATTCCCGTAACGATCAACAACATAATAGAACTCAGCGGATCCACCAGAAAGGAAAGGGAAATACTTAAGTTGCCAACTTTAATCCAATTGAAGATTTCTTGTGTAAATACGGCTGCGTCTCCTGCAACTCTGGCCTCATATACGGTCGAGAATATTCCGCAACTGATCAGGAAAGATGCCAGCACCACTCCGCTTCCAATAACTCCGATAAGGGACTTGGGAAGGATATGCTGACCGATTCCATTGATTAAAAAACCAATTAACGGTAATAGAGGGATCAACCAAATTAATTCAATCATACTTATAATACCTTAATCTTATAAATGTTACCAACGCAATCGACTTAACGATTCAATATCAACTGATTTGGTATTTCGATATACCATAATAATAATCGCAAGACCGACAGCAACTTCTGCCGCAGCCAGTGCCATAATAAAAAATACAAATACTTGTCCGCTAGGATCTCCATGATGAGAAGAAAATGCGGCCAGCAACAGATTGACAGCATTCAGCATCAGCTCGATCGACATCATAATAATGATGACATTACGTCTGATCAAAACACCAATCACGCCGATTGCAAAAATGATACTGCAAAAAATCAGGTAATGATTTAATGGTACCCCTTGTATGTGTTGAACAATATTATCCATTTACTTTCTTAGTATCTTTTTTAGCCAGTAAAACTGCTCCTACCATCGCTGTTAGCAGTAGAATAGAAGAAATTTCAAATGGCAGTAAAAATTTATCAAACAGAACTACTCCTAATTCTTTGACCAGTCCGATAGATGGTTGAGCGACTACATCACCATTGTCAATTTCAATGATCCGTAAAGATCCAAGAACTACCACCAGTAAACACATTCCGGCTACTGCGCCCATAATCTTGACAACGCCCGACCGCATAGGTTCGGATTCCTTATTGAGATTGAGGAGCATCAGGACAAACAGAAAGAGCACCATGATCGCCCCCATATAAACAATGAAATTGACTACAGCCAAAAACTGGGCATTCAACAGAATATAATGTACTGTAAAGGTGAAAAATGTGATAACCAAATACAGAACACTATGTACAGGATTCTTTGTGAAAATGGTCATTAACGCAAAGAAAATAGACAAAAAAGCTACAAAATAAAATATCGTCATCTGCTAATTAGGTTATACTTTTTTGCTGAAGCTGAGTTATATCAAACTTAGGTTCTACCAATTTATCTTTTCCATATATAAAATCCTTGCGGAGGTAGGAAGCTGTTACGTGAGGACCATCCAGATAGATGGCCTCTTTAGGGCAGGCCTCTTCACACAATCCGCAAAAGATACAGCGCAACATATTAATCTCATATACTGCCGCATATTTTTCTTCCCGATACAGGTTCTCTTCACCCTTTTCACGCTCCGCAGCAGTCATAGTAATCGCTTCTGCAGGACAAGACAGTGCACAAAGTCCGCATGCTGTACAACGCTCCCTTCCCTGCTCATCACGCTTCAACGAGTGCTGTCCTCTAAAGTTCTTAGAATAAGGCCGGATTTGCTCCGGATACTTAACCGTTGGAATTTTCTTAAAAAAATGTCGTAAAGTAATCGCAAGTCCCTTGGCAATGGCAGGCAAATACATGCGCTCCCAGATATTCATGGGCTTTTGCTCCAGTACTTTCTTTCTATTTGATAATGATTGCATCCTGATTCTAATTTAAATGATCCCTACACACCCCTAAAAATAGGTGTCTTTTACTACCGTAATAATACCAGTCAGCACAATATTGGCAATTGCTAACGGAATCAAAATTTTCCAGCCCAGTTTCATCAATTGATCATACCGGAAACGCGGAAGTGTCCAGCGAATCCACATGAAGAAAAAGATAAAACCAAATATTTTAAGAAAAAACACGATAACTCCAATAATGGTAATCAAGTTTTGTGATAATCCCAGATCATTCATAAATGGAAAGTTATATCCTCCGAAATACAGAGCCGCCATCAATGCAGATGACACGAACATATTGATATACTCCGAGAACATATACAACCCAAGTTTCATAGAGGAGTATTCTGTATGATATCCACCCACAAGTTCTGTTTCACACTCCGGTAAATCAAACGGCACACGATTACATTCTGCAAAAGCACAAACCATAAACAGTAAGAATCCCAGAGGTTGTACCCAGATATTCCAATTTACAAAACCTGTTTGCTGCGCCACAATAGTACCGATAGACAGCGTTTCTGTTACCATCAGTAAAGCAATCAGGGATAATCCCATAGCGATCTCATAGCTGATACTCTGCGATGCTGCACGTATAGCTCCCATCAGGGAAAATTTATTATTTGATGCCCATCCTCCCAGCATAATTCCGTAGACACCCAAGGCAACTACTCCGAAAACATAAAGAACACCGACGTTGATATCCGCTACCTGAAGAGAAATAGTACGTTCTCCTATTGTAAGCGTCTGTCCCCAGGGAATAATAGCTGAACTTATACAAGCTGTAATAATTGCAATAGTAGGTCCCAGGATAAAAAGTACCTTGTGTGCACCTGCCGGTATTATTTCTTCTTTGAAAAAAAACTTCCCGCCATCACACAGGGGCTGCAACAGTCCGAATATTCCTGCACGATCCGGGCCGTACCTATCCTGCATAAATCCCGCAATCTTCCGCTCTGCCAGCGTAGAATACATCGCAATGACGAGTGTCACTACGAAAATAATAACGACTAGAACGGATTTCTCTATAATGAAAGCTGTTTCCATGCTTATATTTTATACTATTTTAGTTTTTCAGTTCTTGCTAATTGTTCTTCATTCGCCTCCTGCAATTCCAGATCAGGCTTAATAACCGGCGGTGGATTAAACTCGGGGTAATGATTTGCACCGATTACAGAATCCTTATCGACCGGCGTTGGTTCTTCCAATGTCCAGTCATCTGTATGTTTCTTATCAAAACGACAAGTGTTACAGATAAATTCTTCCACTTCACCAAACTCATCTTTACGTGCCGTTACACGCAGTACTTCCGTACCTCTGTTCCACAATGTTACTTTACCCGAACAGGTCGGACAGTCACGATGTGCATCTACAGGCTTTGTAAACCACACGCGGTTTTTAAAACGAAATGTTTTATCTGTCAATGCACCGACTGGGCATACATCTATCACATTTCCAGAAAAGTCATTGTCTACAGCTTTAGCAATATAGGTTGAAATTTCGGCATGATCTCCTCTGTTAAGAATACCATGGACACGATTATTCGTGATCTGATCTGCTGTAAATACACATCTGTAGCACAAAATACAGCGATTCATGTGCAATTGGATCTTATCCCCAATATCGATACGCTCAAAAGTCCGGCGATCAAACTCATAACGGGTTCCTTCGCTGCCATGCTCATAGCCAAGATCCTGAAGTTTACATTCTCCGGCCTGATCACATACAGGACAGTCTAAAGGATGATTAATCAACAACATCTCGACCACACCTTTTCTTGCTTCCACTACTTCAGGAGAAGTGATATTCAGCACTTCCATTCCATCCATAACCGTTGTACGGCAGGAAGCGACCAGTTTAGGCATCGGACGGGGATCCTTCTCGGATCCTTTACTTACTTTTACCAAACAGGTGCGGCATTTACCACCACTTCCTTCTAACTTGGAATAATAGCACATTGCCGGAGGAACAATATCGCCTCCTATCTGACGGGCAGCATTCAAAATAGTTGTTCCCGGAGCTACTTCTACAGGAATTCCATCTATGCTAACCTTGAATTTAACGTCTTCTGCCATTTTCTACTTTCCTTTAATATTTTAAACAACCGGTGCTAACGGATCTGCATAATGTGCCAGGCCGTAATTTCGGCTTGTCGCCTCACTGGCGCTGGTAATATGCCACTCAAATTCATCTCTGAAATGTCTGATCGCAGCTGCAACCGGCCACGCAGCGGCATCTCCTAACGGACATATCGTATTTCCTTCAATCTTCCGTTGTACATCCCACAGCAGATCAATATCTGCCATAGATCCCTGACCTATTTCTATTTTATGAAGTATCTTTTCCATCCAGCCCGTTCCCTCACGGCATGGCGAACACTGCCCGCAACTTTCGTGATGATAAAAACGGGTAAAGTTCCAGGTATTACGTACAATACATTGGTCTTCGTCAAAAGCAATAAAACCTCCCGACCCCAACATCGTACCTGTTGCAAAACCACCATCAGCTAATGATTCATAGCTCATCAGCCGGCTTTCTCCATTAATAGTTTTAGTAATTAGATTGGCCGGTAAAATCGGAACAGAAGAACCTCCTGCCACGACGGCTTTCAATCGTTTACCATTGGCGATACCGCCACAATATTCATCAGAATAAATAAATTCCTCTACCGGCAATCCCAATTCGATCTCATATACTCCCGGCTTGGCAACATTACCTCCGGCTGAGATTAGTTTTGTTCCTGTACTACGGTCTATTCCAATTTTCGCATACTCCTCTCCGCCATCATTAATGATAGGGACAGTCGCTGCTATAGATTCTACATTATTAACAACTGTAGGACATCCGTATAAACCAGCTACTGCCGGAAACGGAGGTTTAATTCGCGGATTCCCTCTTTTACCTTCAAGCGATTCCAGGAGAGCCGTTTCTTCTCCACAGATATAAGCACCACCTCCTGGCTGTACATAAATCTCCAGGTCATATCCTGTACCCAAAATATTTTTCCCTAAGAATCCTGCATTTTTTGCTTCTGCTATGGCTTTTTCCAGAATACGGATCTGCGGCATCATCTCTCCTCTGACATAGATGTAAGAAGTATTTGCTCCTAAAGCATAGCTGGAAACGATCATACCTTCAACAAGTGCGTGAGGTATATGCGTCATCAGGAAACGATCTTTAAAGGTTCCTGGTTCTGATTCGTCACCATTGCAGACCAGATAGCGGGGTACGCCTTCAGGCTTTGCCAGAAAACTCCATTTCATACCCGTAGGGAACCCTGCTCCGCCACGACCACGAAGTCCTGATTTTTTCACCTCTTCTACTACATCATCCGGAGACATCGATTTCAATGCCTTTTCAACAGCACGATATCCGCCCTGCTGCCGGTACACTTCGAATGTATGGATACCGGGAACATTTATATGTGTGAGTAATAACTTACGAGCCATCTCCTAGGTAATTAATGTTTTTCTTTCAATTCGTTAATGAGCTTATCCACACTTTCCTCAGTCAGATTCTCATAGAATGTATACTCCGGGCCAATCTGTAACACAGGACCAAATCCGCAGGCGGCAACACATTCTACTCCACGCCATGAAAAAAGTCCGTCAGGAGTGACCTCTCCTTCCTTTACACCTAAGCGGTTTTCAATATGATCCATGATTTTTTCTGCTCCCACAAGACAACAAGGTCCTGTGCGACATACTTCAAGAACATATTTTCCTTTAGGCTCCAGAAAATACATAGTATAGAACGTGGCCACTTCATATACTTCAATAGGCTGTATATCCAGATAATGTGCAACCTTATCCATTGCGTCTACACTCAGCCAGCCAAATTCAGCCTGGACCAAATGCAAAACAGGCAATAATGCAGATTTCTGTTTACCTTCCGGATAACGGGACACAACTTCTCCGAACTTTTGCAAAAGTTCAGCAGAAAATTCTACGGGCTGACTTTCTTTAACACTAAGCATCTAACTCTCCTGCAATTACATTTAAACTACTCATATTAATAATGGCGTCCGAAATTAACATCCCGCTACTCATTGGAGCAAACATCTGATAATTTACAAACGAAGGTCTTCTGAAATGCAAACGATAAGGTGTACGTCCTCCATCATGAATCAGGTAAAACCCTAATTCACCGTTGGCGCCTTCTACTGCGTGGTAAACTTCCGCTTTTGGAGTTTCCCATTCGCCCATCACGATCTTAAAGTGATAGATCAAAGCTTCCATATTCGTATATACCTGTTCTTTTGGAGGAAGATAGAACTCCGGAACATCGGCATGGAACACATCTGCAGGTTCTTTTGCTATTTTCTCCAAAGCCTGTTCGATGATACGCATAGATTGCCTCATTTCGGCATTACGCACCATAAAACGGTCGTATACATCACCAGTAGTACCTACTGGCACTTCAAAATCAAATTCTTCATAAGAGCAATACGGTTCTTGTGCACGCACATCATAATCGATACCTGTAGCCCGCAGAATCGGACCCGACCAACTATAACTCAAAGCCTGCTCCGGAGTGACAGCTGCCACTCCTGAAGTACGCTCTATAAATATTCTGTTGCGAACAAACATTTCCTCAAACTCTGTCAGAACAGGAGGAAAGCGCTCTAAAAATTCTCTTATTTTTAAAAAGGCGACATCATTAAAATCTCTTTCAAAACCACCGATACGCCCTATGTTGGTAGTCAGTCTGGCTCCACAGATCTCCTCGAAGATCTCATATATAAATTCACGCTCCTGCATGACATACAAAAAGCCGGAAAAAGCTCCTGTATCAACACCGAGGATACCATTACATATAATATGATCTGCAATCCGAGCCAGTTCCATAACGATGACACGCATATACTGCACACGCTTAGGAATCTCTATATTCAACAGTTTTTCCACTGTCATATGCCACCCCATATTATTAATAGGTGATGAACAATAATTCAACCGGTCAGTGAGAGGTGTAATCTGATAAAATGGACGATGCTCTGCAATTTTTTCAAAAGCTCTGTGTATATAACCAATAGTAGAGACACCGCTAACGATACGTTCACCATCAATCTGCACTACATTCTGGAACACACCGTGTGTTGCCGGGTGAGTAGGACCTATATTGAGTGTTATCAGTTCATCTTGCGGATCGTTATCGGAATAAACGGGGCTATTGGGGGTTATCTTGGTTATAAAATCGCTCATCTCAAATATTTAGTTATCGGCCAAAATAAAAATCCTTCTTATCTACTCTGTTCGGATCTTCCAATGGATATTCTTTTCGCATCGGAAAGACTGTCATTTCATCCACATTCAAAATTCTTCTGAGATCAGGATGTCCTTCGAAATGGATGCCGAAGAAATCATATGTTTCGCGCTCCATCCAGTTTGCGCCGTTCCAAAGTACAGTCGCTGACGGAATCGCAGGATGCTGACCGTCAATAAAAACTTTGATCCGGATACGCACATTATGAACCAGACTATGCACATGATAAACTACAGCAAAAGCTTCTTCCTGATTAGGGTAATGTACAGCTGTAATATCCGTCAGATAGATAAACTGAAGTATAGTATCATCTTTTATAAAAGCCAGTACATCTATTATATCTGTTTTTGAAGTCTGTATGGTCAGCAGACCGTAAGACTCAGATGCATTTTTGACTTTAGTTCCAAAATGCTCTTGCAGACGCTCCCACAGTTGTATATTACTAAGTTTATCCATTATCAGTTACTATTCCGTACTTTTCTAACAATGCTTTATATTCAGGTGTATTTCTTCTGTTAAGAGATTCATTCTTTACAATCTCCTGAAGGCGCAGTACGCCATCTAAAATAGCTTCGGGTCTTGGAGGACAACCTGGCACATATACATCTACCGGGATAATCTCATCTATTCCCTGCAACACGGAGTAAGTATCAAAAATTCCCCCGCTAGAAGCACAGGCTCCGACAGCGATCACCCAACGGGGCTCTGCCATCTGTACATATACCTGCTTCAGAACGGGAGCCATCTTTTTAGCAATGGTTCCCATTACCAATAACATATCCGCTTGTCTCGGCGAAAAACTAGGTCTTTCAGCTCCGAAACGTGCCAGATCATAAGTAGATCCCATTGTCGCCATAAACTCAATACCACAGCAAGAAGTCGCAAAAGGTAATGGCCATAACGAATTAGCACGAGCCAAACCGATAGCTTTATCTAAAGTTGTCGCAAAAAATCCTGATCCTTCTACTCCCGGAGGAGCTTCAGCCAACTTGACATTACTCATAATAGTAGTTCTTATTGTTTATATTGACTCGCTTATAGTGATTACTTCCTAAAGGTACTGTAAAATATAATTTATTGTAAATCAAAAAATTATTTAGAATTATTCTAATCCCAGTCCAGAGCTCTCTTTTTAATAATGTAAATAAAGCCTAAAAGTAACAGTCCCATAAAGACAAACATTTCAATCAAACCTTGCATGCCAAACGATCTGAAATTGACCGCCCATGGGTACATAAAGATCACTTCTATATCAAAAATGACAAATAGAATTGCGACCAGAAAGTATTTAATGGAAAAAGGTTGACGGGCATTTCCTTTTACTTCAACTCCGGATTCGAAGGAAGAAAGTTTATTCTCGGTCCTTACTTTGGGACCTATCATATGGGTAATGATGATCGTTCCTACACCAAAGCTCACTGCCACAAGCAGTTGTATCAATATAGGTAAATAGTCGACGGGTGCACTGGCTAGGTTTACTGTTTCCATGTGTACATTTTTTGGTTATTTATGTTTTAAAATTAGCATTTTATACGCTAAAATCCAAGATAATAAAAAAGGTGGCCGAAAAATCGGCCACCTTTTTATGTATTGTTTAGAAGCTGAATTACAGCGCCTCCATATACGATTTAGCAAACTCATCAGCAGGATTAATAGCTAATGTAGCCTGGAAGAATTCTTTTGCTTTAGGATTGTTACCTTTTGCATAATTGAATACTCCTAAATAGTTGTTTGCATCAACTAAATAATCATTGTTTTTTGGATCTGCCGGTTTTGATTTGATCACTTCAATCAATTTTGTGAATGAAGGAACAAATAATCCTTGCATTTTCTCTGGCTCTTCTAGATTATCCAAACCTAATTGCGCAAAACCTCTGTAGTATAGAGCAGGAATTAAGTATTTGTCAACAACTTCTTGTTTAGTAGCACCGATAACAACACCGAAAGCTTTATCCGCTTTATCAAAGAATGGTTTACCATCTTCTTCAGCAGAAACTTTTTTCTGACCTAAGTTGTAGTTGATCTCTCCGATGTAGTAGTTAGCATCATAATAATACTCCGACTCAGGCATTGAACCCGGGATTTCGAAAATCTTAGCAGCAGCTACCATGTCGCGATCCTGATATCTTGCAAATGCAGTCTCAGCAATTTCAGGTAACAATTCTTCTTTATCTAATTCAACTGCTTTTTTCAGGAATTCCAATCCTTTATCTGCAGCAGCAGATGAACCACCGGTTGTATCTGCAGAAGCAACACCGATATTAGCCAAACCAGCGAACAAGTAGTCACGAGAGATTACACGCTCAGGTTTCATTTTAGTGAACAATGAATTAAGGTACTCTGCTGATTTAGCGTAATTTTTATCCTGATTGTAAGAGATATAACCTAAATAACGGTAAATTTTAGGATCGATATCCGGATTTTTAGCCAGTTCTTCAGAAACAGTTTTCAATTCTGCATACTCACGAGCATATACCAGGAAATCTGCATATCTGATTTTTGCCTCTAAAGACTTGTCACCAGTTAGTTCGATATACTTTTTATATGCATCAACACCTTGTTTATTGATCTCTTTGTATTTTGCCTCATCATCAATTTTCAGGGAAGAAAGGTGATAAGTCTCCGCCAATTCACGGTAAGTAGGAGCATAGTTAGGGAATTCCTGACTTAATGCAGTCAAAGACTCAATAGCTACATCATATGCCTGTGCTCTACGTGTGATCACAGCCTGACCAATTTTTGCACGAATCAATGCTTCATCCAGAGAAATCGCATCACGATACTGAACATAAGCCAGACTGGACTCATTCATACCTGCATAAGCATCACCCAAAGCTAAAGGTACCAATGCATCTTTTGCATTTTTAGCTTTTGCCTGAGTCAGATACTCCAATGCTTTTGCGAAATCCGGTTTAGGAGCATCGATCAAAGCACGACCTGAAAAATATAATGGTAAGTAATCCTTCTTACCTAAGTTTGAAGTTGCTGTTGTAAACTTCTGTTCAGCAGCAGAGTTATTGTTGTTTTTTAAATCAACAATACCCAGACCAACACTGTTTAACTGCGACTTAGGATCGTTAGTCAAACCATTGTTAAAGATAATAGCAGCTGAATCCACTTTATCATTTACCAGGTAAATCTGACCTAAGTAAAAGTAATTGTCTCCATCCTTTGGTTTTTTCTGAACCAAGTTCTCCAAAATACCTTTTGCCTTATCATATTGCTCGGCCTCCATTGCAGCTTGAGCATCCTTCAAGCTCTGCGCACTTGCTGTTCCTACAGCTCCTGCAAATAATAGACTTAAAAATAATTTGCTTTTTGTCATAATCTATTTGTGTTCTATTTATATTTTCTAAATAACGAATTATTCTACTTTATCCCTAATAATTATTTCTCTACCTGGCATTGTTGCAGGCACTAAATCTGCCTTTAACATAATTCGCTGACCTCTGTCTCCTGTCAGGAAAGCAGAGAAGCCTACCCCAAGTCCCATGTCCGGCTGATAGTTTAAAATATACACCGGACGACTTAATACATACAAACCCTCTGCCAAAGTTGACTGATTTGGTAGATAAAATTTATTATCTCCTTCTTTTGTTAACGAATTTTGCACGCTTAAGGTACGAATTTTATCTTTATTCTGAAAAGAACGTTTTGCATTTAGCCATTGATCATAGCTAATAATCCCTATTCCATCTGTATGTTCGGCCACATAAGAAAGGACTTCTTCTCCATTTTCCATGGCTTTCAATCCTTTTCCCGAAATTTTTTCAATTTTGCCAATATCTTTTAATTGACGTAGCGTGCTCGAATTGACATTATCCAGTATTAACGAATAATTCTGTCCGATATTTTCACCCTTTAATATTTTTACCACATTTTCAACGGTAATACTTGTATCCGCACGACCAGTATTACTAATAAAAACGACCGCATCTATAGCTATCTGAAATACTTTGGGAGATATAGATTTCTTTTTAAAATACTCTTCCTCACTTGCAGAA
Source organism: Sphingobacterium sp. UBA5789 (assembly GCF_002418355.1). Taxonomy (NCBI): domain Bacteria; kingdom Pseudomonadati; phylum Bacteroidota; class Sphingobacteriia; order Sphingobacteriales; family Sphingobacteriaceae; genus Sphingobacterium; species Sphingobacterium sp. UBA5789. The sequence continues at coordinate 52,914 of NZ_DIDX01000002.1, read as the reverse complement.
AGCTTTCTTGTCATTATTGCAGTCTTAGCCCGATCCTGCAACAACAGATTAATTCCTTTCACCTCCGGAGCTGAAACTAACTCGATTTTGGAGTCCTTATAAGAATTCTGAAAAACATCTACTTGCTCTTCTATAATAGGTAAAAGAGTCTCATCTACGATTACAGATAGTCTTCCATTTAAAATATCTCCATGCTTTGCCTTTTCCTCATCGGATCCATCTTTAGAACTACGACTGCTACAAGATGCAAACACAGCCAGGCTTGTAGCAACTGCCAACATAAAAATCCGAAAGCTTACCTTTTTGTTCATACAGCTATAGATTAGATAAATGCTAAAAAGATTAATTGATATGATTTTAATCCCTAAAATTATTTTGCCAAAGTCTCGCAAATCTCATGAAAGAGTAGACGATAAGCAAAATCCCGAAAAAAGTACGATAGGTAGGATTAATTTCTAACGGAAAGTTATTCCAGAAGATGATAAGAAGCCCCAGCACGAAGTAAAGGCCAAACATAAATAGTCCTAAAATGGACAGAAATCGCTTTAGAGGCGATTTCTGTCTGTAACTATTCGTACTATTGTTAAATTTGTTACTTGTCACAAATTACTGATTAATAGTGTTTAATCGAATTGGCAATGTATATGCTACACGTACCGGACGTCCGTTTTGTATACCTGGAGACCATTTTTTAGCCTTTTTCAGTAACGTTACGGCAGCCTGACCTGTACCATATTGTAAGTCACGTTGTACTTTGATGTCAGTAAGACTACCATCTTTCTCTACAACGAATGACACTTGAACCACACCATTAACACCTTGCTCTAATGCAGCTGAAGGATATTGGTAGTTATCGCCGATCCATTTCATGAAAGTTTTCATACCGCCCGGTGGCTCTGGATTCACCTCTACCGCAGTAAAGATTTCATTCGAACCTGTACCGTCAGGAGAACCTTTTTCTGTACCCGTTACAGCACCATCGACTTTCTTAGGACCAAATTCTCCTGTAGGAACGCCAGATGCACCTTTAGTACCTTTAAGCGTAATACGAGCAGGAGTTTTCTTGTCGTCTTTGAAGTCTTCCTGAGCAGCCACTTCTTCTTTCACTTGATTTTTAGGAACTACTTTAGGCTCTGGAAAACGGATAAGGTCTTCAGCAGGTGGTTCCTGAGCAATACGCTGTGGTTGTTCTTCCGCCGGAAGAGGCTCTTCTTCCTCTTTTGGCGGCTCCGGGATTTCCAAATCTTCCAGGGTCACTTCCGTGATTACTGGAGGTGGTTCTACCGGCTTATCTGGAATCAACTTGATGTTGAAAATCTTTGGAATACTCAAAAGGATAACTAACCCTATAACAGCTGCTAAACCAACGTTAGTCGCTCTTGGTGCCAGTTTACGAAGCTGGTAAGCTCCATATTCCTTATTTCTATTCGCAAAAACAACGTCTAGCCATTCCTTTTTGAATAAATCTAATTTTGAACCAAACATAATTTCTTATTTTTTTGCGTTTAAAATTTTATAAAACTAGTCGTTATACAAATTCTCACGCTTTAACACATCTATTTCTTCAGGAGTGATTTTTGAAATCATATAGCGTTTGATATCTACAATTTTCATCTCATCTAATACATCGACAAGATTACGTTGAACAGATTTCTCACTAGGTCTGATTACTACGATCAAATCCTTTCCTCCAGCAGCAGCCGGAACTCTTGCTTTCATTTCAGTAATGACTTTACGAAGACCATCCTTACCATAATCAATGGCTGTAGGAGGGGTAATCGGACTTTTTAATTGTCCGTAGTACCATAAAATCTTATTGTCAGAACCTAATAATAATGTGATAGAACGGTTATCTGCAATCTCCAGATTGTCAGTAGCGTCCATTTTATTCTTATCAGGCATTGCAACGTCCATCGCTTGAGGCTTGTTTAAAGACGTAGTTAACATGAAGAAAGTAATCAATAAGAACGCAAGATCAACCATGGCTGTCAAATCGACTTTACCACCATTTTTCTTACTTCTTACTTTGCCACCTTTCCCCTGTTTACCGGAGTCTTGATTTAATTCTGCCATTTTCTTCTATTTAATTAAAATGAGACGTTAATTATTCGTTACCTTTTAGACCTGTTACAAAACTGAATTTGTTCTGCTTTTGGTTACGAAGAGTCTCAATTACTAAATTAATTGATGGATACTTCTCGTTAGCATCTGCTTTGATTGCAATTTTCATCGGTCCCGGATCAACAAAATCCTTCTCGCTTTCTTTTTCTTTTGTAATCTCAGCTGTTGCTAATCTTGCTGACTGAACCCAATGATACAATTCGTTTGTATTATTCTCTGTACTATCAACAGGAATACCTGTTTGCACTCCCGGCTGTACACGTTGACTCACGTCAAGTGTCAAAAGCTGGCGCAAATTCTTAATCGGAACACCAAAATCCTCAGCTAATTCGAATTTTGTGTAATCCTCTTGAGAGAATTGAATATTGTACTTCGCCGACATTCTTTCTAACATCCTTTTACGAACTTCACGTTCTTTCACTCCGAAGAACACTTTTCCTTCTCCACCGATTGTGATAATACCAAGATTAGTATCCGGCAATTTATCTTTTGTGGTAGAAGCTGGTGTGTCTACAGGGAATGCTTCCGGTTGACGTGCTGTAGATGTCAATACGAAGAATGTAAGAAGCAAGAAGGATACGTCACACATGGCTGTCATGTCGATGGACGTACTCGTTCTTTTTACTTTAGCTTTTCCCATTTTTCTTTACTTCTAAAATTAATTACTCAATATACTTTGATATATGATGCATTTCGTTTTACGATTCCATAAAAGAATCGAAAAAAACATCAGATTCTTATTTGTGGTTAGCCGCGTACGTTTGTACGATTGAGAAACCAGCCTCGTCAATTGAGTAAGTTAATTTATCGATTTTTGCAGTAAGGATGTTATACATTACGATAGCGAATGTAGAAGTTGCGATACCTGTTGCTGTATTGATAAGGGCCTCAGAGATACCGTTCGCTAATTTAGCTGAATCCGGAGCACCACCTGTTGCTAATGCAGAGAAGGCCTTGATCATACCTGTTACTGTACCTAATAGACCTGTTAATGTACCGATAGAAACTAATGTTGCTATAACGTTTAAGTTTTTCTCCAACATAGGCATTTCCAATGCTGTTGTCTCTTCGATTTCTTTTTGGATAGCTAATGCTGATTTTTCTGAATCAAGACCTGGGTTAGCAGAAACGTCTTTGTATTTCAATAAACCTGCTTTGATTACGTTTGCAACAGAACCTTTTTGTTTGTCACACTCAGCGATAGCTGTGTCAATGTTACCACCGTTGATTAACGTTTGTACTTTTCTTACGAAGTTACCAACATTACCAGTACCTGAAGCTTTGTTGATAACGATCAAGCGTTCGATAGAGAAAACCCACACCATTAAGAATAAACCGATAAGGATAGGTACGATAGCACCAGCGTGGTATACCATTCCTAAGTAGTTTCCTGGAAGAGGTTGGTTTTCTGGATTATTTTCCTGGAAGTTAGAAGGTGCTCCCATTACATATTTCCATACTACGAAACCAACAATGAAACAAATGATGATTGCTAAACTTGCAAATAGGGAACCTGAATTTCCGCTCTCTTGTTTTGCAGGACTAGTTGTTTTTGGTGCGTTTGCCATTTTTACTAAATTTTAGATTTTTTACTGTTGTTTAATATAATGTTTAATTCAATTATGTGCAATCTAGATCTATATCTGTTACTCATGTGAGAAACAAATATAGCATTTTGTAATAAAAATAAAATTAATGTTGCATTAAAATACAATTTTCTAAATTTTCATTTTGATTTTCACGTTTTAAAACGAACAATACATCAGCAGAATCATTGCCCGTCATTCTTATCTTGTCAAAATCATGCTTAATGCTGTAATTTTTTACAATGAAAACCATTTTTTTTTTGATATGCAAATTAATAAATCATTAAGTGTTAAAAATAAGTAAGTGATTACTCACATGAATACTCTTGTAACTAAGTGTTTTTTAAACGTCAAATTATGAGAGTTATTGCATCAGTTCTGTTACAAAAAGTTAAGGTTCAGGTTATAAATGATGTGTAAACAACTATCCGCCAACGACTTTGACTTTATAGCTGTCCTGGTTCAACAAGTCAACTATTTTTTGTTTAAAATCGCCTTGAATCATAATTTCACCATTTTTAGATGTCCCGCCAACTCCACATTTTTGCTTCAATTTTTTTGCTAAGATTTCCAGGTCGGCATCCGAACCTATGAAACCGGTTACAATTGTAACAACTTTTCCCTTTCTCATTTTGCGGTCAATCATTACTTTCAGCAACTGCTTATTGGCTGGAAGTGTCTCTGCTTCTTCTGTAATATCGCTCTCCTGATAATCAAAATCGTCAGAAGTGGAATATACAATTCCTTCAAAACGTTGTTTTTTATGCTTATTCATAGAACTAAGTTAACAAATTATCCGAAGTGATTTTGGTAAGATTCGTATATCCAGTTTTTTGCCTAACTCAAACGGCTCCCCATCTACATGCGCTGCGCCATCCTTTTCACGTTCAATAGTGATTTCTTTGCCCGGAATGATTTCTACATACTCGGACTGATCTGCAGATTTATTAAACAGGTGAAAAACCATCATAGGCAAGGTATAAAGTGGAAACTTGTGCACAATACAAACATCCAGCACACCATCGTTAACAGATGCCTGAGGAGCGATATACGCATTATTTCCATACTGTGGAGAATTAGCGACACTGATCATGAAGGCCTCCCGCTCATACTGCACACCGTCAATGGTCAGTTTATACATGCAGGGCTTATAATTACTGAGTACATTAATAGCTGATTTGAGATACCCGATAGGACCTCTTATATTTTCATTGGCAAAGCGGTCACTTACGGATGCATCAAATCCAATACCTGCTATATTGAAAAAATTACGGTCATTGATCAGACCGGAATCTACTTCTACAGCTTCAAATCGGTTTAGCCTACGCAGTGCAGCAGCTTCATTCATCGGAATACCCAGATATAAGGCCAGCCCGTTTCCCGAACCTTCGGGAATAATCCCCAAAGGAATATCAGAGCCTACCAATGCCGAGCCCAATTCGTTGATGGTCCCGTCTCCGCCAACAGCTACAACGGCATCGTACTTTTCTTCAATTGCCAGCTTTCCAAGTTCATACGCATGATTGGGATGGTTAGTTTGTTGAAAAGTAGGATTAAATTTCTGAAGATCTAATACCTCAAGAACCTGCTTATTGAACGCAGTCTTTCGTTTTCCTCCCGAAATAGGGTTGACGACAAATAATATTCGCTTTCTCTCGGCCATAAAGGTCTTTACTTGTATTTTTTCCGGATAAAGATAGACAAAAGCCCGTATACATAATGAATGTTAATTTTAATATCATTGAATTTTCATTTTTAATTGTAGAGTATAAAATTGAATTTTATATTTCGTCAAAGAGTTGTAGCTTTGCCGAACAATTTGTGGACTGATTTGCGTTACGGGCAGAAGCTCTGTAGCAGGAGATTGCAACCACAGTAAAAAAGTGCTAAAACTATTTCATTCCGTGTTTTTCCACTTCCCTGTGTTTCTACCTTCTTATCAGCGAGCCTGTCTACATTAATTAGCAATACTTATGGCTTATTTATTTACTTCAGAATCGGTTTCGGAAGGACATCCTGACAAAGTTGCCGATCAAATTTCAGATGCATTAATAGATAATTTCCTTGCGTGGGATCAGGATGCACGTGTAGCAATCGAAACTTTAGTCACTACAGGTCAGGTTGTACTTGCCGGTGAGGTAAAATCCAAGATATATCTGGACGTACAGAAGATTGCACGTTCAGTCATTGAAAAGATTGGCTATACCAAGTCAGCTTATATGTTTGAAGCCAATTCCTGTGGCATATTATCTGCTATCCATGAACAGTCTGCCGACATCAATCAGGGTGTAGACCGTAAAACAAAACAAGAACAAGGCGCCGGTGATCAGGGAATCATGTTTGGTTATGCGACCAATGAGACAGACAATTACATGCCTTTAGCACTTGATCTTTCGCACCGTCTGCTTTACGAACTGGCAGATTTGCGTAGAGAGAATAAAGAAATCACGTATCTGCGTCCGGATGCCAAGTCTCAGGTGACTCTAGAATATGACAGCAATCACAAGCCTGTACGCATTGATACGATTGTAATCTCTACACAACATGATGATTTTGATGAAGAATCAACAATGTTGAATAAGATTACGGAAGATATTAAAGCAATCCTGATTCCTCGTGTAAAAGCTCAGCTAAAACCAGAATTACAATCCTTATTTGATGATAAGATCAAATTTCACATTAATCCGACCGGAAAATTTGTGATCGGAGGTCCTCACGGAGATACAGGATTGACAGGACGTAAAATCATTGTGGATACATACGGAGGCAAGGGTGCTCACGGCGGCGGGGCTTTCTCAGGAAAAGATCCTTCAAAAGTAGACCGTTCTGCGGCTTATGCAACACGTCACATTGCAAAAAATCTGGTAGCAGCCGGAGTTGCAGAGGAAATATTAGTACAGGTATCTTATGCTATCGGTGTTAAAGATCCGATGGGTGTATATGTAAATACTTACGGTACCAGCAAAGTAAACTTAACAGACGGACAGATTGCACAAAAGATATCGGAGTTATTTGATATGACTCCATACGGAATCGAAACCCGCCTGGGATTAAGAAACCCGATCTATTCAGAGACTGCGGCCTATGGTCACATGGGACGTACTCCAAGATCTGTAACCAAAACTTTTGAAAACAGCAATGGTGAACAAAAAACGGTAGAAGTAGATCTGTTTACCTGGGAAAAATTAGATTTTGTAGATCAGATCAAAGCTGCATTTAATATCTAACAGGCTTTGACCTTATAAAAATTTGAAAGGGCTTATCAGGATGTGATAAGCCCTTTCTGTTTTATCCGTCTATAATTATTACTATATTTAAAACGATCAAGACAAACATACTATGAAAAGAAGAAAATTTCTCCAATCTTCAGCTGCAACTATCGGAACTTCAGCATTGGCTATATCCGCTTTTGCACAGTCAAAATCCTCGTTTGCGGTTGTAGAAAACGGACAGATCATACACTCTGTATATTTTTGGCTAAAAGAAGAACTAACGGCTCAGCAGGTTAAAGATTTTACTAAGTTTTTCGAAGCCTTGAGGAAAGTGCCTAATATTAAAAGTCTACGCTATGGCCGTCCTGCAGAAACAAGTAAACGACCTGTGGTTGACAATAGCTGGACATACAATCTGATTGTTGTATTTGAAAAGATGGAATACATCAATACGTATGAGACTCATCCTATTCACCTGAAGGCAATAGAGGATTTTAGCAGTAACTGGACAAAAGTACTCGTCCATGATACGCAGTTAGATTAATCCACGGGCTTTTATTTCCAGATATTTGTTTATTGAATTGATTGTCAATTGTTCCGGCGCGGTATAAATCGTCTGTATCCCCTGCCGATTAAGTTCCTGAATAATAAGACTCTTTTCGTAAACAAATTTCTCCGCTATAATCTGATTATATATATCTATTGTATAATGAGTGTTCTCCTTTGCCATCTGTATCAATTCGGTATTCTTAAATACAACGACTACAACGATATGGGTCTTATTGATCATTTTGAGATAAGGCATCTGCCTGTTTAGGCTATCCATTGTCTCAAAATTAGTATACACAAAAATCAGAGATCTCTTATTAATATGCTTATTCGCAAATGCATATAGTTTTCCAAATTCAGACTCTTCAAACAGCGTAGTAATACTATATAATGCCTCTGACACTTTCTGCATCTGATTGTTTCTCTTCTCCGCAGGAATATGATTTGCAATCCCGTTTGAGAATGTCAGCATTCCGGCTCTGTCTTGCTTCAGTATTGCAGCATTGGACAAAACAAGTACTGAATTGATCGAATAATCCAGCAAGGTCATCTCGTTAAACGGCATGCGCATGGCACGGCCGGTATCAATAAAGGAATATATGGGCTGAGATTTCTCTTCCTGATACTGATTGACCATCAGTTTTTTATGTTTGGCAGAAGCTTTCCAGTTCATAAAGCGGTATTCATCTCCTCTCACATATTCCCGCACATGATCAAACTCTAGAGTTGAGCCGATTTTGCGGATCCGCTTGATTCCCATCTCTTTCAGTCTGTCTGTTGTCGCCATAAGCTGATATTTTCGCAACTGAATAAAGGAGGGGTAACATGGAATTTTTAAAGGTTCTTCCAAAAGAAATTTCCGTTCGAAGAAGCCCAGATTCCGAACCAGAACATGACATCTTCCGAATTCATATATACCTCTTTTAGTAGGTCTCAACTCGTACTCCACATGTTTCGGAATTAAAGACGACAGTTCTATTTCAAATTCCTTTTCACGAATCTGTAACTGCATTGGAAATTCTTCCAGGATTCTGGCTTTTACCTTCTTCGGATAGTGACTTATAAAAGCAAGCTCAAAATGATTGTCATCTCCATTGGATAATTTTTCAGGATAATGTCGCTCAATCTCCACTCTATTCTTACCAAAATGCAAAAACATAAGATCCCAAACCCAACAAATCAACAGTAGCCAGAAGACAATACCTACTACCAGAAACATTCCCTTCACAAAAAAGGAAACAGTAAACAAAAGAGCCATTCCTAATAAGGAATAGAAAAACTGATTAGTGAAATAAAGTCTTCTTATACGCCTGATCATCTTGGAATCTCTACACCGTCTACAATTTGTTTGATAATAAATTCCGTGGTGAATCCTTCCATTTCCTTTTCAGGAGTGAGTGTCACCCGGTGTCCAAGAATAGCAGGAGCAACGTACTTGACATCATCCGGCGTGATAAAATCTCGCCCAAGAAGTGCTGCAGATGCTTTTGAAGCCTCCAGAATTGCAATTGAAGCTCTCGGCGAAGCTCCTAAAGTCAGATTCGGATTAGTCCGGGTCTGTACAATAATCTGCGCTATATAGTTCAGGACATCTTCGTGCGCAAAGACCAGCTTGACCTGTGATTGAAACAATACAATCTCCTCACCAGAAACAACTTGTTGAACCAACGCTTCTTTGTTACCCGCCTTCTGTGCATGGTGTTCTTTTAATATGGTTAGCTCCTGACTGAATTCGGGATAGTTAACGACGATCTTGAACAGGAAGCGATCCAACTGTGCTTCCGGTAAGCGATATGTTCCTTCGTGCTCTATCGGATTCTGAGTTGCCAGGACAATAAAAGGGGAATCCATTGGATAGGTATTTCCATCTACTGTCACCTGACGTTCGGACATACACTCAAAAAGAGATGCCTGGGTCTTTGCAGGGGCACGGTTGATCTCATCGATGAGAATGATATTTCCAAAAATAGGGCCTCTTCTAAACTCAAATTCATTAGACTTCAGATCCAGAATAGATGAACCCGTAACATCTGAAGGCATCAGATCGGGCGTAAACTGGATACGACGAAAAGTACTGTTAATAGTTTTAGCAATCAACTTTGCAGTCAGCGTCTTGGCGACTCCGGGCAATCCTTCAATCAGGGAATGTCCGGATGAAAGAATAGACATCAATAGCATATTGATAACCTGATCCTGACCTACAATTACTTTTTTTACTTCCCTTTTCACCGACTCCATCTTATCCTGCAGCTCTGTCAGATCGAGACGGCTTTCAAAGTTGGGCATATATTTCTCTAATTCGTTCATATCATATTAGATTTAGTCTTGAATTCTTCTATTTTATTGTTTATAAACTTGAGATCGTGGGTAGACAGGTCTTTTCTATTCCTGTACCGCATTATCAAATTCATTAATTCTTCCGCTTCGGCAAGTGAAATTCCTGCTTTCAGAGACAGATTGTTGAGAAATTTTTCATCCTTCAACTGGAGCGTGTCCAGATGAAAATGATTTCTGATATCGAAAAGGAAATAATCTATTTTCTTGTCTATCATATTTCCCGGCTCACCATTTTCATAATAAAGCGTCCCTATTGTTTTAGCAAATTCTTTAGACAGATTTGGCTCAGGAGTCACTACCTCTACTGCACGTTGTTCACGTTTGCTTCGGAACAACAGAAATAGCAAAAGACCAAACAATAACAAATACCACGCTTCACGAAGTCCTTCGTAGGAAAGAATCATACGCAGAGGTGTACTTGGCTGCCCCTCCCTGTAATAGTTGTCACACCAGATGATATGCTTAGCTTTTATTAATTTCAATGCCGAAGCTGCATAATCATATTTTTGATGTTGCAGCATGTAATAATTGGTAAACATTTCCGGAGTATGATGCAAATAGAGCTTGCCTTTGCCCCAGGATACTTCCACAAAATTAGGGACAGCATGCTTGCCTGCATACGCATTACCGGCAATGGAAATATTAGTGCTATCGATAAGATCAAAGATTGATGTCTGTTCTATCTTATCGTATTTTATTCTCTTGCGACTGTTGACAAGTGAGTAGTTTATATCGCCTAATAACGAAAATCCCGAAAATTTATTCACATCCAGATAGGCTGAAGAAAGATTAAGCGTATCTAAAAGATTGCTGGAGTAATAGTTTGTCGATATGAAAACTTCTCCTCCTTCTTTTGCAAATTGCAGCAATTTCTCTGTTGCAGTGGCTCCCATAATGTCTATATAGTCACCTATAAACACAAAAGCAGTATTTTTTGCGTGCAATGAATCCTCTTCTAAGGTTTCATAAACTGACTTTTTTGTGTTTTCGATTTTGCGGTCATTCCCTAAGATATTTCCCAACTCCTGATGCAGCACATATAATCCGTAGGGTATCTTGTCCCGCTGATCAAAAGATTTTCTCCAGTCTATAGGCTTGCGACTGGTTGCATCTATTATTGCAATCAATACCAGTGCGATCAGCAACACTATAATTCCAAACTTACCCGTATTTTTCATGACCATTTAGTTTGAAATTCACGGAATAGTGTAGCGTACTGTTCATAGTTCTCCTTCGTTACCGGAAAATTACCGAACCACACATAATTAAAGACATTGGAACAAGCTTCAAACTCTTTTCTCAGTTCTGTGTTGTCCATTTCATTCATCAGTTCAATATTGGTTTTGGTATAATTCCACTTTACCAATTCTTTTTTTGCCAGCGTCTGAATATTCAGAAGATTGAGATAACGAATAGCCAGGGAATAATTCTCTTCTTTTAGTGCCTGCTCCACAAATGTATGCACATCTACCTGAAGAAGATTCCGTTCGACAAATGCCACATTCGCATCTTCGTCGTCTTCCTTTTCCTGTACAGTATAGAGTTTTTTTCCTGTAAATATTAATCTATAAAGAACATACACCAGAAGAACTACGAAAACAGCACCTATAAGTTTGTACATCCATTCCGGATTTTGAAAATAGAAATCCGGTAAAATTGAAGATAGCAGGTCATTAATCCTGTTTTTTAAGCGCTTCAAAAAATTTATGTTCTCAAGTACCTTTTCATTGTAAAGAAATTCTTCACTCTGATATTTTTTGAACATTTTATTGAATTCTGCGGAATCTACAGCCGGGATATCATGGATTCTCGGTACCTTATTATAGTATCCTTCTTCCCAATAAGGATGTTGTTTCTTCTTGGTAATAAGTTCATCCGTTGCATCTATCGGTTCATCGTAAGTAGCTGTATCAGGATCTGTATAGAGCGTGTCCTGTTCCTGAGCATAACCGAAATAACATAGTGTAATAAAGAAAATGGAAAGAATAACGGTACGAAAATTAGTGGCCATTTGCCTCCTTTCCAATATTATTTATTGTTTCGTAAATATTCTCTCCGAACCGTAATTCTTTAGCGGATTCATATATCAATCCGGAAATGAGTACAGAGAACATATAGCTGGTTATCGTTACCAGCGAGAAAATAGTTCCACCCAGCGAAACAATCAGTTTTCCGGAAAAGGTATCAAAAAAATTATCGTTGAACCCAACTGTATTATAAGCAATCAATCCCAAGATCAATGCAGGGATCAATGTCATCATCATAAGCATAACCTGAAAAATGGCGCTGACAATATAAGAGGATACACCATAATCATATACTTTTTTCTTCAGCAAATGATAGGCTTCATTAAAACAGCTGCCAAGAGAATAGTAGCCTTCTCTATACAGCATAAAAGCGCAGAAAAGCCACACACCAATCAGGGACATGAGGACTCCGGCCACTATGTTACCGACAAAAGGAATAAAAGAAGCAATAATCAGGACAAAGAAAAACGGGATGATCATGATTAACATCACCAGAATAGATGCACCGAAAAACCTAAAATACTTTCCAAAGTTTGATTTAAAATTGTTCCATACTTCCGTTGATCCGAAATCCAGATTATTCTGATTTTTCAACAGGATAAAGTATTCTATAGCTATGCCGAAAAACAGAGTAGAAAGCAACAAAAGGACACAGACTATACCGATAAAGAGACCCCATATCTGCATCATATCTCCGGCACTGAAGTCTGCATTAAAATCTACTTTAGTCGTCAGATAAAAGACCAGTAGCAACAGAATGGCAAGAGGTATAACCGCCAGCCGAAAAAGCGTTGCACAGAAATGCCGGATAACGATCTTTAGCAAATCCACAAAATCTTGCACAAATTCCCCTAATTTACGTTCCTTTTTGAACTCAAAGTTTAACTCCATTCAAATTTTCTGGCTAATTGATAAGGTCTCCAAATATAAAAATATACAATCGCAAATAAGGACGCAAAAATAATAGCCAGGCACATCGCTAAAGATGACTGATAAAAACGGGTCACAAACCCTTCTAATGTACCTGCAATAATAAAAAACGGAACGGTACTGATGAGCACCTTGCTCGCCAGCTTGGCTCCTCGTTTAAATGATTCCAGCCGTGTATATGATTTTGGGAACAGCATACTGTTTCCTAATGTGAGACCGCAGCCTCCGGCTATGATAATCACTGAAATCTCTATTGTTCCATGTATCCAAATAGCGGACATAGCCTCTTGCATCACTCCGTACTTGAAAAACATATAATGAAATGCGCCCAGCATAATTCCGTTTGAGAACAGGATATAACCGGACCCAATGCTATAGAATATCCCAAAAATAAAGGCATAAAATGCCACTCTCACATTATTAATGGTAATCGCTAATGCAGATCCGAACATACCTCCTTCATCGTAGATAGCGGCAGGATCTCCTTCTTTTATTTTTTCTGTTGTAAAGTCTACATACCCATCTCCTAATATTAGCCGGACAAACTGTTCATCGTAATGAGCAGAAAGAAAGCCAATGCCTACAGCAAGACAGAAAATCAAGAGAGAATAGAGCAGTTGTCTTCTTATTTTCCAGATCGCCTCTGGGATTTCATAATTTACAAAATGTAGAAACTGGTTATTAGATGCCCGTTGATCTTTATAAATCTTCTGATGAGCTATAAGGGACAGTTCGTTGAGATATTGCTTTGTCTTACTTTGAGGGTAAAAAGTTTGCGCATATGCCAAATCATTCGTAAGTTCGATATAATTTGAGGCTAATTCATCCGGATCAATATCAGCTTTATTTGCTAAATTGCTTTCAATAGTTGCCCATTTTTCTTTATTTCGGTCTATGAATGAAGGTTCTCGCATAATTAAAATAATCAACGCATTTACTCAAATATATGAATAAGCTCTTAATAAACACCCCTCAAAACGTAAAATTTGAATATAATTTAGCCACCTTAGGTGCCCGGATTATTGCCTTTGGGATTGATCAGCTTATTGTTATAGCTTATGTTATTCTTGCCGTCCTTATTTTAAAGTATTCCGGAGCAGGTTTTTTATCAGATTCATGGACGACAATGGGGCTCTACAGCCTGTTTATGCTTCCTGCCTTCTTCTATCCCTTTGTTATGGAAACCGTTCTTTCCGGGCAGACACTCGGAAAAAAGATAATGAAAATCAAAGTTGTCAAAATTGATGGCACAAGGGCAACTGCTTATCAGTATTTTATCCGTTGGGTATGTTCCATTGTTGACATTTTCCTTTGTATGGGGGCATTAGGCATGAGCAGTATCATATTGTCAAAAAAAGGACAACGTATCGGAGATCTGGCAGCAGATACCACGGTGATCAGCACACAGACAAATACCCAGCTCAGCCATACTTTGTTTGCAGAAATAACCGCAGAAAGAGCTATTACCTATCCACAGGTCATCAAATTGAGCGATCAGGATGCCAATACAATAAAGGATGTTTATAATAAGGGATTTAAGCGTAAAGACTATAATATTATCTGGGCCTTATCCGCCAGACTTGAACAGATATTAGGCATTCAACGGGATAGAAATCCGGAAGAGTTTATTGATATTATTATAAAAGATCATTATACGATATTCCGCAATAAATAGAAAAGTCCCATTCTTTTGAATGGGACTTTTCTATTTTATGTTATATCAATTATACTGTGGCTGCTGAAGTCGGGATCTGGCGATCTACTTTCTTCACCAATCCTTGCAACACATTGCCTGGTCCTACTTCAACAAATGCTTCTGCTCCGTCACTTAGGATATGTTGTACCGTCTGTGTCCAGCGAACAGCTCCTGTCAATTGTGCAATAAGATTTTCTTTAATGACAGCGGGGTCAGTCTGCGGATTTGCATCTACATTCTGATAGATCGGACAAACCGGACTTTTGATATCAACCGCTTCTATAGCTGCCTGAAGTTCTACACGTGCCGGTTCCATCAAAGGAGAATGAAATGCTCCTCCGACATTAAGTTTCAAAGCACGCTTCGCACCAGCTGCTAATAACAATTCACAGGCTTTATCCACTCCTGCAACCGTACCGGAGATTACGACCTGACCGGGACAGTTAAAGTTTGCTGCTACAACTGTCTCTTCTACTTGCGCACATGTTTCTTCTACAATGTTATCTTCCAGTCCCAAAATAGCAGCCATTGCTGACGGCTCGATTTCAGTGGCTTTTTGCATTGCATTAGCACGTTTTGCTACCAGTTGCAATCCGTCTTCAAAAGTCAGTGCACCTGCAGCGACCAATGCTGAAAATTCACCTAATGAGTGTCCTGCAACCATATCCGGCTTGAAATTTTCACCTAAAGCTTTTGCAAGGATTACAGAATGCAGGAAAATAGCAGGTTGTGTTACTTTGGTTTGTTTCAACTCTTCATCCGTTCCATTGAACATAATGTCGGTAATACGAAATCCTAAAATATCATTAGCCTGTTCGAACAGAGCCTTTGTTTCATCATTCAAATTATACAAATCCTGGCCCATTCCTACAAATTGAGCGCCCTGACCCGGAAACACGTAAGCTGTTTTCATATTTTATCTTGATTGTTAATGGAACAAATATACTTAAATATCCCTAATCCTCTTCCGAAGGCACAAAACTTAGAGATGTCATCTTATCCGTATCAAAGATGTCTTCTAATATTTCTTTGGCACCATCTGTTGACACCTCATCAATTTTTTGAAAAACTTCTTCCAGCGTGATTACCCGGTCATAGTCCATGATATTTTTTGCCACAGCAATAATCATACTCATTCTGTTTTCCTCTGCCAGCGCAATCTGTCCTTTAAATTTATTCTTTGCTTTTTGCAGTTGTGTAGCTGTAAGACCGTGCACTTTCAGCTTATTCAATTCTTTGAAAACAAGTGACACCGCTTTTTTTACCTTCTCCTCATCCGTTCCCAGATAAATGGAAAAAATTCCTGTATCCGAAAACATGGAATAATTTGACTCAATCGTATAAGCGATACCGTACTTTTCACGAATAGATAAATTCAGGATAGAGCTCATGCCTAATCCTCCCAACATATTATTCAATAACAATAACCCGGTTTTTCGTTCATCCCCTATACCATAGGCTTGGGTACCTAACATATAGTGCACCTGATTTATGGGCTTCTCCATCCGAATATGTTGCGGAGTATGCACCGTAACGCTGGCCCTGTCTCTCTGAATAACAGATTTCTCGATCTGCCCGAAAATACGGTTGGCCAGTTTTTCTATCTGTGTTTTTTTATAATCTCCCGTAATACCAATAACAATATCATTGGTATTATAATTTCCCTTCATAAAACGAAGGATATCATTTTTTTCCAAACCGACCAACTGATCTTCTATTCCGAGAATATTATGTCCCAGGCCGGAATCTGCAAATAAAATATCTTCAAAATCATCAATAATTGCATCTTCCGGGCTATCCAGATAGGATGCCATTTCATCTACAATTACGCTTTTTTCCTTTTCCATCTCGAGATCAGGAAAAGTAGAGTGAAATATGATGTCTTCAAACAGGTCGAGCGCCCGGTCCAGATACGGATTTAAAATAGAGGCGTGAATACAGGTATACTCTTTCGTTGTATATGCATTTAAGTCTCCACCTACGGTCTCCAGTCTGTTTAAAATCTGATTTGTATTTCTTCGTTCCGTCTGCTTAAAGAGCAGATGCTCTATAAAGTGTGCTACGCCGAATTTCCCGTTTTCTTCATCACGGGATCCGGCATTGATAAGAAGACAGGTATGTGTAATCGGAGTTTGCTGGGGATATAAAACTATCCTAATGCCATTCGATAATCGAATAATCTCATATTCCATTGTAGTCATCTAAAAATATTATGGGTGTTCAATATACTTCGTATTCCAATACCTACGATGTACGGGACTGTGCAAAACTACATAATTATAAAACAAAAACGGCTGCAGTCTTTCAGAACTACAACCGTTTGTCGATTTCACAGGTATAAAATTACATTCTGGGTGGACGTCCTCCTCCTGGAAATCTATTCTCTTCCTGTGGACCTACACCTCCTGCAAACTTGGAGAATTTGTAGGTAAACATCAGCATGAAGTAACGACCGAGTCTGTTGGTCCGGCTGTCAGAGATCTGAATATCTGAAAACGTTCTTGAAATATTCGTCTGCTCATTCAGCAGGTCAAATGCCTGTAAACGCAGCGTACCTCTGTTTTGCTTCATAAATTTTTTCTCTACATATGTATTTATAACAAATGGGTTTTCATTATAGGCATTTCCCTGATAGAATGTTTTGGACAGATCTGCTCCAAAAATAACCGAGGGCGAAATATTAACAGATCCGATCAAAGTCGGTGCATAAGACTGCATTACGACTGTAGTATTATTAAGCGTATTGTTAGTATGATTCCACGAGTACCTGAAACCCGGATTTATTTCCAGATTTTCGGAAGGGTTATATCTAAACATCACTCCTTGGTTCAGCGCCCAGTTTTTTGCAAGATTCAACTGTCCGTCTGTGTAAGATGGATTATTGTTATAGGTCAATCCTCCCATAAAGTTTATACTATAAGTCTTGCTTTTGAATGATCGTCCGTAATGATAGAAACCATTCAAACTAAATGCTCCGTCCTCATTCAGATAATTAACTTCCTGTATTATACCCAATCCCGGATCAGTTCTTCTGAAATTGTTGGATACGATTTTATCCTGAGTCAATGTTCCGTTCAGCATCACAAAGAACGTTTTTCCTTTTTGAAAATCAGATGAATTAAACCGGAATCTCAGATTGTGTCTGAATTCAGCTGCCAGATCCGGATTACCTGTTACAACGTTTGTCGGATTAGAATTATCTGTAAATGGCTGTATCTGTGTGATAGATGGCTCATTGGAATTCCCGGAATAGTTAATCTGCAAATTCTTCTGACGATTGAATTTATACTCAAATCTGGCAATTGGCACAAAATTAAACCCATTGCGGTGAATATTGATTTTGTTCCCGTCCACTATAGCATCACCATCTAATATGGAAGGCTGTACCGAAGCCCCGATCGCATATTTGATTTTATCATTATTGTAGCTGTAGTTGGCTCCTACACGATGTGTACTAAAGGAATAATCATACATCCGCTCAAAATTAAAGTCATCGTCATCCAGAACTGACCCGTCAAGATTGTAAGCTTTCTGATTGCGGTTATTATCATAGGTATTGACATTGTAGTCATACGAAACTTCCAATTTACCAAACTCACTCAATGGTTCTATATAGGATACACTTGCACCTCCGTTCCAGCTTTTATTGTCAAGCTCAGCCAGCGTTCTCCTGTAAATACTATCCATCGTAATAGTGCTGTTGTTGGGATCGCCGACTAAGGTCTCAATAATACGGTCCTGATCTTGTTTGGTTCCCGAAGAATTGATGTTCATATTGAAAAAAATATTTCTACCCTTGTCATTCAGACGTCTGTTATACAAAGCACTAATGCCCACATTCGGACTCCTCGAAGAACTGTACGAGTTGTTGGTCTCAGTATTATACAGCACTCCGTTTAAGAGATTTTCATTATGACTGTAAGTATCCGTTGTTGTTTTTCCATAGCCAAGCTGAGGGGAGATTTTAATAAAATCCTTTGGAGAAGGTTTCCACTCCAGGTTTGCTTCAAATCTATGGGTATTACCTATTGTATTTGTAGTGG
Source organism: Sphingobacterium sp. UBA5789 (assembly GCF_002418355.1). Taxonomy (NCBI): domain Bacteria; kingdom Pseudomonadati; phylum Bacteroidota; class Sphingobacteriia; order Sphingobacteriales; family Sphingobacteriaceae; genus Sphingobacterium; species Sphingobacterium sp. UBA5789. The sequence continues at coordinate 34,413 of NZ_DIDX01000002.1, read as the reverse complement.
ACTCGGTATTCTTGTCTAATGTAGAATCGGGGTATAAAAATTTGTTAAGGCTGGATGAAATAACATCATTATCATCGTGACCATAGCTATAGCTACCATATACAGTTACCTTATCATTATAATCCTGTCTGTAGTTTAGTCCAAATGATCCGGTATTGGTAATTCCATTGGCACCACCAAACATACCGCCTCCTCCCCGGCCACCACCGCCTCCCTGACGTCTTCTTGCTCCACCACCTTGTGTATTAAAATCAAATAGCGGGGCATTGATGTTATTCAGGTTTCCTAAGGCTGAGATTTGCATACCCTCTTTCATAGCCAGGATCATACCTGTCGCCTGATACCGGTCTTCAGTACCGTAGCCAAGTCTTAATGTCGTTGTATATCCTTTATTTTTTGCAGGGTCTATCTGTATATTCAGAATCTTTTCAGCATCACCTGTTTTATTACCTGTCAGATTCGCCACATCTCCATAATCATCAATAATCTGAATCTTCTCAATAATATCTGCAGGCAGATTTTGTGTTGCAGTCTTCACATCTCCTCCAAAAAAGTCTTTGCCATTGATACGGATACGCTTTATCTGCTCTCCCTGTGCTGTCACTGTTCCATTTTTGTCAACTTCTACACCTTCCAGTTTTTTTAAGGCATCTTCTACCAGTGCTCCGTCCCGTAATTTCAGATCGCGTGTAGTATATTCCAGTGTATCACTTTTCACCACCACAGTCGGAACACCGTCGACTACGACTTCCTCCAGCATCGTACTGGTAGGCATCAGCTCAAAACTCGGAATGGACAGACTGTTCTGTCCTGTCTGGAAGGCAAATTCTTTCTCGAAAGTTTCATAACCTATACTACTTACTTTGATTTTAAACTTTTCTCCCTTTACATTACTGAAAGAATACATACCACTCATTGATGAGCTGGTACCCACCGAATCTTTATCTGAAATCAGAGTGACTGATGCTCCTGCCACCACACGGGATTTGCTGTCCCGCAGAAAACCCTGTACGCTTTTACCCGTTTGCGCTAATGCGCTGGTAGCCGCTATACAGAAGACGATAAAAAAAGCAGCATACTTTTGAAGTATTTTCATATGTATATAATTATTAATTCTGTTCCAGTATGGTCAATATCCACACCTCTGTTTGTACTTTACTTTGATTTTTAGGCATTTGCGGTGTAGCGTATGCTCTTCCGCCGGCAACGGCCCTTCCCTTGTTAGCCTTGGCCGATCTGGCCATAGCTGACCACATCGTATTTAACTGTAACTGAATTCCGACAGGACCTTTATCCTTATCTATGGGTAGTCTTGAAACCGGCAAAACAGCCTCATAGCACAGATTATCGTGTTCGTCGATCCGTATTTGCGCCTGAATTCCATAATTATTTGAGAAAGAAAGATTTCCATTCACTAATGACTGAAAGCCGGAAATCTGATATCCCCGTGCTGTATTAAGCAACACCTGTCTGATATCCTGTCCTTTATAATCATCAGATTGTGCAAGCTCCCGTACATCTTCACGGTCAGCAACCGGATATATCAATTCTGCCCCATCCTTTTTCTTTACATTGCCATGTACTCCCAACGTTATACCCCAACGCACTACATCCTTTTGCAATTCTTTATCTTTAATTTTCACTGCCGCATACAGATAGTCTCCGTTTCGGGCAACAGAATAGCTCCAGGAAGAATCCTGACCAACAGAAATAAGCTTTCCTGACCATTCCTTTAATTGTCCGTCTATCACTACATTATCAATTGCAGGAAGAGTAACAACAGGTTGTTTTGATTTCTTCTGCCCATAGCCAGACATTGAAATCAGGAAACATATACATATGATGAGAATTTTCTTCATAAACCGGTAATCGTGATAAACAAGAGATTGGACATAAAGAATTGCCAAAGGTTTGTTCATCATTCGTTTTCGTTACAAAAGAACTGATAAGAAGTGTTAATTACTGTAAAAGCAGGTTAATCACAGAGAAGTTACATTTTCATCCCGGCTTAAGAAATATTACTTTTGAAGTTTAATTGAATACCATGCTATTATCCACATTTCAGATAGAACGTATAGAAGCCGGCTGTGATGAAGCTGGAAGAGGCTGTCTTGCAGGACCTGTCTTTGCCGCTGCTGTTATTTTTCCAAAAGACTATCATCATGATCTACTTAATGATTCCAAAAAACTAAGTGAGAAAAAACGGATGGCATTGCGCCCCATTATTGAGCAGGAAGCTCTTGCCTTTGCCGTAGCCAGTGTTTCCGCTGAAGAAATTGACAAAATCAATATTCACAATGCATCCTATCTGGCCATGCATCGTGCATTGGATCAGCTAAGAGTGAAGGCTGAATACATTATAGTAGACGGAAATCGTTTTATCCCTTATCCGGAAGTTTCACATACCTGTATTATCAAAGGGGACGGGAAGTATCTTTCTATTGCAGCGGCATCCATACTGGCAAAGACCTACCGCGACGAATATATGGAAAGCATAGCCTGTGATTTTCCGGCCTATGACTGGCTACAGAATAAGGGTTATCCCACTGTCAAACACAGAAACGCTGTCCTTGCATACGGCCTAACACCACATCACAGAAAAACCTTCAGAATAACCGATCCGCAGCTCAAATTATTCTAAAGGTTTTTAAATATTATTTAAGAGAAACTTAATTGGTCCGTTTCGGTTTTTCCGGTTCCGGACCTTTTTTCTTGTCTTGACGTACGCCATACCAGACCGCACCTGCCAACCCAAGCACCAGAATAACTGACGCTATTCCAGAAAGAAGGTTCGTAGTTTTGACAGATTCCGGAGCAAAGATAAATTCAATCTTATGGTTTCCTCCAGGCACCTGCAATGCTCTCAAAATATAGTCTGCACGAATAATCTGTGTTTCTTTACCGTCGATATATGCTTTCCATCCCTTATCATAAAATACTTCAGAAAATACAGCGAATGCATCATTTGGTGCTGTATATTCATATTTCAACGTATCAGGATGATAAGATGTCAGTGTAATAGAGGAATTGACAGGCAAACCTAAGCGCCCGGCATCAATCTTATCCTTGAATTCCTGATTGACAAAAGCTTCTTTCTTTGGATCAAAACTGCCTATAGCCTGCATCTCTTGTGCATTGTCTTTCACAAACGTCACTTTATCTACAAACCATGCATTACCAGGAGCAGAACTTCTCCTTACTACTTTCTGAGCTCCGTTTGAAGGATCTGCTGTAATCAGGTAACGAACATTGAACATGTCCAGTACGTCTTCATTTAAAGCTCCGTTAAACTGATGTTCAAGGATCTCCTGAAAACGCATCATTTTGGCAGCATGATATCCTCCCAGGTTTTTATGGAAGTAAGATGCTGTAGCATCTGAGAACGCATTTGTTGTAAGATCCAGCACACGATAACTTGGATCCTGATCCAGGCGGATCAGCTGATCAACCTCTCGCTCTGGAATCCGGGTCGAAGAAGGGTTTGCAAAAGAATCATCATTCAGGTAGCGTTTATCCACAGACCACAGATCTGCAAGGAAGATCACTCCCAAAGCAACAACTAATACAGTATAATTTAATTTCTTTTTCAGGTAAAACCAGATCAGACCAAATGTCAATGCAACAATGAACAATGAACGCCAGGCATCTTTACTTGCAAGCGAAGCACGGTCCTTCACCAATGCTGTCACGGTTTCATTTGCAACAGTACGATCTCCGATCTGCTGCGTAAATACTTCCACAAGATCCTGATGCTTAGAGTTACGAAGGCTCAGGAACATATCCGGAACTAACGCAATCAAAAGACACAAACCTCCTACACCTATAAAAGTGTAAAGTACTTTCTTATCCAGATTTTTGATTTCAGAAGAACGGTTAATCAACTCATTGATACATAATATCGCCAATATAGGGATCAGCAATGCTGCAATGACCAATATGGATTCTACAGCTCTGAACTTATTATACATCGGGAAGTAGTCAAAAAACAAATCCGAAATAAAAGGAAGATGACGGCCAAATGAAAGGAAGATGATAAGTGCTGTAGCTCCCAGGATCCACCACTTAATGCGACCTCTAACTATGAATAGTCCCAGGACAAAAAGAAATAATATACTTGCGCCAAAATACCAGGGACCTGCAGTGAATTGTTTTTCACCCCAGTAGGATGGCATCTGTTTTGCGATTTGTGCGGCCTGCATTGCAGAAGCACCTTTCGATTCATAAAGTTTGGCAACATGTGAATTTTCATCCAGAACTCCTTGCGAGCGACCTCCGTAAGCATTAGGGATCAAAAATGTAATGGTCTCCCCCACACCCTGACTCCAGTCGTATGCATACTGCTTATCCAGCCCTTTTTGTTCATTTGCCTCATCGACTTTGATGATATTGGCCTTACCACGGGTAGAATATTTACTGTATTCATAAGTAGGATACAATACAGATGCGTTGACCAGTACAGCAAGAATAACAGCTGTTAACTGAACGCCAGTCGCCTGTACGAACCCCTTGATTCTCTTTTCTTTGATAGCATGGTACAGTTCGATACCGACCAGTACTAACAAAGCAATAAACAGGTAATAGGTAACCTGAATATGATTGACACGGATTTCTAAAGCCATCGACAAAGCCAGAATAGCTCCGCCCAAGAGAAATTTGCCCCGATAGCACAGAATAACAGACCCGATAATCGGTGCCATATAGGCAATAGCATAAGCCTTATTCACGTGTCCGGCTTCTATATAAATAAAATTATAGGATGTAAATGCGACAGCTATTGCACCTACTGCGGCTAGCCACGGTCTTACCTTCAGGACACAGAACAAAAAATACGCTCCTAAAAGATACAGCAATACAACATCTATCGGCGTCGGAAAAACTGTTTTTAAACCTCTGGATATATAGGTGCCGACATTACTGCTATGCTCTGCCCAGATCTGATAGGTAGGCATACCTCCAAACATAGAATTTGTCCAGTTAGGCGCATGTCCGTCCTTGGCTTTATAATCAAATAATTCTTTCTGACTTGCCTCTGCCTGTAGCACATCGTGTTGTGCTAAAGTCTTACCCTGCCATATAGGTGTAAAATAAAAAAACACCATGACGATGAAGATTCCGACAATCGCAAAGTGTACTGCATTTTCCTTAAACCAATTTTTCATGTACTCTAAATAGGTTGTATGTAATGATTAAGCTCCAAAAATATACAAATCATTTTAAAATTCGTCAGAATAACAAAAAAGGATTTCAGTGTTTTAAAACATGAAATCCTTTTCCTGGCATTACATTCCTGAAAGTTGTCAGCTATTCGCCCTTTTGAATCAGTTTTTTAATATTCGAAAGTTCTCCGAATAAAACGAGTAAATCCTCTTCCCGGAGCATGGTATCAGATTTTGCAATCCCTGTTGCTTCTTTTATTTTCACATTTTTACCTTTTTCCAGTACATCCCGCTGATTGACAGTCGTGAGTACGATCACCCCGTAACTATTAGTCAGATTTGCCTGCTCCAAGGTCATCCCAATATATTTTGCAGGTACTTTAGTCTCTACAATACTGTATTTATCCGAGATCTTGAAGGAATCTACGATGTCAATATTATCCAGACGCATCGCCAGCCTTTCCGCAGCCTCTTCCTCCGGCATAATGTATTCGTCAATCTCCATTGCTTCCATAACAGTCTTCTGCAAATCAGATACTACACGGCCAATGATACGTTTCACGTGAAGCTGCTTTAATAAGGCCGTAGTAAGCATCGAAGCGCCTTCGTCTTCACCAATAGCCACAATAACAGCATGACTGTCTCTTAGTGGCAGAGCGCTCACGGAATCACGATCTGTAGTATCCATACATACCGTATGAGTCACCCGATCCTTCAGTTGTTCTACAATCGTAAGATTTTTATCGGCACCGATTACCTCATGTCCCAATTCGGTGAGATGTATCGCTAACGATTTCCCAAAATGTCCTAATCCTAATACGATATATTTCATGCTGATAAATTAGAATAATATTTTTTCACTCGGATAGACATAATTTCTATTCCGCATATTTTTGATAAATGCAACAAGCAGCGTTAACGTACCTACACGTCCTACAAACATCGTAAAGATAATGATAATCTTACTTGAAGGACTCAGGGAGGGAGTGACACCCAAAGAGAGCCCGCAGGTCGTATAAGCGGATACCGTTTCAAAAAGAAGTTCTTTCATTCCTTTGCCGGGATCGGAAAGATTGAGCAGGACAAAAGAAATTCCAATCGTAACTCCTGAAAGCAATATAATAGCAAATGCTTTATTAACAGATTCGGGAATGATCCTTCTTTTGAAAATATCTATAGAATCCTTACCTCTTGCCAGAGATAAAATATTCAATAACGCAATAGCTACGGTTGTCACTTTCACACCTCCGCCGGTAGATCCCGGAGAGGCCCCGATCCACATTAAAGAGGTCACCATAATTACGGTAGGACCACTCAGAAAATTAAGATTTACACTATTGAAACCCGCAGAGCGGGAAGCATTGGTCATAAAAAAAGCCGATACTATTTTTCCATACCAAGTCTCATCCTGCTGGAGCGTATTGTTATATTCAAACAGAAAATATGAACTGGTTGCTAACACGACGAGGATAAGGTTACATATCAGTATAAATTTAGAATTAAAGCTGAAGGGCCATGGCCTGTGAACATAACTGCGTTTTAAAATCAGCTTACAAAACAGGGCCTGAATCTTTGTCTTTGCATAGGTATAGAAATTGTAAACCGTTCCAAAGCCCAGTCCTCCGAAAACAAATATCATAGCGAGCGCTAACTGAAAGTTGTAGTTATACCGATAATCTGCATGTTGTATCCCATCCGGAAGAATAGAAAACCCGGCATTACAAAACGACGAGACAGCATGAAAAATAGAGAAGAAGACCTGATCACCAATAGAATTAAACAGGGTTGGATCCAGCGTAAAATAAATGGAAACAGCACCTATAAGTTCAAATAGCAGTGTAATGAAAATAATGGTTAGCAAAGTGCTTATTACCGAATTAAGTTTATTCTCTTCCAGTATTTCTCCGAACATAAGCTGATTTTTAAAAGAAAATCCACCGGAAAAGAAGTACCCGAAAAATCCTGTAAATGTCATAATACCCAGTCCTCCGATCTGGATAAGAACCAGAATCACAGTCTGTCCGAACATTGAAAAATTTGAAGAAATATCCGTTACAGAAAGACCGGTAATACATACAGCACTCGTCGCCATAAATAAGGCATCAATAAAAGTCAAAGGAGCGACTAAAGTAGTGCGGGGTAACATCAGAATCAAGGTGCCGATCAGGATCAGCACTAAAAAACTGATGACAAAAAGAATCGTAGGATTAAAGTAGAAATTATCAAAAAACAGACTGTTTTTTGATAATGCAGATAAAAATATCAGATAGATTCCAAGATATATCCACTCTTCTTTATTAAAAAAGGAAAGCGATTCAAGGCCTGAGAGCCTGGCAAGGGTGATAAAACAAAAATAACCAATGATTACGAGGCCCGAAATATTAGATACCCCGACTCTTTTTTGAACATATATCGACGATAACGTACGAAACCCTTCTAAAAGGAACAACCCAAAGAACATTCCGTGTATAACAACTTCGAATACCTTCGCAATCTTAGGATCTGTTATATATCCCACATGCAAAATAACAGCAAATGCACAGATCATGCTCACATAGAACATGCAAATGTCTATTATCTTGTTTTTGTATTTAAAAATAAACTTTAAGAAACCTAACATCCTCTTATCTGCTGCAACTGTAAGGTAACAAAGATAGCCACCTCTTTCCGTTTATTTCTTTTCCTTTTTATCTTCTTCTTTCTTATCCTTCTTTTTGAAGATAGAATTGAAGAATTTCTTGGTCTTACTGATTGTTTCCGTTGCAGTTTCGGCTTTACCCATAAGCTTTGCCTCCCGCTCTGGAGTCATACCGACACATTGTTTGATCCCTGCAAGCAAACTTTGCCATAACGTTTTGAAAAAAGGATATTGAGGAACCCGCTTGTAATTAACATTTCCTACATGATAGATTTCATTTGCATCAGGATTACTGTCATTCAGTATAAAACTATTGACCAAAAAAGAAATAGCACGCTTGGACACCTTCTCTTCGCCCTTGCCCTGTTCATTCAGGATATTAATTTTTAAATGATTGTAATCGAATTTGAAGGTCCCCCAATTACGGTAATCATTAGCTTTATAATCAAAATTGATTCTTTTGATATTTCCCGATGCAATCTCTACATTTAACAGTGGCCGCAGAATCCTGTTGAATGCTGTAGCATTCATCGCTCCCACTGAACCTTTATACGTGTGTTCGCCCTGCTTGCTGAGCATATCGAATCCAAATTCAACTTTTAATAATCCGGACCCCATTATATTACTGCTCAGATTTGCCCTCATCCACTTATCTTTCTTCAGTGCTAAGGAGTCATTGGTTACATTCGTCAGGTAACCCCGGGTATGATCAAAGGAAATAGAGCCTTCTTTCAGGTATTTATTACTAAATTCTGAATAAGTTACATCCACATTTTCAACCAGCACTGTATCTAACCGAAGCAATCCTTTTAATTGAAGCAGCTTCTGGTGCGGAGACTGCCCAATCTTGTTTTCAGAAGGACTATGATAGCGCTTATCTGATGAGATCACTACCGATCCATTTCTGATCTGAGCACGTCTGGCTGTCAGTTGCTTATTCCGCATCAGATTTTTGAAATCCAGGTTTTCAAAACGAACAGTATCAAACCGAAGTGAAGCAATGGAACCTCCCGAACCTTTTTTCTTATAGAAAGCATCCTTCTTTAACTGTGGTAAATAAGAAACCTTAGTCAGTAAGATGTTCTGCTCTTCTGTATTGATTTTTAATTTTTCAAATCCGACCTTATATAGTCCATTAGGCAGAGGGTATTCGAATTTCGGCACCTCCAGTTCGATCATTTTTGTATGGTAGAAGCGAAGAGAATCTGAGATTGATGTTGAATCAATCAGCACATCTCTCACCCTGAGATTAACCTTTTCAATCTCCATATGTGATGACCTGCCTTTGTCGAGCTGGGTATATTTAAAGGAAATATCCTCAACTTTTATACCTCCGATCTGAATGGTATTTAAAAACTTTTTGACACTTTCATACAGCGTCTTTTGTGGTTTGGTAGAAACAGTATCATTGTAGGCATGATATTCATTCATCAAATGAATCTTGGGACTTTCAAATTCGATAGATTCGATCTTAAGCTTCTTTTTCTTTAAAATATCAATAAGATTGAAGCTCACTATTTTAAGTTTGGAAACTTTGATATGAACCCTGTTATTCGGAGCTTCTTTGCGCTCGTCCATTTGTTTATAGACATTGGAATCCGGAATAAGTTCCACATTCTTGACCACCACGTTTCCCAACCCTGGATTGATGTCCAGATCATCATATTTTAAGGTATAAAGACTATCGCTGGCATCTTTAATTGCTTCCTTTAACTGATCCTCCACAATTGGTTTCCAATGTATACTTAGATACCAACTGGCACTTACTACCACAATGATAAGAAATGCAACGACCCCGATTACCCATTTCCAAACTGGCTTCATCCTTTAAATTTATAATGATCTTTATTTAATTAACAATCCGTGATAAAACAACTACGTATGCTATTATGTTTTACGACTATGTATTATTTTGGCTTCACTCATATAAATATCTTACTTTTACACTAAATGATTTATAAAAACATACACCTGTATTTTTACCTCTGCATCCTGCTGCTACTGATAACTGTGAGTTGTCAGAATCCTCAAAAAGAGGTTTCATTTTACTATTGGAAAACAACATACGCATCCGACTCGATTATTCAAAACAGTCTGAACCAGCTTCATACTAACAAACTGTATGTAAGGATTATGGATATAGACATGCAGGAAAACGGACGTGAACCGATCCCCATTTCGCCTATTACTTTCAAAGATACTCTTCCGGCAGATATGCAGATCGTTCCGGTAGTTTTTATCAACACCCGGATCTTTCAGTCCATGGACAGCCTTACAATAAGAGGTCTAGCCCACAAAATCGTGCCATTTGTAATAGAAAAGGTAAAACAAAGCGGCAATACCACATTTGGAGAGTTACAAATGGACTGTGACTGGACAGCTTCATCCCGCGACAAATTCTTTTATCTGATCGAGTTTATGAAGACTTTTCCGGAGCTGGCAAATGTAGAACTCACCTCAACGCTTAGACTCCACCAGATCAAAAATATCAAGACCAGCGGTATACCTCCGGTTTCGAGAGCCATTCTTATGTGCTATAACATGGGGAATCTCCGGAAATTCGGAACCCAAAATTCCATATTGAACCAGGAGGATCTTAACCTTTACCTCAAAGATCATTTAGGCAATTATCCGCTCAAGCTCGATATAGCACTACCACTCTTCGAATGGTTCGTTGTATTCCGCAATCAGGAGTATGCAGGGATTTCAAAAAAAATTGACAAACAAGAGCTGGACAATACTACCCTATTTATCCGCAATCCGAATACAAATCTGTATGTATTGAAACAGGATCTTCCGGAAAAAGGGCTGATGAAAAATGATATCATCAGATATGAGTTTGTTTCTGAGGAAGACCTCTCAAAAACGGCTTCATTTTTGAAGGGAGAATTAAAGAAAGAAGATCGAAACATTGTGTTCTATCATCTGGACAAAACAATACTATCAACATATCCGAATGAAACTTTACAAAAAATCATTAATCGTCTCTAGTCTGTTTCTAGCGGCATATTTTGGTGAAATTGCAGTGAATATTGCCTGTGGCCCGGAAATGGATCCTTATGATAATCAAACTTCCTATTTCCTGCCGAATATAGAAGCCGGAAGTTATTCGGCTTTTCAATATATACCTTATAGATTCCTTTACTCAGAAGAAGAACCACAGAGTGAAGCCGTGATCAATATTCGCGAATGGACAGCTTACTTGGGAAAAAGTGTAAAACCAGAAGATGTACAGGCATTGATGTATAAAGCAGACAGTGCCACTGTAGTTTCATTCCTGGCGGCTACAGAACAGAAACAATTACCAGACTCCTTATCAGGAAACACATTTGCGGTCAAACTATTAGAGTCCAAATCAGCACCCGCAAAAGAATATTTCAGCCTGACAAAGGAGGCTGAAAATTTAACTTTCGTGCCTTATAATTATTGGGATCCTGCTCCGGTAGATTATTCCTCTATACTGGATATTGCTGAAAAAGCTGAAGAAAAAATCGAAACATTCCCCGCGAATAGCTTCCTGAGATTAAGATATTCCTATCAGGCAGCCCGATTGTATCTGTATGCCAAGGAATACGATAAATCTATCCTGATATATGAAAAGTATATCGCTCCTGTCAAATCTAAAAGTGCACTGATGGGTTGGGCATTATCCAACTATGCCGGTGCAAAAAGATGGAGCGGAGAAAAAGCAGAAGCTGCATTTTTATATGCTAAAGTATTCTATTCCAACCCGGAGAGAAGAGTCTTAGCGTATAAAAATTTTCACTATATAGATATTCCTGATGAGGAAATCACCGCCTTATCAAAGACAAAACAAGATCAGATCAGTCTCGCTGCATTGCTGGGTTTCTCTGCATCGGACATGACAATGGAATATTTGAGAACGTGCTATACATTGGATCATAACAATGAAGTCGTGGGCATGTTGCTAACCCGCGAAGTGAACAAGCTGGAATCTGCTCTGATCACTCCGTATTCCTTAAACTGGACATACTACAATCCTTTCGGCAGTCCTGAAGAACAAGAAAAATCACAGAAACATGCTCACGAACTTCGTGATTTCGCACTCCAGCTATCCGGAAAACAAAAGAGTCTGGGGCTTCTCACCGCCGCTTATACCAGCTGGTTGATTAACGAAAATGACGCTGCTCAGGGATATTTGAAAAAAATAAATGTTAAAAAACTTCCGGAACCAATTCTCAACCAATTCCGTATTACCAATATGCTGACCCAACTCACCGATTGGAAAAAAGGTACTAACGTAAATGAAGAAGAAATGGTCTCCACGCTCAATTGGCTTTCTGAAAAGTCTAAGGGAGAGCAACATAAAGAAAATGATCAGTATTATTACGGCTATGAAGGAAGTCCCTACAGCCTTATAGGCAAAAACATCTTAAGCAATATTCTGGTACCCCAGTATTTGGCAAAAGGTGACACTGCCTTAGCGAGTCTGGCAGCTTTAAAAGCAGATATATTCAGCAACAATAACTATGTACAGGATACGCTTGAAAAGAACTTTAATTATTCTACAGACATATTCTGGAAGAAATACCTGACCTCTTCCTCTATAATAGAAATACAGAATTATCTTCAAAATCCGGAGCAGCAGAAAGGTATAGTAAAATACCTGCTTCAGGGAATCAGCAATACCGATCAGATGGCGATCACGGAGCTTTTAGGAACAACTTATCTGCGTACACATGATTACGAAAATGCTGTCAAAACTTTAGAAAAGCTTCCGAATACGTACACCTATCAATCCTATAGCGACTGGTATTCAGATCAGTCCGTATATGCCAATCCATTCATTACAATGAATAACGATTATCCAAAAGAGAGAGGCAGTGATGTATTCGACAAGCTGGATTTTGCCAGACAGATGCTACAGTTAGAGAAAAAACTCAAAACGGAAAAGGATCCTCAAAAACAGGCGAATATCTATTTTATGATGGCAAACGGAGTGTACCAAACCTCAACTTTCGGAAATGCATGGATGCTGGTAAGCTACAATTGGAGCAGCTATGATCCGTACACTTCGCCTGAAGTAGATTGGGAATACGACTATTTGCAGGGAAGACAGGCAAAGCGTTGGTATGAAAAAGCTCGTACATTAAGCAAAGACAACGAATTCAAAGCACGTTGTACGTTCATGCTTGCAAAATGCCAGCAAAAAGAATTTCAATATTCAAATGACGAGCGATGGAAATATTATGAATTCTTCTCACAGTCTCCGTTCTATCTGTACAGCTTTAACAATCCATACTTTAAAGAACTAAAAAACAACTATTCCAAGACACAATATTACCAGATTGCGGTTAATGAGTGTTCTTATTTACGGGATTTTATTAATTAATTGCGGGTATTCTCGTTATGGTAGATACTCAGGTAGCTATCATAACGGGAAGCCTCAATAGTTCCGTTTTCTACGGCCTCCATAACCGCACAACCCGGCTCATTCACATGACGGCAATTGTTAAAGCGGCATTTATTGAGCAAAGCCCTCATTTCAGGAAAAAAGTGGGATAGTTCCTGCGGTTGTATATCTACAATCCCGAGTTCACGTATACCAGGTGTATCGATGAGCTTACCTCCAAATGGCAGATCCATCATCTCCGCAAAAGTAGTTGTATGCTTTCCTTTATCTGACCAGTCAGATATTCTTCCTGTTTTCAGCCCGGCATCCGGAATCAAAGCATTGATTAATGTCGACTTGCCAACACCGGAATGCCCTGACACGAGCGTCACTTTATCTTTTAGCAACCCCTTTAGTTCTTCCACATTGATGCCTTCCAGAGCGGAAACTTCATAGCAAGGATAACCGATAGACTCATAAATGTGTTCATATTCCTTCAGAATATCCAGACCTTCTTCGCTGAACAGGTCCAGTTTATTAAAAACTAACACCGCAGGCACACTGTAAGCTTCGGCAGTAACCAAAAAGCGATCTATAAATCCCAGTGATGTCGGAGGAGAAGCCAGTGTAACTACCAGAATAGCCTGATCCAGATTAGCACCTATGATCTGTGTTTGTTTAGAAAGGTTGACCGATCTCCGGATAATGTAATTGCGACGGGGCTCCAGATGTTTAATTACACCACTATCCTGATCCGGCTCCAGATCAAACTCAACCCAGTCACCGACAGCCACAGGATTAGTACTTTTGATACCATGGGTACGAAACTTACCTTTGATCCGGCATTCATAACGTTGGCCGTCATCTCCCAGCACCAGATACCAACTTCCTGTAGATTTTGTCACCAGCCCTCTCATACCCTATCAAAAATGATTACAGCCATTTGCTCCATGTGACAAAAGTCGTAAAAATTTATTAATCTTCGGAAGTATTGAATTTATTACCTTTGTGAATACACCGTTAAATAAGATTTTGTGAAAAAACTATTTCTTCTAGATGGAATGGCGCTCATTTACAGAGCCTACTTTGCATTAAACAAAACACCGAGACTCACGTCAAATGGCTTGAATACCGGAGCAATAATGGGATTTACAAACACCTTACTGGAAGTTTTGAAAAATCAAAAACCCACTCATATTGCCGTCGTATTTGATACAGATGCCCCTACAAACAGACACATAGAGTTTGAGTCATACAAAGCGCATCGGGAAAAAATGCCTGAAGATCTGTCTGCCTCTATTCCATATATCTTCCGATTGATCGAAGGATTCAATATCCCGATCATTACAAAAGATGGTTATGAAGCAGATGATATTATCGGTACTTTGGCCAAAGAAGGAGAGCAAAAAGGATTTACGGTATATTGCATGACGCCCGACAAAGACTTTGGTCAGTTGGTATCTGACAATATCTTTATCTATAAACCTGCCCGAATGGGAAATGGCGCAGAAACACAAGGGGTGCCTGAAATACTGGCTAAGTGGGAAATTTCGGACGTGTCTCAGGTCATCGATATTCTCGGACTATGGGGTGATGCCGTAGACAATATCCCCGGAATACCAGGGATCGGCGAGAAAACAGCAAAAAAATTAGTCCAGGACTTTGGTTCTGTCGAAGGAATTATTGCCAATTCGGATAAGCTAAAAGGCAAAATGAAAGAGAACGTCGAAACTTTTGCCGAACAAGGGCTCCTTTCTAAACGTTTAGCAACGATACAATTAGATGTTCCAATCGAATTTGATGAAAAATCGCTGCTTCTTGAAGATCCGAATAAGGAAGTACTGGAACCTTTATTTGCTGAACTGGAGTTCAGAACATTAGGAAAGCGCGTGTTTGGTGAAGATTTTTCTGTTGCTGATGCCACAGGGAAAAACACTTCCGGTCAGATGGACCTTTTCAGTACGGCGATGAATGATACTACTCCGCTACAGGAAGAGCTTCCTCCTGTAGCAAGCAACAATATAGACAATACAGCTCACGAATATATCCTCGTTGATACCAGCGAAGCACAGCAAAAACTGGCAAAAGAACTTGCAGCACAAAAAAGCTTCTGTTTTGACACGGAAACCACGGGGCTTGATGCCCTAGTCGCAGACATTGTTGGTCTATCCTTTGCATTTGAAAAAGGCAAAGCATACTATATCCCGACTCCTGCTTCACGTGATCAGGCACTGGAAATTGTAAACATATTCAAACCTGTTCTCGAAGATCCAACCATTCAGAAAATCGGTCAGAATATTAAGTACGATATCTTACTACTTTCCCGTTATGACGTAAAAGTTAAAGGAGCCTTGTTTGATACGATGCTTGCCCATTACCTGATCGATCCGGATACCCGTCACGGCATGGATGTATTGGCAGAAAACTATTTAGGCTATATTCCGGTTTCCATTACCAAACTCATCGGAGAAAAAGGTAAAAAACAAGGGAATATGCGGGATGTAGAAATTGAACTAATCAAGGAATATGCATCTGAAGATGCAGACATCACCCTACAGCTGAAAGAAAAATTCGAACCTTTACTGGAAGAAACAGCTACTCTCAAATTAGCAGAGGAAGTCGAGTTTCCGCTTGTTTATGTTTTATCTGAAATTGAAAAAAATGGTGTTAAAATAGATGTAGATGTCCTTTCTGTATTTTCCAAAACAATAGAAGAAGATGTCCGCAATCTGGAAACCAGTATTTATGAAAAAGCTGGAGTCAAATTCAACATTGCCTCACCTAAACAGTTAGGAGAGGTATTATTTGATAAATTGCAGCTCGATCCAAAAGCCAAAAAAACAAAAACCGGACAATACAAAACAGGGGAGGATGTATTACTGACACTCGCTGGTAAATCCGATATTGTACAGGATATACTGGATTTCAGACAGCTCCAAAAATTGAAGTCAACGTATGTGGATGCACTACCAAGCCTGATTAATCCAATTACAGGTCTGATACACACCAGCTATAATCAGGCTGTCGCTGCAACAGGCCGGCTTAGCTCCACGAATCCTAATCTTCAAAATATTCCGATTCGTACAGAAAGAGGTCGTGAGGTTCGAAAAGCATTTATACCAAGATCCGAAAATAACGTGATTCTATCTGCCGATTATTCTCAGATCGAATTACGATTAATGGCAGAGTTGAGTCAGGATGCAAATATGCTCGAAGCTTTTCAAAAAGGATATGACATTCACCGCGCGACAGCTGCCAAAGTATATGGACTGGAACTTGACGAAGTCTCCTCCGATCAGCGAAGAAATGCTAAAGCAGTTAATTTTGGGATCATTTATGGTCAGTCAGCATTTGGCCTGTCACAAAGTTTAGGGATACCCCGTCGTGAAGCCGCAGATATTATAGACCAATATTTTCAACAATATTCAGGTATCCGCGACTATATGTCTAAAGCAATAGCGTCCGCAAAAGAAAACGGATTTGTAGAAACAATACTCAAAAGAAGACGTTATCTGAGAGATATCAATTCAGCAAATATGACTGTTCGCGGTTTTGCAGAGCGAAATGCCATTAATGCACCCATACAGGGCTCCGCTGCTGATATGATAAAAGTAGCCATGTTGCGCATTCAGGAAGATATTGAAGACCAACAACTGACCGGTAAAATGATCATGCAGGTACATGATGAATTGGTGTTTGATGTTCCTTTAGAAGAAGTTGAACAATTTAAAACACTTATTCAAAATAGAATGAAAACAGCGATTCCCATGCAAGTACCTATAGAAGTGGAGATCGGACAGGGAAAAAATTGGTTAGAAGCGCATTAAACATATTGTGTAATGATTAATCTCAAAAAAATCTGTTTGTTAAGTGTATTGGCACTCCTGTTCTTTTCATCGAAGGCACAGGAATCCAAATCAGTATACTTTGAAAAAGTAACGGATAGCCTGATGCGTTTTTACTTTGACAATTACTATTATCTGGCAGAAAAAAATTGTCCGTTTAAATCCATAGAACGAGTAACCGGATTTAATAAAGAGACCAATACTTTTGAAGGAAATTTTAAAGATTTCGGACCCTCCGGACACGTCATTTTAACGGGAAGTCATATCAATGGTGTAAAAACAGGTCCCTTTATCGCTTATCATCCTAATGGTAAGATCAAGTGGGAAGCGACTTTTGCAGATGGACAGCCGGTTAATGACTGGAAATTCTATTATCCGGATGGCCGGCCGATGATGGTATTAAATTATGAGCAAGGAGTCCGCATCATATCGTTATGGGATAGAAAAGGGAAACAGACCATTACAGAGGGTGAGGGCCTGTACGATTTCACTATTCCTTTTGAAGGATATTCTGAATATGGCTATCCTATGCTTCGAAGAAGAGGAAGAGTAAAAAGTGGTGTACCTGCTGATAGATGGGAAGTCTATTTCGTAGATGAAAAGAAAAACAGCGTCCTTGCGGCAGATGAATACTTTTCAGGTGGAGCTTTCAAAAGAGGAGATAACTATTTCACAGAGGATAGCTATACACAGTCTGATTTTCCGGTGTTGCCGGTAGAATACTTCGTTCGAGCAGAATACTTAGTGTTCAAAAAGTGCAACTTTGATGATTACAGTAACTTCACAAATTATCTGAGTGAAAAAATTGAAAAATCATTTGATGTTGTAAAGCTGACATTTAAAATAGTACCCGGAAATTTTGAATACACCGCTAAATTATCTGAAGCAGGCAAACCCTCTAAAGTAACATTTACAAAAATGATAGAAGACGCTAAAACACAAAACATATTAGCGGCTATTATAGAGGTAATTCCGTATTATTTCCCTTCGCTGAAAAACAACCTTCCCGTCAATGATACGATCGTAGTTTCCGGTCGGTTGGAGGTGAATGAGGCAGGAGAGATAGATGTACATTCCATATCCATTAAACGTCCTGCAGAAGAATAGTTCTCCTTTTTGAAGATTATACTATATTTGCACAATATTTTTGAAAATGAAATTTCACAAAGAAGGTTATACGAGTTTGGCAATTGTCGTTTTGATTATTTTCATTGCGAATGCCCTTGCTGATTATTATGACGCCCCTACTGCTGTCAAGTGGATCATTTATATAGTTTCAGCATTTCTGTTTATTACGATTGTACAGTTTTTCAGAAGCCCGATCCGCAAAATAACAATTGATGAGGGTGTGATTCTTTGTCCTGCAGACGGCAAAGTAGTCGTTATTGAAGAAACGGAAGAAACGGAATATTTTAACGACAGACGTATTCAGGTATCTGTATTTATGTCGCCTGTCAACGTGCATTCTAATCGTAATCCAATCAGTGGTATTGTAAAATATTTCAAATATCATCCCGGAAAATTTTTGGTTGCATGGCACCCGAAATCCTCTACAGATAATGAACGTACCACAGTTGTAGTACAGTCTAAGTCCGGTCAGGAAGTACTTTTCCGACAGATTGCTGGAGCATTAGCTCGTCGTATCGTATGGTATGTAAAGGAAAATGATACTGTGACACAGGGAAATGAATTTGGATTCATCAAATTCGGCTCGCGTGTAGACTTATTCCTTCCTCTTGGAACCAAGATCGATGTCAAACTGGAAGACAAGGTTGTAGGTGGAAAAACCATAATCGGAAGATTTTAACATAGATTTAATAAAGCATTACTTATCTTAGGCTTCGAAAGTATTTCGAAGCTTTTTTTATGAATTTTAAACTGTTAGTACTGATTAATGCCGCAGCTGTGGGATTATCCATTTCTATTGTCAGCTTTTATTATCAGCACGATATTAAAGCTGCTTTCATCATTTTTGGTATTTCCCTGATTGTGAGTTTTGTGGTGTTTTATTTTCTCTTTGAAAAATATATCTATCGCCGTATCAATACCATCTATAAGCTAATACACAATCTCAAATTAGGAAAGGACCTCAAAGATGCATTGGGTGAATATGTCAGCGATGACCCTATCACAGATGCTGAACGTGAGGTACGAGACTGGGCCAAAGAGAAAAAATCAGAAATAGATAAGCTTAGAAGTCAGGAAAAATTCCGCAGAGAGTTTCTTTCCAATATATCTCATGAATTCAAGACACCCTTATTCGCTATTCAGGGATACATTGAAACTTTACAGGATGGACTTATAGAAGAAGATCCCGAAATGGCAAAAGGATTTCTGGATAAAGCTTCCAAAAATCTGGATCGTCTCAGCTATCTGATTCATGATCTGGATGAAATCTCTAAACTCGAATCCGGAAGAATCTCGCTGAATATTGAAAAATTTGATCTCTCCGAACTGATAAAAGAAACGATAGAAAATCTGGACGATAAAGCCAAATCAGAAAAAATTGATATTGTATTCAAACAAAAGTATCAAAATGTGACTTTTGTAAAAGCAGACCGAAAGAAAATCCAGCAAGTGCTAACCAATTTGATCGACAACTCTATTAAATACGGAAAAACAGGAGGAAGCACAGATATTCGCATATTCCCATTATTCGAACAGGTTCTTGTAGAAGTAACCGACGATGGCCAGGGTATTGAAGAAAAAAATCTGCCGAGGGTATTTGAACGGTTCTATAGAACGGATAAAAGCCGTTCCCGGGGAATAGGAGGATCGGGGCTGGGATTAGCTATTGTAAAACATATTGTAGAAGCACACCAGCAGAATGTAAATGTAAGAAGTACGGAGGGAATAGGAACAACATTTGGATTTACGTTAGAAAAATCAAAAAACTAGTCCATCTCATTGACAATGAACATCAGTCAATATTAAGTAAGGTCAAAATTAACACTAACTTAACATTGGCTTTATATCTTTGCATAAATTATATATTAACATATGTCGTTAAATAGTATTTTCAGTTATTTTGTTCCAAAGGACAAAAAATTTTTCCCGCTATTCGAACAAGCAGGAAGCAATCTGATCGAGATGGCCAAATTGTTGAAAGAAAATGTCAACTCCACAAATCTTGAAACCCGTAAAGAGATCACCAAAAAAATTGAGGATTTGGAACACAAGGGTGATAGCATCACGCATCAGATCCATTTAGAACTGGGTAAAAATTTTATCACACCTTTCGATAGAGAAGATATCCACGCATTAGCAAGCTCACTTGACGATGTTGCAGACTTTATTCACGGAGCATCTAACCGTATGGAATTATACAAAGTTCTGGAACCAAGTCAGCCTATGATCGAGATCACTGAATTGATTCTGGAAGCAACAGAACACGTTGCAAAAGCAATATATGAACTAAGAGATCTGAAAAACATTCGCAATATCACAGATTCATGTGTAAGAATAAACAGTGTTGAAAACAAGGCAGATTATATTTTTGATAAAGCGGTAGCTGATCTTTTTGAATATGAGAAAGACGCAATCACGCTTATCAAATATAAAGAAGTACTATCTGCAATGGAAGATGCTACAGATAAATGCGAAGATGTCGCAAATGTATTAGAAAGTATTTTAGTTAAGAATGCGTAAAATCCAATTTAGGATTTAAGTTTTAACAATTTCACAATGATTTCAACCTTATTAGTTGTTGTTATTATTTTAGCAATTGCTTTTGACTATATCAATGGTTTCCATGATGCAGCCAACTCTATTGCTACAGTAGTTTCGACAAAAGTATTAACGCCATTTATGGCTGTATTATGGGCAGCAATATTCAATTTTGCAGCCTACTTTTATTTTACTGACCATAAAGTAGCCAATACCGTAGCCAAAACAGTTATTGAAGAATACATTACACTGGAAGTAATATTCGCCGGCCTGGTGGCTGCTATCGGATGGAATTTATTCACCTGGTATTATGGTATCCCTTCAAGCTCTTCGCATACGCTTATAGGCGGGTTTGCAGGATCGGGAATGGCTTATGCCTATATTATGGGAGGTGATCCCATCCACGCCATCAACATTGATGCGACATTAAAAATTATTTCATTCATTGTACTCGCTCCAGTCATAGGGATGATAATATCTGTCATCATTACCCTGATCATTATCAATCTGGCTAAGAAAAGTAGGCCAAGCGTAGCAGAAAAATGGTTTAAGTTTTTACAACTGATCTCTTCGGCGGCGCTTAGTTTTGCTCATGGAGGTAATGATGCACAAAAAGTAATGGGTATTATCCTTGTTGCGATGGTAGCAGGAGGTTATATTGAGAACACCAGTCATATGCCCGAATGGATACCATTGACCTGTTATGCTGCTATTTCTGCCGGAACAATGAGTGGCGGATGGAAAATCGTAAAAACAATGGGAACCAAGATCACTAAGGTAACTCCTCTGGAAGGTGTAAGTGCCGAAACAGCCGGAGCAGTAACGTTGGGTATCACAGAACATTTCGGAATTCCAGCTTCTACTACACATACCATAACGGGATCTATTATCGGTGTCGGAATTGTAAAAAGAGTTTCTGCAGTAAGATGGGGCGTTACGATCAGCCTACTTTGGGCCTGGATTCTGACAATACCAGTCTCAGCACTATTGGGTGGTATAACGCTGGCAATCATCCATTATATTTTATAATCGTAGTTAAAAGGCTACAATTATGTCCGTTTTATTGTAATTCGATGAATTCAATATTAAAAAATTTGTGTATAAAGTTCAAAATAGGTACATTTACACGCTAAATTGAAAATCTGAAGGCAATCAGGTAATGAAGATTTAAATCTTTTAAAGCATTTTAAATTTTTGGTACAGTTATTGTTTAGATTGTTAGTGTTAAATTAAGTTAAAGAAAACAATTAAAATTTTAATAACCTTAAAAACAAGAGTATGAACTATTCTACAATTAAAAAAACAGCTATCGCTGCTTCATTAGTAGCCGCTCTAGGTTACGCTGAAGTTGCTCAAGCGCAACAACCAACAGTATTTGGCGGAAGATCACAATACAGAACTTGGTCTATCGGTGTACAAGGTGGTATCACTGCTCCTAACGTACTTGTAGGTGGATCTAATGCATTCGGTCAAAAAGTAGGTCTTTTCCAAAATAAAGTTGGTGAGTACTACGGATTAACTGTTCGTAAACAATTCTCTCACCTGTTCGGTTTAGAATTAGAAGGTAACAGAGGTAAGATCAAAACTTACAACCACGATGTATCTGGTCCTGTTGCTGAAACTGCAAACGGAGCAAGATCTGCACAAGTTGATGTAAACTGGGCTGCTAGCTTAAACGGTGTATTCCAATTGGGTACTATCGATTTCTTGAGAAGAGAAAATGCAGTTAACTTCTACGCTAAAGTAGGTTTAGGAGTAATGGCTTCAAACCCTATCCAGTACGCTAATAACGATTTCACTGGTGCTGAAGTTTATAACAACAAAGGTAAATGGGGTGAAGAAATCTTTGGTGACAGAGAAAAAGTTGGTGACAGAGATAACAAATTAGGCGCTTTCGTACCAGTTGGTGTTGGTGTTAAATTCAAATTATCTGAAGTTGTTGCCTTGAACTTAGGTTACACAATGAACTTCACTGATGACAACTTGTTATACGGTCCAGGTAGAGTTGACTACAAAGGTAAATTCTCTAACGTATACGGTGGTTTAGAATTTACTTTAGGTTCAAGAGACAAACAAAACTTGACTTTTGCTAACCCAGTTGCTACATTATACGATGAGTTGAAAGATCCTTCATTGAAAAACGAAGTTGAAGCTTTGAAACAACGTGTATCTACTTTAGAAGGAACTGTTGATCAGTTAGGTAAAGATTCTGACGGTGACGGTGTATCTGATAAATTTGACAAATGCCCTAACACTCCTGCTGGAACAGTAGTTGATGGTTCAGGATGTCCAATCAAATTCCCAGAGCCAGTTGTTAACAACATCACTGCTTCTACAGGTCAGTACGGTAGCATCCAATTCGAATTCGATAGCTCTGTATTGAAAACTGAATCTTACTCTACTTTAGATAGATTAGCTAAAGAATTGCGTGATAACAATTCATCAGTAACTTTAGATGGTTATGCATCTGCAGAAGGTACTGAAGCTTACAACATGACTCTTTCTAAAGACCGTGCTAACGCAGTTAAACAATACTTAGTAAACGCTGGTGTTACTGCTGCTAAAGTTACAGCTAACGGTTACGGAGAAGCTAACCCAGTAGCATCTAATGCAACTGAAGAAGGTCGTATCCAAAACCGTCGTGTTGAGATCAAAAAATAATTATTCTTAATACGAATAATTTACCATACAAAGCCTTCCCGAAATTCGGGAAGGCTTTTGTGTTTTAAACACATTTACTTTATTTATTGTACCTTTGTACTATTATTTCCATAAAATGTGGAAAACATATACATCATATATTCAACAAAAAGTCTTATTTTTCTTTTAAGATTAGTGAACGGGATTATGATTTCTAAATAGAAAGGAATACGATGGAAGAAGAATTCGAATTTGGTTCTCCTGAAGAACAGAAGTTTTCGGTTGACCGCTATGAAGAAATGATCAGAAATGAAGATCAATATTTCTTTGACACGAAAGCTTTTGAGGGCATCATCGACTATTATATGGATAAGAATGATCCTATAAAAGCCCTACAGGTTGTCGACTATGCAATCAACCAGCACCCCTTTGAAACCAATTTCTTTTTGAAACAAGCACAGCTGTTCGCTGCAACAAACCAGTTTCACAATGCATTGGCTTCACTGGATAAAGCAGAACTTCTGGAGCCTTCAGAAGGAGATATTTACCTCATAAAGGGTAGTATACTCGGATCGCTTAATAACTTTGATGAGGCGCATCAAAACTTACAGAAAGCACTTGAACTTACCGATAGTAAGGATGAAGTATTTTATCAGATAAGCGGACTATATCAGGCACAGGGAGACTATGAGAAAGCAGTATATTACCTGCGGAAATCTTTGGAACTGAATATGGAAAATCAGGATGCACTGTATGAACTGGCATTCTGTTATGATGTACTGGACAAACAGGAAGAAAGTGTTGCGTTTTATCTACAGTATATTGATAACGATCCATATTCTTATGCTGCATGGTACAATCTGGGTAATGCTTACCATAAGCTAAGTCAGTATAGAGAAGCTATAGACGCCTATGACTATGCCATTTTAATAAAAGAGAACTTCTCTTCGGCCTATTTCAATAAAGGGAATGCATTGGTCAATCTGGATTGTTTTAAGGAAGCAATTGAGGTCTATAAACATACTTTCGAGTATGAACCGCCGAGTGCTGAAACATATTGTGCTATTGGAGAATGTTACGAGAAGCTGGAACAGATGGATGAAGCCCGCCAGTATTACAAAAAAGCAGTGAAGCTGGATAGCAATATGGGTGATGCATGGTTTGGAATCGGAGTAACATTAGATTTTGAAGAGCGCTATTTCGAATCGCTTCATTTTTACAAAAAAGCATTGGATATAGATGGACAAAATCCGGATTACTGGTTCGCCATTGCGGATGCTCGCTACAAGTTAAAACAACTGGATGAAGCAGAAAAAGCATACGCAAAGGTCGTTGAACTTAATCCGACTGATGTGGAAGCGTGGCTTGATTTTTCATCTATCTACTTTGAGCAAAGCAAATTTGTAGAAGCAATAGACACCATAGCTGATGCAATTAACAACAATCCGGAAGCAGCAGAGTTGTACTATCGAATGGTTGCCTATTTATTTGCAAACGGTCAGTATAATGAAGCCTTAAACTTTCTGGAATTAGGACTCGCAACAGATCCGCAGAAGCACTATATTATTTTTGAATACCTCCCTCAATTGCAGGGAAACAAAATCATTGTTGATATCATAAAAAAATACGCTTTATAACGAACATGAAAAAATTAGGGCTCATTGGATTTCCGTTAGGTCACTCCTTTTCCAAAAAGTACTATTTAGAAAAATTTGAAAAAGAACATATCCGGGGCATTGATTACAACTTATATCCGTTAGAAGACATCCATCAGTTTCCTGATCTTTATCAGGAAACTGATGGTCTTTATGGCGTAAATGTCACCATACCTTATAAACAAACGATTATTCCTTTTCTGGATGAATTATCACCAGAAGCACAGCAAATGAATGCTGTAAATTGTATCCAGATCAAAAAAAAGGATGAAGGGTATCATTTGAAAGGATTTAATACAGATGCATTCGGTTTCGAGGAATCACTGAAGCCACTCCTCAAACCGCATCATAACAAAGCACTCATTTTGGGTAATGGAGGTGCTGCACAGGCAGTAGTCTTCTCTCTTCAAAAATTAGGCATTACCTATACATTTGTCAGCCGTACAAAAACAGATACCAATCTTACCTATTCGGATCTGAATGACACCATTATAAAAGAAAATACCCTTATTATCAACTGTTCGCCGCTGGGAACCTATCCCAATGTAGATACTTGCCCGGATATCCCTTATGAAAGTATATCTGAAGAGCATCTGCTTTATGATCTCGTGTACAATCCTGAAGTCACTTTGTTTCTGAAAATGGGACTTGAAAAAGGTGCCGCAATCAAAAATGGATATGACATGCTATTACTTCAGGCCGAAAGGAACTGGATTATATGGAACGAAGCATAATGAGGACATTTCTTTTATTTTCAGTAGTTATCTTCTCTTTCTGTACTATTATTACAGCCTGCCAGGAAGACTATTCTCCTAAGCCAAGAGGTTATTTTAGAATTGAATTTCCGGAAAAAAAATACAAAATGACGCAGACAGGCTGTCCGTTCGATTTCGAAATTCCAGCTTATGCGACATTGGAGAAAGATCATGAAAAGGATGCCAGGCCATGCTGGCTGAATCTCGATTTTCCGCAATTTAATGCACGCCTTCATCTCAGCTATTTTGACATTAATAAAAATGTCTCCTTCCAGCAATTAAGTGAAGACGCCCGAACATTTGCGTTCAATCACACGGTAAAAGCCACCGCAATTGAACAGAAAAGAATCAATAAAAAAGATCGCCGGGTATTTGGTGTACAATATCTGATCCGGGGAAATACAGCCTCAAATGACCAGTTTTTTGTATCCGATAGTACACAGCATTATCTAAGAGGAGCGCTGTATTTCAATGAAAAACCACACCTCGATTCCATACAACCGGTTCTAGACTTTATTAATGCCGATATTGAACACATCATCCAAACAATACATTGGAAATAAATCGTATTTTTGAAGACTATGGTTCATTTAAAGCAATTTGTCTGCAATCCTTATCAGGAAAACACATATGTACTTTACGATGATAAAGGCTACTGTGCAATTATTGATCCGGGAATGTACGGAAAAGCAGAAGAAGATCTTTTCTTATCATTTATGGAAGAGCATAAACTAAATCCTGTTTTACTGCTGAACACCCATTGTCATATTGATCACGTATTGGGTAATAAATTCATTCATGAGCAATATGGTCTTTTACCTCAGTTTCATGAAGGAGAACTTCCCTTATTGATAGAAGTACAGAATTATGCCCCTCAGATGGGAATACGTTACGATATCTCTCCTATCGGTGAATATTTTTTACCTGAAGAAGGAACTGTCAGTTTTGGAGACAATGTTTTGAAACTAATATTTGTGCCAGGTCATTCACCCGCGCACTTATGCTTCTATCATGAATCCCAAAAATTTGTGATAGGAGGAGATGCACTATTTAGAGGTAGTATCGGAAGAACGGATTTACCGGGAGGCAATCACAATCAATTGCTAAAAAGTATAAAGGAAAAACTTTATACCTTACCGGAAGATGTAATTGTATATCCGGGGCATGGTCCATCAACCACTATCGGAGAGGAAAAAAGAACCAATCCTTTTGTACGCGCATAAAAGAAAGTCCATATTATGAATCTGTCCTACTTTTTTGCCAAACGATACTTATTCTCTAAAAAATCGGTTAATGCTATTAACATTATTTCGATGATTAGTGTAATTGGTGTGTTGGTCAGTAGTGCAGCACTCGTCATTGTATTATCTTTTTATAATGGAATGGAAAAGCTTATTCTCTCGATGTTCAGCACATTTTCTCCGGAACTTCGTATTGAACCGGTAGAAGGGAAGCTTTTTTCTACGAAAAATCAGCTTTTTGAGGAACTGCGTAAAAGTAAGGATATCAAAAGCTACAGTGAAGTTCTTGAAGAGAAAGCTCTTTTGCAATTCGGCAATCATCAATTCATTGGCAAACTAAAAGGTATTGAACCAAATAGCCTCTATCAACATGCTTCAGACAGCATGTTGTATGCAGGAGAATTCGAGATTTTCAAAGAGGATGTCAGCTATGCCATTATTGGTGCGAATGTACAGGCAAATTTACAAATACCTATCGTTGGCCTGAGAAATACAATGCTGATCAACTCTCCCAAAAAAGGATCGACTAACGCAGTCAATCCGGCAGATGATATTATACAAAGGGGGATTAGTCCGAGAGGAGTACTCAAATACCAGCAAGGGTTTGACGATCTGGTCATCACCCCTATTGACTTTGCCAGGGATGCACTTGGTGAGTATGACAAGGTATCTGCGATAGAAATGTATACCCGGCAACCGGAAAAGATTGAAGAAATCGAACAACAGATTCAGAATAAATTAGGCAAAGAGTTTAAAGTCTTAAACCGTGAAGAACAAAACCCTACACTCTATAAAACTGTTAGTACAGAAAAATGGGCGGTATTCTTTATTCTTACTTTTATAGGTATTATTGCGATATTCAATATTATCGGCTCTATGACAATGCTGGTCATTGACAAACGTCAGGATATGATTGTTTTAAAAAGTCTGGGTGCTGAAAATTCCTTAATACAACGTATTTTTTATAACGAAGGGATGCTGATTGCGCTTATTGGAAGTGTCAGCGGTATTATTATAGGATACGTATTTTGCTTTTTGCAGGATACTTTCGGATTCATTCGTACCGGTGAAGGTAATAATAGTATAATTGATGCTTATCCGGTAGATATACGATTGAGTGACTTCCTGTTAGTCTTCTTAACTGTATTATTAGCTTCCGTCCTTATTTCCTATCTGTCTTCGCTGTTAAGTGTCAAAGCAATAGGAGATCTGAAAGCGGAAAACAACGAGTAATAACAGACTTAAGTTGTAAATAGGAGCTTTTGTAGGGGTTCTGGTGTATGTGTGTTTTATAGAAAAACAAATACCACGAAAATATTAAAGTGAACAGAGTGGATTAATTCTATATGCTTTCTCTGGAAGTAAGATGCCTGATTAATACTTTAACTTCTTCCGGCTATCGTCACCCTTGAAAATATCATTGATCAAACTTCCCCATGCAAATGGATTAAGCAATGGGTTTGCATATTTTTGATTTATAGCTTTATTTGTCAATCCGATATGTCTTTGTGTAGAATTATAATTCTGGATTTCTTCTGCACTTCTTGGCGTTATGCGGGCTAATGCTGCCAGTGCTTCAGGTGAAACACTTCTTCGTGCAGTGGTTATGGCGTCATCTCCAACATTCAGCGCCATAAAGGCCATATTAAACTCTTCTATACTTGCCCAGGGAAATGGTGTAACCATAGGTAATTCTTTGACAAGACTCTTCATCTGAATTGCAGCAGTATATTTATCCTCAGAAGTATTGGGAACAACAAATTCTGTAGGATCATATCCTATTGAAGAAAATCGTACTGTATCCCCTACATGTGCAACAAAAGAAAAAAAACCTTCATGGTTGGCAACAAAAACCTGATCCTGTCGATCACCATTCCGGATAGTCACAAAGGGTACTGGAAGTTCAGAACCTATTGCATGAATAATCCCGCTAAACTGGACAATTTTCTTTTCCTGAGCAAAGGAAAAAACTGAAGAACAGATAAGCAAGATTGTAAAAACAATATGTTTTGGGTTTATTACCATACTCACAAAACTACACATTTACGCGCTACACGGCTGTTAAAATGTGTTAATAGTTAAAAGCCAGCAGTTTGCTATAAAACCTTTGGAGAAGGAGTAGTTGCATTCGGGTCATCTGCACTTGTAATATTCAGAGCTTCAACCGAAGTGATCTCAGGAACTGCCTTTTTGATCGCTTGCTCTAGCCCTGCCTTGAATGTCATAATACTCATAGAACAAGATGCACAAGCTCCTGTCAACCTAAGTTTCACAACATTCTCAGGTGTGATTTCCTCTAAACTTACATTACCTCCATCTGTCTCTAAATAAGGTCTAATTGTATCTAAGGCCTGTTCAACTCTCTCGTGTAACGTCATTTTTAATTAGTTAAATCTTTATGATTTGTAAATATAGTGAATTATTCAGAATTCTATCGTACCTTACCAAGGTAACATTAATTTTTCAACAACAGCATGACAAAATATAGTTATTCTACGTCGCCAGTAACTCTCGTTAAAGTTTGTTAAATTCAAGGATAGAATTGTTCAAAACTTATCTTTCCCTTATATTGCACATCAAAATTTAATTGACTATTATATCAAATTCCCTTATCTTTGTAAAATGTTTTTAAATAGGCGTTTAGTGGCAGTTGTTGCCGGATTATTGCTCATTGTATTTATTAGTGGCTGTAAGAGCAAGTTTGAGAAGTTGCGGGCCAGCAATAATTTGGCTTTAAAGTACCAGGAGGCTGTCAAATTTTACGAAAAAAAGAAATATACGAAAGCCTTAGCCCTATTTGACGACTTAATGCAACGTTACAGAGGACAGGCCGAAGCGGAAGATTTATATTACTACACAGCATATACAAACTACCGACTAAAAGACTATACTTCTGCTCGTTATCATTTTAAACAGTTTGCACAGACTTTTCCAAACAGTGCAAAAGCTGAAGAATGTAGGTTTATGACAGCTTATTGTTTTTACCTGGATTCTCCAAGATCTTCACTGGATCAGGAAAATACACGTAAGGCTATTGATGAGCTGCAGTTGTTTGTAAACCTTTATCCGGAATCAGAGAAAGCAAAAGAAGCGTCAGATCTGATTCAGCAATTAAGGGACAAGCTGGAGAAAAAAGCATTTTCAAATGCAAAACTATATTACGATATGGGGCTTAATGATGATTACAAAGCTGCCGTTATCGCATTGGAGAATGTACTTAAAGACTATCCGGATACGAAGTATGCTGAAGAGATCAATTATCTGATTATCAAAGCACAATTCAGATATGCAGAAAAAAGCACGCCTCGCAGACAGGAAGAACGTTACAGCAAGGTGATTGATTATTATCAGGACTTTATAGATGATTATCCCGAAAGTAAGCACCGTAAAGAAGTGGATGACATCAGAAAAGATTCAGAAACGAATATGGCCGTAGCTATCAAAAGATGGAACGAGATCAAAAAATCTATTGAAGAACAAGAAAGAGAGTTGGGTGTTAACCAACAACGTGAAAGTACTGAAGAAGTAAAGAAATAAATAAGAAATAAGTAATACCCATTTGATATGAGTCAAACAAATAATAACAGTCTTCCAAATTCAACGGTTACACGTGATTTGAGACAATTGGATAAAGGTACTGATAACCTGTACGAGTCTATCGTTGTCATTTCCAAAAGAGCTAATCAGGTTGCTGTTGACATGAAAGAAGAGTTAAACGGTAAACTTGCTGAATTTGCCAGTAACAACGATAATCTGGAAGAAGTCTTCGAAAA
The DNA here is from genome assembly GCF_002418355.1 of Sphingobacterium sp. UBA5789. Classification (NCBI taxonomy): domain Bacteria; kingdom Pseudomonadati; phylum Bacteroidota; class Sphingobacteriia; order Sphingobacteriales; family Sphingobacteriaceae; genus Sphingobacterium; species Sphingobacterium sp. UBA5789. The sequence goes on along the minus strand of NZ_DIDX01000002.1, from coordinate 3,691 downwards.
CCGCGAACAGATTGAAATTTCTAAGCACTATGAGCGTATGCCTAAGCCTACACTTGTAGCTATCGATGAATTCCTTCACGATAAAGTTTACTTCAGAAATCCTTCTAAAGAACAAGAATAATCTTATTCTGATGTCTTTGCAAGGCAAAAATATTGTAATTGGTGTATGCGGCAGTATTGCCGCATACAAAATTGCGACTCTCGTAAGATTCCTTGTAAAAGAAAAAGCGTCCGTACAAGTCATTATGACTCCGGATGCGGTCGAATTTATTACCCCACTTACACTTTCTACTCTATCCGGCAAACCTGTACTGGTTGATTATTTCGACAAAAAAACCGGTTCCTGGAATAATCATGTTCACCTCGGACTGGAAGCGGATCTTCTACTGATCGCTCCTGCCACGGCTAATACATTAGCAAAAATGGCGATCGGACAATCTGACAACCTCCTTACAGCAGTTTATTTATCAGCAAAATGCCCTGTTTTCGTTGCCCCGGCAATGGATCTGGATATGTGGAAACATCCAGCAACACAACGCAACGTTGCAATGTTAGAGAGTTACAACAACACCATCATACATCCTGGTAACGGAGAACTGGCCAGCGGTCTGACAGGTGAAGGCCGTCTTGCCGAACCAGAAGAGATTTTAGCCCGTGTAAGAGAATATTTCACACACGACCTACCCTTATCAGGTAAAAAAGCTTTAGTCACGGCAGGTCCTACATATGAAGCAATTGACCCTGTTCGTTTCATCGGCAATCATTCCAGTGGAAAAATGGGATACGCAATTGCTGAAGAATTGAAAAATCTGGGCGCTCAGGTCACATTAGTATCCGGGCCTACTCACTTAAATGCTCCAAGTGATATAAACAGGATTTCCGTTATCTCAGCCAGTCAAATGCTGGAGGCTGCAAACGCATATTTTGATACAGCAGACATTATTGTCATGAGTGCAGCCGTAGCAGATTATACTCCTGAAACAGTCGCAGATCAGAAGATCAAGAAGAAAGAAGATACCTTTGCTATTCCTCTCAAAAAGACGACTGATATACTGGCAACCTTAGGGAAGAGAAAGACAGGCAAACAAGTGCTTATCGGCTTTGCACTGGAGACAAATAATGAACTCGAAAATGCAAAAGGTAAGCTCCAAAAGAAGAACCTGGATTATATTGTCCTTAATTCTATGCAAGATAAAGGAGCCGGTTTTTCTACAGATACGAATAAAGTAACAATTATTGCTAAAGACGGTACTATAAAAGAGTTTTCCCTAAAAACGAAACAGGAGGTAGCAAAAGATATCTGTAATATTATCCTTCAGCATTCGTTCCCTTCAAATTAAGCTTATAAATAAGCTATTCTACTCTCTTTCGGATAATAGTTATTGATTCGGTTTGCGAGAATCTTTATCCAGCCCAATCTTATATTTTTATAGGTAACCAACGTCCAGCCATTCTTCAAGTTGTGCTCCGGATTGATATTCTCTTTACGGAGGTAATCCTGTGCTTCCTCTAATGTGAGCTCAAGTGTTGGTATATTAGTCTTTATCGCTATGCTGAGAGCAAGTCCATGTGCCGGAATAAGCTCTTTCCCAGCTAGTTTACCAATATTTGTTCCTGCATTCTTCAGATAAAGTACATTCTGCAGGATCTTCAGATCTAATTCATAGTCTTTGGGAAAGATATGGATATTCTCGTGATGAAGAAAGGTCATGTGTGTTGCAGCATTATTTAACCAATGTTCAATAATTCCATTCGGGACATCCGATTTTTCAGGTTTTATTTTTCTTCTGTTAAATGTTTCCTGAAACTCTGTTTTTACAAATGCAGTAATAAAAAAACCTTCACCTTTAACTTTATGCGGATAGAATCTGTATCCATAAGATGCCGTAACATCAGATTTTGTTTCTTCTATTCCCCACTCTTCAGCTATGGGAATCTGAATAGATTTTAGTCCGTACTCCTTTATCAACCAATCAGCTATATCTTCATTTTCCTCCTGCGAATAAGAACAGGTTGAGTATAAAAGAATACCATCTGTTTTAAGGCAATCCATCGCTTCGGCCAGAATGCGTTGTTGACGTTCACTGCAAAGCTTTACATTAGCTTCTGACCACTCATCTATAGCTCCGCTATCTTTACGAAACATTCCGGAGCCAGAGCAGGGTGCATCAATCATTACCAAATCAAAATAACCGGGCAATCTTTTAAAAGCACTGGGATCATTATTCGTAATTACGACGTTGGAATTTCCCCAACGAATCATGTTCTCCATCAGAATAGGCACCCGAGTTTTTATAATTTCGTTTGCCACTAACAGACTCTGCGGATGGAGATAACTATTCAAAAGAGTCGTTTTCCCACCGGGTGCAGCACATAGATCCAGCGCTTTAAGCGGTTTATCATCAAGCTTCAGATATTGAATAATATGCGCAATAAACATAGATGATGCATCCTGAGAATAATAGCACCCCGCATGATATAACGGATCTAAAGTAAAAGAAGGTCTTTCTTCAAGATAAAACCCACGATCACACCATGGAATCGGTTCTGAATGAGCAAACGGAGCTTCTGTTATTTTTCTTTCATTTATCCGGATGGAACTCTGCCTTTCTCCTTTCTCGTGAACATCGATGAAAGCTTGCTCATCAAACAATGGATTCGCTCCTAATTTGCGGATTAAGGAATTGGGCAGAATATTACTCATCTTGATTATCTTATATAAGCAGTAAAGTTAATCATTCTCAAAAAAAGTCCAGAACATAATTACAAAAGTGACATCAGTAATAAATCATTACCTTTGCAATAGAAATAATGATATGAAAGATTTTAAAAAATATTTTATAATACCCGCAAGTCCTGATGAAGTATATCTGGCACTTACGACAGAGATTACCGCACGATTATGGACAGGCGACGAAGCATCCATAGATCCTGTAGAAGGTGGAGAATTTTCTATGTGGGATGGAGCAATCGTTGGAAAATTTATCAGTTTAGAGCCTGGTAAAAAGATTGTACAGCAATGGTACTTTGGCGAGCAGGAAGAACCTTCTATTGTTACCCTAAAACTACATGAACATAAAAAAGGGACATCACTGGAAGTTAATCACATCCATATTCCTGACGAGGCATTTGACGATATTGCAGATGGCTGGAGTAATCCGTATATGGCTTCATTAATCGAATTTTACGAAGAAGATTAATATAACCATAATGCAACAAAAAAGCCCGTTGAAATGTATATTTTCAACGGGCTTTTTTATTTTACTGTTTCATAGTAGTCCTTACTCCCGGTAAACCGGGATCTCTCCTTGGAAAGGAGAGAAGGATAGTTCGGGCAAACCGTTGTCACTAACTCTGGCGCAAGCATAAGCGTAGCGCTGCTTGTGCCTGTATTACATTGGTACGAGCGGCACGCTCGCAACAGCGTTTTACTTTTTTATGCGTCTGTTGGTGTCCCCACCAACAGTATAGCTCTTTAGCAGTTAATAAGGTGTAGAAGTATGCTGTTGGAATAGAGAAGGATAGTTCGGACAAACCGTTTTCACTAATTCTGGCGCAAGCATGAGCGTAGTGCTGCTTGTGCCTGTATTATCTTGGTACGAGCGGCACGCTCGCACCAGCTTTTGTATTTGATGTGGAGTGTTTTGCTGTTCGGCTTTGTCAGCAGCTATTACCATTACCTACCGTTTGA
>NZ_DIDX01000001.1:0-1238294 GCF_002418355.1 Sphingobacterium sp. UBA5789 | reverse complement strand
ACACATTACTTCCAAACCTTTTTATTCATTAAAACTTAACTACCTGATAACTTGAAGTATAAAATGAAATTTTAAGAAGACCGGGACTGCCGAACTATGGCTTTTACATGTTATAATAGAAATAAATAAGTAGTAGAACCAACAACAGAACAATTACACCAATTAACAGGAAGTTTGGTTTACGGTGTCCTAATACTTCTTCATTATAGCTATGAAAGGGAGATGCTTTGATCACGGACTCATCCTGAGCATAGAATTCTTCCATATCTATTAATACCTGATTATCGGGCATCAGCCTTTTTACAGCTCCCCATACGGGATGAGTAGGGTTTACATTTTCATAAACTACACCATCATTATCCTGATAGGTGACCTGAATTTTGCCGTGTACGTATTTTGCAACAGCTTTCTCTTGGATAATCTGCCCTGAAACAGGAACTTTTACAGTCGATACACCTTGTTCTATTTCTGTAACTACCATATAAGCATCTTTCAGGTTACATTGTGTACGATCCGCTACATATTTAATAGCCGCCATCTTACCTTCTCCCAAAATAACATTTCTGATGTCATCTCTTTCGACAGAAACACCATTAATGCTTAAAAAATCGCTCATACATTATTGTAATTAAATAACAGAATTAAAACAGGAAAATGAATTTAGGAAATACATATTGTAAATACAACTTTAGAGAGAATTTTATACAATAGAGAGACCGAAAATAGGTATAATCAGCAAACAGGATGTAAGACAACAGATCATCATATGATTATATAAAAAAAGTCAGGCAAATTGCCTGACTCCTGATTTCAAAACAGAATTTTCTGCATAACTGATAATTTCTTTTAAAATCTGCCTGCAAATTCTTTCGCAAAATCTTCTAATTTCACTTTCCCGGTTGGGTCTACACCCTTACTTCTGAAATCTTCCTGAATTTTCCCGGCACGTATCCCTGCTCCCATTTCTACATATAATCCGGCAATCTCTTCAGGTACACCAGCCTGTACCATACCCTGCAATGCTTCTTCATCCGTAAACTCTACCCAAGGCAATTCAGGTTTACTAATTTCATTCCCTAACACATTCGCCACATCGCCTGCGGTACGGAAATCACTAACTATATATTCTATAGCCATTCCTGTAAAAGGTTGCTCCAGTTTTTCCGCAGCAGCCATTGCTATATCAAACGGATGAACCAAAGGGATATGGGTAGTGGCTGGATAATTTGCCCCAGTAATCCCCGCTGCCTTTATTAAAGGCATATCGTTATAAAAATTTGTAAAGAAGTAACCAGCCCTCAGGAAAGTAACTGCGACACCTTCTAATTCTGTATATACTTTTTCAATATGATGTAATGCGGCTATCGGCCCGTTTCCATCCGGCAGGTCGGCACCAATACTGCTTAACATGACTACACGAGACACTGCAGATTCTTTTATGGCTTGTGCCATTGCCTTACCAGCCTCTACTGTATTATTGATAATATGGCTTCCTCCCATATTTGGAGGCGTCATTGCAAAAACTGCAGCTGCATCTTTAAAAGCATTTCGAAGAAAAGAAACATCATTTATTGATCCTATAGCAGCGACGGCACCTAACTTTTCTATCTCTTGTTTACGGTCTTCACTATGGCTTACCACAGTTACATCATGTCCGGACTGAAGAAGTCTCTCCGTTAAAAATCTTCCTATGTTCCCTAAAGAACCTGTAATCGTAATTTTCATATATTTCGTTTTTTAATTAAACAAAGTTATATTTGCACTTACTTAAATACAAGTACTTACCCTTAAGTATGTATATATGACAGCAATCAAAGAAAGTTCAACTATACAAGAAAACAAGCGATATGCTTTGTCTCAGTGTCCTGTAACCTATGTAATGGAGAAAATAGGCGGTTATTGGAAACCTATTATTATATATCATTTACACACTGGGGACAAACGGTACAGTGAACTGAAAAGAGCTATTCCCGCTATAACAGAAAAAGTGCTGATTCAACATCTTAAGCAATTAGAAGCTGACCAACTTATCATCAGAGAAGCAAAACCCGTAGTACCACCCTTTGTCACTTACAGATTGAGTGCCGCAGGAAAAGGTCTGTTTCCGGTAATTGACGAAATGGCCAACTGGGCTTTTCGGGATATGGAAAAACAGTTTGACGGGAAATAGTTAAACTTGTGCTATAGAGTTATCATTACAATATCTATATATTTTCATAGAGCAATTTTAGTAAATCCTTTTACTTTCTGATGCAAAAGGATTCACATTTCGAATACCGCTGTTTATAAATCATCATCCTATCTAAGGTGCACACACCTACTTTATACATATATTCTGCAAGAAGTTGACTTATATGTTAATTTCCTGTATTTATATACATACGAGAGATGCTTCTTCCCTATTCATGAAAAATTGTTATCATTTAGTCTTTTTTTTATGTTATCATTGTAATTCGATCCGAAATACATAGTGATTGATATCAAACTAAAGCTAAATCTAAAACACCATGTCATTTTTAGATCATGTACTACAACGTCCATCTTATGGATGGAAAGACGATAATGGAAATCTTATCAAACCAACTAAAGGTGAGATTCTCAAAGAATTTTTCAGCAGACTCAATATTGTAAAAGACCGGCACAACTGGCTTCCTTTTTTCAGTTGGCTAAAAGTATTTTGCCTTATTCCCTTTTTCTTTATTTTTCTGATTAACTATTTAAGCTGGGGAACACTAATTGCTGCATTTGTATATAGCATGATCATAATGGGCACTCACGGTACGATATGGCATCACCGCTATTGTACACATGGAGCTTATAAATTCAAGAATGGTTTTTGGAGATTCTTCACGCAGAATCTTACTATAAATGTTATACCGGAAGAAATTTATGTCATCTCTCATCATGTTCATCATGCCAAGTCGGATCAGCCCGGCGATCCGTATAATGCACAAGCTGGCTTTCTATACTGCTTTCTTGCGGATGTGAATCATCAGCCTATTGCTAAAGATCTCAGCGAATCGGACTATAACCGTGTAAAATTATTAATGAAACATACTGGTGTGCCAGCGAATACGTATACACAATATCAAAAGTGGGGATCGTATGTCAATCCCGGATATGCCGTTCTATCCTGGGTACTCAACTGGTCCTTCTGGTATCTTGCTTTTTACCTGATGGGAGGACACGCTCTGGCGTGCAGCCTTTTTGGTGCTGCCGGTTTCTGGGCGGTCGGTGTACGTACATTTAACTATGAAGGACACGCCAAGGGAGAAGATAAGCAACGTGAAGGAACAGATTTTAGCGAGAATGATAAGTCGATCAATCAACTCTGGCCGGGAATAGTTGCAGGAGAATGGCACAATAACCACCACCTATTTCCTAAAAGTGCCAGAAGCGGATTTCAGCCACATCAGGTAGATCTGGCCTGGTATTATATCAAATTATTACATCAGGTTGGGGCAGTAAGCTCGTACAGGGACGATAAAAAAAGATTTTACGATCAGTATCATAATCCTTATCTCAAAATTAAAGCAGAGCAAAATGCTCCTCTTTCAAGAGTAAAGAAAGAACAACTGGTAGCAGCACCTGTCATAAATACGGAGTTAACAGTTGAACAGGATCTTACAAAATAAACAAACAATATAAAAAGGTGAATAGTGAACAGACTCCGCTGAGAGGGTATGGAAATTGCAGTATTTTACAATTCCTGATCCTCCAGATAGCTCTGGTTTTCATATAATAGCGCCGTATCGATTTTAGCATACCAGTGCAATGCTTCCTGATAAAGCTGCCAGTCATACAGAAATACTTTGATACGCTTATCCACAACTGAATAACGATCTGAAGTCCGTCCTTCCTGACTGGAGGCATAGTATAATTCACAATATTGAGGACTCACAACCGTATCAGGACGGAAATAAAATGTACGCAGATCAAATACATCTCCTTTTATTTCCTGCGCCACATCTATACTGCCTACAAGTCCTCGTGCATCATGCAGTCTCAGGGTAAAACAGTAATAATTATACCAAAAATAGCTCTTGTCTAAATCCCAGTAATCATTATATTTAAGCTGCACAACAGGTAGGTTCAAATATTGAAGCAGATTTTCAACTTTGACTGTTTCTCTGAACTTAGTATAAAAATATGCTCCACACTTAGCTCTTTCTAACAATTCTGTCCAGAGCAACTGCAACTCTTCTAAATAAAAAGATTCCGTAGTCTGCTCAAAAACATTAGAAAAAGAATCATTAGAATCTTTACGATAAACAGCGCTTAGAGACTTCTTCTTCTCATTTTTACGGAATAAGGTCTTCAATGATAAAGCAGTCCCTTCTTCCTCTTCGATACAGATAAAAAAGGTCAGACCTGAATCATGCGTAAACATGACATGTCCATGCTCTTCAAATTTTTCATAATGTATCTGAACCTCATAATTCTTCCATTCATAATACTGATAATTGTCCTTACTATGCATTCTGCTAATTTCTAACAGCTTTTCAAAGTTTTGCAATTGCAGTCCAAATGATTCCTCATCATTAAAATGGCTTTCTCCAAATTCATTGGGAATCCCACTTAAAATAAGGTTCTGCTTTTCTTCTTCAGAAAGAATGTCAATATCTCTTAACAGAATAGGCTGTTTCTTTTTCAGTAAACGAATAGCTGTGGAACGTGACATCCAATCTTTCCAGGTAAACAGATCTTCTATTTCCACATCATTTTCTGTATACAACATCGCTTTTTCAAAGATTGCATAAGGAATAGCAGGATCAAAGACATCATCTTCACAGTCATGATCGCACAGAAAGAAGTCCGCCTTAATCCTGACCTTATTATAATCATAATGATATTCTTCGGTAGCTGCAAATACCCGTGCAGAGGTATAGCCCTTTACAATCAGGTCCCCGTGATTATAATGTCCCCAGAAACAGTCTTTAATATTCAGGTTACCTGACACATACAACTCCTGCCCGCCGATAAGCATATTTTCTGCATGGATATTGCCCAACACGTACAACCCTGTAGATCCATCAGTCTCATAATTATAAATATTGTTTGCCCGCAGGTTGCCATCCACCAGAATAGCACTACATATCACCTCCTCCGGACTGCTTTCCCCGGATTCGACAGAAAAGTTTAGAGAAACCAACGGATCATCAAGGTCCAGATTTTCAACTTCATAATCCCCTTCCAAAAATAACACCCCGTACTCATCAAATTCACCGTTATTTTTTTCATTGCGATCATACATCCAGCTATCCTTTGGCATTTTATGTTTGATATCCCTAAATTTTACAAGTTTCATAGTGCTGTTGAGTTCTGTAGAATGTGTGTTATAAACCAGACTATCTATACTATTTTGACAAAGTCTGTTATATGATTTTCTATGTATGTTCGAAATCTTCTGACTTCATCCTCCATCATTTCATAGAATAAATCATCAAAAGGTTCAAATTCTTTAAAACTCTTACAAAGGGTAGAAAATTCCCGAAGATCCCTCTCCTCTTCCAGATAATCTTTATGTTTCAGATAAATCACATTTGCCTCCTTCAATAATCTGGCAGTTGCCATCAAAGTCCATCTTTCCAGATCTTCAATAAACACCGGGTCAAAAACGAATGCCCCATAACCATTATGTATCAGTTGTAGGAAACCACCATTTGTCACCTGTCCGTACAGCGCATCATATATCAGTAGTGTATGCTGGTCATCACACAGTTGATCAAGGATTACATTTTCATCATCCACTTCATCAATTGCATTCTGATAGGGATCGAGAATCTTGTATATAAAATCCCAATCCTTATCTAAGTGACCTTTGAACTGTTCTTTCTCTATAATCGGCAAAAACTCCATGTTAAACTGTTCTTTTATTTGCTAAAACTTAAGGTTTAATATCCAGACCATCTATAATTAATGTTCCGCATCGGATACTCATATATGCAGAACTGTAATCGTTTGTAAACTGATCATTCAAAGCATCCAGAACGGCAGATGTAAACTCAATCTTACGGGAAGGTAATTTTTTATAGGTATCTGTAAGTACTATATGTCCGTTAAGACCATTTTTATTCTTTATAAAAGCACTCAGCAATTTAATGTTTTGTCTGTCCAGCGCTATTCCGATATCATAAAGTCTAACATGCTCTTTACTCGTTACCTCTCTGGAAAGAGAATCGGAAACAAGTGTCTCATTCAGACCCCGGTTAAAAGAAATAGTTGCCGAAGTCAGTGGCGCGATGATCTCTTCATTGCCCTGCCTGACCGTCATTTCAATCCTCATACGTCTTTCATCTATCTGTTGTGCCTGTGCCATACTCAGACATAAACAAAGGATTACTATCAAACCGAACATTTTTTTTGTATCCATAAGATTTGCTATTAAATATGTATGTGGAACAAGATTAAAAATTGCTGCATTAATCAGCAAGCTCTAATTGGTAAATGGGTGCTTTCGATTTTTATTTGGAAGCTTCCTTCCTGCATACAGAAATCTGAATCATTTAAAATGTCAAAAAAGCGTACAATAAAGCTCTTCTTTTATCAAAAAACTTATTTGACATATTTTGCATGTACCTGTATAATTGGTACTTTAGTCCTCTTTTTAAGATGTTGATGAAGACTTATTTGAATATTTTTCCATCCTTTCAAAACTGGATTTATCCGGTTATTACCCTTTGTTTTACAGTAATTATACTCTTTCTTAGCAATCCGGCAGAAGCTCAAAAAATGTCTTCTATCGAAAAAATGGCAAGTGAGGGATATGCTCTGCGGTTTACCGATTCAACATCAAGTCTGAACATCCAGATGGAAGCTCTGGAACTGGCCAGGAAAAATAAAAACAAAGAAGATGAAGCGATATGTTACGCATATCTGGCACTGACGCATCGCCGTCTTTTACATCTCAGGGAATTTACACATTATGCTGAACTTTCCTATGATATCGCTGCCACTACATCAGACAAAAGGGCAAAAGCACACGCTGCAATGGTAATGGCATGTCTCCGTTCCTATATTGATGATAAATCCAATGCAATAGATTATTTTTTGCAGGCTTACGACCTCTTTATAAAACTTAAGGATTACGATATGTGTGCACGTAACGGAGCAGATATATCATACCTATTTTCCTCAGGTTCGCAGATCAAAGTAAAAAAATATGCAGATGAAGCGCTGCGTTATGCGATCAAATCCGGAAATCCCGAAAGCATATTATATGCGCGTCTGGCTGTGGGCAGCTACCTTTCGGACGCAGTAAGCTCCGGAAATTTACCCCAATGGTCGGAAACCGTTTTATTTTTTAAAGAAACAATACGCCTGGTAGAGAAAGATGAAGAGAAAATTGTAAGTAAAAGTAATATAGGGGTCGCCTACATCAATCTTGCCGTATTATATATGAATGGTCCTCAGCCTGTAGATGAAGAAGCTTTTCTTTTCAATCTGGAAAAAGCTACATCCATGTCGAAGCAGTATGACCTTAAAAACATATACCGCAGCTCAATAGGCCTCAAGGGTCAGTATTTCATGCAAAAGGGAGAATATCAATATGCCGAAAATCTGTTTAAAGAAGGTCTTGATTACCAACTGACACTTCCCTACAAGGACAATGATGTATTAGCCACTTTCTACAGTTGTCTCAAAGAGGTCGCCATTTTACAAAGTAATTATAAAGCTTATTATGAATATGATAAGCTCTTTGCAAAATATAATCGTCAGAAACACGATCATACCACACAACAAATGTTGCAAAATGCGGACGTCCGGTATGAATCTGAGAAGAAAATATCCCGCATACAGCAATTGGAACAGGAAAACAAATTGCAGGAGAAAAATAAGCTCCTCGGTTATGCCATCGCAGCTGTATTACTGATTGGACTCATCTTTATGTACCGCTCTTATTACTACAGACAGCGATACTATCAGAACAGAGAGGACATTCTGCAACAGCAACAGGCTAACAATGCGCTCAAAGTGCAGCTTATGGAAAAGGAAACACTGGAAAATCTTGCAGAAAAGTTAGCTCTTGAACGACGATTGCTCCGCTCCCAGATGGACCCGCATTTCATTTTCAATGCATTGGGCAATATACAAAGTATGATTCTTCAGCATGATCCCACAATGGCAGTGACCTACCTGGGAAAATTTGCAAAGCTGACCAGGCAAATATTGGAACAATCCCGTATGGAAACCATTACACTGGAAGATGAGATTCAGACATTACGCAATTATATTGAATTACAGCAGTTGAGGCTTAACAATAGTTTTGACTATGAGATCCATTGCAAGGACGACATAGATACTGACATCCTTTTACCTCCCCTTTTAATCCAGCCTTTTATAGAGAATGCTGTAGAACATGGCCTAAAACCTTTGCTTGATCGCAAGGGCTTGTTAACTATATCCTTTAATGTCAATGAAGAAGATAATATCCTTATCTGCACAATCACAGATAACGGAATAGGTCTCAAAGAATCCCGAAATAGAAGGCCGAAAGATGCACATCGTTCACTGTCTTCCCAAATCACAGACGAACGTCTCCGTCTTATGCTTAAAGACAACCCGCTTATCGGATTCCAAACAGAGGAAAGGGATACAACTGATAACAGTCCGGGTTGTGTTGTGATTTTAAAAATCCCTATAAATTAATTCATATGTACAGAACTATTATCATTGAAGATGAATACCATTTGAGGGAAGCTCTTTCTATAATGCTGGAAATTACAGCTCCGGCAAAAGTGCAGATTGTAGGTTATGCCGAAAGTGCTGAGGAAGCAGTAAGGTTGATTGACAGACTTAAACCTGACCTTATCTTTATGGACATTATGCTTAAAAATGGAAGTGGATTTGATGTTTTACAGCAAGTAGCATTCCGGTCATTTCATCTTATTTTCACTACGGCTTATGAGGAACATGCCATCCGTGCTTTTAAATTCAGCGCAATAGATTACCTGCTAAAACCTATAGATCCTGAGGATCTAAAAACTGCTATTGACCGCATAGCGCAATTTCGTGGAAAATTTCTGGAGGAAAGTCAGGTATCAGAGTTAACGCAAAACCTCAGAAAGAGCCCTGATAAAATTGTTTTGCCAACACAGGAAGCTATGCATGTTGTCAAAATAGACCAGATTATCCGGTGCGAGACATCAGGATCTTATACTACCTTTTTTCTAACCGGTGCCAAAAATATTATTGTTTCAAAACCGCTTAAGAATTATGAGGATATCCTCATACCACCCTTATTCTTCAGGGTGCATCAATCCCATCTAATCAACACCAATTACATCACAAGCTTTTCTAGAGAAGGTCTGATTTATATGGAAGATAAAACTACAGTACCTGTATCCAGAGCAAAAAAGGAGTCCTTTTTTAAATTAATGAAGTCTGATTGATCAATCACTCCATACGCTTATACAACCAAACCGTACAAATACCAATTCAAAGTGACCGAAGACAAATCCGGCTTAGGAGATCGGCCGAATGGTTCATACTTTTAGGCATATAAATAAAATAATTATGGACAAAAAGACACTTTCTATCTTAAGTTATGTGACAATCATCGGATGGATTGTTGCTTATTTAAAAAGCAAAGATTTACAACCCAAGAGTGATTTAGTAAGTTATCATCTCAAACAGGGGTTTGGATTCTTTATTTTATCAGTAGTTATCAATGTTGCACTTTCTATCATTGTGTTTATAGTACCGGCTTTAAGTTTTCTAAGCTACATCGGTATTATTCTGTTTATCCTTTGGATATTCGGTCTCATCAATGCTGTCAATGAGCAAAAGAAGCCTATTCCCGTTGTAGGAAAAATGTTTGAAGACAAATTTGATTTCATTGATTAAACAGCTTTCCTGTTACTTTTATCAGGTGCTAATAAGATAAACAATTCAGTGGTGCGTTTTAAATAGTGGATGCCTCAGCAACAGCTGGGGCATCTTTGCAATACAACTATTTTACTTTAGGAAACTGTGTTTTCAAATATTTAAACTGCTTATCATTTCGGTTTCCTTCATAGATTTTTAACGCTATTGTATGGTCATTTACCCAAGTCAATTCTTCAATTGACCAGTTCCTGGAATAGTATTTAAAAGCAGGTTTTACTCCTTTTATTCCCATTCCATTCGTTATATGGAAAACAAAAATTTCCGTTCTGCTTTCATAGTAATTACTATAATCCGGACCATCATAAGAAGAGCATACTAACATTTGAGTACATGATGGAGAAAGTAAAGTCATTGCTATTCCTGAATCATAACTGGACGGCAGAAGCAATTTCTTATTTGTATTGTTTTCACAAAGATATGTTTCACAGATTTCCTTGCAATCCTGGGCTATATACATATTTGAACCTTGTATAAAACGGCTTGAATCTATAACACAGCTGGTCGTGTATTTATCTTTATAAGCACGAAACTCTGCTCCGGATATCTCAGTAAAATTTAGTTTCAGCTCAAAATATAAAGAGTCATGATAAATTTCAACCGAATCCTTAATACTGCGAATTTTATCATAATTCCGGTTATTCTCTGTGTGCATATGCGTGATCGATGATATCGCATCCTGTTTACAGAAAACAAGCAAAAACAGTGTTGTCAGTATGGGTATCAAAGTTTTCATATCGTATTTAGAAATGAAAACATCCATAAATCAATTTTAGTACCATCGTATTTATTTTTTTATCGTTTCCGCCTTGTTGATCTGATCCTTTTATGCTATTTAAGAATTCCGATATAATTTACAGCATCTTTTTCACAAAAACTAATATGGAATGCTGCTATTTTGACTACAACTGGTTTACAGCATTCTCAACATTTCAAATTGTGCAAGTTTAAAGGAAAGTCCAAGACTTTTTATAAATAATAATGTCGCTTTTGAAGTATGATCAACATTATTAATAAACAGCTCCTGTTTTGAAAGAGTAGCAGACACATAGGATATCATACTCGTCGCAATTCCTTGCCGGCGATAGTTCGGAGCTACCGATATCTGCTGAATCCTTCGGCTGACAGGATTAAAAACAACATAACCTGCTAATGCATTCTGCTGATATGCTCCGACAATACGGCAATGATCTATACTGTCCTCTAAAGTTCTCACGCTATTCTGCCATGAAGGCTGTATATCCCAGAATGATGTGAAAACCGGCCATTGGAATTCTTTAATTTCTCTTATCTCGATATCCGGAACCGGATCGGAAGTTTGTACGATACCGCTAAAACAGTCTAGTTTTCTATGGACTGAATAACCTAATTTTTCATAAACGCGGATAGCAGATTGGTTTCCTTCAATAACTTCCAGAATCATTTGTTTCACGCCAAGCTCATTTAATTTTGGCAACAATTTATCATACATCGCCCCCACGAACCCTCTGCCTCTGTAATCCGGCACTACTCCCGTTGCTGCATTGTAAGCAACAAGCTCATCTCCGATCTTGCGAAGTCCATGCAATACAAAAGCAACTAATCTCTTCGAAGAGTAAACTCCAAAAGATAAATCCATACGGATTCCTTCTGTAAAAATCTTAAACTTTAGCTGATCCAAATTAAGTTGAAAAGGCACAATATAATCTGAAAAGGCCATATTAATAACCTGCAGAAGTTGCTCAGGATCTGTATTTTCTAAACTTTGTATTTTCATTTTTGGGCGTTATTAATAATACAATTATAAAAAGGCTTCCTTATTCAGGCAGGCTAATAGTAAAGATAGAACCTTCTCCAAATCTGCTTTTTACTGTAATGTTGCCTTCATTCAAACGTACAAATTCGGCACATAGCATCAAACCCAATCCATATCCTTTCTCACCTGCAGTTCCCTGAGTAGAGATATTTGAAGAAGTGAAAAGCCTGTTGATACTACTTTCATCCATCCCCACACCTTTATCCTCAATGATTACTTCTCTCCTGCTGTCCTTTTTTGTGGCCGCTATTCGTATTTGCCCGCCGATATGACTGAACTTGCATGCATTACTCAACAGATTTCTCATCACAACAGTAATCTGATCCCGGTCTGCAGACAATATCAATTCTTGATCCATATGTAACTCTACTTCAAGCTGCTTTTGTTTAATGATCAGATCAAAAAAAAGAAACAATTCCATCAATACAGGATAAAGAAGAAATGGTGTTTTGACAGTCTGAATGCCCTGCATCCCGCGGGCGCTCCAGTTTAAGAGGTCATCCATAGTGATTCCCAATTGTGTGACCTGATCCTTTAACAGTTGTGTAGTTTTCATCTGTTCGGAACGTGTCAGTAAGTTCTCATAAAATATCTGCAATAAGTTTTCGAGTGTCGCTATCGGACTTCGGATATCATGCGCAAGTATAGAAAACATACGTTGTTTATCCCGGTTTAATTCAACCAGAGCCTGCCGTTGCTTTTCAACTTCTTTTTGATAGCCGTATTGAATACTTTTGAAAAAAGTCACTGTACCGATAATCAATGCAATGGCCACCAACATATTAACAATTGCCTGTTCCTCCATAACAGGTAATCCCAGTAACGGAGGCTGAGGAAATAATACAACACTTATACAGGACAGCGTAATAAGAGAACACAAAAATATCCTGATCCACTTATGCTCAAAGATTATAATAGTAGTAATCAGCAACGTTAATAAAAAGTACTCCGCACCATTATGAAAATACAGTCCGGAGATCGTATAGATTACGATTCTGCATCCAACCATTACCAGTCGTGCACTCAGGTACATTCTTAGTCGGTGCAAGACCAATACAGCCGCAGCATCTGCCATATTGAACACATTTAATACGGCGAGAAAATAGCGTTCATTAGTCAGGTTGAGTATAGCATACCCCAGCATAAAACATAGTCCCAGCCAGTTAAGGACGTTCAGTAGCTTAGTATACCGGGATTCTATATAAGGCATTTCGGGATAAATCCCTATATGGACAAACTTGTGTATAAATTGCTTCAGTAATGTAAAAAAGGTATGGGTCATTAATAGGTAATTAAGCAATGTTATAAATACTCAAAATTTCCTTGGCAGGACTCCATAATATAGCTCATAAAACTAGAGTAAACCTGAAAATCAGAATAAACGTTACGATAGATATTTTTTGAATTGATAAAGCGTTTTTGTGGGCATGACTTATCTTTTACTACTTGCTCATAGCACTTACTTTAATAAGTATTGAATGTGCTTATTCATTGACCTGCCTCAGTCTTTGACTAATAACTTCAAATACATAAAAATCTTTCCACTATGCTCGGCTTCATGATAGTTAGCAGCTTGTAATGCTTCGAAATGATTTTTCACGTGAATTCCGATCGGTAAATCAAAGGGTTCATAGTTTACAAATAATCCGGATTCTAGATCCGATTCGAGGTGGTTAACTGTTTCAATCAATAAATGCTTTACCTCATTAATATCTGGAATAGTTTGCCAGGAACCTGGAGACGATCCGATTTTGAAGGATTCCATAAATTCTTTAGAAATATACATGGGTAATCCGCTACGCATATACATATGCCTCTGCTGAGAAGTAATACAATGACCAATTTGCCAAATTATATTATTGTTAAAACCTTCCGGAATTTTGAATAGTATTTCGTAATCAACTGTTTCTATCAATTGCAATAATCTGGTCCTGCTAGCTCTTAAAATTTTACATTCGAAAAGTTCATTAATCATACAAGTTGATTTAATTCCTTAAAAATGGGAAATACTTTAAGACTCCACAAATTAACTTTTTAACACTAAAGCTCAAAAGTTATATCTCATTCAGAAATCCAAGAGTAAGCATTATAAGAATTCAACTGTTTATTACAGGCTTACCCCTGATCTCTTAAGAATTCTATAAGATCCGCTTTCATATCGAACCAACGGTTCTCACCCCGCTGAAAACAAAAAAAGCCCTGACTTTCGTCAGAGCTTTTCAGTCGGGGTGGCAGGATTGGCTCAGCCTCTCTCGCCCCAAACACAATCCCTGAGCCTCCTGCGGATCGAACCAACGGTTCTCATCCTGCCGAAAACAAAAAAAGCCCTGACTTTCGTCAGAGCTTTTTAGTCGGCCTCCCGGGACAATTTTCGAACCATTTTTTGGAAGATTTGAAGGAACTAGTGTCAGAAAAAGAGTTTTAAAACCATGAGATACAATTAGATATATTAAAACTTCAAAAAAAGAAACGTATCGATAAAATTTACAATTACCGATGGTTCGAACTTTCGTACAATTTTGCACTTTTAATTTTAATTGAGATTTAAGGCTTGTTCATCAGCTTCTGCGGCCAAACCAATAACATAGTGGATTAAAAACGACTCCACCAAAGAAAGTGCGTAGTCCCGATCGATAGGCAACATATCTGGTTTTAAAACTTCGTCAATATATTCTTTAGGATTCCATAATTTAAGCAATAATTTGGGATGTGTATGTTCTATTCTTTCCAATATGTTTTCGAATTTCTTGTTTGCTACGTCAATAAATTCTATACGATCTGATTCAGACAACGGTAGCTCAAAAATTTGAACAGTAATTTTGCGTTTGTCTGGTTTCATCTTTGAGGTTTCCTTCGACAGCTTTTCTTTTTTAGTCAAACGGTAATCCCAGCCATTACTTTGATGGCCATCTACCTCGTCAAAGATTTTTTTGAAAATGTCCAATTTAAATTCGTCGTCAAATAAAAAACCTTTCTCTTTTTCCTCGCCCGAGATATACATATCCCACTCTATAGCACTAATTTTATGCATATTGTCAAATAATAATTTTGACAAGTCCAGAGCGTAGGGAGACACTTTTAACATTTCTGTCCATTTCCTAAATCCAGCCAATTGCGCAATGATATGCTGACAGTTCATTAGTGTAAAATGGTTTTCGTCGATATCGAAGTCTGTAACCAGTGCATCTACATCAAAAAACTCTGGCGAATATTCAAAGAGGTTGTCGCATAACGAAGCGTCGAAATAAATTTTTTGGGTCTTAAAATCTTTGTAAAGATTTTTCGCTTGGAGTTTGAAGTACTCAATAGTTCTCATAATACATTCCTTTTGTACCAGCTTTACTATCCTTATTCTTTGCGTTCGTAATCTTGTTCGAATAATAAGCAGGTTGGTTTGCATTATTAGACTATTGGCTGATGAAATCTTTGCACGAGCGAGCGAGCTTGCCAATAAGCATATGCAATTTAGGAATAAAATCTTAAGTTACCAAACTTGTTTCGCTAGTAATTCTTCTGCAAAGCCCTAAGAAAAAACCATAACTATGGTCATTATGCATAATTGTTAACCCCATTTAAAAACGCTGACTTTAAGAAATTCATATCTCCTAATCTATTACGCTCCAAAGCTTCTATGTATTCATTGTGAGTCTTTCCAAAATTCAAATCTGCCACATACTGCTCCTCATAATACATATACATTTCTTCAGAGCAACATTCTGCAAGATAATTTTCCTTTATTCCAAAAAGTCTATTCCAAGTATCTATGCGTTCTTCATATCCTGCACTTCCCAAATTAACGTTCATATCGCTAGGTTCCATATCTTGAGAAAGAGCTTTGTTAAGTGTGATTTCTACATCAATTCTTGGATATGGGGTAATTTTGCTAAATGGAAAAAAAGCTTGTTTTCTAATTTTAGAAACAATCCTATTACTACGTTTTATTATTTCAAAAATGGTATTTTCTGCTAATTTGTATTTACTATTACAGGTATCACAAATCGGCAATAGGTTGTTTGTATTTATAGACGTAAATGGAAAATGATTTCGCGGTAAATAATGATCTAGTGCACTTCTTTTAGAGTGGAACTTAATTAAAACTTTATTTATACCACAGCATCTGCAAGTCCTTGATTTACCAACAAGACTTTTATAATAGTCTTCAATCTTTCCGTATCTATGATAGAATACTGCTTTATTCACAGCTTCATCGTATAATTTGTCAAAAAATATTTTTATTTGTTTACTTAAATCCTCACTTATTAAGTCAATATCAGCATATTCTAACGGAGTCAAATCACCATTGCACAATAGCCTGATTTTATTGTTCTGATGCACTCCTCGTTTTAAAGTTTTTAAATCCTTTTTAGAAACGTCTTTACAAATTGCGAAACATTCCTTTATTGGATTGAGTAAATATTCGTCATTAACTTCATCTATTAATGGCTTGTATTTTAGAAGAATTAATGATGTATCGAATACCGCTTGAGGAATATATGGGGCACGGAATATCACATCTAAAAATAAGTGATTCACAAAAGATTGGATCTTGTGAAACTTAGAATTGATATGTTTATACGGTCTTATCATCTTTTCTTAATTATATCCGTCATTTCTTTTATTAACAGAACTTTCTCTATTGAATCTCCAAGTTCAGAATTTAACTCTTCAATCAACTCTTCTACATTATCAGTCTTTAAAAACCTTTCTCTATATGTGTTGAGTTTTTTAAGTGAATATTCTCCAATCGTATTCTTTCGTTTAAATATTTTATTCGTCAAAATATTAACAGATGTCCCGAAAGTGTCTATATCCAAATCTTGGGCGTTTTGCGGTTGATATCCTTTATCAAATACAATTACCTTATCAGGAAAACAATCCGAAATAATAAATGGTGAATGTGATGTGATTAGGATATCACGCATTAGATGATTTGTACCACTTTTGTTTAGGCAATCTTTCAATAAACTTATAAATTCCGAACGCCACTCAGGATTAAAATGCGTTTCAGGCTCATCTAATAACATCAGAGTACTTTTATCCCCCAATAACAAGCATATTCCCATAGTATGTAAAAACTGATGTTCACCATCAGAAAATGCTTTTAAAAGCATTTTATCATCCGAGTTTTTCTTTTTTAACCGGAATAAATTGAAGTGAAAAATATGCTCTTGCTCTTTGAAGGAAGGTATTTTGTACATTGCGTACAAGCTATCGGAGTTGTATACCTCGTTTTTAAGCTCTTTATCAACTACTCGTAAATTGAGTAAAGTAAGAACCTGAAAAGCTTTAAATAGCTGTAATGGTGATTCAAAATGTTTCTTAAATGCAGATTTTAAAGCACTTTCTTTTGTTTGATTATTCTCATCAAAGTAAAAATCCAATACTTCGTATTCGTATCCTCTTTCATCATCAGCAGGTTTAGTAAATTTTACAGTAGCGCATTTACGCAATTTCTCCAATGTTTCTTCAACCAATGGTAATAAATATCCCAATTCTGGGTCCTCTCTGTCATAGTATAATTTATGGTTGTTTATTACCAATCGGAAACTGTGAAGTTTGTCAATACCTAATTGCTCCTTAATGGGTTCAATTGTATCTTCATTTTGTAAAAGAAAATTAGCCAAAAGAATCGCCTGGCTCATATGATAATCCATATAAACTAAACTACTTTCGGGCTTTTCTTCTATCTTATAATCCAAGACAAGCTTTTCTCTATTACGTAAATGATAAATATATTCATCTAATTGTAACAGTCTGGATTTTATAAATGGGAGGCTTAATATTTCATTTTCACCTGAAGAATAACCAATAACCAATTCCGGTAAATAGCTCCGTATTGAACCTGAAATATCTATATATTTAGGTTCGTCAGATTGATCTAATGCTTTTATTTTTATTTGAGGAATTTCACCTTTCTCTTTCCTGATAATTACGTTATGATAGTTTTCTACTTCTTTCTCTGCCTCACGAGGAATAATGAAATATTCTAATTCGTAAGCTACAGGAGTAGATACCTCCTTTTTAAAATCATTTTTCAGAAATTCTGAAGTCTCCGGAGCTAGCGTGCAACATTCCAGTTGATAGAAAATGTTTGATAATGCTTCTAACACATTAGATTTTCCACTTCCGTTTAACCCTGCGAAACAATAAGGGTGAAAGTTTACCCATTCTTCATTTGGCTCATCATCTCTAAAAATAACGGTAAAATTCTCCTTACCTTGATCTGTTTTTATTTCATCAAGGCTTCGGAACTTTTCTAATATGGTTAATCGGACTAATTTCATTTTACCTGTAATTTCACTTTATTATCAGTTCCAAAAGTTTGAATGATTTCTTCTTCGTCCATTAGCTCGAACAAGATTTTTCTTGTTTCTGTAAAGTCTTTAAACTCATCAAAATTTTGTTGTTCAAATAGATTTATTAAGTACTGCAATCTTTGTTTATTACCTTTCAAATCCTGAACAGTAAACTTCTTAATCAAATCCTTAAAAATAGGTTCTTCATCTATCCCAACATCCGGTTTAAAAGCATTTTGAAGAATTACCTGAAACAATTGCTGTAATATTTCTAATGATTGTTTTACTTTACTCTCTACATCTTGAATCGATTCATAAATTTGACTAAACCGATTTTGTAAATTAAGATCTTTAGGAACAGGAATTTCTATATTCCTTAATTTCTCCAATGTAATTTCTTTGAAAGTTGAGCCTTTTACATACTTATTGATAAGAAATTGAAATCCTTCGCTTTGTAAAGTGACAAATAGATAATTTGGGTTGATAACAGTTGTGTTAGGACTAATTCTTGCAGTTCCTTGGGTTAAATTTGCACCATCTAGATCTTTAGGTATAACTGCAGATTGCCCAACAGTTGCTCGTATACTGACAATTATATCTCCCTCAATACACTTTGACCTATCGTGTTTTTTTGCAATTTCAGGTGTTGTACGTAATAAGTTTTTGCTTACAATTTTTCCGTTTTTAATGTCTCCCGTTCTAATATATGGTATGCCATCATCAATGTGGGGCCCTGCTTGGACAATTCCATATGTAATTATTTTGTCTTTTGGAGTAACTTGGGATAACTTTTTTCGAGGGAACCCTTTCTGATTATTTACAGGGTCTCCGAACATTTTGAAATAAACCGAGTGTATTAGATTCGATAAAATTTCAATGCTAGATTTTCTAAGGTCAATATTATGTTGAATAATATTTAATTGTGTGACTACGATATTTTGTTTGTCAAAGTCAGGTATGAGAATCTCTTCCTTTAAATATTTTTCTAATTTTAAATTAGCTAAACCAGTTGTTTGATTTTGATACTTGTATACCACACCTTTTAAATAAAGATATCTTAAATAATAAAAAAGATATTTTGGAATTACCTTGTCAGGGTTAGCTCTTAGAACTTGCGTAAAGTTGTTCGCCATATAAACCTCTTTTCCCGGATTTTCAAAATAAACAACTCTACCAACAGGGGTTTCTGGTCCTCCTCCAGACTTTTCAATTATAATATCATTATTCAATAGTTTTTTCTCAGCAATTTTTTCAGAGTCTAAGACATACCTTTCTCTACCATTTTCATCAATAGTCTTTTTCTGAAATAACCTTTTGACTATATTATTATAATCTATTTTGCCATCATTTCTAAAATTTGCAGTACGAATCACATTAACCCCATTACCTTCTAAGTCATCTACACCCCAATCTCCGGAAATAGGTGTTAAAACCTTATTTAATACTATTTTCATTAAATGACTTATTTAGTATATGAATTCCTTCGTTAATTTCAGTTTCCAATTCCATCAGTTTTTCTATTAACTTATGTGGGGGTTCATAATCTTGTTCCTCAAAAACAAACTCCTTGTATAAATTGTAATTTAATTCAAATCCATTCTCTTCAATTTCACTTACAGGGACATAAAAATGCTTCTGTTTACGATCTTTCTGCGGATTACTTTTTTCGTCTTTAGTTTTATATTGTTTAACGGTTTCCGGTAGCGGAAAATCATTCTTTATTTTTCTTCGGCTATTGTCTAAGGTATAACCATCAGAGTCCATTCCGTAAAACCATACCTTTTTAGTATGATAGTTGTTAGAAGCAAACTGTTTTTTAGTAAACAAAAGTATCGATGTTTTTACTCCTGTATAAGGGTTGAATACTCCACTAGGTAATGACACTACAGCTTCTAAATAGCAATCTTTTAATAATATTTCCCGAGCAGCTTTATATGCTTTTCCCGAATTGAACAGAACTCCTTCAGGAATAATTACCGCAGCTCTTCCATTTTTCTTAAGCATATACACAATACGTTCCAAGAATAAAAGTTCTGTTTGTAATGATTGTGTTTTCCCTTCTTTTATCTCATAAATACGATTCAGGTTTTTGCTTATTGATTTACTATTGACTTTAGCCGCAAAAGGGGGATTAGCAAGGATATATGAAAATTCTTCTTTCCCTAAAGTCGGGAATAATTTTTCACGGTAATTTGCGTCTTCTCCTTTTAAAATTTGTTCAGGTGTAAAGTTTTTTCTCTTAAACTTGTAGTAGTTTTCCTCGTATTCATCAGAGATGGTATTCAAATTAATGATATGAGGCTTTTCTATACCGTGCATCATCATATTCATCATACCAATCCGAACCATAGTGGCATCAATATCGAAGCCATAAAAGGTATTCTCCTTTAATTGTTTTTTCTTCTTTGCTGTTAGTTTTTTACCGTCAAGTCCTTTCTCAAGCTGATTCTCCTCATCAAGAGTTACCACTTTACTATTTTGTTTGAGAATGTATTGATATGCACCTACCAGGAACCCAGAACTACCACTGGTTACATCACAGATTTTGGTGTCTTCAATATCAATGTTCGGAGCAACCAATTCACTCATCATTTGAATAATATGTCTAGGTGTTCTGAATTGCCCGTTTTTACCTGCCTCGTTTGTTGCACGTAACAGATATTCATATACATCTCCTAATAAATCTTGGAAATGTTGATGCTGCCTTTCTTCTTCCTCGACTAAAGAAAAAATTTCGTCAATTATCCTCACCGCCTCTTCTAGTAGAGAGGGAGTATTTATACCAAATCGAGCGTTTTTCATTTCAATCGCAAAAGGTTCGTCCTCTTTTGATAAATCGTTTTGAATAAATCTAAACACCTCATCCACTTTAGATTTTAGCTCAGAGCCTTCTAAATTGTTATAGCTACTCCATTTATATTCGTCTTTAACTTTAGGATGAAACCTCTCTAATCGTTTCATGAATATCAGATAGGATATATTATCAATCGCTGTTATAGGGTTAGATAATCCACCTGCCCAAAGTCTGTCCCAAAGTAATTGAACCTTATTTTTTATTTCTTGTGATAACATAATCTCGTTATATCTTTTCTAAAATTTCTTTTTTCACCAATTCGTATGCATCATTTATTTCATATGCAATCCCACTTCTCAACAATCCATTCATGTCTCCTATGAAATCAGCATCTTCAATTTTCTTTTCCATATTTTCGAGGAATTCTTTTTGTGTCACTTCATTTCCTTCTTCATTCATATAATGTTTGAATGCTTCAATGACCTTTTTTTCATTTACCTCTGCATTGTTCAAGGCGTACCACAAATCGAATAAATCACGACCTTTCTTCCGTTGGTATAAAGCCCTTAGTTTGGTTGCCAATAGTTCATTCAATCCATAAGTCGGAACTAAAGCTTCTCCGCTATCCCATTCAGAATCCAACTTTACAGGAATATCTTGTAATCCATACACCGAAAAATGTTCTCTGGTATTAACTTCTATTTTTAGTTTTATGGGTACATCATCTTCCGAAAGAATACTGTACACAATGGTGTTGTTGTGCTCTTTTTGTTTGATACGAGGCTTGCCTAAAAAAGAAAGTTGTTCCCGAATTCTGTCTATGATTGCTCCGAATGGTTCTGCTTTTACTTGTACCAAATCAATGTCTTCCGAATATCTTGCTGCCGGAAACAAAAACAATTTATGCAGGGCTGTTCCTCCCCGAAATGCCAAACGTTCTTTGATAAATTCATCACTGAATAAAGCAATCAAGGCTCGCTGTATAATCAAATCCTGCTCTACCTGATAATTTTCCTGCCAAGGAGCCTGCTTTCGCCACGCTGTTATGTACGACTGTGGTATCATATATCTGCTTCTATTTCTACGTTAGGCACAATTTTCCATTTGTTGCCTGTTACCATATTTTCAGGTTTCTTTTTTTGTGGTCGGAGTAATACAGGATAATGCCCAATAGATTCGAGATGGTGGTACAATGCATTACTTAACTCATTTTCGTCCAACACACATTCCAATATATAGCCCAAACGTTGAACTACTGATATTTCTTCATATTGCTTTGCTGTTTCTAGTAATTTTTCAGGTTGTATAACCTCTTTCAATTCTTCTATTACAGTAGCTACCCGGTTAAAACCTCCGACTTCATTATAATAGCTCACCAAATCCAAAGCAGTCAATTCCGGTGATGAAATATTGATATATCCGGTATCTACTTTTTTCTTCAATATATCCTCTTTGTTCCAGGATTTTTTGATGTAAAAATGAATACCGACCTTATCGTTTTTTATTGGTCTTAAAGCAATCCCCTCAGTAATGATCGAATAATTTTGAGGTTGCTGATGAGCTGCTCCGTGATAGGCCGCTGCGTTTAACAGGCCAACATAATAATCCCGGTTTAAAAACTTCATCAAGTCATTTACATACAAGCTGGTCGGAATAATACCTTTTACTCTGTATTCAGGTGGAACAATAACATAAAACCCTCTGCGAACCATTACTACTGATTCCTGATTTTTAAGCCGTTGCAATGTTTTCTTTAGAGCATTTTCAGATACTCCTAATTGGCTATTCAAACCTTCGGTAGTAAAGCTATACTTGCCGTTTGCCCTTTGTTCATCAATAAAAGAGTCTAAATATTTGTATTGTTCTGCCATTATTTTAGTAACTGATTGCGATATGGGTTTGATTGCAACCCTTTATGCAATGACAAACTTACATTTTTGTATTATCAGAACCAAGCTTTTAGTTACTTATTTTAAAGCCTGTATTAAGTCTTAATTTGCAATAAACCCCTAATTTACTCCCTTATCGCAATAAAGGACTTAATTACCAATGTGATAATTCAAAGTTTTATCACTATGAAAACAGCAATCATTTATATCAGAGTGAGCACAACTAAACAAGCATAAAAAGAATATGCTTAACAATTTTTAAAATTATATATAAACAAAGTGAACTGAAAATGAATCCAAAAAGACAGACTTCACTAAATTTATTATATAAACTCAAACAGAAAACTCTTATTGTTAAAAAATAATAAGCAAATCGAAGAAAATAACAAGATCGAAAACCTTAATGAGAATTCGAACTACTGAAGAAACGCACTAAACCAAAAGTCGATACGTTTTTTTTTAATAACCTTAATATAGAAGTATAAAACTTTAAGTGTAAAAAGAACTACATATGACCAGATAGTAACGGCCTGTTTCACAGATTTTTATTTACATAAAAAAAGGAGAAAATAGTTAACTACTTTCTCCTTAAGTCGGGGTGGCAGGATTGGCTCAGCCTCTCTCGCCCCAAACACAATCCCTGAGCCTCCTGCGGATCGAACCAACGGTTCTCATCCCGCCGAAAACAAAAAAAGCCCTGACTTCGTCAGAGCTTTTCAGTCGGGGTGGCAGGATTCGAACCTACGACCTCCACATCCCAAATGTGGCGCGATACCGGGCTACGCTACACCCCGAAAAGGTATCACCTTTGTTTTGTGTGGCACAAATATACGGCGATTTTATTGTTTGTCAAACATTATTTTACACCCACACGCTAAGTGACTGAATAATTGGCTGATATATTTCAAAAACTTATTTTGGCATTAGATTATCAATCTTAAATTCTATTTTTGATCTAAAGTATGGTATATGAATAAAGCCTTTTTAACGATTATTTTCAGCATTTCAATACTATCCTGCTCTTTTGCTCAGGTAAAAGATGATGGTTTCAGGTTTGAACATACCGAAGTACTGCAGGCCATCAAAAACATTCATATGGCTATTCATGCAAAAGATCGGAATACATTAAAAAAACTCTCTACCGCAACTTTAACATGTGAATCATGTACAGTCGGAAAAAGAAACATTTACGATCCTGCCCGTGTCAAACGGAAAATCTTCTTCACTAACCTCATGCAGTATGATATTATCCCCTGGAATCAGACAGAAGAAAATCGGATCTCCATTAAAAAGGATCGTAATTATGAGGCCGATCTTTACATAACCTTTTACACCAAAAGTTCACTGAACCAAAACAGTGTTCCCCTTTATCAACTCTTATTAAAACGGGAGCACAATAAATTTAAACTTTCGGGGATT
The DNA here is from genome assembly GCF_002418355.1 of Sphingobacterium sp. UBA5789. Taxonomy (NCBI): domain Bacteria; kingdom Pseudomonadati; phylum Bacteroidota; class Sphingobacteriia; order Sphingobacteriales; family Sphingobacteriaceae; genus Sphingobacterium; species Sphingobacterium sp. UBA5789. Next base: position 1,214,216 of record NZ_DIDX01000001.1, on the reverse strand, counting down.
AAATCCTTACAGACTAACTAACCTAAATTTTAAAAAATATGATTATCAAAGCAGACACTGTAGAAGAGTACATTGAAAATGTACCCGAAGATCGGAAAAATCCGATAATAGCAATCCGGGAAAGTATTCTGAAAAATATACCTGAAGGATTTCAAGAGACAATAAGTTACAATATGATTGGTTATGTAGTACCTCATACACTATATCCCGCCGGTTACCATTGTACTCCGAAACTACCTCTTCCCTTTATGAACATTGCTTCACAAAAGAATTTTATTGCGGTGTATCACATGGGACTTTATGCAGACTCCGAGATCAACGAATGGTTCAGGAATGCGTACACATCTCTGTACAATACAAAACCGGATATGGGAAAAGGCTGTATTCGGTTCAAAAAAATGGATAAAATCCCTTTTGAACTGATAGGTGAACTTTCCGGGAAAATCAGTGTACAGGAATGGATCGAAATTTATGAAAAGTCCTTTGTAAGAAAATAAGAATGCTTATATCTGATCAATAGCCTGACGTGGCAGACGATCTGCCCGCTTCATTTTAAAATCTGTAGGTGTCTGTCCTGTAATTTTTTTAAACTGTGTAGAAAGATGCTGTACACTACTGTAATCCAGTTTATAAGCGATCTCTTTAAGTGAAAGTTCATCATAGAACAACAACTCTTTGACCCGTTCAATTTTCTGTCTGATGATGTATTGTTCTAAAGTAATACTCTCTACGGATGAAAACAGCGAACTGATAAAAGAATAGTCATGATTCAGCTGATTGGACAATAAAGTGGACCAGTTTACTTTGAGATCCAGTTCATCCGCATGATGAATACGACTTATGACCAGATTTTTGATCCGTTCAATCATCTTGGCTTTATCTGAATCCAGCAACTCAAAACCAAAACTGCTCATGAGCTGACCAATCTTTGCTTTACTTTCACTATCCAGATTACGTCCTATTTTAACATATCCCAAACCTACTTCTTCCGCCTCGAAACCAATTTTCTTAAGTTCTTCCTTGACCACAAGTATACATCTGTCACACACCATGTTTTTTATATTCAATTCCGTCATTTGTAGTGTTTTTACTTTAAACAAATATAATAAATTAAACCTATCTAATATATTTAGCGAATAAAGACATTTTCACGCTCTATTATTCTTTAATGAATATTAGTTTTGCATACATTAAAGCATTATCTTAGCTAACAGAAACCGTATTAACTTTTATAATCATTCATGCGCCGCTTATTTTTAATATTTATTCTGGCATTTTATGCATTTTCAGATGTTGCTGCTCAACAATCTATATTCGACAAACCTAAAGCTGAGGACTTTAATTTTGATATCAAAAAACTGGATTCTACAGCAAATGCTGTTGTACTGGAAGAAATCGGCAAAACAAATCTTATCCTTGATGACATTGAAGGAAGACTATATGTACAGCATGAGTATAAAGTAAGGATTCTTATTCTGAATCAGGAAGGATTCCGGAAAGCTAACTTTTCTATCCGCGGATACAAAGACGGATCTAATTCCGAACGAATTACAGACATAAAAGGCATTACATACAATATAGAAAACGGCCTTATTACGTCTACGGAAATGGACAATAAGAAAATCTTTAAAGAAGACTATTCAAAATATACTACACTTACCAAATTCACGCTTCCCAATATAAAGGAAGGTTCTATTATCGACGTCACTTATCTGCTGAAGTCTCCTCATACTTTCAATTTCAGAAACTGGAATTTTCAGGATGACATCCCCAAAGTTAGCAGTATATATATAGGTTATATTCCAGCCAATTACACTTATAATATTCTCTTACGCGGCCCCTTCCAGCTCACCGATCGCAAAGCAGAAATCATGAAAGAGTGTATTGTTCTCAGCGGACAGCGACTTGACTGTTCCAAGCTTACCTTTATCATGAAAAATATCCCGGCATTTATTGAGGAGGACTTTATGACAGCCCCATCCAACTTCAGATCAGCTATTTATTTTGAATTGTCGGATGTCATCTATATGAATGGTTCTAAACAGAGCTTTACTAAAAAATGGAATGATGTGGACAGGGAATTATTATCAGATAAAAAATTCGGAGGTCAGCTAAAGAAAGATGAGTTATTTACGGATATTCTACCGGAAATTGCTCCTGCCAACCTGAGTACATATGAGAGGGCCCGCAATATCTATGAATATATAAAAAAGCAGATTAAATGGAATAAGTATTACGGTAAATACAGTGAAGAAGGGATAAAAAGAGCCCTGGAAACACACTCAGGTAATATAGGAGATATCAATCTGGGACTTATAGCAGCGTTAAATGCAGCACAGATTGAGACCTATCCTGTGATTCTTTCTACACGTGATAACGGCGTACCTAATAAGCTCTTTCCTGTCGTTTCCTATTTTGATTATGTTATCGCAAAGACAACGATTGATGGTGTAGATTACCTGCTGGATGCTTCCGAACAGATGATGCCATTCGGACATCTGCCACTAAGATGTATGAATGACGAAGGACGGATCATCCTCTCCAAAAAATCATCCGATTGGATTCCTATCAAATCTGTACAGCGTATCAGCAAAAACTACAATTTTGACGGTGAACTAAAGGAAAATGGAGTACTCAAGGGGAAACTTATAATCTCCAGTTTCGAAACTGAAGGATATAACAAAAGAAAAGAAATAAAAGCTGTGAACACTATAGAAGAGTATGTTGAAAAATTCGAAGAAAAAACACCGAATCTTACCATTCTGCATTCTAAAATAGAAGGACTGGAATCTATAGAAGATCCATTGTGGGAAGAGTACGATATAGAATATAAAATCAACAGTGGGAATGATGACAAAAAGATCACTTTCAATCCCAATTTTTTAAACAGACTGACCAAAAATCCTTTTAATCTTCCGGACAGGAATTATCCTGTAGATCTGGGTTTTGCACGTTATGATACTTTTACTTACCGTATACGGTTTCCGGAGGGATATAAACTCCAGGACGGGCCTAAAAACATAGCCCTTACATTACCTGATGCCGCAGCAAAATTTGTATACAAAGGAACATACCAGGCAAACGAATTTAACTTTGAGCAAATCATAAATCTTACTAAACCTGTATATAATGTAGAAGAATATTTTCACCTCAAGGAATTTATGTCACGCATTATTCAGCAACAAAAAATCGATTACAACTTCTCTAAAAACTAATGAAAAAATATATTCTGATATCCATATGTAGTGTGCTTTCCTCGCTTTCATTCGCGCAGAACTATGCAGTAGATCTTATTCCGGATGCACTCAAAAGCAGAGCTTCTGCCACTATCCGCGAGTATGAACTGAATGTAGAAATGAAAGCGGATAACAATGTTATTGTGAATGTTAATAAAGCCATAACTATATTTAACAAAGCGGGTGACGAATATGCACGCACTGTACTCTTTTATGACAAAAGTTCGGAAATCAAATCCATAAAAGGCAAAGTATATAATGCTTTTGGAATACCGGTTTCCGAATTTAACCAGAAAAATTTCGCAGATGAAAGCGCCAGTGACAACGTAAGCATGTATAACGATAGTCGTGTCAAGCATTACCTGCCTGCCGTACAAGATTATCCATATACAGTAGTTATATCTTATGAACTGAAAAACAAGCAGAACCTGGCTATTCCGACCTGGAATTACAACTATTCGGATGATGTTTCTGTGGAAAAAAGTAAGTTTACGTTCTCCTGTCCTGCAACAGAAAAGATAAGAATCAAAACGCAGCATTTCAATGGTAAATCCAATGAAGAGGAAATCAAAGGCATAAAAAAATGGACCTGGGAAGTTGCCGATATTGCTGCACGCAAAAAAGAAATCTACTCTCCACCAAAATATCTGATCACTTCGAATGTAAAGATAGTTCCCGAGAGATTCAATTATTATGACAAGAAAGGAACATTCACAAACTGGAAAGAATTCGGAGAATGGGTATCATCAGACCTACTGGCCGGGAAACAGCAGTTGAGCGAAGCCACAATCCAAAAGGTAAAAAGTATGACGGCAGATGCAAAAACGGATCAGGAAAAAGCCAGAATCCTCTATCAGTACATGCAAAACAAAACCCGTTATATCAGTATCCAGGTAGGTATAGGCGGACTGCAGCCCTTCTCTGCTCAGGAGGTGGATAAAACCGGATACGGCGATTGCAAAGCATTGGTCAACTACATGCAAAGCCTTTTGAATATTGTCAATATTCCCTCTTACTATTGTATAGTGGAAGCAGGCGACACCAAGAGCGATGTAGATATCGATTTTGCAAATGTATCTGACGGAAACCATATTATTCTGGCTCTGCCTTTTGCCAATGACACCACATGGCTGGAATGCACGAGTCAGAAAGTACCTTTCGGTTACTTAGGTGATTTTACAGATGACAGACTGGTACTCGCCGTCACACCGGAAGGAGGTAAAGTGCTACGTACCCCTAAATATCCTTATAATGATAATGTGCAGAAAAGAACGGCACAGCTTATTATAGATAAAGAAGGATCTATTACAGGTACAGTTTCAACCCAGTTTTCGGGCACGCAGTATTCCAATCACTTTGGAGCAATGTTTCTCGCCGGCAATGAGCAACTGAAAGAATTAAGTGAGTATTATGATATCGACAATATCTATTTTCAACAGATAAAGTACGATAAACTCGAACTCGACACCCCGGCTCTCAAGGAGAACCTAACCATCTTTGTAAAGAATTATGCAGTTCAATCAGGAGACAAGATGATACTGCATCCTAATATGTTTAATGTAAAAAATAATATTCCCGATTTAAAAAACAGAACCAATCCCCTGTATATAAACAGAGGTTATACAGATATCGACGAGATTACATTTGAACTACCGGAGGAATATAGTAGAAATCTGAAACCGGAAATTAAAAAGATAACCTGTGATATGGGGACTTTTGAATTTGAAACTTCCATTAAAGATGATAAACTTCACTTCTACAGAAAACTACAGCTCAGGGAGGGACTTTACCCGGCTGAGAAGTATACAGAATTCAGCAATTTTATCAAAGAAGTCAATCAGGCCGATAAAGGAAGATATACGATCTCTAAAAAATCTTTAGCAGCTAAATAGAGGCTAAAACAAAGAAACCATCTGAATCAGATGGTTTCTTTGTTTTGTTATGCAAGTTCGAATTTATAGCCTACTCCTTTGACGGTAGCTACATAATTCTCACCAATTTTTTCTCTTAACTTACGGATGTGAACATCAATAGTCCTGTTCGTTACAACTACTGAATCTTCCCAAATACTTTTAAGAATCTGCTCTCTTGTGAACACCTTATTAGGTTTAGATGCCAGGAGATACAACAATTCAAATTCTTTCTTAGCCAGTGTAATTTTATCTGTACCTCTGTAAGCAAGAAATGAATCTCGGTCAATCACAAGATCTGATACTTCTAGACGATTGCCTTCGTGAATTTCATCTTCCGCAGTATTTCTTCTCAGAATAGCATTGATTCTGCTCATCAAAGCGCGAGGTTTGATCGGTTTTGCGATATAATCATCTGCTCCGACATGAAATCCGGCAATTTCTGAATACTCTTCACTTCTTGCAGTCAGGAAAACCATAAAGGTATGCTTAAATTCAGGCATAGCCCGCATCAGACGACAAGCTTCTATACCATCCATCTGTGGCATCATAACATCCAGAATAATGAGATCCGGATTCACTTCCTTAGCCTGTGCGATAGCCTCTTTACCGTTTGAAGCTGTAAACACCTGATAGCCCTCCCGTTTAAGATTATATGCGATTAATTCGACAATGTCTTGTTCATCGTCCACCACCAGTATTTTTTGCTTTGCACTGCTCATACGTGTTTTTTTGCTAAATTATGTACTAAATGGCAATATAACGTTAATACAGTGTTATTAAATTGTTAAGTAACACAATATTAATTAACATAACACCAAATCTAATTTAATGTTTTCTTCAAAAAATCTTCAAGATCTTTGCCTCTCAGATTCTTAGCCGCAATGTTCCCTTCAGGATCGACAATATAAGAAGTAGGTATAGCTTTGATGCGATAGAGTCCTACAACCTCCGATCCCCAGGCCTGAAGATCAGAAATATTTGTCCATTCCAATTTGTCATCAGCAATAGCACGCATCCAGGGACCTGGATTATTATCCAGAGAAACACCTAATACATCGAATCCTTTACCTTTAAAGGCATGATATTGTTTCACAATATTCGGATTTTCCTGTCTGCACGGAGCACACCATGAAGCCCAGAAATCCACCAATGTATACTTACCTTTATAATCGCTTAATTTGACTAACTTATTTTGTGGAGTATAAGCTTCAAACAATGGAGCAGGCTGACCAATTGCCAGTACTTTTAGTTTTGCAGTTTCCTGTTTAAACTGTTCCACATAACCGTTGTCCTTAAACTCATCCTTAATCTCGTCGGCATAAGCAATAATCTCTCCTTCTGCAACCTCCGGATCCAGCGTACTCATCGCGTAGAAGCCTGCCAGATCCCGATGCTTATTCTTAAAAGCGATCGCCTGATCGTTATAATAATGTAATGCTGCCTTAAACTTGGTCATATATTCTCCGCGCAGACTTTCAATTTGCTCCGCATTGAGATTATCTGTACGTTTTGCAAATTCATTCTGCAGAGAGTCCTGAATTACATCCCTCCTGATTCTTACCGGTGCAAATTCCTTAATCGCAGCGGACAAATCAGAACCCGTTACTTCATATTCGTAAGGCTCCTTTTGAAGGTCAGCTTTAAGTATTACTTCTTCGCCGGGTTGAGCAATAATATAATAGCGTTTTTTACCAGCCTCCAGCGAAAGTAGTCTTGCCTGTGTAGACGGTCTTACAAAAGAGAACTTATGGTTCTCATTCAGATATACAGAATCCAGTTTCCGATCACCTTCATAAAGTGAAACAACCTTTACATTTCCGGGGTTTTCGATTTGTCCGGAAACAGTGTATTCTTCCTTATTAGAACATGCCATCATAATCAGGCTTATTACGGCTGCAAACAGTGATCTTTTCATGATATCTTATCTCTTATTATTGAATGTAATTTTTAGCTTTTGCGATTGCTGCAGGTAACCCTTCCGGATTTTTACCTCCTGCTGTAGCAAAAAACGGCTGACCGCCCCCGCCTCCATTAATCTCTTTAGCCAGTTCTCTGACAATTGTTCCGGCGTTCAATCCTCTTTCTTTTGCCAGCTGATCTGAAACGACAACAGTCAGATTAGGTTTCCCTTCAAAATCAGCACCTAACACCAGAAACAAATTATCCACTGCACCCTTCAGCGCATAAGCTAACGTTTTTAAAGCTTCCGCATTTGGTAATTCTACCTGTGTAGCCAGGAAATTTACGCCGTTAATCTGTTGAATCTTTTGTTCCAGATCTGATTTTAAGGCTAAAGATTTTTCAATAATACTTTTTTCAATCTCTTTCTTAAGCGCAGAATTCTCATCAATTACCTTAGAAAGTGTGGAGACAAAATCTTTAGGATTATGCAACAGCTCGCCCAATCTATGTACCAGATCAAAATGTTCACGGATTACAGCCGCACATTTAGTCCCTGTGATAGCTTCTATACGACGTACACCGGCAGCAACAGCCGATTCAGAAATAATTTTAAAAAATCCGATTTGCCCTGTTGCTTTCACGTGCGTACCTCCACACAATTCTTTTGAGAACTTATCGTCAAAAGTGATGACACGTACATAGTCTCCATACTTTTCTCCGAATAAAGCCGTAACACCAGAGTCCAGTGCCTGTTGGAATGGCACATGACGCTGTTCTTTCAATGGAATATTCTCCCGGATCTTAGCATTCACAATATCTTCCACCTGCTTCAGTTCCTCTTCTGTTACTTTCGCAAAATGAGAAATATCAAACCTGAGAATATCCGCATTTACCAGAGATCCCTTTTGATTTACATGCGTACCCAATACTTCTTTCAGCGCAGCGTGTAATAAGTGGGTGGCAGAATGGTTATTTTCAGTATCCAGTCTTTTCTGAACATCTACTTTCGCCTCAAAAGCACCTTCCATCTGTAAAGGAAGTGTATTTGTAAAATGAACGATCAGTCCATTTTCTTTTTTTGTATCTGTAATATAAATCTTTTCTCCTGTAGACTCGGAAACGAGCAGTCCTGAGTCACCGACCTGACCGCCACCTTCTGCATAAAATGGAGTCACGCTGAGTACAAGTTGATATTGCTCTTTCCCTTTAGCTGTGACTTTTCTGTACTTAACAATTTCAGTAGTAGCTTTCAGATTATCATACCCGACAAACTCAACCTGATCGTCTTCACTTACAGCAATCCAGTCTCCGGTATCTATTGCCGTAGCGGCCCGGGATCTGTCTTTCTGGATTTGAAGCGCTTCCTGAAAACCTGCCATATCAACTTCCAATCCCTTCTCTCTCGCAAGCAATTCAGTCAGATCTATCGGAAACCCATAAGTATCAAACAGTTCAAATGCAAACTCACCGCCTACTGCAGTATTGGATTCAGCATACGCTTCAAAACGTTGTACACCCGTTACCAAAGTCCTTAAAAAAGAAACCTCTTCTTCCAGAACAACTTTCTGAACAAAATCCTGCTGTTGGAAAAGCTCATCAAACACGCCCTCAAATTCTTTAGCTAACAATGGAACCAACTCGTTGATAAACGGGGTTTTGAAATTCAGGAAGGTGTAAGCATATCGTACAGCACGACGTAAAATCCGGCGGATAACATATCCCGCCTTATTATTAGATGGCAACTGTCCGTCTGCTATGGCAAAACTAACCGCACGTATGTGATCAGACAATACACGCATAGCGATATCTGTCTTTTCATCTGCACCGTATTGAATTCCTGCCTTTTGAGCAATAAAAGTGATCATAGGCTGAAAAACATCCGTATCATAATTTGATGATTTTCCCTGAATAGCTCTTACCAGACGCTCAAATCCCATCCCTGTATCCACATGTTTAGCAGGAAGAGATTCCAGATTACCGTTTTTCAGGCGGTTAAACTGCATAAATACTAAATTCCAGATTTCGATAACCTGTGGATGATCTGCATTCACCAGACTTTGCCCGGGAGTTGCTAAACGCTCCTCTTCTGTGCGCATATCATAATGGATCTCCGAACACGGACCGCAAGGGCCGGTCTCCCCCATTTCCCAGAAATTATCTTTTTTATTACCCAACAGAATACGGTCTTCAGATATCCATGATTTCCAGAAATCATAGGCTTCGGTATCTTTCACCAATCCCTCAGAATCATCTCCTTCAAAAATGGTAACATATAAACGATCCTTATCCAGTTTATAGACTACTGTCAGCAATTCCCAGGCCCATTCGATAGCTTCTTTTTTGAAATAATCACCAAAACTCCAGTTACCTAACATCTCGAATAAAGTATGGTGGTATGTATCTATCCCTACTTCTTCCAGATCATTATGCTTACCCGACACACGCAGACAACGTTGTGTATCTGCTATACGCGAATGTTTAGGTTGTGCTTCCCCCAGAAAAAAATCTTTAAACTGGTTCATTCCTGCATTTGTAAACATTAATGTAGGATCATTTTTAACTACAACAGGAGCTGAAGGGACAATCTGGTGATTTTTACTTTTGAAAAAATTCAAAAATGCTTCGCGAATTTCTCTATTAGTCATGGAAATTTCAATAATTATATCTGTAAATTTGGGTACAAAGTTACTCAAAATTGCTGCTTTATGCAATTGGAAGGCAAGATATTATCCGGTCATATTTTCGTCAAGTATAACAAATGTTATTGTTCGATCAAATGTAAATCAGCACCTTTAAAAACAAAGCTTTTGTGCTATAATCTTTAACTGAACGAAATAATGATGCTAATCATTTTGAGATACAGAAAACTTCATTATACTTACTTAAGTTTTCTGAAACGATTTGATCTGATATCTGTTATTAGTCCGTATAGTAAAAACTATATTACTGATTAAAAAGTAACCTCAGATAAAGATTAGCCTATCGAAAGAAATATTAAAAACTGTAAAATGAAAAAAACGCTTTTAGTTCCTACAGATTTCTCTAACAATTCCCTTTATGCCGCAAAATATGCGTCAAAGCTGGCTATTGAACGGGATTATTCTATACACCTTATTCATTATTATACAACAGCTTCATCATCTTTTCCAACAGAGGAATTGAGTAAAGAGTTTGAGAACAGTGCAATATTGAAAGCCGACATAACTATTCTGGAGTTTGAGAGAAAATTACAGGAAGAATTTCCTTCCGTGCATTATACTCACCGCACCTCCAGAGGATTACTGAAAGAAGATCTCCCGCTGGAAGCCAGAAAAGAAGGTTATGAAGCCATTGTAATGGGTACTAAAGGACTCGGAGACAATGATAGTGCGCTATGGGGTAGTAATACATCTGCTATCGCATCAAAATCACCAATTCCTTTGCTCGCAATTCCTGCTTATTATACTGTATTCAAAACAAATAGAATTGGATTGCTCACCAACTTTAAAGAAGATGAACTTCACACCCTGAATGAATTCACTGACACCTTTGGTGAAATTAACGCACTCGATCTTATCCATGTGTATCAGGAAAATGAACAGGAAACAACTGTCATACAAAAGATCGAAGCCTGGAAATCCAGGATTTTTCAGCAACTCGCTATAGAGAATATTAATTATTATATTGATAAAGAACAAAAAGATAAAGAGGATCTGGATACAGTGCCCGAAGTTATCCATAAACTGGTAGAACAACATGCTCCGGATATTGTACTGATCACCAAATCAAGAAAATCATTTTTCAAACGTCTGTTTTATCCATCAGTGTCTAAAGCAGTCGTTCTGGATATTAACAAACCCTCGTATTTCTCAAAATTATCATTATGAATAAACCACTTTTAGTTCCTGTAGATTTTTCAGAGAATGCACAGACAGCAGTTTCTTATGCAGCTCAGATAGCGGATATATCCAAACGTGATGTGCATGTGATACACATCATGACGGAACACACAAACAGATTTGCGAATGCCACATGGAACAAGGATCTTATGGAACCGCTTATCAAAGAAGCATTGGCACAGCTTGATACATTTTTACTACCTGTAAAAGACAACCATCCGGAAATTACATTTACAACAGCTATCCGAGACGGCGTGTTGACCGATCAGCTGCTGGATGAGGCCAAAGGAGAAAAATACGCTGCAATCGTAATGGGAACAAAAGGTTCCTCCGGATTAGATTCTGTATTTATAGGCAGTAATGCTTATGATGTGATCAAAACCACAGAAACACCAGTGTTAATTGTACCAAAGCATAGTGAAGCATTGCAACTCAATAATATTGCGTTGCTCTGTAATTTTAAAGACGGAGAGCTGGAAGTGTTAAAACAAGCAGTGAGTCTGTTTGGAAATAAGTTTCATCTGCAGCTTGTACACATTAATCGTACAGACGAAGATGTAGAGACCGTAGATCAGAAATTGAGAATGTGGATCGACAGAATTATTCAGGAAACAAAGATTGATGATATTTCTTATATTGTCAAATCACCGGCATATTTCTATCGGAATAAAGAAACTATTGCACACGCCATCCAGCAGATTCTTATTGACGAATCCGTAGATTTACTGTTAGTAACAAAAGGAAGAAAGAACTTTTTCCGTTATATTTTTTCTGAAAACATTACTAAAGAACTTGCTTTCCAGAGTAAAATCCCCAATCTTTTTGCCCGAATATAAGATTTTTATTTTCGAACAATCTGCTCAGAATTACAAAAAAATATACAGCCCAGCTGCTAAAATGTCCCGATTTCGGGACATTTTAAGTACAGGGATAACCTGTAGACATCTCTCTACAATTAAATACACAGAACACTGATAATAAATAAGTTAAAATAACAAAAGCGTATTATCTGATTATAGTTTGGCAAATGAATTGCACAATACATTCCAATAACAAACATTATTACAAATTCATTTAAAACGCACTATATGAAAATTAATTACAAAAAAGCAGCAATGTTCGCCGCAGCAGGATTATTAACAACTGCATCATTCGCTCAGGAACACAACACAAAAACTATTGAAGGTACTACCCCGTTTGGTTCTACTTCTCAATACCGTACGTGGTCAATTGGTGTGAATGCAGGTGTACTGAATCAAGGTAATATCTTTGGTTTCAACCGTAAAGGTTATGATGATTTAGATCATAATGTTGGATACAGTGCTTATATCAAGAAACAAATCTCTCCTTCTTTCGGTTTGAAAGCACAATATATGGGAGGTAAAGTTGGTGGTGCTTACAAAGATGGTACGCAGTCATTCGAAACAAAAACTCCTTGGTCAGCAGCTTTATCCGGAGAGTTCACATTAGCGAACACAAACTTCAGATTTTTCAACAGTATCATCAAACCTTACTTTGCGATTGGTTTAGGTGCATTGAATTTTGAACCAACTACTACAGTAGGAGGAACAGCAACTACTCAGGATTCACAAACTAAACTTTTTGTTCCTGCAGATTTCGGATTGAAATTCGCAATTGCTAAAGGAGTTAATCTGGATCTAGGTTACCAATTAAACTGGGCTAATCAGGATTTCGATGGCGGAACAGCAGGTACTTATAAAAACGATCTGTTCTCATATGCTCACGCAGGTTTGGAATTCTCATTGGGTAGTCCTTCAAAACCAGCATTAAGCAACAGTAACCCTGTAGCAACTCTGGTAAATGATTACACTGCTAAATACGATCAGCTGAAAGCAGAACGTGAAGCATTAGTAGCAGCTAACAATGCACTTAAATCTCAGGTAGATCAGTTAAATTCAGATCTTAAAGATGATGACGGTGACGGTGTAGCTAACAAATATGACAAATGTCCTAATACACCTTCAGGAACTAAAGTAGACGGATCAGGATGTCCTCTTCCAGTTGCTGAAACTAAAGTTGTAGAGAAAATTGTAGTTACAGAAGAAGATAGAAAAGTAGTAGACGAAGCTATTAAAAACCTTGAGTTTGATCTTGGTAAATCTACTATCCGCTCTACTTCATACCCAAGTCTTGATCGTGTAGCTGCTTTATTAATCGAGAAAAACTTCAGCCTGAAATTAGCTGGTCACACAGATAACACAGGTTCTATGAAAACAAATCTTAGATTATCTAAAGAACGTGCAGAAGCTGTAAAAGCATATTTATCAGGTAAAGGTGCTAATCCTTCCCGTATCGAAGCAACAGGTTATGGTCCAAACCAACCAATCGCTTCTAATGCTACAGCAGAAGGTCGTCAGCAAAACCGTCGTGTAGAATTTACATTATATTAGTAGATAAACTAATCTTTAAAAAAAGTTAAGGCTAGCGGAAATCCGCTAGCCTTTCTTTTTTAAATTTAAAATGTAAACAAAATACTACAACGTTGCAAGAAAAAATAAAGTTATTTTATTACATTTGCAGAAAATTTTAATACTCGTTTTATGAAATTAAATTTAAAATCAGCAGCAGTATTCACTATTGCCGGATTATTAACAAGTACTTCATTTGCACAGAGCGCAGCTACTGTTGAAGGAACAACACCATTCGGATCTACTTCTGAATACCGTACATGGTCTTTTGGTGTCAATGCAGGTGTATTAAACCTTAGCAATGTGTTTGGCGTAAATAGCAGAGGATACAATTCACTGGAAAACAACATCGGATACAGTGCTTATATCAAAAAACAAATTTCACCTTCATTTGGGTTAAAAGCACAGTATTTAGGCGGAAAAGTTGCCGGAAAAACGGAAGACGGATCACGCTCTTACGAAACGAAGACACCTTGGTCAGCAGCTTTATCAGGAGAATTCACACTTGCCAATACTAATTTCAGATTTTTAAACAGTATTATTAAACCTTATTTTGCTCTTGGTATCGGTGCCTTGAATTTTGAGCCAACTACAAAAGCTGGTAACACAGAAACGACACATGACTCCAAAACAAAATTATTTGTTCCTGCAGATTTCGGATTTAAATTCGCTATTTCTAAAGGTGTTAATCTGGATCTGGGATATCAGTTAAACTGGGCTAATCAGGACTTCGACGGAGCACGTGTAGGAACGATCAAACATGACCTGTTCTCATACGCACATGCAGGTGTTGAATTTGCATTAGGAAGTTCTTCAAAACCAGCATTGAGCAACAGCAATCCTGTAGCTACCTTAGTCAATGATTATACCGCTAAATACGATCAGTTAAAAGCTGAACGTGAAGCATTAGTAGCAGCTAACAATGCACTTAAATCTCAGGTAGATCAGTTAAATGCTGATTTGAAAGATGATGATGGTGATGGTGTAGCTAACAAATACGACAAATGTCCTAATACACCTTCAGGAACTAAAGTAGACGGAGCAGGATGTCCTCTTCCTGTTGCGGAAACTAAAGTGGTAGAAAAAATCGTTGTTACGGAAGCAGACAAAAAAGTAGTTGATGAAGCCATTAAAGATCTGGAATTCGATCTTGGTAAATCTACGATCCGTCCTACTTCTTACCCAAGTCTTGACCGCGTAGCTTCCTTATTAATCGAGAAAAACTTCAGCCTGAAATTAGCGGGTCACACCGACAATACAGGATCTATGCAAACGAATCTTAGATTATCTAAAGAACGTGCGGAAGCTGTAAAAGCATACTTAACAAGCAAAGGTGCTAATCCTTCCCGTATCGAGGCAACAGGTTATGGTCCAAACCAACCTATCGCTACTAACGCTACTGCAGAAGGTCGTCAGCAAAACCGTCGTGTAGAATTCACATTATATTAACAGACGATTTAAGTCTCAGGAATACCTATTACAGGCCCTATGCAGCAGCATAGGGCCTGTTTAGTTTTTAAGTACTTCATTTCAAAATAATTAACATTTAATAATAATTGTTTTTATCAATTATTATTTCTATCTTTGCACCGCCTTAGGCAATTGAGCCTATTGTATAAATTATTTCATGAACCCATTTTTAGAACTGGGAATCCGTCATGAAGTTGTTAATGCCATCTCTGAGTTAGGTTTCGAAAAACCTTCTCCTATTCAGGAAAAAGCCATTCCTGTTTTACTGACTGGTAACGACGATTTTGTCGGATTAGCCCAAACTGGCACAGGAAAGACCGCGGCATTTGGTCTTCCATTATTAGAACAATTAGACTTTTCTCAAAAACATCCTCAAGCGTTGGTATTATGTCCAACACGTGAACTTTGTTTGCAAATTGCGAAAGATTTAGAAAAATTTGCGAAATACATCGATGATGTACATGTAGTAGCGGTATACGGAGGTGCAAATATCTCTGACCAACTACGTCAGATCCGTCGTGGTGTACAAATCGTAGTAGCGACTCCTGGTCGTATGCTTGATATCATTGGCCGTAATGCCATTGATTTCTCCAATGTAAAATATGTTGTATTAGATGAAGCGGATGAAATGCTTAATATGGGCTTTCAGGAAGACATCAACAATATATTGTCAGAAACTCCGGAAGAGAAAAAAACCTGGTTATTTTCTGCAACAATGCCTAGAGAGGTACGTCGTATAGCTCAAAATTATATGACTGATCCTGTGGAATTGACTGTTGGTACCAAAAATACAGGTAATGCCAATATCGAGCACCACTATTACCTGATCAGAGCAAAAGATAAGTATGCAGCATTCAAACGTATCGTTGATTCCAATCCTGAAATCTTCGGTATTGTATTCTGCCGTACTAAGATCGAAACGCAAGAAATTGCTGAAGCGCTTATCAAAGATGGTTATAATGCAGATTCATTGCATGGTGACCTTTCACAACAACAACGTGATAAAGTTATGAAACGTTACCGTGACCGTAGCTTACAATTGTTGATCGCAACAGACGTAGCTGCCCGTGGTATTGACGTTAATGACGTAACACACGTTATCAACTTCTCCCTGCCGGATGAAGTAGAGAATTACACTCACCGTTCAGGCCGTACAGCCCGTGCAGGTAAAACAGGTATCTCTCTTTCATTGGTAAATGTGAAAGAATTAAGCAAAATTCGTCACATTGAGAAAATCATTGGTAAATCTTTCGAAAGAAAGCAAGTTCCTCAAGGAGCTGAAGTTTGTGAAAAACAATTATTCTCAATCGTAAGCAAAATTGAGAATGTAGAAGTCAATGATGATCAGATTACTCCATTCCTTCCTACTATCATGGAAAACCTGGAGGCTCTTTCAAAAGAAGACATCATCAAAAGATTTGCTTCATTAGAATTCAACAGATTCCTGGATTATTATAAAAATGCTCCGGATCTAAACATAGAAGCACGTGACAACGAACGCGGAGAACGTGGCGACAGACGTGATGATCGTTCACGTGGTGGTTCTAAAGGATATACACGCCTTTTCATGAACTTAGGTTCAGTAGACGAATTCACACGTGGAGATATGTTAGGATTTATCTGTAACAACGCTAAAATTTCCGGCAAATCGATCGGTAAAATCGATCTTAAAGGAGTGTTCACATTCTTTGAAGTACAGGATGAAGAAGTAGAGAAAGTATTCTCTGGATTCCAGAATGTAGATTTCAACGGACGTAATGTACGCATTGAAGTTTCAGGCGAAGGCAGAAGCGAAAGTCGTGGTGGCGGAAGAAGTCGTGGTGGAGACCGTGGCGGAAGACGTGAAGGCGGATATCGTGGTGGCGAGCGCAGAAGCGGTGGTGAAAGACGTGATCGTCGTGATGGAGGAAATGGCGGTGGCTTCCGTGATTTTTCCGGAAAACGCAAAGAATCCAAAAGTAAATATTAACTAGTATAGTTATTCCATTTTCTAAGGCTGAGTAAATTACTCAGCCTTTTTTATTTGCCTTCCACCCTCCCGGAAAATTATTTTACCGATCGAAAGAAAAAATATACTAAGCAGGTACTTTTTCAAGTTTATTTTATAAATTGAATTCGAATTAGAACCACAACCATGTATAGACTTGATGTAATCAACAAGATCATTCAAAAACATAATGCAAAGATATATTTAGAAATTGGCGTACAGACCGGAGCTGTTATCTCAAAGGTAAACTGTAACCGTAAAATAGGGGTTGACCCCGAGTTTTTATTTCGCCCTTCAATGAAAGCCAAACGCCTATTAGGCATTTATAAATTTGAAACATATGAAATGCCGAGTGATCAGTTCTTTGAGACAAAAGCCCAAAGTGTACTTAAACATGGTGTAGATGTTGTCCTTGTAGATGGACTTCATACTTATCAGCAGGCAAAAAAAGATGTAGAAAATAGTCTGAAGTACCTCAATGAAGGCGGAGTTATCATTATGCATGATTGTAACCCACTCAATGCTGCCGCAGGATATGCCATCCGTGAACACTTCAGTGAAGTAACAGATAAAGTCAAAAACTGGGACTTGCCTGGCTGGCAGGGACAATGGAATGGCGATGTATGGAAGACCGTAGCAGACCTGATCGTTACACGCCCTGATCTGAATGTATTCACTTTAGATATGGATTATGGACTCGGAGTAGTGACCAGAGGTAAACAGCAGATCTCGCATTCCTTTACAATAGCGGATATTGAGACTGGAGATTTTGATTTCTTTGACCACAACAGAGAACAACTGATCAATCTGAAGCACCCTAAATACTTTTTTGATTTTTTCAACCTGTAAATAAAAAACGGGGCCTTTTCAATAAAGACCCCGTTTTTATTTATTTTGTTATCTGTCGTTGACGAATGGCTTCATACAGAACCACTCCTGCAGATACAGACACATTCAATGACCCTATCTCGCCAAACATTGGAATCTTTGCCAAATGATCTGAAATACGTATCAGGTCATCTGAGACGCCTACATCTTCTGCTCCCATAATGATACAGGTCGGAGCAGTATAATCTACACTATAGATACTTTCTTCTGTTTTTTCGGTACTGACAACCAGCTGTATACCGGAGTCAATCAAAAATTTACCGACTTTTCCCAGGTTATCATGACGACATACCGGAATCTTATATAAAGCGCCTGCAGAAGTTTTAATAGCATCCGAATTGATTTCCGCAGATCCTTTTTTAGGTACAATAATCGCATGTACTCCTGAACATTCAGCTGTCCGCGCAATAGCACCCAGATTACGTACGTCCGTTACGCCATCCAGCATCAATATCAGTGGAGTTTCTCCTTTTTCATATATCTCAGGAATAAGATCTTCTATCTTCTGATAAGTGATTGGTGAAATAACAGCGATTACACCCTGATGATTTTTACGGGTAATACGGTTCAGTTTTTCGATAGGTACTTGTTGAAAACCAATCTCATGTTCCTTGATCAGGGATTTCAATTCTAAAAATAAACTTCCCCCCAACCCTCGCTGCACAAACAAAGACTCGATCTCTTTGCCGCTATCAATGGCTTCTATAACTGCACGAATACCGAAAACCATTTGATTGGTCTCCCGCTTTTCATTTCTGTCGTGTCTTTGAAAATTTTGCATATGATGAAGAATATTTCTGTTTTAAAATGTATGTAGATATTGCTACCTAACTCAATCCGAGATTAAACGTTTGGCGCAATGTTTCCAGATTTGGGTTCTTGGCGACCATAGCCTGATATTTTTCCTGTGATGTGTAAGGTTTGCGAGAAACCTGATGCTCAATCATGACTCCTTTAACATCAAGTGAGAAATTCTGAAGTTCCACACGTAAAAAGTTAAGCATATCAATTTTAGCTGAGGTCAGTACATCCATCTGAATTGCATTCTCCACCTCTACTTCGATCAGATTATTAGGCTGAAGCTTTGGAGGAGCTGATGTCATCAGCGTATACAGGTTGATTTTATTTTCAGCTTTCAAACGCTCCGCAAATTCATTCCATTTTTGTAAAAACTCATTAAGCGTAACCTCCCGGTATGCCTCGCCTTTGACCAGAGAAGGACCTTCATTTTCTTCGGCCGGCTTCTCTTCAAAGATAGTATTCAGATTAGGAATCGAGACCCCGACCTTAACAGCTCCCCAGCCTTTTTTACCGGAGTCTGCAAGCTTTGGAGGATGGTTTTCTACGGGTTTTGCAGGGGAAGGAGCAGCTTTTACTTCTGCAGGTGCGGGTACAGCTACAGGAGTAACAACGGGAGCAGGTGCACTTGCCGGTTCTGAAACCGGAGCAGCTACCGCTGAATCAAGTCGTTTTTTTTTTACTTCAGCAGATCCTGAAAGCGCACCGTTTTGGCTCATTTGAATAGCAGTCGCTATATGGCACATTTTGAGCAAGGCCAGCTCGACCTGTAAACGCTGGTTCTTACTGGTTTTATAATTTATCTCACACTGATTGGAGATATTTAATGCGGATAATAATAATCCTGAAGAAACTTTCTGCGACTGCTCAAGATATCTTTTTTTGATATTATCACTTACATCAAGCAGCTTTAATGTAGCCGGCTCTTTTGTGACCAGCAGATTACGCAGATGCGAGGAAAGTCCGCCAATAAAGTGGTTTCCGTCAAACCCTCTGTTAAGTACCTGATCAAAAATAAGCAAGGACTCAGCAGCTTCCTCCTGCAGGATAGCGTCCGTCAGTTTAAAATAATAATCGTAGTCTAATATATTCAGATTGTCGATGACAGATTGATAAGAAATCTGTTTGTTCGAAAAACTAACAATCTGATCAAACATCGAAAGTGCATCTCTAAGTCCTCCATCTGCCTTTTGAGCAATAATATGAAGACCATCCAGATCATATGTCACCGCTTCCTTCTCGGCAATACCTGCCAGATGCTGAGCCATATCTTCTACACGGATTCTGTTAAAATCAAAAATCTGACAACGTGATAAAATAGTGGGAAGAATCTTATGCTTCTCTGTAGTTGCAAGGATAAAAATTGCGTAAGAAGGTGGCTCTTCCAATGTTTTCAGAAAAGCATTGAATGCCTGCTGAGACAACATGTGCACCTCATCAATAATATAGATTTTATATTTTCCGGACTGTGGAGGAATCCGAACCTGATCAATCAGATTACGAATATCATCTACTGAATTATTAGAGGCAGCATCCAGTTCATGAATACTGAAAGAATTACCGTTCTGGAAAGATTTACAACTGTCACATACACCACAGGCTTCTACTTCACTGGTGATATGCTCACAATTTATTGTCTTTGCCAAAATACGCGCACAAGTCGTCTTTCCCACACCCCTGGGACCACAAAACAAAAATGCCTGCGCCAACTGATTGTTGTGAATAGCATTCTTTAAGGTACCTGTGATGTGTTGCTGACCGACTACCGAATCAAAGGTGACCGGGCGATATTTACGAGCAGAAACAATAAAATTATCCATTGCACGAAGATACGCATTTTGCAAGTTTGCCGCAATACAAAAAAGTAATCCGGATTTTGTATTCTACAATTCCGTTTTGGCGAATTCTCAAAACATCTCCCTCTTATTCTATACGTTTATAACGTTCTCCGCAGCCTTCAAAGCAGAGATAAGAAATAGTAAGTATGTCTCCTTTTATTTCAAAGGTCAATTCGCTGGGTGCATTTTCCATCACAGCGCATGAAAAGATCACCAGTCTGTTTTTATTTCCTGAGGTCTCCGATTTATCCAATATCTTATAAGTGGAGGTTGCGTTATTGTCCGAATTTATAGAGACCGTGCAAAGATCACCATTCTGCACTTCTACAGTACCGTTAGCTTTAAATGTAAGTTGCTTTTTACTGTCTACCGCTCCGTATTTTCCGGATCCGTCACCAGGATCAGCATACACTTCGACTAACTTCCAGCGTCCTGTGATGCCAATATTTTCAGAACCCTTGGATGAATCTTTTTTACAGGCCATTAATAGCAGAGCAATCGTGGCAAAAAAAGCAAATTTCACTGTTTTCATAATTTAGCAGATTATCTTAATACACAACGTTATAGATCAAAAAAAAGCTACAGAATATTCAAAAAAATAGCCCTATCTTACAGGACAGGGCTACTTATAAAGTAAAAATAATAGCTTACTTAGGTTCGCTGTATAAAGCTCTCCATACGACAGCAGCCACTATTGCTCCAACTACCGGTGCCAGAATAAACAACCATAGTTGCTGTAATGCTACTCCCCCGGCTAAAAGAGCGGGTCCAAAACTTCGTGCAGGATTCACTGATGTACCCGTGATCGGAATAGCTACCAAATGGATCAACACCAAAGTAAGACCTATAGCGAGTCCGGCCATGGTACTGTTTCCAACTTTAGAAGTTGTGGCCAGAATAACAAATAAGAATAAAAAGGTCAATACAGCTTCTGTTAAAAAAGCCGCTGTTGTTCCATATTCATTCTGATAGCCTTTTCCCCATCCGTTAGAGCCATAAGCCCACTCTCCTGCCGAAAATCCGGCCAACTGACCGCTTAAAATCTGCTGCAGAACAAAAGCTCCTAATAATGCTCCGATCAGCTGAGCAATTATATAGACTACCGCATCTTTTGCAGAAATCTTACCCGCGACTAAAACACCTATTGTGACTGCCGGATTAATATGACAGCCGCTTATCCCCCCAATTGCATATGCAAACACGACCACAGAAAGGCCAAATGCAAATGAAATACCCAAAAGTCCCAATCCTGACAATCCTGCTATGGTACTGGCACCTGCTACCGCTGCTGCGCCACATCCAAATAGTACTAAGCCAAATGTACCGATTAATTCAGCTACAAATTTTGTTGAGGTTTTAATTTCCATAAATATTAATATTGGTTAACACACTGGTTCACAGCAAAAATCACACCTAAACCTATTCATAATTTCAGATTTTTAACTGTTGTCATTTTTTATCTACAAGCACGATTCTGAACAGAGATAATTTATGTAAATCTTTCGCCGCTTTTCACCGACAAAACCACCTGTTTTACCGAGTTATTTACCACATTGATCTAATGTCTGTTTCACAAAACAGCAAAGGCACCTACCTTTGAATCAAACAATTAACAATGACAACTAAAAATATTAATCATATGAAAACAATTATCAAAACCTTCGCAACCGCATTACTTCTGATCACGTCATTCAGCTCTTTTGCTAACGTAAATCCGGATCCGTTAAAAAACATGAACTCCATGGCAATTATCAAGACATTTCTGGAAGCCTCTGCTCTGGGACAAGCAACACTGAATGAAGAGCTGCTAGCCAAAGACTTTCAGTATTATAATGCTTCCTCTCCGGATCTTACGTACAATAAAAAACAATACAGTGAATTTCTTAAATCCACAAAAGGACTAAAATACAATTGTAAAACATCCTATCAGATTCTGGATGAAAGCGGCAACCACTGTGTAGCAAAAGTTATTATGAAATTTGAAAATTTTACAAGGGTAGATTATATTACCTTAAACCACAGCACAGATAGCTGGAAAGTTAGCAAAGTGGTATCTACCTTTCCATAATTATAATACGACTACTTTTTAGATTTTTTACTATAGGGCCTGCGTGAATTGCGCAGGCTTTTTTGTGGCAGACAATTTTCCTGTATTATTTATTGTCTTATGGCAAGTAAAAATATTAAGGTTATTCCCGACCTTTAACAGGTATTAAAAACCATATGTTATGAATTTAAATGATCAGGTAACTAAAAGTATAGAGTATATTTTTGGACAATTCCATCAATCTTTGCAGACAACAGAAGAAACTCAACTAAACAGTATTCCTTTTGAAGACAGCTGGACTATCGGACAGACTGCAGATCATATTATTATATGTAGCAGTGGTATCCCGGATGAACATACTCAGGTATCGGAACGCTCCTTTGATCAGTATATAGCTGTGTTGAAAGGAATGTTTCTAAACATGGATCTCAAATTTAAAGCAGATCCTTCTCTCCTCCCCCGTAAAAAACTATATACTAAAAATGAGCTTCTAACAGAAATAGATGTCAATAGATCAAACTTATTAAAAAGTATTGAATCCACGGATCTTACTGTAATATGCACAGACATGGCATTTCCGCAAGTGGGTTATTTAACACGCTATGAATGGCTTAGCTTTATAGGTTATCACACACAAAGACATCTTATACAGATCGAAAACATAAAAGACAAGTTAAATAGCTAACCATTTATAATTCACTACTTGTCAGCCAGATGAGAATATGCTAATTTCAAAAAGAAGATTTACCTCTGATTTGTAATTATGACAAAAAAATCATCTTTATTTTAAAATTTAGTATTAAATTTATATTAACACATTGTTACCAAAGTGTTAATAGAATGAAGGGGAGTTTTATACATATCAGATTTTTGTTCAGCATGGCATTAAGCATCTATTTTGGTGTTCACACCGGTTATGCTCAAAATAAAAGTTTCGATTTTTATGAAAGTACTTTTAGTTACCATGCGGATCCTACAACTAATATTCCATTTACAGACAGTTTATCTGACACCTCAATTAAGGCCTTCTACGTCAGTTTATCTGCCGGTAGCTATCAGCCATTAATAAATGACTTATTAAAATACAAAGAACAATATGACCTCAATGATTGGTTATATTATCAGTTAATACGTAAGACCGCCCAGAGCCTGAGCGCCAAATCGGATAATTATGCCAGATATACGCTATATAAATGGTTTTTAATGACTAAATCCGGTTATGATGCCAGACTGGCCATTTACAAGGATCAGATTATATTTTATATCCGTAATGATGAGGATATTTCAGACATTCCGTTTTTTACGATAGATAAAAAGAAATATATGTGTCTCAACTATCATGACTATGGCAAGATGTTTAATGGTAACGGCGCGTATAAGCCTGTAGAGATTACGGTACCGGAGGGTAAAAAAGATTTCAGCTATAAAGTGACACGTATGCCGGATTTCAGACCGGAACGTTATGTAGAAAAACAATTAGCATTTAAATACAAGAGCAAAGCATACCACTTTAAAGTAAAGCTCAATACAGATGTCAGTGATATCTTTGCAAACTATCCTGGGGTGGATTTCGAAACATATTTCAACATTCCATTGAGCAAGGAAACTTATGAATCACTTATACCTGTTCTCAAAGAGAATCTAAAAGGCATGAATCAAAAAAAAGGAGTAGACTATCTGATGCAGTTTACCCGCTACGCATTTTTATATGAAAATGATGAAGAAAACTTTGGTAAAGAAAAAAGATTATCTCCTGAACAAACACTGTTAAATCAATACAGTGACTGTGATGACAGAGCTGCATTATTCTTCTATCTGGTCAAAGAAATATATGACCTGCCGATGATTACACTATTGTACCCTACCCATATTACAATGGCTGTACAATTTGACAAACCCATTGGAGAGGCGATTCTGTACAATGGCAAGTATTACTCTATCTGTGAGCCTACCCCTCAAAAACAGAATCTGGCAATAGGTCAACTGGCTGATAATTTAAAGAATCAACGATTTGAGATCGTTTACCACTATGATCCCAAGCGATAAACATACATAAAACAAGAAAGGGGATGCTAAAAACATCCCCTTTGCTATTGTATACTGTGATCTTAATTATTTTACTGCTCCCGGAGTAGTGTAAGGTAATGTCTGAGGATCATAATGTGCCCAACCTTTAGTCCAGTCTTCCGTTCCGAAAGCACCTTTGTAAGCCACTTTTTCAAAATAGCTACCCGAAACTTTAGCATGTGTAAATACTGCGCCTGTAGCAAGCACAGAACCTGTTGCCAGCGTAAAGTCAGGATTTGCAGGAGTCTTACCAAAATCAGTTCCGTAGTTATATGGTGCTTTGTACATCGCTGTAGTGGCAAAAATTGCATTATCAAATGTATTAGTACTTCTTAACAATGTGCTTAAAGCAGCGGAGTTTGTTGTAGAACTAATTTTCAAAGCATCAGTCTTCGATCCGATAAACAGATTGTTATTATATACTGCGGCTCCTGTAAGGAAATTATTAGATGTTGAATTTGCTGTAGTAACTTTTGTATCATCCACATATAATCCGATCGGGAAACCAGATACTACGGAGTTGAATAAGCTGATAGATGAATTTCTACGAACCTGATTTCCGTGCTGATAACTTGCATTTGCAGATCCGGAAGCTGTCTGAAGAGGCCCCAGAATAGTTACGTTAGAAAATACAGCTGATGTTTTTGGTGTAGCATCTGTACCGTCACCATTGTTGTCAGATTCAAAACCGTTAGATCCTGACTGATCCGCTACTGTAGCAACACGTTGTGCTAAAGCAAACTGAATATTTCCGGAATAACCAAAATCTGTATCGAAATCGTCATCCCATGTACCGATAGCCAATAAGTGCTTTGCGTTAACTGTACCTCCAAACCATTCGAAAGCATCATCTCCTGATCTGTAAACCTGAATATAATCCAGTGTAGTACCACTACCAACACCACCCATTGTCAATCCGTTGATCTCATTATCTACAGAATATGCAATACCGGCAAATTCAATACGTACATATTTAAGAACACCTGAATTATCTGCTGCATCTGTACCTCCGTAGAAGATGTAGTTTTTCTCATCTTTTCCTTTTGGAGCTTCCAGACCACCTTCGATCTTCACATCAGTTCCCATATTTACAGGAGCTTTACCCAACAAAATGATACCACCCCAGTCACCATGACTTCTGGCTCCGGAACCTAATGCTGAAGTAAATACAATAGGTTTATCAGCAGTCCCTGTTGCATTGATTTTACTTCCTCTCGTTACAGTTAAAGTTGCTTTAGTAGCTTTATCACCTTTAATAATAGTTCCCGGCTCGATAGTTAATGTTGCTCCGTTAGAAACAAACACAAAGCCTTTTAACAAATAAATCTTATCAGCAGTCCAGGTTGTATTTGAAGTGATCTCTCCTGAAATCTCAACTACATTACCCTTATTGGTTCCTGGGTTTTCAGTATCAGGACCATTGTCTGAAATTGTTGTTTTTTTACATGCTCCAGCCAATAGTAAAGCTGATAAGGAGAATAATAAGAATCTCTTTTTCATTATTTTGTTTGTTAATTTATGATTACTAAGTAATACTTTTAAAATAAAACTGTCATTAACAGCGTGTTAAAAAATTATTATGCTTTAGAAAGTATAATTGAATGACAGCGAATAGTTTGAACCCGGTTTGTATTTATAATTTATCTCATTAGGCGTACCCAATGCTTTATTATCATAGTATGCGTGAACCGAACTATTGATAATATCACTTGCATTGAACTTGATCTCAGCTTTGTTGTTAATGATCTTATAACCGATCTGTAAATCCAGCACATCACGAGGAGCTTCCCATGTACTTGCAAAACGAATTCCGCTTGCCTGTGCAATTCTCTTTCCGATACGGTTATACAGAATGTTAAAGTTTAGTTTATTATCCATTGTGGAGTGTTGCAAACCTGCATTGATCACATAAGGAGACTGTCCTACCATAGGGCGGGTTTTGTCAATGTAGTTTTGATCTGTAGGGTTTTCAACTTTTGAGTGTACATAAGAGAAGTTGATATAACCTGTTGTATTCTCAAAAAATCTTTGTTCACTGATAAAATTTAACTTCTTACGGGCTTCCACCTCAAATCCGTATAATTCAGCTTTAGGCGTATTGAAGAACGTGATATCAGGAGTAGAATTCACATCATAACGATAAGGCTCTATTGCATCTGTAAATTGCTTGTAAAAAACAGAGAAAGAGAAAATCTCTCCGGCAGTAGGATACATTTCAAAGCGCAGGTCGGCATTATTGATAGAACTGCGTTTTAAGTTTGTATTACCGGATATCATACCTAACTGCTCATAATCATAGAAGGAGAACGGAGCTAACTCACGAAATTCAGGACGTGCTACTGTACGGTAGTAAGAAGCACGAAG
Source organism: Sphingobacterium sp. UBA5789 (assembly GCF_002418355.1). NCBI lineage: Bacteria > Pseudomonadati > Bacteroidota > Sphingobacteriia > Sphingobacteriales > Sphingobacteriaceae > Sphingobacterium > Sphingobacterium sp. UBA5789. Next base: position 1,187,399 of record NZ_DIDX01000001.1, on the reverse strand, counting down.
ATTCGTTCTGTCGTCGATATTATAAGTAAAGTTAAGGGATGGCAAAAAGTCGATTTGTGTATCGTCAACTACTTTAGAAACTGTATTTAACTGTACATTATAGTTCTCTACACGAAGTCCGTATACAAAACGGAACTTATCCGCAAATTTCTGATCAAGCATTGCATATCCGAAAGCAGTCAGTGAATTTGCATCATACTTGTCACCGCTTCCTGAAATCTCACTGTATTTGAAGTAATTTTTGTTAATGAAATCTTCATTGAATATTTTGTCAGGAGACAACTGACGGATTTGATTCTGCAGCTCTACATCCATCTGATTTACATTCAACTCGAAACCTATAAAACGAGCGTCAAAATTACGTTTTCTGTATTGCGTTCCGGCACCAACTTTCAGTGTTGAAGGTGCATCCAGAAATTTCATCGGTCTGGAGTATCCTACTTCTCCGGAATAAATGTTTTCATTCAAATCAGAGAAAAGTCTTGTATTTTCTTTACCAATCGTAGTGATATTTGCCAGATAAGGAACTGTAGGATCATCCAGGTCATTCAGATTTTTACCGTAGTTGATCTTCATCTGATTAGGTTGCTGATTCAGAATATTACTCCAGGAAAGTGTCCACTTCAATTTGTCATTACGCTCTGTTAAAGCGTGTTCTCCTTCAAGTGTACTCTTGAACAAAGATTTTTGTAGAAGATCATAAGCGAAGAAACGATTGTCTGAAGAAGAACTGTTATTTATACCTGTTCTTTCGGTATAGATATTATCATAAGCTCTGTTGTAAAGATTCTTAAATGTAATTTTACTTCTTCCGAAGGAATAACCCAGATTTAATAAACCACCCAGATTGGAACTGAATCTGTACTGATTATCATTGTAATCATACTCATACCAGTCTCTCTTGATATCAGCAAATATATTCTGAGAGTTACGGTAACTTAAAGAGAATAAAGCTCCGAATCTATTGTTATTTTCAAATTGCTTTACTTTTCCTATACCAAACTGGTAGCTTTGAGAAGGCAGTGCAGATGTATTATTGATCGCAAAATCATTTGGCAAAGACTTCAACACGAGTCTGTTCCATTTCTCCGAAAGTCCTGCATTAACAGTTTCTCTTGATGGGAAATTAGTAGCCAGTTTACTGGAACCATCATCAAAACCCATGTAATTCGCAAAATTTCTTTTTGTTCCTAAGAAATCCTTAAATGTGGAAGCTGTATTGTATCCGTATCCAAGACCGAATGATATAAAATCCTTTGTAGGGATATCAATAGTAGCTACCTGAACTGCTCCTCCGGCAAAATCTGCAGGTAAGTCAGGAGTAGCTGTTTTTGAAATTGTAATCTTATCAATCAGGTTTGAAGGTATGATATCAAATGAAAAAGCTCTTCTGTTTGCTTCAGTACTGGGAAGAACAGAACCATCTAACATTGCGACGTTATAACGATCACTTAAACCGCGAATAACAACAAATTTGTTATCTTGTATAGTAGTACCACTCACGCGACGTAAGGCCTCAGACGTATTTTTATCCGGAGAACGTTTGATCTGTTCACTGGAAATACCATCCGATATAAGTGCGCTATTCTTTTGCTGTGCATATAAAGCACTAACAGATTCTTTTTTAAATGATCCGGTGATTACGACCTGATCTAATACTGTTCCCTCCGAATTGTCCATCAATACATCCAGATTAGTGACATCTTTATCTTTGATTTCTACTTCTGTAATTTGCTTAGTAGCATATCCGACATAAGAAAATTCTAATGTATACTTACCAACAGGAAGTGCCGGAATATTGTAGATACCGGATACATCAGAACTTCCACCTCTGGATGTCCCTAATACTTTGACAGTGACACCGACAATGGTTTCGCTTGTTTTACTGTTAATAACTTTTCCTGTTACTTTTCCACTTTGAGCAAAAGCGTTGGCTGTAAACATCAACAGAAGTAATGTAATGGTTAAGCCCTGGAGTTTTAATTGCGATTTCAATTCTTTGAGATTTTTGTTTCCGCAAAACTATTATGGTAGTATTAGCATTGTGTTAACAGCGGATTACTATTACATCAATTGAATGTTAAAAAATTATTAATACCCATACTGAAATCCAGATAATTCATTAAATCACATTATATTACCATATCATTTTAAGCATTATGTTAAGCATCATTCCGTTAACATATCCCCAACATAGAATGTAATAATATAATAAAGGATTCGCTTTATTAATGGATTTACGGTATTTTTATGCAATTAAATTGCATTATCAAATTTCTTAGCCCTATGGTTCACCACATTCTGACAGCTAAAGACTTATCTTTCCGGTATAAAAATGGCACTGCCTTAACATTTCCGGAGATAGAGATCAATAAAGGTCAACACACCTTATTATTGGGAGATTCCGGAAGCGGAAAGACAACCTTACTTCAGTTGTTAGGTGGACTCTCACTTCCATCTACCGGATCTGTCGTACTGAACGGACAATCATTATATGATCTTAAAGGGTCTAAACTGGATGCTTTCCGGGCTCAACATATAGGATTTATTTTTCAGGAGGCACATTTACTCCGGAACCTGACTTTGCTGGACAATATAAAAATAGCACAAAGTCTGGCCAAATTACCTGTAGATGAAAAAGCAATACTTACTATGCTTGAACAGTTGCAGCTTATTGACAAAACAAAATCTTACCCCAACCAGCTTAGCCGTGGACAACTTCAGCGGGCAGCGATAGCACGTGCGTTGATAAATACACCTTCTCTACTTATTGCAGACGAACCAACTGCAGCATTAGATGATACAAATACCGCCCGGGTAATGGAATTACTGTTAAGTATTGCCGATCAATACGGATCGACATTGCTGATCGCTACACATGACAAACGCATAAAAGACAGATTCCATCACACGTATAATCTTTAATGAGTTATACGATTGGTATTTGATTTATTAACTTTGACAACGACACCCATGAATATATTAAAAATCGTTTGGAAAAACATCAGTAAACAACTTGGTTCCACCATTTTGAGCATCATTCTGACTGCGTTCGGAGCAGCCATACTATGCGTACTTTATGTGACAGGAGATAGTTTCGAAAAACAACTGGACAGTAACAGCAAAAACATCGATCTGGTTGTAGGTGCAAAAGGAAGTCCGTTGCAACTTATACTCAGTGCAGTCTATCATGTGGATAACCCCACAGGTAATATCTCGCTGGCAGAAGCCAATCAGCTTAAGCAAAATCCTTTTGTTAAACTTGCTGTCCCGCTATCCCTTGGAGATAATTATAGAGGACACCGTATCGTCGGCACAAATGATGACTTTCTGAAGTTGTATGAGACGAAAGTTGCCGAAGGCAAATATTTTCACAAACCGTTTGAAGTTGTCGTCGGTCATGCTGTGGCCCAAAAACACCAGTTAAAAATAGGAAGTAAAATAAACAGTTCGCATGGACTCTCTGCCTCTGGTGACGATCACCATGACCACCCTTTTGTAGTGGTGGGTATATTAAAGAAAAATGACAATATCACCGACAACCTTATTCTATGCAGCCTTGAAAGTGTATGGGATGTACATGGTCTGGCACACGGACATGAATCGGACGATCATCATCATGCGGAAGAAGATCTGGAAGAACAGGTAGAAGCACATCTTCATCACCACGGTGAAGCGGAAGAAGAAGAATCTCACGACCATCCGCATGAAGAGTATGTTAAAAATATCGGCCAGGATCTGATCAAAGATCAAGGCGAGGAAATCACAGCTATGCTTATTCAGTATCAGTCACCCGCAGCTATCGCAATGCTGCCTAAACTGATCAATCAAAGTACAGCAATGCAGGCAGCATCACCTGCAATAGAAAGCGCCCGTTTATTTTCACTTTTGGGTGTAGGGATAGATTCGCTCACCATCCTGGCATACATCATTATGCTGATGGCAGGCCTCAGCGTATTCCTAAGCCTTTATAACGCTTTAAAACAACGTAAGTATGACCTGGCTGTTATGCGGACATTGGGTGCATCCAAAGTACGTTTGTTCAGTATGGTCTTATTAGAAGGACTTATCATTACATTGCTTGGAGGACTGGCAGGCTTGCTATTAGGACATGTCGCCTTATTCTATATCAGTACGCAGACAAGCCAGAGTGTTGACCTGATCGAAGTATTCAACATCAATCCGGATGAATGGTGGATTCTACTGATTGCCTGTGTGATTGGTGTTCTTTCCGCCCTTATACCGTCTGTCAAAGCTTATAATACAACAATTTCAAACACGTTATCAAATAATTAAAATGAGAAAACAGTTCTTATCCCTTATATTCTTACTGACTTTATCTACTTACACGCTTGCACAGATAGGAAACAGAGATCCTAATGTTCCGGATCATACACCTATGATGAACAGCACCTGGGAAGCAATAGACAAAATGATGTATAAAGTTACTTATGAAGGGAGTAAAAAAATCTATACACCGACCTATCCGCCTGCACTGAAAGCGCTAGAGAATAAGATTGTAACCTTACCTGGATATTTAGTCCCGCTGAATAGCGGTCGTAATCATAAAACGTTTATGTTATCGGTGTTACCTGTCATGCAGTGTCAGTTTTGCGGATCTAACGGAATTCCTCCTATGGTAGAAATTTTTATGAAAGGAGAATCTGTCAAATTCACAGATGAGCCTATCAAAATAAAAGGAAAAATGAAATTTAATCCGGAACCGCTAAAGGGTAATGCTGAAATTCAGATTATTGATGCTGTTTTGATTAAGTAACAGCTTTATCGGTTTAACAATGCCACTTCAACACAGGAGGTCAATGCAGCCGTTTCCGTACGTAATCGTGCCTCTCCAAGTGAGATAGGTGCAAAACCGGAAGAAATAGTCTTGCTGATCTCCTCTGTAGAAAAATCTCCTTCCGGACCGATCAGTATCACATAATCCTGCTGAGGTTTAAAAACCTGACCAAGATATTGCTTTTCGCTATCTACGCAATGTGCAATTGCCTTTTGCGCCGACACCTGCTCCTGTTGTTTCAGAAAATTAGTTAAAGTTATCGCTGGATTAAGCTTAGGCATATAAGCTTTGTATGACTGTTTCATTGCAGCTACGATCACTTTATTCAAACGATCTGGTTTAACCTCTTTTCTTTCTGAATGCTCACTGATAACAGGTGTGATTTCCTGCACGCCCACCTCTGTAGCCTTTTCCAGAAACCACTCAAAACGTTCTATATTTTTTGTTGGCGCTACAGCCATGTGCAGATGATAAGAAGGCTTTTGAAAGGCTTCCTGAATTTCTATTATCTGCAGGGTTGTACGTTTAGGGTGCGCATCTATAATCTCCGCCCGATAGAATCCTCCTCTTCCATCTATAAGATGCACCTGATCCCTGTTTACCAGTCTGAGTACCCGTATAGCATGTTTACTTTCCTCTTCGGTCAGTATAAAATTAGCGAAATGGGGTTCTATTTCCGGTGTATAAAACAGATGCATATTAACTAAAAAAGGGATATTTACTCTTCATCCTCATCGTGAGGTGTCTCGATCAGTTCCAGCTTAACAAATTCAATATTCTGCTGTGTCTTTTTCATTATGGTAAAGGTATATCCATACAATTCTTTGTACTCCCCTACTTCAGGAATTTTATCAAACAGATCACTTACCAAACCAGCCATAGTATCATAATCGGAACTTTCAGGCAGCTCCAAAGGCAAGTATTCATTTACATCATGAACACTTGCGCCGGCATCGATCATGTATTCCGTTTCCGAAATACGCTCTACAACCGGAGTTTCCTCATCATACTCATCCTGGATCTCACCGACCAGTTCTTCTACAATATCTTCCAGTGTAACCATACCTGCAGTACCTCCGAATTCATCCAGTACGATCGCAATCTGAATACGCTTCAGCTGAAATTCAGCCATCAGATCATTGATTTTTTTCGTTTCAGGAATGAAGTAAGGCTTACGCATGATGTTTTTCAATACCACTTCTTTCCCCTTCACGATGATAGGAAGAATATCTTTTGTGTGAACAATACCTACGATCTGATCAATATTATCATCATAAATCGGAATACGGGAGTATCCTTCTTCTGTGACTGTATTAATAAATTCGTCCGCAGTTGCATCCTTATCTATTGCGATGATCTTGGTACGCGGTACCATTATATTCTTTACAATACGTTCGTTAAAATCGAACACATTTTTGATAAGCTCATGTTCAGAAAAATCCAAAGCACCACTTTCCTTACCTTTGTCCAGTAAATACTGCAGTTCCTCAGAAGAGTGATGAGATTCACTTGAATGTGGCTGAATACCGATCAGTTTTAATAAGAAATTGGCAAATCCGTTCAATACCCATATAAAAGGGATGAACAGATAATAAAAAACACGAAGAGGAATGGCTAATCTCATCGTCGTGGCCACCGGTTTTTGAATGGCAATTGACTTGGGCGCCAATTCACCAAGGACCACATGGAGAATAGTTATAATGGCAAATGCTAGCACATGACCACCTGTCTTAGCCCAACCTGCAGAGATATCTACACCTACAAATTGGAAAAAGTTGCCCACAATGTCAGTCATTACACGTTCTCCAATCCAACCTAAGGCAAGAGAGGCAAGTGTAATACCTAGCTGTGTGGCAGCCAGGTATCCATCTAAATGCTCTGTAATATTTTTAGCAACTTTTGCTACTTTACTTCCGGATTTGGCTTGTAGTTCTATTTGAGAAGCCCGAACTTTTACAATGGCAAATTCGGCAGCCACAAAAAAACCATTAGCAAGTACTAACAAGAGTGTCCAAAAAACATCGAGAGCCATTATTTAAGTTATTTGTTAACAAATGTTTGCTTGTACAATTCAAGACTTTCCAACAAGATTTCCTGCGCTTTCTCACGACCTTGCACACCTTCTACCACTACTTGTTTATTTTCCAAAGCCTTGTATGTTTCAAAGAACTGTACAATTTCCTTCATCGTATGAGGAGGAAGTTCTTCAATATTATTAATGTAATTCATTACAGGATCATTTTTGGCAACAGCGATGATTTTGTCATCCTGTTCACCTCCATCGACCATATTCATTACACCGATTATCTTGGCTTCAACCAGACTCATTGGCATAATATCTACTGAACAGATGACCAGGATATCCAAAGGATCCTTATCATCACAATATGTCTGAGGAATAAAGCCGTAGTTAGCAGGATAGGTAACTGCAGAACTCATTACACGATCCAAAATTAGCAGACCACTTTCTTTATCAAGCTCATATTTTCCTTTTGATCCGTTAGAGATCTCAATAATTGCATTGACTGATTCCGGCATATTACTTCCAGGAGAGACCTGATGCCAAGGGTTTTGTGTACTCATTTAATTATTACTGTTTATCTGTTGTTTTATTTTTTCTGTTTTTGATTGCCCTTTTCAGGAGTGCAATCACAATAGGAAGGAAAGCAATAGCAATCATCCCTACGATAATGTACTCGACATAATTAATGATTCCCGGAAATTTGACACCCAGAAAGTATCCGGATAATGTCAATAAGGTAACCCATAAAAAGGCTCCAAATACATTATAAATAACAAATTTCTTAAAATCGAGCTTAACTACACCCGCAAATATGGGTGCAAATGTACGAATAATCGGAACAAACCTTCCTATAATTAAAGCGGTTCCACCATATTTTTGGTAAAACTCTTCCGCCATTATAATGTACTTACGCTTGAAAATCCACGAATCCTTTCGTTTAAAGAGCATAGGCCCCGTTCGGTAACCAAACCAATATCCGGCAAAATTACCGGCTATACCTGCCAGCAAAATTCCAAAATACATGGTTTCAATACTGACATCAACTTTATTCAAAGCACAGAAAAGACCGGCTAAAAACAATAAATAATCTCCCGGAAGGAAAAAACCAAAGAACAATCCTGTCTCGGCAAAAACGATCAATACAACTAAATAGAAACCTCCTGAACTCAGTAAATGTTCAGCGTCCATTAATTGTTGAAATGACAACAAAAACTCTTGCATATATCTAATTTAGTATACCGCTAACCGTTACCTGAAAAACAACTCAGGTAAGTACTGACATATTCAATATTTCCGAAAAACGAAAATGATGCCATGGTTATAAAATATACATGTTTGATGAAATAAAAACTACCGTTAGTTACTGTTTGTAACACTCGCAATTGCTTCTCTTATGTCCTCTGCTATTTTTGCCAGTTCCTCATCAGGCAGGCTTAGTTTTGGCTTTTCAAAATTCATATCATGAACGGCATTTAGCGGAATCAGATGAATGTGTGCGTGGTTTACTTCCAGACCAACAACAGCAATTCCAACTTTACGGCAAGGAAAAACTTTTTTTATACCCTGTGCAACAATCTTAGCAAAGATCCACAGGCCCATATACTCATCATCAGAAATATCAAAGATGTAATCGGTTTCGCGTTTTGGAATCACCAATACATGACCTCGGGTCAAAGGCTGAATATCCAAAAAAGCCAGGTAATCAATACTCTCCGCAACCTTGTGTGCAGGGATTTCACCTGCAACAATCTTCGAAAATAGAGTTGACATGTTCTAATTTATTAAAGTGCAACAGCAAATATATGAAAAACGGGCGCAAATGTATGGAGACCTCTCAAAAATATGTGATTGAAAAGACGCAACAGACCACTATGCAAGCTGTTTTTTTTCCACACATCCTCACTTCCCTTATCTATTCCAGATACAATACGATTTTGCTAAGCCTGTTCTGCAGTCCACGTGATAATTCCGTCAATTAATTTTCGTAAAGACTTTCCTTTTTCAGAAAGAGAATACAGTACAACCATAGGTGCTTTAACGACCAACACCTCTCGTCTAAGCAGTCCGTCCTCTTCAAGCTCTCGCAACTGTTCTGTCAATACCTTTTTACTGATGCCAGGCATGGCTTCCAGCAGCAGGCTAAATCTGTTTCTGTCCTGCTCGACAAGATAAAGGATCACAGCTTTCCACTTCCCTCCTATCATCCCGAAAAAACCTGTCATTATACATGAATTGGCATCGTATATCTTTTTCTCCATAATACTGCATGAGAAATTATTCCGGCACAAACTTACAAACTAATCTGTACAATACTTTCCCTGTTTTTTTCTTATAGTTCCCATTTGGTAACTACTTGTCGGATCTTTTTGTTTGAAATACATTTGTCCAAAACACAAGAAAATGATTGGAAAAATACTGATTATAGGAGGATATGGTGCCGTAGGCCGTATTATAAGTGAGCATCTGTCTGAACGATATCCCGAACAAGTCATCGTTGCCGGCAGGAGCTTTGCAAAAGCAGAGCGACTTTCTGTGGAATTACAGAATCGCGTTATTCCTTCTCAACTGGATCTGAAAACAGACTTTGACAGTAGTATATTAGAAGATATCGTGCTGGTCATCATGTGCATAGATCAGGCAGACAGCATAATCATAGAGGAGTGTCTGAAAAGAGATATTCATTATATAGACATCACGGCAGACCAAAAAATGATCCGGAAAGCAGAAGCTCTGCAAAATAAGATAAAGGATAGTAAATCAACCGTTATATTAAGTGTAGGTCTGGCTCCCGGTTTGACTAACCTGCTGGCACAACATACGCTAAACACACTGGGGCAGGTTCAGGAGACAGATATTTTTATTCTATTGGGTTTAGGTGAAAAACATGGGGACTCCGCGTACAAATGGACTTTTGACAATCTTAATAAAGCCTATCCTATTGTTGTCAACGGGGAGACCCGGATTATTAAAAGCTTTACGTCACCAAAAAAAACTTTACTAAAAGGGTTAAGAAACTTCTATCTGTTCAATTTCTCTGATCAGCATACTTTTCTTAACACCACTCCTGTCAGAAAAGTATTTACGCGCATGGCTTTCGACAGTAAGCTGTTTACAAAAATAATGGCATTGATGACTAGCCTGAGACTCACATCTATTTTTAGTTATTCCGGATTGCAACGTCTATTGATCAGACTCTTTCATAACCTGACCATCGGAAGTGATATTTTTGGGATAAAGGTTGTCAGCAGAACCCCTGATCAAACAGAAATGTGTTGTACTATATCCGGAAATGGAGAAGGAAAAATCACTGCATACATGGCGACAGAAGTTGCTCATATGGTTCTTAAGAAAGCACTTCCCGCAGGAATACAGCATAGTCATCAGGTAATAACAGACATCCCTGCTTTTATCAGCAGTCTGAAGAAATACAATAACTCTCTGGAAGTTAACCTATAAAAAAAGCGGTTACAATATCTGTAACCGCTTTTTTATATGTTTATTTGAGATTATTGCGGTTATGGCAAAACCGCCTATAACCTACAATATTATTATCTCGAAATTTCCATGATCTCGAATTCGATTTTACCAGCCGGAACTTCAATAGTTGCCGTATCTCCTTTTGATTTTCCAAGCAGACCTTGTGCAATTGGTGATTTAACCGATATTTTACCTGATTTAAGATCAGCTTCTGTTTCAGAAACAAGCTGATATGTCATTTCCGAACCGTTCTTTTTGTTTTTGATACGTACAATAGATAATGCTAATACCTTTGATGTATCTAATTTGGACTCATCAATAAGTCTTGCACTGGAAAGAACATCTTCCAGCTTAGCAATTTTTGCTTCATGTAAACCTTGAGCTTCCTTTGCCGCATCGTATTCAGCATTCTCTGACAAATCACCTTTGTCTCTAGCTTCAGCGATAGCCTTTGCGATGTTAGCTCTTCCCTCTGTCTTCAGTTGATGCAACTCTTCTTTGAGTTTATCTAATCCCTCCTGGTTGTAATAAGTTACTTCTGCCATAATTATTTAACTTTTTTAACTTTTCAAAACATAAAAAGACAAGACCATCCTGTCCTGTTCGGACAACATGGTCTTGCTATATTTACGAAGATAACAATTGTTTTGAAATAAACAAAAACTATCTTGTTATATATTTTACTCGTCTTCGTCAATAAATTTATACCCCAATCCTCTCACTGTCTGCAGATAATGTGGCTTATCCGGGTTCTTTTCGATCTTTTTACGAAGTCTCACCACATGCATATCCAACGTTCTTGTATTGACATTGGAGCTATATCCCCAAACGACTTCCATCAGCTCCTCACGGGTAATTTCTTTACCCACATTTTGAAGAAAATGCAACAAGATCCTGTTTTCCAGAATTGTCAACTCGATCTTCTTTCCATCTCTCACTAAAGAGTGTACATTGGGATGATGTTCTGTACTGCCAAAGTGATACACCTCCGCTCCGCTCTTAGGAACAAAGAATCTCACTTTATTCTCGATCATCGCAACTAAAACATCCATATTGAAGGGTTTAGTTATATAATCTGTCACTCCAAAACTATAGGCATCGATTTTATCTATATCCTGAGATTTGGCAGTCATCATAATAATAATGTTCTCAAACCCTGCTTTACGCACATCTTCACAAACGATGTTACCTTCCTTACCGGGAAGCATCCAATCTAATAAAACAATATCAGGTCTTTCATCTAAAATCATTTTTTCAGCATCCAGTCCATTTCCGGACTGAATTACTTTGTAATTCTCAGACTGTAACCGATGACTTACCAAGAAACGTAGATTCTCATCATCTTCTACTACAGCAATTGTAATATCCTTTTGCATATCTTTTATCATTATTTTAGACCGGGAACGTCAAAGTAAAGGTAGTCCCCTTACCAAGTTGGCTATCTACACGGATATCACCTCCCATAAATTCAGTAATCTCCTTGCAAAATGCCAACCCAAGACCTATACTTCCCTGTTGATTATATTGATTCTTTACTCTATAAAACTTCTTAAATATATTCTGGTATTCTTGTTTATTAATGCCTATTCCTTCATCCCTGAATATGATAACAAAATTTTTTTTATTTTGTTGTATATCAACATCTAAAACTTTGTTTGAAGGATTAGAATATTTATACGCATTATCAATCAGATTTTGAAAAACACTTGATAACAATACCGGATCAGTTATCATATCATTTTTGACTGTAATCCGGTAAGATAGTTTAAGGTCCGGATAGCTGATCTTAGTAGCTGAAAATATCGTTTCACATAATTCTTTTAAATCTACCCGTTCTCTTTTGAATTTTATGGATTTATTTTCAATTTGTGTAAATGACAATAATTTATTCATCAGGCTATTGAGCTTGTCGGCTTCCTGATCCAGAATCTTACCATACATAGTCCGCTCTTCATCACTGATCTTCTCCGCACTTTTTATGTTGTTACCGGCAATTTTGATAACACTTACGGGTGTTTTAAACTCATGTGTGAGGTTGTTAATAAAGTCATACTGTAAGCGGTACAGCCTGCTATTGATCATCACATTCCTATAGATAAGATATGCAATCAGTAGCAGAATAATATATAATAATGATATACCCAGTACAACAGGAGCAAAACGACGATTAGTCTCCTTTTTAATAAAGGATTCTGATGTACTGAAGGTAATCTTATAGTCTGAAAGGGCTCCCGGAAGCGAAACTTCTGTATACAGATACGGCTTCTCACCGGTCAGATTGACACTTACCAGGGGTACGATTTCTATATTTTCATATAAATTAGGATAGACATTGGTAATTCTGATCTTACGTGGATCTATATAGAAAACAAAAAGATCCTGATCATAACTGACAGGCTGTTTGATAGCTCCTCTTAACAATTCACGATAGGAAACCAGATCGCCGATACGTGGAATATTCATATATGCGATCTTTCCGGGCGTCATATCGTAAAAGATCTTAAAGATCAAATTATCAGTAAGCTTTGTGGAATCATTTACCCGGTCCAGAAAACTGACCAGCTTGACGGTCATATTATTAAAGTCGTCCGAATAATTTTTGAGATTGTTATCTTCCAGACGCTTTGATATCAGATGATGATTTTCATTTAGCGAATAAGAAAATACAGATCTGGACTGTATAAGCAGATTATTGTATTTGATCTCATATCCTTCTTCTTCATCATTTGTAATAGCGATATCATAAAACATTGTTTCTCTGACGAAAGGATATTTGCGCAGAATATTATCGATCATACCCTTCGCTTCATTTGTATCAAGAAACCCCTGATAATAGGAAATTTCAGGAATTCTGTTTTGGAAGAAGTCATTAAAAGGCACTAAAGATTTATCATACACCTCTACCTTGCGGTTCGCAAATTCGCTATCCACAAAATTGGAGATCATCGTTCGTGCAAAGAATACAGACACCACATAAAGTATGGTTACAAATACCACAAAGGCAATAAGTAAACCAATATTTTTACGGTATGTATACTTTGTTGAAGTACTCATATGATATAAGTCTCGTGCATATTAAGATTCAGGATTATTTTAAATATTTGTTCAGAAAGACTTCCATCTCCTGGTAATAAGAGACAATGTTCTCTTCATTTTTAAATCGTCTTCCTTCATCATCCTTAACAATATACTGCACAGGCACATTGTTATTTTTAAGACGTTGCACAAATTGATTTGCATCATTTACAGAACTGAACTTGTCACGTCCGCCCTGAACCATAAAAATAGGTATTTTTACTTTATCCGAATGAAAAACAGGTGAAATAGCTTTAAAGAGATCTGATTCGGTCTCCGGATTGCCAACAACCTGATAATAGAATTGGACATAAGGTTTGAAATAAGGAGGCACTTGTTTAAAATAGGTAAACAGATTAGTATAACCTGAATTTGAAATAGCACAAGCGTACAAAGAAGAGTTAAAACAGGCCGCATATAATGCCGAATAGCCTCCAAAGCCGTTCCCCATAATTGCGATCTTATTACGATCTGCAATACCCTCATGGATAAGCAGCATGACACCATCTGTAATATCATTCTGGATCTTTCCTCCCCACTCTTTGAAACCTGAAACCCAGAATTTCTTACCGTACCCTACAGAACCGCGGTAATTCATCTGAAATACAACATAACCCCGGCTCGCCAGAAATTGCACTTCAGGCTGAAATCCCCAATCGACACGTCCATTAGGACCATCGTGTGGAATGACTACGACAGGAAGATTCTTCCTGTCCTTATTTAACGGATAAGTGATATATCCCTGAATGGTCAGTCCGTCCCGTGTCTGATAAGTCATAGGTTCCATCGCTGACATCTGACGATTAGCAATCTTAGGGTTCAGATCTGCCAGTTTCATTAATTTATCCTCTGCGACATTATAGTAATAGATCGCTCCCGGATTTTGATCTGTGTAGCTTTTAAAAATAAAATGATTCAATGAAGAGTCACGGTCTATAAACTCAATCTCAGCCTGATCTACTTTCGCCCTTATCCGGTCATTTACCTGTTTGACCTTCTCGTTAAAAAACACACGTGTTTCTTTCTTAAGCGCAAATCCGGCGTATACCATCTCATTCAATTCATTGGAATAGCCGGTGGAATTGAGATCGACATCAGGATGACCAAATATTTCTTTTATTTCTGTTCCGCTTGAGGCGTCATATTCTACCAGAGTCAGCTTATCACGACCAACATTCGAAAGCGCATAAATCTTAGAGGAAGATCCCTTTACAAATCCTAATGGCAGAATATTAGTCTCAAAATCATTAGTTACAATCTCTTTAAAAGGAGTTTTCTGGTTCGGACGGTACAGAATAGATTCTTCTACACTATCGCTGGTCAACGCCAGACGAACTTCACCGTCAGGCGAACCATACCAGGAAATAACGTTACCAGGGTTTTTATCCAACAGCTGTTTAGGTCGGCCATCCAGAAACACCCTGTAAACATCAAAAACAGATGAATCACGCTCATTAATTACTGCCAGCAGACTGTTATCTTTTAACACAATGGGATTAACCCATCTGAGCTTTCTTTTTAAGGGTTTAAAAAGCGGGACAGATGCTTCCGTATGCACATCAATGGCAAATAACCTCAAACTGTCTTCAGGAGACTGTGTATTGGAATAAACGATTTTATCTTTATTTGCCCAGAAGAAATACTGAACATTCATATCAGCCTGATAAGTAAGCTGTTTTGATTTGGATTTATCCTCCAGATTAAGGATAAAAATATTTTTACAATGATTCTCCAACCCCAGATATGCAATCTGTTTTCCGTCTGGAGAGATTTTAAAGTTAGTTTTTTCGGGTATGGCAAAAAAATCCTGCACCGGGATTAATTTGCTGTCACTTTTGTTTGTGCAACCTATCCCGATCAACAATAACAGACCCGCAATTGCATTTAAAACTATTTTACCCATATATTAGAAGTCCCTGTTTCAAATATTCAAATTATTAACGACAACTCAAGGATATGCAACCTTATTTTTACATAAAAACGGATACAGAATCAGAGCTATCAACATTTGTTGGTACATTTGCATTATGTATTTATATAACATCTCCATCATCACAGAAGATTCAGTTCATGCCGAAATAATGGATTGGGTAAAAGCAGGAATTCTGAGTCAAAACGAATATCCGACCAAATTCTTAGCGCTATTGAATTCACCACATGAGGGCCAAACACATTGTATTCAACTGGTAGTAGAAAGTGAGCAGGATATTGAGACCTTTAATGCGAAATACCTGGCACCGTTTCAGCAACTCATCGCAACCTCCTACCACGGAAAAGCTTTTATATTCGACAGTGTTATGAAATACTTGTAGTACGTATTAATTTTCTATATTCGCCGCTTCTTCCTCATACCTTGGGTTGTACGTAATCTTGGGAGTCATATAATGTAACAATACTAATCTGGAATATCTGAAATTAAATGGGGCAAAAATCAGCGTAGTAAAGAACAGAACTCCCAAATACAACCAAGGAGATTCACTCTTGGTAATAATATAGGTCGCCACGGCCAGACTCACTATCTGAGCTACAGAAAATGCATAGCTGACATACATCGCTGCATAGAAATAACCCGGTTCTACCTCAAATTTGACTCCACAGACAGGACAAAAATCGTTCATCTTTTGTTTACGGAATCCGTAAGCCTTACCTTCAAAAACTTTACCTACGCGACAACGCGGACATTTAGAATGTGTAAGAGCAGAAAATCTGGATGTAGCCATTCGTTAAAAATAAACTTTCTCGTCATTCTGTTTACGGAACTTCTTGTACCACAGAAACCCCACTCCTGCAACAATGATAAGGGGTACACCCAACAGGAATAATACACCATCATTCAGTCCGTTACCTTGTGTATTACCATTTTTTGTACCGTTCTCCGCATTAAGAGAACACATTGCACATTGTGCCTGTGCTGTAGAATGTGGGGTTCCGATCCATAACAGCACACAAGAAATAAGAACAAAAAAGTGCTTAACTATTTTCATATCACAAAGTTAATTATTTTTAAACCGATTACAGTAATACATTAAATTTTTCCCAGAAACCATCTACCGGCAGGCCTGCTACAAGTTTCATGGGTTCATCTTTGACAGGATGAACAAAAGATAAACTTCGGGAATGTAAGCAGATACTTCTGCGCAGACTTCCCCGTGGATAGCCATATTTATTATCTCCGACAATAGGACATCCCATCGTTGACAACTGCACCCTGATCTGATGCGTACGCCCAGTTTTGGGTTTCACATGAAGCAGATAATATCCATCCAGTTCGCCGATAACCTCATAATCTAATTCAGCATAACTGCTTCCTTTTATTTCTCTGTTATACGCCTTTGTAATCATTTTCTTGCGGTCCCGGACTAACCAATTCTGTAGGTTGGCTGACATCTGCTCAGGTTTATTTCGTACCACTGCCAGATAAGATTTTTCTACATCGCGGTCATGAAACAACTTGTTCATACGATCCAGGCCTTTACTGGTCTTCGCAAAAACAATCAACCCGCTGACCGGTCTGTCCAGACGATGTATCACACCTATAAATGCATTTGGCTTTTCATATTTACGCTCCAGGTATTCTTTGACCATCATATCCAAAGATTTATCGCCCGAATCATCCACCTGCACTATATCACCGGCACGCTTATTAATTGCTATGAGGTGATTGTCCTCATAGATAACATCTTTATCCGTAATCTGCATAATAATATAAATCGAGTACAAAAATAGCTCAAATAAACCAAAAAGAGCATACGGAATAGATTTCTATATGCAAATAGGCTTTTCTTACCTCAAATAAAAATCCCGAAACTTGTCTGTTAATATAAAGACAGGTTTCGGGATTGACTTAGAATTTTTCTATTTTCTAACCTAAAGAAAGGCTTATTTTGAACTTCCTGATAAGGCTTTTAAACTATCGGCTTTGGCCTTTTCTTGTTCTTTCTGTTGTTTTTTAAAGAAACCTCTTAACAGAAAGTTACTCTGCATGGCTTCCATATTCTGATCCAGCTTGGCGGTACTCAGATTCAGATTACGTAGAATCTGTTTAATTTCTGCTGCACCTTCAGGATCATTTGTCAAGGCTCCAACTACATTGTTTTTATCATTCAGACGTGCAGATGTAGCGTTAAGATTGCTCATTAGCGCACTTGCGGTCTGTGTTACCCCCTGCAATTGTGCAGCTGATTCTCTCAGACTGGCAAATACAGCTGTATCTGTAGAAAGCTGATGAATTAGTCCCTGATTACTGTTTAGTTTATTTGTTACAGCAACCAGATTATTTGAAGCCTGATTAGCATTCGTCATCAGCTTATTCAGATTATCCAACGATTTGCTTAAGGAGACCACCATAGTAGAGTCTGTCAACATCGCACCGACCATTCCTTTGCCATCCACCAGATTCTGGGATAACACTGCAAAATTACGCGTAATCTCTACAAGATTATCATTATTAACAGATAGTGTGGCCATCATGGCTTCCATATCGGTCCCTTTTGCTGAGTGGAGAATATCTCCGTCCTCAATGGGCTGAGCGGTCTGCGAACCTCCTACGAGTGTAATAATAGAATTACCGATAAGACCGTCAGATCCTAATTTAGCAACCGCATCTTTACGAATAAATTCGCTGGATTTAGCTTCGATACTCATCACCACTTTTACATATTTAATGCTTTCAAAAGAGATGTCTTTTACTATACCGACCTTTACACCCGAAAACCAGACGTTATTACCAATTTTCAACCCTTTTACATCCTCAAATTCTGTTGTAACAGTCAATGTCTTTGTAAACTTCTTCTGTTGTCCTCCCAATGTCAAAATACCGGCTACGAGGATAATCAAGCCGATAAGAACAAATAGACCTACTACTAATGTGCGTTTATTGTCTGCTGCGCTCATATTTTTTAAACTATAAAATTGTAATCATAAAACGCTTTCACACGTTTATCATCTGTGTCAAATATTTCATTAAAACTTCCCTGTCTTTCAAATCTGCCATCCAGTAGCATCACAATACGGTCACCTACAGTTTTGGCACAAGCCAGATCATGGGTGATAATAATAGAGGAAGTTTTATATTTTTCCTGTACCTCATTTATAAGACTGTTAATCTCAAGACAAGTGATAGGATCTAATCCCGCCGTAGGCTCATCATACATCATAATATCAGGTCTCAATATCAGAGTCCGGGCAATACCGATACGTTTACGCTGACCTCCTGACAATTCAGAAGGCATCTGATTGATCGCCTGAGATAGCCCTACACCTTCCAGCACATCTTCCACTTCTGCATCGATCTCTGCGCGTGTCAGGTTTCTTTTATTTCGTACTAATGGAAATTCCAGATTCTCCCGTACCGTCATACTATCATACAGGGCACTGTTCTGAAAAGAAAAACCTATTTTCAGACGGAGTTGTTGTAATTCTTTCACACCCAGCTCAGTAACAGATTCACCCATCACCTGAATACTTCCCTGATCTGGTTCCAATAACCCAGAAATCAGCTTAATCAGAACTGACTTACCTGTACCCGAGCGTCCCAAAACCACCAGATTCTCTCCATTGAAAAGCTGCAGGTTTACATCACGCAGGACGTCAAGTGTTCCGAATGACTTACTGACATTCTTAACATCAATAACCACGTCATTGTAATCAATATTATAATCGTGCTTCTTTTCCATATTACGTAAAAGCAGCTAAAATTTGAACAATCAATATTTCTTCAATAAACACAATAAACATCGAAGCAACTACAGCACTGTTGGCTGCTTTCCCGACACCTTCGGTTCCTTTTGATGAAAAATATCCACAATAACTACTGACAGCACCAATCGTAAATCCAAATACAACGGCTCTAAATACCATCGCAAAAATATCTTTATAAGCGATCGCTTCAAATACCTGTGTAAAAAAGCTTAGAAAACTGACATCATCTTTACTCGCTATACTTAAATAACCTCCCAGAAGGCCTATACCTGCAGTGTAGAAACAAAGAATAGGAATACCAATAGTAGTAGCCCAGATACGGCTCACAATCAGAAATTTGAACGGATTTGTACCGGATACTTCCATCGCATCTATCTGTTCAGTAACATTCATTGAACTTAACTCAGCACCAATCTGTGAACCAACCTTACCGGAAGCAATCAACGCTGTCACCAGAGGAGCCAGTGCCCGGATAATGGCAATGGAAATTAATGACGGCAACCAAGATGTTGCTCCGAACTCTTCCAATGAAGGTCTGGATTGTTTTGTAAATACAAAACCAACAATAAAACCGGTAACACTGATCAAGGGTAAAGAACGCCAGCCTATTTCGTAGCATTGACGGATAATCTCTTTTATCTCAAACGGAGGACTTACTACTTCCTTCAAAAACCGCATCAAAAAACGGTGGATGTTAGCAAACTCTATAAGTAAATTTCTTACTTTATTTTTCATTTACGCAACAAATTGCTTGTACTATTCAATGTATACTCTCTTTAAACAGGGTGTAAAGGTACTAATTTCTACTTTTCATTCTAATCAAAAAAGACCAAAAACACCTTTACTTTTCAATTAACATATTTCAATGACAAAATGCCGGCCAATTTGTTTGATCAGGCAGAAATAAAAATTAAAGAGTCTCCATTTTAAACCTATTCAGATGTGCGCAGTCCTACAGATAAAATTAACAAAAGGATTCATCTTTTAAATTGAAGAATATGAAAGGGCTAAAAAAATCAACATTATTTATAATGACCATATTTGGTCTTGTAAGCCTTTTTTCGATATCTGCAGCCAGTGCTCAGGTAAGAGGGGGGGTATCACTGGATCTGTTCTATGATGAGTTATCTCCTTATGGTAACTGGGATGATGATCCTACATACGGTGAAGTATGGTATCCTGATGCAGGACGCGATTTCAGACCCTACTCCAGTAATGGATACTGGGCAATGACAGAATATGGAAATACATGGGTGTCGGATTATGCATGGGGCTGGGCGCCTTTTCATTACGGTCGTTGGGTATATTCCAATTACCGCGGATGGGGATGGATTCCAGGATACGAATGGGGACCAGCCTGGGTAGACTGGCGTTCGGGTAACGGATATTACGGTTGGGCACCAATGATGCCTTCTGTAAATGTAAACATCAATATTGGCATTGGTAACTTATGGGTATTCCTTCCTTCCCGTTATATCTTTGACCGTCATTTTCATAATCATTATGTACATGATTACGGACGTGTATATAACAGAACAACCATCGTTCATAATACTTATGTTGTCAATAATAACCACTATTATGGCGGACCATCCCGCAGGGACATAGAACGCTCTAGCGGACGTAGTGTCACAGTACGAAATATGAGAACAAGTGATCGTCCGGGAAGATCCAGTGTAGATAGCCGTTCGGTATCTATCTATCGTCCGGACAGAGGTGACAGCCGTAGCAGTGATCGTCAGGCAAGCAGAGGAGACCGCGAGTCTACCAGAGCTAATACAGGTGTTGACAGAAGCAGAAATGCAGTTGACCGAAGCAGCCGCAGTACAGATATCTCCTCCAATCGTACAGAACGAGGCAGCCGGACGCTCTATATTGACAAAGAAGGAAATGCGACATTGCAAAATGGAAGCAACTCCAGACCAAGAAGCAATGACAACAACGGAAATACAAACCGTACGGAAAGAAACAGAGAAGTACAACGTAACAGTGACATCCAAACTTCCCGTCC
Source organism: Sphingobacterium sp. UBA5789 (assembly GCF_002418355.1). NCBI lineage: Bacteria > Pseudomonadati > Bacteroidota > Sphingobacteriia > Sphingobacteriales > Sphingobacteriaceae > Sphingobacterium > Sphingobacterium sp. UBA5789. Next base: position 1,166,315 of record NZ_DIDX01000001.1, on the reverse strand, counting down.
TTCCGAACGTCAGGCCGGAAACAGACAGGATCGCTCCAGTCAACGTGAAGCCTCAACTGTAGAACAAAATCGTGTAGAAAGACGAAATCAATCTATGGAAAGGCAACCAAGATCGTCACGCGGACAGTCAAATGAAAATATACAAAGAAGAGAATCTGCTCCGCAAAACCGTCCTTCCATTGACAGAGGAAATTCACAACCTCAAATGGAGAACAGAGGACGCAGCAGATCTGCAGAAAGAGCTCCTCAATACCAACAGGCAAGTAGCAGAGGAAGCGAACAAAGAACAGCTAGTCCTGCGCCGAATCGTACTGAAAGAGGAACAGTATCCTCAGGAAGCAGCAGAAGCAACAGAGGTCGTTAGAAAAAGAATATTTAATTGAAATAAATTTGTGAGAAAGAGGTATTGCATTTATGCAATGCCTTTTTTGCTGGTATTTAATTACGTTCAAAAAACAATACTTTGTGATAACTTTTTGTACTTTTAATCTCTTTTAACACAAAATATAGTATTGCAAGCATACAGAATGGCGAAATTAACATCTATACTTGATAACGATTTCTACAAGTTTACCATGCAATTTGCAGTGGTCAAATTGTTTCCAAAGGCGAGAGCACGTTATCAGTTTATCAACAGAGGTCAGCATAAGTTTCCTCCCGGTTTTGACAAGTTACTTACTGAGGCTATTCATGAGATGGCTAAACTGAAACTCACAAAATCGGAAAAGTCGTTTTTTGCTGAAAACTGCCCTTATATTGATCCTACATATTTTGATTTTCTGGAGGGGTACCGCTATGATCCGGATGAGGTAACGGTATTGCAGGATGGCACAGATATTTCAGTTACGATTGAAGGGTATTGGTACCGTACTATTCTTTGGGAAGTGCCTATTATGTCACTTATATGTGAATTGTTTTATGAAGCTACCGGAGCCCAAAGGCTGGAGGATAGCGAAGTCATTTCTATTGCTAAAGACAAGATCCTGAAATACGATAAACTGGGAATTACGATTGCGGACTTCGGCACACGCAGACGTCACTCCTATTATGTACACAATCTGATCGTAGAAACTTTAAAAAAATATGGTCAGGGTACTTTTATCGGTTCCAGCAATGTACATCTTGCTCAACTGCATAAAATAAAACCTATCGGCACACATGCACATGAATGGTTTATGTTCCATGCCGCCAAATATGGTTACAAGATGGCTAATCACTTAGGATTAGAACACTGGTCTGATGTCTATCGTGGAGATCTGGGAATAGCACTTGCCGACACCTATACCACGGATGTTTTTTTCAAACAGTTTGACAAAAAACTAACCAAGTTATTTGATGGTGTAAGACATGACAGCGGTGATCCCTTAGTGTTTGCAGACAAAACGATAGCCCATTATGTTAGAAACGGCATTAATCCGCTTTCAAAGACGATCACTTTTTCAGATGGTCTGGATTATGACAAAGTAGAAAAAATATCAGCATACTGTAAAGGCAAGATCGGCTATTCTTTTGGCATAGGTACCAACTTTACTAATGATGCGGGTCTTCCGGCAATGAATATTGTACTCAAGATGACAGAAGCTTATCCGGAAGAAGGAGAATGGACTCCGGTCATCAAATTATCCGATGAACCCAAGAAACACACAGGAGATCCGGAATCCATCTATCTGGCGAAAAAAATATTAATGATAGAAGACTGATGAATAGAGATGTATACGGAGAGGCTCTTCAGGAATATTTTGCAACAGGCGAGACAACATCTCCCCTTCTTTTGCATAGCAGCTATGGGGATATAGAAGAAATGCCTGTAGATATATTCTTCCGGGAAGAAGAAGATTTTACCGAGTTAGAATTTATAGCACTTTCATTGTGTGATGGTAAAGTACTGGATGTCGGAGCCGGCACAGGTGTACACGCTTTATACCTTCAGCAAAAAGGGTTTGAGGTAGAAGCTCTGGAAATATCAGAGACGGCATCTCATATTATGAAGCAAAGAGGTGTAGATACGATTATAAACGATGATATCTTTAATCTGAAGGATCAGAAATTTAATACCTTATTATTTCTGATGAATGGTATAGGACTGGCAGGTGATCTGGAAGGATTCAGGAAATTACTCAGACACGCCAAATCGCTATTGGCCGATCGTGGTCAGCTCTTGTTCGATTCCTCAGACATTTCATATTTGTATGAGGAATATCACATCAAAAAGCCTGATTATTATTTTGGTGAGATCAATTATCAGTATGAATACAGGGGAGTAAAAGGAGCTCCGTTTAAATGGCTTTACCTGGATCAGCAAACGCTGATCAAAGTGGCACGTGAAGAAAACTGGGTTGTTCAGATCCTGTTTGAAGATGATCAGGATCAGTATCTGATACGAATGGAGCCTCGGCAGAATTAAGACACTGAATTAAAGAAAAATGGTGGGATAAAATTATCCCACCATTTTTCTTTAGTCGATATACTCAAATCCTGTATACGGTACCAGAGCTGCCGGAACTTTAATTCCTTTGCCTGTCTGATTATTTTCAAGTAAGGAAGCCACTATACGTGGAAGTGCAAGTGCAGATCCGTTTAATGTATGGGCTAATTGCATTTTACCTTCTTCATTTTTGAAGCGTACTTTCAGACGGTTTGCCTGATAAGTTTCAAAATTAGAAACAGAAGAAACTTCCAGCCATCTTTTTTGTGCTGTGCTGTATACTTCAAGATCGTATGTCAATGAAGCTGTAAAGCTCATGTCGCCACCGCAAAGACGCAGTACACGGTATGGCAGTTCCAGTTTTTCCAATAGTCCTTGTACATATTTACACATCTCTTCTATGACTTCATAAGATTGGTCAGGATGCACAATCTGTACCGCCTCCACTTTATCAAATTGATGCAGTCTGTTCAGTCCGCGTACGTGTGCTCCATAAGAACCTGCTTCTCTGCGGAAACACGGCGTATAAGCACAATGACGGATCGGAAAATCTTCTGCTTTTACAATAACGTCTCTGTACATATTCGTCACTGGCACCTCTGCTGTCGGGATCAGATAAAGATCATCCTGTCCTACATGATACATCTGCCCCTCTTTGTCAGGAAGCTGCCCTGTTCCGAAACCGGAAGCTTCGTTCACTACGATAGGGACCTGCACTTCTTTATATCCCACTTCTGCGGCCTGATCCAGAAAGAAATTAATCAACGCACGTTGTAACCTCGCTCCTTTTCCCTTATACACCGGAAATCCTGCTCCAGCGACCTTTGTGCCCAATTCGAAATCAATAATATCATATTTTGCAGCCAGCTCCCAATGCGGTAAAGCATCTTCATCCAGACTAGGTACATCACCTGCTGTATAAATCACTTCATTATCTTCCGCAGCTACTCCTACAGGAACTGAACTATGTGGCAGGTTAGGTAATTGTACAATTTTATTGTGCAGTTCCTGTTCTACTTCACTCAGCTTTTCAGTCAGTTGTTTTACTTGTTCTTTATATCCGGACGATTGAGATTTTACAGTTTCAGCTTCTTCTTTTTTACCTTGACGCATCAAATCTCCTATTTGTTTTGCGGCAGCATTGGCTTCTGCTGAAAGGGAATCTGACTCCGACTGGGTCTTGCGACGTAGCTCATCCAAAGCGATGATTTCGTCAACCAAACCTAATTCTTTGAAGTTTTTCACCCCTAATCTTTCGATTACCTTATCCCTGTTTTCACGGATATAATTTAATTGCAACATACTGTTTATGTATTTAATAATGACCAAAGATAAGAAGAGCTAAGAATATACAGAAAATGAATTCATAAAAGGTTAAAATTGAGTCCTTATTACTTACCCGTCAGGCTGTATTTGCCCAAATAAAAAGTCCCTTAACTGCAACATACGTCTTTTCACAAAAAACCTTTACCTTTGACTATGTTATATTTAGTTCCCACGCCAATTGGCAATCTTGAGGATATGACTTTCCGTGCTATTCGTGTGTTGAAAGAAGCTGATCTGATTCTCGCAGAAGATACGCGGACCTCTGCACCCTTACTCAAACACTTTGGAATTGATAAAAAGGTTTTTGCTCATCATCAGCATAATGAACATAAAGCCGTAACGGAGATTATCAGGTTTCTTAAAGAAGGACAGCAGATTGCACTGATTTCTGACGCTGGTACTCCTGCGATTTCTGATCCGGGTTTTTTATTAGTCAGAGCTGCCCTGAAAGAGGGTCTTGAAGTACAGTGTCTGCCGGGGGCTACAGCATTTGTACCTGCACTGGTGAATTCAGGCTTGCCAAATGACAGGTTTTGCTTTGAGGGTTTCCTTCCCGTCAAAAAAGGAAGACAAACCAGATTAAAAAATCTTGCCGATGAAAAACGCACTATGATTTTTTATGAGTCGCCACATCGTCTGCTCAAATCTATCGATGAATTTATTGCCATTTTTGGTGAAGAAAGGCAAGGTTCTGTTTCCCGTGAGCTGAGCAAAATATATGAAGAAAATGTTAGGGGAACATTAGCATCTTTAAAATTACATTTCGAAAACAATCCAATTAAGGGAGAATTTGTAATTTGTATTGCAGGATTAGAATAGTTATCATATTTTGTTATTCATTCAAATAATTTAGAAAATGATTATTGATAAATATATACAAGACGGACAAGACGTCAAGGTAGTAGAGAAATTAGTAGACAAGTTAAAGGATATGCTCACGTCAGGTGAACAGATTGATTACATCGCCTTGCAGAAAAAACCTGCGGTGACCATATTACCGGATAGTATTGCAGTGAGCAGTAAGCGTATCTTTCTGTGTGAGTTCACTAAACTTGGTCTGGCGACCAATTTTGAGATTTTCAGCTGGAAAGATATCAAGGATATTGCATTTAAAGAGGAAATCTTCGGATCTAAAGTAACTGTAATTCCCTTTACAGGTGAAAATCTGAGTATTGATTATATTCCAAAAATTCAGGCACGTAAGCTTTATCAGCTTATAAAGGGAGCTTTGGAAAACAGCAAAAAGGAAGAATTACAATCAGAAAAAGAAAAGATTGTAATCTCAACACCTGTTGCCCCCGTTATAGAAGTAAAAAAAGAAGAAACACCTGCTCCTGTTGAACCCAAATCTTTTAATGAAGAAGTTCCTGCAGAGCCGGCTGCACCTGTAGTAAACAGCTATGTAGCGCCTTCTTATACTCCTCCCGCACCAGAGCCGCCTGCACCGGTAGAAGAAGAGGATGAAATCACGCAAAAACTAAAGAAACTCAAATCGTTGTTTGATAAACAGCTTATAACACAAGCGGAGTACGAAAACAAAAAGAATGAATTATTGTCTCAACTGTAATAAGTGAAAAATAACTATTTACTGGCACTTTTAAGTGCCTTTTTACTTTGGGTGGCATGGCCTCCCATACCTTATACAGGGCCCTTGCTATTAATTGCTTTTGTACCCTTACTACTTGCGGTAGAAAATGTAATCCGAAGCAATGAAGTAAAAAAGGGGCGAAAAATAGCAGGACTTGCTTTCATGACAGGTTTTCTGTGGAATACAGCAAGTATCTACTGGGTATATAATGCCATGAGTGCAGGGCTTCCGGCCTATGCAGCATTACCGATTTCCCTTATTCCTTTCGGACTTGCACCATTGTTAATGACTATAGTTTTCGGACTATACTACAGACTCCGGAAAAAACAGTCTCTTGCACGCTCATTGGTTGGGCTTACGGCCTTTTGGATATGCTATGAATATCTGCACCAATGGTGGGATCTCGCTTTTCCGTGGATGACACTGGGAAATGGCTTTGCAGCCACACATCCCCTTATCCAATGGTACGAGTGGACAGGTGTATACGGAGGATCTGTCTGGATATGGGCAGTCAATATCCTTGTCTTTCTGTTTGTATTGCATAAACGTAATATACAAACGCTCACTAAACCAAAATGGACTAATATTGCACTGATAGCTACACTCATCATCCCAATCGGAGGATCTTTAATACGATACTTTACCTATGAAGAGCATCTTAACCCCTCACAGGTGGTGGTGGTACAGCCTAATATAGATCCTTATCAAAAATTTGGAAGTATTTCTCCTGAAGAACAGTTGAAAACCCTGATCACACTTTCGGAATCAGTAGCTAAACCTAACACGGAATTCTTTGTCTGGCCCGAAACCGCAATTTCAGCAAGAGGCTGGATAGATGAAGATAATTTCCGGCAATATCCGGCTTATGAAGTCATATCGTCTTTCCTGGACAAATATAAAAACGGTGCTGTATTATCAGGAATAGAGAGTTATCGTATGTATACGGATCAGCGTACAGCTACTGCACGTCCGTACGGCACTCAATTTGTAGATAATTTTAATGCAGCAGTATTTATTGATAACTCGTCCAAATTACAATTTTATCATAAATCCAAACTGGTTCCCGGCGTAGAGCAGATGCCTTTCGGATCTGCATTAAGCTTCTTAAAGCCTTTATTTGCCCAATTTGGCGGAACAACGGGAGGATATGGAAAGCAGGATGAACCCAGTGTTTTTTATGCTGGCAGCGGAATTGGTGCAGCCCCAGTAATATGTTATGAATCGATATGGGGTGACTATGTAGGGCAGTACGTCAAACAGGGTGCTCAGTTCATAACAATTGTTACTAACGACGGTTGGTGGAAAAATACTTCCGGTAAAGATCAACATCTGGATTATGCTAAATTAAGGGCTATTGAAAACCGCAGATGGATCGCCCGTGCCGCTAATACCGGAATCTCAGCTTTCATAAATCAGAGAGGAGATATTGTCCAGCAGACAGCATGGTGGGTGCCGGCTGCGCTTACTCAGGAAATTAATCTCAATGAGAATATTACATTTTATACCGGTAATGGCGACATCTTAATCATCCTCGCGCTGCTATTAAGTTTAGTTGACATAGTCTTATTGATTATCCCTGGAAAAAAGCGTCTTTAAAAATTTAATTCTTATTTCTAACTTTGTTCTTATGCAAATTTATTTTGATAACGCTGCTACCACTCCACTGGACCCTGAGGTCATTAAAGTGATGGTAGAGACCATGCAGGAAAACTTTGGAAATCCATCTTCTATTCATGCACATGGTCGCCAAGTAAAGACGATAGTTGAAAAAGCCAGAAAAACTGTGGCTAATCTACTCCATACCTCTCCTTCCGAAATATTTTTTACTTCCGGAGGTACGGAAGCGGATAACATGGCTATCGTGAGATCCGTAATTGATCTCGGGATAACACATGCTATTACTTCTCCATTGGAACACCATGCTGTACTCCATACACTGGAAGAATTACAGAAAGAAGGGAAGATACAGTTGGATATGCTTAATGTAGATGAAAAAGGTAATGTTGATCTTGAACAGCTAGACCAACTTCTGGCTTCAAATCCACGGACTTTTGTATCATTGATGCATGCCAATAATGAATTGGGAAATCTGACGGACATACAAAAAGTCGCTGAAATATGTCATCAGTATAATGCCGTGTACCATGCGGATACGGTCCAGACCATGGGACATTACAGACATGATCTCAGTCAATTGAAAATTGATTTTATCACCGGAGCGGCGCATAAATTTCATGGACCGAAAGGTGTAGGTTTTCTCTACATCAATGGAAAGAATAAGATCAAACCTATGATTTATGGTGGCGCTCAGGAGCGCAACATGCGTGGAGGTACAGAAAATGTATACGGAATAGTGGGATTGGCAAAAGCATTGGAATTGTGCTATGATGAAATGGAAATACATCAGGCGTATATACAAGGTCTTAAATCGTATATGAAAGAGGAACTGATCAAGGCTATTCCTGATGTCAGTTTTAACGGAGAAACAGATCCTGAAAAATCTCTTTATACGGTATTGAATGTATCTTTCCCATGTACGAATATGGCTGACATGCTCTTATTCAGTCTCGATATCGAAGGTATCTCCTGTTCAGGAGGCAGTGCATGCAGCTCAGGGTCAGACATTGGTTCACATGTTTTATCCGCTATCAATGCAAGCAGTACGAGACCATCTGTAAGATTTTCATTTTCAAAAAATAACACAAAAGAAGAAGTCGATATTGTGGTAAGTAAACTTAAAGAACTGTGCAATCAGGACATTTTGGTGTAGCATCCATACGCTCTAACAAGAAATGCCGTTTATCAGAGACTGATAAACGGCATTTTATTTTTAACAACAGTATTTTATATATCTTTATTCTTCAAACTTTGCAAGACGGTACTGATCTGCCAGATCTCCTTTGATATCTTCTCCGGAAAGATCCAATTGCGATAACTGATCTTCTAGAATTCTGAATTTGTAATCTATCCCTTCCAGAGTCAATGTATTCGCATGCATTTTCCAACGTCCGCTTTTCACAAAATTTTCATCACTTTTCCCCAGATATTTTGTACTAAGCTGATAAGATTTATCGGCATTAATATGTAAAATGGTTTCAATTCCGTCACAATCTGCACAAGGTAATATTCCTTTATACTCACCTGTAAACTGATCTGATTTCTGTTCAATGGTACCATCAGGAGAAATACTATACGCTGCATCAGTTGACCGCTCAGTTTTATTCTGACGGTTGTTGATACAACTGCCCAGAATAATAAAGAGTAGTAATGTTGCAAGTATATAGACTCTGGTTTTCATTTGTGTGCATAAAAAAACTTAATTACATGCAAACAAAATTGATACCATAATTAGAAGGTCTGCTAATTTTTTAGCATATTTTAACATTAGTAGTCATCTTCATCATCTTCACCAATAGCCATGAGATAGGCTCCCTTAAGCTCATTAAGTGCATGTATATTTCGTTTTGCTTTGGCAATTTCCATTCCTTTTTGATAATACAGCAGTGCATCATCCTTTCGGTCGAGTTTTTCTAATAACTTGCCCAAATGATAATATGTACCTACGTAATCCGGAAACTGCTCTGTAAGCTTTATAAACCTGCTCAAAGCCTCAAAGTCCTCTCCTGTTTTGAGATATTCATTTGCGAGAGCATAATGCAGAAACGGATCCGAGGGACTTTCTTTTAAATATGCCTGAAGTTGTTCAAATTTAGAAGACATGATGATTGAGATTTATGTAATAATATAATCAAAGTTAATCATTGCCCGCAATATTCTAATCACTCCGCAAGAATAAGACATAAAGAAAATTCCGGATGAAAACAGATAGGTAACCTAATCCCGATTTTGACACTTATTCATTCTTAAAAGCAAAGAAAATTTTGATAGATCAAAAAACGAAAATACTATGCTAGCATATAAAATGACATTTCACTGACGATTAAATCAGGAAGGGGAACTTCAAAATAGAAATAAAACTAAATAACTAACTACAAGCGTTTTAAAAAAAATAAATTATTCAAAAAGGTCAATTATTTTATTAAAAAAGGCAGAAGAAATAGTTTTGTAAAAGGGAATTTTCTACTTCAAACACTTTACTTTTATTACAAAAAATATTAGGTTTGTGTAAAACGCATACAATTATGAGAATATTAGTTTGTATAAGTAATGTCCCGGATACGACATCAAAAATAACATTTGCGAATGATGGAACTGCCTTCAATACAGCAGGTGTTCAATTTATTGTAAATCCTTATGATGAGATTGCACTTTCAAAGGCGATCGATCTGGCTGAAGGAGGAAAAGGCACGGTAACGGTAATTAATGTTGGCGAAGCGTCGACAGAAGCTACTATCCGCAAAGCATTGGCTACAGGAGCAGATGATGCAGTACGTGTAGACAGTGTTCCACGTGATGCGTGGTTTGTCGCACACCAGATTGCTGATTATGTAAAAAGCAATCCTTTTGATCTGATTCTTACCGGACGAGAGTCTATTGACTATAATGGAGCACAGGTAGGAGCTATTGTAGCTGAACTATTGAATATACCTTCTATTTCCATCGCCAAAAAAATTGATATTGATGGTTCCAACGCAACTGTTGAACGTGAGATCGAAGGAGGAAAGGAAATTTTAACAACTTCGTTGCCAATGGTTGTGGGTACTGCTGAAGGTGTCGCCGAGCCCAAAATCCCGAATATGCGGGGAATCATGAGTGCACGCACCAAACCTTTACAGGTGATCCCTGCGGTAGAAGTACCCCAATTGTCTCATATTACCAAATATGAATCCCCTGCTCCTCGTGGTACTGTAAAAATGGTAGATGCCGGAGAAGTAGAAAAATTAGTGGGTCTTTTGCACGATGAGGCAAAGGTTATTTAATTCATTTTATTAAAACTGAAAATTATGTCTGTATTAGTTTATATAGAAAATATTGAAGGTCAATTTAAGAAATCTGCATTTGAAGCTGTTTCTTATGCAAAAGCCATTGCAGACCAGACAGGAAGTACTGTTACGGCTATATCAATCGGTGATGTCAGCAATTCTGAACTGGAAAAACTTGGTCAGTTTGGAGCTTCAAAAGTTTTGAATGTACAAAATGGAGATTTAAAAAACTTTGTCAACCAAGCATATGCCTCCGTTATTGCGGAAGCAGCTCAGAAAGAAGGATCCAAAATCGTAGTTCTGTCCAATTCATTCAGCGGAAAAGGTCTGGCACCACGTATTGCAACCAAACTGCAGGCTGGTCTTGCAGATGGAGCAATCGAATTGCCTCAGATCAGCGGAGATAGCTTATCTGTTAAGAAAACTGCTTTTTCTAACAAAGCATTTGCAACAGTAGAATTAAGCTCTTCTATAAAAGTAATTTCCGTAAATCCGAACGCTTACGAAGCTAAGGCTGTCGGCGGGTCCGCTTCAATCGAAGCTTTTGCACCTCAATTACAAGCTACGGACCTCAGCACTATTGTAAAAGAAATAGTTCGGGCGACTGATAAGGTTTCACTTCCGGAAGCAGAGATTGTCGTTTCTGCAGGACGTGGCCTAAAAGGTCCTGAGAACTGGGCAATAATTGAGGAACTTGCAGATGTGTTAGGTGCTGCAACAGCATGCTCCAAACCGGTATCAGATGCAGGTTGGAGACCGCACTCTGAGCACGTAGGACAAACAGGTATTGTCGTAAGTCCGAATCTGTATATTGCTATCGGTATATCAGGCGCCATTCAACATCTGGCAGGAGTCAGTTCTTCGAAAACAATTGTTGTTATCAACAAAGATCCGGAGGCTCCGTTTTTCAAAGTTGCAGATTATGGAATTGTAGGCGATGCCTTTGATATTGTACCCAAATTGACGGCTGCATTGAAAGCATATAAAAATAATTGATCATAAATTCGTTACCCCATAAAGGCGGCTATTTCAAATTATTGTAGTAGCCGCTTTTATTTTGCTTTTAATATTCACATCTTTGTACTATCGTAAGAGGGAAGAATGAAGAAAATCAATTTAGATATCGTAGGACTTTCATATAGTCAGACGCAATCAGGTGCCTATGCGCTTGTGCTGGGAGAAGTTGGTGGCAATAGAAGACTGCCTATTATCATTGGAGGTTTTGAAGCACAGGCTATAGCTGTAGAAATTGAAAAAATGACCCCCAGTCGTCCTCTGACACATGATCTTTTCAAAGCATTTGCCGATGCCTACGCAATTACTTTGCAGGAAGTAATTATCTATAATCTTATTGACGGTATTTTTTTTGCCAAACTGATCTGTAGTGATGGCGAAAAAATCTCTGAAATTGATGCCCGTACGTCTGATGCAATTGCCTTAGCGGTACGTTTTGATGCACCAATCTTTACCTATGAATTTATTATGGCTTCTGCCGGTATAGTGATTGAAAGTAATGATTTTGCATTTTTGGAAAATATTGAAAGTGTAGAAGCCGCCAAAGCTCCTCAGGAACCCCGTAAAGAGATTCCAACTCCTCAAAAAAAATCACCTTACAGTTCACTTTCTGACGAACAGTTAGAAGCAGCTTTAGAAAAAGCAATTGCAGACGAACAATACGAGACCGCAGCTGCAATCCGTGACGAAATCACCTATAGAAAATCTTCATCTTAGATTTAAAATTAACGAAACAAACATACATGTCTATTAAATTTAGATTGACCATTATGAACTTCATACAATTCTTTGTGTGGGGAGCATGGTTAATAACAATAGCAAACTTTTGGTTTGGCACTAAACAGTGGGATGGTACACAGTTCGGAGCCATATTTGCGACGATGGGAATCGCTTCTTTATTTATGCCTACACTGATTGGAATCATAGCAGACCGATGGGTGAATGCAGAGCGACTTTACTGTATACTTCACATTTTATATGGAGCTATCTTATTCTATCTTCCTCAGGTAGATAATCCGGGCTCCTTTTTTTATGTCATGTTAGCAGCAATGTGTTGCTATATGCCTACACTGGCACTTTCCAATTCTATAGCCTATACTGCTTTAATCAAGAACAACTATGATCTTGTCAAAAGCTTCCCTCCTATCCGTGTCTGGGGAACAGTTGGATTTATAGCAGCTATGTGGATCGTCAACCTGTCAGGTAATAAAGCCACTGCCATCCAGTTTTATATTGCAGGCACTGCGGCTATAGCACTTGGACTATATGCACTGACATTGCCTAAAAACACACCTCAGAAGCTTATCAAAGAAAATGCGACCTGGATGCAGACTTTTGGACTGGAAGCATTCAAGCTATTCGGAAATTACAAAATGGCTTTATTCTTTATTTTCTCGATGTTTCTGGGCGGTGCTTTGCAACTAACCAATGCCTATGGAGATGTGTATATCGATGAATTCAAGTTTTTCCCTAAATATGCTGAATTACTGGTCGTAAAATACTCTACGATTATTATGTCTATCTCACAGATTTCGGAGACTTTATTTATTCTGGCCATTCCATTCTTCTTAAAACGATTCGGAATCAAAAAGGTCATGTTGATTTCTATGGTAGCATGGGTACTGCGTTTCGGCCTTTTTGCCTACGGAAATCCTCAGGATGGATTATGGATGATTATTCTTTCCTGTATTGTGTACGGTATGGCTTTTGATTTCTTCAACATTTCAGGCTCTCTGTTTGTGGAAACTTCTACCGATTCCAAAATCCGTTCTTCGGCTCAGGGATTGTTTATGATGATGACAAATGGCTTTGGAGCGGTATTAGGCAGTCTGATCTCCGGTTGGGTGATCGATCACTACTTTACGATGTCTTTTCAGGATATCAGTCAGCTCGCTACTTTTCTGCAATCAGAAGTAACGAATATACATTTTGTAGCCTTTTTAAAAGATAAAGGTGTCGCTATAACCGCTACAGGGGCATTCGAGAAACCGTTACATCTTAAGGACTGGCATCATATATGGCTGGCTTTTTCTGCTTATACGCTTGTTATTGCTGTATTATTCGCTTTACTATTCAAGCATAAGCACGACCCGAAACAATTAGAGAAAACGTACCATTAAGACATAAAAAAAGGTAATCTGGCGATTACCTTTTTCCATCTTAAAACAAACTATGTTATGAATGTGTTTCGCAACAGATCTCTAACAATTTTAACCCTAACATTGGATATAAACAAAAATTACTCTGACACAAATGTAGAGAGCGGATATTAAGTGAGGATTAAGACCCAATTAAATGATTATTATTTCGCACTTATTACTTCATAAAAAAAGGTCACTCATGAGTGACCTTTTTTTATGAAGTATATTTTTCGTATTATCTGGCTTGTGCTTCGGCGATCATTTTAAGGATTTCATCGACAACGGTCTTAGCTGCATCTTTCATCTTCGGGTTGCCGGGATAATCCGCATCAAGTGTGACCTTTTTAGATTTGTCTTTATAATTGTACTCCACATAGTAACGCGGAATTTCTTTACCTTCATTTGCGTTTGCTCTTCTGGTCGTCATGTCATCATCCAGATTCCAGAACCCTAGCTCCATTGCTTTACGGTGCAGGTACAATAAATCATCTTTACGAAGTTTTAAGGTATCATTGATCAATGAATCACGTTTATCCAGATATTGGTAATGGTGAGTTTTGGAATTGAATTCATTAACCATATGATCGGGTTCTCCATACTTAATGACAATCGATTCGAAATCTGAAAATCTGTATGGAGCATTCTTAACCATATTAGAATAGTAATACACACAGTACAATAAAAACGGAACTACTATACATAGTCCAATAAAGATCTTTCTACTATTTAAACTCATTTCTAAATTCTAAAATTTTGACAAAAGTACAGAATATAATAAGGAATCGTCAAACTTTGGATGTCAAAACAGGAAAGAGTCAACTTTTATTGCTATAAGTTGACTCTTTTCATTGTAAACCGGAGCTTACTATTTCTATTATAATTTAATCGGACCAGCTCCGGTAAAATATTTTGCATACCATGAATCCGTCAGATCTGAAATAATTACTCCCTTTCGGGTAGATACGTGTACAAATTTATGGTTGTGAAGATATACGCCAACATGGTCTATAGCTCCTCCCCCAAAGGAAAAAAACACAAGATCTCCTTCTTTGAGCTGGCTTTCTCTCTTATTGTTTACAAGTGCTCCCATGTCTCTTGAGGTACGGGGAATTATCTTACCGTACACATCTTTATAAAGAATTCCCACAAAACCGGAGCAATCTATTCCACTCTTGGTCTGTCCTCCCAGACGATGCGGACTTCCCATCCAGTCATTAATAAATCCATAGAGATAGCGGTTGTTGAGATCTCTGACACTTACATTTAACAATTTGGCATAATTTTCCAGATTAGAACCCGTCAGATCAACTCCTCTTGCCGAACTGGCATCTGATAATACACCATTTGTACGACCTTCTCCTTTGTAGCCACCACCTACCAATACTTTCTTTTTACTGGAACAGGAGGAAAGGACTAAGAAAACAAGACATACTGAAAAAGCTAAGTAAGAGGATATTCGCTTCATAAAAAGATAAGTTGCTGTTATACAAATGTACAAAAAACGTCATATGACGACAATATATTAACGCTGCTGTTGCTTAATTCGTACATTTGCCAGGAATTTTAGAATATGGAAAAATTAAAGGGTGCTATAGCAGTTTTTTTAGGAGCAAGTAGTTTTGGTATATTATCCACCTTTGTGAAAAAGGCATATGCTCAAAACTTTACACTGGCAGAGGTAATCGGTATGCAGGTACTTTTCGGAATGGTTATTTTGTGGGCTATTTACTTTGGGGTGAGAATATTCAATAAAGCCAGATTGGATAAATATCCGAAGAAGACCAAAGTCTGGACAATATTAATCAGTGGTTTTTCAACTGGTCTCGTCAGTATTCTATATTATAAATGTGTATCTCTCGTACCGGCTTCACTGGCTATTGTTTTACTGATGCAGTATATCTGGATCGGTGCATTGATAGAATTTATTCTTTTCCGTTCCAAGCCATCCCGAAAACAGGCTATCGGAATAGTTGTCATTCTCCTCAGTACTTTATTAGCAACAGGTCTGCTCGATAAAGGAATTGCATCTTTTGATCTGGTAGGAATAGGGTACGGATTGCTTGCCGCTACAGGGTATGCATCTTTCCTTATCGTCAACGGACGTGTCGGAAACGATTATCCGCCCATCCAGAAAAGTGGCCTGATGGTAACCGGATCATGTATATTGATCTTTATTCTTTTTCGTCCCTTTTCCTTATTTACAGGGGAATTGGGCGACGGGATTTGGTACTTTGGATTGATTCTCTCTGTATTCGGAACGGTATTACCTCCTCTCCTGTTTGCTTACGGCATACCTAAGATCGGAGTTTCTCTGAGCAGTATTTTAAGTGCTGCAGAGCTACCTGTAGCTGTGTGTATGTCTTACTTCGTATTGACCGAACATGTCACTTTACTTCAATGGATCGGAGTCGTGATCATACTTTTGATCGTAGTATGGATGAATCTCAATAAAGAGAAGGCTGCTGAAACAGCCTGACAATATTAAAAAAGACCGACTGGAAATCCTGTCGGTCTTTTTCGTTTTATATGTTTATGTTTCCTTGTTAGGCGTGAATAAATACTTCCGGTAATTCTTCTATTTCCACCTCTCCCGTCTCTGTAATCGAAGTGAATCTTACCGGAATCACTTCATTCACCAGAAGAGGATCATATGCGGTTCTCACTTTTACATAATTTTTGGAGAACCCATGCATGAAACCTTCTTTTTCATCACTTTCAAACAGGACATCTCCGATTTTACTCAATTGATTTTCATAAAATGCCCGGCGCTTTTTTTCAGAAAGGATATGTAACATTTTACTGCGATCACTACGCTGTGCTCCTGGTACAGCACCTTCCATCTGTGCTGCAATCGTATTTTCACGCTCTGAATATGTAAACACATGCAGATACGAAATATCCATCTCATTCAGAAAGTTGTACGTATCCAGGAAATCCTCGCGGGTTTCGCCTGGAAAACCCACAATCACATCAACTCCGATACAACAATCCGGCATCAGCGATTTTATTTTAGCGACACGTTCAGCATACAATTCACGCTTATAACGACGACGCATCATTCCTAATATTTTATTATTTCCAGACTGTAACGGCATATGAAAATGTGGAACAAAACGTTTGGATTGTGCTACAAATTCAATAATATCATTCGCCAACAGATTTGGTTCTATAGACGAAATACGAATACGATCTATTCCTTCAACTTCATCCAGTGCCTTTACCAGATCCAGGAAGCGATCCTGACGCTCTCCGTCGCGGACACCAAAATCTCCGATGTTGACACCCGTCAATACTATTTCTTTTACTCCTGACGCAGCGATTTCTTCTGCCTGACGAACGATGTCCTCAATCTTGCCGGATCTGCTGGCTCCGCGAGCCAGTGGAATCGTACAAAATGTACAGGAGTAATCACAACCATCCTGAACTTTCAGAAATGTTCGCGTACGATCACCAATAGAATAAGCAGATACGAACTGATTCGTTTCATCTATTGGTGCATTATGAACAATCGTCTTTTCCTGCTTTGTAAGATCATTGATATGCGCTATGATATTGAATTTTTCAGCAGCACCCAATACCATATCCACACCTGGTATATTAGCGATCTCCTGAGGTTTCAATTGTGCATAGCAACCTACAATAGTGATGTAAGCATTCGGAGAATACTTCAATGCTTCTTTGACGACTTTTCTACATTTCTTATCTGCATGATCGGTAACGGAGCAGGTATTGATAACATATACATCTGCCTGACTGTTGAAAGCTGTGGTTTCATAGCCGGCATCTTTGAATATACGACCAATAGATGAGGTCTCCGAAAAATTCAGTTTACATCCGAGGGTATAGAAAGCTACTTTTTTATTCATAATAATTTTGCAAAAATACATAAAAACTTGCAAAATGTGAGTTGTTGAAAAATTGTGACACTCTAATGGTTCTAAATCCCTTATCTTCGTATGTCTTTTAAATAAAAATCATGAAACAGTATTTAGATCTCCTTAAGCACGTATATACCAATGGTGTAACCAAGACTGACCGTACAGGCACAGGTACAAAGAGTGTGTTTGGCTATCAGATGCGTTTCAATTTAAAAGAGGGATTCCCTTTGGTTACGACAAAAAAACTACATCTGCGTTCCATTATCCATGAGCTGATCTGGTTTTTGAAAGGAGAGACCAATATTCAGTATCTAAAGGAAAATGGTGTGAGTATCTGGGATGAATGGGCAGATGAGCAGGGCAATCTTGGCCCGGTATATGGTTCGCAATGGCGTTCATGGCCAACCCCTGCCGGACAACACATTGATCAGATCGCTCAGGTGATCAAGCAACTCAAAAATACTCCGGACTCACGAAGAATAATTGTCTCTGCATGGAATGTAGCCGAAATAGAACATATGGCTTTGCCTCCTTGTCATGCTTTTTTCCAGTTTTATGTTGCTCCGGCACAGCCGGAAGCCGGCATTATGAAGCCACAATTATCGTGTCAGCTCTACCAACGCAGTGCTGATATATTCCTGGGTGTACCTTTTAACATTGCGTCCTATGCGTTATTAACCATGATGGTTGCACAGGTTTGTGACATGGAAGCTGCAGAATTTATTCATACACTGGGTGATGCTCATATATACAGCAATCACTTTGAACAAACTGAATTACAGCTGAGCAGGGATCCAAAACCGCTTCCGAAAATGATCATCAATCCCGATGTTCGTGATATATTTGATTTCAAATTCGGAGATTTTGAACTTGTAGATTACGAATCTCACCCGCACATCAAGGCACCAGTAGCCGTTTAGCAATAATCTCTAATACCGGAAGAAGAATTTAAGAACAGTCACATACAAAAAGAAAAAACAGTTCTAACCGACTACATCAATACGTACATGTCACATTTAAAAATAACACTCATCGTTGCCGCAGCTGAAAACAATGTCATTGGTAAAGACAATCAAATGCCCTGGCATTTGCCGAATGACTTTAAATACTTCAAGAAAAATACGCTCGAACACAGTGTCATTATGGGACGTAAAACATTTGAAGCCATTGGTAAAGCTCTACCAGACCGTCGTAATATTGTAATCTCACGCAATCAGGATTTTCATCATCCGGATGTAGATACAGCCAACAGTCTGCAGGAAGCAATCTTATACTGCCGGGATGAGAGAGAAGTATTTGTGATCGGCGGAGCGAATGTATATGAGCAAACCCTTCCTTTTGCACATAAAGTGTTGTTAACACGTGTACATACTACTATTGAAGGTGACGCTGTATTTCCTGTATTAAACCCTGAAGAATGGGTACTGGAAAGTGAAGAGAAGCACTTTGCAGACGAGAAACATGCCTTTGATTATACATTTCAGGTTTTCAACCGTAAGTAACAGCTATGCCCGTGTTACCAACAGCAATATTTTGGTTTCGACGAGACCTGAGACTGGAGGATAATCACGCTTTATTCCGTGCCTTAAATTCTGAATCAACGGTACAGCCTGTTTTTATATTTGATTCCACCATACTGACGCGGCTGGATGATCCTGCAGACGCAAGAGTAACATTTATTTACGAGCAGCTTCAACTTTTACAGAAACAACTGAAGCCTTACGGAAGCAGTATAAGAATATACTATGGAGACCCGGCAACGGTGTGGAAAGAAATATATGAAGAATATAAACCTTCATCGGTCTATGTAAATTCGGATTATGAGCCGGCTGCGATTACCAGAGATCTTCTTATACGGGGAATTTTACAGCAATATGAAGTCGATTTTAACACATTCAAAGATCAGGTTATCTTTGAAAAAGCTGAAATCGTCAAAAATGACGGACTACCCTATACGGTATATACTCCTTATAAAAACAAATGGCTCACAACGTTGGAGGAACAACTTCCTCTACCGTCTTATAGTTCCGAACAACTCCTGAATAATCTTCGCCAAGCGGATTATACACTTCCTTCTTTAGCGGATTTTGGTTTTTCTCTGTCCACAATTCCATTTCCTGAAAAAACTTTCTTTACAGGAATAGCTGATTATGCAGACACAAGAGATATACCAGGCCTTGAGAACGGAACTTCTCATCTGGGTGTACATCTGCGCTTCGGAACGATCAGTATACGAAAATTAGTAAGCTGTGCGTACTCATCACCGGAGAAGACCTACTTGCATGAACTTATCTGGCGCGAGTTTTTTATGATGTGCCTGTGGCATTTTCCTTATACTGTAAATCAGGCTTATTACAGCAAATATGATCATATCAGATGGGAAAATAATACCGATCACTTTGAAGCCTGGTGCAAAGGACAGACCGGATATCCATTAGTGGATGCCGGAATGCGGGAGTTAAATACAACCGGATTTATGCACAATCGGGTACGGATGCTGACAGCCAGTTTTCTCTGCAAGCATCTGCTGATCGACTGGAGATGGGGAGAGGCTTATTTTGCACAAAAATTATTAGATTATGATCAAAGTGCAAATATTGGCAACTGGCAATGGGCTGCAGGTTGTGGCATGGATGCTGCACCTTACTTCCGTATTTTTAATCCTACTCTGCAGACCAAAAAATTTGATCCTCAATTCATTTATATAAAAAGATGGGTTCCTGAATTTCAGGATTTCAATTACCCTTCTCCCATTGTCGAACATGCATGGGCGAGAGACCGGGCGCTGGCCCGTTATAAAACCGGTTTTCAGCTTTCATAGCAAAACAAAAAATGCGCTTTTGTGCAATTTTTAATTAACTTCACTTAAGAATTGTCTGCAAATTATGAAAACAACCATTTTTATTATTCTGAATCTATTCGCTATGCATAGTTTTGCGCAAAAAACAGATACAACTTATCTTCAAAAACTACTCGAAAGCCATCCTGAATTATTCGGAGAGATTCTAAACCATCCTACACATCACGAAGTACAGATTATCTATACACAGATCAACAGGGATAAAAACAATATTCCGCATTTCAAATCATTCAGCTACAGACTCAATCCGCATTGGTATTTCTATCCGGCGAGCACTGTTAAATTGCCGACTGCAATCCTGGCTTTAGAAAAGATTAACGAGCTGAATATAAAAGGACTGACAAAAGACACTCCTCTGAAAATAGATTCTGCATTTGAAAAGCAAACCCGTGTAGATAAGGACTCTTCTGCAGAAACCGGACTCCCTACTGTCGCCCAGTACGTACGAAAAATCCTCCTGACCAGTGACAATGATGCGCAAAACAGACTGTTTGAGTTTATTGGCCGCGAAGAATTAAATAAGAAACTAAAGAAATACGGAACCCAAAATAGCCGGATAGTCAACCGTCTTGCCATTGGCGATAAAGGTATCTGGGCAAAACATACGAACCCTGTAACATTCTATGACGGAGACAAGACATTATATCATCAGGAAGCACGATATGATGCCAATGAGTACCCAATGAATCTGAAAAACACTATACAGGGAAAAGGATATATGAATGATAAGGATGAAATTGTAAATCAGCCATGGAGTTTTGAAGGTCTTAATGTATATACACTTGAAGATCAGCAACTCATCATGAAAAAATTGCTTTTTCCGGAAGCTTACACCTCTGCAGAAAGATTTAAATTATCAAAGACAGATTATGATTTTGTATATGATTATATGTCCCGCTATCCTTTCGAATCAGCATATCCAAAGTATGATGAAAGTGAATTTTGGCCAACATATAGTAAGCTTTTATTCTATGGCCGGGATAAGCAGGCTGTTTTGAATCCGGACATCCGTATCTATAATAAATATGGCGATTCCTATGGATACAATATTGACAATGCTTATATCGTAGATTTCAAAAACGGAGTTGAATTTCTGCTAGCAGCCGTTGTCCAGTCTAATGAAGACGGGATTTATAATGACGGGATTTATGAATACGAAACTGTAACTTATCCATTCTTAAAAAATCTGGGCCAACTGCTTTATCAGGAAGAATTAAAAAGGCCTAAGAAAGTAAAACCTGATCTGACAAAATTTGATTTCAGAAAGAAGCATTAAAAAAAACGCCATTTGGAAAAGATACGCGCTGTGTATTTTTTTCCAAATGGCGGTATAGTGCGAAACAGTATAGATTTATTTCTTTAATGCAACCTCAATCAGCTCTCCGTAGAAATCTGTTTCCTTCATTCCTGCAGCGCGTACCTGTTGAGGAATAAAACTCTGAGCTGTCTGACCCGGAATCGTATTGATTTCAATAAAGTAGAATTTGTCTGTATCTTTTTCCAGAAAAAAGTCAATTCTGACCATTCCTTTACAGTTTAGCCGGATGTATACTTCTCTGAGTAAGGCTGCTATTCTGGACTGTTGCTCTTCGGTAAGATCCGCCGGTGTAATCTCTTCAGTCAATCCTGGGGTATACTTTGCTTCATAATCGAAAAATTCACGTGTAGTTTTCACTTCAGTTGCGGGAAGAACAGTCAATAAGCCTTCTACATTTCTATAAATACCCTGTGAAAATTCCCTTCCGGTCACAAATTCTTCTACTATAACCTGCTTTCCTGTATTTTCTGCGTCAAATGCTTTATCAATTGCTGTAGCTAATTCCTCATTAGTTTTAACCTTTGTCATACCTATACTACTTCCTCCGGCATTCGGTTTTACAAAATACGGAAGTGACAGATTCGCTTGTACAGTTGCTACAGCATCTACCCGCTGTGCTTCAAACAACAATACAGATTTTGCCATATGCAAATCCGCAATACCAGCAAGGACCGCTTTGGTATAACCTTTATTCATCGTCAGTGAAGAAGTCAGTGCATCACAGGAAGTATAAGGAATATCAAGCATATCAAAATATCCCTGCAAACGCCCGTCTTCACCGGGAGATCCGTGAATCAGAATAAAAGCAAGATCAAACAGAATAGTTTCATGGTCAAGAGGAAGTGTAAAGTTTTCACGGTTGACCGTAAATTTAACGCCCGCTTCATTAACATGAAACCAATGGTCTTTAGTAATGGTAATCAGGTAGACATCATATTTATTGTGATCCAGCTGACTATACACGAATGCAGAACTTTTAAAAGAAACTTCTGCTTCTCCTGTATAACCTCCGGTTAATAATGCTATTTTTGCTTTCATAAAATTTAGTGATTCTTATTAGCAAATATAATTTGCTATGCACGGAAAAACGAATAATTTTGTTTTAATTATGGTATAATACTTAACTTAAAACCAAAGCGTGGCTTCAAGTTTGTATGTACTTTTTTGTTTATACTCAATATAGGGTCTTAGATTATTAAAATGTCAAAAATATTCACCTACTTAAGGACTGATACCTTCAGAAAGAATTTATTGTTAGCAATTGCCTTTTTTGTTGTCCTTTTTCTGGGCATTTACTTCGGATTAGGTATTTATACAAAACATAATGAAGCGATTCCGGTACCAAAGGTCAAAGGAATGATAATCGAACAGGCTATTGATGCATTAGACAATGCCGGACTGGATTATCAGATCGATTCTGTTTATCAGATGGATGCCAAGCCAGGTCTGGTCATTGAACAGGACCCTGAGCCCAATTTTCATGTTAAGAGCGGACGTACGATTTATCTGACAATTATTTCCAAGACTGCACCTGAGATTGATTTTCCAAATATCATTGACAAAACGCTTATTGAAGCTTCTGCAATTCTGAAAAATCATGGGTTCCGTCTGGGTGACACAACCTATATTGCTGATATTGCCAAGGATGTAGTATTAGATGTAAAGTTTGCCGGGCAAAAGCTAAAACCCGGTCGTATGGTACCAAAAGGCTCACGTATAGAACTTGTATTGGGTGACGGTCGCGGGGAAGATGAGATAAATATTCCGAATCTGCTAGGGCTGACCTTAACAGAAGCTAAATTTGCATTACAGGGTGTAGGACTAAATGTCGGCGTAGTACAATACCAGGGGACAATAAGTGATTCTACAGCAGCACGTGTCATCAGTCAGACTCCGGACACAACTGTAGGTTTGGTGAGTTTAGGAACTCCTATCAACCTTTCACTTTCTCAGCAATAGAAAATATAATCATGGAAAAGAAAAACAGAAAAATGCCTAAATGGCTGGGAAATATAATTGTCTTAATCTTAGTAGTAGGAGGTTATTTCGGATGGAAATATTACCGTGCTTTTTTTGGATCAAGCGTCACGGCTAATCAGGAATATCTTTATATCCGTGACAATGCAACCTATGAGCAGGTTTTACAGGATATAAAGGAAAAGAAAATCGTTGATAATCCGGACCTGTTCGATTTTGCAGCAGCACAAATGGATTATAAAACCAGTGTAAAACCCGGCCGCTACAAGCTGACACCGGGAATGAATAACCGCCGTCTAATCGGAAATCTTCGGGGAGGTTATCAGGATGCTGTCAAGTTCAGGTTTGAAACGGTACGCCTGAAAGAAAACTTTGCGGCTTTATTAGCTAAAAATTTTGAAGCGGATTCTGCTACTTTCATTCAGTTACTGAATAATGATACATTGGCGGAAAAGTACGGATTTACTCATGACAATTTTTTCACAATGTTTATTCCTAATACATACGAGATCTATTGGAATACGGCTCCGGAAAAAATTATTTCCCGCTTCAATGACGAGTATAAAAAATTCTGGAATACAGAGCGCCTGGAAAAAGCTAAAGCTCTTGAACTGACTCCTCAGGAAGTCAGCGTACTCGCTTCTATTGTAAAAGGCGAAGCACTGCACAAAAATGAAATGCCTAAAATCGCAGGATTGTACATCAATAGATTGCGCAAAGGAATGTTGTTGCAGGCAGATCCTACAGTTATATTTGCTAATCAGGATTTCACTATCCGCAGAGTACTGAACAAACACCTTCGGGTGGTATCACCATATAACACTTATCTTAACAGGGGATTGCCTCCGGGACCGATTAGTCTGCCTACCATTGCTTCTATTGAAGCTGTATTAAATTATGAACATCATGATTTTATTTATATGGTAGCAAAAGAGGATTTTTCAGGATATCATAATTTTTCCAAAACTGAAACAGAACACTTAGCATATGCCCGTAAATATCAACAGGCATTGAATGACCGAAATATTAAGAAATAATCAGAAATAATGTTTGTATTTGAAAACCAGTTACGTGTACGATATGCAGAAACAGATCAAATGGGATACATGTATTACGGTAATTATGCTGCATTCTATGAAGTAGCACGAACAGAAATGCTAAGAAGCACAGGCATCTCTTACAAAGAACTGGAAGACATGGGCGTCATGTTACCTGTGCTGGAGTTAAACTGCCGTTTTATGAAACCGGCACGTTATGATGAACTGATCACTATCAAAACAACAATAAGAACCAAACCCGGTATTCGTCTAAAATTTGAACATGAATTGTATAACGAAGCAGGCGAACTGATCAATACCGGATCGACACAACTGGTATTTGTAGATATCAAAAAGAACAAACCGTGTATGCCACCGGCTATTTTTCAACATAAAATGGCTGCTTATTTTGGAGAGTAATGAACAAATTTCACCGAATATTACTAACATTCAAGCCATACGATAATCTTATTGAATGGACTAAGTCTGTAATACTTCCGGGATTCGGTTCTCTGCCCTTATACACTGTTGGCATTTTCTTTTTTCAGGAGATCGCCAGAGAATCCATTTTAAATAAAGCTTCTTCTCTGGCCTATAATTTCCTGCTGGCTATGTTTCCGGCTATCATCTTCCTATTTACGATGATCCCTTATATTCCAATTGATAATTTTCAGGAACAATTACTGGAATTCCTAAAAGTGATTATTCCACACAATGCCTTTGGTGTTATCCAGACGACTCTGGAAGATATTATCAAAAATCAGAACGGGGGTTTGTTATCTTTTGGTTTTTTGCTGGCGGCATTCTTCTCTACAAATGGAATGCATACCCTCATGTTAGCCTTTAATAAAGCCTCCCTTACCACTGAAAACCGCAGCTGGGCAAGACAGCGTCTTGTGGCGTTAGCTTTATCCTTTACCATCATTGTTGCACTCACGGTTGGAATGGGTATCTTTACATTTGCCGGGATTGTAATCAATTATCTCAAGTCAAATATTTCAGTAGATGTCTCCTGGTTCTGGACTTTTATTATCAAAGCCGCCAGATGGATTATCTTATTCGGAATCTACTTTTTCACTGTAAGTTGTCTTTATAAGTTCGGACCAGCCTCCAATCAAAAATGGAAACTATTTAGTCCGGGAGCTACGCTGGCTACCATTCTTGCGATTCTCACTTTTTCCGGATTCGCTTATTATATCAATCACTTCGGAGCTTACAATAAATTATACGGATCTATCGGAACCATAATCGTGATCATGATCTGGATGTATCTAAACTCCTTAATATTACTGGTCGGATATGAACTTAATGCCAGTATAGCTCTCTCCAAACAAAGCATAAAAATAGTAAGACCACGTACTTACAATTCTTTTAAGCCTGTAGATTAGGCTCTACAATTTTCAATATTAAATAATAATTAACACAAGAAAAGCCTTTATTTTGTGCTGGATTTATTTTGAATGCGAAAATCGATTGTCATACACCAAAACAGTAATCGGGTAAGAAAGATTCTTCTTTTTTCTACAATTGTTTTGTTTGTAATTATATCATTAATATTTCTCATATCCATTCAACAGTACAAAAACATCCAGAAAAGACTTGAAAATATCTATCTCTCTATTAATGAAGAGAACAATGATTTTTCTGAAATCCTCACCAAATATAATGAAGCTGAAAACTACTTCAGGCTCTTCTCTATTGATTTTGATATAGAAAATTATACTAAATATGAACATAAACTTTTAGAGATCAATGGAGCTATAGATTCCATGTTACTTTCTTCCAATCCAGAGACAAATTCCTCTAAATCTTATAATGAAAACATCGGAAAAAGGAAAGTAATAGCTGACGATTTTGTATTGTTACGGCTCCGGATTTCAGAAATTCTGAATTATTCGGACACGCTAAAGCAATATCCTCAGATGTTATCCGAAAGTGAGATCTTTAACGTTCAGCCAGTTCCACATTCGGGATCCATAAAAAAAAACGACGTCAAAGATTATATTGTAGTAAGAAAAAAGCCTTTTTTCAAGAGAATATTTGACGGCAAAAATGACACTATATCTCTTCAACCCTTCGTTACCAATGAAATCAAACAGAAGGAAATCCAACTACAAAAACAATTAAATACTAACGCGACTAACAGTAGAAGTAAGCTGGCTACCCTTAAAAAATCATTCTTTGATTTACGCCAAAAAGAACGGGAATTGTTATCCACTAATTTCTCACTTTTGTATGACCTGAACAAAATAATCAGAGATATCCATGAAAATCAGGTTCTTCAGAAACATATAAACTCCAGTAACGAAACAAAAACACTATTCGAAAGAACCAGTCAATTTAAGTGGACAATGATCAGTTGTCTGTTTTTTATGTTTATAATGATCTGTATGATTATCTATTACCAGTTATACAGCAATTACTATGAGCGTAAGCTTATCGAAGAAAAATTGTATGCCAATAAACTGGCAGAAGAAAAAACGGATACCTTAGCCGAAATAACACATGAGATCAGAACACCAATCAACTCTCTGATAGGCATTATTGATTTATTAAAAAAGAAAGAAAACCTCTATACAGATAAAGATAAACTACTTCTGGAATCTGCATATTCAAGCATTCAAAGTACCTCAAAGACTATTAATGATATCTTAAATCTCAGCAAAGTAGACGATTCCAGTAATAACCTGTTGCTGAGCAACTTTGATATCAACGAATTGCTGATGGATGTAGCTGAGCAAAATCGTAATCAGGCCGAATTAAAAAATCTACAGATAAAGTATATTAAGGAAAAAGGATTGCGAACGATTGTATATTCCGACGAATTCAAAATCAGACATATCTTAAATAATCTGCTCTCCAATTCAATTAAATATTCTCAGAAAGGAACAATTACAAGTTCTGTTGTGATTGATATTAAAAACAGTCAGTTGATCTTAACAGTGGAAGATCAGGGCATTGGTATATCTGCAGATCTTGAAAAAACCATTTTCAGAAAATATTTTACCGTCAATAAGAACAATAAGGTTGAAGGTGGAGTTGGCCTGGGCTTGTTCATACTTAAAAAACTTGTCAATAGTCTGAATGGCAAGATTAGCTTCACTAGCCAATCGAATGTGGGAACCACATTCATAATAACGATCCCTATTCCACCTCCAAAACAACCTAAGCCCGGAGATACCGAAAAAGTTACGTCTGTAACTGAATTACGTAAAGATATTTCCTGGCTTATTGTAGATGACAACGCGCTTAATCTACTGTATATGAAGCACTTTTTTGCTTTACATCCTCATGTAGAAACAGCCACTAACGGGGCCGAAGCATTGGAAGTGTTACAAAAAAAGAAGATCGATATTATCATAACAGATATTAATATGCCGGTGATGACAGGTGAT
The DNA here is from genome assembly GCF_002418355.1 of Sphingobacterium sp. UBA5789. Taxonomy (NCBI): domain Bacteria; kingdom Pseudomonadati; phylum Bacteroidota; class Sphingobacteriia; order Sphingobacteriales; family Sphingobacteriaceae; genus Sphingobacterium; species Sphingobacterium sp. UBA5789. Next base: position 1,138,473 of record NZ_DIDX01000001.1, on the reverse strand, counting down.
GAAGTACTCATGCATATTCGTAAAAATCCGAAATACAACGATATTCTTGTGATCGCAACCTCTTCTGATAATGAACAGGTAAAATCGCTGGAAATCAAGCATAATCTATGCTTTAACGGCATTTTGATTAAACCTTTCAACGAAAAGAAATTAATAGAAGTGATCTGCAACACGCTAAATTCCTGCGAGAAGGCTTCTCAATAAGCACAATCTCAAGGTGTTTCCACAAATATTTTCAAAGAAAGTCTATATTTTTTTTCACATAAATACTTGTTAATAAAAGTTTTTCGTATTTTTGCAGTCCCAACTGAGTTGGGAAAAGGAGATAAATTAATTAATGGCAAAAAAACAAGAAGCAGAAAAAGAGTTAGCGGCGAAAAACGCAGAGCTACAAGGTGCTGACACCAAAGTGGTGAAAGACACTGAAAAAATTGAATCAGAAGCTGATTCAAAATTAATCGACGAAATCAAATCTAACGCTTGGAGCACCCCTGAAGGTGAATTCGACTGGGATCTTGATGAGAAAAAATTCGGAAGTTACAGTGAAGCTGAGCGTTCTAAATTAGAAGAGCAATACGCTGGAACTTTCAACCAAATCAACCAAGGCGAGATTATTGAGGGTGTTGTAGTATCTGTAAACAACAAAGACGTTGTTTTGAACGTAGGTTTCAAATCTGACGGTCTTGTTTCACTTTCTGAGTTCCGTGATCTTCCTGATTTGAAGGTTGGTGACAAAGTTGACGTTTTCGTAGAGTCGCAAGAAGATGCTAACGGTCAGTTAGTATTATCTCGCAAACGTGCTAAAACTCAAAAATCTTGGGAAGCTATCAACGAAGCATTGGAAAATGATGCAATCATTGATGGTTTTGTTAAGAGCCGTACTAAAGGTGGTCTTATCGTGGATATCAAAGGTGTTGAAGCATTCTTACCTGGATCTCAAATCGATATCAAACCAATCCGTGACTACGATATATATGTTGGTAAAACAATGGAATTCAAAGTTGTTAAAATCAACCACGAATTTAAAAACGTTGTCGTTTCACACAAAGTGTTGATCGAAGATGATTTGGAAAACCAAAAATCTGAAATCGTAGCTAAATTAGAGAAAGGTCAAGTATTAGAAGGTACTGTTAAAAATATCACTGACTTCGGTGTGTTCATCGACTTAGGTGGTGTTGACGGATTACTTCACATTACAGATATTTCATGGGGTCGTATCGAGCATCCGAAAGAAGTTTTGGCATTGGATCAGACTATCAACGTAGTTGTATTAGACTTTGACGATGAGAAAAAACGTATCGCATTAGGCTTGAAACAATTATCTGAGCACCCTTGGGAATCTTTAGATAAAGATCTTGTGATCGGTTCTAAAGTAAAAGGAAAAATCGTAACAGTTGCTGATTACGGTGCTTTCTTAGAAATCATCCCGGGAGTAGAAGGATTGATCCACGTATCAGAAATGTCATGGTCTCAAAATTTACGTTCTCCGCAAGAGTTCCTGAAAGTAGGTGACGAAATCGAAGCTGAAATCCTGACTCTGGACAGAGAAGAGCGCAAAATGAGCCTTGGTATAAAACAATTGACTCCAGATCCTTGGAAAAACATCACTGAGCGTTACCCTGTTGGTTCACAACAACAAGCTGTTGTTAAAAACATGACTAACTTCGGTGTATTTGTTGAACTTGAAGAAGGTATCGACGGATTGATCCACATCTCTGATCTTTCTTGGTCTAAGAAAATCAACCACCCTAACGAATTCACTAAAGTTGGTGAAACATTAGACGTAGTTGTTTTAGAACTTGACGAAGAAAACAGAAAACTGAGCTTAGGTCACAAACAATTAGAAGAAAACCCTTGGGATACTTTCGAAACTATCTTCACCATTGATTCAATTCACGAAGGTACTGTATTGAAAGTTGGAGACAAAGGTGATATCGTAGCTTTACAATATGGTGTTGAAGGTTTCTGCCCTTCTAAACACTCTGTAAAAGAAGACGGTTCTTCATTGAAAGTTGACGAAGTTGCTCAATTCAAAATTATTGAATTCAACAAAGAGAACAAACGTTTAGTAATTTCTCACTCTCGTATCTGGGAAGATGAAAGAGCTGAAGCTCGTGTTGAAGAATTCAACGCACGTAAGAAAGAAGCAAAAGCTGCTACTTCTGCTGTGAAAAAAGTGAAAGATTCAGTTGAGAAATCTACTTTAGGTGACTTAGACGTTCTTGCACAATTGAAAGAGCAAATGGAAGGTGACGAAAAGAAATCTAAATAATCTTTAGATTCTCCCACATATTCCGAAACCCTGACGATATCGTCAGGGTTTTTTTGTTTATATTCGGATATCAAATTGCAAATTTTATCTTTAATCAAACAATAACGGAATGGATAAAACCAATAAATGGATAGAAGAACTTGATCTGCTGACACAGATTATTCAACAGTTTCCTCTGGAACAGACAACCAAGTGGGGTGGTCCGGTATTCACCTATCAAAATAAAAATATTCTCTCTTTCGCAGGATTCAAAAATCATTTTGCGCTTTGGTTTTATAACGGATCACATCTAACAGATCCTTATCAGGTATTGAGTGCTACACAAGGTGAAAAGACCAAAAACCTCAGACAGTGGCGTTTCACTGACCGCTCACAGATAAACAATAAACAGATCGCTGAATATATTACAGAAGCAATAGAAGTTGAGAAAAAAGGCCTGAAAGTAGTACCCGGTAAAAAAGAGTATATGCTTATGCCCCAATTACTGAAAGATGAGCTGGAAAAAGATAATATTCTGAAGGAAGCTTTTGAAAAACTAAGTCCTGCAAAGCAAAATGAATATAATGAATATATAGCAGAAGCGAAACAAACTAAGACACAAGTCGCCAGGATTGATAAAATTATTCCTAACATTATGCAGGGCTACAGCTTACATGAACAATATAAAAAGACAAAGAAAGTATAAAATTCCATTAATTACCATTAGAATCGCCTAAAGTTACTTAGCCTAAAAAGCATTCACCCAGCTATACTGTTCGTCTTTGACTTCAATTTGTCCGTCGTCCAGAAGCTGACGAATCACTTTTAAACGAATCGCTTCATCTCCAATAGTTAACTGATCCACCAGACTGTGAAGATCCAGTGTATCGTCAATCAATAGTATTTTGACTTCTGCTATGATCTTTTGTTCCTGATTGGCACGATGCTGCCGTATAAGACACAGATCACATTCTCCACATGGAGTGGCGTCCTTCTCTCCAAAATATTCACGAATGGAAATACTTCTGCAATTCTTCGTATCAAGATAAGCATATATCGCCTTGACTTGTTCTTCTTTAACTCCTCTCCTCTCCCTGATAAACTGTGTATCAATATATAGATTTTTATAGTCTACCCTGTTTTGCAAAAATTGCAGTTGCGGAGCATCTGTATGAGGCAGATAACTGGCTACCTGTTGTTTTTGCAGATTCTTCAGCATTTCCACAACTGTTCCATAGGAGATCTTAAGTTTTTTAGCAAACTCATATTCATTAATATGAATATAAAAATCAAAAGCTCCGCCATATGAACGCAGGATTGCTTTTATCAAACCGTCATACTTTGCATTACTGATCTGGAATTTGTACAATTCCTGATAGTCTATTTCAAACTTGAACCGGGCTGGTATAAAAACGGCTTCAGAGAGCGAAAGCCATCCATCCCGTTCCAGAAATTTCAATGCACTCATTGTTGCCAGAAGATCTATTTTATACTTTTTGGCGAACTCCACGACATCAAAATCAAATACTGCTCCTTCACCTGCTCCGTAAGCGATCTGAAAATGATTGCAAAGGTGGTGATACAGCTGCTGAATAAAGCTAACTTCCGGAAATCCGGACTCCATGTTATTCCATAACCTCTCCCGATCTTCCTGTTGATACAGCAGTACAGGAAATGCTTTCTTTCCATCCCGACCTGCTCGGCCAGCTTCCTGATAGTAGGCTTCCAGCGCATCAGGAATATCAAGATGGATAACAAAGCGTACATCAGCTTTATCTATACCCATCCCAAAAGCATTTGTTGCTACGATAACCCGAATCTGATTATTCATCCAGGCATCCTGTTTCTGAGAACGGGCAACTGTATCCATACCGGCATGGTAAAAGTCGGCCGGGATACCGTGATTCAGCAAATGACGGGCAATTTCCTGTGTCTCTCTTCTGTTTCGGACATAGACCACTCCAGATCCTCCCTGCTTCTTGATAATGCGGATCATACGTCCTATCTTATCTTCTTCATGCAAGGCCATATATCCCAGATTTTTGCGCTCAAAGCTCATGCTGAATACCTGAGGAACTTTAAAATTCAGCTTTTCCTGGATATCCTCAACGACTCGTGGTGTGGCAGAAGCTGTAACAGCTAAAAAGGGGATAGCAGGATGCAATTCTTTCAGCGCAGTTAACTGTAAATAGGAAGGTCTGAAATCATATCCCCATTGAGAAATACAATGCGCTTCATCGATGGCAAAGAGGTTGACTTTCATATAACGGATACGCTCTCTTACCACCTCACTATACAACCGTTCGGGAGCAAGATACAGAAACTTTATTTTACCAAAAATACAGTTGTCTAATGCAATATCTATTTCTCTTGGACTCATGCCGGAGAAGATCGCAATAGCTTCAATACCTCTTTTTCTTAACTGCTCCACCTGATCCTTCATGAGTGCGATCAGAGGGCTGATAACAATACAGATACCTTCTTTCATCATAGCCGGTATCTGATAGCAGAGAGACTTACCTCCTCCAGTAGGCATCAGTGCAAGGGTATCTCTTTCCTGTAAGATAGAATCAATGATTTCTTCCTGCAAAGGGCGGAATGAATCATATCCCCAATACTGCTTTAAAATAACCTTACTTGTCATAGTTAATCTCCAACCCAAACATAAGCAAAATTATCCTTCAAGCAATAATGGGACACTTTCAAAATATCAAGTTCCTTTTTATAATCTTCAATTTTACTGTCGGTATTAGAGCCGTCCATAATGACCAGACGAGGTCGTATAACAGGAATAATTTCTTTCAGATTGCTTCGGTTATTTTTCCTCATTACCAGTATTTCAGCCGGGAACAACTTATCTGCGGCTATAAATTTTTCTAAAACAATAAGGGATACATCAGACGTTGACAGTTGCAGATTCTTTCGGTTGCTGTCGTCAGCAACTTTTTGAAAATGAAAGTCGTTCTGATTTGTATAACGTATCAGATCCGGCAATACACTATAAGAGATCACCGGGTGAGTCAATGAATCCATATTAGTGAATAAAAAAACTTTGCCTTTATTAATATGCGCAATGGCAAGATGCTTTTTTACATTATAGATCCGAAGCCCTACATATTTCTTCATTTTTATATGATCCATAAATAACAAAATCTGAACGATCAAAACACAGGCCATCCCCATTTTAAAAGCCAGTTTCATTCGGTAATGAAAAGCTATGGATAAGAAAAATATGGCTAAAAAAAGCAGGATGACCTGATCTATAGAAAACATAAGACCTTGAATTAATGATCCCGGAAGACGATCCAGTATATGAAGTCCCTGCCACATAAACTGAATAAGCCATTCCAGTATTTCTCCCATGGCCTGACTCAGTGGATCTATAGGAATAAAAGCCAATATTAATCCTACATACATCATACATGTAGAGGGTAAAGCAATAAATATATTTGCAATCAGGAAATAATTTGGGAATTGTCCGAAATAATAAAAAACAAGTGGCAACGTGAATAACTGGGCAGCAATGGATATATATATGTATTCCATTAAAATCTTGAAATATTTGCGTTTCGGCAGATATAATCTATTCAATAACGGCAACACCGTTACAATACCTAAGACAGCGAGATACGACAGCTGAAATCCCAGATCTGCGCATGTTTTAGTATCTATAAGCAGCATGAAAAATGCGGAAGCAGCAATTGTATTATATGCCTTGAGATCTCTGCCGGTCATTTTTGAAATCACAAAAAAAGAAATCATCAGCCCAGCCCTTAATGCTGAGGGAGAAAGTCCGGTCAGAACGACATACATCCATATGAAAACCAATAAAATGATATACTGAATGCTGCGACCTGCTTTCCATCTCCTCAGACCTTTTAACAAGAAAGATAAAATCCAGAATACCAATCCGACATGCATCCCGGAAACACTCAATACATGAATGGTACCTGTGTTACTAAATGCTGTTATAGTTTCTTTATCCATTTCCGACCGGTAACCTAAAATAATAGCAGTAGCAATCTGAAATGCGGTATCATCGTGAATATATTGTCTGAATTTATTTACGATCCTTTTACGTATTGCAAGAGCAAAACTCAGAGCTGTATTCCCCTGCTGATGCTCCAACACCTTATATTGTGAGGAGTCTAAAAAGCTATATTGCCAGATATTCTGATAAGAAAGATAAGATTGATAATCGAATTCTCCGGGATTGAAAGGAGGAGATACATCTTTTATACTGGTCTGCAAGATCAGTTTATCCCCATATTGCAATCCTTCAGCTAATGGCCCTTTTTTAACAGTCACAAGCAGCTTACCGGATCTCCTTTCTGATCCTGAATTATTTATACCCGCTATTATGCGAACAGGAAAACGGACAATCTGATTCTTAACGACTATTTCATCTGCAATAATTCCGACCAGTTGCTGATCGTGATAAACTGAAAAATGATCAGGTATATGAAGAGGGTTATCTTTAACCGTTTTCCATAATCCAAACAGACAGATCAAAACATATAGTCCCCCCATATACACATATCTGAAACGATGGGAGTTCCGAAAAATAAAACTGAGGATGGTTATCAAAAGAAACAACATCAACATCAATTCCAGGTAAAAAATAGAGAAAACTATATTTTCCATACCAAACCCCAGACTGATCCCTGTCAAAAACAAAAGCAACAGTCTTACAAACGGTATATGTTGAGGATCATACATGATCATGACTTTAAAACTGGATCCTGCCTTGTATTTTAATATCAGATTTACGGTTGCCCGCAATCTGTTCAAGCCCCGATCCTATTACATCTTTATCCGGATAAAAAGTGACAGCATATTTAACCCACAAATCTATATTCTTACGGACTCGCCATCTTCCGTTTGCATAGGAACGGTAGCCTTTATCAAAATATGCTGGAAAAGAGGAACTGTATAACACGTCATTTTCGTACGTATATATCCGGGAATTAAATCCATCTGTATGAAAATAGGCTATTCGCAGATTGACACTTACACGCTTGTTACGGGAAGACCAGAAGACATCCTGAGCGCCTAACCACCCTTTCTCCAGGACATCAAATTCTTTGGTATATCTTACAACCTCTGCCCGGCTTCTGATCATCCACTGATTTGTCAGCTTATATTCGAATTCACATCGCAACTGACTCCTTCTTAGCTCAGCAAGTATCTGTTCAGCGAACTCTATGCCTGAGGAATTTTCTTCTCTAAACCGGTGGCGAAAACGGAGAGCCAGCTTCCCCTTTTTATACCATCGATAGGTAAATTGTGAAAACACTTCATATCCTTTTGTAGGCGCATCAGCCCTAAATCTTAGCCATGGAAATTTAAAAACATCTACATAACTGACCCACTCTATTTTACGGGAAGGATGGTATACTGCACCTCCATACAGACCGCTTTCATTGTTAACAGTCCCACTCTCTCCGATTCCCTGTGCAAAGAATTGATGGTAATCTCTTTGATAATACCGGTGTAATAATACTAACGAAAATGTTGGGTGAAGACTACTAACCATACCATTTACAAGAGCAATTCCACTCCCTGCACTTTTGGCTATTTCACCGAAAGCATAGGTATTTCTGAATGTATATTGATAATATGTACTCATATTTGTTAACGACTGACCTCTAAATACGAAGTGGTTTCGTAATAGTTCTGGTGGTTTTATAAATCCGTTATATGTAGTATTTATAAGATTTAGACCTACAAGAAGCCGGTCTACTCTAAAATTTATATTACTGCCAAGTACATATTCACCAATTGCATAGCGCTGCCTTTGTTCTGTAAGTGTACGATGTAATCCGGAAAAAGAAAGAGATTGAATAATGTTTCCTGAATCTGTTTCTAAAACATTCCCACTTCGTCTTTTTATGGATATAAATGGTATCACCTGTATCCTTCCCATCGTTACTGTACCAGCCACACCCCTAAAAAAATTGGTTTCATTAAAAGAAGTATAGGGTTTCAGACCTATACCTTGCCGGGCTACACTGCTCACCCAGGAACCTTTCCCAAAGGCCAGACCGTTCCATACCACCAAACCCTGACCAAATTGGAGAGAATAGTCTCCAACAATAACTTCCTTTAACTTATCATTTACTCTGACAGAAAGACTTCCTGAATAAAAGTCGAAGCCGGATCCTTGTGCATATTTAAAAAAAGGTTCTCCTGCATCCTTCTCCATGTTTAGAGAAAGTCTTACAGCATCCTTATAATTCAACCTGTATCGTACCATGTAGCGGTCCGGATTACCAAGATATCTGGACCTGGACGTATCTCCTATCAGGTAACCTCTCGCCTGTTCCAGCCCTCTTCCATAACGAAACATATATTCATGTGTGGATGTACTTAATAATTTATTAAGTGTAAAATGCTCAAATACCGAGGTCTGTCCGATTTTCACAAACGGCAAAATACGCGCAACTGTTACTTCATCAAATCCATCTATTGCCTGAAGTTCAAATACCGATAGCATTCTTCCGGATCGCCTTCTGTGATCCAAGAGATTAGTAATCTGAATGGGAGTCAGAAACAAAAGTTCGGACAGCTCCCTTCCGTCTGTCTTATTGAGGTCGATAGGATTTTGGAGGAAATACCTCAGTCGTTCTGTATATTCACTGACATCTACATCTTCCGGAGTCGCTTCATTTATTTGCTCTATAAGCTCCTCTTCCAGCTGTTCTAATTCCTGCGCAAAAGCATAAAAACAGAGGGATAGCAATATCACCGTTATTACTATCCGGATCGGATCACAAACCATAGGCTAATGCTATTTGGGGAGATGTACCCAGATAGGGATGAAAAGATGAAGATAGATCGATCCTTACCCTTGGGAGTACAAATCCTATTCCTGCAAAGTATTCTATTGGATTAGAAGATACTCCTCCTCTGACCACCAGACTCGGATGTAAGCGGTATTCCAGGCCACTCCTTACAAACCACCGCTCCTGAAGATCAGATATCAGATCAACGTTCACCATAAGACCGGAAGATATCCGATAGTTGGTTCCCGCTCCTATTTCCTGAACTATGCGATCTGTTACAGCTCCCTTTAAGACTGCATTTGTAATATTCTTAAATATAAATCCAACTGTAAGCGATGGATTACAGGCATACTGCAGACCCAGATCGAATGACATTACCTGTTCTCCTCCGTATTTTGCTACAGACTTCCGATGATAATTTAAGGAGACAGAAGTGGATAAAATATCTGCAAAATTGCGGGCATAGGAAATATTTGTCCTTAAAAATGAACTTAATGATGGTATTCCGTAACTATGAACAGAGAAACCAATAGCGCCCAATTCTTTGAGAGGAAGAGCAAAATAAGCTGCCTGCGTCTGAATATCCTGCATAAGAAAATACTTTTGGTAGGCAACCGCTACATTCAGTTCATCTATTTCCACAAGACCGGCAGGATTATTCGTCAGACTGTAAATTCCTCCTAAAGCAATACCCGTATTTCCAATTCCCTGAAAAGGTGCAGCATTGAAGGGTTGAGATACTGCTTTAAGAGAAATTAACATTAAAAATATTAATTTCTTTAATTTCATAATTTATAATAATTGATCCAATATTTCTTGAAATTAAACAATTTATTTCTAAAAGAAAACAAAATAACATAAAAAAGCCTGTTGAAAATTTCAACAGGCTTTTAAACTTTATATTGATTTCTTAAAAATTAAGCATCAATTTTCGCATAACGGGCATTCTTCTCAATAAATTCGCGACGTGGAGCAACCTCATCCCCCATTAGCATGGAAAAAATACGGTCACATTCAGCAGCATTATCAATAGTCACCTGACGGAGCGTACGATGTTCCGGATTCATGGTTGTATCCCATAATTGTTCGGCATTCATCTCTCCAAGACCTTTATATCGCTGTACATGTACGCTGTCCTCTTTACCTGCTCCCTTAAGACGTTGAATAGCCTGTAAACGCTGATCTTCCGTCCATGCATACTGAGATTCTTTACCTTTCTTCACCAGATATAAAGGAGGTGTAGCTATATATACATATCCATTTTCGATCAACTCCTTCATATATCTGAAGTAGAATGTCAGAATCAGTGTAGCAATGTGGCTTCCATCCACATCGGCATCCGTCATGATTACAATTTTATGATAACGAAGTTTTTCAAGATTCAATGCTTTCGCATCATCTGCAGTACCAACACTAACACCTAGTGCAGTAAACATATTCTTGATCTCTTCATTTTCGTATATTTTATGTTCCATTGCCTTTTCTACGTTCAGAATTTTACCTCTTAACGGCATAATGGCTTGAAACTTACGATCGCGTCCCTGCTTGGCTGTTCCACCCGCAGAATCTCCCTCGACAAAGAAAATCTCACACTTGTGCGGATCATTGTCAGAGCAATCCGCTAATTTTCCCGGAAGTCCGGATCCGCCCATTACTGTTTTGCGCTGTACCATCTCCCGCGCTTTACGGGCAGCAGCACGTGCCTGAGCTGCGATAACAACCTTCTGCACTATAATCTTCGCCTCACGGGGATTCTCTTCCAGGTAAGTACTTAAAATCTCTCCTACAGCTACATCCACAGCACCCATTACCTCATTATTACCTAATTTGGTCTTAGTCTGTCCCTCAAACTGCGGTTCTGCTACCTTTACAGAAATAACAGCTGTAAGTCCTTCTCTAAAGTCATCTCCCGCAATCTCTACTTTCAGATTTTTTAATAATCCTGAATCCTCAGCATATTTTTTCAAGGTACGTGTAAGTCCGCGGCGGAAACCTGCTACGTGTGAACCACCCTCAATTGTATTAATATTATTCACATACGAGTGAACGTTCTCCGAATACGTATCATTATACTGCAGGGCAAGCTCTACCGGAACGCCTTGCTTAATACCTTCTACATATATTGGATTAGGAATCAGAGACTGACGGTTTCCATCTAAGAATTTAACAAATTCCTGCAATCCTCCTTCAGAGAAGAAAACATCTTTTCTAAATGATCCGTCATCCAAGACTTCTCTTTCATCAACAATAGTTAAACGAATTCCTTTATTCAGGAAAGCCAGTTCACGAAGACGATTAGACAAGGTATCATAATTATATACCGTAGTCATCGTAAAGATTTCCGGATCCGGGAAGAAGGTAACAGTTGTACCTGTGCGCTCACTTTCTCCGATTGCCTTTACATCGTATTTAGGTTTCCCTTTTTCATATTCTTGTTTAAAAATCTGACCATCACGGTGTACTTCTGCAATCAATAAGGTTGAAAGCGCATTTACACAGGATACCCCCACACCATGCAGACCACCGGAAACTTTATAAGTATCCTTATCAAATTTACCACCGGCATGTAATACGGTCATGACCAACTCCAAAGCAGATTTATTCTCTTTCTTGTTGATACCTGTAGGAATACCACGTCCGTTATCCTGTACAGAGATTGAATTCCCTTCATGGATAGTAACCAGAATATCGTCACAATACCCGGCTACAGCCTCATCTATAGAATTGTCTACTACCTCATAAACCAAATGGTGTAACCCTTTTACCCCTGTATCACCAATATACATGGATGGACGTTTACGAACTGCTTCTAAGCCTTCTAATACCTGAATATTATCGGCTGAATATGTAGATGTATTTTTCTTTTCTTCGCTCATGTAAAGATTGTGCTATGATTAAGTTTTACATTCAAAAATACGAAAAATAAGCCACAAAAACAAGTATATTCCGTACTCAGAAAATGTATTTAAGCACACTGATAACAAGCAATTTAAAAGATTTGCTTCATAGATTTATTCGCAAAGAGAAGCGGATTTTAAATTTTTTATAGTAGGTTTGTTACTTTAAAATATGACAACCACAAAACGAATGAATAAATTTATTACAACTTTTTCGAAAGCAACACTAGGTGTTATAATCGCGACAGCTGCTATTTCATGTAATCAAAACGCCTCCAAGCCGGCAGGTTCGGGTGATTCAACTGGAGCAAAAACCAGTTCATCATCTGTCTCTGAGAAAATTGTTTACATCAATTCGGATACGCTTTCGGAGAAATACGAGTATTTCAAAGACATTAAGTTAAAAATGGAGGCGAAAGTAAAGAAAGCACAAACGGATCTTCAATCCAAAAGTCAGGCTTTCCAACGCGAAGTAGCTGAATACCAACAAAAAGCTGCAAGCATGAGTGCTTCAGAACGTCAGGCAACAGAAGAAAAATTAGCCCGCAAACAAGACGAATTAGGCCGTTTGGATCAGAATGCTTCTGCTTCTATTCAACAAGATGAAGCTACTGAGTTCAACAACGTTTACAAAACAATCACAGAATACCTGAAGAAACATGCTACCGAAAATGGTTATACATTGGTATTGACTTATTCGAAATCAAATCCTACGGTTTTGTATGCAGATTCTAAACTGGAAATTACCAAAGAAGTTGTAGAAGCTCTGAATAAAGAGTACAAGGCGACTAAAAAATAAAAACAAGATTTTAAGAAACCACATACAAGGGTCAGCAAAATTTGCCGACCCTTTTTTGATAGCTGAAATTTGTAATTTCAGCCTATGCTGTTTATATTGTACAAACAATACAACCACAATGATAGAAGTTCTGATAGAAGATGACTGCATCCCCTTTGTATGGATTGATATTTCAAATCCAAGCAGAGAAGATTTTAAAGATCTCGCTCCGCGCTATAATCTGAATGAAGCATCTATAAAAGACTGTCTGGAAATCGGACACCTCCCCAAAATTGAGGAGTTTGACACCTATCATTTTCTGATCATCAGATCCGTTGCTAATTCATTTGAGGAAAACTCAGACAGCATGACTGATATCACGGATCGTGTTTCCATTTTCTTTAATGAGAAATTTGTCATTACCGTCCACCGCAATGAAGTAGAATATCTCAATAACATTAAGAAAGCGGATCGTAAAGGAAAAAAATTCGCCAGTACAAAAGCGTTAATGAATTTTATTACTTCCGAATCCTTAAAGACATTTGAAAACCTGGCCATGAACGGCCTTTCCGAACGGCTGGATGATTACGAAGGGATTGTATTTTTACACAGTAAACGGAAGCTTTTCCTAAAACGCCTTTACTATCTGAAAAGACAGATTGACGTGATCCGCAATATTCTGGCTATATGCAAGGATATTGTAGATTATTTTCATATGCCCGAATACAAAAATATATATACGCAAGATCTGAGAGATTTATACCTTCGGAATTCGACTCTCTATCGCAACCTTTCCGAAAACACCAGCCAGCTGCTGTCTGTATACTTCAATATTGAATCTAACCATACCAATGAGATTATGCGTACGCTGACCATCATCTCTGTATTCTTTATGCCGCTGACATTTATTGCTGGAATATATGGTATGAACTTCAAAAATATGCCTGAGCTCGAATGGTATTACGGATATCCTTTATCCTTAGGAATGATGGCTTTTGTGGCAGCGGTGATCTATGTTTGGTTCAAACGTAAAAGATGGATGTAACTATCTTTTTTTAGGTGTAGTCGCAACAAAATCTTTAAGATAATAGGGTTCGAAATAAGCGACATCTTCGAAAGACTCGTTGTTCATCTTTTCAAAGGCCTGATGCGTCATATAAGCTGCTGAATTGGAAAAATCATCGTATACACGAATCAAAGGATTGGCTTCAAATAAAGCCTTGAATTTAGGCGCTCCGGAGCCAAACAAATGCAAATGATATCCGTCTGCTTCGTATGTATGAAAAAAATCCTGATCTATTACATTCGCTCCAACCGGAACGACCTGATGACCATTCTGATCATACAAAGCAGAATAGACTTCCATTCTTCTGGCATCAATCATGGGACAGTATAGAACTTTTTTATCTTCCTGTATTCCCTTTTGCAAAAATCCATTGAACATAGCGGACAAGGTATCAATGGCAATAAGTGGTATATCCAATGCATAACATAATCCTTTTGCCGCAGAGACACCAATCCGTAGACCGGTATAGGATCCGGGCCCCATACTGACAGCTACTGCTCTTAAATCCTGAATAGTAATACCCGCATCCTGTAAGGCTTTTTCAATAAAAACGGTAAGATGTGTTGCATGAATATTATTTTCTTCAGCTCCTACTGTTGTGATAACATGACCATCCAGACTGACTGCTACTGAACAAGCCGGAGTAGCGGTCTCTATCTGCAAAATATAGTTTTTATTCATATACAAGATTATTAGGGAACAGGGTCATGCCCGTGTCCTCCCCATGGATTACATCTTAAAATTCGTTTGATTGCCAGCCAGCCACCTTTAAAAGGACCGTGTTTTTTAATCGCCTCCATACCGTACTGTGAACATGTAGGTGTGTAGCGGCAGTTCGCCCCCAGTAATGGAGATATAAACAACTGATAAATACGGATAAGGAGAATAAACAAAAACCTGAATGTTCCTTTAATGATCTTTTCCCAAATAAAGTTGAGTGCTTTCATTTTTCAGTTTATTCAATGCTAATGCTAATTTCACTTTCATCTCCGAAAAGGGCAGTTCTGTCTTTCCTACATACTGTATAGCTACCAGCAAATTTAGGTGATGATCTTCAAGAAAAGAATAAAGGATTTCTTTTTTTTGTGTACGATAAGCCTCCCTCATCCTTCGTTTGAGCAGATTACGGGTTACTGCTTTCTTATATCTCCTTTTGGAAACCGAAATAATGACCTGTGCAGGTACAGTTATATCAGTGGCCGGACAAAATACAATCCGGAAAGGGTATAAAACAAAAGAAGAACCACTATGAAAAAGGCTATCAATAAGCCTTTTACTGCATAATCGTTCTTCTTTTGTAAAAGTATTATTATTCATATTCGATGACCCGTACAAGCCGGCTATAAAGCTCGGTCTATCTTGCCACCGGCAATGTTTAATTATCCTTTGTGACGGTACTCGTCAGATACTGTTAAGCGTTTTCTACCTTTTGCTCTACGGGAAGCTAACACTCTTCTTCCGTTTGCAGTGCTCATACGTTCTCTGAACCCGTGCTTATTTCTTCTTTTTCTTTGCGATGGCTGAAATGTTCTTTTCATGGCGCTTATGCTATGTATTTAATATTTTTAATTCGTATTATACTCTAAAAGAGGAATGCAAAAGTAACGTTTATATATGAAACAAACAAAATTTATTTCCAATATTTTTATTAAACCTTCTATACAAAAGTGCTCCCGGCATCTTTTATACCGGGAGCACAAATACTACGCTACTTAGAGCAGAAGTCTATTACTTATTCTTCAGAATATCACGAATTTCAGTCAACAGTGTTTCTTCTTTAGTCGGAGCAGGAGCAGCTGCAGGCGCCGGCTCGTCCTTACGTTTCAATGAATTGAGACCTTTTATCACAAGGAAAATACAGAACGCAACAATCAGAAACTGAATAACGATGTTAATAAAGTTACCATAATTTATGGCTACTTCTTTAATTTTATTAGCTTCATCCCCGGCCGTAAGTACATACTTCATATCCGAAAAATCAATTCCACCTGTAACAAAACCAATCGGAGGCATAATGATATCATCGACCAACGATGTAACAATTTTACCAAAGGCACCACCGATAACAACACCGACAGCTAAATCAACAACGCTCCCGCGCATTGCAAATTCCTTAAATTCTTTAATAAATCCCATTTTTCATCTGTTTAATAATTCATATAAGTATAACAAAAATGATGCTTAAAATTATAGTTTTCGCAAAAAAAAAGCATTTCACAAAAAAATGAAGCATTTTTTATATTTTTGATGGAAGTAGTAATTTGTAATTATTATATTTATCAAAATCTCACTTCACTACGAACAGCCAACTTGAGTATATTTATTATTAATAGTATCTATTCATGAAAAAAATATTAATTGCTGACGATCATAGTATTGTAAGACTGGGAGCGTCTGTCATTATTAAAGGGGTTATTGAAAATGCGAATATAACACAAGCGCAAGATTACAGCGAGATTACCAAATTATTGGACGCTAATCGCTATGATCTGCTCTTGCTTGACATCAATATGCCTGGGGGAAATAACATTAAAGTTATTCATGAAATATTGGCAAAACAAACGGACTTAAAAATACTGGTATTTTCTTCTTATGATGAATCCTTGTATGCGTTACGCTATATTGAAGCTGGTGCTGTAGGTTATCTAAATAAGAATACAGCTATGTCCGAACTAGGCAATGCTATTCAATGCATTATTTCAAGAGGAAAGTATATGTCCGATGTTGTCACAGACCTGTATCTGAAAAAACTGACGCAGAGCAAATCCAGTCTTCAAAAAGCAAATCCACTGGCAAAGCTCTCTAACAGAGAAATGGATGTAGCCAAACACCTGACTCAGGGTCTGGGTATCCTGGAAGTTTCCAATGAGCTCAAACTGAGCGCATCTACTATCAGCACATACAAAAGCAGGGTATTTGAAAAACTGGGGGTAACGAATATTCCGGAACTTATTCAATTATTTAATTTGCATTCCACCTAATGCCTAGCTGGAATGCAAATTACTGTATACTATAACTGGTCTATAGTTACAACAGGAATGTCTTCTACACGAACATTATTCAACGCGCTCTCATTGCGGTATTTATAACCTTCCTGAACATCGAGATCCCATAGCATAGGTGCAAGAAAATTAATACAAGTCGCAAACCCCTGATTGGTCGCTGCAAAATTACCAGTATCCTTAGAATTTTTAGCTTCATTTTCAATCTCAAAAGGACCAGTATAGCCTCTCTCTTGCAGGGTATCTACAAAACCTCTCCAATCCATACTGTCCGAACCTCCGAAGCCAGGGAGCATAGCTTCATAGTGATGTCTGTCCCAATCATGCTGAGGCACATCAACACCTGCAGCCTGCGCCAAAGACGCATCCACAGTCTGCATAGGATACATACCTCCCCACTCTACTCTTGCTCTTGTAGACAAATTGCGGGTTGTCTTTACATGAATACGATGTAATCTGCTGATATCGGTCAGCTTCATAACTTCTACAGGATCCGTATTCTGCCAGACATCATGTGAAGGATCGTAAATTTCACCATGTGCTTTACTCGGAATCATTGCATACATAAGCTTACGTGCAGCCAATGTAGCAGGCAGGTTGTTATATGTCGAAGTAAATCTGGATGATCTCCAGCCTTCCATAGGGCAGTTCTCGTATAGTATAGTCACCCCCAGAGATTCTGCATACCTGACAATAGGTTCGAATACTTCTTTATACTTCTCCAGGTTTTTCTGAAATCCGTCTATCTCATTACCTAATTCATGGTTATAGCCGACGAAAGTACCAACCTTTACATTATTAGCATCACCTCCTAATAGATAAGCGATACGGATCAGCTTAAGCAGGTGATTCTGATTCTTTACGCGTTGCTCCGGATCTCCGCCTATCATATTTTCAAAAGCTCCCAGGGAAAGCTGCAGGCCGTTAGCATTAAACTGATCGATTAATCGGCTGGCACTTTCCGGTGTAAATTCATCATATTCCAAATGAGTGGCGGTATGATCCTCACGCGTACCGTCTTTTCTGAAGACACAGAGATCAATACCTTGAGCGCCTACTTTCACAGCAGTCTGAATCAATTCTTCCAGAGATAGTTTATCATACGCAGAACTCATTACCCATATGGGATTATTAAGCTTATTAGACATGTTATTTCCTTTATTTAAATAGATATGGTGTAGGGTAAAGATAATAAAAAAAGCCCTTATTAAAGGGCCTTCTCTATGACTTATGGGTGCAGGACACTCTATTTAGAGTTTTTCAAATCCTGAACTCCTAAACGAAGGGTTTGAGCATGCGTCTTAATATCTTGCAATGTTTTTCTTACACGCGTACCTGCTGCACTATTCCCTTTGTTAAAGAATTTGTCTGCATCACCTTCAAGACCATCGATTAGAGCCTTTAATTCTTTGAATTTATCAATACTTGCCATAATTTAATTGTTTGAGTTTTTTATAATTAATTATCAATCACTGTATAACATAAAAATAACATCTATTTTTTGAAAAAAAAAATTTTGTCTTTCTTTTTACGTGTTTAACAAAAAAAGCGGCATGAATCACTTCAAGCCGCCTTCCATATAAATAGAGTTGTATGACTAGTCTACATTATCATGTAAAAAAGAATTGTTAGGACGGATCTCTGTTTCGCCTTCGTCAAAAGATAACGTAAAACGAGACACTGCCGACTGCGATGAGTGCGGAAGATCTTCCAATGATTTTTGCTTACGTTTATAAGCAGGTTCGTTTTCAAGCTCCTGCAAACCGTTTGAAGACTTCAGTTTCATACTTAATTCTTTCAGACGCAGGATGCGCTCTTTAGTCTTAAGCAACTGATCTTCAAAGCTTGCCGGCTCTTCAATATGTGTCGATATGTTTGATTCTTCCACTGTATTATTTACTTCCTCAATAGGATTAACAGAAGCATGTTGATAAGCATCAAACACTGTTGGTAACTCAAACTGGAATACTGAAGGTGAAGTTTTCAATTCAAAACCATCGTTTTTAACTTCTTCTTCCTGTTTGATAACCGTCTCGTTTACTTCAAGCGTATGACGCACGACAGTTTCAGTTTCAGTCTTAGTTGTCTGCGTATATGCATTTGTTGTATTTCCGTTTGTTTTTGGAGAGAACAAGTCTACCTGAGGCTGTGCTACTGTATTTGTCACCTGATTTTCGGGTTGTTGAACAGGATTAATGACAGATGGAGCAGCTTCTCTTGGGACAAACTGATTTTGTGAAACAGGCTTTACAAAAGGATTTGCATTATTCTCCGGAGTCAGAGGTAAAGCAATTTTTTCATTCTGTTTTTCCTTTACACGTTGTTCACTTGTCTGAAAACCTGTAGCAATGATTGTAACAGACAATTCATCTTCCAGCGTATTGTCAATACAGTTACCCCAGATCAGATCTGCAGAAAGTCCTGCTTTATCCTGAATAAAGTCTGTAATAATAGCAACTTCATCCATTGTCACTTCCATTGTACCAGAAGTAATATTTAATAAGATATAACGTGCACCTTCAATTTCATTATCTTTCAATAACGGAGAAGCCAGAGCACCAGTCACTGCTTCCAGAGCACGGTTATCACCTTTAGCTTTCGCATTACCCATGATGGCAACACCACTATCATTCATGACTGTACGAACATCTTTGAAATCGACGTTGACATAACCAGGAATAGTGATAATCTCTGCAATACCTTTTGCAGCAGTTGTCAATATATCATCTGCTTTAGCAAAGGCTGCGGTCATAGTCAGGTTGCCGAAGATCTCACGAAGACGATCGTTAGAGATCACTAAATAGGAATCTACATATTTACGTAATTCTTCCAATCCTTCTTCTGCCTGTGCACGACGTTTTTTTCCTTCAAATGTAAAAGGTGTAGTTATAATCGCTACAGTCAGAATACCAAGTTCTTTAGCAGCTTTTGCCAATACCGGACTTGCTCCAGTACCAGTACCACCGCCCATACCTGCTGTTATAAATAACATTTTGGTATTAGTACCTAACATGCGTTTGATATCTTCAATACTCTCAATAGCCGAATTTTCACCCACATCAGGATCAGCACCTGCACCCATACCTTCGGTAAGACTTGCTCCCAATTGCACCTTATTAGGTATCGGGCTCAATTCTAATGCCTGTGCATCAGTGTTACAAACTATAAAATCTACTCCGCTGATTCCCTGATTATACATGTGGTTGACGGCATTGCCCCCACCTCCACCAATCCCGATAACCTTGATTATCGAAGACTGTTCCTTTAACATTTCAAACTGTATTGACATAACTTTTCCCTATTTAACTATTGCTGAGAGACTTATATTTTACAAAAACCTTCAACAATTCTAATGTAATAATACCAATTTCTTAACAACAGTTTTCCACATTTGTTAGAATGTGGAAAAATCACTGATTGTTGAAAACTATTTCTTCCCTATGAAGGTATCATCATCAATTCCCGCGTCGTCCTTGATAAATTCGGTCAAAAACTTTTTTAACCAACCTTCTTTCTTCTGCTGCTTTTCAGCAATATCTTTTACTCCCGGAGCGCTTGCTGTTTTAGGCGTACGTTTGATCGAATCTTCATGCTCAGAAGCCTCTTCATCTTCAATAGCCTGAATACCCTTAATCAACAAACCAATACCTGTAGCATACAACGGGCTCTTCAGCTCATCAAACAACTGCTTGTTGAGCAGATCAGTTTTTGCCAGATACTCATTCGGATATCCGATACGGCAATCGATACCGGTTATATATTCTACCAGTTGCACCAAGTGTTTCAATTGTGCACCACCACCAGTCACTACAATTCCACCGATCAGTTTATCTTCATAACCTGAAGATTTGATTTCGTAGTATACGTGTTCGATGATCTCTTCCATACGAGCCTGGATGATATACGCCAGATTTTTCACTGAAATCTCTTTCGCTTCTCTTCCGCGAATGCCCGGTACACAGATGACTTCATTTTCTTTATTCTCGTCAGCTAAAGCTGATCCATATCTGACCTTTAATAATTCAGCCTGATTACGCAATACTGAACATCCCTGACGGATGTCTTCAGTCACAATATTACCACCCAAAGGAATAACAGCAGTATGACGGATAATTCCCTCATGGAAAATCGCCACGTCGGTAGTACCACCACCGATATCAACTAATACAACACCAGCATTTTTTTCATCTTCATCCAATACAGCTTCGGATGACGCTAAAGGTTCAAGCACTAATGACGACACCTCTAATGAGGAATAATCAACGCATCTTTTGATATTTTTAATATCTGTAACACGTCCGGAAATAATATGAAAATTCGCTTCTATACGACGACCCGCCATACCCACAGGCTCTTTGATACCCGGTTCGTTATCGATAGTAAATTCCTGCGGAAGTACATGGATAATTTCCTCTCCCGGAGGAAGTACCAATTTGTACATATCAGAAATCAATCTTTCGATGTCTCTTCTTCCGACTTCATCATCATCGTTTTTGGTCAGAATACCCCGATGCTGAATACTCTTGATGTGCTGTCCGGCTATACCTACGTTGACCACTTTGATGTCTACATTTGACAAACCTTCTGCCAATGCAACTGCCTCTTTAATGCTGGTAACGGTTTTTTGGATATTGGCCACGACTCCACGGTTTACACCTGCAGACTCCGCTTTCCCTACTCCTAATAATTCGATTTTATTTGTCCCGCTACGACGTCCTACGGTCACACAAATCTTTGTGGTACCGATGTCAAGACCAACAATAATTGGATTCTCCTTTTCGCTGTCTGTTATTCTTGGTTTCATATTGCTGTGTATTAATGCTGTATATTAATAATATTATTTCCTGTATTTACTTTTTAACGATAGCCAGACTATCAATAGTCCAACTCCCCTTTCGTTCGCACACAATCTGGTGTGCATATTTTACATTTATTTTATTGTATGCCTCTGTTCCTACTCTGGGTAAAATCTGATTGTAAAAAAGCTTTAAACGATCAAACTTACTTTCCAGTGAATCCGCATTCCCGATAACCAGATCCTGACTACCTACACGGGGAATCAATTCGATATCCTTATCATCGTTTACATACAACTGAACGACCTGATTGCCCCAGAGCTCATCATTATTTACATATTTGACGACTTCAAGCAAATTTTTCAATGTCCCGGACTCAATCGTATCGAGCGCCTGCTTATAGCCTTCTGAAATATTACCAGTCGCCACCAAAACCCTGGGAACATATTTAAGGGTAACCGGAATCTTCAATCCGGTTGGATCCACATAAAAGTCCTTTCCCGCTTTATTGATTACACGCATGATGACTTCACGTTGGCTAACTTTTACCTGCATCACCCCATCCATATCCATATGCACCTCTGCGGAGGATACATAGGGTAATTTTTCGAGTGTCAACTCTATCTTATGCAGAGGTATACTCGACAGTTGTTTACCAGCAACTGATCCGTATGTCTTGTTGATCAGATTGGAAATATCCTGCTGATCAATAAAGGTTTCTTTACCTTCAATAATAACATGTAAGTCTGTACATACCTGAGCATTGTCCTTTTTTCCGACTAAGGACATAAGCATCCCTACTCCGGCTAAGGCCACAATACCAAGCACGGCATATAATACCGCACTCCATCGTATGTTACGCAACTTATTGAGCATTGTCCAATATTGCTTTTAATGGTTTTATCAATCTATCAATATCTCCGGCTCCAACTGTTACCACCAGCTCCGGTTTCTCCTCTTTGATAATAGTTAATACTTCCTGAGGTGATACTACACGTTTGTTGTCTAATTTTATCTTATCCGCCAGCCATGTGGATGTAACTCCTTCTATCGGCAACTCTCTCGCCGGGTATATCTCCATTAGCAACAGCTCATCTGCCATCGCCAGTACTTCAGCAAAGCCGTCAACAAAATCCCGGGTACGACTAAAAAGGTGAGGCTGAAAAACAACCGTTAGCTTCTTCGTCGGATATAATTTGCGCATCGAAGAAATAAATGCTCTTAACTCTTCCGGATGATGTGCATAATCATCAATGTATATAGTCTGCGGATTACGAACGATATATTCAAATCTGCGTTTCACTCCCTTGAAAGTGCTCAGGGCGTTTACAATTTTTGCATCAGCAATACCCAATAGCCGTGCTGCTGTAATTGCAGCTACAGCATTTTCCACATTGTGAATCCCCGGTATTCCTAAATGAATATCACTTATCTTACCCTCCGGATGCACATAATCAAAGTAAAATTCTCCCTCTCTGACATGTACATTTTCCGCATACACATCTCCTTCCCCTTTTCCTGAATAACTGATCTGCCCTTTAAACGGCAATCCGGTTTTCACTATACGTGTCCCATCTTCAACTACACGATCCAGAAACAGGGAAAAGGATTCTATTAAATGGCTTTCGTCTCCATAAATATCCAGGTGATCAGCATCTGCTGAGGTCACAACCGCAATATTCGGGTGTAGTGTCAAAAACGATCTGTCGTATTCATCAGCCTCTACAACGACTGTATTATTCGAACCAAACAACACATTAGAATCATAGTTAGAACTAATTCCGCCAAGGAACGCCGAACAGTCATATCCGGAATCTTTCAGAATATGTGCAATCATTGTAGAAGTAGTAGTCTTACCATGTGTACCAGCTACCGCAATGGTAAACCGGCTGGCACTGATAAAGCCTAAAACCTGTGAACGCTTATACAGCTCATGCCCAAGATTACTGAGGTAATTTTTGATCTTCAGTTCTTTTGGAACAGCCGGAGTATAGATAATCAAAGTGTCCGGGCCGGTATGCATAAATGATTCCGGAATAGCATCTGTGTTATCTTCATAGATGACCGGAATTCCTTCCTGTACCAGTGTATCAGTAAGATCGGATTCGGTCTTATCATAGCCTGCCACTTCACATCCCAACCGATGAAAATAGCGCGCCAACCCACTCATGCCTATACCGCCGATGCCAATCAGATAAACCCGTTTTATATTATCGATATTCATATTCCTATTTTGCTATTTCAATAACCTGTTTTGCAATTACATCATCTGCATCAAGCAATGCCAGTTTTTTAATATTGGTGCTCAATTCTGCTGATCGCTCTGCATCATTCAATAACTGAAGAGCAGTTGTTATTAATTTCTCTCCTGCTTCTGCGTCTCTGACCAGAACTGCTGCTTTCTTATTCACGAGCGAAAGCGCATTTTTGGTCTGATGATCTTCTGCAACATTGGGCGAAGGAACCATAATAACCGGTTTACCAACCACACACAATTCAGAAATAGTACCTGCACCGGATCTGGCGATAATACAGTCAGCTGCCGCATAGGCATAATCCATACGTTGCAGAAATGCAGTCATTTTTATCTGTTCAGGCAATGTATCTTTTAATTCTTCCTGAAGGCTATCATAATAATATCCTCCACATTGCCAGATGACCTGTACATCTTTAGCCTTCAACAACTCCAGACTATTTTTCACACAATCATTTAATGTACGTGCTCCGAGACTTCCTCCTGTCACAAGAATTGTCTTTTTATTGATATCCAGACCAAATGCATTCAACGCTTCCTGTTCTTTACCTTCAACATTGACAGATGCTCGTCTGATCGGATTACCGGTTAGCAATATTTTGTCTGCCGGAAAAAATTGTTCCATTCCCTCAAATGCGACACATATCTTCGCAGCCTTCACACTCAATTTTTTATTGGTCACTCCTGCATACGAATTTTGCTCCTGAAGCAAAGTCGGAATCGCCATTCTATTAGCCATCATAAGCAGTGGTCCTGAAGCAAATCCTCCTACACCAACCGCTACATCCGGTTTGAATTTTTTTATAATTTTCCGTGCCTGCCACAGACTGCGTATCAATTTGAAAGGCAACATAATATTTTTCCAGAGATGCTGACGATTGATACCTACAATATCCAATCCTTCAATCTGATACCCTGCAGCCGGCACTTTCTCCATCTCCATTTTACCATTTGCACCGACAAACAGAATTTCTGTAGCCGGATCAAGACGCAACAAAGCATTAGCTATCGCTATCGCAGGAAAGATATGTCCTCCTGTACCGCCTCCGCTTATGATTACTTTCTTTGCCATGTCTTTTACTATATCTCTTATGCTAAAGTTCCTACTACGACCTTTTTAGGTTTCGCTTTTTCCTCCAGCTCTTCTTTTCCTTTTAATTCTTCAATATTCCGGCTCACACTCAGGATAATCCCCAATGCAACACTGGTGAAGAGAATAGATGTCCCCCCCATACTGACCAGTGGCAACGGAACCCCTGTGACCGGACCTAATCCTACTGCCACCGCCATATTGGCCAAAGCCTGTATCGTGAGACTAAAGCCTAAGCCTGCCGCCAGAAAAGCACCGAATGCCCGCGGACTCATCGTCACGATCCGTATACAACGGTACATCAATACAATGTAGAGCGTCAGTAAGATGACACCTCCTATTGTCCCGTATTCCTCTATAATGATTGCAAAAATAAAATCCGAATATGGGTGCGGCAGCACATTTCGCTGCATACTATTACCCGGACCTTTGCCGAAAACACCTCCTGTCGCAATCGCAATCTTAGCATTATTCGCCTGATAATTTTTATCATCCTGAAAGGAAACCCTTTCTTCTGTATGTACTTCTTCTGTCTTAAAGAACGATTTGATACGACTGTAATAAGTCTGACGTCTTGGACCAAACAGAATAACCAGAGACAATAAAAAACCTACACCTAAACTCACTACTGCAATCTGTTTAAAACTGATCCGCCCGATCAGTAACAGCAGAATACTTACGCCAAAGAGCATCAAAGCCGTCGAAAGATTGGCCAATGCAATCAAAACGAAGATGACACAAACCGATCCCATAATCGGGACAAAGGATTTTTTGACGTCCTTGATTTCTTCCTGCTTGCGGGATAGCATTCTCGCCAGAAAAGTAATAAGGGCCAGCTTGGCCAAATCGGATGTCTGAAAAGTCTGATTGATTACAGGAATCGTCACCCAGCGACTTGCGTCATTTACTTTACTACCAAACAGCAAAGTATAGAGTAACAAGGGTATCGTAATTAACATCAATAACTTGGATATACCAGCATAATACCTGTAATCCACTTTATGTGAAAAATACATTAAAACAAAACCAATGGCTATTATGGAAAAATGTTTCAACAGGTACATTTCTGTCCCTTTCCCCTCTTTGTAGGCTAATGTTCCGACAGAACTATATACGGCCAATAATGACCAGCCAGACAAAATGAGGACTATAATCCAAATCCAGCGATCGCCTTTTGCTTTAGAAAATAGTTGTTCCATACTCCGTTTTATTTAAATGTTGTTTACTTCTGTTCTTTCTACAAAGCCATTACAGCTTCTTTGAATTTGTCTCCACGCTCTTCATAGTTTTTGAACCAGTCAAAACTTGCACAAGCTGGCGATAATAATACGGTATCTCCTTTTTGCGCAATATGTGAAGCAATCTCTACAGCATCTTTCATAGAAGAACTGTTGACGATTACATCTGTATCTTCTTCGAATGATTCATGAATACGTGTATTATCTTTACCTATACATATGATAGCACGAACTTTAGAGCGTACCAGATCACGAAGCATTTCGTAATCATTTCCTTTGTCCACTCCCCCCATGATCAAAACGATCTGTGGTGAAAAGCTTTCTAATGCATACCATACAGAATTGACATTAGTCGCTTTGGAGTCATTGATATAATTCACGCCTCCGATACAAGCCACATGCTCCAACCTATGCGGGATATTAACGTATGAACTCATGCTTTCCTGCATAGAGCGGTTACGTAATTCCTGAACTTTCGCTACTAATCCTGCCGCCATGTTGTTGTACACATTGTGCTTGCCCTGTAATGACAAATCTTCCGTATTCATAATAAATTGCTCTCCTTTAGGGGTGTTGATTATAATATTCTTCTCTTGATCTAAATATGCGCCCGGGTTGATCACCTGTTCCTGTGTCATAGGCCAAATCGTTGCCTTAGTATGGTGTCGTTCCAGTCCTTTTACTGTCTCTTCATCATCCAGACAATAGATGAAATAATCATTTGCTGTCTGGTTGCGGATCATCCTGAATTTGGAATCCACGTAGTTTTCCATTTTATGGTCGTATCGGTCTAAATGATCCGGTGTGATATTAAGGATCACGGCTACATCTGCACGGAACTGATACATATCATCCAGCATAAAACTGGAAATTTCTAATACATAAACATCAAATTGCTCCTGAGCAACCTGAAGGGCAAAGCTGCGGCCAATATTTCCCGCAAGACCTACATTTACCCCTGCTTTCTGCAATATATAGTAGGTCAACATAGTAGTTGTTGACTTGCCGTTTGAACCGGTAATACAATAGAGCTTTGCATCTGTATATTGTGCTGCAAACTCTATCTCCCCGATAACAGGAATTCCTTTTTGTTTTAATGCCACCACCAATGGTGCTGTCTCCGGAATACCAGGACTCTTGACAACAAGGTCTGCATCCAGAATAAGTTCTTCAGAATGACGGCCCGACTCATAAGCAATGCCGGCATTCTCTAACTGCTGCTGATATTTTTCGGCAATGACTCCTTTATCGGAGACCAGCACCTCAAATCCTTTTTGCAGCGCCAATATTGCTGCCCCGACACCGCTTTCACCGGCACCGAGAACAATCAGCTTGCCACTTTGAGGATAATATGTCTGCGCTATATTTGCCATTTTTTATCTCACTTTTAAAGTAACGATTGTCAATATTGCCAATAGAACTCCCACAATTACAAATCGTGTCACGATCTTAGCTTCGTGATACCCTTTCTTCTGATAATGGTGATGCAAAGGAGACATCAGGAAAATCCGGCGTCCCTCTCCATATTTCTTCTTGGTATATTTAAAATATCCCACCTGCATCATCACGGATAGATTCTCTATCAGAAATACACCACACAGTACGGGTATCAATAATTCTTTTCGGATCAGAATAGCAAAAGCAGCAATGATTCCTCCGATCGCCAAACTTCCTGTATCTCCCATAAATACCTGAGCCGGATAAGCATTGTACCAAAGAAATCCTGTACAGGCTCCGATAAATGCTCCTGCGAAAATCACAAGTTCTCCCGAATTGGGGATATACATGATATTCAGATAGTCCGAGAAGATCACGTTACCGGATACGTATGCCAGTATGGCTAGTGTGATACCGATTATAGTAGATGTACCTGCTGCCAGACCATCTATCCCATCTGTAATATTAGCACCATTGGAAACAGCGGTCACAATCACGACTACCATAACCAGAAAAACCATAAAGGTGATCATGTCTCCCCTAAGGCCAAACATGGTCAGTACCTTTGCGTAGTCAAATTCATTGTTCTTATAAAATGGGATGTTTGTCTTGCTGGACTTCACATTCTCCGTATAATATTTCTCACCGGTCTGACTATTAATAGATACTTCCACCGGTTTGAGTGAGCCCGGATGAGCTACCTGCTGACGAACAACTATTTCCGGATGGAAATACATTGTCACTGCTATGAACACGCCTAATCCGACCTGACCAATTACTTTGAACTTCCCTTGTAATCCTTCTTTATTCTTCTTAAAAACCTTAATATAATCGTCCAGAAAACCGATCGCGCCCATCCATAATGTAGTCACGATCATCAGAATGATATAGATGTTATCTATCTTCGCAAACAATAATGTAGGTACCAGTATACCTGCAATGATGATCAGACCGCCCATTGTTGGGGTACCTTGCTTCTTCTTCTCTCCCTCCAGTCCCAAATCACGAATGGTCTCACCGACCTGCTTATTATGCAGTATGCGTATCAATCTGCTACCATATACGGTGGTAATTATCAATGAAAGAATAACCGCCATTGCCGTACGGAATGAGATGTACTGAAACAACCCCGCTCCCGGAATGTGGATATGTTCATTTAACCATGTAAATAAGTAGTATAACATCTCTTCTGGTATTATTCATTAAACGTTTTTTCCAATTCTTCACGATCATCAAAATGATGTTTCACACCATTGATGTCCTGATATTTTTCATGCCCTTTACCTGCGACAAGAACAATGTCGCCTGGCTGAGCAAGATGACATGCTGCACGAATCGCTTCTTTACGATCTGTAATCGAGAATACATTTTTCTTTCTGTCTGCAGGAATGCCCGGCTCCATATCTTTGATAATCTGTACCGGATCTTCGGTGCGTGGATTATCGGAAGTTATAATCACTTTGTCACTCATTTTGGCAGCAACTTCAGCCATCTCCGGACGTTTTGTTTTATCCCGATCGCCTCCGCAGCCCAGCACTGTGATAATCTGCTGTTCTTTTTTGCGTAGATTGTTAATGGTGCTCAACACATTTGCAACCGCATCCGGCGTATGAGCATAGTCCACAATACCAATCACTCCGTTTTTAGATGTGATTGCTTCAAAGCGTCCTTCCGCACCTGTAATCTGGCTAAGGGCAGTCAGGACTTTTACCGTCTCCTGCTCCAGTAAGATTGCAGCTCCATATACTGCCAGAATATTATAAGCATTGAACTCACCAACCAGCTTAACCCACACTTCATGTCCCTCAATATTGAGCAGCATACCATCAAAATGGCTTTCAATAATTTTGGCTTTAAAATCAGCCACACCTTTTAGTCCGTATGTTTTCTTATGCGCAAAAGTATTCTGTAGCATGACAGAACCATTCTTCTCATCTCCATTGGTCAATGCAAATGCGAAGCGATCCAGATCATCAAAAAATTTCTTTTTCGCTTTTATGTAATTATCAAATGTCTTATGAAAATCCAGATGATCGTGTGTGATATTGCTGAAAATACCTCCGGCAAAGCGAAGCCCCGCAATACGCTGCTGTACGACAGCATGCGAACTGACTTCCATAAAACAATAGTCACAGCCTTCATCTACCATTTCCCGGAGCAATGCATTCAATGCTACCGGATCCGGAGTCGTATGTGTGGCAGGAATAATACGGTCTCCGATCTGATTCTGAACGGTAGAAAGCAAGCCTACATGATACCCAAGAGCTGTAAACAGATTGAACAGTAATGTTGCAATCGTGGTCTTACCATTTGTACCTGTCACCCCGACCAGCTTCAATTCACGTGAAGGATTTCCGTAGAAATTACCGGCAGCAATACCCAATGCATAAGCGGTATCTGCAACCATCATATAAGTAACCCCTTCGTTCTTTTCCTCCGGCATCTCTTCCACCATAATGAGAGTACAACCTTGCTGAATAGCCTTTTCGATAAACAAATGTCCGTCTGTATGCACGCCACGAACAGCAACAAAAAGACTACCCTCATTCGCCTGACGGGAATCAAAACATAATGAAGTCACCTCAACATCCAGCTGACCCACCACTTCCTGTACCGGAATAGCATGCAATATGTCTTTTAGTTTTATCATTATCTTTTTAATTCAATACAATTGCTACCTGTGTTCCAAACTTCAACTTTGAACCGGGAATAAGTGATTGTTCAATAACTTTTCCCTTTCCCGATACATATGTTTTAAATCCTGCATTCTCCATGGTATACATGGCATCAATCAGCCCCATTCCTTTTACATCCGGCACTACACCTTCTTTGACTCTCACATCTACAAAAGGAACTCCGCGACTCGAAGTATCAACGACACCCTGTGCTACGGCATTCCAGTCGAAAGAGCGTATACCTAAAGCTTCATAGACTTTCATCGATGCTTCCCTTGATCCTTTTAACGTCAACGGCGTCTTACCTCCGGCCGGATTTACCTTGCGGGAGCTAAATGTTCCATGCATAGACAAATCATTGGCAAAGACCATATCCGCAAGTTCCTTAAATACCGGACCTGCAGTAGATGCTCCGTAATATCCCTTTCTGGGATTACGTATCACGACAATCATCGAGTACTTCGGATTTTCCGCAGGAAAATATCCGGCAAACGAAGATTGATACTTCCGTTGTCTGTATCCGCGCGCTCCATCAGCGATCTGTGCTGTACCTGTTTTACCAGCGGAGGTATACAGCGGATTACGAAGAGTTTTACCTGTCCCCTCTATCATTGTGCCTTCCATCATTCCCCTTATTTCGGAAAGGGCATGTTCTGAAGCAATTTTATCTTTGATAACACGTGCCTGAAAATGTTCGACAGTATTCCCCAGATGCCTGATTTCTTTTACGAATACAGGCGCTATCATTTTTCCGTCATTTGCTACTGCATTATACAGTGTCAATGTCTGAAGCGGAGTCATGAGCAATTCATAGCCATAAGCCATCTGTACTAAAGAGAGCTTACTCCAGGACTTCGCCTTAGGTGTCTTAATCTTGGGTTCTCCTTCTCCAGGAATCTGCAATTGCAGTGCTTTACCCAATCCCATGCTGTACAGCTTGTCTGTAAACTTTGACGGATCATCTTTATAATGTGTGTTGACCAACTTGGTAATCGCCACATTTGAAGACTGTTCGAAAGCGTATTTTGCAGACATAATAGATTTCCGGGGTGCATGCGAATCTTTTATCGTATGTCCCGGCACCTTATAAGTTCCATTACCTACATCGACTGTTGTCGAAGAATCTATTTTTCCGTCATCAATCAATGCCAGATACGAAGCCAGTTTGAATGTAGATCCCGGTTCAGCAGAAAGTGCAATCGCATAGTTAAATTTCTCCCTGAATACCCCTTCTTCATCTCTTGTGAAATTGGCTACAGCCCTTACCTCTCCTGTCTTCACCTCCATCAGAATCACACAACCGTTATCTGCATCTACAATCTGCAATTGTTTCTCCAGCGCCCGCTGAGCCATATCCTGCATATTGACATCTATCGTCGAAATAATATCAGAACCGTCTACCGGAGCCACCTCCATATTACGGTTGATCGGCACCCATACACCACCGGCAATACGCTGTACTAATCTTTTACCACTTTTACCGTCGATGTAGTGTCCATATGCACCTTCCAGCCCCACTCGCACTGTGTCAATTCCCTTTGTGTTTTTGTAACCGATGGTACGTGCTGCCAGATTGGTAAAAGGAAGAATCCTTTTATTATGCCGCTCCACAATCAGGCCACCGGAATATTTATCTTTATCGACCTTAAAGGATTTGAACAATGGAAAATCCTTTACTTTTTTCAGATCCTGATGCGTTACTTCACGCATGATCATCACATACCTTTGTTTTTTACTTCTCGCCTGCTTAAGCAATCCCAAATACTGTCTTGCAGATCTGTCTTTGAAAAAACCAGCCAGCTTATACGCCAGAGAGTCTACTTTAGAATTAAAAATATCTTCTTCCTCTTCCGGAATAGCCATTGCATCAAAACGCAAATCATACTCAGGAATAGAAGTTGCCAGAATACTACCGTCATTTGAATAAATATTCCCTCTCGCAGCCTCTACCTCTCGCTCCTGTATGGTCAAACTATCTGAAATTTCTCTCCACTTACCCCCGTCTACATATTGAAGATGCACCAGTTTTGCAAAAACAACCAGCGCCCCCAATACCATCAGGCCGAATGCGAGATACACTCTTAGAAGTATGGATTTTCTAATATTCATGCCTGGTTACTTTATTTTATTTTTTGTCTTCTTTTACAACTTCAATTTTAATTGGCGGCTCCTTTCGCTCTTTTAGTCCCAATGTATCTGCCCGTTTTGCTATTTCAGACTGAGTGGTTCTCTTCATCAACTCTGCAGAGAGCGATTTATAATCCCAACTCAACTCTTTAACTTCCTTGCTCAACCGGTCTATCTGCCGAACTGTCCGCTCCGCAAGGTGCCGGTTAGAAATATACAAAAGCGCCAAAAGAGCGATAAAAGCTACAAAAGGAAGATTCTTTACAACGGAATAGGTCGTTATCTTTTGCGGAGAAAAGACCGATTTAATAAAATGCTTGGTCTCTTCCGCCTTCTCTTCTACCGTATCCTGAAGTTCTTCCTGAACTTCTTCACTTAACTCTTTTTGCTTTATTGTATTTCTCTTCATGCCGATCTCCCACGAACTTATAGCTCCTTTTTCTCGGCAACCCGTAGTTTTGCACTACGAGACCTGTTATTTGTACTCAATTCTGCTTCAGATGCTGTAATCGCCTTACGCGTAATCACCTGAAAAGGCTTTATTTCATTTCCAAAAAAATCCTTCTCCACTTCCCCCTTAAATTTACCTTTAGCCATAAAATTCTTGACAAGACGGTCTTCAAGAGAATGGTAAGACATCACCACAAGCTTTCCGAAAGGCTTTAACGTGGAAACAGTCTGCAACAAAAATTCCTGCAAAGCTTCCAACTCCTTATTCACCTCTATCCGCAACGCCTGAAACACCTGCGCATGGTATTTATGTTCTTTACCTTTTGGAACTAACTTCCGGATTACCTCTTTAAGCCCTGCAACAGTCTCTATCGGAGCACTCAATCTCGTTGTCACCACCGTTTTTGCAAGTGATTTAGCATTCATGATTTCTCCGTACATTCCGAATATGCGATGCAAATCCTCTTCAGCATAGGTATTAAGAACTTTTTTAGCATCCAGATCAGATACCTGATCCATACGCATATCCAGATCCGCATCAAAGCGAATGGAAAATCCTCTGTCGGCAGCATCAAACTGATGCGAGGAAACACCCAAATCTGCTAAAATGCCGTCAACCTCTTTGACTCCGTTCAAGCGGAGATTATTTTTCAAAAACCTGAAGTTTTGATGAATTAAAGTAAATCGTTCATCTGCAATGGTATTTTCCAAAGCGTCGGGATCCTGATCAAAAGCGAACAATCGCCCTTTAGGCCCCAGATGTTTCAATATCTCACGGGAATGCCCCCCACCACCAAATGTCACATCGACATATACACCATCAGGCTTGATGGATAATGCATCAATGCATTCTTTCAGCATTACCGGAACATGGTAAACATTACTCATTCATTAATCCTCCAAAATCCATTCCGCCCATCACCTCTTCTGCCAACGTAGCAAAATCATCACCTAAACCATCATTCATCAATGCTTCGTACCCTTCCTTCGACCAAACCTCTATTTTGTTAAACTGACAGGCAAGCACAACTTCAGCGCCGATGTTTGCATATTCCAACAATCCTTTTGGTAAAAGTACACGACCAGAAGCATCCAGTGTCAACTCTGTAGCACCACGCGTAAAAGCACGGACAAACATCCTGCTCTTCTCGTTAAACTGATTCAATTTTGACAACTTAGCTGTGATAGTATTCCACTCTTCACGTGTATAGAAAACCAAATGTTTCTCGAATCCTCGGTTCACAACAAGCCCGTCACGCTCCACATGCGGCAACTGCCGCTTGAGCGCTGCCGGCAACACCATTCTTCCTTTGGTGTCAAGCTTGCATTCAAATTCTCCGATTAAATGATTCATTTAGCTAACTATCCTATTCTAATTTGATGTAAAAGTATACACTTTCCCCCACTTTCCCCCACAATATACCACAAAAAAGTTTTCCACATCGAAAAATCGCTACAAACCCAGTTAAAAAACACAACCCTTAAAAACATAAAAACTTACTTTACAACTATTTAAATCAAATTTTTGAACTAAAATAAATTTTGGTTCAGCATTAAAAAAGAATCTACATTTTTTGAAATTATTTCACTTTTTAGCTTGAAAAAGAAGTAAAAAAGGACTGATTTTACTAAAAAACTAAAAGCAAGTGGGGTAAAGTGGAGCATTTTTCAGGCATTCTGCAACAGCTTCTATTTTCTTTGGTTTTTGTACAAAAACAGCTCCTCTCTCTTCTGATTCTAGATACAAAAAACAACTATCCTGCTAGTAAAGTGATCTAATATTTCTTTCAGAATTTTGATTTAATATCCGGTCTAAGATTCGTTATTCTCCTTGGAAACAGATATTTTTGCAGGATAAATATTTTAGTCGAAATGCACAGAACACATACCTGCGGAGAGCTTAGGATTTCAGATCTTGGCAAGTCCGTAACTTTAAGTGGTTGGGTACAAAAGTCGCGCGATCTGGGAGGAATGACCTTTATCGATGTCCGCGACAGATATGGAATTACACAGTTGACTTTTAACGCAGATGACAACGAGCAGCTGCGCGCTTCTGCACGTGAATTAGGGCGTGAATACGTAATAAAAGTAGAAGGACAGGTTATTGAACGGTCAAGTAAAAACTCAAAAATCCCGACCGGAGATATTGAGATCAAGGTTTCTTCTTTAGAAATACTGAATGCTTCCAAACTGCCTCCTTTTACTATTGAAGATGAAACGGACGGTGGCGATGATCTGCGTATGAAATTCAGATATCTGGATCTGCGCCGTAATCCTGTAAGACAAAATCTTATTCTTCGCCACAAACTGGCGCAGGAAATCCGCAGATATCTTGATGAGCAGAATTTTCTGGAGGTGGAAACACCTGTTCTGATTAAGTCAACTCCAGAAGGAGCCCGCGATTTCGTGGTTCCAAGCCGTATGAATGCAGGAGAATTCTATGCGTTGCCGCAATCTCCACAGACTTTCAAGCAGTTATTGATGGTATCCGGATTTGACCGTTATTTTCAGATTGTCAAGTGTTTTCGTGATGAAGATTTACGTGCAGACAGACAACCTGAGTTTACGCAGATTGACTGTGAAATGTCCTTTGTAGAACAGGAGGATATTCTGAATATGTTTGAAGGATTGGCTAAACACTTGTTCAAAACTGTAAAAGGATTTGAGCTAGGTTCAGTACCCCGTATGACTTATGCCGATGCTATGCGTCTTTATGGTTCTGACAAACCAGACACCCGTTTCGGAATGCAATTCGTTGAATTGAATGAGCTTACAAAAGGAAAAGGTTTCCCTGTATTTGATCAGGCTGAACTGGTTGTCGGCATCAATGCAAATGGCTGTGCAGGTTACACCCGTAAACAACTGGATGCACTGACGGACTATGTAAAACGTCCGCAGGTAGGAGCAACAGGTCTTGTATATGCCCGTTATAATGAAGACGGAACCCTCAAATCATCTGTAGATAAATTTTATACAGAGGAGCAGCTTAAAGAATGGGCTGTTGCGTTTGACGGTAAACCCGGCGATTTATTTTTGATAATGGCAGGTCCTACAGATAAAGTACGCAAACAACTGAATGAGCTTCGGTTGGAAGTGGGTAATCAGCTCGGTCTTCGTGACAAAAATAAATTTGCACCTCTTTGGGTATTAGATTTCCCGTTACTGGAATGGGATGAAGAATCGGGTCGTTATCACGCTATGCACCATCCGTTTACCTCTCCAAAACCGGAAGATATCCCATTACTGGACACGAATCCGGGAGAAGTAAGAGCAAATGCTTACGATTTTGTCCTTAATGGCAGCGAAATTGGAGGTGGGTCTATTCGTATTCATGACAAAGAATTGCAATCGCTTATGTTCAAGCACCTTGGTTTTTCTCCTGAGGATGCACAGAAACAATTCGGTTTCTTAATGGAAGCATTTACCTACGGAGCACCTCCACATGGCGGATTGGCCTTTGGATTTGACCGTATGGTGTCTGTATTTGCAGGTCTGGATACCATCCGTGATGTCATTGCTTTCCCTAAGAACAATTCGGGAAGAGATGTGATGATCGACGCTCCTGCAACTATAGATCAGGCGCAGCTGGATGAACTGAATCTGGCTTTGAATCTTAAGTCTTCAGAGAAGAATTAACATTATTCCGCAAAATAGATTTCAACAATTAACGTTATATTTATAAAGTTGGTAATTCATTACCAACTTTTTTACTTTTGTAATAGCATAAATCCAAAACTAATCCATGTCTGATACAATCGCTGATAAATTCCTTAAAGAAAGCTCGACAAAATCTTTTGACCAAAAACATCGGGACATTATCAATACCAATATTGATAAGTACAATGTTGCTTTTGAAAAAGGGAAAAGTAAGTTTTTTGATCTGGAAAATTCCAAAACCAAAGCGAACCTGATCAAATGGAAGGTGATGGAGAATCTGGATAAATTACTTCCTGAATTTGAAGCAAACTTTACTTCCAGAGGAGGTAAAGTAATCTGGGCCAATGATGCTCAGGAAGCTCGGGAAGAAATCTGGAAGATTATGGAACAGCATGGCGCAAAGAGTGTCATCAAATCCAAATCTATGGCTACGGAAGAAATTGAACTTAATCATTTTCTTGCAGAAAAAGGTATAGAAGCTGTTGAAAGTGATCTGGGTGAATTCATTATCCAGCTGTTAGGACAAAAGCCTTACCATATCGTTACCCCGGCCATGCACCTGAGCCTGGAAGATATTGCAAAACTGTTTCACGAAAAATTTGACACGCCACTTACTGCTACAGCAGAGGAATTGACAATGAAAGCCCGTGAATTGTTGCGGGACAAATATACTTCCGCTTCAATAGGCATCTCCGGCGCTAATTTTCTGGTAGCGGATACGGGAAGTATAGCTATTACGGAAAATGAAGGAAATGCCCGACTGACCACTACATTTCCGAATATTCACATTGCGCTGGTCGGGATAGAGAAGATTATTCCCAGTATGCTGGATCTGGATCTTTTCTGGCCTTTATTATCCACACACGGAACAGGGCAGAATCTGACCGTATATAATACCATTCTGAATGGTCCCCGTCAGGAAAATGAAAGCGATGGTCCGGAAAAGATGTATGTCATCCTGCTGGACAATGGCCGTACCAATCTGCTTGCAGAGAAAGATCAGCGCCAGGGTTTATATTGTATACGATGCGGTGCATGCCTGAATGTATGCCCTATTTACCAAAATATCGGTGGACATACCTACGACACGACGTATTCCGGACCTATAGGCTCACTTATATCGCCGCATCTCAGCGGAATGAAAGAATTCAAGCACCTGAGCTATGCTTCCAGCTTATGCGGAAAGTGTACAGAAGTGTGTCCTGTAGGTATTGATATCCAGAAGCAACTGTTGTTGAATCGCAGAGATTCTGTACAGGAAAAACTGGCTACTCCAATGGAACAACGGGCCTGGAAAGGATTTACCTATTTTATTAAAAAAAGAAAACTCATTGATCTTTTTGGTGGTAAATTTAAAAATTTCATCCTCCGTAATTTCTTTAAAAAAGCATGGGGCAATAACAGAGAATTACCGCATCTGGCAGATAAATCATTTGCACAGCAATGGAAAGAACAGCAAAAGGAATTGAATAAGGATAAGTAGAAAAAGGATACTTAAACGGAACTTTTCTATATTTGAAGACATTCTATTTCAATTATCCCGGCAATTTTAATTTCCATTAACAAGAAAAATAATCTATTTTTCGGGTATCAAATGAATTATTCTGCTCCATCATATCCTACCGAACCAAGTGACGAACAGCTTTTGTTGCTGTATCGTGATACCGGCGATCTGAATTACCTCGGAAAGCTATATCAAAGTCATTCGGAAATGGTTTACTTCGTATGCTTGCGCTACTTGCAGGACAGCGAACGGAGTAAAGATGCGGTCATGAATATTTTCGAAGAGCTGATCAGCAAAGTAAATAAGCAGGAAATTCATTCTTTCGGAAAGTGGCTCTACGTGCTCTCCCGCAATCATTGTCTGATGCAATTAAGGTCTGCAAAAAATAAACAACAAATTTCTATTGACGAATTTGTGGAATTTCCAGGGTCTCTGCATCCGGATGATGATCATGAAGATAAAGAGCAAAAATTGACTTCGTTAGAGCATTGTCTGGAAAAACTACCGGAGAAACAAAAGAAGAGCATAGATTTATTTTTCCTTAATGAAAAATGCTATAATGAAGTCTCTGAAATAACAGGATATAGCCTCAAAGAGGTGAAAAGCTATATTCAGAATGGGAAAAGGAATTTGAAAAATTGTATGGAGGGAACCCATGAACAGGAATAGACCGGATTTGGAGTATATTCGTCGCTACCACAATGGAGAGCTTTCTCCACGTGAAATGTACGAATTGGAACGACAGGCACAGGACGACCCCATGCTTATGGATATTATTATGGGTGTAGAGTTTAGTGACAAGGAGCAGGTAAGCAAAGATCTCTCCGATATCAAAAAGCGAATTACCCAACGGGTATCTGAAAATACAATAAAACAAATGCCCGTATGGAGAAAATGGGCTGTTGCGGCTTCTGTACTTTTTCTCTTGTCGATAGGCGCATTACTGATGATCAATCAGCAGCCCGCAAATAAAGAAATCGCAAGTACCACCCTGCCCGAGCTTTCATCTCCAGTTACTCAGGATTCAGGAACAGATGCAGATGTAACGGATAATACATCAAAACAGGCTTCTCCTACTCCTTCTGCTACACAAACAGATCGTCTGGCTAATGTAATTACGAAAAAGAAGCAACCAGCAGAAGATATTGTAACGCAATCCGAGCAATCAGATATCAGTGATGAAAAATCAA
Organism: Sphingobacterium sp. UBA5789; assembly: GCF_002418355.1. Classification (NCBI taxonomy): domain Bacteria; kingdom Pseudomonadati; phylum Bacteroidota; class Sphingobacteriia; order Sphingobacteriales; family Sphingobacteriaceae; genus Sphingobacterium; species Sphingobacterium sp. UBA5789. Next base: position 1,099,276 of record NZ_DIDX01000001.1, on the reverse strand, counting down.
CTCTGGCTGCTGTACAGCCAAAATCTCCTGGAGTCAGAGTACATATTTCGGAGTCTTTAGCCAAAGATTCTACATTAGTTCTGAGAGGATTATCAGACGACAAACTCGCTGTCAACTCTCCGAAGGAAGAACTATCAAGAGCTCTTGCCGGAAAAGTCGCTGGCGTCCGCATACGGGGAATGGCCAGCAATTCCACGGTGAATAATGTCATCAGTGGACAGGTGATGGATAAATCGACAAATTTACCGTTGGAAGGCGCAATTTTAAAGATAAAAAACACGGATCTGACAGCAGTAACCGATTCAGCCGGACAGTTTCAACTCTTGTCAAGTGGTTCAAATACACAGGTAGAAGTACAGGCTATTGGATATGAAACACAGCAGGTTCCATCTAATCAGCTGGCCAATAATCAGGTTAAACTAAGTCCTGCACATGCAGGATTAGAAGAAGTCGTAGTAACAGACTATGCCAGCAAGAAGAAATCTGTAAAACAGATAACAGGACCTGAAGGCGGATGGAAAGCTTTTGAAAAATACATCAAAAAAGAAATCAGACGAATCGGAACATCTGCTAAAGGAAAAGTAGAGTTATCTTTCATAATCGACCCGAATGGAAAACCATCACATATTCAGGTGATATTGGGAATTGACAAAGTAACGGATCAGCAGGCTGTCCGTATGCTGGAGAACGGGCCAAAATGGAAGACCGGAGAAGATCAGCAGGAAAATAATACAACCTTCGTCACCATAAATTTTAACGGAGAATAAAAAGCCGGTACATTTTCCGGCAAACTGCCTCTACTGACATAGTTCCCATGAAAAAGACAAACTTACTGCACAATGGTCAGAAAGAGGCGCTCCCGACTTGTCTGTAAACAGCCTGTTTTCAATCGCATAGCTTTCAGGAATAAAATGCAGGTCTGCACTGTTACGAAACATGATCTTATCTATAGATTCTCTGTCCTTTCGAATAGCCAATATATCACCTGCTGAATACCTAGGATCAATATGCGGTATCATACCTTTATTTTCCAGATAAACCCAGGTGTCTATCATTTTGGTTTCTTTTATAAAATTGCGGACATTATCCAGTTCGAAGCTGTAATGCGCATTAAAGTCTCCCATTAACAGTACGGCTTTATCTTTAGAATGTTCTTTTATAAAAGAGCCTAACTGATCCATATTTTTACCGCGGGCAACTGCTGCATCCGGCGTATCCTGTGCATTAGCATGGATATTATACAGATCTACAAATACATCTTTTGCCAACTGTAAACTGACTACACTAAATCCCTTGGGCGTGAGACAATCTGCTCCGGTACAATCTTTCCATCGGATACGCTGAATATCTGAAATCGGATATTTTGATAATGTATTAAGCCCGTCACTAAAAGGTACTTTGCCCATTGTCTCCGTTCGGAAAGGGTGTTCATTTCCATTACTGTACAGTTCCCTGTTGTAATTAAAATCTTCCTGCACATTGACCACATCATACCTGTTTATTTTCATTCCGATATCTGCAATACTGCTTGCACGCGGAGTCACAGCACTCGAGATTGGCTCCGGTAATCCGGCAATATTATACGTCAAAACTGAAAAACTTCCGGTGTTTGAAGCCGGAAGTTCCAATATTGATGCGGTAGCAACCTTATCACCTCGATTGAAGTTTAACGTTATCCGTGAGGTGCGAATCATATTCCATCCGAGGAAAGAAAGTGATATCGGAATCAATAAGTAGATCCATCGTTTCTTTGGCAATTTGGGATATTGTAGGTACATCGTTCCTTAGTTTTGTCCTGTTAAAATTAGGCAAGCAGTATAACCTATACCCTAATTATTTATTAAACTTTTATTTCTAAAACTTATCAAAACCTCAACTTATCAACTGAAAGACAACACGTTAATAACAATACAATGATGATTAATTAAAGATAACCAAACAAACAGATAACCGGAACTTAACAATTAAGCCACATCCGTTTGTTAGTATTGAAATACTACTAAAAGTATAAAATATGATTAAAGTGGCTTTCTTTGCCGAGATGATGATTGAAGACTTTGACGGAGCTTCCCGCACGATGTTTCAACTGATCAACAGGATCGATTCTACAAAATTTGAGTTTCTGTTTATCTACGGAAATGGTCCCGAACAGATCGATGACCATCTGTCTCTGCGCATTCCCTATTTCCATATCCCATTCAACAGAAACTATACAATGGCTGTACCGGCTATTGCAAAAAAGATGCTGAAACAGCAGCTCAAGGAATTTGATCCGGATGTCATCCATATCGCCACGCCGTCTATGTTAGGCAGCTTCGCCTTAAAGTATGCTGAAAAACACAATATACCTACCCTGACTATTTACCACACACATTTTATCAGCTACATAGATTATTACCTCAAGAATACACCTTTCCTGATCAAACCCACCAAAAAAGAGTTTATCAAACAGACCGTGAGGTTTTATAATAAATGTACAAAAGTATATGTACCCTCTGTATCGATATCCAAAGAGCTGAAGCATTTGGGAATACAACCGGATAAGTTAACGCTTTGGCAGCGCGGGATTGATACGGAACTTTTTTCGCCTAAGAAAAAAGATAATAACTACCTTCGAAAAGTAACAAAAAACAAGAAACAGAACATCTTATTTGCCAGCCGGCTGGAATGGGAGAAGAATCTTGTCACACTAATCGACATCTACCATAAGTGTAAAGAAAGAGATATAGACTGCAACTTTATTATAGCCGGAGACGGCACTGCGAAAGCTGCATGTATGGAACAAATGCCGGATGCCTATTTTTTAGGTAAATTATCACATAAGGAGCTGGCCATTTGTTATGCCTCTTCGACTTTATTTCTCTTTCCTTCGATCACTGAAACATACGGAAATGTTGTAATAGAAGCAATGGCCTCGGGACTCCCCTGCGTTATTTCAAATGACGGAGGAAGTGCTGATTTTATTATTGACGGGGAGAATGGTTTCAAATGTAATGCGGAACAGGCAGAAGATTACGTTGACAAAATACAGCTTCTGTTATCAGATAAGAATCTACGTAAAAAGTTCAAAAAAGCTGGATTAAAATACAGCAAACAACATAATTGGCAGCATCTTTCTGAAATTTACTTCAGAGATATCAGTGATTTTGCAGATATGACGATATCTTCTCAAACGGCTTACCAGTTTGCATAATGACTGCAAAAGTTTTTAAAATCCTTGGAATTATAATTGTCGTCGGCTGTCTGGTTCTTTTTTTAGTACAGACAGATTTTAAGATGCTGGCGAACACCTTAAATCAGGTGGGGTACCGGTTTATCATCTTGATTTTGATAACTGGAATAGCTTATATTCTGGGAACTGTTGGCTGGTATTATTGTATGGCACCATCTGGTCAACGGATTTCACTGTGGAGACTGTTTTTTGTTAGACAGGTTGGGGAGACAATCGGACTTTTTAATCCCACTAATGTTATAGGAGGAGATCTTTTTAAGGTACATATGCTTCGAAGCGAAAATCTTTCTAAAGATGAGGTCACACATTCTGTTTTTTTATCCCGTGTCATGGCCATTCTGTCACAGCTGTTTCTTTTGGCGGCCGTACTTTGCTGGTATAGTCTGAACCTCATGCAAAATAACGGAGCTACGGTAATCTATATGGCAGGTCTGATCCTGACTGTACTTATTCTCGGTGGGATTGTATCCTCTCTGCTATATATTACAAAAAAAAGATCTTCCGGAACGCTAACCGCAGAACCTGTCGCAAAATTGAGCTTTTGGTTGAAGATTAAATCCCGCATTACCCATACGCTGCACCAGACTTCTGTATTTTATCAACTTTATCCCGCTTACTTTTGGTATTCCTTTTTCTGTTTCACCCTACACTGGATCGTTGGTTCACTGGAGTTCTATGTCATTCTTAGATTATTAGGGGCAAATGTATCTCCTATGGACGGACTGTTTATCGATATGGGTGTTATTATTGTGAAAAGTCTGGGGGCTTTTATTCCAGGGCAGATTGGCATAGAAGAACTTGGAAATAAAATTATGTTATCCGGTATCGGACTTACGGGCATAGCCGTATGGATAAGTGCCAGTGTCCTGCGCCGTGCAAGACAACTGGTATGGACATTTATTTCACTTATCTGCTATTTCCTATTTTATAAATTCAATGGAAGTCTTATTCGTCAGTCATAAATATCCGCCCAGTACAGGGGGCATGCAAAAGCAAAGTTACGAACTGATCACAGGCATGTACAGACATTGCACCGTTCACCAGATTGTTTTTAAAGGGGACGAACATATCCTTCATTTTTTTCTGATGCTGCAGCGAAGAATTTTACAGAAATGCCAGGAGCACCCGGCTATTTCTGTTATACATTTTAATGATGGATTACTAGCCGCCTTCTGTCTGTTTCACCGCAAATATCCGTTTCTGAAAAAATCATTGACCTTACACGGATTAGATGTAGTCTTTCCAAATAAACTGTTCCAGAAGAAAATATTACCAAAATTCAACCGCTACCATCAGTTTATAGCTGTGAGCGAAGCAACTGCCACAGCCGCAATAAACCGGGGATTGGATCCCAAGAAAATGATTGTGATTGCTAACGGAGTAGATGACCGGACGCCTGCAGCTCCTGTACAACAGGCGGACTCCGGAACAACAACGCTGCCTACCTATATAATCGCACTTGGACGTCCGGTCAAAAGAAAAGGATTTTCATGGTTTATCAAAGAGGTACTCCCGCACCTGCATCAATCCATTGAACTCATCATAGTTGGTCCGTTTCAAAAAAAGAAACCATTTTTAGAAAGTCTACTGGCTGTATTTCCAAAAAACCTGAGTGAACAGATTTTATTATTTCTAGGGTATCCTTCTGATGAAAGTACCATCCGTAAACTTTCTTTGGAAAGTAACAGTACCAAGAGATTCCGGCACCTCGGCAAGCTCCCTTCTGAAGAATTAAAACAGTACCTTAACCGTTCTCTGGCTTTTGTCATGCCGAATATTCCGGTAGTAGGAGATATGGAAGGCTTCGGACTGGTCTGTCTGGAAGCCTGTCAGGCCGGTACTCTGGTAATAGCCGCAGATATTGATGGTATACCTCAGGCGATACAGCATCAGAAAAATGGTTTGTTATTATCTCCTCAGGATGCTGATGCGTGGATTCAACTGATCAACTCCCTTCATCATAATCCAAAAAAGCGAGATCAGATGATCCCGCCTTTTCAGACTTTTACATCCCAAAATTATGGATGGGATATTATGGTACAACATTATTTTAAAGCCTTTCAGTCTCTTGATTCAGCAAGTAATTAATCTGTATCTGATGTACCGTTATCTGTTTATTGCTGGATAGTATTCAGGCGGATCGGAAGCGAATAGGCAACCCGTACCGGACGACCATTCTGTATTCCGGGGCTCCACTTTCTGGCCTTTTTCAGTAAGGCGACTGCAGCATCTCCGGTTCCGAAATTCAGATCGCGCCCTACTTTAATATCCGTCAGACTACCATCTTTCTCAATCACAAAGGACACCATCACTACACCATTGACACCCTGTTCAAGTGCTGCAGAAGGATACTGATAATTGTCTCCAACCCATTTCATAAAAGCTTTGATACCTCCTACTGGTTCGGGTTGAATTTCCAGAGCCACCATATCATGTACTTTATCGTCTCCCCCGCTCAGTGTACCTGATCCTTTTCCTGTTATCTCGCCATCTTTTTTCTTATCGCCAAACTCTCCTCTTGCGATAGCCGCTCCGCCAGGCATTGCTTTCAATGTAAGACGTGCAGGCGATTTCTTATCGTCTTTAAAGTCGTCCTGAGAAGCTACATCTTCTTTTGCTTTTCTGGCATCTACTACCGTCGGTTCCGGAAACCGGATCAAATCTACAGCCGGAGGGTCCTGAGCGATCTGTTTAGGCTGATTTTCTGCCGGAAGCGGATCTTCAATCTTTTCCTCCGGAATCTTTTCAACCAAATCATCAAGCGTCACAGGAGTAACTTCCACCGCAGGTGCAACATATTGCTCCCGGGGCATATGATCATAAGCGAATTTGCCCATACTACATAACAACACAACTGTAGACACGATTGCAATTCCATAATTTGTAGCCCTTGGAGACAACTGACGAAGCTCGTAAGCACCATAGGACTGATTCCGACCTTGAAAGATCACTTCCAGCCATTCCTTTTTGTAAATATTTAATTTAGATCCTAACATAACACAACGTTTAAAGTAAAACCATTTTATACGTTGATGCAATACGTTAAATCATTCCATAAAAACTTATCAATCTTTAGAAAAATAATTGCCACATTAAAAAAACGTTAATTCCTACAGCAATCTTTAAATAGATCATTATAATTATTAACTTTAAAAACCATATCAAATAAAGAAACTTTATGAAATTATTACTTGCTCTATTTTTCGTGTGTTGTTATTCTGCGGTTAATGCGCAACAGAATTTAGTTAATTATTTTAAGAAAAATAACGGACCGGCAAAAAAAGAAAATGCGTATTACTATAGAGTATTGAATATCCCTGAAAGCAACTTAGATACTATTTTCATAAAAGAATTCTATGTGAACGGGAATAAACCAAAATTGACTGCTAAAACAAAAAAGATCCAGAACCCGACTACCTATTATGGAAATGTGTATCGCTACTATGAAAACGGAAATCTGGCCTCTAAAGAGTATTACAGTACTGATGGTATAGCAATAGATTCTGCATTCTATTATTATCCGGAAGGTCAACTCAAAGATGTATGGTATTACAATTCGGTCTATGAAAATGATAAGACAAAAGTAAAAGACTCACTTTACATCAAACACTTTGACACTACAGGCAAGTTAGTGCTAAAAGATGGTAACGGATCTGCAACCTCCTATTGGGATAAAGATACAGAGTCAGGAGAATATGTAAATCATAAGAAAAACGGTCTGTGGAAAGGCACATTCAATGATAAAAAATACCGCTTTGAAGAACAGTACAATGCCGGTAAACTGGTAAAAGGAACAACTTATGATTCCTTAAATAATGAGACGCTTTATACACAACAGGAAATAGCTCCTGAATATCCCGGTGGTATCAGAAGTCTGATGCAAAAAGTCGCCAACACCTTTAAATATTCCCGTGAAATGATGGATAATAACATTAACGGAACTGTCATCATCTCTTTTGTGGTCAGAAAAGACGGTAAGGTTGACAATATCGAAATTGAGAAAGACTTAGGATATGGATCAGGAGAAGCCGGTGTAAGAGTAGTAGAAAATCTCAGAAAATGGTCACCTGGAATACAAAGAGGAATTCCGGTCAATGTCAGATACCGACTTCCCATCCGATTAAATATACAATAACAAGAACGAATAAAAATACTATTTTAGCCCTATACATTACATTTTATGCTTAAGAATTCAATAAAATTTAGTTTAATCCTGGCTGCTGTATTCCTTACTTTCGGATGTCAGCAAAAACAAAAAACAGCAGACAGCAATACTGCAGACAGTCCTGCAAAAGACAGCATAGTTACAACTACTAATGAAGATGTAATTGCTTTTGGCTTTTTAGATTCCTTAGGCAAGCATATTCTTACACTGGAACAGGATTCTCTGCCCCATCCGGAGCAATATAATCTAGTCCTTAATGAGCAAGGAAAAGAATCTCCGGTTCAATACAAAGGATTTCAGAAGTCAACAGATGGTGATAACGGAAGACAAACTGCCGACAATTTTGATAAAAGTGCAGGTTTTCTTTATCAATTAAAAGAAAACAAATTGACCTCCTCCACCGTAGCTGTCGTGCTGACAGACAACGCCTTTCTTTCTTCCAGGAAAGTAATGATCCCCCATAATGCAAAAGATGCAAGTACTATGCCTGCTGCTGTTCAGAAATTAGTTAATGCGAAGAATCGTAAAGTTAAAAATTTCAAAAATATAGCTCAGCTTGATGAAAAAACATTAATCAGTATTGTCGAATTTGAAGTTAAAAATGATTCAGCTCTGGCAGTATTAGTTTACTCTTCACCTGAAAAGACAATCACTCAGGAATATAAAGCTAAATATGACGATATAAGCACCTGGCGTGTAGATGACGGAGGAGAATTCAATATGGATTACACCGATATCCTTTATGCATTCGTACATAATGGTAATATAGAACTCGTCCTATCGGATACGGGAGCAGAGGGCTATAATGTAACCTATCTGAAAGAACAGGCTGGCGTATTTGTTGTTGCCAAAGAATCCTATGGCTATTCCGCCCCTTTCTAAAATGAATAAGGAAATAGCGCCTACAGATGCAAACGCGCTAAAGGCGCTACTTCCTGACCTACAAAATCCTGTTTAAGATATTTGTGATAACCTGCAATAGCTATCATTGCTGCGTTATCTGTACAATATTCAAATTTAGGGATAAACACATTCCACTTGTAGCGTTCACCCATTGCCAACAAAGCGCTACGCAGACCGGAATTAGCAGAAACCCCACCTGCAATTGCTATATCTTTGATACCTGTCTGCTTTGCGGCTTTTCTGACTTTATTCAGCAATATAGAAACAATTCTGGCCTGAACAGAGGCACATACATCCTTAAGATTTTCCTGAAGAAAATCAGGGTTTTCTTTTTCGTGCTTCTGTACAAGATAGAGAATAGCAGTTTTGAGTCCTGAAAAACTAAAATTCAGATCAGCAATCTGAGGTTCAGGAAGTGCAAACGCATCCGGATTTCCTTCCTGTGCATATTTGTCTACCAACGGTCCTCCGGGGTAGGGAAGTTGCAGAATTTTGGCAGTCTTATCAAAAGCCTCTCCTGCGGCATCGTCCAGAGTTTCGCCCAGCAACTCCATTTCAAAGTAATCCTTTACCAACACAATTTGTGTATGACCCCCCGAAACGGTAAGACATAAAAATGGAAAAGAAGGTTTGGGATCTTCAATAAAATGAGCTAAAATATGAGCCTGCATATGATTGATATCAATCAACGGAATATTTCGGGCCAATGCGAAAGACTTTGCGAAAGAAGTACCGACTAAAAGTGACCCTAATAATCCCGGTCCACGTGTAAAAGCTACTGCATCTATCTCATTTTTGTGTATTTTTGCTTCACGTATAGCTTGATCTACCGTAGGAATGATATTTTGCTGATGCGCACGTGATGCAAGTTCGGGAACTACTCCACCGTATTTTGCGTGAACGGCCTGTCCGGCAATAATATTTGACTTAATTTCACCGTCTATACATATGGATGCTGATGTTTCATCACATGAAGATTCGATACCCAAAATAATGGCCATAGCTAAGGAAGTAACTTTTAAATAGGATACAAAGTTATCAAAAAAATAATTAAAATAACGCTGATCACTCTTGCAGGCATTACTGTCTTGCTTGCCTTATTTGTATTTTCTTTGCAATATAAACCCGTACAAACCTATCTTGCGAAAAAAGCAGCATCCTACCTTAGCAAAGAATTAAACGCCTCCATAACCATCCAAAGCATCTACTTTAAACCGTTCTCTTCCCTCGTACTTGAGAATCTCAAAATTAAGGACAGTATCGGACAGACTATTCTCTACACGGAGCAGTTAGCTGCAGATGTGAAACTCACGGAGCTCTGGCAGAATAAGATCACCATTGAAAAGATCTATTCCAAAAATACGTTCATTGATTTCGAAATATACAAGGACAGCACTAACTTTTCTTTTCTCATCAACTACTTTTCTCCGAAGAAAAAGCAAAAAAAGAAACCTTCAAAAAAGATGGAGCTAGTGCTCCAAAGTATTATTCTGGAAAACAATCATCTGAAAATCGTCAACAACACAAAAAAACATTACAAATACGGGGTAGATTATGGAAATCTGGATATCACAGCCTTATCCGGTACATTTGATCAGATCAAATTAGATTCAGGCGCTATGAGTGCCGTTATCCGTAAACTCAGCCTCCAGGAAAAATCAGGACTGCATCTAAAGGAACTATCGGCTAATGCCTTCTACGGAAAAAAGAGAATGGAGTTTACTGATCTCAAACTGGTAACCAACCGGTCCAGACTTACCGATTATATAAAATTTGAATACGACAGCCTCGCCGACTTCAGTGATTTCATGGAAAAGGTGCGTGTAAAAGCCCGGTTCCGCAACTCATTTGTATCTTCTAAAGACATTGAATACTTTGCTACGGACATGAAATATGTGCAATTCGATGTCCTCATTCCCCAAGCCAATCTTCATGGAACGGTAGCCGATATCCACGCCAAAAATACGCTGATGCGCATGGGCAGAAATACGGAACTTGCTGGAGATTTTACAGTAAAAGGATTGCCGGAAATCAATAAAACTGTATTTGGATTTAATTTAACCTCCTTAAAAACTAATGCTAAGGATCTAGAGAACATTATACCACTTCTGGGCAATATGAAGTCTTTCAAACTGCCGAAGATCGTTCATCAGCTTGAAAACATTGCGTATAAAGGACGCTTCGATGGATATTACAACGATTTCAAAGCACACGGATCATTTAGAACAGCATTGGGTGACTTAAAAACAGAAAGCCATATTAACCTCAAAAAAGGTCTTTCCTATGACGGCCATATACAATCTCCAGAATTTGCTGTGCACAGTGTAGTACCTGTTAAAGATCTTGGCAAAACCGGCTTTGACCTTACATTTGACGGAGAAGGAACAGACTTCAAAACGTTAGATCTAAAGGTAAAGGGTCATCTGGAACGCATAAAATTCAAGGACTATACCTATAACCGGCTAGATATTGACGGAGATATTGCAGATGAATTTTTACATATATCCGGAAAATTAGATGATCGCAATGCTACCCTGGCTTTCAGCACAGATATAGACTGGAAAAAGGACTCTCCTACTTACTTGCTGAATGCGCAGATAGAAAACACCAATTTATTCGCTATCAATCTTTTCAAAAAAGATACTATAAATATCCACAACACAAGTCTGACTACTAATCTGCAGGGCAACAATCTGAATAATCTGATCGGTAAACTGGAAGCAAAAGACATTCATTTTACCACTTCCAAAGGAACGTTCAATATTGCGTTTCTGGATTTCGACGCAGCCGGCAATCAGGAAGACCGTAATCTGGTTTTACATTCGGATGTATTGGATGTAAATCTTAAAGGTGAAATTGATCTTACGACGATCGGATCTTATTTCAGATCCCTCGCCATGCGCTATGCTCCGGCCATAGGATTTGAGACAAAGCCTTACAATAAGCAGAATTTCGATTTATTTCTGAATGTAAAATCATTCAATCCCATTGCCTCTTTCCTGGATCCGAATCTTACATTAGAGGACGGAGCCACCCTCAACGCAAACTTCTCTTCCGAAGATTATACGGCCCAGTTTCAGGCTTACAGCCCTGTGGTAAGATATAACGGAATAAAGCTCACCAATCTGATTATTGAAGAAAACGCAAATCAGGAAGCCCTGGCTTTAATGATTACGGCCGACCGTCTGAATCTCTCTGACAGCGCGTATATCAACAACATCAATCTGACTAATATCCTTTCTAAAGACAGTCTGCTCTTTAATGTCAAATTATCACAGCAGTCTTCTCCTAATTATCTGGATCTGAACGGGAATATATTATTTGCACATAATAAGCCTGCATATATAAATTTCTCTCCTTCTACAGTTCAGATCAACAGAGAAGAATGGAATATCAATCAGGATGCCCAGGTAAGGATTTCTAAAGGAAAGGTCTACATGGAAAATCTTAAACTGAGTCAGGGGGAGCAGGAGATCAAAGTGGACGGAGCGATGTCCGATGAGAACGACAAGATCAACTTCGCTTTCAATAATTTCGGATTAGCCTCACTGGACGGTTTCACAAAGCCAATGGGTATTGCGATGCAAGGTAAAGTAAACGGTAATCTGCAGATCAATTCATTATTCAAAAAACCATATTTCAATGCCGATCTCAAGACCAGCCCCATTGTATACAACGGATTGCCGATTGGCCAGTTGAAATTAATGGCAACCTATAATCCGGAGGGAAGTCTGGTCGATCTGGACGTAGATCTGGCAGACGGAATAAATAAACAGCTTAAACTGGATGGCACCTATAATATCGGGGATGATAAAAATGCAGTTGATATTTCAGGTAAACTCGTCAATACCGATTTAATTATATTTCAACCGTTTTTACGGAATCTGGTTTCCGATTTACATGGTTCTGTATCTGGAGATATCAGTGTAAAAGGCTATATCAATAAGCCGGAAATAAGTGCTGTCACACGTTTTAAAGATGCATCCTTTGTTGTTAATTATCTGAAGACACCTTACAGAGTCTCGGATGATGAAGTACAGGTGTCCAAAAATCATATCGTACTCAACAATCTGAAAATATTTGATCCTAACAATCACGAAGCAATAGCCAACGGTTATATTGATCTGAATAAACTTTCCGATCCGCGAATAGATGTAGATGTCAGCACGCAGAATTTTCTTGTCCTTAATACTACTTATAAAGACAACAATCTCTATTATGGAACAGCATATGCCACGGGAACATTTAAATTCAACGGACTCACCTCCGCTATGAAAATTGATATTCGTGCCAAGTCCAATGAGAATACAACATTTACGATACCATTCAATAGTTCGATGACTGTCTCGGAGAGCGACTTTATATATTTTATCAGTCCCGATTCAGCAGAAAACCGTAAAAAGAACCACCGCAACAACTTTCAAGGGTTAAGTATGAATATGGACCTGAATATAACCCCCGATGCAGAAGTCAATCTGCAGACAGATCTAGGTTCATTAAAAGGAAGAGGTACAGGCGCTCTGAATCTGAAGATATCCAGTCTGGGTGATTTTGAAATGTTCGGCGATTATGTAGTGAGTTCGGGCAAGTTCAACTTTACAGCACAGGATTTTATCAATAAGATCTTCGATATGAAAGAAGGTGGTACTATCCGTTGGGCCGGGAATCCGAGTGAGGCAATAATCAACCTCAGTGCCGTATATGAGCAAAGAACGTCAGTAGCTCCCCTCTATAATGCGGCAGGCCGTTCATCAACCAGAGATCAGCGCGTGCTTGCGCAGGCAGATATGATCCTGAAAGGAAATCTCACCAAACCGGATATAAGTTTTGCATTGACCTTTCCACAGGATCCGTACATCAATGACGAACTGCAGGGATATCTGACAGATGCCAACAATGTCAATCAGCAAGCTATGAGTCTTATTGTAAGGCGCAGCTTTACACCAGGATCGTCCACAGAATTTGGAAAAGAAGTGAACAACACTTTGCTATCCGCAGGAACTGAGATTGCGTTCAATCAGTTGAATACAATTATTTCGCAATCGCTGAACATCAACTTCTTTGATCTTAATATTCGTTCCCTTAATGACGCTTCGGCATCTCTGCGCTTCTTTAATGACAGACTCATCATTACAGGTGGTGTTACAGACAGAAGAAATCTGCAACTCAACGATTTGAATGTATTCTCCAATGAAGTTGCGACAGACGCTGAACTTTCCTATCGTCTGCGTAAAGATGGAAGTCTGATCCTGCGGGCATCTAACCGGCTTAATACACGAAATTTCCTTCTGTTAGGGATGGACAATGATTACATCAGCGCCGCAGGATTGGTCTACAGACAGGAATTCAACAGCTTTTCCGAATTTTTCAAACGCATGATATTCTGGAGACGATTTGAAGAAGAAACCAATCCTAAGAAAAAAGAATCTCAAAAACCCACTAAATAAGGCTCAAAGATCGGAGTCTGGCAAGCAGTATTCAATAATATAATCTACTTACAGCGGATAACTTCAAGCCGGGTAAACTTTCTGCAGCACTGCAAAGTGTAAGACTTAAAGTCGAGCCTGTTTAATTCAGCAATACAAGCTCAAAACAAAGCCGGCCTTTCGAGTAGGAAAGGCCGGCTTGAGTATATATTAAAATAAGCTTATGCTAATTTTTCAAATTTATCGTAATCGATTTTCTTTGATTTCAATTTTACAACTGTTTTCAGGTGATCGAATACTTTAAGAGCTTTTGCCTCTTCGAACAGACGGTTAGCCTGCTCTCTGTCCTGCAACATCTGAATAGCATATTGTGACAATTGCTCATCAGCAGGTTCTTCATTGATGTTATACATCTTGATTTGAGCGTAGATACGTTCTTTAGCAAGATTGATAACCTCATCATATTTTACTTCTAAGTTGTTAGCAGTAACGATACGGTTTTCAATAATAGTCCATTTCAGGTTATTGATAAAGTCAGCAAAACCTTCTTCAAGCTCTTGTTCAGTGATGTTAGGATTAGTTGCTTTCAACCATCTTTTCAGAAATTCTTCAGGGAATTTCACATCAACTTTCTCCATACCGAAAGTATAAAGATCGTTACGCAGTTTCTGAGCAGAATTTTGTTTGAACAAGTTTTCAACTTCTTCTGTTACTTTTTCTTTGAAAACTTCCTCTGTAGTTACTTCACCTGCAGGGAATAATTTATCAAAGAATTCCTGATTCAATTCCGATTCTTCAAGACGGTTGATATTTTTAACAGTCAATTCGAATTTAGCAGGTGCAATTGCTTCAGCTTCTTCTTCAGTAATACCCAAGATACGAGCTAAATCAGCTGCCTTGAAAGCTTTTTTCACATCGATCTTTACGGTATCATCTTTTTTAAGACCTGACAAAGATTTTTTGATCTTAGCGTCTTCGATGATATCTGTACGAACGGACGTAGTTTTTTCGATACCCTCTTCACCTTCTTGTTTTAACGTAGCGTACAATACATCTCCTTCTTCTGATACTTCAGGATTTGTCATTTTTCCGTAGCTGCGACGAAGATTCTTGATACGGGATTCTAATGTTTCCGTATCAGCTTTGATATCGTATTCTGTGAATTCAGTTTCTTTAGTGAAAGGAGTTTCAAATTCAGGTGCTAAACCAATTTCATAAGTGAAGTTGAACGAATCTTTGAAATCCCAGTTGTAGTTTACTTCTTCATCAATTGGAAGAGGTTGTCCCAATACTTCCAGTTTGTTTTCTGAAATATACTCTGCAATTTTATCATTCACCACCTTATTGACTTCGTCAAATAAGATTGATTTACCGTATGTTCTTCTGATATGACCAGTAGGAACCATTCCCGGACGGAAACCTGGTAATTTAGCTTTTTTAGCCTGATCTTTTATTGCCTTATCAACCTGTGGGTTGTAATCTTCTGGTGCTAAATCTACTGTGATGTTAGCGTTGATGTCGTCAATCTTCTTGTGAGAAACTTTCATACTTTATTCTAAGCGTTTAATCGCATTATTTTTTTAAAAAAAAATCCTCCCGATGTTTAATTTTCGGGAGGACATCAAGTGCGGAAGAAGGGACTCGAACCCCCACGCCTTGCGGCGCCAGATCCTAAGTCTGGTGCGGCTACCAATTACGCCACTTCCGCGGTTAGGACTTTTATTGTGGCACAAAGATAGAAACCAAAACGATATCCTGCAAGTATTTTCAAACTATTTTTTGAATATTTTTTCAATCTAAAATAAAATCAAAAAAGTTTTTTGCATAATTCATTATTATTCATTTACTTTGAAAAACAAAGTACTTTTATGAAGCAAGAAGATTTAATAAAAGATATTGCGCAAATACGCTCTTTGATGGAAAAATCAACAAAGTTTATTTCCATTAGCGGCATTTCAAGCATCCTTATTGGTATATATGCACTTATCGGTGCAGCTTATGCGTACTACGAAGTCTATGGATTCGATAGTGTGATGGGCTACAGAGATCATTATGTCAATGAACCTTCTATTATTAGTAAGCTATTAATTACGGCAGTGCTTGTCCTGGCAGCTTCTATTACTACTGGTCTTGTCATGGCCAAACGTAAAGCGAAGATCCATCAGCAATCGATCTGGAATCAGACAAGCAGATCATTATTATTTGCGGTAGCAGTTCCGTTGCTGACAGGAGGTATATTTGCATTGCTACTTATAGCAAGAGGTATGATGCTGGCGGTAGCTTCTACCCTGCTGATCTTTTATGGCCTGGCATTAGTAGCAGGAGGAAACTTCACTTTTAAAGAAATCAGGTGGCTGGGAATTTGCGAAATCGGATTAGGATTACTTGCTTTGCTGTTTCCCGGCTACGGAATTGTTTTTTGGGCTTTAGGATTCGGTGTCCTTCATATTATTTATGGAGTCATCGTCCATAAAAAATATGAATAGTGAATATCAACTTAGATTTATACGATAAAATATTAGAAAATAAAGTCCGCTTACAGATCATGAGTGTGCTGGTTGCAAATCTGGAATATGATTTCAGTTCGCTGAAAATGCTGCTGGATGTGACAGACGGCAATTTAGCTTCAAACCTCAAAACTTTGGAAAAAGAAGGATATATAGAGGTTTTCAAGACATTTATCGATCGTAAGCCTAATACACGCTACAGGAAGACGACCAAAGGACAGACGGCCTTTGAGAATCACCTGACTGCTCTTGAAAAGTTAATAAAACAACAGTACAAATAATTTTTTTACTCAACAACTTTGAATTTCAAAGTACTTTTAATAAAAGAAAAATGAAAATCAGATTGAAATTAATGGTTTGGATGTACGAGTGGACACAACTTGTTTACCGACATGTATTCAAGCGGCACAAACAGCCGTGGGGAATTAGTAAAGAGGCTTTTCTCTCCTATCCGGCAGATTCACTCGGACATCATCTTGGTCTGTTTTATCAACAGAAAGGGTTCGATATTATTCCCAAACTGGAAAACCACGATGTATTCCATCTTATCACTGAAACAGATACAGAGATTCAGGATGAAGTCAGTCTGCAGTTTCTTTTACTTGGCAACGGAAAGATCAGTCTCTATCTCTTGTGTTCACTTGTATTAGGCGTAATGGTTTATCCTGAATACGTACCGGACTATATACGACATTTTACGAAAGGAAGTAAAATGCAAAAATTCTATCACCTCGACTTTAAACAACTTTTATATATCCCTATAGCGGATATCAGGCAATCTATACATTTCGATGCCTCTTATTATTTAAAACATTATACTTTATTCACCCCTTATCACACACAACATTATGGAAACTAAAGAAGTCTCATTTTTAGAAAAAATCATGCAATCAGTTGCTGTAAAACTGATCATGATATTGGTACTTACGCTGATTATGCTTATACCTATGCATTGGATTAGTGAACTTATTGACGAAAGAAAGTACCGGGAACAAGAGGTCAATTCGGAAATCGCACTTAAGTGGGGAAAGCAACAGGTCATAGGTACACCTGTACTGGCTATCCCGTACACAAAAATCGCTGATCAGATATCAGAAAAAAAAATACAGAATACTGAAGTAAAGGTTATCGAAAAGGTAAAGCTGACAGAGTGGATATTTTTACTTCCCAACCATGTCAAGATAGACAGTAAAGTCAGTCCAGAACCGCTCAAGCGAGGTATATACAAGGTAGTGGTGTACAATACCAAACTTAATATTTCGGGAGATTTTGATTCGCTGAACCTTTCTAAATTAAAGATCGCCCCGGCAGACGTCAATTGGGATCAGGCCCGTGTGGTATTCGGTGTAGAGGATTTCAAAGGTTTGAAAGCTACACCTCAGTTTACCTGGAAAGATCAGAAATTAGAACTGGAACCTGACTTTAACAATCTGACACTTTTCAGCCAGAGTCTGACAGCTCCTGTTGCTATCGCGAATGAGAAGGACAGCAAGCAGAATTTCAATATTTCCTTTGATCTGAAAGGATCCAAGTCGCTCAACTTTCTTCCATTAGCAGCACAGACTGATATTTCCATTTCAGGAAACTGGTCTAATCCCAGCTTTAACGGCGCATTTCTTCCGGAAGACAGACAAGTCGGAGCGAATAATTTTTCTGCAAAATGGAGTATACCAAGTTTTAGCCGGAAACTTCCACAGTCATGGACCGGAACTGCTGAAACACTGTACAAATTTTATAGCGATATAGAAGAAACTCAGTACAGTGCTACCACTATGCCTGAACCAACATCGTCCACAACGTATACGCAACAAACATTGACCAATGACGATATGGTATCCGTAAACTTTTTACCGGAGGTAAATCAATATCAGAAAACAACCCGGGTAGCCAAATATGGTATACTCGTGATTCTGCTGACATTTACGGCTTTGTTATTTACAGAAATTGTAAAAAAACAACGTATACATATTATCCAGTATATTCTTATAGGAGCGGCTATGGCTCTCTTTTATTCACTTTTACTTGCGTTAAGTGAGCAGATGGGATTTAATATTGCTTATGTACTTGCAGCGCTTGCCACTGTAGGATTGATTGCTGCATTTATCAAAGGTGTCACAAAAGACAACAAGACAGCAGCAATTTTTGCAGGCATACTCAGCACATTCTACGTTTTTATTTTCGTGCTTATGCAATTACGCGATCTGTCTCTTATTGTCGGTACTATAGGCATGTTTGTCATACTGGCTGTACTGATGCGTTTGTCCACAAAGATCAATTGGTATCAATTTGACAATAAATAAAAGTGCGGTGTTTAATTTAATAGTGATGTGATTTTAGCCATTTCCTCTCTGAGGAAGTGGCTATTACATCTTTTAGCATTACAATGATTTTTTTCAAAATATATCTCACGGCTATTCATATACTGATTAGGCATAAATGATCCGTTTTATTTAAGTTATTAAAGCCTTTTAGTAACTTGCGGTTCATTTATTCTAGTATTTATGAAGAAACATATATTAGCTGTAGCTATGGTTTCGGTTTCAGGTTTTACGCTTGCTCAGTCAGGGCCGGAGTTAAAAACAGACAAATCTTTAATCGATCAACGCATGGCACATCAATCCAACACAACAGCACTTACACCGGAACTTTTATGGAAGTTAGGGCGTGTATCCGCAGAAGGACTGACAGCAGATGGTAAAACACTTATCTACGCAGTCTCGCAGTACAACTTTGAGCAGAACAGTTCGGAGAGAAATCTTTTTTCTGTAGCAGCAACCGGAGGAAAAGCAGTTCCCTTTTCTCAGGAAAAAGGAGGTGAATCAGTAGTACATATTGCGGAAAACGGAGATGTGATCTATCTTTTAAAGGGCCAGCTCTGGAAAAAAAATATCAGTGGAGGTACAGCAACACAGCTGACAAAGGGAGAGCTGGAACTGGAAAATGTTAAATTTTCACCGGACGGCAAATATATTTTATTCAGCCAGGCTGTTTTAATTAAAAAATACCACAGTCCGGATCGTTACCCTGATCTTCCAAAGTCAGATGCCTATGTATTTGACAATCTGGATTACCGTCACTGGGATACTTTCAATAATGGAAAATTCAACCATCCTTTTGTAGCTACATATGATAATGGAGTGATTGGAGAACCTGTAGATCTTTTACAGGATGAACCTTATTACAGCCCTCAGATGCCTTTTGGCGGAGCGGAAGATTTCGCCTGGTCTCCCGATAGTAAAGCAGTTCTCTACGTTTCAAAGAAAAAATTCGGAACAGACTATGCTGTCAGCACTAATACAGATATCTATCGCTATGACCTGTCCAGCAAACAGACAACCAATCTGACAGTAGGGATGAACGGTTATGATACCAATCCAACTTACAGTCCGAATGGACAGATGCTCACCTGGCTCAGCATGAAGACGGAAGGTTATGAAGCAGATAAGAATGACATTGTGTTATTTGACAAATCCAGTTCACAACGACTTAATCTTACTGCACACTGGGACGGAACAGTGAATTCATTTACATGGAGTAAAGATAACCGCAAAATTTATTTTACAGCTCCTGTCAAAGGAACAGTACAATTATTCGAACTTACAGTCCCTGCAAATTTAAAAACAAAAGCATTCCCTCAGATCCAACAAATCAGCTCAGGAGAGTTTGATATAACAGGTATAGTTGGACAGAGTGACAATGCACTGATCGTCACTTCGACTAAACTGACACATGCCCCGGAAGTATACCGTTATGATCTTAGTAAAAAAGACCTGAAGCCAGTCACCACTGTAAATGATGAGTTGTATACGGGTATTTATACGAATAAAGTGACTTCCCGTGTCACCAAGACTTCAGATGGTAAAGATTTGTTTTCGTGGGTAGTCTATCCTCCGGATTTTGATCCTGCAAAAAAATATCCGACTATTCTGTATTGTGAAGGAGGCCCTCAATCTGCCTTGACTCAATTTTACTCTTTCCGCTGGAATCTACAACTGATTGCATCTCAGGGTTATATTGTCATTGCTCCGAATCGCCGTGGAATGCCGGGTTGGGGTGAAAAATGGAATGCCGATATTTCCAAAGACTGGGGAGGTCAGCCTATCCGGGATTACCTTGCGGCAATCGATGATATTTCGAAAGAACAATATGTAGACACTACACGTCGCGGAGCTATTGGCGCAAGCTATGGCGGGTATTCGGTTTATATGCTGGCCGGTGTACACCAAAACCGTTTCAAATCATTTATTGCGCATAATGGTCTGTTTGATATGCGAAGCTGGTACGGCACCACTGAAGAATTATTTTTTGCAAATCACGACCTGGGTGGTCCATACTGGGACAAAGCAAATGATAAGACCTACCATCAGTTCAATCCTATTGAATATGCCAACAACTGGAATACGCCAATCCTGATTTTTCAGGGAGGTAAAGACTACCGTGTACCTGTCGGACAGGGCTTAGCTGCGTTTCAACTGGCACAATTGAAGAAAATAAAAAGCCGTCTGGTATATCTCCCGGACGAAAATCACTGGGTACTATCCGGACATAATGCTCAAGTATGGCAACGTGAGTTCTTTGGCTGGCTCAAAGAAACCTTATAAAAAAGTAAAAGGTCCCGAAATTTCGGGACCTTTTACTTTTTTAGACATCTGTATCAGAAATATTCATCTCATTTTCTTTCCTTCAACGGAAAGACCTCAACAGAATTATTTTGTATCTCTCTTTCCGAAAATCGAAAGTCTGATATACTTTCCAGGATGATTCTTCACATCCTTAATCAGATTATCCAGTTCCTCAGAAGCACTGTTGAGATTATTATATAACTTATCATCATTAAGTAGCAGACTGATCGAACCGTCACCATTATTTATCTTATTCGTTATATCCTGTACATCCTGCATGGCCTTATTCGCTTTATCTACAGTAGACTTGATTTCGATTTTGGCCATCTGATCAGATACATTGTCCAGGTTATTCATGATATGATCCAGTTTCTTACCGTTATTTTTAAAGTTCACGGTGATCGACTCCAGATTGGCCATGATTCTTCCCAGACGCGCCTTTTCAGTGCCTAGTAATCCATTTACTTCACCAGTAATCCCCTCTATATTCTTCATGGTTACGGAGATGCTGTGTACACTTCTCTTCACGTCTTTTTGAAAATCTTTATCCAGAATAGCATTTACCGCTACCAGCACAGAGTCCATCCGGGCGGCGATATTCTCTACTTTCTTCTGCAAAGGTTCTACCTTTTCCATCAGATTCTGCTGCACATCAGATGTCAGCGGATCACCGTCATTAGCTAAAGTGGTACTATTTCCCAAATTAAATACAATAATCTTGCTTCCCAACAGGTCTGCACTCATAATCCGGGCAACGGTATTGGAAGGAATTTCGTATTCTTTCTTAATCTTAAATTCTGTTCGGATCTGCCCGTCCGGCATTAGTGTCATTTTAGACACGCGCCCTATCTGATAACCATTGACCATTACAGGTTTTGATACAGCCAGACCATCCACATTTCCGTACACCGTATAAAATGTATTTTCACTACTGAAAACATCATTTCCTTTCAAAAAACTATATCCAATAAACAGTAACGCAATGGCAACAATTGTCAATGCCCCTACTTTGGTCTCATTTGCTATTTTCAAAATCGTACTATATTACAAACTAAAAAGAAATTAAAACTACTTCTTACAACAGTCGAAGATACTAATTGTTTAGCGTTCCACACTTCTTTTATAGGTTTTAATTGCATTCAACAGGTTATTAATTATCTCATTCTGACCTGAATCTGACATCATAAACTGTTCTTCATCCGGATTACTTATAAATCCGATCTCTGTTAATACTGCCGGCATACCCGCTCTGGCCAGTACCGCAAGACTCTTTTCCCACACCCCACGATTTGTACGTCCGGATTTGACATATTCATTTTGCATGTAAGAAGCAAGCTTAATACTTTGATCCCGGAATTGGTTTTTCATTAACGAGAAGACAATGTAACTTTCGGGATCTTTCGGATCAAACCCTTGATAGTTGTCTTTGTAATTGGACTCCAGCAAAAGCGAAGCATTCTCACGAAGAGCAGCATCCTGTTCGCCTAATCTTCCGTAACCGGACACCAGCGTTTCCGTTCCCTTAGCCGAAGAGTTCGTCACAGATGAAGTAACACGCTTACCTTTGCGATTACGGGTAGTCACTCTGCTTATACCTCCGGAGTTACAATGGATAGAAATAAAAAGATCTGCATGATTATCATTCGCATAATAAATACGCTTATAAAGTTCAACGAACTCGTCCGTCTTACGTGTGTACAATACTTTTACTCCCGGCAACTCGGATTCAATCAGTTTCCCGAGTTTCAGTGCTACCTGTAAGGCAATATGTTTTTCCAGTGTCTCCCGGCCTCTCGCTCCTGAATCATGCCCTCCATGTCCGGCATCAATGACAATCGTCTTTATTTTGTATGGAGATTTACTTTGAGATTTATTGGTGGATGGCAGAATAAGAAAAATAATAAGTAATGATAGTGCGATTAATTTTGTTCTCCCAAAAATCTTTTTTATGTCCATATGGTATCTTCTTTATTTAACTGAAATTTGACCAGCTATTTGTGATTAAACACAAATTTAACTCATTTAGCATTATTTAACATTAAAACCCCTGTTTTTTCTACATCTTTTTTGACTAATTTTGTCGCCAAGAGTTTATCTTTATCACAAAAATAATATTCATTATCCACTTTGAAGGCGTTAACGGACTTTTTAACATATTTATTACTTCTCGTAATGTGTATTTCTTTAGCATATGCTCAGGAAACTACCCCTTCAAAAGCGTCGAAGTCTACGATCCAGGATACAACAAAAAGCATTACCGATACGACAAAAATGGTAACACAGGACAGTATACGTGATTCTGTAGTTGTCAAAAATGAAAGTGGTCTGCAATCTACAGTCAGTATCGTAGCAGTAGACAGTCAGTATACGCAGGTAGATAAAAATATAACTTATCTCTACAAAGGTGCAAAGGTCAAATATCAGGATTTTGAATTATCTGCCGATTTCATCCGCCTGGATCGTAACACCAATGAACTATTTGCCAGCGGTGTAATTGACCATAACGGAAAATATGTAGGCCGGCCAGTTGTATTATTTCCAAACGAAACACCTAAGTCTGTAGATTCCCTGACCTACAATTATAAAACGCAGGAAGGTAATACCTATGGAATTATGACCGAAGTAGACGGAGGATACATACAGGCCAAAGTCGTACGTAAAAATATGTACGATGAGATGTCCATATACAAAGGTTTGTACAGTACCTGTGATTTGCCTTATCCACATACCCATTTCGGTCTACAGATTTCAAAGGGAATTGTTACCAAAAATCAAATCATTGCAGGGCCTACCTATCTGGTTGTAGAAAACATACCGGTCAAATTTGTTGCCATTCCTTTCGGTTTCTTCCCAAAACCCAACAAAAGATCTTCCGGATTTCTGTTCCCATCCTTTGGTGAGGATGCAACCCGGGGATTTACCATCAGGGACATAGGTTGGTATCTGGCTTTTAATGATTATTGGGATACTGAATTACGGGCAACAATTTTCTCCAAAGGATCCTGGGAAGCCCGTGTCAATACGCAGTATAAGGTCAATTACAAATATAACGGAGGTTTTAACCTGAGCTTCGCATCGACTAAGACCGGTGTGGAAGGAACGGACGATTACGGTTCAGACAAAGTTTTTAATGTCACGTGGAACCATACCCAGCGTCAGGAAGCAAATCCGGGAACCTCGTTCAGTGCATCCGTTAATTTTGGTAGCAGCAGCTATTATAAAAGAACAGGAGCTCTGGTCAATAATTTTAACGATCTGACACGTAATAATATGTCCTCATCCATCAGTTATGGAAAAGTATTTGCTGATGGAAAAGTCAACTTTACGTCCAGTCTGAGTCACAGACAGGAAATGGCAACCGGTCGTGTAGATTTAGAATTACCCACATTCAGTTTGAACGTAGCTTCATTCAATCCGTTTGACAGCAAAGAGCGTGTCGGAGAGCAGAAATGGTATCAACGTATTACTGTAGGGTATAGCTTACAGGGCCGTAACTCCATCTCTATCGGAGACTCCCTGTTATTTACGAAAGAAGCGCTCAATAAATTTTCGAACGGATTTCAACACTCCATTCCGATCAGTCTCTCGCTGAATGCTTTTAAACATTTTCAATTCAACACAAGTGTCAATTACACTGAGCGCTGGTATCTGCAAAGTATCCGTAAATCATTGCAGAATGAGCCCCAGGGATACAAACCTGTCACCGATACGCTTCAGGGATTCAAACGCGCATACGATTACTCCATATCTACAGGTCTATCAACCAAAATATATGGTATGTATCCTAAAATCGGAAAGATACAGAACATCAGACACGTCGTTACTCCCTCTATCAATCTGAATTACAGACCCGATTTCTCAGATCCTTCTTTTGGATTTTACAGAAATTTCATTGACGAAAACGGCAGACAATCCCGGTATTCTATTTTCCAAAACGGGATCTACGGAAGTCCGGGTTCAGGAAGGTCAATGGGAATCGGATTCTCCGTGGATAATAACCTGGAGGCTAAAGTCCTCAGCAAAAGTGACACCTCCAATAACGGGGTCAAGAAAATTCCGATCCTGCAAGGTCTGACCTTTAGTGGTAATTATAACTTTGTAGCAGATTCCCTGAAACTTACTCCGATTAGTTTCTCCGGTCGTACAGCTCTTTTCGGGGAAAAGATCAATATCAATTTCAACGGTTCATTAGATCCGTATTCTATTGACAAATTCGGAACTAAGATCAACAAATATGCTATTCAGAGTGGCAAGCTTGCACGATTGACCAGTTTTGGTTTTTCTTTTGACTATAGTTTCAATCCCAATGCTTCCAAGAGCCGAAACCAAAATATAGATTCCCTTCGCAATACCGTACAGAATATGACTCCCGAACAAGCAGAGGCACTGGCCCGTATCAGTTCAAATCCAAATGCCTTTGTAGATTTCAACATTCCATGGAATCTGGCCGGATCCTTTAGTTTTCAATACAGCAAACCGGGATTACAGTCTACGGTGACGGCAACTCTAAATGTACACGGGGACTTTAATCTGACTCCGAAATGGAAAGTACAGTTTAACTCCGGATATGATTTCAGAGCAAAACAAGTTTCCATGACCCAATTCAATATCTACAGAGATCTGCATTGTTGGGACATGTCCGTCGGATGGACCCCATTCGGTCAATACAAAAGTTACAACATCACGATCAGAGCCAAAGCCTCCGTATTGCAGGATCTTAAGTTATCTAAACGAAACAGCAGCTTTAGCGGATATTAACAATATGTCGCAACTGCTGAAACTTAATATGTAAATCAATGACAGCAGAAATTATAACTATCGGAGATGAAATTCTGATTGGTCAGATCATAGACACCAATTCTGCCTGGATCGCCAAGCAGCTCAAAAATATCAATATCTCCATCGGGCAGATTACATCTATTTCTGACAGTAAAGAAGCTATCCGGCAAACTTTACAGGAAGCAGCCGGAAGAGCGGATATTATTATTGTCACAGGGGGACTCGGTCCCACCAAAGATGATATCACGAAGATAACAGCAGCAGATTATTTCGGGACACACCTTATCCGTGATGAAAAAGTACTGGCTCACGTAGAAGACTTTTTCAAGCAGAGAGGATTGGAAATGTTGGAAATTAATCTGCAGCAGGCAGATATTTTAGCCAATTCAGAAGTACTGTTTAACGATGTGGGAACTGCTCCTGGTATGTTTGTCAGACAAGACAATAAGTACTACTTCTTTATGCCCGGAGTCCCTTTTGAAATGAAGTTTATCGTTACAAACAGGATTCTGCCGATATTATCCACACTGGATATTGGTCAGTCCATCTGGACTCAGAATATTATTACTGCAGGAATCGGAGAGTCTTTCCTGGCCAACAATATTGCGGATATCGAAGACGCACTGCCCGATTACATCAAGCTGGCTTACCTGCCTAAGTACGGTTCCGTACGCATGCGATTAACAGCAATAGGTCAGGATGCATCGGCACTCCGACAACAGACTGAAGAATTCGCAAACCGTATAGTAGATCGTGCACTGCCACATGTTATCTCAACAGAAGATCTCACTATCGAAGAAGTCATCATTAAAGAATTTGCAAAACGTAACCTTACTTTATCTACAGCAGAAAGCTGTACAGGAGGATTTTTAGCGGCACAACTAACTGCTGTTCCGGGTTGCAGTCAGATCTTTACGGGTGGCACTATCCCTTACTCCAATAAATTGAAAATGCAGCTTTTAGGAGTAACTGAAGCAACATTATCATCCTTCGGAGCTGTCAGCGAACAAACTGTGATTGAAATGGCTAATGGCAGTAAAAAGAATTTTGATACTGATTATGCAATTGCGACAAGCGGGATAGCCGGACCGGATGGTGGAACTCCCGAAAAACCTGTCGGAACAGTCTGGATTGCTATTGCCGGGAAGGAAAAAGTGATTACAAAAAAATGCCAGTTTACACCAAATAGACAGGTAAATATAGAATTGGCAACTGCTTATGCCTACAATATGCTATGGAATTTGTTTCATACGGAAAACAACTTCACAGTAAAATAAAATATTAAAAAATAGCTTTATTAAAAAATTAAATTTTGTTTGATCAATCTATTACAATTTATAATTAACTTAGTATTTTGACAACGATAAAGACGCATGGCATTATATAATTTAACACTTCCCAAGATGGGAGAAAGTGTCTCTGAAGCTACAGTAACCAAGTGGCTGAAAGAACCAGGAGACAGGATCAGTGAGGATGAAGCTGTGGTAGAAGTTGCTACTGATAAAGTAGACTCCGATGTTCCGTCCCCGGTTTCGGGAATTTTAAAAGAGAAAAAAATCAGTGACGGAGACATCGCTCAGGTTGGTCAGATCATTGCTATCATTGAAATAGAAGGTGAAGGAGAAGAAACAACTGTTGCTTCAACTGAAGTAAATGAAGTAGAAGCCAATATGATCAATCCGACTCCTGTAAAGGATGAGGAAATTATTGCACAAGAAATACAACTCCCTGATTTGGAAATCCCGGGAGTAGACCAACTGCCAGCCTCGCCAGCAGCACACAAAGAACCTATTCATAACAGCATAAGATTTTATTCTCCTTTGGTTCGCAATATTGCACAGGAAGAAGGTCTTTCCCAACAGGAACTGGACAGCATCCCCGGAACAGCCAGTGATGGCCGTGTCACCAAACAGGATGTCCTAAATTACCTGCAGCAACGCAAACAGACGGGCCAGACAAGTGCAAATCCTGCTCCGGTCAGTACACCAGTACAAGCTGCTCCTGCACCAGGTCAGTCGGCTACAAAAGCAATTGGTGTAACAGCTGCCGGAGATGAGATTATAGAGATGGATCGTATGCGTAAACTGATTGCTGACCACATGGTCAAAAGCGTTCAGACCTCTCCGCATGTATGTTCCTTTGTAGAAGCAGACGTGACAAATATGGTTAACTGGCGCAACAAAATTAAAGACAGTTATAAAAAACGTGAAGGTGAAAATATCACATTTACACCCTTGTTTATAGAAGCCATAAGTAAAGCTCTTAAAGACTTTCCGATGGTCAATGTTTCTATAGACGGAACAAATATTATTAAAAGAAAGAATATCAATATCGGAATGGCGGCAGCCCTTCCTACCGGAAATCTGATTGTACCTGTGATCAAAAATGCAGATCAGCTTAGCCTGGTTGGTCTAAGCAAAAGTGTCAATGACCTGGCTGTCAGATCACGTGCAAATAAGCTTAAACCGGATGATACGCAGGGTGGAACGTTTACATTTACAAATATTGGTGCATTTGGCAATATAATGGGTACACCTATTATCAATCAGCCGCAGGCCGCTATTCTGGCAGTAGGTACCATTACGAAAAAACCCGCTGTAATTGAGACTGAGTTTGGAGATATGATCGGTATAAGACATATCATGTATTTATCTATGTCCTATGATCATCGGGTCATAGACGGCGCTCTGGGCGGTACATTCCTGAAGCGTGTTGCAGATTATTTAGAACAATGGGATACTAACCGTGTAATCTGATCCACGGGAATATAAGCAAAACTAAAAGGCTTCTTTTCGTATAGAAAAGAAGCCTTTTTAATTATCCGATCGGGATATATCCTACCTCATCATATACGTTGACATATGCCTGCCTATTACGGCTCTGTAACGAGCATATAAGAGTAGCGAGGATGTCAGTAAACCTAATGTCAATCCATACCAAACCCCTTTCACTCCCCAATCCAATACCACTCCTAATACATATCCGACAGGTAATCCGACAACCCAATACGCTATAAACGTAATAAAGGTCGGAACATTCACGTCACCCATCCCTCTCAGAACACCCAAACCCACCACTTGTGTACCATCAAACAGCTGAAATAATCCGGCAATAATAAGTAACTGGGAGGCAATAGCTACCACTGTAACATCATCTGTAATAAGATACGGAAGATACTTATTGAAAACGGCAAATATAATCGCAGCCACAGACATAAAGATCAATACCAGATGATAGGACGATACAGCAAAACGCTGTAATCTGAAGTAATTCTTATTTCCAAAGCTATTACCCGTCTTGATTGTCGCTGCAGAAGCAATACCACTTGCCATCATATATGTCATCGCAGCCAGCGTGATCGCTACCTGATGTGAAGCCTGTGCATCCGCACTGATCTTGCCGGCAATTAAAGCTGCTCCTGCAAAAGCTCCAATCTCAAATACATATTGCATTGCTACAGGAGCTCCGATCTTAAGGATGTTCCAGAGTTTACCTTTATCCAGATAAGTAAGCTTGAAATGCTTGATATACTCCCTGAAAATAGAAGATTTCAATACATACAGAGCCATTACCACCATCATGAGGATACGGTCTATTAATGTAGCAATACCTACACCTTTGATTCCCATAGGTTTGAAACCAAACATTCCTTTCACCAGAATAATAGCCAGAAGGATATTAAAAACATTTCCCCAGATGGTAATATTCATAGCTTGCTTTGTAAATCCAAGTCCTTCTGCAAATTGTTTAAAGGTATTGAAGATCATCAGCGGGAAGATGGACAAACTCAATAAAAATAAGTAAGGCTTTGCTTCCTTTACTACACGGGGATCCTGATCCAGATGTTCTACGGCATACATAGATCCGAAATAAACAAAGCAAAACAATAATGCTCCGGAAAGTGCATTGAGCCAGAAACTGTTAGATAACAGTTTGGCACATTCCTGCTTGTTAGACCGTCCGTTTTCCTGTGCAATCAAAGGAGTCAATCCATATGCAATCCCCAGACCAATTACCAATACAACCATAAATACACTGTGTACAAGGGAAACAGCAGCCAAAGGTATCTTGCCGGCAAAATGCCCTACAATAACAGTGTCTGCCGTCTGTACCAGCGTATGCCCCAATTGGGAAACAACTACCGGACCGGCTAATAAAAATGTACTCAAATAGTACGGCTTATACGATTTTAACCTACCCAACATGTCTAAAAATTTTAGCACAAAAATAGAAAAAGTTTAGGTGGTAACGCGTCTTTAATTCGTCATAAGTAGGCGTCTGTTTTATAAAAATCACATAATAATTACAAAATCTTGTTGGCGATTACTATAATTTACACTTACCTTAGATTTACATATTAATATAACAAACAAAAAATCGTCAAATATGACACTAGCATTTTTAAACATTGGCACCCAGGAAATGATTCTGATAGTAATCGTTTTGTTGTTGCTTTTTGGTGGTAAAAAACTTCCTGAATTAGCTCGTGGGTTAGGAAAAGGGATTCGTGAATTTAAAGATGCATCTGAAGGCATCAAGCGTGAAATATCGGATCAGATCAATAATTTTGATAAGGATGTAGAAGAGAAGAAAATTGCTGAAACTCCGGCAGAACCTGTTACACAACAAACAGAAACAGAGCAAACAGCGTCTACGGATTCACCGGACAAAGAAAAAAAACTACCTCAGTTTTCAGCTCCGGAAGGCACGTATCAGCATGAGCCGGGACGTCAGCCAGACTATGATCCGAATGCAAACCATTATAATTATGGTTACAATGATCACTTTGCCAGTAATCAACAGACAGAAGTTTCTTCTGATGAGCAGGCACATGCAGCCAGCAATCAACAATCCTCTTCAGAAAATAAACCGGAACAGAAAGAAGCTTAACTTTATTCTTCTTATTTTTACAGCACAATATTATAAAGCTGTTGGTTAATTCCAACAGCTTTTGTTTTCATATACTACATTATTCATTTATGTCACACCAAATGGTTATTTCTAACGAACTGTCTATTAGTGACAGACAGGTTCGTACTACTATTGAATTATTAGATGAGGGTGCTACAGTACCGTTTATTGCCCGCTATCGTAAAGAGATGACCGGAAGTCTCGATGAAGTGCAGATCACAACCATCCGTGACAGAATCCAGCAACTGAGAGAACTGGAAAAACGTAAGGAAGCGATTCTCAAATCCATAACAGAACAAGGAAAGCTAACTCCGGAACTGGAACAACAAATCGTAGCTGCAGAGACGATGGCGAATCTGGAAGACATTTACCTTCCATATAAACCCAAACGTAAAACCCGTGCAAGTATAGCTCGTGAAAAAGGTCTACAGCCTCTGGCTGATCAGATTCTTTTACAGGATGGAAAAGATTTCGAAGCCTTAGCTTCTTCTCTTATTGATGAAGAAAAGGGAGTACAAAGTATAGAAGATGCGCTCGCAGGAGCCCGTGATATTATTGCTGAAACAATAGCTGAAGATGCCAATGTACGTGCCAGATCACGAAAAAAATTTTTAGAAAAGGGACAGTTTGTATCTAAGGTCGTTCCCGGAAAAGAAGAAGCTGCTCAAAAATATAAAGATTATTTCGAATGGTCAGAGTCGCTAAAGGATGCCCCTTCTCACCGTATACTGGCAATGAGACGCGGAGAGAAAGAAGAACTGTTGTATCTGGATATTGAATTAGCAGAAGAAGAAGTGGTGCCCGTTATTGATACACTTTATATTAAAGCCGCTAATCCCGCAGCAACCCAGGTCCGCATGGCCTTGTTAGACAGCTACAAGCGACTGCTAAAACCATCTATGGAAACTGAAATACGGGTATTGACCAGGCAAAGAGCGGATGAGGAGGCTATTAAAGTATTTGCAGATAATGTACGTCAGCTTTTATTAGCGGCACCACTGGGGCAAAAACGCTTGCTGGCTATCGACCCGGGATTTCGTACGGGCTGTAAAACAGTGGTATTGGATGAGCAAGGTACTTTACTGGAAAATACAGCTATATTCCCTCATACAGGAGCAGGTGGTGCAGCAGAAGCAGCAAAGACAGTTGAACATCTGGTCAAAAAATATGATATTCAGGCCATCGCTATAGGAAACGGAACAGCAGGGCGTGAGACAGAAGAATTTGTGCGTAAGCTTAACATTGCGGACGTAACACTGGTTATGGTTAATGAAAGTGGAGCTTCTATTTATTCGGCATCTGAAACTGCCCGTGAAGAATTTCCCAACCACGATGTCACTGTTCGTGGAGCTGTTTCTATCGGCCGTCGCCTGATGGATCCCCTGGCAGAATTAGTTAAAATCGATCCTAAATCAATTGGTGTAGGACAATATCAGCATGATGTAGACCAGAATAAACTGCAAACGGCATTAGATGACACTGTCATCAGTTGTGTGAATGCTGTAGGTGTAGAACTAAATACTGCCTCCAAACAAATTCTGGCTTATGTATCCGGATTAGGCCCCTCTCTTGCACAACAGATCGTCAATTACAGAGTTGCAAATGGTGCTTTTAAATCCAGAAAAGAACTGAAAAAAGTACCTCGCCTGGGAGACAAAGCTTTCGAACAGGCTGCAGGATTTCTGAGAATACGCAATGCCGAAAATCCCCTGGATGCATCAGCTGTACATCCTGAACGCTACAGCGTAGTGGAAAAAATGGCCAAAGATCTGGGAAAGAATGTATCCGATTTATTAACCAATGAGGAATTGCGTAAATCCATTCCTTTGAAAGCATATGTATCTGAAGAAGTCGGATTACCTACGCTACAAGATATCTTATCAGAACTGGCTAAACCAGGATTAGATCCGCGTGAACAGTTTGAAGCATTTTCATTCACAGACGGCATCAATAATATTTCTGATCTTCGCATTGGTATGAAACTACCGGGTATTGTAACCAATATTACCAACTTCGGCGCTTTTGTAGATATCGGGGTTCATCAGGACGGATTAGTCCATCTGAGCCAACTGGCAAACAGATTTGTAGCTGATCCGCACGAAGTTGTCAAGGTACAACAACAGGTAATGGTAACAGTTACAGAGGTGGATGAAAAAAGAAACCGTATCGGACTGTCTATGAAAACAGAAGAAAAAGCTGCTCCGAGACCTAAGAAACGGGAACAAACCGGACAACATAAGCAGCGTCAGCAACCCGAAACAGATATGGCAACGAAACTTGCAGCTCTGGCTAGCAAATTCAAATAATAAAGCAATTCCCTCTCATTTTTAAGGAGAACCTGTTCCGACATGTCGGAAGGGTTAGGGTGAGGTTTTGCAGTTTTATAATTAACCTCTCTGCCCTTCGGGCATCTCTCCTTTAAAAGTAGAGATAAGTTATAACAAGGTCATTACAATAGAAATGGGGCTATCCAAAAGATGGATAGCCCCATTTTTATTCACATATGAAATTCTCAAAGGGTTTGACTTGACTTTTTAGACATCGTCTTCTGACAGCTATTTCCTTGTTATAAAAGGAAATAGTCAATCAGATAAGTCACCAGATCTTTCGGTAAAAAGGTCTCTACCATTTGTCTGAATCTTATTTCTACCTCTTTGCGTGGCATAACCTTATTTTTCTTTTTATCAAATACAGAAAGGTCAAATGGTACCGTATTTGAGAACTCCACTTTACTGGCAAAATAAGAAACGTGATCATACGGCACGACTAAACCTAAAATCATTCCCGGAAGTCCGCTTATAGATTCAGGTCCTCCGCTTACAGGAATCTCATTCGTATAATAACCAATTACATACAGTGAATCCTGTGTCAATCCGTTGGCACGTCGGCATTCAAATCCTGCAATATCACGATACTCATCTGTAATCTTCCATTTAATACGAAGTACAGAATCTTTGATGACGAGATTATCACCAAAAAAATCCTGATATCGCTTATATTCCTTCGTTTTCAGATTCGTATAGACCGTACCGTCTCCCTTGATCGCATGATTTTCCATAAATGAACTGGCGAGTTCATTTATATCCGTCTTTACATATTCAAAAAGAGTTTCATCGTTATTAAACTTCAACGTGTTTTTCAGAACAACATTTCCGGGAAGTTTATTAGAGATCTGATCATACCAGTTCTTTGTCATTCCTTCGGCCTTTGCATACAATTGTTTTTTAAGCATATTTTGAAGGTAGACAGTCTTATCGTATGTAATCGTCCCTGTCTTGGGAAACATCGTATACTGTGCAAATCCGGAGCGGGCAGATAAAGCAATACTTATAAAAAGAAAAATCTTAACTATTTTCATGACTGATCGAATTCTTAATTAACAAACATTTTAGTAAAATCCCAGGATACTTTCAACATATAATATCTCCGGATGGTATCCGATCTGCGCTGTATAAAAAATGTATTAGACTGAGATCTGGTAAATCCTGTATTCTGATTAAGTAAATCATTTACCGTAAAATCAAGCATCAATGATTCATTTTTCAGGAATTTCTTACTGATACCAGGATGTACCAAAAATTGATCAAATTTCTCTTTTAATGCCTCTGTCGGTGCCTGATATGTATAGGTATAGTTTACATACAGTTTAACTTTGGCAGGGAAGTAATACGACATTCCACCGTTAGAGTTGAAGATAAAACCATCATTGTTCTGATCCGGCTGCAGGCTGGAAGACATCTTTTGGTAAGATGGAGACAAATTAATATCAAAATCAAAACCTTTCGTTGTATTCTTCGAAATGTTATAGCCTAATGAATAGTTCATATTATCATTTTGATTCAGCTTACTGTTGACCGAGTTAAAGTTTTTAGATCCGTTGATATAAAGTCTTGGGCCGTTATCAATATTAAGCTTCTTACTAAGTTTGAAAGAATAACCTCCCCATACACTAATTGATTGGTTGGTATGGTCATCCAGATTTGCCCATTTGAAGTTATTTCGACCACCATCCAGTGTTTCCACATTCTGGATCAGGGCATTATTAGTAAAACTGATATAGGCACCTATGTACATATAAGAACCGGCCAGCATTTTGGATGAATTATAATTCACATTAAAGCTGTTTGAAAATGCAGGCTTTAAGTTTTCGTTTCCTATATATTGATTAAGGGCATCCTGATTGCTTCTTAACGGCTGGATCTGATTTAAAGAAGGCAACTGATTACGTCCGCTGTAATTAAAGTACAAATTAGAGCTTTTTGTAAACCTGTATGACATCGATAACGACGGATTATAGGTCAGAAATGAACGTGTCAACTCGGAGTTTGTATAATTATTTAGCTGATGCAAACGGTCATTATTCAGGTTATTAGTAAGATTTGCCCAGATTTTTTCATTATTCAGATTCAGGGACACACGATAGCTGTTACTCAATCTGTCAAAAGCATAATCATTACTATACATCGAATCCAGAATATCGTAAGGATCCTGAGCCGATGATCTGTTAAATGAATTCAGTAATGATTTATTATCATTACGTTGCAGACCATAATTCAGCGTCAGATTCAGCTCTTTTGTCAATGGCTCCGTATAAGAGATATTTCCACCTTTTGTAGTCGATTTTTGTCTGTTATCCTTTCGCTGATCAAAAATAATGCTGTTGGCTAGCAGATTATCCTTGTAGATTTTGGTATCGGAGAACAAATATCCATCACCTGTCGATTCATTGTTATTGATACTTAATGCCATAGAAAAGGAACGTCCTTTTTTCATAAACTTTCTGGTAAAAAGGGCTCTTGCATTTATAGCTTCGACTTTCCTGTCATTTCTATCCAGCGACTCACTGGTATTCAGGGTGTCCATATTTCCGTCAAATGTCTGTGAATTATTTTTGGTTTCACCCCAGATATTATCACGGGAAGCATTTCCTGTAATCGTCAGTAACGTTAATGAATCAAACTGAAGATCATACTTCAGGTTCAGCTTCTGTCTGTCCTTGTCTGCAGCTATCTGGCGAAGGGCATTTGTATTTTGAATCTGATCCGGCAAATTGTTCTGTGAGATCGTTTCTTCCTGACCTTCATTTTCAATCTTACCATACTTATAACTCAAATTCAGCTTATGCTTACCATTCTTTGTTTTGTCCGAAAACATGATCCCGGAATTGATAGCTTTTGGTATACCGATAACACCCTCTCCAGAAAAATCATCTCCCCCATTAGTACTGTAGAATGTACTTCCATCATCCGAATAGGAAACATTGTCATTTTCGCCATACTTCTCCGTATCCTGCCAGGATAAAGAAGTAGTTGCATTATTACCCACTAACCCATATGCGGCAATTTTCTGTGAGCCTTTGAACTTATTCAACATCAGCTGGCCCATATAGTAGTCATCTGTACCACCTCCGGCCAGCGCTTTCCCGAATAGTCCGTTTTTCTTATCTTCTTTAAGTTTGACATTGATAGTTTTCACTTTCTGTCCGTCATCAACTCCTGTACGTTCAGCTTCTTCAGACTTCTTATCATACACCTGCACTTTATCAACCATATCGGACCGGATATTACGGGTTACCAGTTTCGGATCATTTCCAAAAAATTCTTCCCCGTCCACCAATACCTTTTCTACTGTTTTACCCTGAGCTGTAATTTTTCCCGACGCATCTACGGAAATCCCCGGCAATACTTTTAACAAATCCTCTACCTTAGCATTTTTTTCTACCTTAAAACTCCCCGCATCGTATTCCGTTGTATCCCCTTTTACTACAATGGGAATTCGTCCGATTACAATTGCTTCTTCCAGTAACTGAGCTTTTGTACTAAGCGCTATACTAAAATTTGCATAATTATTCTTAGCATCAATAGGGCTGTAGAAATCCCCGTATTTGGGATAACTGGATATCACCAGATAAGAACCAGTATCCGGTAGGTTTAATGTGAATTTGCCATCCTTGTCCGAACGGGTAAAGTCTACTAAAATAGAATCTTGTGCTGTCAATAGCATTACAGTAGCATTCTCCAGTTTTAACTTATCCTTTTCATCCTGTACAACACCCGAAAGTTTTTTCTGGGCAAACACAGGTTGAGAGAACATAAGTGCGATTAGGAGAACCGAAAATGCGAGTAATAGTCGCCTCATATGATTTGGTATGGTTTAAAATATTTCAAATAGGTAAATAACCACCACGAAGATATAATTATATTATCTTCCATTAATAGCCTTAACTAAAATTTAACACTGTTTAAAGCTTAAATCTTTAGTATCACAGTAAATAGATGTCATTTACAACATTATTCCACAAAAATTTTACATTTTGTTTAACAAAAAATCTTTTTTAACGGATTTCATTAACCAGATTTTTAGAAATCTGGAATACTTGCACATTTATATGAATATTAATACTACCGGAAGAGCAAATTTGGTTGGAATGTATTACATTAAGTCAGAGTGCTGACAGGTAGATTTTTCAGAAAACAGGAAAGAAAAATATCGGAATAGAGATAACATCTTTATGAAAACAAAATAGGCTGTTCAAATGAGCAGCCTATCTATATTTAGTTTATTGAATAGTCGGATCAAAACTCCCGCCCCAATCTTTATTTTGGATGATTTTCGGGTTTTTATCAATGACCGATTGTGCTATCGGAAAGAAATAGTAGGTATCCGGTACCAGATTAACTTTATTTCCGGTATTTGGCACCTGCAATACACTATATTTAAATTGATTTTCCTTCAATTGATATGCTTTTGCTAAGGCCGAAGCTTCTTCCAGATCCATTTCCGTACCACTGCTGTTGATGGCTATTGCCTCTACACCATATTTAGTGGTATTGTTCAACACATTCAGTTTTCGTGATCGTCTCAGATCCCAGAAACGATGCCCCTCAAAGCAAAACTCGATATTACGCTCAGCCAATATTGCATCCCTCATCTGTATTCTGTTTGTCGCTGTAATACCGTAGTTACCATCTGCTCCGGACTCAATTCCTGCCCGCATCCGGATTTGTTTCAGAATATCCAAAGCTGTATTAAAATCGCCTGTTTCATTTGCTGTTTCTGCATAATTCATCATGACCTCAGCAAATCGCATCAGTACATAATCGACATCATATTGAGTTTCCACCTCCGTTTGCTTAAGGGATAGCTTAGAATTCTTCAGGATAAAAAATCCGCTGTACCGGTTCAAATTCTCAGATGGAGTATTAGCTTTCGGATTTACACCAAAATTATCCAGATCAGCCGCTATACCTACTGATGTATATTGGCGTTTACCTGCTTTTCCTGACACCTCATATATTTTTCCGTTCCATACGATAGATTTATCAAATCGGGGATCTCTATTTTCCCAATAGGACTGTAAAAACACAGCATCTGATTTATAATATTTTCCTGCCGGATCTGAGAAGAGTCTGCCATCCTTCATAGGAAAAGCCTTTACAAAATCCCAGGAAGGAACTGCTCCTGCCGCTCCCCTGCTCTCTGAGCCCGGCCGGACTCCGTTATCCCAGGCAGCTACTTTATTTGGATAAGCATTTATAACAGCAAATACCACTTCAGAACCCTTTTCCTGTAACGCAATATTGGCGTAATCCGGGGTCAGACTATAACCATTCGCTTTGAGCCTGTCATACGCAGCCTTATTCGCAGTATGTGCATCTGCCCAATATCCATTGTCATATGGGTTATTCGGATTGAATTGTGGGGAAGCTTTGTACAACAGCACTTTCGCTTTAAATGCCACAGCAAAATTACCATCTATACGACCGTAATCAGCAGAACTTTTTGCAATAGTCGGTGGTAACAGCGCAATCGCTTCATCCAGATCTTTAATGATAAATTCAAAACATTCTTTTGTTGTATTCCGTGACGTTTCCAGATCGTCATTTTCCAGATCCTGCGGAACGGTAATATAGGGTATTCCACCATGATACTTCACCAT
Source organism: Sphingobacterium sp. UBA5789 (assembly GCF_002418355.1). NCBI lineage: Bacteria > Pseudomonadati > Bacteroidota > Sphingobacteriia > Sphingobacteriales > Sphingobacteriaceae > Sphingobacterium > Sphingobacterium sp. UBA5789. The sequence goes on along the minus strand of NZ_DIDX01000001.1, from coordinate 1,060,792 downwards.
ATTGAAGTACATATAAGCCCGCATAAAAAGCGCCTGACTTATCATCGAATTTTTAAAACTTACAGATAAAGTGGTATTCTCTCTCACCTTCTGGATTGCCGTATTGATACGTCTTATCGTGGTATAATCCCAGGCTTTGTATGCTGTATTATTTACCGTTACTGCATCTAAAGGAAAAGCTATTCCAATCAGTTGCTCAGAATTATTATCCGCCCCTGAATTCCAGTTTCCAAACAATGGATACAGGTTAGTGACATATGCTTTCACCAGATTCGAATCGCTCCAGACTTTACTCTCATCGAGAGAATTTAAATCGTCAATATCTAAGACATTTTTACACGACCAGGTGGTCAGTACCAATGCTATAATGGGATAAAATATATTTTTCATGTTGATTTCAGTTAAAATTTAACATCCAGGCCTAATGCGAAAGTTTTCATAACAGGATAGGAATCGTACATCTTTTGCTCCGGATCATGAAATTCAGTCATCGGCGAGAATACAAACAGATTGGTTCCGTTAAAAAATACACTCACATTTTTAATTTTCATCGCATTCGTAACGGACTGCGGCAAGCTGTAGGAGATATTGAGATCTCTTAACCGCAGGTATGCCCCGTTACGTATCCAGAAGCTTGAAACTCCCGTTCCGGATTCCTGCCAATTCGACCCCACAACCCTTGGGTATGCTGCATCTGGATTTTCTGCGGTCCAGACATCGCCTGCCCAGATCGGGTAATAAGGACGGAATGTACCTCCATGCTGGCGTATACCACCACCTTCCTGATTGCTGATAACACGATCGTATGCCATGACACCCTGAAGTAAGGCGGAGACAGAAAGACCCTTCCAGCTCGCATTTAAACCAAATCCATAATTGATGCGAGGAGTATTATCATCGGAAAGGAGCATCATATCGTTGTCATCTATTTTGCCATCAGGTGTATCCGAATAATTAGCTCCCCGAATATCTTTATACAAGATCATGCCCAGATACGGATCACGGCCATAGGTCTTAAAACCCTGGTTTTTCAAAGCATCCAATTGTTCCTGTGTTCTTACCAGATCAATAGCTTCCAGTCCTACAATACGATTTTCAGGTCTCCCTACCCTCGATTCAAAATTGCGGGTTCCGCCTACTGCAAATGCAGGCTCCTCATCGTAAATATCCCAACGGTCTTTGGCATAGCCAATATTTGCAGTCAATCCGTAAGACACCTCCCCTAAGCGGTCATTCCAGTTGAGGGAAAATTCGCCTCCTTTATAACTTCTTGCTGCATAATTCTCCGGCGCCAGCTCCCGACCATAGTTATCAGGAACTTTCAATGATCTGGGACCTAAAATATTCGTTTCTTTTCTACTGAATACATCCAAAACACCGGTCAGTTTATTATTGATCAAACCAAAATCCACCCCGATATTAATACTTTTAGAAGTCGTCCAGGTTAGATTTTGAGTTGGTGTAGCACCATACGCAATACCGTTGTAGTAGCGGTCACCAAACATATAGCCGCCTGCAGGTCTGTACTTCTCCTGATAAAGAAATTGTCCGATCCGCTCTGCATTCACATTTAGATCGTTACCAGTAGTACCATAAGATGCTCTCAATTTCAGGTCGCTGAATGTATTCTTAATATCAGAGAAAAATTGTTCTTCCGAGATCCTCCATGCTGCTGACATAGAAGGAAAAAATCCCCAGCGTTTATCTCCAGGGAATAATGGAGATCCATCGTAACGGAATGAAAACTCAGCAATGTATTTATCTGCGTAATTGTAATTGGCTCGTCCGATAAAACCACGTCTGGAATTGATACTTTCATAGGCGTCTGTTGCTCTGAAAGTTCTGTCTGTCGGATAAATAAACATCTGATCGATACTAACAATCGGATTTTCAGCACGTGAAGTTACATAAGTACCTCCGGCTTTGAACTGCTCGTAGACAACCAAGGCATCAATAGCATGTTTGTTAAAACGCCGGTTGTAATTCAGGAACCAGTTGACCTGATATTCCCATTCCCGCTGTGGAGCATAATCCATGAAAGGCTGTGCCTGACTGAAAGTAAAGATATTCACTTTATCTTCCGAAGGTGGCGCCGGAATAAACCGGTTTCCATCCGGATTCAAAGAGGTAAATGTATAATTCTTCTGAAAAGTCATAAAGCGCTTGCGCATATAATCCTCCGCTAGATAACTGCCCACTACCTTTGTAGAAAGTCCCTCTATAAGCTTATCCAGTTTATAATTCAATGTCATAATCGGATTTACCTGACGCACCTTGCGATCGATATACCGGTTACCCACTACCTGATCGATGACATTCCATGCCTGCCAGCTTCCCATCGGTGTCTGAACAGGGTATTCCGTAGCTGTGTTACTCGGTGAGCCATCCTTATTCAGGTAGAATGGATACATCTTTGGCCAGTTGAATGTCACACGGTAAAAATCAGACACATCAAAATCATCATCATTGGAAGAAGTACTGAATGGCCAGTAAAACCGCTGCGAATTAATCTGATTAGCAGAGATATTGACATCTATTGTAAAATCATCTGTTATCTTAGCACTGACATTACTTCTCAAATTGAATTTTTCGTGATTTAAAGATTTATAGGAGCCATTTTCTTTACGATAACTGACCAGATTGTAATACGTAATCCTGTCACCGCCTCCCGATACAGAAATGGATTGACGGTGACTGAAAGGATTTCTCCAGATCACATCATTTACGCTATAAACCTTATCTTTAAAATAATCAAATTCCTCCTGGCCATTAGGTGCCACCCAGGGCTGCGACCTGGAGCCATTTTCCCAGAGAAATTGAGAAACTCTATTTTGGTATGTTAATTCATCTGCTGCTGTAGTGATATCAGCGAGCAACGTTTGTGTTGGTGCTCCAAAATTGTAATTACTTTGCACATTGAACACAGGCTCCTGAGCAGTTCCTTTTTTCGTAGTTACCACAACAACCCCATTACCTGCTCTTGTACCATACACCGCTGCCGTAGCCGCATCTTTCAAAAAGCTCATCTGATCAACTTCATTCGCTTCCAGTGCATCAAAGGCAGCTTTATCCCGTACTATACCGTCTATGACATACAAAGGCTCTGCAAAGCTTCCCCGAATTCTCAGACTCGATGATGCTCCGGCCATGCCCGAGGTATTCGTTACATTAATACCTGCTGCCCTTCCTGCCAGCGTATTGGAAAGATTAGAAGGTGCAATATTCTTCAATTGCTCCGCATTGACGGAGGCTACAGATCCTGTAATATTAGCTTTTCGCTGTTTTCCGTATCCTACGACCACGACCTCTTCCAGACTCGCCTGATCCTGTTCCAATGCAACCGTTATAGCTACTTTGTCCTTCGAATCAATATTATAGTTACTTAATGTCTTAGTTTTAAAACCCAGATAACTGACCGTGATAACGTATCCCTGTCCTTCAGGAATACGATCAAAAGAGAAAATTCCCTCTGTGTTCGTCGTGTTGACCTGTTTGTACTTTGTGGTCGGATTTTCAATAACGACAGTGGCTCCCGTAATCGGATTATTTTCCGAATCGCGAACGACTCCGTGCACAGAAGCAGCAGATTGTGCCAGCACAACCTGGCTGCTCACACAGAGCGCTCCTAAAATTCCCAACCGTAGTGGACAGTTAATCCGCGGGCTCTTAAACCGTAAGAGCAGCATCGTCAGCATCTGATGCTTTTTAGATAGAAAGATGTTCATAATTGTGATTTTGTTTTATTGATTAGTGTTGGAGATTGGTATAATTTATATCTGCATGATGTAGGTAGTTTAGTTCTTTAATAATTTCCTTGTACACGTGACTGCTGTTCACATAGACCCCACTGTAATACTTATCTCTGATCTTATCCTGATCGTATTGTAATTTTATATTATAGTTTTGCACCAGAAGATCCAGTACATCTTTTAAGGCTATATTCTGGAATCGGATATTTTCCCTATTCTGCACAAAGTATCCGCCCCGCCCTTTGCCTGTTGCCTTGACTTCTTCAAGGACCTTTAAATCCTTATGATCCAATGTTATCTCTTCATTAGGCTCATAGGTACGGATCAATTTTCTGGAATTTTTAACATCTTCGGCCTTTACCTCTATTTTACCTTCCAGCAATTTGATGTTTGTTTGTGTAGATCTTAGTTCATCTATAATAAAGATCGTTCCTAATGCAGTGGTAGTTACGCCATTAGAATGCACCCGAAAGGGTTTGCTTTTATCTTTAGCAACCTCAAATCTGGCTTTCCCTTTGAGATATAATACTCTTTCTTTCAGGTGTCTGAAATTTTCAGCATATTTAATTTCCGATTTGGGATATAACGTAATGACCGAACCATCACTTGCGGTCAGCGACATATTTTCATTTCCGGAATTGATATAGTAAAGATTACTGACTTCGGTACTGTCTGCAGTTAGGGTTGCTAAATCTTTCCGATCTGCAGGAAAACTTTCCTCGGAACGATTCAGAAATAAGTAGATACCAAAGAAAAAGACCAATAATGCCGCCACCCCTGATAGTTTAACAAGCATTCTTCTTCTAAAAGATATTTTTCGCTTACGTGCGATAGCAGCCAATATTTTTGCGCGAATCTCCTCCTCCCCGCTGTATTCGAGATCTCCCTTTGTTTCTTCCCATTCCTCCCGGGGTAAGAGCTGATCCAGTGATGTCCCTAAATACTGAATGTAGTTTTCCAGATATTCAGCCTCTTCAGCTGTGCATTTATTGGTTAAATAGCGATTGATTAGGTCTGTCGTAATCTTCATACATAAAGAATACTGCAGAAACGAGGCTTACCCCCAAAATTATTTTAAAAAAAATAAAATGTATAAAATGAACAGAGTCTTTTTCAATGCCTTCAGAGCTAAGGCGATATGATTTTCAACAGTTTTAGGGGAAATAGATAAGCGATCAGCAATTTCTTTATAGCTCAAGTTTTCGAGCCTGCTCAACAAAAACACTTCTCTTCTCGAGGCAGGCATACGCTCCACTGCCCGTTTGTAATTTACATTCATCTCCTTCAAACGATACAACTCTGAAGGTGTTGGCACCTCATCCTGCACGTGCCGTATTTCCACTATCATCTGTCTTTTTCGCTCTTCTTTGACGACATCCAGCAACGTCGTGCGGGCAATACAAAAGATCTGCGCCTCGATGTCGACAGCAATATTTTTATGAAAAAGGTTGTCCCAAAGCTTAATAAACACACGCTGTACTGTTTCTTCTGCAATAAATGCTGAAGAAGTTTTGCACAATGCATATTGATAAACCTTTTTATTCCATTTTTCAAATATCAGCTCAAACTCCGGTATCGAAATCAAGGTTTGGTTAGACATGGTTTAAATCAGTGTAGTCACTAATATAATAATTAATGATTATTCATGATAACATCAAATCAATTATTTTCAAAAATGAAATTCAAATTTTACAAAAGACATATATAATTAATTAAAAATTTAGAAACACATCAGTAAAAAAGCTTTATTATTTAGAAATTTTTAATACATCCATCACCTCTGAATTTGACAGACAATCTTTATCAGCGGGTTTCCAATAACCAATAGTTTACGTAATTTTGGAACCAAATACATTCATGTTATGCAAAATATAAAAGAATATGTAGAAGCAAATAAACAACGTTTTCTTGACGAACTGTTTGATTTGCTAAGACTTCCTTCAGTAAGTGCAGACCCTAAATTCAAAGGTGATGTAGAAAAAACAGCTGAATTTGTTGCTCAAAAATTGCGTGATGCCGGTGCAGATCAGGTAGAAGTATGCCCTACTGCCGGCAATCCTATTGTATATGGTGAGAAAATCATCGATCCGTCATTACCTACAGTATTGACTTATGGTCACTATGATGTGCAACCTGCAGATCCATATGAACTATGGGAGACTCCTCCGTTTGAACCTACTGTCAGAGATGGTAAAATCTACGCCCGTGGTTCTGCAGATGATAAAGGCCAGTTTTATATGCATGTCAAAGCATTCGAATACATGATGAAAAATAATGCTCTTGCATGTAATATTAAATTCATGATCGAAGGTGAAGAAGAAGTGGGATCAAAAAATCTGGGAACTTTTGTTAAAGAAAACAAGGAGAAACTGAAAGCTGATGTCATCGTTATTTCAGATACATCTATGATCAGCATGAAACAGCCTTCATTAGAAACAGGACTAAGAGGACTCTCTTATGTAGAAGTAGAAGTGACAGGTCCTAATCGTGATCTTCACTCTGGGGTATATGGCGGTGCAGTGGCTAATCCGGCAACTATTCTATCCAAGCTGATTGCTTCTCTGCATGACGAAAACAATCATATTGCTATCCCGGGATTCTATGATGATGTAATCGAACTGACAGCCGAAGAACGTAAGGCTCTTAACGAAGCTCCTTTTGAGATCGAAGAATACAAAAAAGACCTTGGCGTAGATGAGCTTTGGGGAGAAAAAGGTTATACCACTATTGAACGTACAGGTATCCGTCCTACTCTGGAAGTCAACGGTATCTGGGGAGGATATATCGGAGAAGGTGCAAAAACCGTACTTCCTTCAAAAGCATTTGCGAAAATCTCCATGCGTCTGGTACCCAATCAAAATTCTCAACGCATTACTGATTTGTTCAAAAAACACTTTGAATCCATTGCTCCGGACTATGTAAAGGTAGAAGTAAAACCTCATCACGGAGGTGAGCCTGTAGTAACTCCTACAGACAGTGTCGCTTATAAAGCTGCTGAAAAAGCGTTGAATGATACTTTTGGAGTAAAACCAATCCCAACACGTGGAGGAGGCTCTATTCCTATTGTAGCACTTTTTGAAGATGTACTGGGCATCAAAACCGTATTACTCGGCTTTGGTCTGGACAGTGATAATCTTCACTCTCCGAATGAAAAATACGGAATTGAAAACTACTTAATGGGTATATCTACTATTCCGCTGTTTCACAAATATTACGCTGAATTAAGCAAGTAAAATAACTGCACCTTAACAATATTGAAGTTAATCTTTGATTTGTTAAGGTGCTTTACTCTTGTTTAACAATAAATCCTTCATTATATTTGGTTCCATGGTTAGAATATGGAAAAAAGCCCACCGGATTTGTTATTTTAGTTCTGTTCTCTTTTTCTTTATTCTGTTTTTCCCGGTTCTTTATTTCTTTACCCGAAAACCGCTCAGGTATTATCATCAGATAGCCTATTGTCGCAAGTGGATCAGTTTACTGAGTGCCTATTGTGTCGGAATACGATTTAAAACGACATATGAAACTCCCATCGACTGGAGTAAAACCTATATTTTATGTGCTAATCATACGTCTGTATTAGACATTACCACACTCAGCCATATCTGCCATCAGTCCTTTTCATTTCTTGGAAAAGCCGAATTACTTAAAAATCCGGTAACGAGAATTTTCTTTAAGACCATAGACATTCCGGTAGACCGTAAGAGTAAAATTGCGTCCTTCAGAGCGTTCAAAAAAGCAACCCTAAATCTGCAGGTCGGCAAGTCAATAGTTATTTTTCCGGAAGGTCGTATTGATGACTCCTACCCTCCTGTACTGCATAAATTCAAATCCGGTCCATTCCGTATGGCGATAGAAAATAATATCCCGATCATACCAATCGTTATTCACAATGCATGGGATATCTTGTGGGATGACGGAAGAAGGAATGGCTCCAAACCCGGCAAAATATATTCTACGGTATTATCTCCGGTAAGCCCGGAAGGGTATACAGAGGAAAATATAGAAGATTTTCAGGAATTGATCTACGAAAAGATGAAATCCTATTGGGAAATAAAGAAATTATCGTAACTTTTGACCAATAAACAGGTTACAGATGGCAGATAACACCCTCATCCAAATAACAGATATAGGCAGGAAATACATTATTGGCTCAGAAACCATTCATGCACTTAATTCAGTTTCTCTTTCTATAAAAAAAGGAGAATTTGTTGCACTGATGGGCCCCTCGGGATCTGGAAAATCTACACTGATGAATATCCTGGGTTGTCTGGATACGCCATCAAAAGGTGAGTATGTATTAAATGGCATCAATGTAAGTCAGATGACAGAGAACGAGCTGGCTGAAGTCCGTAACAAGGAAATTGGTTTCGTTTTCCAAACCTTTAATCTGCTTCCCAAATCAACAGCTCTGGAAAATGTAGCCTTGCCCCTGATCTATGCCGGGAAATCCAAAAAAGTCAGAGATGAAAAAGCGCTGGCTACCCTGACAAGTGTGGGACTGGAACATCGTACCGATCACAAACCCAATGAACTCTCCGGAGGACAGCGCCAACGTGTAGCAGTAGCCCGTGCGTTAATCAACGATCCATCCATTATATTAGCCGATGAACCTACGGGAAACTTAGACACCAAAACATCTATTGAGATCATGGGGCTGCTGGAAGATATTCATGCCAAAGGAAACACCATTATTCTGGTCACGCACGAAGAAGATATTGCACAACATGCACATCGTATCGTACGTATGCGCGACGGATTAATTGAAGATGACTACCCGAATACCAATATTAAATCTGTATCGCCAAGATTGGCCGCGTTGAATGCTAAAGGCTCTGATTTTGAAAACATTTGAGTCTGAAAAACGGACTGATTTCTTTTCAAATAACAAACTTGTTACTACAAAAAAAATAAATTACAAACGAAAGACTTGGATAAGTCAAATTAAATATTACTTTTGCCAAAAAACGAAATTTTAAATTATCAGATATATGTATTGGACATTAGAATTAGCTTCGCACCTCGAAGATGCCCCATGGCCAGCAACTAAGGATGAATTAATTGACTATGCAATCCGTTCAGGAGCCCCTGTAGAAGTTATAGAGAATCTCCAAGCCTTAGAAGACGACGGTGAACCGTATGAGAATATCGAAGAAATTTGGCCGGATTATCCAACCAAAGATGACTTCTTTTTCAATGAAGACGAATATTAACGAATCATAAAAACGCCTTAATCTAATTAAGGCGTTTTTATTTAGCGGACTAATCTTTTGGCTCTTTTGCGAGTCAAAACCCTAAATATCTGTTATGCGAAAATATATTTTTGCACTTGGTTTGTTTTGGATCATTCCATTTCTAAGCCTTGCACAATCCTCCGATAAAGATCTTCCCTACATTCGTAAGTTTGTCCACGATTTGTCTGTAGACAGCATTGCGACAGATGTATTGCTCAGCCAGTATGTCACCGTCAATAAAGAAGTCGATGACGATTACCTGGATTATCTGGTCGTCAGTCTGGATGAAGTAAGATTAAATATTCAGAATAAGAATATAAACGAAATTGAATACCTAAACTGGAATCAGATTCCTAAAAAAGAAACCCGCGATATAGACCCAGAGGGATTGGATGTCAACAACATGTACTTTCTGAAATATAAAGGACGACAGGTCGTAGCCCTGTATCTGGAAAACGGAAAAATAGCATCTTTCACTCTTGTCTCAAAAGGAAACAGAACAGCACATTTTGTCACCTATTAGTATATTTGACAAAAACGTTTATTTTTTTTCTAACAAAAAGTTGTTTTTTTAGAAACAATGCATCATATTTGTCATAACGATAATAAAAATGAAATCAATAAGTGTAAATAAAGCATGGTGGTGGCACAACAGTTAATGTTGTGGCAACTGTCTATTGCTTGAATTATTTACATATCAAAGAATAGTGGGCTTGCCTTTTTAGGTAAGCCTTTTTTTGTTTTAAATCCTATATGAAAGAGATATTAGCACATTTATTTGAATACAAAGCCTTCACCCGCAAAGAGGCTTACGACATATTGATCAATATAACAGAAGGAAAATATGACACGCACCAGGTTGCAGCCTTCATGACTGCATACGGGATGCGCAGCATACGTGTAGAAGAACTTGCCGGATTCCGGGATGCTATGTACGATCTCTGCAAAAAACTGGATCTGAGTGCTTACCGGCTTATTGATCTGTGTGGTACCGGAGGAGACGGCAAGAATACATTTAATATCTCGACTTTAGCTTCCTTTATTGTAGCAGGAGCAGGATATCAGGTCGCCAAACACGGCAACATAGGTGTATCATCAGGATGTGGTTCTTCCAATGTCATGGAGTATCTCGGCTATAAATTTACAAATGATGAGGGAGAAATACGAAGGCAGCTCGATGAGGCTAACATTTGCTTCCTGCATGCCCCGTTCTTTCATCCGGCAATGAAAACAGTGGCTCCTATCAGACGTGCATTGGGTGTAAAAACATTCTTCAATATGCTGGGTCCCCTTACTAATCCTGCGAATCCACAGTTTCAATCCGTAGGTGTATTCAGTCTTGAACTGGCCAGATTGTATGCTTATCTATATCAAAACACGAACAAACAATACGCAATACTGCATGCTTTAGATGGCTATGATGAAATCTCCCTTACCGGAGACTTCAAAGTAATAGACAATAAAGGAGAGCATTATTATACAGTAGCACAGCTTGGATTCGAGCCAATACATCCTGAAGCAATCTCTGGCGGAGATACGGTAGAAGAAGCCGGTAAAATCTTTATGGATATCCTCAGCGGAGGAGGAAATGACATTCAACAGAATGTGGTATTGAGTAATGCGGCAATTGCCATACAAACATTTAATCCGGAGAAAACATTTGCCGACTGTTATTATGAAGCTGAAGAATCTTTATTAGGTAGGAAAGCATTGAATTCTTTCAAAAAATTAATAAACTAATGAATCATCCCGTAAAAATCAAAATCTGTGGCATGAAGTATCCGGAGAATATCCAGGAAACAGGTTTGCTGAATATCGATTATATGGGATTCATTTTTTATGAAGGATCAAAGCGTTATATAGCAAATCTGTCTGCTTCCGATATTGATGTGCCTGATCGCATACAACGTGTTGGAGTATTTGTAAATGCTTCCGCCGAGACCATCAAAAATAAGATCCGGTCCTATGGACTTCATGCAGTACAACTACACGGGACAGAATCTCCGGATCTGTGTGAAGAGTTAAAAGCATCCGGAGTCCTTGTCATCAAAGCATTCGGAATAGACAGCAATTTTGACTGGAAAACCCTTAATGAATATACAGAGGTCACAGACTATTTCCTTTTTGATACAAAAAGTGATCAGCATGGAGGTACAGGAAAAACGTTCGATTGGGATATTCTGCAGAATTACTCTTTGCAGAAGCCTTATTTTCTGAGTGGAGGATTAGGCCCTGACAATATCAGCGATGCCCTGCTAACAGATGATAAAAGGTTATATGCAATTGATCTGAATTCAAAATTTGAGTCAGAACCGGGATTAAAAAAAACAGAATTATTAAAACAAGTAGTGAAAACAATTAAAAATGAGCAAATATCAAGTTAACGAAAAAGGATACTACGGCCCGTTTGGAGGCGCCTATATTCCGGAGATGCTTTATCCAAATGTAGAAGAACTACGTCAGCAATATCTCAACATAATTAAGGAGAAAAGTTTTCAGGAAGAATTCCAGTCTTTGCTTCGTGATTATGTAGGGCGACCTTCACCTCTTTACCTGGCAAAACGACTTTCGGAAAAATATGGTGCCAATATCTATTTAAAAAGAGAAGATCTGAATCATACCGGTGCTCATAAAATTAACAATACAATAGGTCAGATCTTACTTGCTGAGCGCCTGGGCAAAAAAAGAATTATTGCAGAAACCGGAGCCGGACAACACGGTGTCGCTACAGCTACAGTATGTGCGCTCAAAGGACTGGAATGTGTCGTATATATGGGTGAAGTCGATATCGAGCGTCAGGCACCTAATGTGGCCCGTATGAAAATGATGGGTGCACAGGTTGTAGCAGCAAAATCAGGAAGCAGGACTTTAAAAGATGCAACCAATGAAGCGCTGCGAGACTGGATAAACAATCCCGTAGACACGCATTATATTATCGGATCAGTGGTCGGACCACATCCGTACCCGGATATGGTTGCTAAATTCCAGTCTGTTATATCTGAAGAAACGAAAAGACAGTTAAAGGAAAAAACAGGAAAATCCAATCCGGATTATGTACTGGCTTGTGTCGGTGGAGGATCCAATGCAGCGGGTATGTTTTACCATTATCTGGATGAAGAAGATGTAAAGATCATAGCAGTAGAAGCAGCTGGACACGGCGTTGATTCCGGAGAAACAGCTGCTACGACGGTCTTAGGAAAAGAAGGGGTATTGCATGGCAGCCGTTCCATATTAATGCAAACCGAGGACGGACAAGTAATCGAACCGTATTCTATATCTGCAGGGCTTGATTATCCCGGTATAGGCCCCCAGCATGCCTGGTTATTCAAAAGCGGACGTGGACAATATGTAAGCGCAACTGATAAAGAGGCTATGCAGGCAGGACTTCAGTTAACCCGTCTGGAAGGTATAATTCCGGCCATTGAGAGTTCACACGCACTTGCACATCTGGAGAAGATGAGCTTTGATGGTTCTGAGACAGTGGTCGTTTGTCTATCAGGACGTGGCGATAAGGATCTGGATAATTATATGAAATACTTTGGATTTTAAATTATGAACGAGAAAAAATATACATTCCCTTCTATAACAGACCAACCTTTACTTTCTATTTATTTTACAGCCGGATATCCTACGCTGGAAAGTACAGTAGAAATAGCAGAAGCTTTGGAAAAATCAGGAGCAGATTTTCTGGAAATAGGTTTCCCTTACTCTGATCCTGTGGCAGATGGCCCCGTGATCCAGCACAGCTCTGAGGAAGCATTGAAAAACGGAATGACACTGCATAAACTTTTCGAGCAGCTACGTATATTGAGAGATCGGGTCACGATACCCGTCTTCCTGATGGGTTACGTCAATCCGGTATTGCAATATGGTGTTGAAAACTTCTGCAGATCGTGTCAGGAAGCCGGTATTACAGGAGTCATTATCCCAGACCTTCCGATGTATGAGTATGAAGAACTCTATCAGGATATATTTAAAAAATACGGGATCAGCAATGTGTTTCTGGTAACACCACAGACCTCGGATGAACGGATTCGTAAAATAGACAAACTATCAACCAGTTTTATCTATCTTTTATCCTCTAATGCAGTGACAGGCAATAACCTTAATGTAGGTGATGACACTACTGCATACTTCAGTCGTATCAAAGCTTTGGAACTGGAACATCCACTAATTGTCGGATTTGGTATTTCTTCCAGAGAAGCATTTGTGCGGACAACTTCAATTGCCGACGGAGCTATAGTAGGAAGTGCCTTTGTCAAATTACTGGCTCAGGAAAACTACATGGAAAAAATTCCCGGTTTTATAAAAGATTTGAAAGCATAAAAGAAAAGCCCGGATCGGGCTTTTCTTTTTTAATACCTGATTATACTCTTTTGATTAATTTAGAGTATACCTTATATAAAGCAACTGCTGAGCTTAATAGAAGCGCGGTGCATATAAACAGGACAGTAGGATTTGTGATCAATTGTTCCATTACAGTTCAATTTTAGGTTTGCATTTTGGTTTATATTCAATGTTATAACCAATATAAACAAGACACAAAAAAATCACAAAAATCAGCCGATGCTATTTATCCACATTTTTAAACTCTCCGTTAAGATCGAATACCAGTTCTACTCCATTATTAAGCTTTATTTCCTGCTCCATTCGATCTAATTCCCATTTTACAACAAAGAAATTCTTATAATTTACAGAAACATATGTGGATAACTTTTCAGGAATAACGGAATCCGGAAGTCTTTTTGTATTACCATCAATCCCATAAATATCTCCGGCTTTGTTAAAATCCAGTTCATAACCAGTTGATAAATAGACTTCGTAATACGAATTACTATCCCCCTTATCCTGTTCTACCCTACTGATATGAGCATCAGAAAAATGTACTGCAATATAATCCTGTACTTTGGAAGGCAATTTAGTAGGATCCATTACTTCATCCTTATCACAGGCCACAAAGACGGTCAATAGTATCATCAGAGGTGCAATTATTAATTTTCTCATATTCTTGTTTTATATAGCTGTAAACTGATTAATCCAATTTTTTACTGATTACGGAACCATTTGCCCCGAATACCACATCATAATCCTGGGCATTACTTTTCAGACTCACTTTATAGGTCACTTTACCTTGCTGATCTATACGATCTACATCATCTATGCGATATCCTTTAAAGTCCTTCTTAATGGAAGCAGACACTGCTGCAGGAAGATTTTTAGCAGACAGTTCCTCCTTATGCTGATAAAGTTTTCCCTCAGGAGTGAACAATGCTGTATGATCTTTACCTGTCAGACTCGTCTTGAACTCTACTTCATACATACCATTTGATTTAATTTCCCAATCACTGAATTTAGCACTTTTAAAATGTTGCTTATATGTATTCAGGATTACTGCCGGTACCTGAGCTTCTTTGATATCCTGTGCAAATGCAAATTGCATACCACATACTACTGCCAGTGTTAAAATGATCTTTTTCATAGCCTGCTTTTTTATATTTAATTGTTTAATACTACAAAAGTATATTTCAATTTAGGAAAGAATTAGGATAAGTCTGTACAGGGATAACTTTTTTGTCACATATCTGATTTTAAGTCAGAGTTCTGATTTTTTTACTACATTTGTAAATTATGCGAAAATGGATTGCAACCTTATTAGTATTGATTTACTCGCTTACCACGAGTGGAGCATCCTTTTATTTCCATATTTGCGGTAATGATCAGGAACATATTATTTCCGTTTCAGACAAATCATCACACAAAAATTGTCCTCTTTGCACCAAGAAGTCATCTTCCGAATCAGCAAAAAAGAGTGGATCCTGTCATAAAGATTCCAAACCTGACAAGAAACATGTCTGCAAAGATGTCGTCGTTGATCTGGAAAAAGCATCAGACAACTATTACTCCAATAATAATCAAATCAAGAATTTCAATTTATTTACACCATCAATAATTACATTATTCTGGGTTTATAATTTCAATATTTTTGAAGAATTGGGGATAGAGCATCAAATTGCTCAAACTGACACCACAGCACTTGTCCGACAGCAGGACAGTTATCTCCTCCATTGTAATTTCCGGATTTAGCATTAATTGTATCTCCATATTAAACAGGTTTCTGACATAAAGAAGAACTCCTGTATTTTATTTATACAATTAATGATTAAAAAATGAAAGTATTCAATATACTACTGTTGCTGTGTGCAATGGTAACGTTGCCTGTATTTGCACAGACAGGCAAGCAGGATACCACCGTTACTTTTCAGGTAAAAGGAAACTGTGGAATGTGTAAAAAAAGAATTGAAAAAGCTGCTATTACTGCGGGAGTGCATCAGGCATCCTGGAATAAAACCAAGGAGTCAATTACGGTAACATATAACCCTGCGAAGGTCAGATTAAACAGTATTAAGCAACACATTGCGGCGGCTGGTCATGACACAGAAGGTATAAAAGCAGATCAAAAGGCTTACGATAATCTTCACCAATGCTGTAAGTATGAACGTACACAAGCTGCTCCGCCCCCCATTACCGAACCCGAGGAAATGTCAAATCACAAACAAGACAGTACAGCTACCTTTAAAGTAAGCGGTAACTGTGGAATGTGTAAGAAAAGAATCGAAAAAGCAGCCCTGACAAAAGGTGTTGAACAAGCAACGTGGGATGAAAGCACCGGAATAGTCTCTCTTCAATATGACAGTTCCAAAATAAAATTGTTGCAGATCAAGCAGAATATCGCAGCTGCAGGACATGATACGGAAGAAGTAAAAGCAGATGATAAAGTATATGACAGTCTTCATGAATGTTGTAAATATGAACGTCTCGCAGCAGAGCCTACAGATCCGGTATCCCTAGCTAATACAGGTTCTGCAGTTGGCCGCGACAGTACAATTACGTTTGCAGTAGCCGGAAACTGCGCTATGTGTAAAAAAAGAATAGAAACTGCAGCTCATACAGCAGGTGTTAAGTCAGCTGTCTGGGATATCAACACAGGTCTACTGACCGCCACCTACGATTCTTCCAAGATTAAACTGGGACAGATCAAGAAAAATATAGCAGAAGTAGGACACGATACAGAAGGTATGAGAGCAAACGATGAAGCCTACCTGAATCTCCATGAATGCTGTAAACACGATCGTCTGCAGGAAAACGGAGCGGAAAATGTATCTGTAGCAGGAAAAAGCAAAGATGAAGTAATGGGAGTCGTGGTCGAGGAAAGCAAAAATGGATCCCTGACCCCTATCCCATCGGTAAATGTGAGATGGCTGGAGAAAAAAGACAGTCAGACACTAACCAATGAAAACGGAGTTTTTAAGATCAGACATGAAAAGGGTTTAACAAAGCTTATCATTTCATTTGCCGGAATGAAATCTGATACAATAACAGTAACTGATCTGAATAAAGTTCTCGTAATACATGCAAAAGAGAATGTCCTTGCTGAGGTCGTTGTATCCCGTTCCCGTAAGACAAGTTATGTATCCAACATGAATCCCGCACGTGTGGAAGTACTGACTTCCAGAGAATTGTTTAAGGCTGCCTGTTGTGACCTGAGTGAGAGCTTTGAAACCAACGCTACTGTAGATGTAATCAGCAATGACGCTGTCACCGGAAGTAAGCAAATTCAAATGCTGGGCTTGAGTGGTATTTACACACAACTCACCGTAGAGAGCCTACCCGGTCCCCGCGGATTAGCGACTCCACTCGGATTGAATAGTATCGCAGGTCCCTGGATTGAATCTATACAGATCAGTAAGGGAATAGGATCTGTAGTAAATGGCTATGAGAGTATGGCCGGACAGATCAATGTAGAACTGAAGAAACCTCAAAATTCAGAAAAGCTTTACTTCAACGCCTACGCAAACAATATGGGACGTACAGATCTGAACCTTAACCTTTCTCAAAAAATCAGCGACAACTGGTCCGTAGGTTTGTTGTTACATGATAATTTTATGTACAATAAAGGGATGAACTTCAGCAATAACGGCTTTCGTGACCTGCCTGCCGGTAATGTGTTTTCAGGAGTCAACAGATGGACCTATCAGAATGGAAAAGGGCTTATTGCACAGTTCGGAGTCAAATATTTAAAGGATGACCGTACCGGAGGACAAATTGATTTTGATGAGAAAACAGATAAGCTTAGCACAAACAGGTATGGACTGGGATTTGACATTAACCGATACGAAGGTTTTGCAAAGATCGGTTATGTATTTGAAGGCAATTCTCATCGGAGTATAGGTTTACAGCTTTCAGGAACATACTACGATCAAAAAAATTATTTCGGAACACGCACTTATAATGCAGAACAAAAAAACGGGTATGCAAATCTGATTTATCAGGACATTATAGGTACAGTAGCCCATAAATACCGGACAGGACTTACACTGACGTATGACAATGTGGACGAGACACTTGCTGGCACAGACCGCTATCTCCGCAAAGAAGTTGTATCTGGAGCTTTTGGGGAGTACACGTATAGTCCGAATGAAAAATTCGATGCCATACTGGGTATGAGAGCTGATTACAACTCACTGTATGGATGGTTTGGAACACCACGTGCACAACTTCGATATCAGCCTGTCACAGGTACCACATTACGGTTAAGCTCCGGAAGAGGACAGCGTACTGCGAATATATTTGCAGAGAACATGTCCGTATTCGCAAGTAGCCGGGCATTGGTGATCCGATCCGAGAATCGTTTTGATAAGGCGTACGGCCTTCGTCCTGAGGTATCCTGGAATACAGGATTAAGTATAGACCAGACGTTCCGTATGTTTGGAAGAGAAGCTACGGCATCGATGGAACTATTTTCCAATCACTTCCAGAACCAGGTAGTCGTAGATTATGAAAACCCAAGAGAAATTGCCTTTTACAATCTTACGGGTAAATCATACTCCAACAGCTTGCAAGCTGAACTCAGGTTTATGCCTGCACCAAGATTCGAAACACGTATGGCTTACCGTCTGCTGGATGTCCAGACAGACTACGGAGATCAGCGGTTGAGCAAACCTTTATTAGCCAAACACAGAGGCTTTATGAATCTTGCATATACACTGGAAAGCGGATGGAATTTTGATTACACCTTAAATATTGTTGGTCAGAAAAGACTGCCTTCTACCGCAGCCAACCCGACTCC
Organism: Sphingobacterium sp. UBA5789; assembly: GCF_002418355.1. Classification (NCBI taxonomy): domain Bacteria; kingdom Pseudomonadati; phylum Bacteroidota; class Sphingobacteriia; order Sphingobacteriales; family Sphingobacteriaceae; genus Sphingobacterium; species Sphingobacterium sp. UBA5789. Next base: position 1,042,682 of record NZ_DIDX01000001.1, on the reverse strand, counting down.
ATATCAGCTGGAAGAATATTCACCTGCTTATGCCACTATGAATGCACAGATAAGCAAAACATTTGGAGCATCCAAAAACTTTGACATCTATGTAGGAGCAGAAAATTTCACCAACTATTTTCAGAAAAATCCCATCCTGGCCTATGACGATCCCTTCGGGAATTATTTTGACACCAATATGCTATGGGGACCACTTTCCGGAAGATTATTCTACACAGGAATACGATACTTTATCAAATAAAAAAAGGAGCTAAGCTCCTTTTTTATTTGATATTCTTTAATTCCTGATACAACCTTGCAGTGGGAAGCCCCACCACATTGGTATAGGATCCTTTAATCTGATCAATAGCCACTAGCCCCATCCATTCCTGTATACCGTATGCTCCGGCCTTGTCATAAGGTTTGAAATGTTCGATATAATAGTCTATTTCATCTTTGGACAGCTCAGGAAAAACCACATCCGTACGTTCTACAAAAGTACGAAGTTCTCCTTTCCACAATATAGAAACAGCCGTCATCACCTGATGTGTATAATCAGAAAGCATAGACAGCATACGAAAAGCATCATCCCGATCCTGCGGTTTACCGAGGATTTTATGATGAGCGACCACAATAGTATCTGCAGTGATAAGCAAATGATTCTCATACTCAGCATTCCTAAATGCAGTGGCTTTCTTCTCCGAAATAGATTGTACTATCTCTTCCGGTGATAATTCCGGATCAAAGGATTCATCCGTTTCTTTGACAATAACTTTAAAATCTATCCCCATTCCAGACAGTAATTCTTTTCTTCTGGGGGATTGGGATCCCAGAATGACAGGTATATTCTTTAAATTATCAAGCATGGATTATACACTTTTCACGTTCATATCATCGTACCATTTATCCTGTAGCTTGAGTGTTTTTTCGATCAGTTCGCGAACTACCCCCTTGCCCCCGCCTAAGCCGGAAACATAATGAGAGATCTGCTTTATTTCTTCTACTGCATCTGCAGGACAGGCAGCTACACCTACAGCTTTCATACATTTATAATCCGGCATATCATCTCCGATAAACATCACATCCGGCAATTCAATACGAAAACGCTGCATAATATCCTGAAGCAATGTCAGCTTATCTGCTACACCCAAATGAATTTCCTGTATACCCAATCCTTCCAGACGTCTTTGCACACCCGTATTCTTCCCACCTGAGATCACAATAATCTGTAATCCTTTTGACATCGCCAGATGCATAGCATATCCATCCTTTACATTAAAAGTGCGAAGTTGTTCCCCATGTTCATCAACCTGTACCGTACCATCTGTCAATACACCATCCACATCTATAACAATAGCTTTTAATCTAGCCAATTCCTGTAAAACCATATTTCAATCCTTTGTATCAAAAGTAAAAATTAAAAATCAGAATGCCTTACCTACAAAAGAGATTGATAAGGACATTTTATTATCCATTCAGGACAGACTATCAAATTTATGTCAAGAAATAGTTGTTGACACAACTTTATGATGAAATTATTTGGAACAATCCTTGTCTAATATGTATCTTTGCAGAAGATAATTCAGAATTATCCGTTGTTTTCAGAACAACTATTAAAATGTCTTTTCATAATTTAGGTTTATAATTGGTTAGTAACGAACCCTGGCGCCCATCGTCAGGGTTTTGTTTTTGATACCTTTCGCAAACCCCTTCTCTCTCCTTTTAAGGAGAAATCCCGATTTATCAGGAGAGAGGTCGCGCTGATCAGTAAATCAGTTAAACTCTTGTTTACTTCACCAAAGGCAACAGACATTTTTGTTATACTAAACAGCAATCCGGACTATATCACAGCTAAACAAACCACTTTAATAACAAAAAATAATATATTTTATACAAAAAAATTAATCTAAAATAAAATATAGTTTCGAAATAAAAATATTTGTAAAAAATATTCACAAATAATACCAATAGCCACAATAAGTTAATTAATCACCACAATAAGACCTATATAAGCAAATGTCCTATTGTGTTATTTAAATATCCTTTCCTTTCCTTTTACTGTTTTTAGTTAATTGAAATTTGCATATAACAAATGTAATACGCAGGAAGCTGCGCACATAACTATCAGTATAGCGTATATGAAAAAAATACAGTTAGATCTTACATATACACTTACACCTCAATGGCTACAACAATTTGGCGATCTGATTGGCATCAGACCAATTGATAATAAAATAATATATCTATCTGAGGAAATCGCTGAGGGAAGAATTTATTTTTTAGAGTTAATGCCCGGGTTATCCGTAATGTTGAGAGATATGATTGTTCATCAGCCTATACTCTTTAACCGGAAAGCAAAGGAAGATGATTTGGTGTTCGTGTATTATGACTTAAGTGAAAATATCAGTACCCATATTGTAAATGGTGTTGGCCATATGGTTGGTCTCAATTCTCCATTCGACATGGGAATAGTGGATTCATCCGTAGAAAGTACGTACATCCCTATTTTAGGTGAAAGAGTGTACTCACTGTGTATATTGGTCAGCAAAGATCTTTTAATAAAACTTTTTAAGGATCATATTCAAAAGAGTAACAAGAATATCTATTTTGACCCTGAACACAATACCTTATTATTCTATGGGCATATAGATAGCCGCAGTAAATTATTACTCAACCAGCTTAAAAGAAAATCGTATAAGGATCCGTCTTACGAACTTTTTTTCAAGAGCACCTCTTTCCGCTTGTTTGGCTTACTTATCGAAGGATTCAGCAAGGTAAGCTATCCTTCGTTCAAATTGTCGGAAGTAGAAATCAAAGGAATTCTGGCTACTCAGGAATACATATTAACACAATTATGGTTAAAATTTCCCGGAGTCGGCACTTTATCCAGGATGGCAGGAATGTCAGAATCAAAATACAAATTAGCTTTTAAAAAGATATTTAACGACACCCCTAATAACTTTTTTCTGACAGAAAAGTTATTCCTCGCTAAACGTCTGTTACTTAGCGGAGATTATAATTCCATATTAGAAATTGCTTACGAGTTAGGATATAGCAAATCCAGCTATTTCTCTGCTGTATACCGAAGCAAATTTGGCATCCTTCCAGGTAGTGTAATCGTTCGGAAGAAATCTTCCTGATTTTTTGTTATTCAAATAAAATTGAAATTAACCATGTTAAAAGTAAAATGCAGATTTAGTGTAGAGACGAATTGGAAAGAAGATTTAGCTATACAGTTAAATGGAAAGACACAGGGTAATTTTATTGAAATACCTCCCTGTATGTATCAGGGTATAAATTACTTACTAGAAGTGGATTCCAATTTTTCAGTTTGGTTTTCAAATGGGAAATATTACAAAACCATTAGCATTCAATCAGTGGAGAATACACAGCCAGACTTTTTCTTTCTTATCTTCTGTTCAGGTATGGGCACTATAACCCTATTAAACAATAATAAAAACCATAAATGGAATTATGGGTTTGCCTTATTAGACAGTGCAGACAAAAATCAATTTGTCATTGAAGCGGGTTCTGAAAATTGTGTATTCGCCGTTTTTGTAAAGAAAAAAGCACTGAACCAACTTTTCGAAACTCATACCACTGATCCATCTCAAAAATATAAGCTGGAAAACACTTTAGCCAAATTTGGCAGAGCCAATCCAAGAGCATGGAATGTACTCAACGAAATCAGACATTTATCACCTGTTTCTGTGAGTTTTGATTATTTTCTTACCGGAGCTATGTATGCCTTGTTAGGAATTATATTTGATGAAATCACAAATCAGGATAGAAGTTATGCAGATCTGGAAGATGCTGATATCACAAGAATACTGCTCACACAGGAACTTATCATTCAGCGATTAGACAAAAATTTTCCGGGGATTAAGATGCTGGCCTCCATGGCTTATATGTCCGAATCCAAATTTAAACATCTGTTCCGCAAAATTACAGGATTCAGTCCAAACAACTTTTTTATAAAAAACAAACTTGAACTTAGCAGAAAAATAATTGAACTTGAAAATTCTTCAATAGCTGAAATCGCAAAGAGAATGAATTACTCCAGCCACTCCTACTTTTCAGAACAGTTTAAAAAGCATTTCGGTTTGCTTCCAAAGGAATATCGCGCGAATCTCTTTCCTCACTATCCTCAAATTGGTGAAAACCCAAAATGTACTGATGATTAACTATAATACTAGAGCTTTGCACTAATTTTTATGCCCTGTATATTGATGGTTTTGGAATAAATAAATAAGATCTTTATAAAGGAAATCAAAAAATTACAACGCACTGTATTTCAGCTATTTAATAACTAAACAAAAGAAAATGTCATTAAAAAGTCAAAATCACCTGATTTATTCCATAAAATAGGCGCTGTAACAAAACAAATACACTATTTCTATATTACATTATTTAGTTTGAACAGTCATACTACCTTTGAAAACCAAATCAGTTGATAACATGGAAATTATTCATGAGAATGGTGTAGATCCCTACTGGATATATCCCCTTGCCCAAAAACTGGGAGGGGAAGTAGAAGGTTCATTTCTGAAGATACCGACAGAAGTACTGGAAGGCACCTGTTATTTTACAAAAGTCAGCGAATCTATATCTACTTTTATAATCGACGCCGTGTTTAACCAATCCCTTATATTTCACCTGCGAAATACAAAAAATACTTTTGTAACTCTTCACTTTGATTTTACTGAAGGTGATGCTGTACATATCCTGGATAATGTTGCCAATCCTGTTGGCCGATGGGATTATAATGTAGCATTTTATGACAGTAGCCTTGACGCAGATTATATTGTACAAAAAGGAAGTAAAACGTATAGTATAGATATTCATATTGATAAAAAAGAATTAAGGCGAATTCTTTCAGAATTCCCTCAGTTCAGGGATATCCTCAACACTATGTTTGATTCCGAAAAAAACACATTTTTACGCTACGGGCGCACCAGTAATAAAGCCTGGTGGTTGATAAACGAATTAAGAAACACAAATCAGGAAGATCCATTATATGAAATTGTCGTTAAAAGCACGGTGTATAATCTGTTGAGTGACTATCTGGATCAGGCAATGAATCAGGAAATTCTTTTAGAAAAAATAGTAAAAGAAGATCTGGTTTCTATAATAGATTCGCAATCCTTTCTGATTACCCGGATTGAATCTCCCTTCCCGGGCATAAAGGAATTGTCAGCACGGGCGATGATGTCTGAAACGAAATATAAGACCCTATTCCGAAAAATAACAGGCTTATCGTCCAATGCATTCTTTCTTCAGAATAAACTAGCCTATGCAAAGCAAATGCTGGAAACAGGACAACATACAATAGGTGAAGTGACAGCACATTATAGCTTCACTAACGCATCTTATTTTGCCGATCAGTTTAAAAAATTGTACGGAATACCACCAAAAGATTATCTAACACACATGTAATGAGACATATTAAACATACCTACAGTTTGAATCCCGAATGGCTGTATCAGTTGGCTCATGCATTTGACACTGATATCATTGATAATAAACGGAGTACTCTGCCCGCACAACATGGTTGTGGGGAAACCATATTCTTAGAAATCATACCTGGTTTTTCTATACAATTGGTTGACGTTGTCTATACCACAGCCGTAAAAGTAACGCGCATACCTACTAAAGAAGATATGTATGTGGTTTATTATGACATCAGTGATAACTTTAATCAGCATATTATTGATGGAACCGATCACAGGGTTGGTTATTCTTCTAAATTTAGTATGGGATTTACAGATGGTAAAGCGGAGAGTACGTTTATTCCGGCAGTTGGCAAACGAAACTTTTATCTCCGGCTCTTTATTTCCAAACCCTTATTACAATCGATGTTAGCCGCATCAAAGCCGGCACAAGAAATCGAGGCTATATTTGATGAATCAAAAAAAGTCTTATCCTACTACAGGCATATGGAGAGCACTACACAACTCTTATTAAATGATTTAAAAAACCGTCCCTTTGCCAATCCGGCTTTTGAATTACTTTTAAGAGGAATTTCCTTACAAGTCTTCACTAATCTGATCAGACGGATACGATCCTATGATGATAAGCTCTATAAATTACCGCAGCAAGATTTAGAAAACATGGATAAAAGTATAGCCTATCTGACAAAGGAATTACAAATGGATTTCCCTGGTATACAGAAACTAGCCGAAATAGCGGGAATGTCTGCTTCCAAATACAAAACATTGTTTAAAAGGATTATGAAAGATACACCTCAGCAATTCTTTCTGAATGAAAAATTACTTTTGGCAAAAGATCTTCTTAACAGCGGGACGTTTGGATCGATCAGAGAAGTGGCACTGGAACTTGGTTACAATCAATCCGGATATTTTGCAGCAGCCTATAGAAAAAAATTCAATCTTCAACCTGGTGAAAATTTTGTGAAATCAGCAGAATAGATACAATTTCACCTTAATGTAGTACTTTAATATCCTATTTTATCCTTCCTTCACCTTCATCTATTATATTTTTACAACTTCAATAAGATATTAACGTGAAGGAAATTATGAAAATAAAAAAATACATTATTATTAAGGGACAACCTGTTCTTTTTCCTGTTGACTTTTTACATGCAGACATGGTAGATAAGGGAGCAACAGTAGATAGCGCAGGAACATTCATTCTGATAAGAGACAATAAAGATCAAAAGCTAAAGGTTAAATGCATGGGAGAGAGTACTTCTCTTTCTGTACAAAGTCATCCGTCAACGGACGAAATACTCATCGCAAATTATCTGGGACTAAATCCCGGGCCTTCTGACACGAAAGTCATACCAGCTGTCAAAGCCTATCTCAATAGTGACAAAGAAACTCTGCCCGCTTTTGCGAGAGCTATGTCACGCATATACAAAGAACTGATTTATGCGCGGAATAACCGTATCGCCCTCCCTCCTTCTGTGGGTAAAGGCTATATGTCTCTGTCAGAGCTTAGTGCTGGTCTGGCTCTTTTTAAGGCTGAAGTAAAGTTTAATAACCGGATAAACTTCTTGCGTAGTGTAGTTCCATCAAATGCACATTTATATATGCATTTCAACATGAGTGAAATCCCATTTTTCATAAAACAGGAAAATGGAAAGCAAGTGGATGTTGGAGACAATTGGATAGAAGAAATGTTTTATTCCAGCAGTGGAAAATCCGTAGAACTGGAAGTTCCGGCAGGCAATTGGGCTAAGTGGATAACCATTATTATACACCGCTCCTGGCTGATAAACAAACAGTTAAATTACAAAGTTGATATTGAAAGTGGGCTTATTCATGATTTTTTGAAAAACAGAATGATGCAAGGCATTATCAGTCTGCCTATGGAAATCATGGTACTTGCCTTTCAGTTGCTGCAGGAAAAGGACGAACAACCATATATGCGCCTGCAGACAAAAGGGAAAGTGTTAAAATTGCTCTCCTATTTTTGAGATTATGAGCAAGAATTCCGAACCCCATTATTTCTACCTTAATATAGTATTTTAATACCTTATATTATCCTCTTTACCTAACAATCCGGCATAACTTTGTACTAATCAACAAGATATTAATGTGTGAAAGCGTATGAAAATAAAAAAATACATTATCATAGAAGGAAGTCCGGTTCTGTTTCCCCTTGAATTTATGCACTCGGATATGGTACATAATGGTGCTAAAATAGAAAGTGCAGGTTTTTTCATAATTGTAAAAGACAGTAAAGCCCAGCAGTTAAAAGTAAAATGTATGGGAGAGAGTACTTCTTTGTCCATAAAGAGTCATCCTGAAAAGGACGAGATCATAATTGCTCAGTATCTGGGACTTGACACCGGAAAACGAGATGATAAGATCGTATCTGAGGTTAATGTATATCTGAACAGTGAAAAAGATTGTATACATGATTTCGCTCAGGCCATGTCAAAGGTATATAAGGATACTATTCTACCAAAGAACAACACTATTCATTTACCTTCCTCTATAGGAGAAGGCACAATATCTATGTCCCAACTCAGTACAGGTCTGGGCGTGTTCAAAGCAAATGTCAAATTCAAAAATCCGGTTAAGTTTATACGAAATAGTATACATTCAAATACACATCTGTTTATTCATTTTAACCTTAGTGAATCTTCATTCATGATAAAAAAAGATAACGGACAGCAGATCGATGTCGGGGTTGACTGGGAAGAAGCAGTGTTTTATTCCAGCAGCGGGAAATCAGCAGAACTGGAACTCCCTAAAGGTAAGTGGTCTAAGTGGGTTACCATTATCATACATCGCTCCTGGCTGATAAACAAACAGCTAAACTATAGCACGGATATAGGACAGTATCTGATACAGGATTTTCTTCAAAATAGAACGATGCAGGGTATGCTCAACCTTACTTTAGAAGAAATGTCTCTTGCTTTTGCTCTGATGCAGGAGGAAGACAACCAGACAGATACACGACTTCAAACAAAAGGAAAAGTACTCCAGTTGCTCTCACATTTTATTACAAGACACCTGCAGGAGGATGTACCGTCTCAGTATGCTGACTTTTCAGATGTATCCCGGATTATGCGTGTAATCGGAAAGCTGGAAAAAAACATACACAGCAGCTGGCCTACAATAAGTCTTATTGCTCATAAATGTTTGATGAGCCGCACCAAATTTATAACACTATTTAAAAATATATATGGTAAAAGTTATCATACAATGATGATGGAAATCCGTATGCAAAAAGCTGCTGAATTTCTGCAAACCGGCGAACCCATTTCAGAGGTTGGTCAAAAGGTAGGGTTCTCAAATCTCAGCCATTTTGCAAAGACATTTAAACAGGTATTTCATATCGAACCCAGCAGATACAGACAAACAATTATTCATTAAACTCAGATTTACATTCATCTGAATTGGACAAACCTATATAAGACCCTCACAATTAGTCTTATTCCAACAGTTAATTAGCTTATTATAGCCTATTGCAAATCACCGACAATGTAACTTTGTATTCAGGTAAATAAATAATTATCATGACATTCAAATTAGATTATTATCTAACAACAGATGATCGCTGGCTCAGAAATTTCTCGGATATACTCAGCGAAACGACCGGACATGTAAATGAAGTGCGGGATAACAATTTAATATTACACCCTGCTGTAGGAGAGGGAATGTTTGAAGTGACCACTTTTGGAGACGGACTCAGCCTCTTAAGAGTAGACTGTGTTTTTCACATCAATCTGAAAATAAACAGAAGCCCTGATCCTAAAAACGAGGAGTTTATTATACATCTCAATCTAAGTGAAAGTCAGGAATGTACAATCAGCTCCAATAAAAATAAAACAGAATATATACTCCCCTTTTCAGAAGCTGTACTCTATTCTTCCTCCGGCACAGGACTAGAGACAGATATACATAAGGGTGATCATATCAAACTGCTTATTCTTATTGCTGACAGGCGCTGGATTACTCATAATGCAGACAGTGAGACATGCGATTCTCATGTTTTGAAACAGTTTCAGAACAATATACCTGTTCATGGTTTATTGAATATGGACCTGGTGGATTTCAATACGGCACATGAAATACTCCATATTTCACTACCAACTCCTTCCTCTTTCAAGTTCCAGATACACGGTACAGCGCTAAGTCTTCTTGCCCATTTTTTCAGAAAAATTTATATCCGTGAGCAGGCTCTAAAGAAAGAACTATCAATAGGAAGTGAGCCCTTTACTATACTCAAAGAAAGATTGATTCGTCAGCTGCACAAACCCTGGCCTCCTCTCGAAATCTTAGCCAGCGAACATAACATGAGCAAGACAAAATTTATACAATCCTTTACCCGCATCTTCGGCAAGAATTATTCACAGTTCTATCTGGATGTCCGTATGGAAAAAGCAGCTAAAATGATTCTTGAAGGAGTAAGTATATCCATAGCAGGTATGGATGTCGGATATACCAATTTAGGCCATTTTTCCAAAATATTCAAAAGATACTATGGTATGTCACCAAGACAGTATGTTAAAGAAAAAGAACTGATCATAGCGCAGGCACAGATTACTGTCGCCTGAATATAAAATAGCTGTAAAAGCAGGACTGCGTAAATAAACAGGCTCGTTTAAATCATAAAAAGAAAGCCATATTCAGGTTTTCCGTAACAGGATAGTACAAGAAAGCTATCACCATATGGTCTAAAATAAAAAATACAAGTGATATCCCCTAACCCCATGTAATCAAACAAAACATGAAAACTTCATACATTCTATTTTGTCTTTGTTACCTTTTTATGCTCTCAGGTTGTCGCAAAGAATCCCCGGATATTCCGGGAAAGGCTGTTGTATCCCGTACTGTTCTTGTATATATGGGAGGGAATAATAACCTGCAGTATGAAACATACGATAAAATAGAAGCACTAAAACAGGGATATAATGCAGATATGGGGAGATTACTTATCTATCAGGCTGTGCAGGATGCCGCCCCACGCTTATTAGAGATTACTACAAATTCCTCTGGAAAGGTGATCGAGAAAGTGTGGCAGACCTATGAAAAACAAAATACGGCAGACGCAGACGTATTTGTGCAGGTATTAGCTGATGTCAGGAAGACGGCCCCTTCCAAAAGCTATGGACTGATCATGTTTTCACATGCATCAGGCTGGCTGCCTCAAAGCACACTACTCAAACCGAGAACATTGTTACAGGATGATAAAAATGACCTGGAATTGCGAGATTTTGCCACAGCTTTGCCCGATAACAGCTTTGACTTTATCATATTTGAATCCTGTTTTATGACAGGAATAGAAGTTCTGTTCGAACTTAAAGACAAGACGCGATACGTCGTAGCCTCTTCTGCAGAGATTCTTTCTCCGGGATTTACACCTATATATGCAGAGCTCCTTCCCTACCTTTATAAACAAGAAGCGGACTTAAGAGGTTTTTCTGAACGGGTATTTTCTTATTACAACAGCCTCAGTGGTGAATACCGGTCAGCCACTATCTCGCTGATAGATGTCAGGCCTTTGCCGCAACTGGCAGGATGGGTACGCGCAAATGCCTCCGGTTCTTTACCATTAACTGACCTAAGCCTTATACAACATTTTGACAGATACACAAACTACAGACTGTTTTTTGATTTCGCAGATTATTATAAGAGATTAGCTCCCGCAGAAAGCCATGAAAAACTTCAGTCTCTTCTGGACAAGATCGTCGTTTTTAAATCGTCAACCCCACAGTTTTTATTAGCACAAAATGGTTTTATTATCCGGACGCATAGTGGTCTTACAAGTTACATCCCACAGACCCGCTTTCCGTATCTCAATACCGAATATGCAAAACTAAAGTGGGCAACAGATACCCGAATTAATCCATAATCACTCAAAGTACATATGAAAAAATTGCTTTTTTCACTCCTGTATGCAGGATTTATCATTTCCTGTCAATCTCCGAATCAGGCGATTCATGAACAGGAAGAAAAAGATAACGATAGTCTTAGTACTTCTATTCACGGACAGGAACACAAATATTATCTTGCAGAACATTATTGGGATGATATACCTTTATCGGATAGTCTTTCTGACATAGGACTAGAAGGCTTTAAAGAGTCTTTGGAAGACTATCTGCTACTTCTCCAAACGTTTCCACCGGAAATAGCTAAAGAAACAATGAGGGGATTTCTGAATAGAAAAATAGCGTCGTCTACCTTACTTATGCAGGTACAGGATATTATAGAAAATTATCTATACAATCCGCTGTCTCCTCTTCGGAATGACAAACTGTACGCTACTTTTTTGGAATATAAACTTGCATATCCCGGAATTGAGGATATGTATCTGGTGCGTACCAGATATCAGCTCCATATAATTTCAAGAAACAATATAAACCAAGCTGCTGAAGACTTTACATACATCACACCCAAATCAGGGGAAACTTCCCTGTTTAACATAAAAAGCAATTATACACTCCTATATTTTTATAATCCATCCTGTCCCTTCTGTGAGGAAACAACAAAAAAAATGATACAGAGCCGTATATTAAACGAATTTAAAACGGTTCGTCAAGGACTCGCTATCCTGGCCATCTGTACAGAACCATCCAAAAAAAACTGGTCATCCTACATCAGATCATTCCCTTCAGACTGGATCAATGGATATAACGACAAGATATCTACACAGCAAAGGTATGACCTGCGCGCACTGCCTTCATTATACCTTCTCGATAAAGACAAGAAAGTGCTTCTTAAAGACGCAACATTTTCTCAGATAGAATATGTACTGTCAGACTTAAAGGCTCAGGAGGCATTGTAAACATGTGGCATATGTGTTCAAAAAAACTGGTCTTCTCTCCTTTAAAATTGGATATCCATATGATCGCGAGAGATCATATCAGATCTTAAAAATACACCACCCACTTAGTTTCTGACGGATATACTTGCCTGAGTACGATCAGGCATTTCTGATTCACAGCAGTTATTAAAAGTATCCCGAAGAAGCTATGTATACTACACCCATCTTAGAATGGAGCAGTTATTAGCCGGTAAGGCTCCATATCAGTACTGTATAGAAAAATCTTTATGCTGATAAACATATTCATTCGAACAAAATCCAACTCTATTAAACCTGACTACCCCACCTTTCAAAATTCTAATGCCATAATGCCGGCATAGTTATCTGTACAAACAGCCTTAAAAGATCTTTGTCTGATTCGATTAAGCTAAATATTGAAATGAACAATCCAATTGGTTTTAAAATCCCCAGGAATATTTTAAGCTTTTATCATTCCCAACCTTTGCAATAAAAGGTACACAACTAGCCTTAAAGATTCGCATCACATGCTATCAGCCCGATCACTTAATAAAAAAACAGATTTTATCATACATTATATGAAACTAAAAACATCAATCCTTGTTTTACTCAGCCTGATTTTAAATTGTTCTCTCCTGATGGCGCAGTTCCCTAAAAGCAGATATAATAACAGTGGCGGCAGCTGGGTATTCAAGACCAATATAGCAGGATTGGCTATCGGAAATATCAATTTAGCAGCAGAAACCATTATCAACGAAGATTATGATTTCCCAATGACTGTACATACATCCGTCTCTTACAATTCATTGAAGAAATATGCCGGTGACACAAAACTCAGACATATCGCCCTCCAACCTGAATTCAGAATGTGGATGCAAGGTGAGGCTTTTAAAGGCTTTTTTGCCGGAGCCAACCTCAATTACGCGAACTATAATGCAGGCTATATATCACTCAGCAAATCACTAAAAGATAATTATTACCAGGGATATCTTTTCGGGATTGGTATTGCCGGAGGATATCAGCTGACCATTAGTGACAAAATTGGTGCTGAAGCCTCTCTGGGGATTGGTTACGCCAATATGAAACATGATGTATACAAGAAATTAAAATACAGTGAAAAACCAAGGTCTGAAACCTATAATTATATAGGTCCGAATAAATTTTCCATTTCACTGGTTTACAGATTATAACACACAGGCTTTACACAGGATACTGTTTGAGAAATAAAATTCATTGATCGTTCTTTATATGCATCCTGTATGTTTAAGCAAGTCTCAGATTCTCTTCAAAGATCATTGTTAATCATTGTATCCAACTAATCCGCACCTAACAACACAAATACCTATAACCTATAAATTCTTTTACGTAGCCACTACCTGACTTTTCAGTAACTATATATTTCACTGCACATTTCACACGGCACCGTTTCTAACACCCATCGTTAACGAACTTTTTTATTTACAAACCATTCATTTCGAACAATTGAGCACAAAAATACACAATTACAGATCTCAGAGATTCCAAATGGAATGCAAATACAACCAGGCTATAATACTATCCATCCTCAGCCATGATGTACACATTATGCACTCATTCGACAAAAACTACAACTTTATGCTCCGTCCGGCTATTCTCAAACAGGGTAAAAAGAATCTGATGTCCTCCACACTTTCTTTAAAAATGAACGATCCCGACAGTTTTAAGATTATTCGGAATAGCCTTTAGCTTGTTGATTAAAGAAATTTGTAGTGAAAAATATAACAATTAACAATATGCATCAAAGCATAATAAAGCTTAGGACACAAACATATACAGATTACTTAACTCAAGTTAACCGATAGTTTTAAATAGTAAAATTTCTGATTTGCTGATTTGCTGAATTCCTGTAAAACAGATTTCAAGTAACATGACACAACATTTTTTAATAAAACACCATCTTCACATTTTTTCCATATACGGTTATACAAACCCATCGGGTAATGTGAATCCGAAAGCAAAGCAGATGCCTCATTCTCTGAAAATGCCGGGTCAAAATTTCAAAACAGGATATTATTTTATCCAAGAGACTAATTAGCATCTGCAAAGGTGACATATTGCTACGCGCAAATCAGAAAGCAATAACACTGATAATTGACCTGATCAAAACTTTAGATGATCAACGTTTATACGGATTAATACATAATAAAAAAACAAGAATAATAATTTAACACCAAAAAGAATGAGTATGAAAAAGTACGCCATTATCGCTCTTGCAGGGCTAACCCTTGCATCATGTAAAAAACAAGGAGGAGAGCCTGCTCCTGTTGTACCCGGGGACGAAAAAGATGCCCGTGTAACCCTCAATATTACCCCATCTGCCAATATAGGCACTTATGCGAGTACAGTGGGATCTGATAACGGTACCGCAAATGAGTCAAAGATCAATACTATTGATGTATTTCTGTACAATGAGGACGGAGGGCTTACTCCTGCAGGATACAAGAGATTTACCGGTGCGGAAGCCAATCTGAGCACACCGAAAACGATTGAAACCAAGACAGGAAAAAAAAGAATCTATATTGGTATCAATCTTCCTGTGTCACTAGCTGATCAGCTAAAAGCAGACTTTTCGTTCATGCAGTCTCCTTATGATGTCAATATGGAACAACTGGCTACACCTAATGACGGCGTAATGATGTTCAATCAGGCTGTAGCTTCACTAACCATTAAAGAAGGTAACGATCCGGACAATAAGATCAGTATTCCGGTGGCACGTCTGCTGGCCAAAGCAGGTATATTGCAGGGTGCCAACCTGAGTCTGAATACACAAGGGGGTGCGGTATCGGATCTGCAGTATACTGTGGGGCAACGCAACAAGAAGATATTTATAGGAAATCTGTTTGACTTTAAAGACGCTAACTGGACCTTTATCGACCGTACTGCCAATGCTGCAGCCTATAACGCTGCATTCACTGGGGTGCTTAATACTGCCTATCAGGCTGTAGATGCAAAAGGAACTGCTACAAATGCACTCAAAACGGTCTATATCCCTGAAAACACTTCCGAAAAAAGTGAACACACACAGTTGACTTATATACAGGTCAGATCAAAATTCACGCCTACAACAATACAAGCCGGAGGTACACTGCCAGCAGACGGTACATTCTATGTATTGTTTGCACAGGAAGGAACAAATAATTATACACACCAATTGTATTTTTCTACACTGGCCGCAGCAGAACAGGAAGCAGCTAAAGACAGATGGAAAGTGACCACTACGGTCGGTGGAGTTCCTACTACCGTATCTCAGACAGCTATCTTAACCTATGAAAAAGGACTCTGCTATTACCGTCTGTACCTTAATGAAGATCAGGCTGGCGGAGCCAATAAAGCAGGTATACTCCGTAATACCTTCTTTAATGCGCAAATTACCAAAATCAACGGTTTGGGTACACCTAAAGAAGGACAGGTACCGGGCGAACCAGGTACTCCGGGTAATCCGGGCGGAGGCGTAAAACCTACAAATCCTGTTGACCCTGAAAAACCTATCGTACCGGGTAATGTGGATGCGAATATAGAAGCTACTATTTCCATTACACCGTGGAAGCTGGTGACAAGTGAGCATGAGATATAAAGAATAATTGTAGAAAAAAGGAGGGAGAAGAGAAAAAACTCTCTTCCTCCTTTTTAATCCAACCTTGAGAATAACAACAAACAAACTGACTAAATAACAGCATGATACACAGATGGAAATGATGAAACGATATCTATTGCGCATTTACATACAGCTCCTGATAGTCACCATGCTGATGGTCACCATAAACAGTTGTATAAAGGATGATTTGTCTCCATATACCTTTGATATAATGTTGAGCTTTACGGACAAAGCAGGGAGCTGTCCGGACAAAGCCGTATATACAGGTACTGCGAATATTGTTGTTTATGCATTTGACGAAAAAGGCTATTTCGTAGATAGATTTGCAGAAAAAGATATTACTTTCTCTCCGGAACAAGCTCTCAGGGTAACGCTTCCTGAAGGAAATCATACACTGGTTGCATGGGCAGGAACCGTACAGGGACAATTTGAAGACAGATTACTGGTCAAAGGAGAAACACGTATTGAAGAACTGACAGTACCTTCATTCACACTCAGAAACGGTGTAAAAGTCATGTCTGATCAGGTATTATTCCATGGCGTCTTAAAAAATGTGAATTCTGAAACCGCAACATATACACCGGCACAACGAATTGATCTGCGAAACATAACCAAACCACTTTATGTCTCTGTAGAAAAATATGATACTCAAAAGCGATATCAGGTCAGAATAAGTCATAATGCTGCAGTGTGCCAGTTTGAAAGTGCTGAACTGCTCAGCACTGAAGATCATTATACCATGACTGACCTTGAGGAAGATCCCACTACAGCAACATACACCGGCAAAACGGGTTTGCTTTGGAGGCTGGAAGACCGTAATCCGACAATTACAATCCGGGATATGGACAAAGGAACCGATGTATTCAGTGCAAGTGTAAAGGAACTGATGGAAAAACTTCCCCAGCTCAACCTGAACTGTGAACCCGCTATTAATCTGCAGATTGTTCGCAAATTCCCTACAGAGGCAAGTATTACCATTCTGATTAACGGATGGAAACTTATCGAATCTGAAGGTTCTATATAAAATCAGAAAATAACCCACAGCAAAAATTGCGTAATAAGCTTAACAAGCTGTGTCACCATAAAAGCCGGATGCTATAAACGGCGATCAATAATACAAAAAGATGGAAAAAATACGACTACCGATATTGCTGATGTGTATCTTCATGATTGCACTGCTTTCCTGTAGCAAGGAAAAAACCATCACTGATGATACAACAGCCGGAACCAACAATACCAAGGACGTAACATTTACTGTAGCGTTGCCCGGGATGTCACAGAATATCAGCACGTATGCCATCACCGAAAACGAAGAAAATAAGATAAGTACCATTGATGTACTTGTATTTTTGGTTAGTGGATCCAGTGAAACCTATGCTTACAGAGTTCGCGGAAGAAATATCAGACAACTGACGACTAATACCGTTCAGTTTCAGGTATCGCTACAGACACATGCCTCCAACAGTTATCGTTTTGTGGTCATTGCCAATGCAAAAGCTATTGTAGATGGGATTAGTTACAATACAAATGAGAGCAAACCAAATGTAACGAACAAGCTTATTATCAATAAAAGCACTGCGTGGAATACTACCTCCAGCGTAGATTACGATCCGATACCGATGTGGGGCGAAGCTGCGCCAGTAATAGTTAGCGATAAGTTTGCTTCATCAATAAATGTCAACTTACTTCGAAGCCTGGCCAGAGTAGATGTAAATGTTGAACCTACTTTAGCACCAGTATTTAGAATGACAAGCATCAGTGTATACAACAGCAATGCTAACGGAAGGATAGCTCCTGAAGCAAGCAAATATAATGTTGGCGAGAAAAAAGTTACAGCTCCGTCTATTCCTTCTCCTTTGCAAACCAACAGTACTCCACTGGTCTATAACATTTCCAATCCCCTGAAGTCTGAACAAGAAATCTACCTTTTTGAAAAAGCGGCAGCAGCATCTGCAGGAGTGTCTGGAGCTCTTTCCCTCATCATTGGAGGCCGATATGGTGGTAGCAGTACAGAAACCTATTATAAAGTTGAATTTTTGTCACCTGCAGCCGTTCCGTCACCTGTTCCACTGTTACGTAACTTCAAATATGTATTTAATATTACGGATATTGCCGCAGAAGGGCATGCAACTAGGGAATCCGCACTGGCTGCCAAACCATCTAATATGCAGGTTTCGCTTCTCACTATAAATGAGAATGATCTGCCTGTCATATATTTTGATGAACACTACTATCTGGCGATGCAGACAGATCTGGTTAATTATCCCACTGATCAAGGCGGAGGCGACGCTTATAAAATAAAAACAGATTTTCCGGGTGGATGGACGTGGATCAGTGACCGACCCTGGCTTTCTGTGCATCCATATAATGATGGTTCAGACAGGGCTAATATTACTGTTCTGATAAATCCGAGCAATCCTCAATCTCCCAGATCAGGAACCGTCACTATCATTGCAGGTAAGATCAGGGGTAAAATAAAGGTTTATCAGGGCTATGGTACTAATCCCTTACCAGATATACCCTGATATAGCCCTGTAAATCCGTTTGATTTGTTTTGTAGACTACATTAAACGGATTGATACTTTGAATTTAAGATCTGATGCTAACTATCTTAATTAATTGTTAGCTTAAAAATATTAGAACAGCATGAAACAAAGATTTTTTTTAATCATCTCCATATTGTTTATCACAACACTTTCTGCCTGCAAGAAGATCAACAGTCCGGAAGAAATCAACAAAGCAGACGAACAGCAGGTCACACTACGTCTGTTACTCCCGCAGGAAAGCGATAAAGCCAGTACATATGCCATCAGCGAGATGGATCAAAATACCATCAACACCCTGGATATACTGGCCTTTAAGGTGGCCGATGATGGCAAAGAGTACTACGCCTATCGCAAAAAAGGAGTATTGTTGCGCCCCAACCCTACAGCCAGCGAAGTCAACTTTCATGTCGATCTGCTCAAAAGTGATGACAAATACCGCTTTGTACTTATCGCCAATGCCACTGCACAGCTGCAGACTATCCCCGAAAAAGCAACGACAAACATAGAAAAGGAAAGCCTTTTGGGCGGTATCAGTTATACTATTACCGCTGGATGGAATGCCAGTTCACCGACCAACTTTACTCCACTACCCATGTGGGGCGAAAGTATGGTTATGAACGGTATAGATAACAATACCCCGGGCTTTAATGTCAGTATGCTGCGCAGTCTGGCTGCCATAGATATACAGCTAAGTGCCGCCGATTTTGTGATGGAACAGGTGTATGTATACAATACCCCCAATAAAGGCAGAGTGACACCACTGTCTGCCAACTACGATGCCGCCAGCCGTACCGTAACCAGCCCCAGTTTAGTGGCAGGGACCGCTGTACTGACACCGGTACAATATACATCGGGAGTAACTGCCTTATCAAACAGTATCTTCCTTTTTGAAAGTGCAGCGGCTCAAAATATCGGGCAGAGTACTGCTGTAGGATTGGTGATCGCCGGAAAATATGGCGGTAGCACCACCACTACCTATTACCGGATAGATCTGGCAGACGAACAGGACAAACCCTTTCCCATACTGCGCAACCACCGCTATACCATAAACATCAGCAAGGTGCATGGTGACGGATTCGGGGCTAAGGAAACCGCCTGGAGCAGCAAACCAGTAAATATGAGTACAACCATTATACCATGGAATGAAAGCTCTCTTTCTGAGACCGGTACGACTATAAATTACCTGAAAGTAAGTACGACAAAAGCCGAATTAACAGGATTCTCAGGAGAACTAGACTTTAGTATCTGGACGGATGCACCTGCTGCTATAACACTGGAATTACCCGCCTGGGTTTCTAAACTGGACGAAATCAGACAGGGAGACAGGATAGACTACAAATTACATTTTATGCAAAATCCCAGCCCGACAGCAAAACGGAATGCTGTGATAAATGCAAAGTTGGGAAGGCTTACCCGGGAAGTAAATATTACTCAAGGGATAAGACCCACCGATATCGGCCCTGAATTCGATTTTTACCTGTTTAAAAAGCATAATCTAAATGTAGAGAATGGAATTTGGTATTTGAGTGCAAATGTAGAGAAGTACAATTACTCATTTGAGGATGCATCGCTTACACAAAAAACAGGAGAACCCTACAAAGAAAGTTGTGTGGCCATATATGGAAAGGGGGCCCGGCTACCCACTATACAGGAGCTGCGACAGTTAGTTCCGGAAAATGAGCAACAGCGCAATGCGGTAAATG
This sequence comes from Sphingobacterium sp. UBA5789, assembly GCF_002418355.1. NCBI lineage: Bacteria > Pseudomonadati > Bacteroidota > Sphingobacteriia > Sphingobacteriales > Sphingobacteriaceae > Sphingobacterium > Sphingobacterium sp. UBA5789. Next base: position 1,022,562 of record NZ_DIDX01000001.1, on the reverse strand, counting down.
CCAAAATCAGCAGTGCCGGAGGGGATCCTTTATACAGTTCGGGTAATAGTACTCTTATCTTTTTTTCGTCATCAACAGTTCCTTATGACAATAAATATTTTAGAGGAATTGATAAAACGGGAACAGAAATAAATATATTTTTAAAGTTTCCGCAGGTTGGACGTGTTTATATGTCTCCTCGTTGTGTGCTGTCCAAGTAAAGTATATAAATCAATTCCAATAAGTAAGTCCTGGTTTGCGCACGCCTGTGGCGTGTGCAATACATGATAAAGAAAGATACCGGACTCTATAACAGGGCTTTTTTGCTATTTTTTCAGTTTAATGGAATAGTATCGGTACTAAGTCTTACCGAAATTAGGGGCAGCAAAAGTCAAAGACTGAACAAACACTAACTTAAATAAATCAATTCCGTCCCATCAAGTTTCATGATAAAGAAATCAGATCTGTTTACAGCGTATCCATACGGTTATTGTTTTATTTTGAAAACATATACACACAATGAAACACAACTCTCTTTTTATTATCAGTATATTGCTTATCTCAGCGTTCTCTTCCTGCAAGAAAATCAACAGTCCGGAAGAAATCAGCAAAGCAGACGAACAGCAGGTTACGCTACGTCTGTTGATGCCGCAACAAAGTAATAAGGCTGGCACCTACGCTATTAGTGAGGTGAACCAGAACACTATCAGCACTCTGGATATACTTGCCTTTAAGGTGGCCGATGATGGCAAAGAGTACTATGCGTATCGCAAAAAAGGAGTATTGTTGCGCCCCAGTCCAACAGCCAGCGAAGTCAACTTCCATGTCGATCTGCTCAAAAGTGATGACAAATATCGCTTTGTACTTATCGCCAATGCCGCTGCACAGCTGCAGACTATCCCCGAAAATGCAGTCACAAACACAGAAAAGGAAAACCTGTTGAGTGCCATTAATTACACCATTACTGCTGGCTGGAATGCTACATCATCGGCTGGCTTTACTCCACTGCCCATGTGGGGTGAAAGTATGGTAATAGATGGAATCAATAACAATACACCAGGCTTCACTGTCGGTATGTTGCGCAGCCTGGCGTCTATAGATATCACTTTGAGTGCCGCTGATTTTGTGATGGAACAGGTGTATGTATACAATACCCCCAATAAGGGTCGTGTAGTGCCACTACCTACCAACTACGATGCCGCTACCCGCAGCGTAACAGCCCCAAGTCTGGCGGCAGGAACTGTAGCGCTTACACCAGCAGTATCCTATACTTCGGGATCTGCTGAATTATCAAACAGCATCTTTCTTTTTGAGGCTGCTGCAGCCCAGGACATCGGGCAAAGCACCGCTACAGGGCTGGTAATAGCCGGAAAATATGCCGGTAGCACCACTACCACCTATTACCGGATAGATCTGACAGACGGGCAGGATATCCCCTTCCCCATACTGCGCAACCATCGCTATAATATAGACATCAGCAAGGTGCATGGTGACGGATTCGGGTCTAAGGAAACCGCATGGAGCAGCAAGCCCGTGAATATGAGTACGACCATTACACCATGGAATGAAAGCTCTCTTTCTGAGACCGGTACGACTCTGAATTACCTGAAAGTAAGTACGACAAAAGCCGAATTAACAGGATTCTCAGGAGAACTGAACTTTAGTATCTGGACGGATGCACCTGCTGCTATAACACTGGAATTACCGGCCTGGGTTTCTAAACTGGACGAAATCAGACAGGGAGACAGAATAGACTACAAATTACATATTATGCAAAACCCCAGCCCGAAAGCAAAACGGACTGCTGTGATAAATGCAAAGTTGGGAAGGCTTACCCGGGTAGTAAATATTACTCAAGGGATAAGACCCACCGATATCGGCCCTGAATTCGATTTTTACCTGTTTAAAAAGCTTATTGTAGAAAATGCATGGTGGTATTTGTGTGCAAATGTAGAGAAAGGCAATTCTTCGCCTTTAGATGCATCGCTTACACAAAAAACAGGAGAACCCTACCCGGCAAGTTGTGTGGCCATATTTGGAAAAGGAGCTCGGTTGCCCACTATGCAGGAGCTGCGGCAACTGATACCAGCTAACAACACAGATCGAAATGCGGTAAATGCTAAAATCAGAAATGCCGGAGGAGATGATTTCCCGATACCTGACGACCTTAATAACTATTATTATCTCTATTTATCGTCATCAGCAGCCACTAATGATAATTCATATTTTGCAGGAATTGATAATTCGGGAAATACAAAGACTTATCCCAAGTTTACGAATCAGGGATATGCTAACCTTTTTCCTCGTTGTGTGCTGTCAAAGTAAAGTATATAAATCAATTCCAATAAGTAAGTCCTGGTTAGCGCATGCCTGTGGCATGTGCTAACCAGAACAAGAAAGATATCTGGCGCTATAATTAGGGCTTTTTTGTTGTTTTTTTCAGTTTAATGGAATAGTATCGGCACTAAGTCTTACCGAAATTAGGGACAGCAAAAGTCAAAGACTGAACAAATACTAACTTAAATAAATCAATTCCGTCCCATCAAGTTTCATGTAAAGAAATCAGATCTGTTTACAGCGTATCCATACGGTTATTGTTTTATTTTGAAAACATATACACAATGAAATACAACTCTCTTTTTATTATCAGTATATTGCTTATCTCAGCGTTCTCTTCCTGCAAGAAAATCAACAGTCCGGAAGAAATCAGCAAAGCAGACGAACAGCAGGTTACGCTACGTCTGTTGATGCCGCAACAAAGTAATAAGACTGGTACCTACGCTATTAGTGAGGTGGACCAAAATACCATCAGCACACTGGATATACTCGCCTTTAAAGTGGCTATGTCTGGAATTACGAAATAGCACGCTGTGTCATGTCAAAAAGTGATGCTTTTTGAGCACATGCGGAACGCATACTTTAGCATGGGTTAATATAGATAATAAGCTATAAGCCTGGTCAGCGCACGCCTGTGGCGTGTGCTATATTGAGCGCCAGCAGAGAATAATAGGATAAACTATCGTATGATATAATAAGAAATATCTCTCTATAATTTCTAACCACATAAGCATAATAATCACTTCATTGATTCCATCTTTCATAGAATATATGTTTAAACAAAGTATCATTACCGTTAAAAAACACCTGTTTCGAATACTACAATAACCTATAAGCCTGTAATTTAGAATAAAATAAAAAACTTCATTTTCGGATCATATAACAATAAATTACTTACATAGTTAGCAGCAAAAAAAAGATTTAAATTAAGTGTGTTGTGTTTTGCCCGGATTTCCTGCTATATAAACAGAAAATCAAAAACCAAAAATATTCTGATAAGTCAGGGAATCGGGCATTTTTTACAAATAGTCATTCACTTTCTAATATAAAATTTACAAAACAAATAAACAGCATCCAGCCACTTCCTACTATCCGGTAAATAAAAGAACGATTTTATCCTCTTTAAAATGATATCGAATGATATAGCAACTACAAATTCCCCTCTTTTGTAAAGAGGGTTAGCATAAAATTAAGAGGAAATATCATACCGGTATGAAATCTTAACTGTTGAAATACTTTAGTCGTTACTACTCACTTGCATAGGTAGATATCAATACATCTTATACTCATAAGATTTTTTCACACAAACTAAAGGACTGGGATTTTCAACCAAAAAGAGTCCGGAATAATTTCCGGACTCTCTTTGTTATTATTGCTTAATATACGCTACTAATTGCAGCGTTATTTCAGAGGCAACTTGTCCAGATCAATCTGAGGAGCTTTGCCTTTTGAAGGACGCTCAAAACGGGAATCAACGACCGTTTTATTCTTAAAAAAACCACAGTTTCTCAGATAAAATGCGTCATCAGCGACACCTCCTGCATAATCCAGACGATATCCTTTCCGAGCGGTCTGATCTGCTGTAAATTTAGCCTTCGTACATTCTATCCAATTGCCCTGCTGATTGCGTACCCATTGATTATCAAATTTAACGACACGCTCATATATCCCCTGATTAGGGTTAAAGTTCTCCAGAAAAGAATGAAATCCTTTGAGGTATGAATTTGTTTTAGGTCTTTCAAACTGGGCGATCAATTGCCATTTCCCCTTTTCGGGAGCATAGAACCAGGCCGTATATTCTGTATAATCATTTGCAACAGGGCGTCCTCTTAAAAGGAATTTATAGGTATTACCTGTAATCCAGTTATAGCGCAGGAAACTCTGCCCACCCGAGCCTTCATTTCCGAATTCACCTGTATTGACGCCTTCCCCTTTAGCTTTCAGAATTATTTTATGATCATCCGGAATAGCTTTGGGATCATCTGTTGTAAAAGGACTCCATACGGAAAAGAGAATTCTCCGCTCGGTCTTACTATTCACCTGCATGCCAAAGTATCCTCCCGAAAAACCATTGGCCATATAATATGATCCTTCCGTATCATTTCCTTTGCCTACAGTTACTTCGTTATAATAGTACTCTACATTACCTTCCGGCTGATTATAACCCAGGTGTACAGAAGGTCCTCTCCTTCCCCAGTAAAAGAAATTTCCCTCATTATTGGGAACAAAATTTGCAGAAGCAATAAAAGCTTCCTTACCTGAAATCTCATAACCCTTAATGGCTGCAAAGTTTGTTTTAGGACTTAAAGCTTTTAGTACAAGAGCATAATATCCGGAATCATTCACAGTCCATTGCCCCAGATCTATGGCGCCTGTATTTTTTACGGTGATCTTCTTTTTCTGTTGTCCGATGCTGATCTCATATTCTCCTCCTTTGTTTACAGCATCAATGATTACATTCAAATCAAAACTTCCCTTTTCAGCAAAGCGGACAAAAGTTTTAAAATGTATTGCAGGATCATTCCAGGATTGGATACCGGCATCCGTTATCAGACCTTTGCCATCCGGTAAAGACGGGTATTGCCATGTATTACCTGCTATCGGCAGGAAAAATTTTGTTGAACCCTTTTCGACAATCTGCTGAGCAAATGCCAAAAGAGGTGCTAAGAATAGAAACAGAATTATTTTTTTCATATGTATGCAATTTGATTTTTAATGGTCCTCTGCGAGTTGGCCGATATAAATTATATTTATCGGTGCTTATGTAGTTTGTGCTACACGGATATTTCATAAACATAATTAGATCTGAGCTAAATATAGAGGAAACATCTCTAATTCCACCTTCGTCAAAAGATCTTTAAACATAAAAAAACCGATTGCGGCTTAAGCAATCGGTTGATTATTTTTATAATATTTCTATTACATTGTGGTGAGACTATTTCTGGCTTCCTTTATCTCCCGAACCCGGACGGGCTATGGAAGACCGCATATCAGAATCTGCCTGTATATTTTGCATTTTGTAATAATCCATTATACCCAGATTTCCATTACGAAAAGCTTCAGCCATAGCTAATGGAACCTGAGATTCAGCTTCGATTACCTTTGCCTTAGCTTCCTGAGCCTTCGCTTTCATTTCCTGTTCTGTTGCAACGGCCATTGCTCTTCTTTCCTCAGCTCTTGCATTCGCAACCTTAAGATCTGCCTCTGCCTGATCCGTCTGTAGCTTGGCACCTACGTTATCACCGATATCTATATCTGCAATATCAATAGACAGGATCTCAAACGCTGTCCCGGAATCAAGTCCTTTAGACAATACAGTTTTAGAAATACGATCCGGATTTTCAAGTACTTCCTTATGATTCGCAGACGAACCGATAGTTGTCACGATTCCTTCACCAACACGTGCAAGAATAGTTTCCTCTCCGGCACCCCCGACCAATTGATTAATATTAGCCCGAACGGTTACACGCGCTTTAGCGATTAATTGAATACCATCTTTGGCAACTGCAGCCACAGGAGGAGTATTAATAACCTGAGGGTTGACTGACAACTGCACAGCATCGAACACATCACGCCCAGCCAGATCAATTGCAGTAGCCAGTTTGAAGTCCAGTGGAATATTCGCTTTATCGGCAGAAATAAGTGCCTTGATTACTTTATTGACATTACCTCCTGCAAGATAATGGGTTTCGATATCATTAGAGGTAATCCTTAAACCGGCCTTAGTTGAGGTAATCATCGCGTTTGTAACCAGGGAAGGTGGCACTTTACGAAGCCGCATTAACACAAGATTTAGCAAACTAATCTTCACATTAGACAGTTGTGCTGTAAACCACAAATTGACAGGCAAAAGATACAGCAACAGGAAAAAGGCAACAATGCCTCCGATAATAAATAATACTAATGAAATTTCGGGATTCATAATTTTTTTTAATTTCTGACTCCTTAAAGATAAGATAATTTATTTAATTCTTTTCTGCTCCCCTTCTTCGTTAATTCTGAAGAAGCAAAAATAACTATTAGTAACTGATTTACAATTATATAGATAAACAAAAAAAATATATACACAAGGATAAAACACAAGAAATATAATGTAATTTTATATATTCTATAAATTAGCTGTACTAACTGGATTATTGATCTTACTGTAGTGTCAAAAAATGAATATTTTCTCTGTTTTTGATCAAGAAATAAATGAATTAACTTTTGATCATTATACTTTTGCAGGATCGGGATTTCGAAACCCTGATTCCACGTACCATAAATCTATTCGGGAAAAGAAGAAACGCTATAAAAACAGTGTACTTCGTCCTTTGAATTTTCAATCAGAAGCAAATCTCCGTATTCCGCATTGGCTTTTGCGACCTTACAACAACTGTCAGAAGACTTTAGAAAAAGCTATTGTAATGCTCTCCTTTCTATGCAGATTTTTTGTTAAACAGCCTTCTTATGTAGCTTCAGACTCTCTTCTTCCGTTACATTTATGCCGTAATAGCATAATAAAACTGCTTTTAATGAAGAAACAACAAGATGCAGGCACACATTTAACAGCATTCGCAACTTGCTTTTTTTTAGGTTTTTCAGACTTCAAAGAAAATGAATTACGAAATAATTGTAGAAAAACAGCCTTAAAGAACAAATTAATATCACATTCCAGTCAAATTTTTAGAAAAGGAAAAACTATCTTTGGTATCGTTTTTGGGGATCAACCTAATTTGTACCGTCAAAAAATTAAGGGGAAATCAATATCTGCAATTAGCATCGATATTAACCTGAGAAAAACGACTATCTACTATGAAATTCAAATGAGTGGGGAAGGTTATTCTGAATTTGAAACGATATTTAATATCAAAAAATTCGGAATTCAATCGGCTAATACCCATTCCTTATACGACAAAGAGTTGCCTGCTGAAAGCCAGACTTTATGCAGGTGGTCTCTTATTTAATCTTATTCTTACTTTGAGAAATGAATAAAATCAACTTTAAAACTCAGGTCACAATAGGAATTGTTATTGCATTCTTAATGATTTTGTTTGCAGTAGTATTCTTTTTTATTTCCTTTGACAGAAGCATCCGGTTTAATGATGACATCATCGGACAGTCAGAGCACAAATTCAATACCATCAATAATTTAGAGATCAATCTGGGCATTGTTAACAATAACAAGCTGTTGTACGCTAATAGTCAGGATCCAAGGATGTTAGATATTATCAAAAACAAACATCTTATTATTGATGAAGATATAAACGAACTTTTTCAGACTACTGAGTTTTATACGCCCAGTCACCGAACGGAAGTTGCTTTCAGAGCTGAAGTCGAAACGTTTTTAGATAACAGAAAGCTTAAAAGAGATGTCGATATTAACAAAAATGCTGTCATCCAAGATATTATATTAGATTATGATCAGCTACATAAGCAGCTTACAACTATAATCAACTCCGTAGTAGATAGCCGGGCAAAATATATCAAACAAAATAATGATCATCTGAAGATAAGTCGTTTTGTAACTTATGGGTTCGTTATTCTTGGTCTTGGAATTATGATCTTTCTTTTCGTCCGTGTAAACCAGGTATTTTCCGTACTAAGGAAGACACTACGAAAAGAACAGCAAAGTTTTGAGCAACTCAAATTGCTGGGAGATCAGATAGAAGAATCCAACTGGGTATTGGAACAACTTTCCAGGTTAGATTCTGAAGTAAGAGGCAATTATAACGAAATGCAATTAGGCAACTATGCACTGGCCTGTATTTGCAGAACGATCCATGCGCTAGCGGGAGCTATATATTTTAAACTGCCTGAAGGAGAAGGTTTCAAATTAACAGGAACCTTTGGTACGGAACAAAATTCTGTACCGGAATATCTGGATACAACCACAGGATTGACCGGAGAAGTTATCCTTCATCAGCAGCATAAAGTAATTGCAGCAGTGGATAACAACTTATTGAAAGGTCATAGTATTCTTGGAGGCAGTCTGATAAGCGATCTTCATATTATTCCATTTATCTATGAAGATGAGACAGTAGGATTATTAGAAATCTGCATTAATAATTCGGATGAGGATAAAGGCAAAGTGAATGCTTATCTAGATAAAATAGGAAATACACTGGCAATTGCAATCAAGGTTACACAAGCACATGATAAGATGGCCGAAATGTTTGAAGAACTCCAACAACAAACAGAAGAACTGGAAGCGCAGCAGGAAGAACTTCGGACAACCAATGAGGAGCTTATCTATAAAACCAATCTTTTGGAAGCCTCTGAAGAAGAGTTGCGTGTACAGCAGGAAGAGTTAACCCAGACAAATAATGAGCTGGAGGAAAAAGCCAAATTGCTGGAACTTAAAAATGAGGATCTCGACAGAGCCCGCAAAAACATCACAGATAAGATCAATGAGGTGGAGCAGGCAAGTAAATACAAATCCGAATTTATGGCTAATATGAGCCACGAACTCCGGACACCTCTCAACAGTATTCTTATCCTGGCCAAGTTACTGAAAGACAATAAACATCATAATCTCAATACAGATCAGATAAAATATGCAACTGTTATCCATAGTGCAGGATCAGATTTACTTCACCTGATTAATGAGCTTCTGGATCTTGCAAAAATCGAATCAGGTCAGATTGATCTGGTTGAAGACCAAATTGACATCCATTCATTGACTAGAAATATTGAGGGATTATTCAGAATCTCTGCAGAAGAGAAATCCATTAATTTCAGGACTATTATTGATCCGGAAGCTCCTGTTACGTTTTTGTGTGATGAATATCGTCTCGAGCAAGTACTCAAAAACCTGCTTTCCAATGCATTCAAGTTCACCTTAAACGGTGGAAAGATCGAATTGACATATAAACAAGTTAACGGCAACATCCATTTTATCGTTCAGGATGACGGGATTGGAATAGCGGCCGAAAAGCAAAAACTGATCTTCGAGGCTTTCAAACAAGAAGACGGATCTACCAGCAGAAAATATGGCGGTACAGGTCTGGGATTATCGATCTGCCGGGAACTTGCCACGCTGCTTGGCGGACGTATATCCTTAGAAAGTGAACCAGACAAAGGAAGTATTTTTACTTTTATCATTCCTTACAGACCTGCTCACAAAAACGAGACTTCTACAGAACAGGAAAACAGAACAATCGTACCGGATCCAATCAGAGATACAACACCTGTGACGATTAAAGAGGAAGTTTCTGTAAAAAGTAAAAAGCGATTACTCATCATAGAAGATGATGTCAATTTCTCTGAGATTCTGAAAGATTACGCTGTAGAACATGGATTTGATCCAGGTGTGGCTTATAATGGTAAAGAAGGTTTAGAGACTGCGATTCAAACTCAACCTGATGCAATTATTCTGGATATCATGCTGCCAATAATGGATGGATGGGAAGTATTGAAAAAACTCAAAAACGATGACAGGACCAAAGATATCCCGGTACACATGATGTCAGCAGCTTCCCTTCATAAAGATGAACCCATCAACAAAGGAGCAATAGGTTTTTTAAGAAAACCTGTTACTGAAGATTCATTGGAAAATGCATTCAAAACTATAAAGTCACTTATCTCTACCCCACTAAAACGCGTACTAATCATTGAGGATCACACCTTACAAAGTGATTTTATAAAATCCTCTCTGAACGAGCGCAATACGGTGGTCGACCAGGCATTCAACGCAGATGAGGCTATGGAAATTCTGGCAGAGAAAAAATCATACGACTGTATTATTCTGGATATCAATCTTCCTGACAAATCAGGTCTGGAGTTACTGGACGATATCAAAGCAATTGACACCTATCAGCATACACCTATTATTATTAATACGGCTATGGAATTGTCTCAGGAGAGTACGGAGCGTATTTTAAGACATACGCAAGCTATGGTCCTTAAATCAGGAAAGTCTAACACGCGTCTGATCGATGAAGTTAACTTATTCCTTAACAGACTCAAGAGCAACAAGGGAAGTCAGAAAATACCTACCCATACCAAAGGGGAAGTGATCATGGAGAAAGCTCTCGCTGGCAAGAAAGTATTGATTGCAGACGATGATATGCGGAATGTGTTTGCACTAAGTACTGCCTTTGAGGCCTATAATATGCAGATCGAGATCGCAAATAACGGTAGAGAAGCTTTACAGTTATTGGATAAGTATCCGGATTTTGATTTGGTGCTGATGGATATTATGATGCCTGAAATGGATGGTTTTGAGGCTATAGAAAAGATACGTGAAAATAAAAAGTTTGCTCAGCTTCCTATTATCGCCGTCACGGCAAAAGCCATGAAGGGAGATCGGGAAAGGACGATACAGATCGGTGCTAATGACTATATCAGTAAGCCCATAGATCTGGACAAACTAATATCATTAATGCGGGTTTGGTTAAGTTAGATTGAAAGATGATTTCATTTTCAGAATTAGAAGAATTAATAGAATTAGTAAAGAATGTAAATGGCATGGATCTTTCCGGTTATTCCAGAGCGTCTTTGAAACGGAGAGTAACACGTCTTATGGAAATAGACAGAATGGATTTGGTGGCTTTAAAAACAGCACTGGTCAATACTCCGGGCTATTTCAATCATTTTATAATTGAACTGACCGTAAATGTGACTGAAATGTTCCGGGATCCGTTTTTTTATAAAGCCATGCGGGAGGATGTCTTTCCATATCTGGCTTCTTTTCAAAGAGTCAAAACCTGGAGTGCTGGTTGTTCGTCAGGAGAGGAAGTATATTCATTAGCGATTCTTTTGAAAGAAGCAGGATTATATGACCGGTCTTTTATCTATGGAACGGACATTAACAATATTGTACTGGAACAGGCCAAAAAAGGTATCTATTCCCTGCAAAAGATTAAGGATTATTCAGACAATTTTCTGAAATCCGGAACTGTCCATTCGTTGTCTGATTATTATACAGCAATGTATGATGCTGCATCAATCAATAATGATCTCAAGAAAAACATTTTATTCTCATCTCACAATCTTGTTTCGGATGGAGTATTCAATGAATTTCAACTTATTACCTGCCGGAATGTATTGATTTATTTCGATCTGGAATTACAACAAAGCGTCATCAGGCTCTTTTATGAATCTTTGTGTCTATTCGGATTTCTTTGTCTGGGTTCAAAGGAGACCTTGCATCATCAGGAAATAGCATCCAAATTTAAACTGATCAACAAAAAGTATAATATTTACCAAAAAATTGCATAGTACGAGAAAGATATGAATCAGCAAAAGATCATCATATTAGCTGGATCCGCCGGGAGTTACAGTATTTTAGTGGAAACCCTGAAATGCCTGCCTGCAGACATGTCTGTTCCGGTTATCGTTATTCTTCACCGCAATGCAAAATATGAAACTAATATAGAAAGCAGCTTATCCAAAAAATGCAAAATCGAGGTCAAGATTGCTGAAGATAAAGAACATATTCAGGCCGGAGTAGCTTACTTTGCTCCTCCCGGTTATCATTTACTGGTAGAACCGGATTATACGTTCTCTCTGGACTCATCTGAACCTGTACAATTTTGCAGACCTTCAATTGATGTCACTATGGAATCTGCTGCAGACGTTTACCAGTCAGCCACCTACGGTTTTTTATTCTCAGGAGCCAATCAGGATGGTGCAGACGGATTAGCTTATATCAAAAAAATGAATGGTACATGTATTGTACAGAACCCTGCTATAGCTGAAATATCGACAATGCCTGAATCTGCAATAAAGCTGGGGGCTTATCATCATATTATGGATAATAAAGGAATTATTGATTTCATATTAGATCTACACAAACAAAATATCAAGAATTAGTAACATGAAAAAGCTAAATCTGTTAATTTTAGATGACAAAATTGAGAACATCATTAGTTTAAAAGCTCTCCTGGAAGATATTGAGGGATTAAATATCCTAAGCAGTTCGGATCCTAATGAAGCGTTGAGACTATGTTGGAAAGAGGATATCGCAATTGCACTCATTGATGTTCAAATGCCTGAAATTAACGGTTTTGAATTTGTCTCCATTCTCAAAAGTAATCCCAAAACACGGGAAATCATTGCAATAATGGTGACTGCAATATCAAAAGAAGATAAATACCTGATTCAAGGTCTTAACAGCGGTGCGGTAGATTATCTGTACAAACCCTTAAGTCCGGAGATTACCATAGCAAAAGTCAAATCTTTTATGCAACAGGTATTGACACAGCTTCAGATCAAAGAAAAAAATTCGGAGCTGGAACAATCCAAACAGGAGCTGATCCGGTCTAAAGAAGAAGCTGAACAAGCCAGAAAATCAAAAGAGATCTTCCTAGCCAATATGAGCCACGAGATCCGTACTCCGATCAACGGAATTATGGGAATCACGCAGATGCTCCGCAGTTCTACGCTATCCAGTGAACAAAAGGATTGGGTAAACCGGCTTGATAGTGCTTCACATTCCTTATTATTAATTATCAATGATATTCTTGATATTTCGAAGATAGACTCCGGAATGATGAAACTGGAATTCGAAAACCTGGTGTTTCAGGATTTATTCGATGATCTCAATAAAATATTCAAAATAAAGGCTGCCAATAAGAATCTTGAATTTGAGATGAATATCGACAGTGATCTACCGACTTATGTCAAGACGGATTCATTGCGTCTGCAACAGATACTGAGCAACTTTATCTCTAATGGTTTGAAATTTACCGAAAAGGGAAAGGTAACATTAAGTATTAAGATTCTGGAAGTAAAAGATAATAGTTATTTTATACGCTTCAGTGTGAAAGATACAGGAATAGGTATACGTGCAGAATCACTGAATAAGATATTCCTGGCCTTTGAGCAGGCTGATGATGGTATTACGAAAAAATTTGGTGGAACAGGTCTCGGATTGGCTATTGTCAAACGACTTGCTGATCTTTTCAACGGATCCGTAGACGCCACCAGTGTGTATAATGAAGGCAGTGAATTTTCATTTCAATGCTGGTTTGAAAAGGCCGAGAGTTATGATGTGACAGACTCAAAAATAGAGCAACTATATACCCAATTACCTAAATTCGAGCGTTTGATAGTTTTAATTGCAGAGGACAATGACCTCAATAGTTTTATGCTTTCCCATATTCTGAAAAGCTGGGATTGTGAAGTGGATATTGTCAAAAATGGAAAATCCGCTCTGGAAAATGTAGAAAATAAAAATTATGACTTAATCATGATGGACACCCATATGCCTATTATGAGTGGCTTTGAAGCGATCAGGGAAATCAAGAATCATGCAGATCCTGTGAAGGCAAATACGCCTATAATCACTATTTCCGCATCTGTTTTAGAGTCAGAACAGGCAGAAGCATATGAGGTCGGAGCAGACGGTGTAATCGGAAAACCTTTTGATGCAATCGATCTTTATAATCGTATTATTGAAGTAATCGAGAAGAAAAAGCAAATTAAGTTGGACTTCAAGAACTGATAATTTAGATAAACCATAAATATTGTATATTTTTATAAAAGTTTAAATACATAGTTCGCAATGAAAAAATTATTTATTATTCCTGCTTTAGCTCTTGCTGTAGCGTTTGCATCTTGTGGCGGTGAAAGCAAAAAAACTTCAACAGAAGAGAATACAGAAACAACAAGTACAGAAACTCAGACAACTGAAGAAACTGTTCCTGGAATCGAAAATGTAGCGATTTCGAATACCCTTTCTTTAGAAGGAAATGATCAGATGAAATATGACAAAGATCTGTTTCGCGTAAAAGCTGGTGAGCCTGTGGAATTGACTTTTAAAAATGCAGGTCAACAACCGAAAGAATCAATGGGACACAACGTCGTAATCCTTAAGCCAGGTACTGATATCGCTACTTTTGGTGGTGAAGCAGCCGGAGCAGCAGCGAGCGAATATATTCCAAAATCTTCTGCTTCATCTATTATTGCACACACAAAATTATTGGGACCAGGTGAAACAGATAAAATTACCTTTACATTAGAGAAAGGTGTTTACTCTTTTATCTGTAGTTTTCCGGGTCACTTTGGTATTATGCAAGGTAAAATCGTTGCAGAATAATCAGACTTTAAAAACAACATAAGAAAAGACACCTTCCGGGGTGTCTTTTTTGTGTAAAAACCTTTTTATTTTACACTGTTCCTTACGAATAGTATTAATAATCATTAACTTTGGCAGCAAAATAAAAATCAAACTTTATGCAATACGACGTAATAGTAATCGGAAGCGGGCCAGGTGGATATGTGGCTGCCATCCGTTGCGCGCAATTAGGTTTAAAAACTGCCGTAATCGAAAAGTATAGTACATTTGGAGGTACTTGTCTTAATGTAGGATGTATTCCTTCCAAAGCATTATTAGACTCTTCAGAGCATTATCACAATGCTGCTCACAGCTTCGAAGGTCATGGGATTAGCCTAAGTAATCTAAAGGTTGATATTAAAAAAATGATGGCTCGTAAAGACGATGTCATTGCTCAAAACACAGCAGGTATCACTTATTTATTTAAGAAAAATAAAATAGACAGTTTTCAGGGAGTTGGTTCTTTCGTAGATAAAAACACCATTTTAGTTACTAAAGAAGATGGCAAAACTGAACAACTTACGACTAAAAACGTCATTATTGCGACAGGTTCTAAGCCAACGGCATTACCGTTCCTTCCGGTAGACAAGAAACGCATCATTACTTCTACAGAGGCATTATCTTTAACAGAAATCCCTAAAAATCTGATCGTCATCGGTGGTGGTGTAATCGGGCTTGAGTTAGGATCTGTATATGCGCGTCTTGGTGCAAAAGTTACAGTTGTAGAATTTGCTAAATCTATCATCAGCACAATGGATGGCGGATTAGGTAAAGAATTGCAACGTGTATTGAAAAAGTCTTTAGGAATGGAATTCCTTTTGGGTCACAAAGTAACCGGTGCATCTGTAAAAGGTAAAAAGGTAACCGTTACTGCTGAAGATCCTAAAGGTCAGGAAATATCTTTAGAAGGTGATTATTGCATCGTTTCTGTCGGTCGTGTAGCATATACAGCTGGTCTTGGTCTGGAAAACATTGGTATACAGCCAGAAGAAAGAGGTAACAAAATCCCTGTAAACGACCACCTGGAAACAACTGTACCGGGCATCTACGCTATCGGAGATGTGATCAAAGGGGCTATGCTTGCTCACAAAGCGGAAGATGAAGGTATAGCTGTAGCAGAAAGAATAGCAGGACAAAAACCGCATATTGATTATAATCTGATCCCGGGTGTAGTCTATACGTGGCCGGAAGTAGCTTCTGTTGGTCAGACAGAAGAGCAGCTGAAAGAAGCCGGTAAAAAATATAAATCAGGTTCATTCTCATTCAAAGCTTCAGGTCGTGCTAAGGCATCCGGAGACACCGATGGATTTATCAAAGTACTGGCAGATGCAGAGACTGACGAAGTATTAGGCGTACATATGATCGGACCTCGTGCTGCAGATATGATTGCAGAAGCGGTAGTAGCGATGGAATACCGTGCTTCAGCAGAAGATATCGGTCGTATATGCCATGCTCACCCGACATTCACAGAAGCACTTAAAGAGGCAGCTCTAGCAGCAACTGCTAACAGGGCAATACACGCTTAAACAATATAACAAAGAAGGGCGATTTATTTGCCCTTCTTTTTTTATCAAACAGATCGGGGAATCTACCATCCGGAATAAATACAGCGTACAGAAATCAATATCTCCACTATACAACTCCGTACGAAGAGCTAAACCCGACTATCCCTATACACACCTCAACTCTAAATACGTAAATCATGAATTTTTACACCAGAAAATGGATCAAGCCTGAGGATCTCAATCCGAATGGAACATTATTCGGAGGGACATTACTAAGATGGATCGATGAAGAAGCAGTAATATATGCAATAGTACAACTGGGCAATCCTTTTGTAGTTACCAAGTATATTTCAGAAATCAACTTTGTAAGTTCAGCCAGACAGGGAGATATCATAGAACTCGGCATAGAAGCAATAGCCTTTGGCACGACATCATTGACCATGAAATGCGAAGTAAGGAATAAAATCACCAGAAAGACCATACTTTCAATTGAAAAACTGGTATTTGTAAACCTGAATGAGGAAGGCACTCCTACTCCGCACGGCAGAACAGAAATTACTTATGCCTATATGGGTATTGAACGGATTAACAAAGGAGAAGCTGATTAAGCAACTCCTTTAGCATTTTTTGCAATTTCTTTTTTCAGATCCAATTCTACCCAGAAAGAAGCAACCGGGATCATCGAGACCACAAAATACTTCAGAGCTTTAATTAAGGACCATTTGTACTCTACTGTACAGGCGACGAGCATAATTACAAATATGACGACCAAAAAGCCGTGAATAGATCCGGCTATACGTACAGCTTCAGGAATATCTGCGAAATACTTCAGAGGCATCGCAAAACAGAAAAGGAGAATGGTGGAGATCGCTTCCCATAAAGCGATTTGTCTAAAAAGTCTTAGCATAATAATATCTTCAAACTTCAAAAGTAATACTAATTTGATCACAAAGATCTGACTATGTTTCTCTTTGACTAATAACTGACAAATGACACCTTTACGAATGGATTTAATGCATTTGTATGCAAACAATTGCATTTCCATTACATGGCAGATTAAAAAATAATACGTACATTTGGAGGAGATTGTGTGTTCATTTTTAGTCATGATCGCACATCACTAAATCAACTACAGAAATTATTATCTGCAGTTTCCGGGATTGGAATAAATCAGTATTTATAAAGAACAACGGAAATTACGGATAACTAAAAAAGACAAATTATATCATATGAATTACGACATCATTGTAATTGGAAGTGGTCCTGGGGGGTATGTTGCTGCCATCAGAGCTGCTCAATTGGGCTTTAAGACTGCGATCGTTGAGCGCGAATCATTAGGCGGAATCTGTCTCAACTGGGGCTGTATTCCTACAAAAGCATTAATCAAAAGCGCACAGGTTTTTGAATATCTGAATCACGCTGAAGACTACGGAATCAAAGTTCAGGGCGGAGAAGCAGATTTTGATGCGATTGTCAAAAGAAGCCGCGGAGTTGCTGATGGTATGAGCAAAGGAATCCAGTTTCTTATGAAAAAGAACAAGATTGATGTCATCAATGGTACTGCCAAAATCAAAAAAGGTGGTAAAGTAGAAGTGAAAGGAGCTGACGGAGCGACAAAAGAATATACAGCCAAACATACAATTCTGGCGACCGGAGCACGTTCACGCGAATTACCTAATTTACCACAGGATGGCAAAAAAATCATTGGCTACCGTCAGGCATTGACCTTACCAAATAAACCAAAATCAATGGTTGTAGTGGGTTCAGGAGCAATCGGTGTTGAATTTGCTTATTTCTACAATGCGATGGGTACTCAGGTCACTATCGTAGAATTCATGGATCGTATCGTTCCTGTAGAGGATGAAGAAGTATCCAAACAACTGGAAAAAAGCCTCAAAAAAGCAGGTATCAATATCTTAACAAAATCTGAAGTTCAGTCTGTAGACACCAAAGGAGAATTAAGCAAAGTAAGTATCAAGACCGCTAAAGGAGTAGAAACTCTTGAAGCAGAGATTGTACTTTCGGCTGTAGGTATCACCCCTAATATCGAGAATATCGGCCTAGAAGAGACAGGTGTGAAAACAGATAAAGGTCGTGTACTGGTAGACGATTTCTACAAAACAAATGTAGAAGGTGTATATGCTATTGGTGACATCGTGAAAGGTCAGGCCCTGGCTCACGTTGCTTCTGCTGAAGCAATCACTTGTGTAGAAAAAATAAAAGGTCTTCATGTAGAAGCAATCGATTATAATAATATCCCGGGTTGTACATATTGTTCACCTGAAATTGCATCTGTTGGTTACACTGAAAAAGCAGCTAAAGAGGCGGGATACGAACTGAAAGTTGGTAAATTCCCATTCTCAGCATCCGGAAAAGCTTCTGCTGCCGGAGCTAAAGACGGTTTTGTAAAAGTAATTTTCGATGCGAAATACGGAGAATTATTAGGTGCACATATGATCGGAGCTAATGTTACTGAAATGATCGCAGAGATCGTTGTAGCCCGTAAATTAGAGACGACAGGTCATGAAATGATCAAGTCTGTACATCCTCATCCGACCATGAGTGAAGCGATCATGGAAGCCTGTGCTGATGCATATGGTGAAGTGATCCACTTGTAGGCAATAACCTACCCCATAAAAAAGGCATTCAATTTCTTGAATGCCTTTTTAGTTTTTTTATACTTCTGGGCAGGAAGCGAAATAACATCATTATTTAGCGAGCCCTATTTTGTCTATTGCAATATTAAGCGGGACTTAAATATAAATTGCTGAGGCTTATAATCCTCCTTATTTTCCAGGCGGTCAAACAGAATCTCTGCTGCTTTCTTAGCCTGCTGATCCGGAAACTGCTCAATACTTCCCATAGGAGGATTTTCCATATATTTCCACAATGGATAGTTGGCAAAACTGATAAAATGGATATCACTGTTCAGCGATACACCTCTCTGTCTCGCAAATTTCATAACATCCAGTGTGACAAAGTCATTGAAAGATAATATAGCCGAAGGCCTGTCCGATAGGGTAAGGAGCTTGTTCATCGCTTCTTCATTTCCTTCTTCAGTAAGATCCGTATTGACGAGATAACGGTCGTCAAATGCAATATCATTCTTTCTCAGCCCCTTTATATAGGCGAGTTTACGTTCTTCGGAAGCTAACAGGGTATCAGGCCCGTTGATCAGGGCAATCTTCTGATGTCCGCGGGATACAAAAGCATCGATAGCTTCATATACCCCTGTAGCCAGATCGCATTCTATACGGTCAATATCATTCAGATTAGGAACACAGTCAAAAAATACGACTGGAATCTCCGATTCTTCCATACTCTTGATGAAATCAAAAGAATTGGTATTCTTTCCTATGGACATCAATACGCCGTCAACACGATGTTTTTTGAGGGTTTGCAAGATCCGTAATTCTCTTTCTGCATCATCCATTGACTGCCCCATGATCACCGTATACTTACGCTCATTAGCAAAGTTTTCGATTTCACTGATGGCTGCAGAGAAAAAGGGTTCGGAAAGACTGGGTAATACTACACCTATTGTAAATGTCTTCCGTTGTTTAAAGAAAATAGCAGTCTGATTCGGCTCATAATTCATTTCCTCAGCCATTTTTTTCACCCGCATGGTGGTTACCAACCCAATACTCGGATGATCATTCAGCGCTCTGGAAACTGTAGAAGGAGATATCTTCAGCTTTCTGGCTATTTCTTTTATTGTGGCCGGTTTTTCTTTTTTCATAGCTTTCTATATCAATCCTACTTGCAAAGTAAGGAATCTTTTAAACATTTACATTTATTTTAACCGTCCCGTCTGAAACTTGTACATACCATTTGCATGTGCGCGGGCATCTATACTCTGTCGGTTTATATATTTTTCATTTCGCAACTTATTGACAGAAGCCAGTGCTGTCTTAGAAGTACTGGACAACCAGCTTCCATTCAGACTATAATGCAGTGCTTCGGCAATCATCCTTTCCTGCGGATCACCAAAATCTTTGAAATAATCTTCATATGTACTTCTGTCCGGCGTTAATCCGGCAAAATAATCACCATAATTGTCCGCATTTACAGTCTGAAATGAGGTTGCATATAAATCTACGTCAGTGGTTCCTATGGTATATCTAAAGAATCCCACAGGTTTACCGAATGTATTTTCAACGACAGGATTACCCCCGCTGTCTTCCCCATATGTACCGATCATTTTCTGATTATCTTTAAAATATGGTTTTAGAGAGTTGATCAGGAGCTCACTCGCCGAAGCGGTGGATTTGGTCACTAAAAAGTATACTTTATTGAGATTAAGTGTTCCCTTTTTAGCATAACTGACTGGGCCAAACTCCCCTCCATCTTTCCCCCATCCCCAGGCTTCCAGATTGCGATTCAGTTTGTAGGAATACATACGCTTGCCATTAGCAGAGGCCGGTACGATACGATTGGCCAGATACTCTGCTGTCTGGACAGAGCCCCCTCCATTGTATCTCAGATCGACTATAAGTTCAGATATATTCTGTCCTTCAAACTGACTGAAAATATTTTCGAAGGAACTTAACATTGCGGTTGGAATCCTGTTATTATAAATAGCAACAAATGAGCTGAAAGCAAGATAGCCGATCTTTTTACCATTCTGATCAATAACTTTACTTGCCAGAACAGGGTCAAAATTATACAAAGAGCTCACCATTTGTTTTTCTGTAGTGACTGAAGTCGGAGATACAAATTTGATGGTCATACTCTTGGAATTGATCGCATCATTTATCAATTTAAAATTTTGGGATTTTTGAGTATTGTAATCAATATTTGTCTGTCCGTTGATACTCAGAATACGATCTCCGCGACGTATACCAGCCTGATAGGCCGGAGAATTCTTATCTACCATCCGCACATACAAATCTGCATTGTCACCTGAAGAACTTGTCTCCAGATAAAACACATACATACCATAGCTTGTACTGACCCCTTCTTCGATCTCGCCACTTATAGTCCCCTGTCTATCGATAAAACTATACTTATCTACCGGCCGGCCGTTAACTATAGGAGTGAGTCCCATCATATAATTCAATACCTCCTCACCTGTAGCGTAGTTTTTTGTATAAGAACGTACGACTCCCTTATCATCTAACGTATTGACATTACGCGGAGGCATGCTTCCCTCCCATAGAGAGAGAACTTTGGTGTAGTAAAAGACAGAATCTTTGATCATGTCTTCCTCTGTATCGTTTTTATTATCAGGGTTATCTGATTTTTTACAACTGTATAAAGAGGTAAAAAGTATAAGCACCCATAATACCGGAAATATTTTTTTCATAATCGTCAACAATTAGCATCTTCCGGAAATATATCCGTATAACTTGTCTATTCTACGATAGCTATTTCTTCAGGCTGAATCTTAAATTCATCTGCAATATAACTAATCGGGTCAATATTTCTGAAATTCAACTCATCAATAAAATAGACTTTCATTCCTTTATCGAATCCCTGCCAATCTATATGCTTAAGTTTATTCAGTTGTTCGAGTGGATTACCTTTTGTTAAAACGGCCACATGTTTACCTGCATTCTGAAGATCTTGTAACAATTGTATCGTCTCCGGGAATAACAAAAGTTTAAGGGGTAAATGAGCCTGCACATGTATACGACCAAATTTTTCCCTGTATTGTTCATCCAAACCGAATTTTTCCTTTACACTGTCAAACATTCCCACTTCTCCATGTTCTTCATATTGCTTTTGCATAAAAGCCAATAAACTTTTGGAGTCTGGTGTTGTTTCTGTGAATTCAATAAAATTTGAAAAAAGATAATATACCTGCAATATGTAATCTTTTTTCGGATAGAGTATATCATCCAGTTCAAACAAAAATACTTTCTTGTCTGCCGGATATTCCTTGTAATTTTTCATCTCTTAGCCTTTAGCTGATACTAAACACAATGCCTGTTCATCTTCTGAATCAGCCAAAACAAAAGCTCCGGAGAGATTACTAGTTCTGATTTGCTCCTCTGTCAGCAGATCTTTTCCATCCAGAAGTATATTTATAGCCATATCTTTGTCGGGATCTTCCAGCACGAAAATATCAGATAACAACTCCTTTGCCGGTAACAACAACCGGATACCGTACTCTTCAAACAATATCTGCGCCTCTGCCAATACATTTATCTCCTCTTTCCCCAAAGGAAGTATATAGCTTATATCCTGATCTAAGCTAACCTTAAGTACTTCATGCGCATACGTTGACTGTCCTCCTGCCGGAATCTGAAGCACTTTGCCTGAAGACACCAAAATCCCGGGTACCTCTTCAGAAGAAGCCAGTTGTACACTTATTTTACTTTCCACCAGACGGGCGATTCGTTGCGCCAGTCCTCTGGTACCATATGTTATTAATAATTTCTCACTCATTTTTTTAAACAATGTTTCCGTCACGCATATGAATGGTACGGTCTGAAATATTGGCCAGTTCATCATTATGGGTTACAATGACGAATGTCTGCTGGATTTTATCCCTTAAATCAAAAAACAACTGATGTAAGGCTGCTGCATTTTCGGAATCAAGATTACCGGATGGTTCATCTGCAAGTACGATTGAAGGTTTATTAATCAATGCTCTGGCTACAGATACACGTTGTTGCTCTCCGCCTGACATAGCTGACGGTTTATGACCTGCGCGATGAGCCACACCCAACATCTCCAGCAGCTGCATGGCATTGGTTTCAGCATCTTTTTTAGATACTCCATTTATAAATGCCGGGATACAAACATTTTCCAATGCCGTAAACTCAGGCAGCAGATGGTGAAACTGAAAGACAAACCCAATGTGCTTATTGCGAAAAGCACTGAGTTTCTTCTCATTCAACCCGCTGACCTTCACGCCATCTATCCAGACTTCTCCGGATTCAGGCCGATCTAATGTACCGATAATATGCAATAATGTGCTCTTTCCGGCTCCGGAAGCGCCCACTATAGTCACAATCTCACCTTTGTCGACTTCCAGATCTACTCCCTTCAGAATAGACAGGTCGCTGTAGGATTTATAGATTCCTTTTGCTTGTAACATCATACAGCGAAGTTACTAATTTTTGTCCGTCCTGGCAGGAATAAAAATAGGGTTGATTAGCGAATAGAACGCCCGGTATAAAGTCTGCCTTCGTCATTTTTATCAAATAAACATTAAAAAGACGATAGACACTTGACCTTTAAAGTTAAAAACCATATTTTTACACCTTAAAATTGTCAAAATGAACATTCACGAATATCAAGGAAAGCAAATACTAAAAAGTTTTGGTGTTACTGTACAAGAAGGAATTGTAGCTGACACTCCTGAGCAAGCTGTGGAAGCCGCTAAAAAGATGAAAGAAGACTACAACTCGGACTGGGTTGTTGTAAAAGCTCAGATTCACGCAGGTGGTCGCGGTAAAGGTGGCGGTGTGAAATTGGCTAAAAATCTGGATGAAGTAAAACAAAGAGCTACTGATATCATCGGTATGCAACTGGTAACTCCTCAGACAGGTCCTGAAGGTAAAAAAGTAAACAAGGTATTAGTTGCACAGGATGTATACTATCCGGGAGCAAGCGAAACCAAAGAATTCTATATGTCCGTATTGCTGGATCGTGCAACAGGCCGCAATATCGTAATGTATTCTACTGAAGGTGGTATGGATATCGAAGAAGTAGCTGAAAAAACTCCTCACTTGATTTTCAAAGAAGAGATTGACCCTAAAGTTGGTCTTCAGGGCTTTCAGGCACGTAAAATTGCATTCAACTTAGGATTATCAGGTCCTGCACATAAAGAAATGGTAAAATTCGTAGCTGCACTTTACAAAGCTTACGATGCTACAGATTCTTCAATGTTTGAAATCAATCCGGTATTAAAAACTTCTGACGACAAAATTTTGGCTGTAGATGCTAAAGTAAATCTGGATGAGAATGCATTATACCGTCATCCTGATTATGCAGCAATGCGTGATGTTACAGAAGAAGATCCTACTGAAGTAGAAGCTGGTGAATCTAACCTGAACTATGTAAAACTTGACGGTAACGTAGGTTGTATGGTAAATGGTGCCGGTCTTGCTATGGCAACAATGGATATCATTAAGATTGCCGGTGGTGAGCCTGCTAACTTCCTTGACGTAGGTGGTACCGCTAATGCTGAAACAGTTAAAGCCGGATTTAATATCATTCTGAAAGACCCTAATGTAAAAGCGATCCTGATCAATATCTTCGGTGGTATCGTTCGTTGTGACCGTGTTGCTCAGGGTGTAATCGATGCTTATCAGGAAATTGGAAATATTCCGGTTCCTATCATCGTGCGTCTTCAGGGAACAAATGCGGAAGAAGCTAAGAAACTGATTGATGAATCAGGACTTAAAGTATACTCGGCTATATTATTAAAAGAAGCTGCAGATTTAGTAACTAAAGTATTAAAAGGTTAATTCCTTTTTTACCACTATATCAAAAGCCTCTGACTTAAATCAGAGGCTTTTTTGATAAGAACACTTCCCGTATTTATAAATAAATCAAGGATTTTAACAAATTATAAGCTATTTTTGTGAGCTGCAGAATTATAAAAACAGCATGAGTTTATTTTGAAAAATAACTCCAATTAATATCTAACAACAAAATGGAACACACACGTATTAAAGAATTATTGAATGCCACTGAGTTTGGGCAAGAGGTCATTGTAAAGGGATGGGTAAGAACCTTCCGTAACAATCAATTTATAGCGATCAATGATGGTTCTTCAATCAATAATATCCAGGCAGTAGTTGATTTTGAAAATACGGATGATGCGTTATTAAAAAGAATCACTACAGGTGCTGCTGTACGTGTAAAAGGAACTCTGATCGAATCCCTGGGA
Source organism: Sphingobacterium sp. UBA5789 (assembly GCF_002418355.1). Taxonomy (NCBI): domain Bacteria; kingdom Pseudomonadati; phylum Bacteroidota; class Sphingobacteriia; order Sphingobacteriales; family Sphingobacteriaceae; genus Sphingobacterium; species Sphingobacterium sp. UBA5789. Next base: position 997,856 of record NZ_DIDX01000001.1, on the reverse strand, counting down.
AAAGGCCAGAAGGTCGAAGTCAAAGTAACGGAACTTGATGTGATCGGAGATTCAGATCCCGAGAAATTCCCTTTACAACCCAAAAAACACAGTTTAGAATTTCTTCGTGAAATCGCACATTTGCGCTTCCGCACCGGAACATTCAATGCTATTTTCAAAGTACGTAATGCATTGTCATTTGCAGTACACCGTTTCTTCAATGAAAGAGACTTTGTCTATATGCACACTCCTATTATTACCGGTTCAGACGCTGAAGGTGCTGGAGAAATGTTCCGTGTCACTACTTTAGACCTGAATAATCCTCCTCGTACCGAAAACGGTGAAATAGATTTTAAAGAAGACTTCTTCGGAAAATCCACTAACCTTACGGTATCCGGACAACTGGAAGGTGAACTGGCAGCTTTAGCATTTGGTAATATTTATACTTTCGGACCTACATTCCGTGCCGAAAACTCCAATACAACTCGTCACCTGGCAGAATTCTGGATGATCGAACCAGAGATGGCTTTCTATGAACTGGAAGACAATATGGATTTGGCTGAGGCCTTATTAAAATATGTGATACAGTATGCGTTGGAAACATGTCCGGAAGAGATCGAATTTCTGAAAAACCGTCTGCTGGAGGAAGAGAAAAACAAACCTGCTGCAGAACGTTCAGAGATGGATCTTATTGAGAAATTAAAATTCTGTCTTGAAAATGAATTTGAGCGTGTCAAATATACAGATGCGATCGAGATATTAAAACGCAGCAAGCCAAATCAGAAGAAACAGTTTAAATACCTGATTGACGAATGGGGTGCAGATCTTCAATCTGAACACGAGCGTTATCTTGTAGAAAAACATTTTAAGAAACCAGTGATCCTTACAGATTATCCAAGAGAGATCAAATCATTCTATATGAAACAGAACGAGCCGGATACATTAGGCAGAAACACTGTTCGTGCGATGGATATCCTGTTTCCGGGAATAGGTGAAATGGTTGGCGGATCTCAAAGGGAAGAAAATCTGGACAAATTACTGGCTCGTATGGCTGAGGTAGGAATACCGGCTGAAGAAATGGAATGGTTCCTGGATACACGTCGTTTTGGATCAGTTCCTCACTCAGGTTTCGGAGTCGGATTTGAGCGTCTGGTACTATTCGTAACAGGAATGACCAATATCCGTGATGTTATCCCATTCCCAAGAACACCAAAAAATGCGGAATTTTAATCCGGAATAACAACATATCAGAAACCGTCAAAAACATTAAAGCCTTTTGACGGTTTTTATATTATAAGAATCCGTTGTTCACACGGAATGCAACGTGAACCGTTTAATATCTTTTAAATTTCAGGCTTCAATATGCTTATCCGAATTTACGAAAACAATCCTAATGAAAAGGCAATACAACAAGTCGTTGATGTATTAAAACGTGGTGGTGTAATTATCTACCCTACAGATACCGTATATGGTATTGGCTGCGATATCACCAATCATAAGGCTATAGAACGCGTATGTGAGATAAGAGGATTGAAAGTAGATAAAGCAAACTTATCTTTTATCTGTTACGATCTGACAGACATTTCCCAATATACCAAACCCTTTGACACCAGTGTATTCCGTGTGCTGAAAAAAGCACTTCCGGGTCCGTTTACTTTTATCTTCAATGCAAGCGGCCAGGTACCCAAACTTCTTTCTTCCAAAAAGAAAACTGTCGGTATACGTGTTCCTGACAATCATATTGTGAGAGAGATCGTCAGAGTACTTGGAAATCCTATTGTAACGACCTCGATTCGTGATGAAGATGATATTCTGGAATATTCCACTGATCCGGAACTTATCCACGAAAAATACGAAAATCTGGTAGATATCGTAATAGATGGTGGCTATGGAGATAATGTAGCTTCAACTGTGGTAGATCTTACCAACGGAGATTTTGAGATTGTCCGTGAAGGCAAAGGGGATCTTGAGCAGTATTTGTAAACTAAAAAAAGGACTATTGGTCTTGTTATCCGAATTATAGACCGATACTCTTTTTTTAAAGAATGATCAATTCTTCGATAACAACCTGCCCAACATATTCATTAAGACGGCCAATAATCTGCCTGCGCATCAGAGCTAATTCGTTCTTGATTACTGCAGATTCCACCTTAACATACATCTTCCGGTCTTTGATATAAATTTTCTGGGTACGGTTGGCAATTGCTTTCCCAATAATCTCAGGCCATGCATTGACAATAGAAGATTCGTCGAATTTACGACGCAGACGATAGGTATCCACCCATTTTTCAATAGCCTGTTTTATACCAATATCATCATTGGAATGGATTTCGTCTACCTTCTTCTTATACATCTTGTATTGCGCCTCCTTTGATATCAAAGATACGGATTGGTTGTGCGATTTCCTCAAAAATTCTTTGCACACGTTCTGAATCTGTATCGGTGAGGAAGATCTGGCCAAAATCGTCTTCCGAAACCATCTGCATCAGTTTACGTGTACGTCTTTCATCCAGTTTATCAAAGATATCATCCAGCAGCAACAATGGCTTGAAGCCTTTTCTTGCCTGAAGAAAACTATACTGGGCTAATTTTAATGCGATGAGAAATGATTTTTGCTGCCCCTGAGAGCCAAATTTCTTTAATGGCATCCCTTCATGTATGGTAAACAGAAGATCGTCTTTATGTATACCCTGAGAGGTCCTTTCCAATGCCCGGTCACGTTCCAGGTTTCTATCCAGTAATTCATGAAAATCAACAGTCATCAACGGAGATTCATACACCAGAGATACCTGTTCTGCACTTTCAGTAAGAAAATGATAATGCTTTTCAAATTCAGGAAGAAAATCCTTCATGAATTGCTGACGCTTCTCAAAGATCTGTGCTCCTACTTCTACAAGCTGCAGGTTTAATACTTCCAGTAACCCCAGATCAAGTTGTCCGGTTTCCCGTGCTTGTTTGAGCATGACATTACGCTGAAGCATGACCTTATTATACGTGATAAGCTTATCCAGATAATGATGATCCGTCTGCGAGATTACATTATCCATAAACTTACGACGTTCTTCACTTCCATCCGTAATGATCATACTGTCATTCGGAGAAATCATGACCAACGGAAATTGTCCGATATGATCGGCAAGTCGCGGATAGTCCTTTTTATTTTTTTTAAACTGCTTTTTCTGATTCTTTTTTAGACTACAGGAGATTACATCTGTACGGGTATCATTTTCAAATGATCCCTGTACCATAAACCAGTCCATTCCCTGCTTAATATGCTGAGAATCGATCGGATTGAAATAACTTTTACACAGGGAAAGGTAATGTATAGCGTCTAAAAGGTTGGTTTTACCGGCACCGTTCTCTCCGGCGAAAGCATTTACTTCCGGCAAAAATTCTAAAGCGGATTCCGTATAATTTTTAAAATTTAAAACAGATAATTGTTTTAACCACATAGACCGCAAAGATAACCTTTTTAGGAAGGAAAAGTGCTTATTTTATCTCTTCGAAGTCTACAAACTCTCCAGCTGTAGCTGTTCCCGGTCTGCGCTTTTCTTCTTTTTTAGAAGGAGCATATTCTACACGTACTCTTCCTTCATCGGCACGTGTTTGCTGTTCATACTGTTGATATCCAAACGGACCGTTACCGGTGGTATATTGTGATTGCTGAGCTTTTTTCATAATACGCTCCGCCGCTTTACGCATAGCGAATGGTAAAATTAATCTGAAAAGAAACCTTACTATGAAATAAACAGCGAAAGCTATCAATAAAAATTTCAATAATGGAGCCATACTAATTCGTTGCTTTTTCTCAAATTTAATAAATAATAGAAGAGATACCTTGTGTTTTTGTCAGAGAAAAATCACTTAACAAAATTTTAATCTTTTCTGAGCTTCCGTGCGTATTCTACAGCTTTATAGAATTCTTCCTGTTTGTGTGTGCCTATTACATACACCAGACCGTCCTTATCCGTCAGCCAGATCGCATCATTACCGCCCGAATAAAAGCGAATTTTGCCATTTTTATGCAGGTTGTACACCGGATTATTAAAGATAAAAGTGCTGTATTTTTTCTTTTCCACTTTTGCGATGCTGTTCAGGTCTATTTTGACAAGACGTGTTGTCCAAAGCCCGCTGATACTCACACAGTTTTCCCTGACAACTGTCCTGTAATGTAACATATACATCATCAGTATCGATACCAGTATAACAGCCACACCTACAATAAAAAATAATTGACGTGAGGCCAGATGATCCAGATTGAGGTAGTAGGCAATAAAACAGAACAACGCTAAGATCAGGCGGACACTGATCCAGGTCTTATCTCTACCCAGATACTGTTGCTCTACAAATAAGTTTGGCTCTTCCATATAATTATTCACAGACTAAAGTAAATACTTTTTTTGTATTGTTCGTTATCTTAAACCGATTGTCTAACCTGTAATTGACAATCCAGATAATTTCCCCCGTTCCGTCCACCAAGATAGGAATTCGTGCCTTGGCAAAGGAATTTATTTTTTGCTGAATGAAATAATCACTCACTTTCTTCTTACCCTCCATTCCCAACGGATAAAAAACATCACCTTCCTGCCAACTTCGGATTTGTAAGGGAAACTTTAATTTATCCCAGTCAATTTTAGCCATATGCTTCTCTTTTACAATATCCCTTGAAGAAGATTTTTCAATATTAAAATGAAAACCCTTCCATTCAGCTTGTTCATCTGTTTCCTCAATGCAAACGGGAGTTTCCTCCTCCGAAACAATCGGATGCAAGATCAAGTGTGTACGATCCACTAACAAGCGGTATGTGTCAGATTCAAAAATACGTCCCGTTCCATTATCCCATGTTATTACCAGGTCTTCCAGCACATTCTTTTGAAAATGATAAGGCTGAAAAAGCTCATACAGCAGTGCCGGATTAGTAAGGTAGGGTTCCAGACTTTTCCTTTCAATAAGCACTTCTGCGGTAACTTTACTTTCCTGAAATAAAGACTGACGAACAGGGTTTACAAAATCCTGAAGAAGCTGATAGGCTCCGGCAAATTTGTCTATACTGGAAGCAAAACTTTGTACAAACTCCGGATTTATCTCTTCCATCAAGGGAACAATCTTCAATCTGATTTTATTTCTGGCATATTTAACAGAAAAATTAGACTGATCATCCCTGTACGGAATCTGCAAAAGACGAACTGCCTCCGTAACTTCTGCAGCCCGGAGAAACAACAAGGGCCGGATGATACGTTCACGTCTTGGCTGTATACCCTGCAGACCTGCAAGACCTGTACCTCTGATCATATTAAGCAAAACTGTTTCGATATGATCATTGCAGTGTTGTGCAACCGAGATGTACGCACAGTCCTGAGCAATACGCAATTCTTCAAACCACTGATAACGTAAGTCACGAGCTGCCATTTGTATAGAAATCTTGTTTTCTTCTGCGTACGCTTCTGTATCAAATCTTTTGACGAAAACAGGAATACCATACTTTTCGCCAAAGGCTTCGACAAGCTGCTGATCAAGATCAGACTCCTCTCCTCTCAGGGAAAAATTACAATGTGCTATAATCACACGATAGTTCGATTCCAGAAAAAGTCTGGCCATCAGCATAGAATCCTTACCTCCGCTTACAGCCAGTACAATTTTATCATCCGGACCAAAAAGCCCGTTTTGATTTACATATCTATGAAATCTTTCCAGCACATTCATGTACCCAAAGTTAAGGCTTATTTTTTCTGAAAGTGTGTCTTTTTTGATAACGACAAAGAAAGCTCTCAGATTTTTGCAGTTGCTGTAATCCTTTAAATGACGTAAGGATTTTATATGAAGTCTATTTATATGGAAAAATTAATTTTTTAGGGTAACAATTAGATGCAATCCTTTCATAATATGTTTATAAATTGGAAAGGGCTTAATTTACCTTTAGATTTGAAAATAGAAAATTTTATTCTTCTAATAAAACCTTATTGTACTCTGAATTCCCGGATGTTATCATAAACGGGATTGGTTTTAATGAAAATTTTTGCTTTAACAATTATTTGCACTTTATTTGCATATTTTTGCTGCTGTGAAACGATTATTCCTTTTTGTATTAACATATATTTTCTGTCTGTTTGCATCCGCTCAACAGCCACAGCCTACTGGAGATCAGCTCAAGCTCGTCTCATCATCCAGTATGCGCCTGGTCAAAAATCCGGATCGTACTATTTATTACAGACCTGTTTTTGAACACAAAGGAAGTACGTTATCTGCTGACAGCGGATATATGTATGAGGATGGAATCGGCAGACAGTTTTTTGAAGCCTTTGACAATGTTGTAATAACGCAACCCAGCGGTACGATCATCTATTCAGACAAACTTCATTATGACGCAGCTCCTCAGATTGCCACGCTGACACGTAATGTGCGTATGGTCGATAAATCTTCTGTACTGACCACCAATTACCTGACGTACAATATGCGCAGCAAAGTCGGCACATACACCGGTGGCGGGCGGATTGTCAGTAAAGGAGACACTATTACTTCTAAAAATGCCTATTACTTTGAGAATACGCAGGATGCTTATTTCAGAAATAAGGTTGTCGTAAGAACACCGGACGTCAAGATCTATACGGATACCATGCGTTATAATTCTGTTCAACGGGTTACATATTTCTTCGGCCCAACCAACATCAAAGGAAATAAAGGCGAAAATCTGTATACGGAAAAAGGAAATTACAATACGGCTACCGGTGTTGCCCGCTTTTCTAAAAACAACCTGTACACAGAAGGTTCTAAGTTTCTGAAAGGAGACAGCTTATATTATGACAGAGCTACGGGAGAAGGTAAAGCGTATCGTAATGTAGTTTTTGTAGATACAGTTGATAAATTCTATGCCAATGGCGGGTACGGATTGTATAAACAATCGGATGAGTCTATCACCATGACGGATAAGCCATTGGTTACAATGGTGATTAAAAAAGACTCAACCAGTACCAGCGACTCTACTTCTGCCAAACCTGTAGAAAAAGAGGAGAAGGGAAAAAAGGCCGGTAAGGAAAAAACTGTAGAAAAAAAGAAATCCAAAGAAGAGGAATCCTTTAAGGAAATCAGCCCCATCACACCCGTTTCCAAAGACTCGATATCCGCGACTGTCAAACCTGAACCGCAGGTAGATTCCGCTTATATGACAGCTGATACCTTGTATTCAAAGGTGATTTTCCTCAAAGACTATAAAGCACTCGATTTCAAGCTCGATCGGAATGGCGGGCTCATAGAGGAAATAGCAGATGAAGACTACGGGGATGACGACGGTAACGAAAATACGGATAGCCTGTCTATGTCAGGCAATATAATTGGTCTGTCAGATTCGACTCAAACAGATAGTCTTCATATAGAAGGATTAAAATCTGACTCTGCCAAAACTGTGATCAAGCAAGTCAAAGAGACAAGTAAAACCATCACCAAAAATAACACAGCGCCACCTAAAAAACCTGCTGTCGTACAACAGGAAAAAGGGGATCCGAATAAAATACTAATCGGTAAGACCCTGGCAGCAGACAGTGTGCTCAGACAGCGAACGGTATTGCCCAAAGGAAATGAGAGTGACAGTCTGATCAACAAAGCTTTGTTAGTTGCCAAATCGCCGGACTCTGTCACGACCACTCCTAAAGACAGTGCTTATCTGGATACGGCACGTACACGGATTATCATAGCCCATTATAATGTGCGTATGTTCAAATCTGACCTGCAGGCAGTCGCTGATTCGGTATATTACGGCATGGCCGACTCCATGTTCAGGTTTATGGGACGTCCTATGATATGGGCCGAAGGATCGCAAATCTCGGCAGATACGCTCTATCTGCAGATCAAAGAGCAACGTCTGGACAATATGTTATTGGTGAACAGTGCGTTCATGGTTAATGCTGTACTGGATACCATCAAATTCAATCAACTCAAAGGGAGAAAGATTACAGGCTTCTTTGCTGGCAATAATCTGGATCGTTTATTTGTTGACGGGAATGCAGAAAACATGATTTTCGTGGTCAATGAAGAGAAAAAAGTTATCACGGAAATGTTTCATGACCGCAGCAGCAGGATCAAAATTCTGATGGAAAACCGCAAGATAAAGGATTATGTATCCATCCGCAAGGTGGATGGCAAAGTATATCCATTGAATATGGTGACCAATGAGAATGAAGTATTACCCGGATTTATATGGCGACCGGAAGACCGCCCGGTGTCTAAGGAAGATTTACTTAACAGAAAACGTGAAATTCCAAAAGATATAAATCCACCCGCAGCAAGTTCTTCATCCGGCAGCAAGTCTGCTGCTAAAGATCCTGTGGCGGAAAAGAAAGATCCGAAAGAGGGGATTAAAACGGAAGTTAAAAAACCAGCAGATCAAAAGACTGAACCAAAAAAAGTGAATCAGGAATCTAAAAATCCGGTAAAAGAGGAATCTGAACCCGTCACGGAAACAAATTAATTTCAATCGGCATTACATTTACAGCAAAATTACTTCCCGCAATACTGACAAAGGGTCTAAGCAAAGAATCAAAGTCTTTGATTCGTCTTTTCGAAATACTTTTCGAGAACGCGTAATGCGATAAGATCTTCTAATTTTTTGTTTTTAAACTGTTGAATGTACTGATGTGCATGACCAATAATTTTTTCGGCTTCCTGCGGATGATTAATATAGTAGTACAGCTTTTCCTCCAGATCCGAATAATCATCTTTAATCTGTATATAGTGAAAATCCGGGATCAGTCTACCTTCCATAAACCATGTTTCATATTTAGGCAGAGGCATTACTGCTACGGAATTGGAAGACATGATCCATTTGAGATTTGTAGCAACATCATTTCCTTCCAGAGACAGAATAAACTTATAATCCAGATGCTGCTGAATAGAAATAGGCTTACTGTACCATTCCGGATGATCATTATCCATCACGACACTACCCAGATCACATAAAGGGTTGCCAAAGTACAATTCAAAAAAACGTTTGCGGTGTTGCTGGTAAGCTGCAAATCTTCCGATCAACATATCTTTTTTACTACCAAACGCAATATCATCCTGTATAAAATTAAAGTGCCTGATCTTATCCAGATTAAGTAAGACAGCATTTTTATTATCTCCGGCGATGGGTCTGCTTTTCACTATTGCCGGACATTCGGGGATGTCCACCACATCACCGGGTATCAACTGCAGTTTCAGTAGAGGATCAAAATAGCGAACATATTCTTTTGTATCAAAATAATATACCCGGATTTTTTCAGGAATCTTAAATTCAGCTATTGCAACAGCCGCGGATGCCAGGGAAGTATTCTGCTGAAGCTTATTGTAATAATTCACCCGATCTTCCAGTGCTTTACTGTCAAATTTCGGGATTGCCTGAAGTTTAGATTTTAATCGGGACCTATACCAGAACGAAACAGGAATCTCCCTTAAAAGCGCTTTAAAATAATAGGCAAGCTTAAAATTCTTATTCTTAAAAACTATCCGCTTTATATTGATCATAGTGATTTCAAAAAGCCTGTTAATGCCTTGACTGCAATAGATCGATGGCTGATTCCATTCTTTTCGTCTGCAGTCATTTCAGCAAATGTCTTTTCATATCCATCCGGAATAAAAATCGGATCATACCCGAATCCTTCCGTCCCTCTCCGTTCAGAAATAATTGTTCCTGCAATAGTACCTTCAAAGAAATGCTGCTGTTCATTCAGAAATAAGGATATAACTGTTCGAAATCTGGCTTTACGATTTTCACTATCTCTTAATTTCTCAAGAACCAGATCGATATTACGTTCCATATCTCTAGATCCTGAATAACGGGCTGAGTATACCCCAGGTTCATTATTGATTGCTTCTATTTCTAATCCTGAATCATCTCCGAAACAATATAAACCATATTTATTTACAAGATAATCTGTTTTCTGTTTTGCATTTTCTTCAAAGGTATCTCCGGTTTCGGGAATATCATCCTGACAATTGATATCATCCAGACTTTTGATCATAAAAGCATCCCCTACTATAGCACGTACTTCATCCAGTTTATGCGCATTATTTGTTGCAAAAATTAATTCGATCATATCTACAAATTAAAAAATAAAATTTCAGAAAAGCCCCTGTCTGCCAAAAAACTTTAGTTGGCAAAGGTATTTATAAAAAGATCAGATGATTTAGAGAGCTTAAGAAGCTATAAAAGTTTTGAATTCTATCCAAAATGCCTTTTTCTTCTCTATATCCACAAACATTTCCTCAAAACTATAGGTATTAAATACCGTGGCTACACGACCTTTCATGTAAGAGTTATGAGGGATATGCGGCAAGACAAGAGATGTCGGTTCGACGCCCAGCAGAATAATTTTTGTTGGCGTAAAAAACTGCATAATGCGTTTGAAATCATTTGGGTTATGCGGATTAGCCAGATTGACAACAGCCACATCGGAGGGAGCAAGCTGAAGAGCACCAATTGTTTTCACAAATGCTTCCTGAGCACCTGCTGAAAAATACGGATATTCCTGATAACGTAAAATAAAGATGATCCCTCTATCTTTATTTCCCTGATAAATAAACTCCTCCGTCGCATCCGTTTTCACTTCTGCAGACAGAGGAGTTTGTATAGATGTTGCTTCCACAAATTCATCCTCCTGACTATGTGCAAAGGACTGCCCGGCAGAAAACAATGTCTCTGACATGAGTGCTTTGATAGCAGCAGGGTTATCGGTGAGCAAATTCTTCATGTATAGCGTATACTAAAGTTAATTCTATTGCCCCAGTACGTAAGCAAATACCAAAGGCGCCACAATAGTCGCATCAGATTCAATAACAAACTTAGGTGTATCGATATCCAATTTGCCCCAAGTGATTTTTTCATTAGGAACAGCTCCTGAGTATGAACCGTAAGAAGTTGTTGAATCCGAAATCTGGCAGAAGTAAGACCAGAAAGGAACATCTTCCCATTCCAGATCCTGATACATCATCGGCACTACACAGATAGGGAAATCACCAGAGATACCACCTGCAATCTGGAAAAAACCTACCCCCTTACCGCTGGAGTTTTCACGGTACCATTCTGTCAGGTAGATCATATATTCAATACCGGACTTTACAGTGCTGGCTTTCAGATTTCCTTTGATTACATTCGCAGCGAAGATATTTCCTGTTGTGGAATCTTCCCATCCCGGACATATAATAGGCAGATTCTTTTCAGCGGCAGCTACAATCCATGAATTTTTAGGATCGATCTCGTAGTATTGTTCCAATACACCTGAATTTACGACCTGATATAAAAACTCATGCGGAAGGTACCGCTCACCTTTAGCTTCAGCTGCATACCATACATCCTCAAGGTGCTTCTGCAAACGACGGAAAGCCTCTTCTTCAGGAATACAGGTATCAGTGACACGGTTATAGTGATTATCTAATAACTCTCTCTCCTGCTCAGGAGTCAGATCACGATAGTTTGGAACTCTTTTGTAATGTGAGTGCGCAACCAAGTTCATCACATCCTCTTCCAGATTGGCTCCGGTACAGGAAATAATTGCAACTTTATCCTGACGGATCATCTCAGCTAAAGAAATTCCCAATTCAGCAGTACTCATCGCACCACCTAAAGAAATTAACATTTTACCACCTTCGTTCAGATGCGCTTCATAACCTTTCGCTGCATCCACCAATGCTGCTGCATTGAAGTGAAGGTAATTTTTCTCAAGAAACTGAGAAATAGGACCTTTTTGTGTACTCATGATAATTATTAATTATATAAAAATTAAGCAACAACAAAGGTAATAATTTGGATTGAGGTAGGGTAAAGATTTATGACTTTCTCTATCTGTAAAAAGATACTATCAAAAGCCGGATGATCAGATCACCCAACTTTCACATTTCTTTAAATATTCCGCATCAATATCTGCTCCTATCCCTGGGGCATCACTTACCGAGATCCGGTATCCGTCATATTGTACTCCTCCGATGACAGGATCTTCCAGATGTCCGACCATACATGTATCCAGATCATAGAATCTGACCATTTTTGCCGCATAAGCAAAATGTACCTTCGCAGCTAAAGCCAGACGGCTTTCCAGCATACCTCCAATCATACATGGAATACCAAACTCTGCTGCAACGGCATCTATTCGTAAAGCCTCTGCAATACCTCCTGATTTTGAAAATTTAATATTGATATAATCACAGGCATCCTCCCGGCACAGCCGCTCTGCATCATAATGTGAATACACAGATTCATCAGCCATAATCGGGACTATTGTTTCTGTACGCAACTGAGGAAGCAAATGGTCATTCCATGTCCGCATAGGCTGCTCACAGTATTGTATTTTAAAAGGTTCCAGCCCCTGCAAAGCCTCTACAGCTTGTTCATATGACCAACCCTGATTTGCATCAATCCGAACCGGCATATCAAAACCAACAGCTTTGCGGATGGCCCTGATCCGTTCAATATCTGTCTGAGGATCTTTCCCCAGTTTCACCTTCAATATAACAGCACCTTCACGCTGAAGATTTCTGGCCTTTTCAGCCATTTCTTCAGGAGATGCTATACCCAGTGTCATATCCGTAGTAATATCCCGGCGCTCCCCTTTTAAAAACTGATACAACGGCAATCCGGCATGTTTGGATGCAATATCAAATAATGCACTGTCAAAAGCGCTTTTTATTGTTTTGTTTCCGGCAATATAAAGATCCAGTTCGGCAAGACGGTCCTGTATAGCCAGCGGATCCTTTCCTTTCCATAATTTTGCAAAATCACGAGCAAGCACCAGACAGGTATCCTGAGTCTCTCCTACAATCATCGGAAATGCAGAACACTCTCCTACTCCATATATTCCTTCGTCTGTATTTACCCTGATAAAAGTATTCTGAGCATAGTCCATCGTTCCTGTCGCAATGACAAATGGTTCCATCGGAATACTTAGTCTGTAGATCTCAATAGTCGTAATAACCATAATTTATTTGTTTACATCCCAAAAGTACAGAATGTTATTCCAATAACAGAAGCTATAAGCTAATAAAATACAAAATCTATTGCATTAACCATGTTTGATTAACAAAGAATCAATATAAATTAGTTTTATTTGTGAATAATATAAAAATATAAGACTTTTATTCCTATATTAGCAAACTGATTATATTTTTGAGGAGAAGATGACAAACGAAAGAATAGAGAAAAAAGGACTTTACGACCCTGATTTTGAACATGACGCATGTGGTGTAGGCTTTGTAGCACATATTAAAGGCCGCAAGTCCCACAACCAGGTTAAGGATGCCTTGACCATGTTAGAAAATATGGAACACCGCGGTGCCTGCGGTTGTGATCCTGAAAGTGGTGACGGTGCCGGGATTATGATCCAGCTGCCTCATGAGTTCCTGTGGGAAGAATGTATTTCACTAGGCATTCAACTCGAAGAGCCCGGTTATTATGGAACAGGAATGTTATTTCTGCCAAAAGAAGCGGAAATGAATACACTTTGCAGAAATACAGTCGTTGAAGCCTGTGAAGAACGCAATATGCGCTTCCTTGGGTTTCGTACGGTGCCTGTAAACCGGGAAGGTATAGGACCTACTGCGCTGAGTGCCGAACCGGAGATTGTTCAATTCTTCGTAGCACGACCAGAAGGAGTGTTTAACACAGAAGAATTCGAACGCAAACTCTTTGTTCTGAGACGTCTCATCATTCAGAAAATCAAAAAACACCAAGAATACCCTCTCCCTATTTATATTGCCTCTCTATCTTGTAAGACTATCATTTATAAAGGCCAGCTTACGACTTATCAGGTAGGAACTTATTTCAAAGATTTGCGGGATCCTCGTGTTGTATCTGCTTTTGGTCTGGTACACTCCCGGTTCTCCACTAATACATTTCCTTCCTGGTCATTAGCACAGCCTTTCAGACATATTGCCCATAACGGGGAGATCAATACACTTACCGGCAACTTAAACTGGTTCTATGCCGGTGTCCGCTCTCTTTCATCCCCTTATTTTACAGATGAAGAAATGCAGATTCTATTACCTGTCGTAGACAAAGGCCAGTCTGATTCCGCATGTCTGGACAATGTAGTTGAACTGTTATTACACAGCGGCAGAAGTCTGCCTCATGTTATGCTTATGCTGGTGCCTGAAGCCTGGGATGGTAACACGCAGATGGATCCCTTGAAAAAGGCATTCTATGAATATCATGCGACACTTATGGAGCCGTGGGACGGACCAGCAGCACTGTGTTTTACAGATGGCAAAACTATCGGAGCGACATTAGATCGGAATGGATTAAGACCCTTACGTTATGCGATTACTTCAGATGAGCGCGTAGTAGTTGCATCAGAAGCCGGAGCCCTACCTGTTCCTGAAAGCTTAATTATCCAAAAAGGCCGTCAACAGCCCGGAAAGATTTTTGTAGTCGATATGGAAGCCGGACGCATCCGCACAGATGAAGAGGTAAAAGGTGAACTTATCCGTCAGCAACCTTATGGCGAATGGTTAAATAATTATAAAATCCGTCTGGAAGAACTGGCTGACCCACGTGTCACCTACACCTACTTATCTAAAGAATCTGTTTTCAAATATCAGCAAGGGTTCGGTTATTCGCGTGAGGATCTGGAAACAATACTGGCTCCGATGGCCCTTACGGGATATGAGCCTATCGGATCAATGGGAACTGATGTTCCTTTAGCGGTTCTGTCTGATCAGCCTCAACATCTTTCCAGCTATTTCAAACAGTTCTTCGCTCAGGTTACCAATCCGCCTATAGATCCTATTCGCGAAAGACTAGTCATGAGTCTGGCGACATTTATCGGTAATGCCGGTAATATTCTGATTGAAGATAAAAAATTCTGTCACTGTGTGACACTACAACACCCTATCCTGACTTCAAGCGAGCTGGAAAAACTTCGTTCTATCGATACAGGTGTATTTCAGGCGAAAACTTTACAACTCTATTTCAAAGCTGACGGAAAATCAGGTTCACTGGAAGATGGCCTTGAAAGACTTTGTCGTTATGCAGATGATGCTGTACGTGACGGATTTGAAGTATTAATCCTTTCGGACAGAGCCATTGATTCACAACATGCTCCTATTCCGTCCATCCTCGCAGTTTCTGCGGTACATCACCATCTGATCAAAACAGGTAATCGTGGTGCTGTAGGTTTGGTAGTTGAAGCAGGAGATGTCTGGGAGGTGCATCACTTTGCTTGTCTGCTGGCATTCGGAGCGACCGCAATCAACCCGTATATGGCACTGGCAAGTATCCGTACCATGAAAGAACAGGGACATCTGGATACCGATCTGACATGGGATACCTTAAAGAAAAACTACGTAAAAGCTATCTGTGCAGGTTTATTAAAGATATTCTCCAAAATGGGCATATCAACTCTTCAATCTTACCATGGTGCTCAGATCTTTGAGGTACTGGGGATTGACAAGACAGTAGTAGATCAATACTTCTGCGGATCTGTATCCCGCATCGGAGGTCTTTCATTAGATGATATTGCAACAGAAGTTTTGATCAAACACTGGACTGCGTTCGGAAACTCAAGAGTCGAAAAGAATCTCCTTCCGGAAGGGGGTGTCTACCAATGGAAAAGAAGAGGAGAAGGTCATCTCTGGAATCCGCAGACCGTACACTTATTACAGCAGGCATGCCGCAATAACGATTACGAATCATATAAAAAATACGCAGGTCTGATCAATAATCAAAAAGAGAAGATGTATACGCTTCGCGGATTGCTGGATTTTGCAAAACACCGTACGGCAGTATCTATTGATGAAGTAGAATCTGCAAATGATATTATGAAGCGATTTGCTACTGGAGCTATGTCACTGGGATCTATTTCGACCGAGGCACACAGTACACTGGCTATTGCTATGAACCGTATCGGAGCCAAAAGCAATACCGGAGAAGGTGGAGAAGATGCGTCACGTTTTATACCACTGGCAAACGGAGATTCTATGCGATCGGCTATCAAACAAGTTGCTTCAGCACGTTTTGGTGTGACTTCACACTATCTGACAGAAGCAGATGAGATACAGATCAAGATGGCTCAAGGTGCAAAACCGGGTGAAGGCGGGCAGCTGCCAGGTCATAAGGTGAATGATTTCATTGCGAGATTGCGTCACTCTACTCCGGGTGTAGGACTGATCTCTCCTCCTCCGCATCACGACATTTATTCTATCGAGGATTTGGCTCAGCTGATCTTTGACCTTAAAAATGCAAACCGTAAAGCTCGTATCAACGTAAAACTGGTATCTAAAGCCGGTGTAGGTACGATCGCTGCCGGTGTAGCAAAGGCTCATGCTGATGTTATCCTTATTGCCGGATATGACGGCGGTACAGGAGCCTCTCCTATCAGTTCGGTCAAACACGCCGGATTGCCATGGGAACTTGGTCTTGCTGAAGCACATCAGACACTGGTACAAAATAAACTACGCAGCCGTGTAGTATTACAAGCTGACGGACAGATGAAAACCGGACGTGACATTGTAATTGCAACATTATTGGGTGCTGAGGAATGGGGTGTAGCTACCGCAGCCCTTATCGCCGGAGGTTGTATCATGATGCGTAAATGTCATCTGAATACTTGTCCTGTGGGCGTAGCTACTCAGGATCCCGAATTACAAAAGTTGTTCTCCGGTAAACCGGAAGATATTGTCAATCTTTTCCGCTTCCTGGCTGAAGAGATCCGTGAAACAATGGCAGAACTTGGTTTCCGTACCATCAATGAAATGGTGGGCCGTGCGCAGTTCCTTAAGAAACGTGAAAATATCCAACACTGGAAAGCTAAGAAAATTGATTTTTCAAGCATTCTGTATGTAGCCAGAAATTCTGCAGGTGAATCTCTTCATAATACGGAAGAACAGGATCACGGCATGGGTATGATACTGGATTGGGGCTTACTGAAACAAGCGAAAGCGGCTTTCGAAAGCAAAACACCTGTATTCGGTACATTCCCTGTAAAAAACACAGACCGTACGGTAGGTACTCTGCTTTCCAATGAAATATCTAAGTTATTTGGTGCAGAAGGGTTCCCGGATAATACGATCAATTACAAATTTGAAGGTTCTGCAGGGCAGTCTTTCGGTGCATTTAATACCAAAGGAATTTCTTTTGAACTGGAAGGTGAAGCAAATGATTATGTAGGAAAAGGACTTTGCGGAGCTCAATTGGCTATTTATCCGACAAAAGACAGTCCATTGGTCGCACATGAAAATATCATCATCGGTAATGTTGCTTTATACGGGGCTACCTCCGGGCATCTCTTTATCAACGGTATGGCAGGAGAGCGATTTGCAGTACGCAATTCAGGCGCTACAGCAGTAGTCGAAGGTATCGGAGACCATGGCTGTGAATATATGACTGGTGGTCGTGCACTGATCCTGGGTCCTACAGGACGTAATTTTGCTGCCGGTATGAGTGGCGGTATTGCCTGGATATACGATATCAACGGTACATTCAGAGAAAACTGTAATATGGAGATGGTAGATCTGGATCCGTTAGATACAGAAGACGAAACAACAATCATTGCCTTATTGAAGCGCCATATCCACCTGACCAAAAGTGAAAGAGCAAATTACATCCTTCAACACTGGGCAGCTGAGAAATCAAGATTTATCAAAGTATTCCCTCGTGAATACAAAAATGTATTACTTAAAAAATTGGTAGAAGCTAAATAAGGGGCAATTATCATGGGAAAACCAACCGGATTTTTAGAATATGATAGAACACTTCCTAAAAAGGAAGCAGTTGAAAATAGAAAACAACATTATCAGGAGTTTGTAAAAAGCTATTCTGATACACAACTTAACGAGCAGGCTGCACGTTGCATGAACTGTGGTATCCCTTTTTGTCACTCGGGATGTCCGCTGGGCAATGTGATTCCTGAATTTAATGACGCTGTATATGACGGAAGATGGGAAGATGCATACAATATCCTGATCTCAACCAATAACTTTCCGGAGTTTACAGGTCGTATTTGTCCTGCTCCATGTGAGTCAGCCTGTGTATTGGGGATCAATAAACCTCCTGTAGCTATTGAAGAGATCGAGAAGCATATTATCGAGATTGCCTTCAAAAATAAATTCGTAAAACCGAACAGAAGCTATTTAAAAACGGGCAAAACGGTAGCAGTTATAGGTGCCGGTCCTGCAGGTCTTGCTGCCGCAGCACAACTGAATAAAGCAGGTCACGATGTCGTTGTTTATGAGCGTGATGACAAAGTCGGCGGACTGTTACGTTACGGTATTCCGGATTTTAAACTGGATAAATCGATTATCGACAGACGTATTGAGATTATGGAGCAGTCGGGCATAGTATTCCGTACCAACAGCGAAGTTGGGAAAAATGTTCCGGTATCGGAGCTGGCTCCTTTTGATGCTATTGTACTTACAGGAGGCTCTACAATTCCCCGTAATCTTCAGATTCCAGGTCGTGAACTTAAAGGCGTACACTATGCGATGGAGTTCCTGAAACAACAAAACAAACGTGTTGGCCAATCTCCGATAGAAGTAGAAGAAATTACAGCTACCGGTAAAAATGTATTAGTTATCGGTGGTGGTGATACTGGTTCCGACTGTGTAGGTACTTCAAATCGTCATGGTGCGGTTTCCGTTACCCAATTTGAACTGATGCCGCAGCCACCGAATACACGTACGAATGGTATGCCGTGGCCTACTTACCCGATGCTGTTAAAGACAACGACTTCACATGAAGAAGGTTGTCAACGCCATTGGAGCATCAGTACCAAATCATTTGTCGGTGATGACAACGGAAATCTCAAAGGCGCAATCGTCGTTGATCTGGAATGGGAAACCGATACTTTCGGAAGACCTGTCAAATTCACAGAGGTAGAAGGATCAGAACGTGAGATTCCATGTGAACTGGTTACATTGGCTATGGGATTTTTACATCCGCAACATGAGGGTCTTTTGCAGCAATTAGGTGTTGCACTTGACGGAAGAGGAAATGTACAGGCTACTGAAGGCGAATACAGAACATCGGTAGATAAGGTCTTCTCAGCCGGAGATATGCGTCGCGGTCAGTCTCTGGTGGTATGGGCAATCTCTGAAGGGCGTGAATGTGCCCGGAAAGTGGACGAGTTCTTAATGGGTTCGTCTAATCTTGAAAGCAAAGAGACAATTTATAATTACGCATAATCACCTACCCTAATAACAGTAAAGTCCGGTGTGTTTTCACAACCGGACTTTATTATGATATGCCATATCTATCTTAGAAAGCTTAATAAATTTCAGGATTATCCTCCGGAAGGACAAGGGATAATTTTAGTGCAGCTTACGGATAACCAGATCTTTCTGCCGGTTTTCCATTCGGGTTTTGACATATGGATATAGAAATACAGCAGTCAATACGATTACTGCTCCTACATAAAAGCCAAGACTCATGGTTTCTTTATGACCAAATATCAATACTGCAAGGATAATTCCATAAACAGGTTCCAGATTAGTCGTCAATGCTACTGTAAATGCCGTGAGCTCTTTCATTACCGCCACTCCCATAACATAAGCTACTGCCGTACACACAACCCCCAAAAGCAATAAATACCAGAGATCCTGCTGACTAAGTTGCATACTGGCATTGAAATCTCCGGAGAAAAGCATAAAAACACTGATCCAGAAAAAAGCCCCCAGCATCTCGTAAAAGGTAATAATTGTTGGACTGGATGACTTGACCATCTTACCGTTGAGAATGGAGAATACACTCGCACAGAATGCACATGCCAGACCACTGATTATGCCGGCCAGATACCGGGTTTCAAATTGAAATATAGTGTATATCCCTAAAATAATAATCAGCCCAATGACGATATCCAAAGCCGCTATTTTGCGTTTGTATAACATGGGCTCAAATATGGCGGTATATAAGGTTACTGAAGAGAGTGTTACCAGTGTAACAGATACAGTCGATACTTTGATAGAATAAAAGAACAGAACCCAATGTAATCCCACCACAGCTCCGGTCATAAAAAATTTAAGGAAGTCCCGCTTACTGACAACTATACTTTGACGCTTAAATACAAAATATACCGCTAATGCAATGGCAGCAATACCTACTCTATACCAAACCAGATGAATCGCTGATACGGAAATCAACCCGCCCAAAATACCTGTAAAACCCCAAATCAGCACAGTCAGGTGCAAAACAAGAATATTGCGATTAATTTTGATGGAGGACATGAAAAAATAAGGATTATTTTGGTGCTTTATACATCAGATAAAGGCCTAAACTCAGGAATATTAAATTCGGAATCATGACGGCAATCAATGGCGGAAGACCTCCTTTGAGCGAAAACATGGTTGAGAACTGAATCAATACAATATATACAAAGCTCAATGCGATACCTAATCCCAGACTAAGTCCGATCCCTCCTCTTACCTTCTTGGAAGAAAGCGAAACTCCCATCAGCGTCAGAATAAATGCGGAAAACGGATATATATACCGTTTGTATTTTTCCAGCAACAGTTCGGTCATCATACCTGTTCCCCGGGTTTCTTCCTTTTCGATACGCTTACTCAGTTCATCGGTATTCATTGCTGTGAACATATTGTCATACTTCTCAAAATCGGAGGGTTTCATATCCAGCGTAGTATCTTTCTGATCCGCCTTATCCATACGTTCCTGAAGGCCATTGATAACCCGGTTGGTATAATTCTCTATTTTCCATTTTGTAGAAACTGAATCCCAGCGTATCCTGTCTGCAATCATCTTTTCTTTCAGACGATCTCCATCAAATTTTTCCAGCACAAAATTATAGCCTATTTTTTGCTTTGTATCGAAATTATCAATGTATACGTATGTATCGGAGTCGATCTGCATATGAGTAGCAGAGATAGATCCACCGGCTTTATCAGGCTTGACATATACATTCTCAAAGCTCACTTTCATTTTATTCGTACGCGGAATAATATAAATGTTAAATACAAAAGTGACAGCAAAAATGAGCGAAGCTGCAATCATATACGGCCTCAACATTCGGTTGAAGCTCATCCCTCCACTCAGAATAGGTACGATCTCGGTCTGATCTGCCATCTTGGAGGTAAAGAAAATAACGGCAATAAAGTTGATCAGCGGAGATAAAAAATTCAGATAAAAAGGAATAAATCCGGCGTAATACTGAAATACTATTTTGGAGATCGGCGCTTTATATTGCAGGAAATTATCCAGTTTTTCGGAAACGTCAAAAATAACCATGACCACAGTAAAAATAGCCATAGTGAAGACGAACGTCGACAAATACTTCTTAATAATATACCAATCTATTATTTTCATGAATCGCAGCTTACGCGTTAGCTTACAACCGTTGTCCTAAAATTTTGACCATTTTGTTTTTCCACTCATAGAATGTGCCATCCACAATTTTCTCACGAGCCTGATTAACAAGCCAAAGATAAAAATGTAAATTATGTAATGAAGCAATTTGAGCTCCTAAAATTTCCTGTGAACGAATCAGATGCCTCAGATAGGCTTTTGTGTATACCTGATCGGCCATCAGATCACTTTCAGGTTCTATAGGAGAGAAGTCATCTTTCCATTTTTCATTTTTGATATTGATGATTCCATTCTGCGTAAACAACATTCCGTTACGTGCGTTACGGGTCGGCATTACACAGTCAAACATATCGATACCAAGCGCAATATTTTCCAGCAGATTGATCGGAGTACCCACTCCCATCAGATAACGTGGTTTTTCGGTCGGCAATATATTACATACGACTTCTGTCATAGCATACATCTCTTCGGCCGGTTCTCCGACAGACAATCCGCCAATAGCATTTCCTTCCCGGTTAAAAGAAGCAATGACTTCTGCAGATTTTTCACGTAAGTCTTTATACACAGATCCCTGTACAATCGGAAAAAGTGTCTGATCGTATCCGTATAACGGATCTGTAGTATCAAATCTGTCACAACAGCGCTTCAGCCAGCGATGCGTCATGTCCAGAGAACGGCGGGCATATCCGTAGTCGCAAGGATAAGGAGTACATTCGTCAAATGCCATAATGATATCTGCACCGATAACACGTTGTGTATCCATGACATTCTCCGGTGTAAACAGATGTTTGGAACCATCTACATGTGATCTGAATGTTACACCTTCTTCTTTGATCTTACGCACTTCCGTCAGGGAATAGACCTGATATCCACCGCTATCTGTCAGAATAGGGCGATCCCATCCGATAAACTTGTGAAGCCCTCCAGCTTTATTAAGGACATCCAGTCCAGGACGCAGATATAAATGATACGTATTACCAAGGATAATCTGCGCTTCAATATCCTGTTTCAGCTCGTGCTGATGTACAGCTTTGACCGTACCCGCAGTACCAACAGGCATAAAGATGGGCGTCTGAATTTTACCATGGGCCGTTTCAATTTCCCCGGCACGGGCTTTAGAAAATTTATCGTTTGCTTGAAGCGTGAATTTCATGAATTAACCTCTCTATCTGTCAGAAACATACAGTCCGGATATACCTTTATGTATTTCTTCTGTATTTGACCCTACACCGGCCATTAAAAAACACCTGCAAAAGTACTACAAATTATGGCATCTGTAAACATCTCTCCTATAAATATTGTAATCAAATCGTTCACTTTGACAATAAATAACTAATTTTAACGCTCGAATTCATGATTCATCATAGAATCGTTATAATTTTTTCCAGTGAATATATTTCATTTTTTTCAAAGCCATTTTACATTCTTTTATCTGGCCTTGTTTATTTTAGGTATCTTCTTACTTATCCAACTGTATTACATCCTGTTTGTATATACTAAAGTAAGCCGGTATCGTGTACAATCTTATCAGCATAACGCAGACCAGGAGCCTGTTTCCGTTATTATCTGTGCTCGTAATGAAGAGCATAATCTCAAAACGTTTTTACCACTCATCCTGGAACAGGAATATCCTCAGTTTGAAGTTGTGGTCGTCAATGATTGCTCAAATGATGACACCAAATGGGTACTGCAGGACTTTGAACGTGAATATACACACTTAAAGGTAGTGGAGATCAAAGAACACATTCAACTCAAACACAATAAGAAATTTGGGGTGACGATGGGTATAAAAGCTGCAAAGTATTCACATTTCGTCTTTACAGATGCGGATTGCCAACCCAATTCGCCGCAATGGCTTTCGGAAATGGCGGGCGCTTTTACAGAAGGAAAAGAGATTATTCTGGGTTACTCTCCTTATTTCAGACAACGCGGATTCCTGAATAAGCTCATCCGCTTCGAAACTACACATACTGCGATGAGTTACCTTTCTTATGCACTGAAGAAGAATGCATACATGGGTGTAGGCCGTAATATGGCGTATACCAAAGAATTATTTTTCAAAGGAAAAGGATTTACTTCGCATATGCATATCAAATCAGGTGATGATGACCTGTTTGTCAATCATAATGCAAACAAGCAAAATACCCGGATCGTCATACATCCTGATGCCCATATGTACTCTGTACCTAAAGACAGCTGGAAAAGTTATTACAAACAAAAAGCAAGACATTCCGGAGCATCTGTTCTATACAAAAAGAAACACCAGCGTATGTTAGCGACCCAGCTCGCTTCGGGTATTTTATTTTACATAACCTTAATCGCCTGCGTAGCCTTATTTCCGACGATGTGGTATTATATGGCAGGAGCCTATGTATTAAGACTGCTTGTCCAGATCATTGTCTTTCGTGCTGTTTACAAAAAACTTGCTGTACACGATCTTATCTGGTGGTTACCATTTTTAGACCTGTATTACTATTTCTATATTTGCATCAATGGTTTATTCAACAGAAAGAAACCGCAACGCAGCTGGAAATAATTATTTATTCAATCCATACGTATTTTGAATCCTTCAGTAGACATTATCTATAAATACTTTCCGAAATTAACGGAAACACAAAAAACTCAGTTTGCACAACTAGCCGAGTTGTATCCTTTCTGGAATAACCAGATCAATGTAATATCACGTAAAGATATAGAGAGCCTTTATCTCCACCACGTGCTTCATTCGCTGGGTATTGCTAAGTTTATGACAGAATTCGCGCCGGGCACACATATTCTGGATGTCGGTACGGGAGGAGGATTTCCGGGTATACCTTTAGCTATCTTGTTTCCCGAAGTCAGGTTTCACCTTGTCGATTCAATTGGAAAAAAAATAAAAGTGGTGCGGGAAGTAGCCTCAGCGTTAGGACTTACAAATGTGGAAGCCGATCATATGCGAGCGGAGCAGTTGGATTATAAATACGATTTCGTCGTATCCAGAGCAGTGACAAGATTAGGAGATTTTGCACCATGGATCCGCAATAAATTTTTGAAACAAGATAAAAACGGTGTTCCTAACGGCATCCTGTATTTAAAAGGAGGAGATCTGAAAGAAGAAATCAAAGAGTCCAGACTCAAAGCGGAGCTTCATCCTTTATCAGATTATTTTACTGAAGATTTCTTTGAAACCAAGTACGTGGTTTACGTACCCATGTAACTGATAAATATGTTTTTGGCTTGCGAAAACATTTAACAAGCCAAAAACGTATTGATTTTTTATGATCCGGTTTCTTCTCTGATCTTTTGTCCGATCAGATTAATTTCCTCATCCATACCAAACATTGGTAATCCTGTTTCGGGATTCAGTTTTAACCAGGTGGTATCTGTATCCTTAATAATCTGCACATATTCTTTACCTTCTTTAAAGATTACATACGTATCTTCCTCTTCCGGAAAAACAGAATATACAATATCTTCTATTTCAATATCAAAGGGCTCCTTTGTTTCCATACTATGTAGTTTTGTTGTTCAGCCTGAGACTGCTTTTATTTTTATAAAATCTGCGGAGACTTTCATCTCTTTATCGTCGCAAAGATACGATTCTTCAGAAAATTTCAGACGGGGAATCAAGTTACAGGATTTATCCTTATCTTTAAGGATAACCATTTATGAATACTTTACTACAAATAGCTTTGACCAAAGTAAAAGGCATTGGTCCCCGGTTGTCACGATCTCTTCTTTCTCATTGCGACTCTGTGGAAGCTATTTTTTCTGCTTCAAAGAAACAGCTTTTAACCATTCCCGGCATTAATACAGCTATTATCGACCGCATACGGTCAAAGGAAGTATTACTGGAAGCGGAGCAGGAACTGGCATTTATCTCCGCTCATCATATAGACCTGCTGTGGATAGAAGACGATCGTTATCCCAGACGGTTACGCGAATGCGATGATGCTCCTCTGCTGCTCTATTATAAAGGTTCAGAATCGCTCAATCCGCCCAGGACCATCAGTATAGTCGGCACACGAAAAGCAACAACATACGGACAACGGATCTGCGATGAACTGATTGAGGAGCTAAAACATCCCGATATACAGATCATCAGCGGCCTGGCTTATGGCATTGATATTTATGCTCATCAGACTGCACTTCGTCATGATATCCCAACCTTAGGCATATTGGGACACGGACTGGACCGTATATATCCGGCTGCACACCGGAGAATAGCCGCAGATATGGTATCCTGCGGAGGGTTACTTACCGAATTCACCTCCGGTACAAATCCGGACAGACAAAATTTCCCGATGCGTAACCGGATAATCGCCGGAATGGCCGATGTAACTATTGTTATTGAAGCGGCATCAAGAGGTGGCGCCCTGATTACTGCAGAAATAGCGAACACCTACAATCGGGATGTATGTGCTTTTCCGGGAGGTATTGATCAGGAATCTTCCGCAGGATGTAATTACCTGATCAAGACAAACCGCGCTCACCTTATCCGTAATGCTGCAGATCTCTTTTATCTGATGAACTGGGAACAAGAGCAAAACCAAAATCAAAAATCTTCAGCTCAGCTATCTTTACTTCCACCCCAACTCAGCGAAGAGCAGGAAAAAATATTTCAATTTCTGCAACAGCAGAATGCAGTTCCTATTGATGAGATCGCAATACATTGTGCATTACCTCAAAGTCAGCTTGCTATTTCACTCCTCGAACTGGAAATGGAAGGTATAATTCTCTCTATGCCCGGAAAAGTATATAAATTACATCACCTATATCAACACTAAACCTACTTATGAAAGAAACAGTCAGTAAAAAGGGAATCTGGAAAGTCATCGGTGCCTCCTCTATGGGAACACTGATTGAATGGTACGATTTCTTTATTTTCGGAAGTCTCTCCGTAGTCATTTCTACGAAGTTTTTTCCTTCAGACAATCCAACGGCAGCTTTTCTGTCCACATTAGCCACATTTGCTGCCGGATTTGTAGTGCGGCCATTCGGAGCCTTATTTTTCGGAAGACTGGGCGATATGATAGGCCGCAAATACACATTTATGGTCACTTTGCTCCTGATGGGAGGAGCTACTTTTCTGATCGGCTGTATTCCAAGCTACGATTCTATTGGTTTCTGGGCACCCCTGCTGGTTCTTATTCTGCGGCTTCTGCAAGGGTTAGCCTTAGGAGGTGAATACGGAGGAGCGGCCACGTATGTAGCGGAGCATGCCCCGAAAGGTCAGCGCGGATACTGGACGTCCTGGATTCAGACAACAGCAACCTTTGGTTTGTTTATTTCTCTGATTGTAATCCTGCTGACCAAAAGTATATTGTCGGCAGAACAATTTGATACCTGGGGATGGCGTGCACCTTTTATGTTATCTATTATTATGGTATATGTTTCTTACCTGATTCGTAAGAATATGGATGAGTCTCCTGAGTTCCAGAAAGCAAAGACGGAAGGCAAAGTGTCTGCTAATCCTTTGAAAGAGAGTTTTGGCAACCGGTATAATCTGAAATTTGTCCTTCTGGCACTATTCGGAGCTGCCATGGGACAGGGCGTAGTCTGGTACACAGGGCAGTTTTACTCCATGAGCTTTATGAAAACGGTCATGTTTCTGGATTCAGATCAGGCCGACACCATATTAGGTACCGCTTTATTGATAGGGACTCCATTTTTTATCGTTTTTGGCTGGCTGAGTGATAAGATCGGCCGGAAATGGATTATGCTTTCAGGTATGCTTCTGGCTATCCTAACCTACAGACCTATTTATAAAGCTATGTATGTGGTGACTGATACCCAACAAAAGGAAGAAGTTATTGCAAAAACGACCCGTACATCCGGATTGGATGAGGTTCATAATGCCAGTTTTCAAACTATAGAAAAAGAGTACACAGATGGTAGCACTTCAAAAGTCACTACCTCTACAACTATCGGCGAAGCTAAAGAAACTGTCAAGACAACAATCACTATACAGGGCAAAAACAGAGCCTGGCTCACCGCTCTTATCTTTATACAGATTATTTATATCACCATGGTCTATGGTCCTATAGCAGCCTTTCTGGTAGAAATGTTCCCCGTGAAAATACGTTATACGTCTATGTCCTTACCTTATCATATAGGTAACGGTATATTTGGGGGGCTTCTTCCTGCCGTATCAACCTATCTGGCTAGTAATGCAAAAACCGCTCAGGATCCTGAGTTTTATCTTGCCGGACTCTGGTATCCGATTATAATTTCTGCGGTATGTTTTATAATAGGAGCCCTCTATATTAACAAATCTATTATTCACAAAAATGTTAATGACTAAAACACTATGGAAACTGTAAAAAAACTTTTAGGAATTGTGTGGATAGCATTAGCACTTTTCACAGCTTATTTCTGCATTTTCGAACTTGCCATTCCAAAGATAGGCACCGGCCATCAGGAAGATCTGGTATTTGGGATCATCATACTGGCGGTTCTAACGCCTATTATTTCTGTCGGACTGGCCCTTTTCGGATATTTTGCATGGACCAATGAGTACCACACGGAGAAAATGTAAGTTAATCTGATGTAAATTATCATGAGCATATATAGTAAAACCAATAAATATGCTCATGATAGTTTTAAACAACTATTTAGTGAAAATATATTCTCATGAAAATCAGCCTTATAGTAAAATATCGGGCATTTATTTTCTGTATTACCAATATTTTGCTACTTTTGCGGTGGGTAAGTCTTTTACGACCAGCTCCCATTGACTCCCCCAGGGTGGGAACACAGCAAGGGTATTTGGTTGAGCGGTGCGATAAAAGGAGCTTACCCATTTTTTGTGCCTTAATTTTTTTAAAATCCTGAGACATCCCCTGTACAGCATTCCTTTTAATTTTAGTACTTGTTGTAGGGATAAGATATTTTTTCGTTTATTTGTAGTCGAATAAGAACTTTTGTATGAGTTGGTTTAAAAGAGAGAAAGCAGGGATAAATACCGCAACTGAAAACAAAAAAGAAGCTCCTGACGGGCTTTGGAATAAATGTCCTTCGTGTAAAAAACCCCTATTAAATATAGAACAGATTGAAAACAACTATGTATGTCAGTACTGTGGTTATCACATTCGTATTGGCTCTGCAGCATATTTTTCGATTCTGTTTGATGATAACAATTTCACCGAACTTTTCAGCGATTTAAGATCCGGAGACCCTATCCACTTCGTGGACACCAAGCCTTACGCTGAGCGTCTGGTAGAAGTGCAGGCTAAAACAGGCTTAAAGGATGCGCTGCGCAGTGCACATGGTAAATTGAATGGTCAGGATCTGGTAGTCGCTTGTATGGATTTCACCTTTATCGGTGGTTCTATGGGTTCTGTTGTTGGTGAGAAAATCGCAAGATCTATTGATTACTGCCTGGAACATAAGATTCCTTTTATGTTAATCTCCAAATCCGGAGGAGCACGTATGATGGAAGCTGCATTTTCGTTAATGCAAATGGCGAAGACTTCAGCAAAACTTGCTTTATTAAGTCAGGCTAAAATCCCATATATCTGCTTGTTGACGGATCCGACTACAGGTGGTGTAACAGCATCATATGCAATGCTGGGTGATATCAATATTGCTGAGCCAGGAGCTTTGATCGGCTTTGCAGGACCTCGCGTTATCAAAGAAACAATCAAAAAAGATCTTCCTAAAGGTTTCCAGACTTCCGAATTTTTACTGGAACATGGATTTTTAGATTTTATTGTAGATCGCCGTGAATTAAAACAGAAAGTTTCCACTTTTCTAAAGTTGGTTAAATAGACAAAAAAAAAGCACCTAAACGGTGCTTTTTTTTGTGATATACTTCCGAAATTCCCAGAAAGACCGGTTTTTCAGATAACCCTGATTTTGTTCATTGGAATAAGCCTCCCGCTCAAACGAAATACGCAGATAAGCTCTTCTAAAATTACGCTGCTGTATCAGGCGAACTAAAAATTCGATCAGATACCATAAATAAAAAAAGATAATACCAAGTTCCAATGCCTGCCTGAGATGGATACGTTCATGATTGAGTAATGTCTTATCTTCCAGAAATATCGCTCTGCTCAGAAAAATAAAAGGATATACGGTAACTGCATGGGCCTTCCCAAATGAAAATATACGAGTCCAGAATTTACTGACAATAAGCATAATATCTAATCTGAATACTTCTCTACTACAATGATAATTTGAGAAAATTTATCATTTAATCTTAAAAAGATCCTTATTTCACATCTAACTATACCTTTTTGTTAGATATAAAACTCAATTTAATGTTTTTTATCAAAATTTGAAGTTGCCTTTCGTCATAAAAAAGAATATTTTTATCCTCAATTATTACTAATATCATCTTTGTATAGATTGTTTTCTCACACTAAAAAATCACACAAATTCTTTAACGAAAAAATTAAATAAAAATGATGTAAAATTTATATATTTTTATTTAATTTTAATAATATTACATAAATTAGCATATTATTAGCCACGTATTTATTATTTAAGCAGATTCAAACGAAACGAATGATCAAAAATAACTAAAAAACAATTTAACACAAACTAAATGACTTATTTCAACCAATAAGAACAACACCCATTTTTAAATGAAATTGATTTATTTCTATCAGATATAAATCTATTTTACTTTCATGCTTTCCTGATTTTGTTAAAGAGAACAGGTAATCATTATAACCTAATTAAACCTAATGAATATACGATTTGATAGAATATTATTAGTTCCTATACTAATCACACTGTTTACTCAGTGGTCGCATTGTCAGGAAAAAAAAATAATTCCACCTTCTCCTGAGGTTGCTCAACTGATAAATTACGAGCAAACAAAAATCTCACCTTATTCAGGAATTCCCAAAACAAGTATAAATCTCTTCGAACTAAAACAAGGTGATCTTACCATTCCTATTGATATCAACTATTTAAGTGGAGGAGTTAAAGTCGAGGAAGTCTCTACCTGGATAGGATTAGGATGGAGTTCAAACTTTGGAGGAGGTGCAATAACCAGAACAGTAAGAGGAAAAGATGACTTTTTGTCAAACCATTACTTTGAAAACGTTAACAGATTTATTCAAGAAGCAGGTGTATCTGATTTTGGGACAAAGCTAGCAATTAATAGCTCCAATAATATTGTACAGACCAATCTGCTGGATGAATATATGAGCCAGGGGAAAGATACCGAACCAGACGAATTCTATTTTAGCTGTGGCAATCATTCAGGCAAATTTATTATGTTTCCAAGCGGGAAATACGAGACTATTCCGAAAAGCAATACAAAAATTGAATCTGAGATCTCTGGAAACCGATGGGTGATTACTACTGATGATGGTACCCGTTATGTTTTTGGAAAAACATTGAATGGTTCAAGAAATGCTTACGAATATACCGACACATGGAATGTCCCTTTCGGGGGAGAAAATATATCTAGTTGGTATCTCGTTGAAGTATTACCAGTGAATGGCAATCTTATCTCTTTCGAATATGTTTCAGATAAATATGCATTCAGAACAGCCCCAAAACAGACTATAACACATACTGTCGGATCAGGAGGAGCAATCAATATCGAAGAAAGTAAAGAGGATAATTTCAATTATGTTAATGGATTAAAATTAAGTAAAATTGATGCGGATAATTTTTCTGTCCTGTTTGAATCTATTGCTGACAGAAAAGATCTTGGAGGTGCTAGACGTTTGAGTTCAATTTCACTCATATCGAAGCCATCAGGATCAATTGTCAAAAAGATTAATTTCTCACAAAGTTATTTTGGAATACCGGATGCTCCTTTTAGCAATCAGTTTGAAAAAGAAGAAATATGCAGACTAAAGCTTGATTCAATATCTGCCGAAAACGTCACAGAAGGAAAAAAGATAAGGCTATATGACTTTCATTATGATGTATCCAAGTCTTTTCCAAGCAGACTATCAACTTCAGTAGATTATTGGGGATTTTATAACGGGAAAAGCAATCAGTTAAATTATATCCCGAACGGATATTACTTTAATGGTCGCAATTATACCTACAGAACTAATTTAGCAGATAAATCCGTTGATGAAAATTATGCAAAAACTGGAATATTAACCAAAATCATTAATCCAACAGGGGGTAGTCAGATTTTTGAATTTGAATCCAACAAAGTAGACACAATCATTTCTCCCGAATTCTTTCTGAACCAGCCAGATTTTGGCCTCGTTCAACAGGTTGTGGAAAAATCTGTAACAGCTTCAATAAACGGATATGGAGATATCAGTAACGAAATCGAATTTCAGTATAACCCGTTCTTACAAAACCCACAAAATGGAACTTCTTATGTAGAAGCATCGTATACTTCACAAAACAGCATATATAATCAGACAGAAGTTCAATGTATATGTATGTGTTTTCAAGGTAAAATCACTGGAATAGATAATAATCTGAGCTACGAATTCATGCTCCCCGCTACAGGCAACATACGTATTGAGAATATTTTAGTCCCGGGAAAAAAATACAAATTATCCTTTTATAAGAAAGAAGGCTATTGTAATGGAGCGTTAGCCAGAATTTTGGTTACATTAAAATGGAAAGGTGTTGAAGATAATATCGTAGATCGTCCTAAGAGAACAATCGTAGGAGGTTTGAGAATAAAACAATACACTGAGCTAGATAATGATGGTAAAATTTCTCATCGTAAGCAATACTTTTACACAAACAAAAACAATCGCACCAAATCCTCCGGTTCGGTGGTGACACCTCAAATTCATACACACAAACTACGTTCAAGAATTGACAAAACTGTATATGGTGCATCAGTCCCTGTAACAGAGTTACAGCAAAAGTCTATTTTTCAATATAGTAACAGCAGTTATTATCCGCTTCAAACTACAGATGGAGGATATGTTGGTTATTCCGATGTTGAAATTAAAACGATTAATACAAAGGATATAAATGACTATCAACTGGAACGATTTTCTTATACCGCACCAAAAGACTTTCAGGATACATATTTTGATGACACAAAATTGTATAGTCCATCATTTTTGGGGTCCTTACCCATAACATCATCATCTCCTCCGGTAGATTCGAAAGAATGGATGAGAGGAAAAGTTCTAAATCATGAAATTCTAAAAAAAGAAGCAAACGGCAATTTAAATACAATTGAATCAACTCAGTTTGTATACGAAGTGGTAATTGACAAAACAGTCAAGGGAATGAGTTATTATAATTTTGCTTATGATAAATTTGATCCTCTATTTGTATTTAAAGCCTATCTATATAATTTCTATCAGTATTCTGTAGGTAATTTTCTGTTAAAAAAAGAGGTTAAAACTAATTATGAAACTCCCTCTTACCCTCTTACTATTACCAAAGAATATAATTATCATCCTCAAAATCTGGATTACATTACCGAAGTAAATACAAGAGATAGCCAAGGAAATCTTAAATTACTAAGATACAAGTATGTGTATGATTTTCTATCCGGTACTAACCAGATTCCAATTGCAAATATCTTACTCTCTAAGAATTTTGTAAATAAGCCCTTCAGAGATGAAGTATTAATAAATGAAAGAACGCTAAAAGTGATTGATTACACATATGATGTGTTTAACAATCAGTACTTGAAACTTAAAAGTATTTCTCAAAAAAACGGAAGTAATCTGGAAATTGACAGAAACGACTTCTTACAATACGATAGCTATGGCAATCCTTTAGCTGTAAAGAAAACAGATGGTCCGGTTACAACCTACCTCTGGGGTTACAACGGTCAGTATCCTGTTGCCGAAATTGTCCATGCACATTATAATGACGTCGTTTCAGCCATTGGTGGACAAAGTGTAGTAGATGCGCTGAATAGCGGAACGGTCACAGCGGATTATATCCGTCAGAAGATGGACATTTTACGCTCCCATCTTCCCGGTTCTCATATTACTTCTTATACCTACAAACCCCTAGTCGGCATAACGAGCAAGACCGACTTTCGAGGAATCACTGAATACTATGAGTACGATGCTCTCCAACGACTTACAACTATTAAAGATAATAATGGTAATATTTTAAAGACATTCTGTTACAACTTCGCAGGACAACAGGTTGAGTGTTTTGGTACTTCTTCCCATTATTATAATGATGAGGTTTCAAGAGAGTTTACCAAGAATGATTGTTCTTCAGACAAAAGAGGTGAAAAAATCCATTATATCGTTGCTGCAAATAAGTATTCTGCTATAACCAAACAACAGGCAAATGAAAAAGCTCTAAATGACTTAAATCAAAACGGTCAACTATATGCTAATCAAAATGGGAGGTGTCTGGATTTATTTTATAATGTTGAACAATCTGACCAGTTTATCAAAGACAATTGCCCTGTAGGATACGATGGATATCTAGAAATTAATCATACAATTCCTGCAGGCCTGTATTCAGGCAGTTCACAAGCCGAGGCTAACCAGAATGCACGAGATGTACTGATCGAAGAGGGACTTGTATTAGCACGTCTGCAAGGACAATGTAGATTAATATCTCCATTATCTGAATCTGATCTATCTTATACAACATTATCCTCAGATTTAGATTATGGGGGCGAAATTCATAGAAATGCAGTTACCAATATTCGTCTGCAATGGCAGCGCGATATACCTGAGGGACTAAGTTGGAACATCAGTGTCAGCTTGGATGGGAATACTAATGCTTCATACAATATCTCATTTACGAACTCCAATCAAACAGAATTTGCAATCATTCCCCATGGCACTATTCCAAGTTCGATTACATCTGCACAAATACTTATTGAGGCGGGTTCAGAGGTTAGCAATGAATCGTTCTTTTACTCTTTTCCGGTAACTCTAAAAGGACAATAGAATATGAAAAAACAGCTTTTATCCACAATATTAACCTTATCCACGCTCTTAACCCTATCCATAGTTAAGGCACAAAATACGGATCTGATCCTGACCAGCTACAGCGGTCAGGGTCAGATCAAAGCCAGTAGCAGTGTTACGCTGAAACCGGGCTTCCATATTCCCTCAGGCAGTACGGTACGGATCTATACCAGCAGCAGCCTGCAGACACACCCGGTTTTACAAACCCAGCTGAGTGGTAACCAGAACTACATCCTGACACGTACCTTTCGCAAGGCAGGGGTGACGCTCGCTAACCTATCCCAGTCCCGCACCGTAGAAGAGGAGAACCAGAGTATACAGTACTTTGACGGCCTGGGCAGACCTATGCAGAGTATACAGGTCATGGCTTCCCCTACACACAAGGACATCGTGCAGCATGTAGAGTACGACGGCTTCGGCAGAGAGAGCAAAAAATATCTTCCCTATGCTACTTCGGCAAGCATGGATGGCAGCTATAAGCCCACAGCCGGAGTGGATGTAATGAATTTCTATAATCCTACCTCCGGTTGGGATGCAGCAGTAAAGAAAACAGGCTATCCCTATGCAGAGACACAGTTTGAGAACAGTCCGCTGAACCGGGTGCAGGCTCAAGGCTCACCCGGCGAAGCCTGGCAACTGAGCTCAGGTCATACCGTACGTACAGAGTATGGTACCAATGTAGCTAATGATGTGAAACTATGGCAGCTCAATGCAGCCGAAAACGGAGCCACAGCAACCTTCTATCAACCAGGCAGGCTGTACAAAACCACCACCAAAGATGAGAACTGGAGCAGTGGCAAGAGCGGTACCGTAGAAGAATACAAAGACTTTGATGGAAGAGTGGTATTGAAACGGATCTGGGAAACAGAGAGTAAAAAACTGGAGACGCATTATGTCTACGATGACTTCGGCGACCTTCGCTATGTGGTCCCACCTGCAGTGAGTGTTAACACATTCAGTGAAGATGCTGCAGACCCCAACTATGATGCATACATCTATGGTTATAAATATGACGAACGCAGACGCCTGACAGAGAAGAAGATCCCGGGTAAAGGAAAAGAAGAACTGGTGTATAATAATAACAACCAAATAGTGCTGAGCCGTGATGCCAACCGCAGAGCAGCCGGAGAATGGCTGTTCAGCAAATACGATGCATTCGGCCGGATGATTATGACCGGTATCTATACCAGTACCGAGAGTGCAGTAACGCTTACTGCCCAGATCAACAGCAATGGCCAGACTATAGGCCGGCTCTGGGAAAATCCTACAACCACAGACCAAGGGTATACCAATGCTGTCTTTCCGACGAATATTGCCTATTACCATACCATCAACTACTACGACCGGTATGACTTTCCGGAGAACAGCTTTGGCGCTCCGACAGGGAATCAGGCTTCCGGAGCACGGGTCAAGACCTTGTTGACCGGCACCAAAACCACCACCCTGGGCACAGGTACTATGCTGCTGACCACCCACTATTATGATCTGGAAGGAAGGGTGATCCAGAGCAAGAGTCAGAACCATATCGGCGGTACAGATATCACCGACAACAGCTACAGCTTCACCGGAGAACTGGAAAGCAGCACCCGCAGACATACCGTTAACGGACAAACCACCACTATCACCACCACCAATGAATACGATCATGTCGGTCGTCTGGTCAACAGCAGACAAAAGATCAACAGTCAACCGGAAGTCACTTTACTGGCCAACAGCTACAATGAAATCGGACAGCTCAAAACAAAAACAGTAGGAGCAGATCAGCAGGGAAATAACCCTGTGAATACGACAGACTACAAGTACAATGAGCGGGGCTGGATGACAAGCAGTACCTCACCCCACTTCAGCCAGCAGCTCAGTTATCAGGATCCGGTCAAAGGAGCAGCAGCACAATGGAACGGTAATATCTCCGAGCAAATCTGGGGTCCGACGACAACCCTCAATCAGCACTTTGTATACAGTTATGACAAACTGAACCGGTTGACCAACGGAAGCAGCCCGACATCCGGGATGTCTGAAATCCTGAACTACGATGATATGGGTAATATCACGAATCTGACCCGTGACGGATCGGGGATCAGTTACAGCTATACGGGCAACAGGCTGAATACCGTGTCTGGTGGTATCAATGGCAGCTACAGCTATGATGAAAACGGCAATGCAAAGACCGACCGTATGGGAATGAATCTGAGCTACAATCACCTGAACCTGCCCCGTCAGGTGACAGGAGGTGGCAACACGATTACCTACCTGTATGATGCAGGCGGCAATAAACTTCGAAAAACAGCAAACACCACGGGACAGCGGGATTATGCAGGCGGTATAGAATACCAGAATGGAGTAATCGAACTGATCCATACCACAGAAGGCGTAGCCTACCGGAATGCAAATGGAGATTACACGTACAGATACAACCTAACGGATCATCTGGGCAATGTCAGAGCTACCATCTACCGGAATCCGAATACAAATGCAGTGGAGGTACTGCAAAGAGATGATTACTATCCGTTTGGTTTACAGAAGTCCCCAAATCCGGTATATGGAAATAATAAGTATCTTTATAATGGCAAAGAGAAGCAGGAGGAGTTAGGTGGCCAGTTGGACTATGGAGCCAGATTCTACGACCCTGTGATTGGAAGATGGAATGTCGTGGATCCGTTGGCGGAGAAATACTATCCCTATTCAGCATACAATTATGCGCTTAATGATCCGATAGGAAAGTTAGACCCTAATGGTATGTGGGTTGCAACAGCAGATGGCTGGTCAACTAATGATCCGAGTGAGATAGCTGAGTTCATGCAGCAAGTGCAGGGAGATGATCAGGGTGATCCTCCCAAAAAAAGAGGTATTACTATTGCAAATGGTCCTGGTTCTATAATTCGAAAAAATGGTAAGAGTCAAGTTCAAAAGGGAGATGGTTCTTCTGATGTTTTTCTTGATAGCGGATATGAACTCGGCCTTGGTTTTACTCCAATAGGTACTTTTTTTGATTTTAAAGCTGCAATATCTGGTGAGGATATGAGTGGAGAGGAGCTTTCACCATTCTGGCGATTGGCAGGTGTTATTCCTTTTGTTTCAGAATTTAAGAATGGATCAAAAATAATTTCAACTGTTAAGAGCGATAAAAAACTCTTGAAACTTGCGCAGGAAACTTTTGAAGGTAACAGGCAACTTAGAGATGAAGCGAATAATCTTATTTCCCAATTAAACAATGGTAATATGAATCCAGGTTCAGGTACTAAATTTATTACTGATGGTATTTATGAAGCAAGATCTAAAGGAGGGGCTCGCGTTTATTTTAAAAACGGAAGTAATGGTGTTATAGAGATAGTTGGATATTCAAATAAGTCAAATCAAGATAAAGTAATCGAACGTTTAATAGAGATTAATAAAAGTTTAAAAAATAAAAAATGAAATTCAAAGTACTATTTCCAGCTCCTTATCAGGTAACAAATATTTATGATGATAATATTGATGTTAATATTGTTTTAGAGAATGATGAGGTTTATTTTGGAACATTATTTACCTTGAAGAATATAGAGAAACTTATGAAGAACAATCACGATGCCTACTTTTGGTCAACAGATATGCTTATTTTAGAAGAGTTATCACTTCAAGGTATTAATGTTGCTCTCGAAGCCTTATTCAAAGATGGTTATTTTAATGATGTGTTTACTAAAATAGGTTTGATTAAAACTATATATTCTCATCGTGGTTGGAAGCATTATTCTGATGTTATGGTCTGAAAATAAGAGTTAGACATAGTTATAAGAACAGTCCAATTTTGATCAAATTAATGCCAAAATAATTTTTTTATGCCAAAAATAAGATGTGTTTGTGACTATATAATTAACTTAAGTGAAATACCAAGTCCTAATCAGTACTTAATAATTTCCGATGTAGAAATGGATACTTATGTAGGACAAGTAGATGTAGAACAATTATACATGGCAATGAAAATAGTTGCACGTTGTTCAAATTGCGGCAGATTGCATGTTTTTTACGATGGTTTTGATGAAGACCCTGTTATTTATCGTGTTGACAATTAGTTTGTTTTGAATTTCAATATCATTATTCGACCTTGGTAATTATATATCAAAGATTACAAGGTGTACAAAGTAACAAGCATAAAGGATTATGTAGAAGGCTTAGTTTATATGCGCTGATAAGTAATTGAAAGGAGAAACAGGAAGAGTTAGGTGGCCAACTGGACTATGGAGCCAGATGACACCTGTCCGCCTACTGGCGGATGACCCAGTAATTGGAAGATGGAATGTGGCGGATCCGTTGGCGGAGAAATACTATTCCTATTCAGCATACAATTATGCGCTTAATGATCCAATTGGTAAGCTTGATCCTAATGGTATGTGGGTTGCAACAGCAGAAGGCTGGTCAACTAATGATCCGAGTGAGATAGCTGAGTTCATGCAACAAGTGCAGGGAGATGATCAGGATAAAGGAGGGAAAAAGAAAAGCCAACAGGATCCCCCTAAAAAAGGTAGAAATTCAAAGGGGGGCACTAAAGATGTGTATGGTGATGGAGGAAAAGTTCTTTATAATGGAAAGGCAATGTTTGGAACAAAT
The DNA here is from genome assembly GCF_002418355.1 of Sphingobacterium sp. UBA5789. NCBI lineage: Bacteria > Pseudomonadati > Bacteroidota > Sphingobacteriia > Sphingobacteriales > Sphingobacteriaceae > Sphingobacterium > Sphingobacterium sp. UBA5789. The sequence continues at coordinate 959,201 of NZ_DIDX01000001.1, read as the reverse complement.
TTTATTGGTCCAGGCCCTGATGAAGACCCCAGGGATTTGGGCCTCGTTCCCTTAGATATGATAGATATGGCGGCAATGAATCATGATTTGTCTTATTTTATTAACAAATCTAGTGGTATAAAAGGAGCTTTTATAGACTTAAAAGTTTTGGATGCTGATAAAAAATTAGTCAAAGAAGCTTTCAAAGTGATTAAGCAATATAAAAAGGGGGGGATTGATCCTGTAACCGGCGAAAAGATTTCGTAAAGAACATATAATATTGCTGTTTTAGTAACTTTGCTGTTTTCAGATATTAATGCACAAAAAAGCGTAAGGAATATAACTCCACAAACAAAAAAAACAGTTAATCAGAAATATAACAATTTTATAAATAATGTGATTAATTCTATTTCTAGGTCATATTAAATTACAATAAATGAATAAATTTTTAAATTCTATATATTGCATATCAGTAGTCTTGTTTTTTGGTTGTAGTTCTAATAAAAATAAAGACGTTGGTGAATTGGGAAGATTTGACATAAGTAATGATGGAAAATTTATAATCTATTCTTGGTTGGAAGGAGAAAAAAGCTCCATTTACAGAGTAGATATTGATGGAAAAAACGTAAAATTACTTATTAACTCTTCAGATAATATCTCTTATTTTAATCCCAGTTGTTCAAGTGTTGATGGACAAATTATTCTTGTTGGTTATTCTCCAAAAAGTTTGAAGAGTTCTTTATGGATCAGTAATATACTAGGAGAAAAGTTAAAACAGATAACAGATAGTAGTACGTTGAAATTAGAAGCAATTTTCTCTGTAGATGGAAAATCAATTTATTACACACAGGCAAATGAATACACTGGCAATTCTCCGATAGGAAGAAGGGCTGCTCATGACTTTGATGTATATGAACTAAAGCCAAAGAGTTTCGAAACAAAAAAAATAACCAATTTGAATTCCTATCAAATAACCAATATTTTGGATATTGATAGTAGCCAAATGTTATTAACAATAAATGATAAAGATAGAGGTATATTTTTTCTTGAAAAAAAGAGTGGAAATTTGAGTAAAATTCAAACTTTAAATGATACTTTGAGGAATTCAACAGGATATTCTAATCCGGTTCTTCTAAATAACAATTATGTTGTTTGTTCTTCTTATTATGAATTAGCTCAAATTGATCTGAAAAAGAAGATTGAGAAAATAATTTTACCCTCATCAGGAGTTCATTTTAAACAGATTAGATATAATAAACTTTTAAATTCCATTTTTTTTATTAAACAAGGTTCTAATATTATTTATCGACTAAATGTAGATGGAACGGATTTAAAAGAAATTGAAATGAATGCCTCAATTCGTTAATAGTATTGATTAAATATTAGTTGTTGAGATGTTTTTCAGCACGAGCATAATTTTATTAATTTAACCCGAGTTTTAGGTCTTAATTGGGTTTAATAGACCATGAAATAATCTCGCTAACGAACAGCTCTATAATCTGATTTGATATGAAATATTTTTTTATAAGTTCAGTTTTCAGAGAATCAGTAGCGTGTACAATAATTGGCAATCGTCATGTTCATGACGAAGCTAAATTAGTCCCGGCTAGCGAATATATTATGAAATTAATTACGATTATGTCAGGAGATTTAGGGAAGCTAACTTTTACGTTATGCTTAAGATTCGGGTAAAGTATTTCCAATCTGATTTTTCAGTTTCATATACCTTTTAACATTTTGTCTTATTTCAATGCACATTTGCTTATATATACAATACAATAATTGCATATAAAAGCAAATTTATCTAAGTTTGTTTGAGCAAGACTAATTTAAATAAATATGCCTTACAAGGAGCGCGAAATAAATAAATTATACTACACGATGGGTGAGGTAACGGAGATGTTTAATGTCAATGCATCTCAGATTCGTTTTTACGAACGTGAATTTACGGTCTTGCAACCCAAAAAGAATAAAAAGGGCAACCGTCTCTTTACACAGGAAGATATCGCAAACCTGAAAATAATCTTTAATCTGGTAAAAGAAAAAGGCTACACATTACAAGGTGCGCGTGATTATCTGCGTACAAATAAAAATGAAGCGCGGGAAAATCAGCGTGTCATTGATTCCTTAGAAAAGTTAAAAGGTTTTTTACTGGAAGTAAGGGACAGTCTGTAACGACTATCCCTGTACAAGTTGTTTATCCGAATAAACAAAATCTATTCATGCAGGTGAATAATCCGATCTTTTAAGACCGGAGCATAAATTCCTCCACTTTCTCCACCATTTCAGGGCTACCCATAAATGCCGGACATCGCTGATGCAGCTCGCAGGGTACTATATCCAGAATTCTTCCCTGGCCTGTACTTGCCTTTCCTCCGGCTTGTTCTACAATAAAAGCTATCGGATTGCATTCGTACATCAACCTTAGTTTTCCGTCCGGATGGCTTAGTGTAGTAGGATACAGGAATATTCCTCCTTTGAGCAGATTACGATGAATATCAGCTACCATGGATCCAATATAACGGGACGTATAGGGTCTGCCTGTAGATGCATCTTCAACCTGACAATATTTAATATAATCTTTGACGCCCTGCGGAAATTTGATATAATTACCTTCATTAATCGAATATATAGATCCGCTTTTTGGAATTTTGATATTGGGATGGGAAAGACAGAATTCACCTATGGAAGGATCTAACGTAAAGCCGTTAACACCTTTTCCGGTGGTATATACCAACATGGTAGAAGAGCCGTAGATAATATATCCTGCTGCTACTTGTTCCGTTCCTTTTTGCAGGATATCGCTTAAGGTTGCCCTATCATTGACGGATTTTCTTCTGTATATGGAAAAAATAGTTCCGACAGAGACATTTACATCTATATTGGACGAACCATCCAAAGGATCAATACAAACAATATATTTGGCATCTTTGGATACTGTTGAATCCAGATAGATAGCTTCATCCTGTTCTTCCGAAGCAAAAACGCAACATTCTCCACCATGATTCAGGGCTTTCATAAATTGCTCATCTGCATAGACATCCAGTTTCTTCTGCCCCTCCCCTTGCACATTGGTCTGTCCTGCATCACCGAGAATATCGGCCAGCCCGGCCTTATTTACTTCCCGGTTGACTACTTTCGCCGCTATTCCGATATCTCGTAACAGTCGGGAAAGCTCCCCTTTTGCATAGGGGAAATCGGCCTGTTTTTCAATGATAAACTGACCTAAGGTTTTCATAATTGTCATTTGTTGTTTTGTTTGTTTATATGATTTAGGCCAAATGTAGGCAACCTAAAACAATCCTGCAACCTAATGACAACCAGAGTTTAACGATTTGCCAGTTCTATAACTTCCAAATTTTCAATTTTATCCCCATTTATATCAAAACGCATCAATGTTCTGACTTTTTGCCAACCATGTTTACCGGCTGCACCGGGGTTAAGATGCAAACATTTTAATTTTTGATCGAACTGTACTTTTAGAATATGGGAGTGACCACAGATAAACAACTGTGGTGGGTTGGCCGTAATTTCAGCTTTCACAGCAGAAGCATACCGGCCGGGATATCCGCCTATATGCGTCATCCATACATCCACTCCTTCACACATAAATCTGAGATTTTCGGGATATTGTGCTCTTATCTCCTTACCATCTATATTACCATATACACCGCGAAAAGGTTTGAAGGCAGCCAGCGCATCTGCGACCTGTAACGATCCAAAATCGCCTGCATGCCAGATCTCATCGCAATTCTCGAAATAGGTAAACACCGCTTCGTCCAGATAGCTGTGTGTATCTGATATCAATCCAATTTTTGTCATGTGTCTAAAAAGCTAAAAAATACGGACGTAAAAGTTCTTTATATCTCTCCGAATATACTCCTTTGCGCTCATATATAATCAATAATTCCTCCGCAGTCACGGCTTTCTTCCCTCCCTTGCGCCATGTAATCATCTTCCTGAAGACAGGACTGTCATTATACGATTGGACAGCGATTACATGCTCTGTTATCAGATTCTGAGCAGTTGCAATGTCCTGTAATTGTTCGGCGAGTTCCGGGGGAAGAATCAGACGCAACAAGCCATTTTCCATCAAATGGCCTCCGGCAAAATCAAAGAGTCTTTCAAAGAACGGAAGATCGGCATGTCTGGCTGTTTTTTTTCTGTTATCAGGATTATGCAACGAATCCGTATAAAAGGGAGGATTAGAGATAATCAGATCATATTTTCTGACCGGGTTCAGGCCTTCAAAGGAAGTATGTCGTGCAGACATGCGCTCAGAAAAAGGGGAATTCAGAAAATTCTGCTTTGCTCTGTCCGCAGCAAGCGCATCGATCTCAACAGCCTCAAGTGTAGCCTTTTCGAATCGTTGTGCAAGCATCAGTGCAATCACACCCGTCCCCGTCCCTATATCCAGTATATGGACAGCCGGAATATTTGCTGTAGTAGCAGCCAGCAATACTCCATCTGTATTGATCTTCATGGGACAATCCGTTTGATCTACAGCAAATTGTTTAAACTGAAAAATAGAAGACATAGTACAAAGATACAATCCCCTGTAGCACACACAAGCTTCATATTACTTCATAAACCAAAAAAATCATTACTTTCGTTTATTAGTTTATTATTATGCGCAACATTTCCTTCTTCCTATTTACAATCTTGCTGTTTGGAATCAGCGGAGTTACCCGTGCACAGCAAACCAGTTCTACCTCTGGTACCTGCATCACCTCGGCCCAATCCGGTCTGGATAAACTTGTTCCCGCTCTAGTCAAAAATGATTTTGATGCTATCCGGGATATTGTCAATGTATGGGAAAGGGATTGCGGAAAAACAGAGTTTCTGGAGCGCATCAAGATCCTTCAGCTTCTCATCTCTAAATCTCCTTATCAGGCAGAACTGGATTATTACTACGGTCAGAAATACGATCAGCAACTAATAAAAAGATGGAATAATGCGGATAAGAAAAACTACAAGGATATTTACACGAAGCAACCTTCTCAGTTTGATTATGTCCCTTTACGTCATCAGGTAGATTCATTACTGAAACTGAAAGCCAAAGCCTTACTGTATTCAGATAGCTACCAGTTAGCGGATAAGGACCGGAAACTGATTGCTTTGTTTGCTGATGATTTTAATGAAATTGCGGCTCAGCAAGCCGAAAGTAATCAGGCTAAAAATAACAAAGGATCTTATTCAGACGATTATAAAGACAGAGTAGGTTATACAGTCTATGCCGGTACTTACGGGCCACTGGGCGGTACCAATACCACATTCGGATATAATCCGGTGTTCGGATTAACAGTAATGAGTTCGCTGCGCAAAAACTTTATTTTCGAAGGAGGAATAAAAGTCAGAATTAACAGTTCGGACAGGGATTTTCAATACCTGCTCTATAATGAAACTATGGATGTAAACTCTGCGGCCAGCTTTTCTGTTGGTGGAAATGTGGGCTATAAGGCAATGGATAGGGGTAAATTTATGCTTATTCCTAAATTGGGTATAGGATGGGAAGTAATCAGCACAGGGTTGTCCGAAACGGTATATAATGACAATTATGTAGATGAGTACGGAGATGGTTCCAGCACAAGATTTCATAATGTAAATACACTTCACCTCGGAGCGAGTCTGGCAGGTATGTACCGCGTATCCAGAAAAAATTATATCGGACTGGAGATCGGTTACCATTACACTCCTTATCAGTGGGACAGTAACCTGATCACAGACATCTACAATCACTATGGAAGTGTAGAATTATTTTTTCGATTTTAGTTTTTCAGAAGACGTTGTATTTCATCTAGTTTCATCAGGGCTTCTACCGGAGTCAGGGTGTTGACATCCAGATTATTCAGCATGTCCCGGATTTTTTCCAGAATAGGATCATCAATAGCAAACATTTGCAGTTGATAGGCTTGTTTTTGTATTTTGCGCATACTGTCCTTTATCTGCTCACCTCCGGTACGCTCCTGCTCCAGACGCTTTAGGATTTCATTTGCTCTTCCCAGCAATTTCGGAGGCATTCCGGCCAGTTTGGCAACATGAATACCAAAGCTGTGTTCTGAACCTCCGGGAACCAGTTTACGTAAAAAGATAACTTTATTATTGACTTCCTTGACTGTCACATTGAAGTTTTTGATTCTAGGCATGGAAGTACTCAATTCATTGAGTTCATGGTAATGCGTCGCAAATAAAGTCTTTGCTCTTGCTGTAGGATGATTATGCAAAAATTCAGCAATCGCCCATGCAATAGAAATCCCGTCATATGTACTCGTACCACGCCCAATCTCATCCAGCAGAATAAGACTTCTGTCCGACAGGTTATTCATGATACTCGCTGTTTCGTTCATTTCAACCATAAAGGTAGATTCACCGGACGAAAGATTATCCGACGCTCCTACACGGGTGAATATCTTATCTACCAAACCGATATGAGCTGTTTTGGCAGGAACAAAACTTCCGATCTGTGCCATTAACACAATCAGTCCGGTCTGCCTTAGTAAAGCGGATTTACCGGCCATGTTTGGTCCTGTAATAATAATAATCTGCTGTGCATCATTATCCAGGAAAGTATCGTTGGTGATATAATCCTGTCCGATCGGCAGGTTCTTTTCGATCACAGGGTGTCGTCCGCCTTTTATATCCAGAACTTTGCTCTCGCTGATCTCCGGTTTGACATAAAAATTCTTTTCTGCTATTACAGCAAAGTTCAACAGGACATCCAGTTTGGCTACCAGCTGAGCATTAAGCTGTACCGGTTTGATATATTCGGCAATCGCAGATAATAGCTCTGCATACAGTCTGTTTTCTATAACCTGAATTTTTTCTTCTGCACCGAGGATCTGCTCTTCGTACTCTTTCAGCTCTTCAGTGATATAGCGTTCTGCATTTACTAATGTCTGTTTACGGATCCAGCCTTCCGGCACTTTATCCTTATGGGTATTGGTCACTTCGAGGTAATACCCGAAAACATTATTGAAAGCTATCTTTAAAGATGGAATTCCGGTCAGTTCGGCTTCGCGTTTCTGAATTTCCAACAGATAATCTTTACCTCCAAAGGCAATTTTGCGCAGACGGTCCAGTTCACTGTCAATGCCATCTGCCATGACATTTCCTTTATTAAGTGCAACAGGAGGTTCGGCCTGCATTTCTCTTTCTATTCTATCACGGATCAATGAACAGGTGTTAAGCTGTTCCGAGATAATTTTTAATGACTCTGCGTCTGCATCCGCCGTTCGTGTTTTCAATTTTTCGATCGCATACAACGATCGCTTCAATTGCATAATCTCTCTGGGATTGGCTTTGAGAAGTCCGATCTTACTGATCAGTCGCTCCAGATCACCTACCTGTTTTATTTCCTGTACCAGCTCATCCCGTAAAGATCTGTTTTGATGAAAATGCTCCACTACATTCAACCGTTCCTGTATAGAAGCCCGGTCTTTTAGCGGCATGACAATCCATCTTTTGAGCAAACGTGCACCCATCGGTGAAGCCGTATGATCCAGTACATCCGAAAGGGTTACTGCATTTTCATTTGCAGAGCCTATCAGTTCCAGATTACGGATTGTAAATCTATCCAGCCACATATAGCGATCCTCTTCGATACGCGATATATTGGATATATGCTGCAGATTACGGTGTTCTGTTTCATTCAGATAATGAAGTGCAACACCGGCGGCTATAATCCCTACAGGCATACGCTCTATTCCGAACCCCTTCATCGAGTTGACCTCAAAGTGCTTGAGTAAGGTCTCTGTCGCATAATCTCCGGTATACGGCCACTCATCCAGTGTATAGGTGTAAAACTGGCTCCCGAAATGTTCTGTAAATTCTTTAAACTGTTTTTTTGCCAGTATGACCTCTGTAGGTTTGAATCCCTGCAAAAGTTTATCAATATAGCTGTTGCTGCCTTGCGCAACCAGAAATTCTCCGGTAGAAATATCCAGAAAAGCAACTCCTGTAGAATTCTTTTCAAAGAATACAGAAGCAAGGTAATTATTTGATTTTTGCTGAACGATATTATCGCTGTAAGATACTCCGGGAGTTACCAGTTCTGTCACTCCGCGCTTGACGATAGTCTTGGTCGTCTTCGGATCTTCGAGTTGATCACAGATCGCCACACGTTGACCGGCTCTTACCAATTTTGGCAGATACGTTTCCAGGGAATGATGCGGAAATCCCGCTAATGCTGTCTCGGACTCACTTCCACTCCCCCTCTTTGTCAATACAATCCCTAATATGCCTGCGGCTTTGATTGCATCTTCTCCAAACGTTTCATAAAAGTCTCCCACTCTGAATAACAATAATGCTCCCGGATATTTCACCTTTATAGCATTATACTGTTGCATCAATGGAGTTTCTTTTTTTGCTGCCTTTGCCAATTTAATATCGATTTTTGATAAGCTGTAAAAATAACAGAAATGTAGCAGATAGGCAACTCTGCAGAGAGAAACATACTATATTGTCAGGCATTAACTTTTTTGTATAAATCATGAATTATAATGGTGTCAATTACTATGACGGATAAATATGTAGTGTATGGGATATAACAATCGTCTACACTACAAATCGAATGACAGCAGATTGCAGCCGCAAAGATTGCCAACCCAATAAGTTTTATAATTCACAGGCTCTGCCTGTGATATTTCTTTAAAGAAATATTATTTTTAAGTTTTACTACCGGAAAACTAATCAAACTCTATTTCAAAATATACAAGAATGGCTTTATAATTATCCTGAGCAGTAAGGCATGTATCCAGCAGATATTCTTTAATATGCCTCCATTCCTGTAATCCCCTGTAATAAAAAAGCTTGAGATCTTCATCTATGATAAAAGGTACAATATTGTTAGCCAGGCATTCTTTAAACATTATTAATCGTCCGACGCGACCATTTCCATCCTGAAAAGGATGAATAATTTCAAATTTATAGTGGAAATCGATAATATCTTCTAAAGTCTTATTTGCAATGCTGTGGTAATTGGAAAGTAAAGCTGACATTTCTGTGGAAACTGCTTTAGGTGGACAAGTTTCATTCCCACCAACTTCGTTTGGAAGTTTTTTGTATTCCCCAACATTAAACCAATCTTTTCGGCTATCAGATGTTCCTGATTTCAGAAGAAAATGTAATTTCTTAATAAAAGATTCCGTTAGTTTGGATTTTGCTTTATCGATGATTAAGTCAATACATCGAAAATGATTGGTGGTTTCAATAATATCATCAATATTAACAACTTCTTTAGATGCTCCTATGGTATTTGTCTCGAATATGTAGCGTGTCTGATCATGAGTTAACTTGCTCCCCTCTATACGATTTGAATTATAGGTGAGATCAATTTGCGTACGGTGGTAAATTCCACCTTTCAGCTTCATCTCTTTTTGCTCTTTAAAGTGATTGAGTAAGACATTATCACTAAATTTCTTCTTATTTCCCTTCTCAGGTAATAACGAATCTTCCGGAATATTCCATGTTTTACCCGTTAAAAAAGCTCCTTTTATTTTTCCGCTAGCACAATAATTCCGGGCGGTTCTTTCCGGAATATTCCATCTTTTCGCAAACTCTCTTACTGAAATATAGTTCATGCTATTTATTATACACTTGCCGTTATCGGCAAATATACAACAAATAACAGTTTTAATTTTACTATTTCTTGCCGATAAAAATATCTTTGAGAATCTGATTCCTTATGAATTTGCTTAAATTCAACTCATAAATTTCTATATCTGTCAATTGAATTCATGTGATCCCATTATTTTTCCGAAAACTTTAAAATAAATTAACTAATACTGCGTAATAGCTATTATGTTTGCACGATAAATGACATAAGCGCCATGGCGATCAAAAGAGGCAACAAAGTAAAACGAAAATCAAGCTCCAAAGATCTTAAGAATCAAATCCTTAAGTGGACAGGACGTGTAATAGGCGGATTTTTTGCAATCACCATTTTCTGGGTGATCTGCCTGCGTTTTATAGATCCTCCTGTTACTTATCTGATGATCAAACGTGGCTTTGAGCGTAAGGGAATGGGTAAAGAGTGGAAGCTGGAGAAGGACTGGCTGGACTATGATGACATGTCTAATAATCTGAAGCGAGCCGCTATAGCCGGTGAAGATGCTCATTTTATGGAGCACAACGGATTTGATGTGCAAGCTATTCAGAAAGCAATGGAGAAAAATCAAAACGGCAAAAAGCTCAGGGGAGGAAGTACAATCAGCCAGCAGGTGGCCAAAAATGTATTTCTATGGCCGGAGCGTTCGTGGGTACGCAAGGGTTTTGAAACCTACTTTACTTTTCTCATCGAATTATTCTGGAGTAAAAAACGAATTCTCGAAGTATATCTCAATGTAATTGAAATGGGGCAAGGGGTGTATGGAGCTGAGGCCGCAGCCCAATATTACTTCAGCAAATCAGCCAAAAGTTTAACAAAAAAAGAAGCTGCCCTCATTATTGCTATTCTGCCTAGTCCGCAGAAATGGGATGCACGCAATCCTTCTACATATGTAAATGGTCGGGCAAACCGTATCGTAAGATACATGAGTCATTACAGTATTCCAGAATAAACGTATTTATTATGCCGGCATCTGTGTCTTTAGCGACAGATTGCCGGCATAATTATTAAAAGAATTTTATTTTACAGTCAACACGGATTTAAAATTAAAATTCGAGCTCCTGCCCTTGTGAAAGCCATTCATTCATACTACCAAGATAGACCTCTACATCATCAATTCCATTTTTCTTCAGTAAAGAAGCAGCTATTGAAGCTCTGTCTCCACCCTGACAATAGATAATTTTGGTCTTCTGAGGATCAATAGACGAAAGATTTTTTTCCAGTTTGCCCCACATCAGTGAAATTGCTCCCTTGATATGTCCTCCCTGGTACTCGTTAGTATTACGAACATCAATAAGCTGTATGTCAGGATTATTGATTGCAGACTTTACAGCAGTTAGATCCACCACTTTTGTCATCTCTAATGGTATATCCAAATCATCGATATTAGTAATGTACCCAATAATGTTATCCAATCCTATACGCATAAGTTTGCGTGTTTCCTCTTCTATTTCATGTGCTGCTGCAATCAAAATAAAAGGTTTGTCGTACTGCAAAAGCCAGCCGGCCCAGGTAGCAAAAGATTTTTTATGAGGAATATTTAAGGATTGCGGAATATGTCCTTTTACAAACAACTCCTTTGGTCGTGTATCCACGATGGTAACAGCATCTTGTTTATACTTTAAAAATTGTTCTTTGTTTAATAATGGAACCTTAGGTACATGCAACAACAATGGGCGGCCCACCTTATTTAGCTTTTTCATCATGGCAAAGTAAGCAGGTGGTTCCGGCTGTCCGTCCAGTAATTCAGTGACAAATGCATCTTCTTTCTGTTGTTGTAAAGCCCAGTTACGGATACGCTCATATCCTACTGTACTACTTGGAACAGATCCCAGCGCTTTTCCACAGGATGATCCTGCACCATGCCCCGGCCATAGCTGTACAAAATCCGGCAGGGTAAGAAACTTTTGGATTGATCTGAACATATCTTTTGCACCAACTTCCTTTGTACCGACTAATCCGGCAGCCTTTTCCAATAAATCAGGGCGGCCTACATCACCCACAAATACGAAATCTCCGGTGAATACCATGATCGGTTCATCAGAAGCAGGGTGATCGGTCAGGACAAAACTTATACTCTCCGGCGTGTGTCCCGGTGTATGGATGACAGTCAATGTCAGATTACCAACAATCAGCTTATCCCCTTCTTTTAATCCTTCATGTGGAAATTCATACTGCCAGTCTTCGCCTCCTTCATCCGAAAGATAAAGGGTCGCTCCAGTAAGTGCTGCAAGCTCCCGCGATCCGCTCAGAAAGTCCGCGTGAATATGGGTTTCGGTAATCTGGGTAATTTCCAGATTATTGCGTTTCGCAATTTCCAAATATGTATCTACATCTCTTTTGGGATCGATGACCAATGCAACTCCTTTCGCCTGACAACCGATCATATAACTCGCCTGAGCTAAACTCTCATCATATATACGTTCAAAAAACATAACTCCATATTTTCTTTAATAACTAAATATCTAATATCTCTCTAACCAGAATCATAATGCCCATAATCAGTACAAACCAACCAAAGGAGGTCTTCAGGTTCGAACCGGAAATTTTTCTGGATAATAAAGTTCCGATCAGAATCCCCATAATGGCCGCTATGGAAAACAAGAATAATAATCGCCAATCTACCTCGTGGCCATCAATCTCTACAAAACCAACAAAGCCAATCAGGGAATTGAATGCAATAATCATAAGGGAAGTTCCTATTGCCTTTTTCATTGGCATACCGGCAAAAAGGACAAGTGTAGGTATAATCAAAAATCCTCCGCCGGCTCCAACCATCCCGGTAATTACCCCCAGAAAAACACCTTTCAGAATAATGCTTTTGTTATTGTAAACTTGCTTTTCGACTACAAGTATTTTTTCTTTGGAACGGATCATAGATACAGAAGCAAACAGCATTATAACCGCAAAAAGTACCATTACAAACATGCCTTTTGTCAATACAAAATCTCCGACTGCACCTATCTCCTCCGGAATATGCGGCATTATATACCCTCTTGTAAACAAGACCATAATGATGGAAGGAATTCCAAACAGCAACACCATCTTATAATCCACCTGTTTGCTGATGGTCTGTGAAATACCACCGGCAAGCGATGTCATCCCCACTATGAATAACGAATATGCAGTGGCCAGGATAGGATCGATATCCAGAATGTAGACCAAAATAGGAACCGTAAGAATAGAGCCTCCACTCCCGATCAGGCCTAAAGATATTCCGATCAACACAGCCAGTAAGTAAGCAAGCAACTCCATATTTATGTATTCATATTATAATACTGTAAAAGTATCTTTTGATATTCGTTCAAACGGTAACATTTGTTACAGCAACGCAAGTTTTGCTCTGTGATTACCGACTACAATAAATCTATCGTACTTCGGTTGAGCCGGACCTTTCCTTCATTTTCATACACCTTCAGGATGCGGGAGACAACAACACGTGAGGTATTCAGAGCATCTGCTATTTCCTGATGCGATTTATGAATGGAACGTGTACTGTTGATCTTAGCAATCTCTTCCAGATAATGTAGAATCCGCACATCCATCTTATGAAAAGCCAGCTGATCGATTGCTCCTAACATTTCTTCCATACGCCTGTTGTAACTGGAAAACACAAAATTTCGCCAGCTGCTATATTTCGCCAGCCATTCTTCCATCTTACTGACGGGTATCATCGCTACTAATGCATCCGTTTCTGCCACAGCTTTGATTTCACTTTTTTTATCTCCCAGACAGCAAGCCAAAGTCATCGCACAGGTATCTCCCTTTTCAAGAAAATAAAGTAACAGTTCTCCTTCCCACGGATCTTCACGCATAATCCGTAGAACACCTTCTACCAAAAGTGGCATCACCTTGATGTATTGTCCGGCATCCAGGAGCACATCTGCTTTTTTAAAGGAAAGAAAACGGGCTGTTTCCTCAATTTCCGTTATCAGGCGAGGTTCAAAAACAGTTCCGTAAGCGACTTGTAATGCTGCAGTATACATAAAAAGCAATGTTATTAATGAGGAAGTTTATGCCGGATCAAGCCATACAACCATGTTCCTGCAACAGCACCAAGGATAACAATCAAAATAGGAAAAACTCCTGCTCCAACCAATACAAACATCGGTAATGGACAAGCTCCGGCCAATGCCCAGCCCAGCCCGAAAATAATCCCTCCGAAAAGGTAACGGCTGAACGTCTTTTCTTTGGGAGTAATCTGTATCTGATGCCCGTCCATGTCTTTGATTTTACGCTGTTTGATCCATTGAATGGCTCCTATTCCTATAATCAATGCAGAACCTATAAAGCCATACATATGAAAAGACTGAAAATTAAACATTTCATATATTCTGAACCATGAAGCCGCTTCAGCTTTATACATGGTCAATCCTAAAATTAATCCGATAAGGATGAATACTAATTTTCTCATGTTGTCTGCTTTTTAAAATAATACCGGAAAAATAACATGAACCATCAGCAGCCCGCCGATAAAGAATCCGACTACAGCAATCAGTGAAGGTAATTGTAAATCGCTCAAGCCTGAGATCGCATGTCCCGAAGTACAGCCTCCTGCATAGCGCGAACCAAAACCGACTAAAACACCTCCTGTCAGCAATAATGCCAAAGCTTTCAAATCCAGAGTATCATATAGCTCTGCAGGAGCATAAGCATTACCAGCACTCTGAAAACCAAGTTCATGAAGCTTGATAATGGTATCCGGATGAATAGCCGGAATCTGTCCACCATCAGATAAGATATGTGCTCCTATATAGCCTCCTAAAACAGCGCCGATTAATATCAGTAAGTTCCAGCGTTGTGCTTTCCAGTCAAATTTAAAAAAATCAGAAGTTTTGCCGGCTCCACATGCTGCGCATATGGTTCTGAAATTGGAGGAAACACCAAAATTCTTGCCTGCAAGCAGAAGTGCAATCATACAAAGAGCAACTAAGGGACCTCCTATATACCATGGCCAGGGTTCAAATATCCATTCCATATTATTTATTTTTATACAAAGATCAGCTTTTATATTTCGCCGTTTGGTGACTTATGTTACACAACTGCCATAAGCGGTACATGCTTAATCATCCAGCGATTCCCACCAGTCGTTCTGAAGATCTTCGATTTCTCTCCGATCCCGTTTGGTAGGTCTTCCTGCACCTCTGTCCCTTTGCAATACAGGTGCATGAAACACAGATTTGTAAGCATATGTTTCTTCTTCCGGTGTATGATCTTCATAGAACTGTACTGCGGTCCTGGCATCAACCCGTCTTTCTAGCAAACCTACAACCTTGATCACCCGTCGTTCGAGCCCTTTTTGTACAGCATAAGTTTCCCCGACTTTGACCACATAAGAAGGTTTGATATTTTGTCCGTTCAACTTTACGCGACCTGCTTTACAGGCCTCCGTTGCCAGACTCCTTGTCTTAAAAATGCGGATTGACCACAAGTATTTATCAATTCTGAGTTTATCCTTTTCTCCAGCCATATTTTCTCAAAGTAAAAATTTAAAAGTATAAATGCAAAAAAATTATCTGCAGCAATGATTTATAGTACCAAAGATGATCACGACTCTACTCTTATCTTCCTATACAAACTATATTTTTGCAGAACTAGCTCTTGCATCAACACAAATATCCAAAATCAAGATTAATTCCTCTTGAATTATTTGCCATTCGGCTACATCTATAACGATCTTATATCTAATTATCTGCTAATAATATCAACAAAATTTTCCATCTTTGTTAGTCAAATTATCACAATTAATTTCATGGAATTAGAAAACTTGCAAAAACTGATTGAGGACGCTTGGGAAGACAGGCAGTTGTTAGAATATAAAGAATACTCTGAAGCTATCCGCACGATTATTCTTAAACTGGATAATGGTGAAATTCGTGTAGCAGAACCAATCGGCACAAGATGGCATGTCAATGAGTGGATCAAAAAAGCGGTGATCCTTTATTTCCCTATCCGGGAGATGGTAGAAACAGAGGCCGGACCTTTTGTTTATTATGATAAGATGAAGCTGAAGACCAATTACAAACACTTAGGTGTACGCGTAGTTCCTGGTGCTTCTGCCCGATTAGGCGCATACCTTGCGAAAGGTGTGATTCTAATGCCATCTTATGTCAATATAGGTGCTTATGTAGGCGAAGGAACAATGGTCGACACGTGGGCTACAGTAGGTTCATGTGCACAGATTGGTAAAAATGTGCACCTGAGTGGTGGTGTAGGTATCGGTGGTGTACTGGAACCTGTACAGGCTTCTCCGGTAATTATTGAAGACAACGTATTTGTCGGATCAAGAGTGATCGTAGTTGAAGGTGTACGTGTAGAATCTGAAGCAGTTTTAGGTGCGAATGTAGTATTAACAGCTTCAACTAAAATTATTGACGTAACCGGTCCTGAGCCTATCGAATATAAAGGTCATGTCCCTGCCCGTTCGGTAGTGATCCCTGGATCTTATACTAAAAAATTCCCTGCAGGAGAATATCAGGTGCCATGTGCGTTGATTATCGGAAAGCGTAAGGAATCTACGGATAAGAAAACTTCACTGAATGACGCTTTACGCGATCATAATGTAGCTGTATAAACAGCTCAACCGAAGTATATTTTATTAAAATGACTCCAATAGACAGAGAAGATATCAATAAAGCCCTCGAAACATTGAAAAATGGAGGGCTTATTCTATACCCTACCGATACCATCTGGGGTATCGGATGCGATGCGACCAATCTGGAAGCAGTTGACCGCATCATTCAGCTAAAAGGGCGTTCAAAAGAAAAAAGCATGATTGTGCTGCTGCACAACGAGAATCAGCTTGCAGGATATGTCAATGATATTCCGGAAGTAGCGTATCAACTGATAGAATATACAGAACATCCGCTGACCATTGTATATTCCAATGCAAAAAATCTGGCTGCTAATGCCATTGCGGAAGATGGTTCTATCGGTATCCGGATTGTCAATCATCCATTCTGTACGCAACTATTACAACGCTTTCGTAAACCGATCATTTCGACATCTGCCAATATCAGCGGAGAACCTTCAGCAAAAACATTCGGAGATATTGACCAAAAAATAAAAGACGGAGTAGATTATACCGTTCAGTTTGGGCAGAAAGAGCAGGGAGATGGAAAAGCTTCGATTATTATGAAGCTTGACCCCAGCGGCAAATTTGAATTTATCAGGAAATAGTTTGCAGATGGCGGGCCAGGTTATTTGTTTAGGTTCATTTTTCATTAAACAGTAAATATCATCTATATGAAAAAAATCACATTATCGTTGCTGTTAGTCCTTATTGGGCTGAGCTACGGATTTGCACAACAATCCAGTATACCATCAGCAAAATCAGGAGTTCAATATGGCAAAAAGATTGATCAGCATCAGGCTATTTCAGTGAGTAAACTGGAAAAATCTTTTGGAAAAGACAGCACTTACAATGGTAAAGTTGAAGGAGTTGTTGTAGAAGTTTGCAAAAAGAAAGGTTGTTTTATGACGCTGAAGCGGGAAGGAAGTAATGAACCGGTAATGGTTCGTTTTACTGATTACACCTATTTTATGCCTCAGGATATTGTTGGTAAAACAGTAGTAGTTGAAGGTAAAGCTAAATTAAATAAAACTTCTGTTGCCTGGCTAAAGCATTATGCTGAAGACATGGGTAAAAGCAAAGAAGAAATTGCTAAAATCACAAAACCAAAAGAATCGATTACGATTGTTGCCGATGGTGTAATCGTAAAATAAACTCTAAAAGCTGATTCAGAATCGTGTTGCATCAGCTTTTTTTATTTCTCTCCTTTATGAAAATAACGGCACTACTTCTCCTCGCAATGCTCTCCATATCCGGATGTGCAAACCAACAGAAAAAACAAGAACCTGCTTACGCTGAGACATTACCTTCTGTTGTCGATACTACCGGCACGGTCAAATTCAATTCAGACAGTTTGCAGATTTCGGAAATAGACTCTGCAGCCTTTACCTACTTAAGAACTTCCGGTCCAAAACAACATGACAGTCTATTCTATGTAAAGGACTTCGGAAAAGTAAAGAAGATGCTGAAAGGTCGGGTAGTGTTTTCAGGTTATAATGAAAATGCAGATCTGGACTCTACTATAGACGGAGAATTTGTGAGCAGTATCCGATTCAAAAACGGGAAACTTCATTATTATAAGACCTATGATTCGGTAGATCGGATAAACAGAGTGACGGATGTAGCTTTCATAGCATACTATCCATCAGAAGATATTTTATTCTGTGAGGGTGGCCATTCTTCGGATTACAGTTTTAATCTGACAACAGGTGAACAAGGCGGAGAAGTGGGGAATCCGGGCTATATCCGATACAATCCTTCTAAGAACAGCCGGTTAAATGGTTATTTCCCCGGACAGGAATGCGATGAATATTTTATTCAGAAGAAAACAGGTAAGAATTTCAAAACTATATTTAACCTGAGGGATGCCTTTTCATTTCTCGAAAAAGAAAGCCTGTATTTTTGCTTTATGGCCGATGTTTTCTGGTATGATGATCACACCTTATATTTCAAACATGTGTACTTCCCCAATACAGAACCTGTATCTAAATTTTACCGTATCCATATCCGGAAGATATAACGTATCATAAGTCAGTATTACAAAATATACAGAAATCATTCGTATAAATTATTGTCCCTTAGCTTACACAGCATTTAAGAATCATTGGTAAATTTGCCTATATGAATATGATGCACAGCACCCCTGCTCAGTCTGTTAATGCAAAAGGCAGGCTGATCACTTTTGACTATCCGAGAATAATGGGAATCCTCAATGTAACACCGGATTCTTTCTTTGATGGCGGACAACATCAGCATCTGGATGCTGCATTAAAAAAGGCAGAACAACTGCTGAAGGAAGGTGCAGACATATTAGATATCGGGGCATATTCTTCACGTCCCGGAGCACCTCTTATCTCTGTACAGGAAGAACTGGACCGTGCTATTCCGGTGATCGAAAAGATCAGCCGTATCTTTCCTCATGCAATCCTCTCAATAGACACCTTTCGTGCTGAAGTTGCGGAGCAAAGTATTAAAGCCGGTGCACATATTATCAATGATGTATCCGGCGGAACACTGGATGAACAAATGTTTCAAACAGTAGCTAAATTACAAGTACCTTATATCCTTATGCATATGCGTGGCGTGCCGGAAAATATGCAGGAAATGACTACATATGATGATATTGTCACGGATATAGCCACTTTTTTAGGAAGCCGGATTTCTGCACTACGCAGTTTAGGAGTAAAGGATATTATACTGGATCCTGGCTTCGGTTTTGCCAAAAGCATACAACAGAATTACGAATTACTTCATCGGATTGATGAATTACATTACTTTGGTCTTCCTATTCTGGGAGGCCTATCCCGTAAATCCATGATTTACAAGAAGCTCAATATTACACCGGAGCATGCTTTAAATGGGACAACAGCATTAAATACAGTACTATTAAGCAAAGGTGTCCAACTTCTTCGGGTACATGATGTAAAAGAAGCCCGCCAGATTGCAGATCTTTTATTTCAATAGGAAGTTTATATATTTGCGGTTCAGTCTTTTAGTAAATACCGTAAATTATCCTCATTTTGAGAAAAATAAGTGACATCACGACTCTGGGCTTTGCCTTATTTGCCATGTTCTTCGGAGCTGGCAATTTACTTCTTCCACCTCTTATTGGTCTTGGTGCCGGGCAGTACTGGGGACTTGCTATTTTAGGATTTGGTCTGACCGGTATTTTGCTACCCTTTTTGGGAGTGCTTTCTGTTGTCAATTCGGGAGAAACATTTGAAGATCTTGCAGGTAGGGTTCATAAGACCGTTGCATTAGTTCTCGGTGCTGTGATTATGCTGGGGATAGGCCCCTTGATTGCCATTCCACGTACAGCAGCGACCACCTATGAGGTGGGGCTATTACCGACTTTTCCATCTTTATCTCCAATCTGGGGATCGGTATTGTTTTTTGTGGTTACGTTTGTGCTTTCCATACGTCCTTCAAAAGTGGTAGATGTGATCGGTAATTTTCTTACGCCTGTCCTCCTCATCTTGTTACTTACGCTGATTACTATGGGCATATTGCATCCTATTTCTGACCCGACCGCTGGTACAGCCACTCCGGTGACAGCATTTACATCCGGCTTTACAGAAGGATATCAGACTCTGGATGTATTGGCTTCTGTCATCTTTGCCGGAATCATTATTACAGCAGCCCGAATGAAAGGTTATACCTCTTTAAAAGAGAAAAATCAAATCGTCATCAGTGCAGGGCTTATGGCTGCTGTATTTTTATTATTGATCTATGGCGGACTGGTCATATTGGGTGCTACCTCTGGCTACAGTACCGGAAATGATATCAAACGGGCCGAACTTCTACTTTTTATCTCCAACACGATTCTAGGCGGATATGGAACTATCGCAATCTCTCTTAGTATTGCCTTAGCCTGTCTGACAACAGCAATCGCACTGACTTGTGCAGTAGGAACATTTTTCAGCACTTTATTTAAGAATAAGATCAGTTATGAGGTTATCGTCACGATATGTTGTCTCCTCTCCGGTATACTTTCCATCACGGGAGTAGAATATATTATTGAGGTGGCTTATCCGTTTCTTGCCTTTATCTATCCTATTGTGATTACTCTGGTATTATATGTCATTATCTTCGGCAAAAAGATTTCTTCAAAACTACCTTATATCGGGGCGGTAGCTGGAACAACACTGGTGTCTACTGTATATTTGTTAGCCGGATTCGAAATACATCTGGCCGGAGCAGAACGACTGGTACAGGCTATTCCCCTGGCAGAATATGAGCTTTGGTGGGTACTTCCTTCCCTTATTTTCTTTCTGCTCTTTTGGCTTATTGACAGATTCAAATCGAAAACTACAACAGGTACTGTATAAGAAAAAAAGCCTGTCTCATGGTTACTGAGACAGGCTTTTATATATTAGTCCAGTCACAGGCAAAGTGCGCAGACTGGCTCTACTTTTAATCTGATTACCGTACTGAACTTCCAGGTTTTATCGTTGTGGAAGGTTGTACAAAATCCAAACGACCATCTGCATCCTCAGCCATCAGTATCATTCCCTGTGAAGTAATTCCTTTAATTTCACGGGGCTCCAGATTCACCAGAATAGAAACCTGTCTGCCCACGATTTCTTCAGGAGCGAAAAACTCCGCAATACCAGAAACTACAGTACGTTGGTCTATACCAGTATCTATGGTCAGTTTAAGCAGTTTTTTCGTTTTCGCTACTTTCTCTGCCGTAAGGATCGTTCCGATACGGATATCCATTTTCATAAACTCATCAAAAGTAACATTCTCCTTAGCTGGTACAGCCGGAGTAGCTACTTTTACATTATTCACTTTTGCTGCTGCCAGTTTTTCCAATTGAAAATCAATCTGCTCATCGGTAATCTTATCAAATAACAATTGTACTTCTCCGAGTTCATGACCATCTTTCAACAGATCTTCCTCCCCTGCTCTTTCCCAGTCCTGCTGAGGAAGATTTAGCATTTCAAATAGTTTTAATGCTGTTTTAGGTAAGAATGGCTGTGCCAGAATCGCGAGGTTTGCAGCAATCTGCAGAGATACATTAAGGACAGTTTTTACTCTCTCCTCATCTGTCTTAATCACTTTCCATGGCTCGGCATCTGCCAGATATTTATTCCCCAGACGCGCCACATTCATAAACTGGGCCAGAGCCTCCCGGAAACGATACTGATTAATACTATGGGTGATCTGCTCCGGATATTTTTTCAGTTCAGCAAATACCTGCTTATCTTCTTCCTGTAAATCTGATCCTGACAGGATTTTACCATCAAAATACTTATGTGAAAGTACCATAACCCGATTGATAAAATTACCTAATATCGCTACCAGTTCATTATTGACACGTGCCTGAAAATCTTTCCATGTAAACTCGCTGTCTGAAGTTTCCGGAAGAATAGAAGTCAGTACATAACGTAATTCATCCTGCTTGCCCGGGAATTCTTCCAGATATTCATGTAACCACACAGCATGATTTCTGGAGGTAGAAAGCTTATCTCCTTCCAGATTAAGAAATTCATTTGCCGGAACATTTTCCGGTAAAATATAATCACCATGCGCATGCAGAATCGCAGGGAAGATAATACAGTGGAATACAATATTATCTTTACCAATGAAATGAATAAGACATGAGTTATCTTCCGGATCAGGCTGTTCTTTCCAATAGTCTTCCCAGTTTTTGCCGTTATCCAGTGCCCACTGTTTTGTAGCTGATATATATCCTATCGGCGCATCCAGCCAGACATACAACTTTTTACCTTCAGCTTCTTCCAGTGGCACATCCACTCCCCAATCCAGATCACGTGTCATCGAACGCGGTTGCAAACCTGACTTCAGCCAGGACAGGCATTGTCCGTAAACATTGGATTTAAGCTCATCCTTTTTCCCTTCGATAAGCCACTTTTCCAGCCATGGCTGATATTTGTCCAGTGGAAGATACCAGTGTTTGGTTTCCTTTAAAACCGGAGTTTTACCACTTAATGTAGAGATCGGGTTAATAAGATCAGTAGGACTTAGTGAAGTTCCGCATTTTTCACACTGATCACCATATGCACCTTCAGAATGACAATTAGGACAAGTTCCCACAATGTAGCGGTCTGCCAGAAACTGATGAAATTCCTCATCATAATATTGCTCGGAAAACCTTTCTATAAATTCACCTTTTTGGTATAGATTCAGAAAAAACTCCTGAGACAACTGATGGTGAATAGGCTCTGATGTGCGGTGGTAAATATCAAATGAAATACCGAACTCTTCAAAACTTTCTTTGATCTGCTGATTGTACTTATCAATAATTTCACGGGGTGTGATACCTTCTTTTTTCGCTTTTATTGTAATGGCTGCGCCATGCTCGTCGGATCCGCATACATAGACTACATCTTTCTGATTAAGACGTAAGTAACGAACAAAAATATCTCCCGGAATATAAGCACCGGCCAGGTGACCGATATGTAGAGGCCCATTAGCATACGGCAAAGCCGAAGTAATGGTGTAGCGTTTTTTATCTGTAATACTCAATGTTATATTATAAATTAGCTGTAATCAAATATAAAAAAACAGGAAAAATCTTGTTTCTTTGACAAAGATAACTCAATTTGCGCTATTAAAATATAGATATACGTGAAAATGCCTGAATTTCTTAATGCTGGTGATAAAGTCGCAATTGTGGCTCCGGCAAGTTTTATACGGGGGAATATAGACGAAGCTGTTGCAATCCTACAGGGTTGGGGGCTGGAAGTACAATCGGGAAAATCCGTATCCAGTTCCTACCATCAATTTGCCGGAGATGATGACCTGAGAGCTACGGATCTGCAGGAAGCCCTGAATGATCCGGAGATCAAAGCTGTATTTGCAGCACGAGGTGGTTACGGAACAGTGCGTATTATTGACAAAATCGATTTTACAGCATTTATCAGGCATCCGAAGTGGGTAATCGGTTTCAGTGATATTACCGTTTTACACAGTCATATACAACAGTCTTTTGGAATACCAACTATACATGGTCAGATGCCAAAGTCATTTGCGGATGGCACATCAGCATCCCTGGAAACCCTTCGGGCAGCTTTATTCGGTGAGAATACAGACTTCAAATACAAACAGCATACATTCCCCAACCGTCCCGGAAAAGGAGAAGGAATACTGACGGGTGGAAATCTGGCTATCCTGATTAGTGTACTGGGTTCTGTTTCTGATGTTGATTATGACAACAAGATTTTATTCATTGAAGATGTGGGAGAAGCTTACTACAGTATAGACCGTATGCTTTGGGCGTTAAAGAGAGCCGGCAAGCTGGATAAACTTGCAGGTTTGATTATTGGCGGATTTACCTCAATGAAGGATAGCGAACCTCCGTTTGGCCAGACTGTAGAAGAGATTGTAATGGATAAAGTTCGTGAATTTGATTACCCTGTAGCATTCCATTATCCCGCCGGACATATAGACAATAATCATGCTTTGATATTTGGAAAAAAAGCCATGCTGGAAACCAAAAAAACAGAAACTAAACTAACATATATAGATTAACATATGGCGATATTATCATCATTATCAAAACAAAAAGATCTGGGATTATTAATACTGCGTATTGGTGTCGGAGCATTTATGATTTCACACGGACTTCCTAAGCTAATGGGCGGCCCTGATATGTGGAATGGCGTAGGTCAGGCCATGGGCAATATGGGTATCAAATTCTTCCCAGCATTCTGGGGATTTATGGCTGCTGCGACCGAAGCTGTAGGCGGACTATTCTTTTTGATCGGACTATGGTACAGACCTGTTTGTTTACTCTTGGCATTCACCATGGTTGTGGCCGGAGTACATCACCTGAGTGCCGGAGACGGATGGGGTACAGCCTCTCACGCATTTGAACTGCTGTTCGTATTCATCGGACTACTTTTTGTAGGGCCGGGAGCGTATAGCGTAGATAAAAAATAAAAAGCAAAGGGCTGTTGATAATCAACAGCCCTTTGCTTTTATAATATTTGGATGATCTTAGCTGAATACACGGGCATGCCAGCTATCCTTAAACGGCACTTCCCACTTATTCAATAATTCTTCTTCATTACTAATCATATTATTAAATACAATGGTAGACGAATTGATCTGCCCTGATGTGACCAATTGTTCAAATTCCTGACGACCAACTACAGCTATATCTTCCGTTGTGCGGTAAGCTAACTGAAAGCGGTCAAACAGATCCACACCCAGCTCTTGTTGTAAGCCTTTGAGGAAATGTACAGAACTGTCTATTGAACATCCCGAAGCAGCAACTCTTGATTCATCTACCTTCATAATGATAAACAGACCATGACGTATCTCTACGTCTGCAGTCAGGGATTTACCATGTGTATTCCACACGGAAATAAAAGCAGCCAGTTTATCTGCTGCCAACGCTTGTTCACCGGCAGTCAGCTTACGACTTGCCTGATATACCCATACTCTCATATTGCCTGTCTCTTAAAATTCTAAAACTGCCTGCTTGCACAGACTTAATTCTAATGTGTATAATAAGGAGATATCATCAAGTATACGATTACACCTGTCACAGCTACATATAACCACATCGGGTATGTGATACGTGCCAGCTTTTTATGTCTTTCGTATGCTCCTGCAATCCCTCTTACAAAGGTAACAAGTACAAAGGGAATAATGATAATAGACAGGAGTATATGTGAGATCAGGATGACAAAATAGATATAACGCATAGCTCCTTCTCCTCCATACGGTGTAGAGTCAGAAGTCATATGATACGCTACATACATTCCCAGAAATGCTACTGAACATGCAATACAGAGCTTGATCAACCGCTCATGCAAAGCCTTATTACCTCTTTTGATAGCTGATACAGCCCACACCAGTAATATAGCTGTCAGGCCGTTAATCGTTGCGTATATCGGTGGCAAAAAAGATAAAGGCTGAACATCATAGCCTAATTTCCTCAGGTTAACACCAAATAATATTGCTACCACTACAGGAATAGTGACAGACAGCACTACAATCCATTTATTATATTTCTTTTCTTCTACTGTTTGTTGTCCCATATTAATCTTTCTTTTGAACCTTCATCGGGGTATTACGGTATTCTTCTACTAACTGCAGTTTGACTTCATCTTCCAGACGTTCCAATTCGGTATTCAGATTCAGATCATAGAAGCCTCTGATCCTGCGGTGAGAATCTAATAAGATATACGAACTACCTATAATAATTTTGGAAGAATCCTGCGGGTCTTTCATAGCATCCAACAAGAGTTGTTCTCTTGCAAACTGCAGAATGTCAACCGAAGGATTAGTCAGAAAGAACCATCTTTTTTCGTCTGGACGATATCCTTTTGTATATGCCTGCAATACTTCAGGAGTATCACTTGCAGGATCTGCAGAAATAGAATAAAATCTGACCTTATGATTTCGCTTCAGATTGGTAGCCACCTTATTTAGCCTGTTGATCATCATTCTGGAAAAAGATTTGTCTTTTGTATAGAAAAGATGAACTACGGACACGGTAGTATCGTTATCAATAAAACTGATCTGCTTTCCATCCATATCTGTGAACTGGATGACCGGAACCTGATGATATAGGGTATCTTTAATTTCTCTTCCCATCTTACGGCTTACTGTTCCGGCAAGTTGCTTTTCACCATAGATCGGAAGCTTTACGTATTCATTGGATGCCCCCATTCGGTTAACCAATATATACAAAAATCCTGGCACAAGTAAGACCATGGCCAGGATTATTAAAGTTGAAATACCCTTCTTACGAGAAGTATTTTGCATGAATATTATTTATTTGGCCACAATGGGTACTCGTGGAAATGGTGTAATAAGTATCCGCCTTCTGTCAGCATTAATATAATGAAGTAGATGATGAATATAAATACAACACCACAGCATACGATGAAACTTGATTTTTCGAACTTCAAGTGCATAAAGTAAGCCACAATGTAGTAAGCTTTTACCAATGTCAATACGATATAGATTGTATTAACCAATGCACCTTTAGCAAGAATCTGCCAGTGGTGAACAAATCCCAAAGCGATCAAAAACTCTAAACAAGTAAGTGCTAAAAGGACAAAGAATATTCTCCAGATTCCTTTTTTATCCATACCCTCGTGATCATGACCATGACCTTCGTGTGCTGCTGTATTATCGTGATGATTTGACATAATCGATTCGTGTTAAAAGTAATTAGACTAAGTAGAAGAATGTAAATACGAATACCCATACTAAGTCGACAAAGTGCCAGTAAAGACCTACTTTCTCAACCATCAGGTATGAACCGCGGTTCTGAAACGTATTGTTCAACGTCATACACAGAATAATAATATTCAAAATGACACCTATTGATACGTGGAATCCGTGGAAACCTGTAATGGTAAAGAATAAGTTAGAGAACTGTAATGCGGACACATATGAAATGTCTTTCGAGAAATATGGAGCAAGAGCTTCAGGAATAGCATTACCTTCAAGTCCTGTAGCCGGATTTTGTCCGAACCAGAAGCCAAGGTGATGTAAGTGCGTCCACTCTGTAGCCTGACAACCCAAGAAAGCCAAACCTCCCAGGATAGTCCAAAGCATCCATTTTACAACTTCGTCTTTTTTATTGCGATGACCCGCATCTACCGCTAATACCATCGTTACGGAACTCATGATCAGAATAAAAGTCATGATACCTACGAACACCAACGGTTGTCCGTGATCCGCAATAAGCGGGATAGATTGGAATACCTTATCAGGATCCGGCCATGTGAAATGCGCAAAACGTTGAGCTCCATAATAGATCAGGAAAGCTGAAAATGTAAATGCGTCTGACACAAGGAAAAACCACATCATGATCTTTCCATACTCTAAGTTCCAAGGGGACTTACCGCCACTCCAAGGGCCGTCCTTTACCTTATCCAATTGCGATACAGTTGTACTCATTGTTTAGTATTATTGATTCAAAAGTAAGAAAACATATATATAAATCCATAAAAGATCGAGAAAATGCCAGAAAATAGTGGCAAGTTCCATGCGGAAGAGATTATTGTCATAAGGGATCGGTTTAGCCGCTCCGGTATAACATCTAATCAATACGATCAGTCCCGCAATAATATGCGCTAAGTGCATGCCTGTAAATACATAAATAAATGACTGGGAGGCATTGATATTAAGGAAATAGATTCCTCTTTCAATAAGGACCTGCCATGCATGTACCTGACATACGAAGAAAAGAATTCCGAGCACCACTGTTGCAAGGAGCAATCCTTTCTGTTTAGCAAATTGCTTTTCTTTGACAGCTTTATAAGAGAGGTGTAATGTAACACTACTCAGCAATATAAGCACTGTACTGTAGATAAAAGCATTAGGAAGCGTAGTTTTGATACCTTTATCCACGCCACTGGCTGTATACACAATGAAACCACTGGACAGCGCAGCAAACATCATAAACATACCAATCATTCCTAGCCAGAGATTAAATTTCTTGGCTTTTCGGGATTGTTGCAATTCCTCTTCCTGTAATTCTGTATTAACCATATCTACTACCATTATTTAAATGGAATAAAATTTAACAATAATACCAGCTGTGTAACCGGTAAATAAATAAATGATGTAAACATCACTTTCTTTGCAGAACCAATGCTCTGCTCTACCAAATGCTTATAACCATACCAGGCAAACATCAATCCGCCCAATAAAGAAACAATCGTAAATATCCATCCGCCAAAACCGAAATACATAGGCAGGAAACCTACCGGAATCATCAGTACCGCAGATATAAACAACATCCATGCAGATACGCGGTCACGCTCTTTTGTTGGCAAAAGTCTGAATCCTGCTTTTCTGTAGTCATCGTCCGCTACCCAGGCAATTGCCCAGAAATGTGGAAACTGCCATACAAACTGGATAATAAACAATACCAGCGGAGTAATCACAACTGCTGCTTCACTGATTGCTGCATACTCCAAACCAAATCCTGCCGATTTGAAAGCTGCATAGTAACCGATCAGCGGAGGCAATGCTCCCGGAAATGCACCTACAAAAACAGCAATAGGAGATTTTTGCTTCAGAGGGGTATAGACAAAGGCATATAGAAAAATTGAAAAAACAGAAAGTAAACCTGCTATAAAATTCAATTTGACTAAGATCAGGGTTCCGAAGATTCCCATGAAAAGACTTAAGACCAACGCCTGACCTGTAGTCATACGACCTGCAGGAAGCGGACGATCCTCTGTACGTGTCATGAGCTTATCCAGATCTTTTTCAATGATCTCATTAAAGCCATTAGCTGCACCTGTTACAAAAAAACCTCCAATGGTTAACAGTAACCAGTTAAACCAAATTATTTCACCCTGTTGTGTAGCTCCGATCAAAAATGAGATAGAGGCTGAAAATACAACAGTTAACGTTAATCTTAATTTGACAAGTTTGTTAAAATCAGAAATAAACTGTTTCATCTTACATTCCTCCCTTTCTTATCAGAAGTATGGAAGTGAACTCCACTACACGATCTTATATCTAATATTAACATTACGTCTTTTACTATCTATTAAATTTTGAAAGCAACAACATCAAATAATATTGTGCTCCGAAAAGCAAACTGGCAATCACCAGATGTGTTGTCTGTGCAAAAGCAGGCACATTAAAGCGTGCTAATACAATCCCCGATCCCATCTGTATAAGAACCAGAATAAACATAATCCATGCGTACTTAGCTTGTTTGGAAAGTTTACTAAATCTTGATTTGACCAGAAAAAATAATACCAGCACTAAACCAAAGGTAACATATCCGAGCAGCCTATGAATATCAAAGTGCGATCCTATCGAACTGATCCATTCATTGCGTGGAACACCGGTATCTCCTAAGTGATCTATACGTTCCCTTACTTCTGTTCCGAATACAACCTGCACCAGCATGATAATCAGTGAAAAAGCAGCTAACAGCTTTAATCCTTTAAACTGATGATTGATCAATATATTTTTATTTCGCAGTGTTGTCGCTTTGTAATAGGTATAAATACTTATTCCGACAATCAAAAGAGCTAAAAGCATATGAACAGTAATCACCCAGGGCATCAGATTGGTGGATACCACAATTGATCCCAGCCAGGCCTGCAGTACGACTACAAAAAGATTAAGAACGCTCCAAAAGACTATGGATTTTTTTGACTTGATATAGGTAAAAGAGAAGATTGCAGAAAACAACAAGAAGAAACCGGAAACAACTCCTACGAGACGATTCACATATTCTGTCCATGTCTTGGCAACATTAAACTCCTCGTGAACAAGAATACTTTTATCTGTACGGATTTGTTCTGCCTTATCCGGAAATCCAAAGAATTCAACCATTTTTGCAAACCGCTGGTTCTTCTTGGCTCTGCCTTCCACATAATGCTCCTCGTAACCTGCCGGTAACTGTGAAACATCAGTGGGTGGAATAATCCGATTAAAGCACTTAGGCCAATCCGGACATCCCATTCCTGATCCGGTACTTCTTACAATTCCTCCAGCTGTGATCACCAAAAACAATACTATGATGGTAATCGCATTTGTTCTAATAAAACGCTTTTCAGCAGCTGGATACATATCTATCTTTTAACCTCTATATATTTAAGAGGGTATAGAGGGTTAAGCTTATGTGCTTAACCTTCTACAATCTCTCTGTTATTCTCTTTATTCCATTGTTCCTGAATACGAACAGCTTCTTCATTACCTTCAAAATCATGAGGTAAGTTAGAGCTCATTGTTTCAGAGAAAGGAACATTCTGAGGAATGAAATCCTGATCATGACCAGGCTTACTGTAATCATATGGCCAACGGTGTACTGTAGGGATTTCTCCAGGCCAGTTACCATGGATATGCTCAACAGGAGTAGTCCATTCCAATGTGTTAGAGTTCCAAGGATTCTGAGTAGCTTTCTTACCAAAAACGATTGAAGAGAAGAAATTCCATAAGAATGCAATCTGTCCAAGACCAGCAATGATAGCAGCCCATGTGATTAACAAGTTAACAGAAACCCATTTCTCCATGAAAGGAAATTCTGTAAAAGCATAGTAACGGCGAGGAACACCATCAATACCCATAAAGTGCATCGGGAAGAATACCAGGTAAGCACCAATGAATGTCAACCAGAAGTGTAAATAACCCAATTTAGGGTTCATCATCTTTCCAAACATCTTAGGGTACCAGTGGTACACACCACACAACATACCAAAGATAGAAGCAGATCCCATTACCAGGTGGAAGTGAGCAACTACGAAATAGGTATCGTGTAAGTTGATATCTAAAGCAGCGTTACCTAAGAATAATCCTGTCAAACCACCAGAGATAAAGAATGAAACCATTCCGATCGCAAACATCATAGCTGGAGTGAAACGGATATTACCTCTCCATAATGTAGCCAGGTAGTTGAAGGCCTTTACCGCTGAAGGGACCGCAATAATCAAAGTTGTGATCATAAATACTCCTCCTAAGAACGGATTCATACCTGTCACAAACATGTGGTGACCCCATACGATAAATGATAATACAGTAATACCTACCAAAGAGTAAACCATCGCATGGTAACCAAAGATTGGTTTACGTGAGTTCGTAGAAATAACTTCAGATGTCAGACCTAATGCAGGCATAACAACGATATATACCTCAGGGTGACCTAAGAACCAGAATAAGTGCTGGAACAAAATCGGAGAACCACCTTCATTAGGTAATACTTCTCCCTGAACAACTAAATCTGAAAGGTAGAATGATGTACCTGCACTACGGTCAAAAATCAGTAACACTACTGCGGATACCAATACCGGGAAAGATAAAAGACCTACGATAGCTGTTAAGAAGAAAGACCATACTGTTAAAGGCATTTTCCAAAGGTCCATACCTTTTGTACGCATGTTCAATACTGTACTGATATAATTTACACCCCCCATTACCTGAGAAGCGATAAACAATGTCATACTTACTAACCATAATGTCATACCTAAGCCCGATCCCGGGATCGCTTTAGGAACTGCAGACAATGGCGGGTACACGGTCCATCCTGAAGATGCAGGTCCGCTTTCGATAAAGAAAGAAGCAACCATAATCACACAAGCTACGAAGAAGAACCAGTATGAAAGCATATTCATAAACGGAGATGCCATATCACGGGCACCAATCTGATAAGGAATCAGTAAGTTACTGAATGTACCGGAAAGTCCAGCTGTCAATACGAAGAATACCATCATCGTACCGTGGATGGTTACTAAGGATAGGAAAAACTCAGGACGTATACGACCTCCTTCAGCCCATTTACCTAAGAAAACTTCTAAGATTGGAAACTCTTTATCCGGCCAAGCGAGCTGGATACGGAACAATATCGATAATACCATGGCAAAAACTGCCATAATAATACCAGTGATCAAGAATTGCTTAGCAATCATCTTGTGATCCATGCTAAATACATATTTAGACAGGAACGACTCTTGATGATGGCCGTGCGAATCGTGATGGTCTGCGCTATGCGATATAACTGTACTTGACATATTATTTTTTAAAAATTCTTAATACAAATTATTTCAATGAAGCTGTTTTGATAACTTCTTCTTTACTTTCCTTTGAATCTTTTGCAGCAAATTCTTTCTGCAGATCTTCATTAAAGTATTTATTCTGGGTACTCAACCACTCTTTATACTCTTTCTCTGTCACAACTATCACTTTCTTCTGCATATTGTAGTGACCGGAACCACAGATCTTGTTACAAAGCATCACATAGTCATACTTAGGATCATTCATACGTTCGCGCATTTCAGCAGTAGTCACTGTTGGAGTGAACTGGAAATAGTTCGTCATTCCCGGTACAGCATTGATCTGAACACGGAAATCAGGAATAAAGAACGAGTGAATAATATCTTTGGAAATGATATGGAAACGTACGGATTTATTTACCGGAAGAACGATGTCACTTCCCTGAATATCATCCCATGAATTTTTGTCATTGAAGTCGATACCGTATGGATTTGTCGGTGTCGTCATTTTATAATTACGTTTACCGATCTGGCCGTCAGCTCCAGGGTAACGTACAGACCATAAGAACTGCTCACCTAATACTTCTACCTGCAGAGCAGATTTTTGAAGATCTTCAGGAACATTAGTAATGGTTCTCCATGTGAAGAAACCGAACAATACCAATACAGTTAATACCACAGCTGGAACGATTGTCCAGATTTTCTCAATGGTATTGTTATGCGGGTAATAGTAAGCCTGACGCTTAACACGCATTCTGTAGATAAACGGAAATGTCAATAATAAAAGGTGCGTAAGTACAAGTACAATCGTGATAATCACTGTAGTGATGATAAACATGTTATCAATCAGCTTACCGTGCTCCGTCACCGCATCACGCCATGCCCAGCTTCCCCATACACTATATCCGTAATATACTCCCCAAAGGAAAAATACCAGAAATATAAGGAATAGAATAGATTGTAAATTATTACCGGCTAATGGGTTGTATTTACCATTCATCTTTTTCACTAACTCATATAGAGATAGTACCTTTCCAACTACAGCTACCACAGTACATATAGCGAAGAAAAGTAAGATGTAATACGTCAGGTTTTTGTAAACCTGAGGATCAATTTTTTTGACCTCTTCTACTGCCGGCTTACTTGAAGACGTAGAAGAAGAAGATACAGCAGCACCCGCTGCAGTTGAATCTGCTGCTACAGAAGAAGCAGAGTCTACTTTAGCTGAATCCGCAGGAGCAGCTACCGCAGTAGTCTTTGCTGCCGAATCAGCAGCAGTTGTATCTTGACTTGC
The DNA here is from genome assembly GCF_002418355.1 of Sphingobacterium sp. UBA5789. Lineage (NCBI taxonomy): Bacteria > Pseudomonadati > Bacteroidota > Sphingobacteriia > Sphingobacteriales > Sphingobacteriaceae > Sphingobacterium > Sphingobacterium sp. UBA5789. The sequence goes on along the minus strand of NZ_DIDX01000001.1, from coordinate 926,304 downwards.
AAAGGTAGGAGTCGACAGGGACAATCCTAGTGCAAGCACACAACCCATTATGGATCTGAATCTGTTATGTAATTTGAATTTCATTTCTTATTATAACGTTATAACGTAATATCGTGTTGATTAGAAACCTATATCTGATGATTTAAACTCTCTTCTAAGAATGGATGGTGTTTCGGCACCAAGGCATGCTTGCTCAACTTAGACATTACCAAGAAAGTAAATAAGCCCACAAAACCGATTGCTGTTCCCACTTCGATAATACCGAATCCAGGATGATTGTCAACTGTTCCAGGCATGATCATGATATAATAATCTAACCAATGTCCCAAAAGAAGTACAATACATACGAACAACATACTATTTTGCTTACGCTTAGCATCACGATCCATTAATAATAAAACCGGAGATACAAAGTTAATCAATATATTAAGCCAAAACCAAGGTTTGTACTCTGGTTCCCATCTTTTGTAGAAATAAACGGTCTCCTCAGGAATGTTGGAATACCAGATCAGCATGAACTGTGCAAACCAGACATATGTCCAGAAGATAGAAAATCCGAAGATCAGTTTACCCAAATCGTGTAAATGATTTTCATTAACCCATGCCAGATATCCTGCTTTCTTTAGAAGAATCAGAATAATAGCAATAGTAGCCAGTCCACTCACCCACATTGCTGCGAAATTGTACCAGCCGAACATAGTTGAAAACCAGTGTGCTTCTAAAGACATGATCGTATCAAACGCCCAGATAGGAGTTGTGAATCCGAATACTACTAAAAAGATAGCAGACAATTTGAATGTCTTTTTGTAAGAATTCAAACTACCTTCTAAATCTTCCTTGTATGATAATTTTGTCAAAATAAAGGCAAAGATACTATATGATCCCATAAAAAGGATCTGACGTACCAAAAATAAAGGCACATTTAAGAATGTAGATTTACCGGCAATCAGTGCATCGTAGTTAGGACTTTCCGGATCAGTCAATCCGTGTCCGGCCCAGTGGTGATACAAAGAGTGTGAGTTTAGACCTGCAGCAATGATGATAAACAATACAAGAGCTGCTATTGGCAAAACACTTCCCATAGCCTGAGGAATACGGATAAGACCTGCAGACCAAGCGGATTGTGTAACACTCTGAAGAGCTACGAAAAAAGCTCCTGCAGCGCATACACAGGTAAAATAATAACCCATCAATAATAGGTTGGCATACGTGCGTTCTGTCGTATGTGAATCACCAGCAAACAAACCATAGGCGATTGCCACTAATCCAATAACGATAGCGATAATGCTAAACACCTTTGCTTTCCCGCCGAAAGCAAATCGTTCGCTAAAATTATAATCGTGATGATGACTGTGAGTTCCCATTTAATATATCGATGTTAGATTATTTTTTCTGTAATTCATGAACATACATTACTACCTTCCAACGCTCATCTGGCGAAAGTTGGGAAGCATGTGAGCCCATAGAGTTGTGTCCATAATAGATGGTATGATAAATTTTTCCATCTGTCAGATCGCTCATCAAACCACCGCGTGAGGAACTCGCTGCATCTGTTTTATGATAAGATGGCGGATTTGGAAAGTTTTCCAATTTACGTGTTCCACGTGAGTCCGTGATCTCTCTGTCTTTTGTGATAGATCCATCCCCTTTACCTTCCGGTCCGTGACATACAGCACAGTATGTATTGAACAACGCTTGTCCATCTGCCAGATTAGCTTTCGTAACAGCCAATGGATTGGTGACTTCTCTTCCTGCACGTTCGTAATCTTCTAACGTATTAGCGTATTCGAATCTCACGAATCCAACAGGATTGGTGTGAGCCGGAGGAGTCTGAGCAGTTTGTTTGTTTTTAAAATTCTCATTTGGTTGATCCGGATTATAACCTATCGGATCATACATATTACGAGAAAATTCCCAACCTGTACTACGTGTGGTGCCATCTCCACAAGCAGAAGCAACTGCTGCAAAAGCTAAGGCTGCACATACAGTTCCAAGAAAATTCTTCTTATTCATAGCTAACATATTTTCTTTCATTGTATTTAACTTCTACTGCTCCTGCTTCTTTCAATAATGAATCGATCAATGCATGGTCAGCATTTTCATGAGCATCAATAGCAATTATAAAACGATCATCTGTTGCTCTCAGATCCATGACACGCGGAGCACGTCCCGGAAACAAGTGGTTGCGGTAGAAAAAAGTAGCTACCATACCAAGAGCACATAATAAAATAGTAACCTCAAATGTTACAGGAACAAAGTTAGGAAGAGGCATAGAAGGCTTTCCCCCAATATTCATAGGCCAATCATAAGCCATTGTGTAATACAATAAGCTAAAACCAAGAATGGTACCTGTAATTCCGAAACAAAATGCTGCGATTGGAAGACGTGATGGACGTACACCCAACTTAGCTTCTATACCGTGAATAGGCATAGGTGTAAAGCAATCGTAAATGCTGATATTATTTTTCTGCAATTTGTCTATCCCGTGCATCATATCGTCCGGGTCAGCAAAACTACCTAGTATATATTTTGTATTGCTCATTGCTATTATTTTTGTAACTCTTTAATATCCTGTTCAGTAACTGAATCGTATTTCTCCAATGACTCTCTGAAGAAAGCAACCTGTTCTTCAGGGAATGCACCTTCTTTAACCAGTTTGGTTTTATGTTGTAAGCTGGAGCTTTTCAGTAATAATTTCACCTCTGCTATCGCAATACCCGGTAAGAAACGTAAGAATAATAAGAACAGGGTGAAGAATAGACCGATCGATCCTACGAAAATACCTACGTCTGTCCATGTCGGGTAAAACATTGCCCAGGAAGAAGGAAGGTAATCACGGTGTAAAGAAGTCACGATAATTACAAAACGCTCAAACCACATACCGATGTTCACAACAATCGAAAGTACCCATGAAATAGGAATACTGGTACGGATCTTCTTAAACCAGAATAACTGAGGAGAGATCACGTTACAAGTCATCATCGACCAGTATGCCCAGGCATAAGGACCTGCGATACGGTTTTCAAATGCGTACATCTCAAACTCTGAACCGGAATACCATGCAATAAATAACTCTGTAAGGTAAGCGATACCTACGATAGAACCCGTGATCATGATAATCTTGTTCATAGCCTCGATGTGGAACATCGTGATATAGTCTTCAAAATTCATAACCTTACGAAGGATCAGCAATAATGTCTGTACCATCGCAAAACCTGAGAAGATCGCACCTGCTACGAAATATGGAGGGAAGATCGTTGTATGCCATCCCGGAATAACCGAAGTTGCAAAGTCCATGGATACAATGGTGTGTACCGAAAGTACAAGTGGAGTAGAGATACCTGCAAGGATCAAAGAAATGATCTCAAATCGCTGCCATGTTTTTACTGATCCATTCCATCCGAAAGATAATACTTTATAGACTTTTTGTTTCATTCCTGTAGCACGGTCACGTACAGTAGCGATATCCGGTAACAAACCACAGTACCAGAATACTAAGGAAACTGTGAAATATGTAGAGATCGCGAATGCATCCCATACTAGCGGAGAGTTAAAGTTAACCCAAAGTGATCCGAATTGATTTGGTAACGGGAAAATCCAGTATGCTAACCATGGACGTCCCATGTGAGCTACGACATAAGTAGCGGCACAGATAACGGCGAAGATAGTCATCGCCTCTGCAGAACGGTTAATCGAGTTACGCCAGTTCTGACGGAAGATTAACAATACTGCTGAAATCAGCGTACCTGCGTGACCGATACCCACCCACCATACGAAGTCGGTGATATCCCATGCCCAGCCTACTGTTTTGTTAAGACCCCATGCACCGATACCGGTCCAGAAGGTATAACTTACACTCACTACCCATAATAAAGCACCAAGGGCTGCAACGGTAAAACCGATCCACCATGCTTTATTAGGTTTATTTTCAACTGGCAGTAGAATATCATCCGTGATCTTAGCATAGGTGATATCACGACCAGTCATTAATGGTTCTCTTAATATTGATTCGTTATGCGATGACATAGTTTTTTTTATTTCAAGTATTGAACAAGATTAAGCCTCAAAAGTGTTTCTAACTTTTGTCATATAACCAATACCTGGTTGTACGTTGATTTCTTCAAGAACATAGTAAACGCGTTCGTTACGTAATGCTTTTGAAACTTCTGACTCTGGATCGTTTGCGTCTCCGAAGATGATAGCATTTGCAGAACAAGCCGCCTGACATGCCATTTTAATATCACCATCTTTAACTTTACGGTTTTCCATTTTCGCATGCAATTTACCTGCCTGTATACGTTGGATACACATTGAACATTTCTCCATTACCCCACGTGAACGAGAAGTAACATCAGGATTCAATACTAATTGTGTAAATTCGTTATTCAGGTAATTGTCGAAACGGGAATCATTCCAGTAGTTGAACCAGTTGAAACGACGTACTTTATAAGGACAGTTGTTCGCACAGTAACGCGTACCGAAACAACGGTTATAAGCCATATGGTTAAGACCTTCAGAAGAGTGAACAGTCGCCAGTACCGGACATACTGTCTCACATGGTGCGTGAGCACAGTGCTGACATAACATCGGCTGGTGTACTACTGTTACATTTTCGAAATCTTTGATATGCGCAATTTCTTTCTCTTTTGTATATTCTTTACCTTCTTCTTCAATCGTGTAATAACGGTCAATACGTAACCAGTGCATCTCACGACGACGGCGTACCTCGTCACGACCTACAACAGGAATATTATTTTCAACGTTACATGCTACGATACATGAGCCACAACCTGTACATGCATTCAGGTCGATCGCCATTACCCATTTGTGACCAGGTTGCTCAAATTTGTTCCACAAATCATATGTTTTGTGATTATCTGAGAATTTACCTGATTCAGAAGCCGGGTTTTTAAGGTATTGTGCAAATGAAGTCTCACGGATAATGTTACGACCTTCAATTGTGTGGTGTGTCTGTGTCTGTGCTAATTCGTACGTACCGGATGCTTTGGTAACTTTTGCTTTGGATACAAACTGTACAGTACCGTTGATCAGGCTAGCAAACGGATAAGCGTTCACCCCTACTCCGTTACCTGCTTTACCTACTTTCTCACGTCCGAAACCTATTGCAACAGATACTGTCTTCATCGCCTGTCCAGGTTGAAGAAGAACAGGAAGATCTACTTTGTAGCCGTTTGCTTCTACTGTAACAATTCCATTCTCACCTAAGCCTAACTCTTCTGCATATGCAGGGTTAAGTGCAGCATAGTTATCCCATGTTACTTTAGATACCGGATCCGGTAACTCTAACAGGTAAGCATTATTTCCGTAGCGACCATCACGAACTGTAGTAGGTTCGTATAATTTCAACTCTACATCACCTGCAATATTCTTAGCAGCAGCAGCAATTGCTGAAACAGCAGTATTTACGTTACCAGCAAAAGTTGCGGCACTTCCTGAAGCTGTTCCTTTGAATACGAAACCAGTTTGTAAAACATCTTTCCATGTTTTACCTGATCCCGGAAGGATTGCAGATTCCCATGTCTGTTTTACGAAGTCGTAAATATTTGTAGTATCACCAGCCCAGATCAGCAAACTTTGTTCAGCTTGTCTGGTGTTGAATACCGGATTGATTGTCGGTTGTACGATAGTGTAGTATCCTTCTGTAGCAGAAGCATCACCCCATGATTCCAGGAATGTACTGTTAGGCGCAATAGCTTTCAATAAAGAAGCAGTTTCGTCAGCACGATCTGAGAAAGAAAGGCTGAATTCGACTTTTGCCAATGCATCTTTTACATCACCTGCTTTGAAATACGTGTAGGCAGGGTTCGTGTCCAGGAAGAAAGCTACTCCTACCTGACCAGATTTAGCATCTGTAAGGAATTGCTGGAAAGCAGCATCAGATCCCTGATGTTGTTTGCTGAAGTTATTAAGATCGATAACAGGTCCGTAAGCGTTAAGAGCCGCATTGATCGCATTGACCAACACCTGTACATTCACGTCATTAGATCCTGAAACGACTACAGAAGCACCTTTGTTAGCTAACAATTCTTTTGAAGCTAATTTAATTGCTGTCTGTGCTTTTTGTACTGTTATACCACCTGCAAGATTTGAACCTGTGATCTCATTATACAGCGAGATCAGAACAGCTCCTTCTTCAGAAGGTTTGATTGCAATACGCACATCGGCATTTGTTCCGGTCATACTTAATCCAGATTCAAATTGGATGTGACGTGACATTTTACCATTTTTCAATGATTTGTAGTCACGGTTTTTCATATAGTCCTGCGTATGTTCTTCACCAGCCAACCAGCTTCCTAAGAAGTCTGCAGCTACTGAAACTACGACCTGTGCTTTATCAAAATGATAAGTCGGGATGACAGCTTTACCAAAGCTTTGGTTATTCGCTTCTGAAATACCGTTGTAAGATACTGCATCTACCTGAACAAGGTTAGCAGTAGGATATTTGCCCGTTAATTTTGCTATTGCGGCTAAAGTAGAAGGACTGTTGATCGTGGAAGCAACAATTGTAATTTTCTTGCCAGCAGCAGCAGCTTTATCCAAAGCAGCTTTTACTGTGCTATCCAATTTAGACCATTCAACGTCTTTACCTCCGATTTGAGGATTCTGAACTTTAGACATGTCGTACAGATCCAACACCGATGCTGATGTTGCAGCGTCTGTACCCTGAGTCAAACCGATAGAATTCGGGTTTGCCTCTAATGAGATCGGACGGCCTTCACGTGTTCTTACTAATACACTCTGTCCGTTGAAAGACGAAGCGTAAAAGTTAGGTATACCTGGAGTTACCTCTTCAGGTTTGATCACATAAGGCACAGCCTTATGCACTGGTGTACGGTTACAAGCTGCTAAAGTTACAGCACCTAAACCAAAGCCCAATGCTTTTAAGAAATCACGGCGAGGAGTTTTAGTACTCAAGCCGGCTTCATTCAATACATCTTCTACAGGAATTGATTCGGCAAACTCTCCCTTGCTGTTTTTTACAAAAGCAGGCGTTTGATGCAATTCTTCCAAACCTTTCCAATATTTCTTGTTGCTATCCATTTAAGCTGTATATATAAGATTGCGTATTCCTAAATAATAATTATTAATAGTGACATTTACCACATTCCAGACCACCAATCATCGCTGCAGTCATCTTCTCACCCTTCTTCAATTTCTCGTGAGCTTCAATTAACTGGTCATAGTATTTATTGTCAGTATTTACTTCTGTTTTTCTGTGACAGTCTACACACCATTTCATGGTTAACTGTGAATACTGGTACACTTCTTCCATATCCTGAATAGGACCGTGACATGTCTGACACTCTACTCCTGCTACCACTACGTGTTGCGAGTGATTGAAGTAAGCAAAGTCTGGCAGATTGTGGATACGGATCCACTGGATCGGACTAGGATTATCGCCATATTGACGTGTATCCGGATTGTAATCCAATGCTTTGTAGATTTTCGCGATTTCCGGAGAGATCTCACCATCGTAGTGCTCAGACGCTGTTACTGTATTGTGACAGTTCATACATACATTCGCAGATGGAATAGAAGCATTCTTCGATTTGAAAGCTCCTCCGTGACAATACTGACATTCGATCTTATTCACACCAGCGTGTAGTTGGTGCGAGAATTTAATTGGCTGTACAGGTTTGTACCCTTCATGCACACCGATATTCCACATTGTTTTCCAACCGGCAACTGATAATACAGCTACGATCATCAACACGGCGAAGAACACCAGTTTCTTGTTTTTGACAAAGCTCTTAGCGAATGCCAGATAACGGCTATCAGTACCTGTACCAAGATTTGCATCTTCAGCGATCTGATTTTTAGCGATTACCTTCTCTAATGTTTTAGAAACACGGTTCAGCAATACAATCACCACCAATGCCAACAGGATAATACCTGCCATACCCAGGATAGACCAGTTAGAAGCTCCTGTATTTTCTACAGCAGCACCTCCTTTAGCACCTCCTTTATCCGGATTGTCAGCTTTTGCACTTTCAGCATCGATGTATGCCAATACACTTTTGATTTGATCGTCAGACAAATCTGTGAAGGCAGTCATCACCGATTTGTTGTACTCTTCAAAAATGGCTATCGCATCCGGATCACCGGAAGCGATTAACGCTTGCGAGTTTCTAACCCATTTGATCAACCATTCCTGATCTTTGGTTTTTGTAATGTCCTTCAAAGCAGGACCAACTAATTTTCTGTTAATCGCGTGACAAGATGTACATTTAGATTTGAAGATAGCTTCACCTTCCTTAGCATCCTGCGCATGCGACACAGTCGTAACGGCAAATAACAATACCAAACTAACTGATATTGACTTCGCAAGTCTTCCCAAAACGGATGAGATATTTCTCATATTTAGCACTTTATACTATTTATTTATGAATATAAAAATTTTTAATCCGACTATATAAGAAGACACTCCTCCCATATAGTGCCACAAAAGTATAACTTATTAAGCAATCGCTGACAATTTCATGACGTAATTTATCAATTTATAATCATTCTAAACAAATTGGATTTTTCGCCCCTCGTGATTCATGGTAGAACAACTGTTTTTATAGCTCTGTTCAACGGATTTAACGTTATTTTTGTTTTTCTGATGACAAATATACCCCAATATATTAGGATATTTACTGCTGGAAACAGACAAATATTCGGCAAAACCAAAGCCCTGAAAAAGCGAATCGCCGTGTCATCATAAACTAAAGTAATGACAGTCATTTTATGCTAAGAAAATTATTTATATCCCTCTCTGTCATACTGTCTTTATGGATCATTGGCACCACGTTTGCAACCGGTTCATTTTACTCCGGAGAAAATACAAGCGACACTATAAAAAACACATTAAAGATGGACGATAACAGCAAATACAACGAACTGACTCCTGAAGAAGAATACGTAATCTTACGTAAGGGAACAGAATACCCTTTTACCGGAACTTTATTGGAAAACAAGAAAAAAGGCACTTATATCTGTAAAAGATGCAATGCCCCACTCTATCGCTCCGAAGACAAATTTGAATCTCACTGTGGCTGGCCAAGTTTTGACGATGAGATAAAAGGAGCCGTAAAACATGTCCCTGATGCGGATGGCAGACGTACAGAGATCGTCTGTAACGCTTGTGGTGCACATCTGGGACACGTATTTACAGGTGAACAGTTCACCGCTAAGAATACACGTCACTGTGTCAATTCTATATCCATGAAATTCGTGGAAGATTAAAAAATCTCACTCTGATCAGTTTGCACTGATCAGAGAGGATTCTCTTATTTTGAGTTCACAAGGCAATACAACCTGCTTTAGTTTCTTATTTTTTCCTTGTATCTGTCCCAACAGCGCTGTGATAAGCTCATCTGCAATTTCAGCAATAGGCTGAGACACGACAGTAATGGACGGTTCATACAGCTTGAACAGTGTATGATCATCAAATGCAACCATTGCTGGTAGTTTCCGCTGATTGATTTTCACGGCTTTCAGGCCGTCAATAGCCAGATAATTGGTTGCAAAAACGACAGCATCCAGTCTGTTATCCTCGATGAATTCATCGATCTCACGTACCCGCTCCTCTTCCGGAGCATCCTGCTGTACCTTTTTAATAAAAGCCTGCTTCTTATATTTGTCTATACCTTTCATATAACCTTCCAACCGGTCTCTCATCTGTGTCTGATCGGAATACAGCGAAACAAATCCAACACGCTTGAATCCCTGTCCGATCAGATGATCGGTAGCATCATAGGCACCTTTAAAATTGTCAGTAATCACATAATTGGTTTCCACATTCGCGAGATAACGGTCAAAAAGAATAAGAGGTACATTATTCTGTTGTAATTGTGTGATGGTTTCATCCAATCCTTCAGAAGGAGTGATAATAAATCCGTCAATCTGACGATCGTAAAACATCTGGATAAGCTCCTTGGATTTTGTTTCGTCATTGTCCATACTACAATAGATAATATGGTATCCGCTGGCATAAGCTTTTCCTTCGATCAGTTTAGCAATATTGGAAAAGAAAGGGTTCGAAATATCCTCTACCAGCAAGCCTAAAATTTTAGTTTTCCCAGTGCGCAAACTTTTAGCAAGTTGGTTTGGTTTATATCCGACTTTCTTCACGTGATCAAGCACACGCTTCGTCAGACCATCGCTAATTCGCTTTTCTTTGGCTTTATCATTTAAAATAAAAGAAACGGTGGTGACGGAGATGCCCAAGTCTTTAGCAATATCGCTAATTAAAATTCTTTTCTTCATCCTGTAACTGTATAGGTAAAATTGATTGAATAACGAAGCTAAAAAATTTTTAGCATATAATCTATTATAATTTTTACAAAATTGCTAAAAGGTTTTAATAGGCATATTTAAATATTTTTTGTAATATTATCCTTATTTTAATAACAATCTATAAAAACAAATACTGAATGAAAAGTGCAGGAATTAAAGTTTTAATCTCCATAGTTGCCTCAGCAGGCCTTAGTCTTTCATCTGCTCAGGCTCAAAATTTCACCCAATATGTGGATCCTCTGATCGGGTCTGCAGGACATGGCCACGTATTCGTCGGTGCCAATGTTCCGTTGGGAGCCGTACAATTAGGTCCGACCCAGATCGCTCAGACCTGGGACAAATTCAACGGATGGGATTGGGTAAGCGGATATAATTTCAAAAGTAAAGATATACTGGGATTTACACATACACATCTCAGCGGAACCGGTATCGGAGATCTGAATGATATTATGATTGTACCGGCTAATGGTAAGCTGCAACTTCAACCTGCTCAATTTGACAAAATGGATACGGGATATGGCTCTCATTTTGCCAAAGAGAATGAAAAAGCTGTCCCCGGACTATACACTGTGTATCTTGACGATTACAAGGTAAAGGCTAAACTGACGGCATCTGAGCGTGTAGGATACCATCAATACACGTATGAAAAGACAGACAACGCACATATCCTGATTGATCTTGCATTTAAGATGAACTGGGATAAAACTACAGATACTTACATTAAGCAAATCAATGACAGTACATTCGTAGGTTACCGTTTTTCTACAGGATGGGCCAATGATCAGAAAGTATACTTCGCGCTGAAAACTTCTGTTCCAATCCAGAAAGTCGACTTTTATGATGATAAAACCCCAAAATTGGGAAGTCACGTTGTAAAGGGACTTGGAATAAAAGCTGCACTATACTTCGACGCTGTTAAAAACAAAACTATTGAACTAAAAGTCGGACTTTCTCCTGTCAGTACAGTCAATGCATTGGCCAATATTGATACCGAAATACCGGGATGGAATTTTGATAAAACAGCGGCTCTTGCAGATACAAAATGGAATAAAACACTTGGAAAAATTGACTTTCAAGGTGACGCAGATACCAAGAAAATATTCTACACTGCTTTATACCACACCTATTTTGCCCCGACTATTTTTAATGATGCAAACGGTGACTACTTAGGTACAGATAAACAGGTATACGAAAAACAAGACTTTACAAATCACACGGTCTTCTCACTTTGGGACACCTATCGTGCTCTGCACCCTTTGATGACAATTACTGAAGAACCGCAGGTTGTACGTGATTTTATTAAGTCTATGCTTGCTATCTATGAGCAACAAGGCAAATTACCGGTATGGCATTTACAGGGAAATGAAACAAACACGATGGTAGGCCTTCCGGCTATTCCGATTATTGCTGATGCAGTACTAAAAGGATTTCTGACGAAAGAAGAAGAAGAAATGGCATGGGAAGCTGTCAAAACAACAGCCATGGGCTATGATAACGGCTTACGTTTTGTGCGTGATCTGACTTATATTCCTATCGACAGCATGGATCACGAATCTGTAGCCTGGGCGCTGGAATATGCTATCGCTGATTTTGGTGCGTATAAAATAGCAGAGAAATTAGGTAAACAGGAAGATGTAGCCTATTTCCAAAAGCGTTATAAACTGTATGAGAAGTACTTTGATAAAGAAGTAGGACATTTTGTTGGCAGACGTGTCAACGGAGAATTCCGCAGACCATTTAATCCTTTAATGGCTAAACACCGTGAAAACGACTATTGTGAGGGAAATGCATGGCAATACACCTGGTTAGTCCCTCAGGATGTAAAAGGCCTGATCACCTTATTCGGGGGAGAAAAGAACTTCCTGAAGAAACTGGATGAATTCACGACTATGTCATCCCAGCTTGGCGACGAAGCTTCTCCAGACATATCAGGGCTGATTGGTCAATATGCGCAGGGTAATGAACCCAATCACCACATCCCTTACTTGTATGCTTATGCGGGCGAACAATGGAAAGGTGCAGCATTGGCAAGAAAAGCGATGACTGAATTTTACACTTCAGCCCCTGATGGCTTATGCGGAAATGATGATGTGGGACAGATGAGTGCCTGGTATGTATTTTCGGCTATGGGCTTCTACCCTCTTAACCCGATGATCGGAACTTATGTGTTCGGATCACCATTAATGGAAAAGGCAACTATTAATCTACCTAACGGAAGCAAATTTGTTATTAATGTCAAAAACCAAGGCAAAAACAATACGTATATCAAATCAATCAAACTTGACGGAAAACCGTATCACAAAACCTATATCACACACAGTGACATCAGTAAAGGTGGTCAGCTTGAAATCGAAATGAGCAGTACAGCAAATAAAAATTTCGGTAAGAACAAAGACAGCTGGCCATCAGCTATAGAAAACTAAGAAGAAGGGTTGCTTAATGGATTAAGCAACCCTTCTTTTTTGCCTGACAGAATGACATCCAAAACACAAAGGAATAGAATTTGTTAATACTATAATGTAACTAAAAAAGGAGATTAAAATGAGTAATTTGAAAAATATAAATATTCAGGACATCGGTGATGGAAACGATAACCAAAAAGATTTCTACACAACTTTCAAAGAAAGATTACAGGATGTAGAAACTTTTCCAAGTGTTTATACCTTCAAATTTATTTTACCAAAAGACGAAGAGCAATTGAATCAGATCAAATCTATTTTTTCAGGAAAAGATGCTCAATTCTCTTTAAAAGAGTCTAAAACCGGAAAATACAATTCCATAACTGTTAACGTAACGGTAAACGATGCGGATGAAGTTGTACACTACTATCAGGAAGTGGCTAAAATAAAAGGTGTTATCATGCTGTAACGAGCAGAATAAGAAACATCATCCAAAAGGCATTCTGAATTAAATCAGAATGCCTTTTTTAGTTACCCCTTCTTTCCTTGTAAAAATTATATTTCCTCTGCTATCCAGCAAAAAAAGACAATAAAAAAGCCCACCAAAGGTGGGCTGTTCTTTATCTAAAGTTCATCAGGATTACGCCTGAGGCGCATCGTTCTGAGGTGCCTGTTCAGCACTTTTTTGCTCTTGCTGAGGTTTGTCTTCTCTCGGAGGACGAGGCAATAATGCTTTACGTGAAAGCTTCATTTTACCTTGTTTATCTACATCTAACAATTTGACAGTAACTTTATCTCCTTCTTTGAAGATTCCGTCCATTGTTTCATAACGTTTCCAATCGATTTCTGAAATATGTAACAATCCGTCTTTACCCGGCATGATTTCTACGAAAGCACCAAATGGCATGATAGATTTCACTTTACCTTCATATGTAGCACCAATCTCCGGTTTAGCTGCGATCGCTCTTATACGAGCTGTAGCTTCATCGATAGCAGCTTTGTTATCGGCGAAGATCTGTACGATACCTTTGTTATCCACCTCTTCGATTGAGATAGTAGCTCCGGTTTCGCGTTGCATCTCCTGAATAATCTTACCACCTGGCCCGATAACAGCACCGATAAATTCTTTATCGATAATGATCTGAATAATGCGTGGTGCATGTGGTTTGTAATCTTCACGAGGAGCAGAAATGGTTTTAGCCATCTCTCCAAGAATATGAAGACGAGCTTCTTTGGCTTGATCCAAAGCTTGTGTCAACACTTCCCATTTAAGACCATTGATCTTAAGGTCCATCTGACAAGCTACGATACCATTAGAAGTACCTGTTACTTTAAAGTCCATATCACCCAGGTGATCTTCGTCACCAAGGATATCGGATAAGATTGCATATTTACCTGTTTTCTCATCTGTGATCAGACCCATTGCAATACCGGATACAGGAGCTTTCAGTTTCACACCTGCATCCATTAACGCCAATGTTCCGGCACATACAGTCGCCATTGATGACGAACCGTTAGACTCCAGAATGTCGGACACTACACGAATCGTATATGGGTTTTCAGCATCTGCTGGTAATACTTGCTTCAATGAACGCATAGCCAGGTTACCATGACCTACTTCACGACGACCAGGACCTCTGTTAGGTCTGACCTCACCTGTAGAGAATGCAGGGAAGTTATAGTGCAGGATAAATTTGTTGTATCCATTGATAAATGCACCGTCTATCATCTGCTCATCGTCTTTAGCACCCAGAGTAACTGAAGTCAATGATTGTGTTTCACCACGTGTGAATACTGCAGATCCGTGGGCAGCCGGAAGGTAATTCACTTCTGACCAGATCGGACGTACTGTACGTACATCACGACCATCCAGACGGATTCCTTCGTCCAGCACTAAATTACGCACTGCATCGTACTGTACATCGTGAAAATATTTTTTAGCCAGGAATTTTGTATCATCATCGATTTCTTCTCCAAGTGTAACGAAGAATTCTTCACCGATCTCAGAAAATTTCTCTCCACGTTCGTGTTTTGTTGAACCTGATTTTGCGATTGCATATACTTTATCGTATGTAGCAGCAAAAATCGCTTCACGTAACTCAGGGTTTGAAGGTTCGTGATTGTATTCACGTTTCACAGTAGCACCGACAAGATTAGCCAATTCTACCTGTGCAGCGATTTGTTTCTTTATAGCTTCGTGAGCGAAAGCAATTGCTTCAACCATTTCAGTCTCTGAAATTTCATTTGCTTCACCTTCCACCATACCGATATCCTGTGCAGAACCTGCTACGATAAATTCTAAAGTAGCACGTTCCAGATCTGATAATTTCGGGTTAATGACCAACTCGCCGTCGATTTTAGCAACACGAACTTCTGAAATAGGACCATTGAAAGGAATATCTGAAACTGCGATAGCAGCTGATGCAGCAAGACCTGCTAATGCATCAGGCATAATATCTTTATCTGCAGAGATCAGGCTGATCATTACTTGTGTATCTGCGTGATAGTTTTCAGGGAATAACGGGCGTAAAGCTCTGTCTACCAAACGAGAGATCAACACCTCATAGTCTGACAATCTGGCTTCACGACGTAGAAAACCACCAGGGATACGGCCTGTAGCCGCATATTTTTCTTGATAATCTACGGATAAAGGTAAAAAGTCTACTCCCGGCTTAGCTTCTCTTGCAGAAACAACTGTAGCCAGCAACATCGTATCACCTTGTTTGACGACTACTGAACCATCAGCTTGTTTAGCCAATTTACCAGTAGACAGTTCGATTTGGGTGCCATTACCCATATCGATAATTGTTTTGATTTCGTTATAACTCATTTTTTGTTCATTGTGACACGCTTTTCATCATTTTGGCAGCGCGTCAATATATTAAAACTTTTAAATTCAGCACAAAGGTAAGATAAAATATCTAAAGTGAAACAGTCCTGACAAGGAGTTATCCACCAAAATACCTTACCGGCAGGCAAGAGTTTAACCGGAGGTCAGGATATGTTGCGAATTACAGGAGATATCAAGCTTAAAGAAAGGCTCTATACCTTTCCCAATTAGATCATTAACCATAAAAAAAGGCTGCTTATCTTTCGATGAACAGCCTTTTCATGTGTTTTACTAAAAGCTTATTTGATAATATCACGTAAACCTAAGCCTTTGATGATCGCACGATATCTTTCGATATCTTTCTTGTAAAGATATGCTAACAAAGAACGACGTTTACCTACTAATTTCTGTAGTGAACGTTGTGTTGCGAAGTCTTTTCTGTTGTTTTTCAAATGCCCAGTTAAGTGAGCAATTCTTTTAGTGAATAATGCCACCTGACCTTCAGTAGATCCTGTGTTTGTAGCTGCTCCGGCAAATTCTGCGAAGATATCAGCTTTGTACTCTTTACTTAAATACATCTCTTGAATAATATTAAAGCGTTAAAAATTCTGTTAATTGGCTGCAAAGATAGGCATTAAAACTTTAAATTACACCTTTATATAAATTTTCTTTTTATCCAGTATATAGCAGATCACCCACATAAAAGCAAGAAAGCATAGAGAATACGCAAAAGATCCGACTTCAGGCGGACCTGGCAATTGCGCACAAACATGGGAATAGAACCAGTTGAGTGCATTGGTATAAGCCGGCAGACCATCTTCTCCTACTCCATCCGGTATACGCCATAATCCGACTAAGCGCGGCAACAAACCGCTTAACACAAAAATGAACAAAGGATTTTTACCGAATACATCAAAAAATCGCGTCAGACTATTTTTAACCCCTTGAACTTCTATAAACCAGATCATACTTCCAATATTCATTATACCCAAACCAGTTGTATACAATACATACGAACTCGTCCAGATCTTCTTATTGATCGGAAAGCCTAAAGACCATATCCATGCCAGAACAACCAAAATAAAACCGGTCACAAACAATCCGGACAATAATTTAAAGTGGGGTTCATGGGACGCCGGAACTTTTTTCCATAACCAGTCTACCTGCCCCTGCTTCTTGATATAAGTACCGGCAAGATAGCCCAGTACAACTTGTACAATTGCAGGCAGTGTACTCATCAGTCCTTCCGGATCAAAGGGAACTCCTTCTCCTTTATATACATGCGCAACTCCTAAAATCTGAATATCGTATGCGGTACCAAACCAGCCCTGTAAGCTGTATGGATCTCCGGGTGTTCCCAAAAATGCACAGATAGCCCAGTACAATACTAAAATCAAGGTTGAAATCCAGATAATAGCCTTTTCCCTGAAATAGTAAGCAATGATAGAGGCAAAACAATACGCTAATGCGATCCGTTGTAATACACCTAATATACGTACTCCACGCATCGGATCATCTGCATAACTCCATTGCTTAAAGACAAGCGTATCCTGCGCCCATTGCACAAAAGGCCACCAGTTGATAAAAAGACCTATTAAAAATATAAGAACTGTTCTCTTCAATACTTTTTGCCAGAAAACAGCAGGTCCAGCCTCCTGTAACCGCGGAATTACAAAAGACATTGCGTTCCCGACTGCAAACAGAAAAAATGGAAAAACAAGATCTGTAGGTGTACAGCCATGCCATTCTGCGTGCTTGAGAGGTGCAAACATATGCCCCCATGATCCAGGATTGTTAACCATGATCATAAGTGCGACAGTAGCTCCTCTAAATACATCCAGAGAATAATAACGTTGTTTCATGGGATAATGTGTCTGTTCTTATTTTGAAGTAAGAAGTTGTTTGATATAAAATAGGATTACAGGAGCTAATATAGAAAATATTTGACTTGCTCCCGTACTATTTAACAAAAACATACCTTTTGAAGCATTTTTATATTCTAAACATGCATAAAAGTGCATTTGAAACATTCCCCCTCTCTTCAAAAATATAAAAAGACATTAATATTAATAACAAGTTAATTTCTAAAAGTAAAGAAAATTTACAAATGCAATTCAAAATTTAATGCTGAAAGTAACTTTCAGAATAAAACCTAAAAAATGAACAAAACAAAATTAAAACTGAAAAAATTCAGAAAAAATTAACATAAATACATCATTTATTAATTTAAATAAAAAATACTTTATAATTTTTATGAAAAAGATTTTGAAGTTAAAAAATATTTGTATTAACTTTATCTTAATCACAACATAGTAAACTAACTACATTAACCTAAAATGGACAAATCAAACTTAAGCCACAAAGAGCTTATAATAAACATATTATACTACAATAAAGCTCATTCCATTGCAGAACTGAGTGCTAAGACAAAAAAAAGCATCCCCAGTATAAGCAAAATTATTAACGAACTTTATTATGATCAGTTAATTATAGACGATGGCCTGGCTCCCAGTACTGGAGGGCGCAGACCTACCCGATACAGCATTAATCCGAACCTGAACAAATTCATTCTTTCCGTAGCAGTGGATCAACATTACATTCGGACCGTAATCTACAATATGTCTAATGAAGAGCAAATCCCAATTCTTACAACTGAAAATAACTTAAACAACGCAGACCTCACTTTCCAAAATATTGTTGAATCAATAGAAAAAACACTTAATCATGGGAATTACAATCAGCATAATATTCTAGGCATCGGAATAAGTATGCCGGGCTTTGTTGATAATATACTTGGCACCAATGGTTCATACGCAGATAAAAATGAGAATTTATTCCATATCAAACGTAATATCGAGCATAAGTTCCAGATACCTACATTTTTAGAAAATGATTCATCGGCAATAGCAATAGCAGAGCAATATTTTGGTAAAGCCAAAGACACGTCACATTCACTCATTATAAATATTGGATGGGGTGTAGGATTGGGAATTATTGTTGACAACAAATTATTCAGAGGATACAGCGGGTATGCCGGAGAATTTAGCCATATTCCATTATCTGACAGCAACAAGCTATGCTCTTGTGGAAAAAGAGGATGTTTAGAAGTCGAAGCGTCCCTGTCCGCTGCAGTGGAATTTGCAGAAGAAAAACTTAAAAGCGGAGAGAAATCTATATTAGCACATCAACTGACCAATGACAAACCTGGAAACAGTCATTTATTAATTCAATCCTCCCTCGAAGGTGATCAACTGGCAATTTCAGCACTGGCTAAGTCCGGTTATATGCTTGGCAAAGGAATAGCAACACTTATACATATTTTAAATCCGGAAAAAATTATCCTAAGCGGTAGGGGTTCACAGGCCGGATCTATTCTGATGCCGCAAATCCAAACCGCCATTAATGAATTCTGTATTCCCAAAATAGCACAAAAGACAACCATTACTATATCAAATATGACAGACAGGGCGCAGTTGATAGGTTCAGCTTGTATAGTTCTGGAATACTCACTCGAAAAGCTTGTAAGTACAAATTGACAATCATTTAATTCAGATCATTAATATTATATATCACCAATACATTCTAACTTGGATTTTAGTAAAAAAACACTATAGATCACAATTTGGCACACCCACCATCAATTTAAGATAGTAGTCTCAAATTATAAACCTAAATACACATAATTAATTTTCATAATACTAAAATTAGAACGACTATTTATTATTTTACATAAATAATTAAAGATAAATTGCAATAGAAACACACAAACTTATATTATTACCTAACAGCTACTGCTTATACACAGTAGTGCTCTTCCAATTAGTCCAAACACCACATTTATTTTTCACTCTTGCCGAAATTGTATATGTACCGCTTCCAAAAAATTGTATTGTCACACCAGTATTATTTGATATTGGACAAGATATCTGACCTTCATAATTAATAATCGCATTAGCAGGAGAAACAATCCATTCTCCATCAATTGCATCTGTACATCTACGAGGAAATAAAGCAACAAAATTCATGAAAGGAAACGAACCTGGACCAATAGTCGAGGACTCTTTCCAGATTTCATCTAAAACTGTCACTCCTCCAACATTAATTGCCTTCTTAACTATGTAACTCCCACCAGCTTGACTAACAATTGCCCTTAGCACCACACTACTATTTCCCCAAACATTAAGGGTTGCATTCGCTCCTGTTCCGGAAACATTTGCTCCTGAACCAATCACAGACCAACTAACACTTGCCCCTGAAGGAACAAAACTTAGAGAATACGTATCAGACGAACACACATCAGCTGGGCCATTAATAGTCGGAATAACCCTTTTTAACGCTCCCTCTGCATTCAATCTCCCATATCCAAATGTATTATCAAATCCGCTAGCCCCCATATCAGTTGCACTCATCTGTAGATGCGATCTTACCTGAGATTCAGTGAGATTAGGACTTACAGAAAGCATAAGAGCAGCTACTCCTGCAACCTGTGGACAAGCAGCAGATGTGCCGCCAAAAATAGACGTATAATTATCGTTACTGTAACCCCAACTACCAACTCTATCTGTCGTGTATACATCACCACTCAGATTTACATTGCCAGAAGGAGCTACCAAATCCATTTCAGGTCCACGTTGGCTATAATTCCAGATATTTCCATTTTTATCTATTGCCCCCACTGTTAAGACACCATTTACACTTGAAGGGAATGATACTCCGCTTACATAAGGATTATTATTACCTGATGCAAATACAACAATAGCGCCTAAGCCGTTTCTGCCGTTTGTACGTGCATTCGTAATCTCGCTGATAATATCATTGTTGGACACGCCTCCTCCCCAGGAATTACTTAACACATCCGCATTTCCAAGATCCGGTCTCCATGCCCAATTAATTGCTGTCGCAATTTCCGAAGAAGTAACAGCTCCACTGTCATATATATTTGCAGGAGTATAGGGGAATATATTCACAGGTAATATTAATGAATTGGGAGCAATACCTTTTATGCCATCGTTGTCATCCTGAGCCGCCGCAATAATACCGGCAGAAGCGACTCCATGTCCTTTACTCGGATGATTTAATGGAGCCCCTAATGTATTGTTGCTCCCAGCAGTAAAACCACTAAGCAATCTGTTGCCGAACTCAGGATGCGCCTCCACGCCATCATCAATGACTGCAACACGAACATTTCTACCTAATGTAATATCCCATGCTTCAGGAGCATTAATATCTATATTATATATACCTCCTGTTTGTCCCATGTTATTTAGATAGTATTGATTAGGGTAATAGTCCACATACCTTTCTATTAATTGTACAAAATCTGGATTACTCCACTCCACGGCTTCATTTTCATGTATATAATTTGCAATCTTACATGTATTAACCGGAGCAATAGCTTTAAAGATTTCAGCACCATAAGGAGTTGTTGAAATATAGTTCAAATTATGTTTTTTAGCAAACCCAATCAAATCCTGGTTACTCATTTTTTGCTTGAACTTTACTGAAATCCGATCAGTGATAAATGCTGCTCCTTTACTATTAGGTACTTTAATCGATGGATAATAGCTTTTAATATTTAGCGTTCCACGTTTTTGTAACAAATCCGATTTTGCATCCCCTTGAACGATAACTTGTATAGTACTATCGTTCTCTACACGTAAAGTTTTAGAATTTTGAAGGGATCTTGATAGTTGAGGAAGGTTCGTTATCCTATCTCTTATTTGTACTAACAGCAAAGTTGTGTCATAAGTGAAGTAGTGTTTTTCATTACCTGACCAATAATACATTTCATTATTAGATTGTGCTAGTAATTGTAACAAATTTTTATCATTTAAAACATCATTTTTTAAATGATCTTTTTTACAACTAAAAAGCATTATAGAAAAGCCCATGACTACCAGCAGAGACTTAATAGCATAATTTTTCCTTTTCATAAACCAATAATTTAGGTAAAAAATTCATCAAAGCTCCAAACTAAAACTGAGCATAAAATAAAATTAATAAAAAAATATAAAAAAGAAAAAATAAATTTATCTTAGGTTAATTTAAATCAATAGTCAAATTTAAAAAACCTTCAAAATAACAAAAATACACAATACTTACATTTTATTATTTTGAAATTACAAAACAGCATTTGAGCCATGAAATGATTACTCCATAGCTCAAACCTGAAATATACTTATTAAAGTACAAATTCAATTTAACAATGAGCATGGATTGATAATCTATTCATCTTAATATTTCCTTCCAAAAAATGTTATATACATTTATTAAAAAATTAAAATACTTTTTATTTTTTTTTAAAAAGATTTTGAAGTTACAATTTCTTTATATTAACTTTATTCAAATATTACAAACCAGTTAATAACCCTAAGTCAAAATGGAAAAGACCAATTACGGACTTAAAGAGCTTATTATAAGCTTATTATATTATGAAAAATCGTATTCTATTGCCGATCTCAGTTTATTAATTGGCAAAAGCATTCCGAGTACTACAAAAATTATTAATGAACTAGCTGATTACAACCTCATTATAGAAGATGGTTTAGCTCCTTCTACAGGAGGCCGCAGACCTATAAAGTATACCATAAATTCGAATCTAAATAAATTTATACTTTCTGTAGCTATTGACCAGCATTATTCCACAGCTGTAATCTATGATCTTTCCAATGAAGAGCGCACACCTGTATTTACTATAGAAAATCATCTGGACAACCACGATGAAGTCTTTGATAATATTGTTGGCCTTATGGAAAAGACGCTGCAACATGGAGAATTTAATCAAAATAATATTCTGGGAATAGGCATCAGTATGCCTGGTTTTGTGGACAACAAACAAGGGACAAACGGATCTTATAAAGATAAAAACCCAAAATTGTATCATATTAAGCGCGAAATAGAAAACCGCTTTCAGCTTCCCACTTTTATTGAGAATGACTCCACTGCGATTGCCATAGCCGAACAGAATTTTGGAAAAGCCAGAAATATCTCCCATTCCCTCATCATTAATATTGGATGGGGCGTCGGATTGGGAATAATAGTGGATAATAAACTGTTCAGAGGATACAGCGGTTATGCCGGAGAATTCAGTCATATTCCCCTTTCAGACAGCAACAAACTATGTTCATGTGGAAAGAAAGGCTGTCTGGAAGTAGAAGCATCGTTATCTGCTGCTGTTGAATTTGCAGAAGAGAGACTGCAAAATGGTGAAAAATCCAAATTAGCAAATCATTTGACCAATGATCGGTTAGAGAGCAGTAATTCCCTTATACAATCAGCCCTTAACGGAGACCAGCTTGCTATTTCAGCACTCACCAAGTCCGGCTATATGCTTGGAAAAGGAGTAGCCACTCTCATCCACATTATGAATCCGGAAAAGATTATCCTAAGCGGTCGCGGATCTCAGGCTGGTCAGATTCTGATGCCTCAGATACAAACTGCAATCAATGAATTCTGTATACCAAGAATAGCGCAAAAAACAAGTGTAGAGATATCCGATCTGAAAAACAAGGCACAATTGATAGGTTCTGCCTGTATCGTATTGGAATATTCACTATCCAAATTTGTAAACCTTAATTAATCATCAATAAAACATGAAACAATTCTATCAAACATGTTGCACAATCATGCTGCTATCGATCTTCTCGATAACAAGCGTATTTGCACAGCAGACCGTTACAGGAAAGGTAACGGATGCAAGTGGAAATGTTCCCGGAGTAACAGTTTCCGTAAAAGGAACTTCCCGTGGAACACAAACAGCAGCGGACGGAAGTTATTCCATTCAGGCTGCACAAGGAGAGACCTTGCGTTTCTCCATGGTTGGTTACACTTCACAAGAAATTGCAGTGGGGTCAACTAAAACGATTAATGTAACTTTACAAACAGACGAAGGAGCATTAGAAGAAGTCGTAATTACAGCGATGGGCATCAAAAGAGCTCCAAAAGAGCTTGGTTATGCCATGAGCACAGTTGATTCCAAAGAACTGACTAAAACCGGTTCACCTAACTTTGCTGGAGCCTTATATGGTAAAGCTCCCGGAGTAAGAATCTCTGCAGCACCAGGTGGAGCAACTTCAGGTATCAACATCAACATTCGTGGTACCAACTCCATTACCGGAAATTCTCAGCCTCTGGTTATTATTGACGGGGTACCGATGCGTCAAACAACTTTTAACAACTCTGACTACTGGGGTGATCAACGCGCAAGAGGTAATGGTTTGGAAGATTTAAACCCTGAAGATATTGAATCTATCAGCGTTCTAAAAGGAGCTTCTGCAGCGGCACTATATGGCTCCGAAGCGATGAACGGGGTAGTATTAGTGACGACAAAGTCAGGTAAAGGCGGTAAAGGTTTTGCGATTGATTTCAATGCAACTTACACACATGATCAAATTGCATATTTACCACGCTTTCAAGACGTAAGAGGTCCAGGATATACGACCGCATATCAGAATGATGGTCAGGCAGATGATATGTTTTATTATTACCCTAATAGTAGCGCTATCAACGGAGTAAACAGAGGTTTGTTAGCTGCAACAGTAAATTTCGGTCCAAAATTCGACGGAAAAGATGTAATCTCATGGGATGGACAAGTAAGACCTTATGTCGCACAAAATGCGTATAATAAATTATTTAATAATCCGAATAATACAATCTTCAATTTAGCCCTTAGCAACACCACTGAAAACTCTAACACCAGATTTTCCGTTACACGTCAGGATAATCAGATGACTTCTTTAGACTCTTATAATAAGAAAAATATAGCGAATTTAAATTCAACTATTAAGCTTTGGGACAAACTGACTACGGATGTAGTTGTAAACTATGTAAATCAACATACCCATAACAGACCTTTTCTAACGGATCGTCTGATAAACAACTTTACCGGTATGATCTCGACGTTTGATAATCCGGAGTGGTATCTGAATAAATATCAAACCAGTTTAGGATACAAATATGTTGTACAATCTGCTGATGCACAAAGTTTAACCCCAGATGAAAACATCAGATACAACGGTGCTAAAACAGATGTATTAGATTATATCTGGAATACCAAAGCAAAACAATATGATGAGTATTCTAATCGTATAATTGGTTCCGTCACGAACACTTATCAGATTACCAGTGATTTATCCGTAAGAGCCAGATTTTCTGCTGATATGACCTCTGTGAAAACAGAAGACAAAGAGCCGAATGCTGTTCCCCTTCAATTTAATAATAGCGGATATTTCGGGTTGGGCAATCAGAATGCGAACATCTACTACACCGATCTACTAGCAACTTACAACAAACAAATCAATAAAGATATCAAATTGGGTGTAATGGCCGGTTATACTGCAACTAAAAGTCAGGATACCTATGTACAAAGAGAGACAGCAGGTGGTCTTAGTGTACGCAACTGGTATGACATCAATGCTTCAGTAAATACTATTGGTGGTAATACACGTTACAATTATCGCAGAAATATGTTGAGAGATGCATTATTTGGGACATTAAACTTCAACCTGAAAGAATTCTGGTTTGTAGAAGGAACATTACGTCGTGAGATTATTTCTACTATGCACCCAGACAGAAATGTATTGTACTATCCTTCTGTTAATTCAAGTTTAATCTTAAGTGAAGCATTCCAACTCCCTGAAATATTTAATTATGCAAAATTAAGAGGATCATGGGGTGTTGTAGGTAATTATCCAGGCATCTATCAAAGTGCTTTAAGTTATACTCAACAAAGCTTAGGCGTTCAGACTCCAAATGGTGCTTCGGTTATTTATAATAATGTTCCGACAACAGGATTTGGAAATGAGAACATTAAGCCGGAGAGAAAAAAAGAGATCGAATTCGGTTTAGAAACCCGTTTACTGAACAATCGTTTAGGGTTTGACATTACCTATTACAATGGTCTAATTCAAGATCAGATTCTGGATTATACACTTCCTATTTCAATGGGAGCGAGCTCTATCGTAGCAAATGTCGGAACTTTACGCAATAAAGGTTGGGAGTTTGCAATAACAGGGACTCCTGTTCAACACGAAAACTTCAAATGGAATACGATTTTGAATTTTTCTATGAACAAAAATATAGTAGAAGAATTACCAGGTGGTGTTCAGGAATTACTACACAGAGATTATGACGGTGCTGCTGCACAATTGGTATCTAAAGTCGGTCAACCTATGGGAGATATTATGGTTCACCCTATCAAGACAGATGCTAGTGGCAATAAAATTGTTCAGGAAAATGGTATTTATCAATTAGATGCTGATAAGTGGATTAAAGCAGGAAATGCAATGCCAAAAGCTGTCGGAGGTTTTATTAACACATTTACATATAAAAACTTCACTTTAGATGCTTTGATTGACTTTCGTTGGGGTGGTCATGCTATGCCTACCGGTATCAACTGGATGACCAGCAGAGGATTGACAGAAGAGAGTTTAACAGCAATGGATGCAGAAAACGGTGGACTAAGTTACTATAGAGTAGGAACACAAGGTATTGCAACGAACTCTGCAACCGGCCCCAATGGTGAAAAAGTTTATCATGATGGTATGTTGATGGACGGGGTATTAGCTGATGGAAGCCGTAATAATAATATCATTTCTCAAGCTACTTACTACAACCAGACTTACAACTGGGGTGGTCCTCAATATTCTAACTCCAGATATGAATTGTATGTGCAGAAAAATAATTATATCAAAATGCGCGAGATATCATTAGGTTATAGAATTCCTGCACATCTGGCATCTAAACTCAGAGCAAAGAATGTACAGATATCAGCTTTCGGCCGTAACCTTTTCTTCTTATACAGAAGTATTAAAGACTTAGATCCGGAACAAATGACCGGAGGATCTAACTGGGTGAATAATGTGTCAAATGCAGGAACAAGTCCGGCAACTAGAACAATTGGTTTAATGCTACGTGCTAGCTTTTAAAAACAGATAATATGAAACGATATTTTTTAATAATGGGGCTAGGCTTTGCTTCATTAATATATACTAGCTCCTGTAAAAAGAGCGATTTTGATGATGTTTATAGAGATCCGTCAAAAGTGACAGAAATTAACATTGAGCGACAGTTTACCGGAATAATATACAGCTATCGTCAATTAGTCGTGCCAGATTACAGAAATTTGTTTGTAACCCTGAGACCTACTATATTCAGATACTTACACACAACAGGCTGGATCAATGAACAGAATCACCTGTTGCCGGGAGCTGCTGCGATTGAAGACAGATGGACACGCTATTATGAAGGTCTTGCGCAGTACAGAGAATTGGAAACAGCTTATAACAAGTCTATTGATGTAGAAAAAGAAGAAAAGAAAATTTTCTTTCTGGCAGCCAAGGTATTATTCTATGATCAAACACAGCAAACTGTAGACTTACATGGAGATATTCCATGGAGTAAGGCAGGGATGCTGAGTACAAATAATAGTGATTATCAAAATTCTTACCCGGCTTATGACAAAGCAGAGGATATCTACAAAACAATGTTAGATGATCTGAAAGTAATAAGCACTTCACTTAATAGTATAACATTAAGTAAATCTATTCAGGAAAAATTCAAAACACAGGATCTTGTAAACAACGGAGATGTAACGCTATGGAAAAAATACTGTAACTCCCTTCGTCTACGCTTACTGACAAGAGTATCCGAAAGCCCGACCTTCGCTTCCCGTGCTACTCAGGAAATAGCGGAGATTATTAACGATCAAACTACATATCCACTTATCTTAACAAATAGTGATAATGCACAGGTTGACATCTTCAATCTAGATGATAATAATATCAACACTAAAGGTATTAAAGATGCGTTTGAAGCTACTGGATGGTATGCAAATATGGCGAGTAAGGCAATGATTGATCATATGGTCGGCAAAAGTGACCCGCGTTTACCTTTCTTCTTTGAGGCCGGATCTGATGGTCAATTCAGAGGTTTGGATCAATCATTAACAAGCGGGGCCCAATCTGATTTAGCAAGAGGAGGCACTATCTCCATTTTCAATCGTTCTACGTTTTCACGCAATCAGTATTTCCCTGGAATTTTATTTTCTGCCACTGAAACAAATCTTTTGCTGGCGGAATATTACCAGAAAAATGGAAATTCCGGATCTGCTAAAACTGCGTTTGAAAACAGTGTAAAGGAATCTGTAGATCTTTACCGCGCTATCAGAAGCAAAAGTAATGATAATACAGTAGCAGCTCCAGCCACCCCTACTCCTGCACAGATCAATACGTATATAACAAACCTGAACTGGGATGGTGCAAGTAATAAAATAGAATTAATTGCTACTCAGAAATGGTTACATTTCAATGTTCTTCAGACAGTTCAAGCATGGTCAGAAGCAAGAAGATTTGACTATCCAACATTTAGTTTTGTTGTGCAAAATTCGGATATTCAAAAAACCGTACCTGTCAAATTTAACCTGCCTCCATCAGAAAGCGTCTACAATTCTGCTAACTATGAGGCTGTAAAAGCTCAGGACAATGTAAACACAAAACTCTTCTGGGACGTTAAGTAACAGATAGTTAATGAATTTTTAAAAGGAGAGCAATTATGCTCTCCTTTTTCTTTTATATACTATCCCGCGACCAATCTACTTAATAAAATAGCATATCCTTTTCAAGAAAACATATTAAATAAAAATCTATTTTACAGCAATACTTATTGTTAAATTTTAAAAAGTATTTGAAGTTTATATCTTTTTAACATACCTTTAACGCCAAATCTATATTATTTTAACAATTAATGGATATGGAAAAGACCGTTTTAGGCCTTAAAGAATTGCTTTTGAATCTGCTTTATTTCAATAGTACCTACACTATTGCGGAATTAAGCGGACTGACCAACAAGAGTATTCCCAGCATTTCAAAGATTGTTAATGAATTGCTGGAAGACGGATTACTTGTCGAGGATGGCCTCGCCCCTTCTACCGGAGGACGAAGAGCAATCCATTATGCCCTAAACGCAAAATTAAATTGTTACATTCTTACCGTTGCCATAGATCAACATTATACTTCCGTCATTGTCTACGATCTGCATAATAAGGAATTAACTCCCGTCCATACAATTGAAAATCATCTTGATCATCCGGAAGCAGCTTTTAACAACATTGTCAATCTGATTAATGATTTGCTCACAAAACATCATTTGTCTGCAGATAATATCCTTGGGATTGGTGTAAGTATGCCGGGATTTGTCGATAATGTATCCGGAACAAATGGATCTTTCAAAGATTTTCAACTGTTCAATATTAAGAAAGAGTTTGAACGGGTATTTGCTATCCCCACTTTTATAGAGAATGATTCTACTGCTATTGCTATAGCAGAGCAGAATTTTGGAAAAGCAAAAGAAATCTCCCATGCCCTGATTATCAATGTAGGCTGGGGAGTCGGTCTGGGAATCATAGTGGACAACAAATTATTCAGAGGTTTTAGTGGATATGCCGGTGAATTCAGCCATATTCCCTTATCAAAAAGTAATAAAATGTGCTCCTGTGGTAAGACCGGCTGTCTCGAGGTAGAAGCTTCCCTGTCTGCAGCAGTAGCGTATCTCGAAGAGAGACTTACAGCCGGTGAAAAATCCGTACTTCAATACGAGGATTCTCAAAATCAGCTTCAAAAAGCACAACTTCTTATCAATGCTGCGCTGAGCGGAGACCAGTTGGCTATATCAGCATTAAATAAGTCGGCATACATGCTAGGTAAAGGAATCGCAACCCTGATCCACATTATGAATCCACAGAAGATAATTATCAGCGGCAGAGGTGCTGAGGCAGGAAAAATTCTGATGCCGCAGATTCAGACTGCAATTCATGAATTTTGTATACCTAAAATATCCAATAAAACAGTTCTCGAGATTTCAGACATGAAAAATGCACAGCTTATCGGCACCGCATCTATCGTATTCGAATATTCACTTACCAAATTTGCAAACCTTAATAAATCATTAATAAAATGAAACAAATCTATCAATCATGTTGCATGATAGTAATGGTCTCGATCCTGTCGGTGACTAATCTATTTGCACAACAAAATGTTACAGGAAAAGTAACAGATGCACAAGGAGCCGTTCCCGGAGTAACCGTATCTGTAAAAGGTACCGCCCGTGGTACACAGACCGGTACAGACGGAAGCTACAGCATTCAGGCCAATGCAGGTGAAACTATTCGTTTCTCTATCGTAGGCTATACTGCACAGGAATTTACGGTGTCCGCAGCTAAAACGATTAATGTAATTTTAAAAGAGGATGCCGGAGCATTGGAGGAAGTCGTTGTTACAGCGATGGGTATCAAAAGAGAGGCTAAAGCATTAGGTTACGCTGTTTCCAACATCAAAGCTGATGAAATTACAAAAGCAGGAAATACTAACTTCGGATCAGCACTATATGGTAAAGCTCCGGGTGTGAAAATTACAACCGCTCCGGGTGGTGCCTCAAGTGCTGTAAACGTACAAATACGTGGTATCAACTCCCTGAATTATCAAAGACAACCGCTGTACGTTGTAGACGGTATCGTAATCAGAAATGATCAGCAAAACGGAAGCTCAGGTGCCAATAACAATAATTACTGGGGTGATCAGCGTATCAGAGGTAACGGTATGCTTGACATCAATCCTGCTGATATCGACAACATCTCTATCTTAAAAGGAGCTGCTGCAAGTGCACTGTATGGATCGGATGCGGCGAGTGGTGTTATTGTTATTACTACAAAGAAAGGAACAAAAGGCAAAGGATTAGGTATTGATTTCAATTACAATGGATCTATCGAAAGAGCGGCTTTCTTACCTAAATTCCAGAATGAATATGGTCCGGGTTATGATGCAGGAACTAACACTGCAAATGGTGCATCAGCGGAAGGATGGATTCCTGCAGCAGATTCTCCATCAGGAAGACGCCCATACTTCCGTGCATACGGTAACTTTGGACCGAAATTCACAGGTGAGGAAGTGATGTGGTGGGATGGACAGGTACGTACCTATTCTGCAAGACCAAACAACTACTATGATGTATTTGATAAAGGTTACAACTCCAATATCAATGTGGGTATCTCTAACCAGACAGACAATATCAATTACAGATTGAGTGCTACCCGTATGGACTATAAGAGTACAAGTCCGGGCAGTAAGCAAAATAAAAACACATTCAACTTAAACAGTTCAATTAAATTAAGTGACAAATTATCTACAGACATTGTAGCTAACTACATTAACACGAATACGCACAACCGTTCTCATTTATTAGGACAGGTTTTGAGTTCATTTGACGGATTCTTTAGCAGAACTGAGGATATGTCTGCATTAAAAAATGCATATGAAACTGCAGACGGATATAAATATTCAAGATTCGGAACAGGAAGACCGGGAGACTTAAAATATACCATCCGTCCATACAATCTGATGGACTACTTCTGGACACAGTACAAAAACAACTACGATGAGACAGAAAACCGTCTCTTGACAAGTGCTACATTAAACTGGGATGTCATCAAAAACCTAAGATTCCGTGGAAGAATTGGTAATGACTTAACTTCTGCTACCAGTCGGTACGAACAGTACAATGAGTATCCTACAGCCTATAATTCGACTACAGAAAGTACTGGTGGTTATACGACGACAAAAGGAATCTATTCTATTCTGTACGGAGATGCCATGTTAACCTATTCCAACAAGATCAGCGAAGATTTTGATTACTCTGCCAGCGTGGGTTTCCAATCCCGTTCAGAAAAATATGATGACCAGTCATCCGGCACAAATGCAGGTTTGGTTACTGAAAACTGGTTCAGTCTGAGCAACAGTTATGCCATTCCTAACACTTCTAATTTAAGAAAGGAAATGTTAAAGTATGCATACTTCGGATCATTGAATATTGGCTATAAAGGTTACCTGTACCTGGACGGAACATACAGATCAGAGTATTCCTCTACCCTACCTGTACAGAATAATAATTACAAGTACGGTTCAGTCAGTGGAAGTTTTATCTTTTCGGATGCTTTCAATCTGACAAATGATACATTCAGCTATGGTAAACTAAGAGCTTCATACGGTATCGTAGGTAATGATGCAGGTATTTATCTGGCAAATATTGCTTACAACCAGACGTCATTACAAACTATCAACGGATCCGTTCCTTCTCTGACTTACGGAAATTCATATGGTAACTTAAACCTGAAACCAGAGCGTAAGTACGAAACAGAATTCGGGGTAGAGTTGAAATTCCTGAGAAACAGACTTGGATTGGATGCAAGTTACTACACCAACCGCATCGAGGATCAGATCCTTCCGTTAGCAGCGCCTGCTTCATCCGGAGCAACTTCTCAGGTACTGAACGTCGGAGAAATTGCTAATAACGGGGTTGAGATCTCGCTGTCAGGCACACCTATTCAGAATGAGGTATTTACCTGGACATCCCGTATCAACTACGCTTTCAACCAGTCCAAAGTTAAATCATTGGCAGAAGGGGTAGACGAACTAGTATTCTATGATTCTGATCAAAGTTCATTGAGAATTGTAGCCAGACCTGGTGAAAAATTAGGAAATATCTATGTATATCCTTTGGCAACAGATGCAAACGGTAATAACCTCATCACAGACGAAGGTTATTATGTAGTTGACAAGACACAGTACAAAAATGTAGGCAACATTCTTCCTAAAGCAATAGGCGGATGGACCAATACATTTACATACAAAAACTTTATGCTGGATTTCACAGCGGATTATCGTTTTGGCGGAAAAATGGTTTCTCAGAACCTGAAATACGGTATGAGTGCCGGTCAGTATGAAAACACACTTCCGTACAGAGATGGTGGTGTAACACTTCAGGGAGTAAACGAAAAAACAGGTGCACCTAACACGGTCAACCTGAGTGCGGCCGAGTATTATATGAATACTTTCGGTTGGGGAGCTGATTCATGGAATGAAAAAGGTGCGGTATATGACAACAGCTTTATCAAACTAAGAGAGCTTTCCATCGGATATAAAATTCCGGATGCATTCACAAGCAAGCTTAAAATCAACAATCTTCGTGTGTCTCTGATCGGAAGAAACTTATTCTATTTCTACAGAACATTAGAAAACCTGGATCCGGAATCTCCTGTTGGAAATCAATGGTGGTCACAAGGAGTAGACGTTGGTTCTACAGCAGCTACACGTAGCTTCGGATTCTCTTTGAATGCTAATTTCTAATCAATCAATCCTTTACAAAATGAAAAAATCACTATTATATATTTTATTTTCAGGACTTACCCTTCTATCCTTCACCGGATGTAAGAAAGATCTGGAAGATAAATTTCAGAACCCAGATGCCTCTACACAGCCAAACATTCCGGCTTTTTTCACGGATATGCTCAATAATGACCGGGTAAGACCATCTTACTGGCATTACAGAACATTCATCCTTTCTAATCAGGCAATATATACACAGACTGCATCCTTCTATCCGTCTAATACAATGTATCAGCCAAATGACGGATATGCATATAATTACTGGACAGATTTCTATGCACCAGGTGTATTAGGTATCTATCGCTCAATGGAAGTAGCCTATGCAAATCTTCCCGAGACAGAAAGAGCAACGAAAGAAGTATTCCTGAATGCAGGTAAAGTTGTTCTATTTGATGAAGCATCAAAAATGATTGATAACTTCGGTGATATTCCTTTCAGTGAAGCAGGTAGTTTACCAACAAACAGTACCATCATCAAACCAAAATTTGATGATCAGAAAGAGTTGTACTATTCGTTTATCGACGAACTGAAAGCACTGAACCTTTATTTTGAAAAAGCCAGCACAAATGCCGATTTTTCAAAGTATGACATTCTGAATAGCGGAAACATCCAGAAATGGAGAAAATACACCAATTCATTACGTCTTCGTCTGTTAATGAGAATTTCTAATGTGGATGAAACAAAAGCCAGAACAGAGATTATGGAAATGCTGGGCAATGCGACTCTATATCCGTTAGTTGACGGATCTGCTAATCCAAATTACTCTCCGAAGGCAGATGATATCTTATTGTATCCATTGACCAACAACACAACCAGTCTGAGACAGGCCTTATTAGAAGGACCGAATCACTATGCAACGGACTATATGTTGAATAAAGTGATGCTCCCTTCAAATGACCCGAGAATCCCTGTGTTTTATGATAAATTCGGTAGAACAGTAGATGGAAAATTTGTACAAAACAAAGAGTACAAAGCAATGCCTATTGAGTTTACATCAACAGATATGGAAAACAACTTTCAGGATTATGCAGTGCTGGACTCTGCTACATTCTTTGATAACGTATCCACTCCGGGTATTGTGATCAATGCTTCAGAAGTCAATTTCATCAAAGCGGAGGCGCACCTGAGATGGGGTAACGAGGCAGATGCAAAGACGGCTTACGACCTGGGAGTTAAACAATCCATTACGTTCTATTACTACCTTAATAATCTGAATACTTCCGGATTAAAAACAGAACAAAAACCAACAGAAGAAATTATCTCTGAATTTGTGGATAATTCTGCAGCAGCCTTTACCGGAGATGCAACAAAGAAATTAGAACTTATTATCACGCAAAAATGGTTACATTTCGGTTATTTACAGGCACAGCAAGCCTGGTCTGAATACAGAAGAACTGAACTGCCAAAACTGACATTCCAGACGGCAGGTCTTGTT
This sequence comes from Sphingobacterium sp. UBA5789, assembly GCF_002418355.1. Taxonomy (NCBI): domain Bacteria; kingdom Pseudomonadati; phylum Bacteroidota; class Sphingobacteriia; order Sphingobacteriales; family Sphingobacteriaceae; genus Sphingobacterium; species Sphingobacterium sp. UBA5789. The sequence goes on along the minus strand of NZ_DIDX01000001.1, from coordinate 892,125 downwards.
AACTATGCTAATCCTCCAAAAAGATTAACATATCCAAGTACTGAAGTTTCAAACAACAATGTAAACTATCAGGCTGTTAAAAGTAAAGATACCAGAGACACGAAGATATTCTGGGATATTAAGTAATAAATCTATTTCAATTCATAAAAAAGCTGCCAATTGGCAGCTTTTTTTGTTAAAAATCAGTATTTTTAAAGTTGATAAAAAATCACCTCTAAGCATTTATATGAAATGAAATTACGTACACTATTATTAACCGCTTTCCTGAGCAGTAAATTGCTAAATGGTTTCAGCCAGGAGCATAATGTATCAGCAGGATACCAACAGCCCACAGATCCACAGGTTATCCAGAATCTGGATAGCTGGCAGGACATGAAATTCGGACTTTTTATGCATTGGGGTACCTATAGCCAATGGGGTATTGTAGAGAGCTGGTCTCTATGTCCGGAAGATGAAGGATGGACACAACGTAAACCAGAACACGGATCGTCTTATTACGAATATGTGAAGAATTATGAAAATCTTCAAAAGACCTTTAATCCGACTGCCTTCAATCCTGAAAAGTGGGCCGCAGCAGCTAAAGGTGCAGGCATGAAATACGTAGTGTTTACCACCAAGCATCATGACGGATTTGCGATGTTTGATACCAAACAATCCGATTATAAAATCACAGACTCTAAAACTCCATTTTCAAGCAATCCTAAAGCTGATGTAACAAAAGAAATTTTTAACACATTCCGCAAAGACGGATTCAAGATCGGAGCTTATTTTTCTAAACCGGATTGGCATACCGAATACTACTGGTGGTCCTATTTTCCACCGAAAGACAGAAATGTAAATTACGATCCGACCAAATATCCGGAACGTTGGAAACAATACAAAGATTTCACCTTTAATCAGATTAACGAGCTGACGTCTAACTACGGAAAAGTAGATATACTCTGGCTGGACGGAGGATGGGTACGTCCATTCAAAACCATAGATCAGTCTGTTGAATGGCAGCGCACGATCAAGGTAGAGCAAGATATTGACATGGATCGGATCGGAACCATGGCTCGTAAAAATCAGCCGGGTATTATCGTAGTGGACCGGACTGTACCGGGAGCCTGGGAAAATTATGTAACGCCGGAACAGGCTATACCTGACCATAAAATGGATATTCCATGGGAGAGCTGTATCACGATGGGGAATTCGTTCAGCTATGTCCCTAATGATCAGTATAAGCCAACCAAAAAGATCGTAGAAACTTTGGTCAAAATTATATCGCGTGGTGGTAATTATTTGTTGAATATAGCGCCCGGACCGAACGGTGATTTTGATCAGGCGGCATATGACCGTTTAAAAGACTTATCAGCATGGATGCAGATTAATGAAAGTGCTGTCTTTGCAACCCGTCCTGTTGCACCTTACCATGAGGGAGATTATTATTATACTAAAAGCAAAGACAATAAAATCGTAAATGTATTTCACCTGTCTGACAACACAACCTATACCATGCCGGAAGAATTTACATTTACACTTCCCGAAAACTTCAATCCCAGATCGGTTGAAATCTTAGGTTATAAAGGCAAATTAAAATGGACGAAAACAGCAGATAAGATCACTATCAAAAAACCAAACAGCAGCCTGAATTATGCGGCCGTTATCCGTTTAGTTTCAAAATAAAAAACCCATAAGCAATTGGGTTGTCAGTCTATGCAACCCGTTGCTTTTCACCTATCAACTACTTATGAAAAAACAAACAGTTTTGCTTTCAGCAGCTTTATTACTTCAATCATTTGTAAGCTTCGGACAGCAAAAACCAATTTACAAAGATCCGGCTCAGCCTCTCGAAAAAAGAGTACAGGATCTCTTAAGCCGAATGACTCCGGAAGAAAAATTCTGGCAATGCTTTATGATTCCGGGAGATTTAGACCATGTAAGTAAAGATCAGTATAAGCACGGCATCTTCGGTTTTCAGGTGAGTGCCGGTACACAAGGCGGAGGTGCTTCAGGACAACTGTTACAGTACAACGCCAATGAAGGCGCAGAACAACTTGTACGTAAGATTAATGCTATCCAAAAATATTTCGTAGAACAGTCCCGTCTTGGGATTCCTATTATTCCGTTTGACGAGGCACTTCACGGACTCATGCGCGAAGGCGCTACAGCTTTCCCACAGGCCATAGGTCTGGCTGCTACATTTGATCCCGCTCTGATGCATGAGGTAGCAACAGCAATCGCTACCGAATCGCGCCTCCGGGGAATCAGACAGATTCTGACACCCGTTGTCAATCTGGCCAATGATGTAAGATGGGGAAGAACAGAGGAGACTTATGGTGAAGATCCTTATCTCAGCTCATTAATGGGTGTCGCTTTTGTGAGCGCTTTCGAAAAACAGGATATTATTACGACACCTAAACACTTTCTGGCCAATGTCGGAGATGGAGGACGTGACTCCTACCCTATTTTCTGGAATAAACGCTTTTTAGAAGAAACACATCTGGTCCCTTTTAAAAAAGCATTTCAGCAGGGAAAAAGCCGTTCAGTAATGACAGCTTACAACCTGATCGACGGCCGTCCTTCCACAGCAAGTAAGTGGTTATTGACAGATAAACTGAAAGGCGAATGGAAATTTGATGGATTTATTATCTCGGATGCCAGCGCAGTTGGTGGATCTACCGTATTGCATTACACTGCCAAAGATTATCCGGATGCATCAGCACAAGCTATCAATGCAGGATTAGATGTCATTTTCCAGACAGAATACGATCATTACAAACTGTTCATGCCTCCCTTTCTGGACGGAAGAATTTCCAAAACCCGTATTGATGATGCTGTGTCACGCGTATTGAAAGCTAAATTTGAACTGGGTCTTTTTGAACAACCTTATGTCAGCGAAAAAGATATTCAAAAATTAGTACAACAAATCAACAACAAACCTATTGCACAGCAAGCCGCTGAAGGATCTTTTGTCTTGCTTCAAAATCAGCATCATACGCTTCCTGTTGATGCTTCCTATAAGAAAATCCTGGTTGTGGGAGAAGAGGCGACTGCAGCACGGCTAGGCGGATACAGCGGTCCCGGCAATGGTAAAGTCAGTATACTGCAAGGGATACAGGAGTATGGCAAAGGAAAAGGACTCGATATCCAATATGCCAAGGGTATTACTATGAAACTGCTTTCCACGAGTGTTGTGGCTCCTTCTTACCTGACTTCGGGAAATATTAAAGGACTTAAAGGCGAGTATTTTAACAATGCATCCGTATCAGGAATACCAGCATTCACCCGTACAGATGAAAAAATAGACTTTAGCTGGACATTAGGTTCTCCGGATGACAAACAGCTTAAAATGGATCAATACAGCATCCGCTGGACAGGTCAGATCAGTTCTCCTTCCTCCGGTACATATGAAATCGGATTAAAAGGAAATGATGGCTACCGTCTCTATGTGGACAATAAGCTGATCGTAGATAAGTGGAAAAAAGAAAGTTACTCGACCACCACAGCTCCGTTTACATTTGAAAAAGGTAAAAGCTACCCTATCCGCGTAGAGTTTCGCGAAATGCGTGGCAATGCCCATATTGAATTAGTGTGGAATTACGGATTGCCGGATTACAAAAAAGATTATGACGAAGCATTAGCGAAAGCAAAAGAAGCGGATTATATTATTGTCACCACCGGAATACACGAAGGTGAATTTCAGGATCGTGCTCTTCTAAATCTGGAGGGTAATCAGGAACAATTTATTCAGGAAGTATCTTTATTAAATAAACCGACAACGGTAGTCCTTGTCGGTGGTTCTGCAATTAAGACGACTGCCTGGAAGGATAAAGTAGGTGCTATCCTTAATGTATGGTATCCGGGTGAAGAAGGAGGTCATGCAGTAGCTAATACCTTATTCGGGAAGGTAAGCCCTTCGGGTAAACTGCCGATAACGTACCCCGTTCATGAAGGTCAGTTGCCGTTGGTATACAATCATCATCCGACAGGACGTGGTGATGATTACCATCACCTGAGCGGTGAGCCTCTGTATCCTTTTGGTTTCGGACTCAGTTACAGTACATTTGATTTTACAAATCTCACTTTGGAAACTCCTGCAGTCTCAAATAAGGAACTTATTCGTTTTTCGGTAGATGTAACCAATACCGGGAATATAGATGCTGCTGAAGTAACACAGGTATATGTAAGAGATCTGCTCAGTTCTGTATCCCGGCCGATACTGGAACTCAAAGCATTCAAAAAGGAATTTATAAAGGCCGGAGAAACAAAGAAGATACATTTCACTTTGGACCCTCAGGAGCTGGCTTTCTTTGATGAACAGATGAACTGGACAACTGAACCCGGAGAATACCGGATACTTATTGGCAATTCGTCTAAAAATCTTCCTTTAAAAGCTACAGTTTCTATCCGATAAGTTATGAACAGATTTATTTTATACTGTGGAGTTCTCCTGTTATTCGGTTCCTGTAAAAGTATACAGCCGACAGTGGTGAAAACAGGTTTTCTATTTGAAGAAAACAGATATTTTGCACAATGTCATGCTTCTACTCTCGCAGAAACAGCTTCCGGGGAGATTCTGGCCTCCTGGTTCGGAGGCACACACGAAGGAAATAAAGATGTGGCCATCTGGAGTTCAGCATTCGATGGCCAGAAATGGTCCGTTCCTAAACAGATAGCTGATGGAATCAGTAATGACACCGTACAATATGCCTGTTGGAATCCTGTACTATTTAAAGCGAAAGAAGACAATACCCTGTATCTCTATTATAAAGTAGGACCGAATCCACGTGAATGGTGGGGTGCAGTAAAGACTTCAGCAGATAATGGCAAGACGTGGTCATCGGCCAGTCTGTTGCCAAAGGGTATTTTAGGCCCGATTAAAAATAAGCCATTGGAACTCTCCAATGGCATTATTCTGTCTCCATCCAGTGTGGAGGTCACTGAAGACCGCTGGATAGGTCATGTGGAGCGCAGCGATGATCAGCAGAAGTCATGGGCCAGTTATCCTATTGATCATAACTCCCCGTTCAACATTATTCAACCCAGTATCGTACAGCATGCTGATGGAAGGCTTCAGGTACTTTGCCGCAGCAAGGAAGGGTTTGTTATGACTTCATGGTCTTCGGATGAAGGGAAAAACTGGTCTGCATTATCCAAAACAAATCTGATCAATCCCAATTCAGCTACAGATGCTATCCGCATCAAAAATGGTTTCCTGATTGTTTATAATCCTGACATTCCGGGAAAAGACTGGTGGGAAGGCAGAGCCAAACTCAGAGTTGCCTATTCAAAAGATGGTATCACCTGGAAAGATATTCTGGTATTGGAAGACGAGGATAAAGGAGAATTTAGTTACCCTACGATTATACAGGATACTAAAGGCCTGGTGCATATTACGTATACATACAACCGTAGGAATATTAAACATATTATCTTAAAAATCTGATATGAATTAACTAAATTTAAATCTTAATCCTAATCCCCGATCTGATGAAAAAAATATTTCTTATCCTTTTCATATTTATAGGCTTATCGTTTAGCTCCTTTGCCCAGCTCAGTCCGGAAAAGCGGACAGAATGGTTCAAGCAGGACCGGTTTGGAATGTTTATTCATTGGGGACTTTACAGTGCTGCAGAAGGTTTATGGAAGGGAGAAAAACTCCGTTATGTAAATAATTATGCCGAATGGATCCGGTACCGCAACCGAATCTCCAAAGAGGAATACGGTACACTTGCTACCCGGTTTGACTGGGATAAGATCAACCCGGAACAGTGGGTGTTACTGGCAAAAGAAGCCGGAATGAAGTACATCATTATCACCACCAAACACCACGACGGAGTAGCCATATGGGATACTAAAATAGGTGATTACAGCCTGCCTAAACTTAGCGGAAGCAAGCGCGATGTCATCAAAGAACTGGCAGATGCCTGTCGTAAACATGGTATGAAACTGGGGTTTTATTATTCACACTGGATTGACTGGGAACATCCATATGCCTGGAATCATATGCAGGAATTGACCGGACGTGTTACAGATGCGCAATTCAATCAGTACTGGCAGGAAAAAGCTTTACCTCAGTTAAGAGAACTACTCACCAATTACGGGGATATCGCGATTATGTGGTTTGACATGTGGATACCGTATCAAAAAACTATTTTCAAAAAAGAGCAGCTGGATCAGGCTATTGCTTTAATACGTGAGCTTCAGCCCGATTGTCTTATCAATTCCCGACTTGGGCTACCTGCTTCGGACCCGAATATTGATTTTGAAACATTGGGAGATAATCAGTTCGGAACAGCCTATACAACTCACCCCTGGGAAACTCCGGGTACTATAGCACATTCCTGGGGATACAATGCACAGGAAAATGAATGGAAATCTACAACGCAGTTGTTCAATTCCCTGATCGGCAATGTCAGCATGAATGGAGATTTCACACTGAATATCGGTCCCCGTGCTGATGGAACAGTTCCTTATGAGAGCATAAGCCGCCTCCGTGATTTAGGAAACTGGCTGACAAAAAACGGAGAAGCATTATATGGCAATACAGGTCTGGAGCTCCGTACAGATCAGCATGACTGGGGCAAACTGACAACCAAAATGGTTAACGGCAAACAAATGGTCTATGCTCATGTCTTTAACTGGCCTTTGGATCATATTCTCCGTGTCAGTGGCATCAGTTCAACCCCTTCTGGTGTAGAATTGTGGAAAGAAGATGGCAGCAAAGAAAAGTTAGCATTCGATCAGACAGGGCCTTTGATCCACGTGAAATTACCTTCTTCTCAAAGTAATCCTTTTGTTTCTGTTGTCGCTTTTGAATTTCCTCAGGCAGTTACATTAGAAAAGGATATTGCAGGTGAGTCGACATTCGGAGGATTTTCATTAAACAGCATCAATACGATCAATAAGGATTTTAAAGTAGTCCGTTATGATGGTCTCAAACCTACTCATCTGATCGTTGATCAACCTAAAGAAATCCGCTGGAAAGTATATATTCCAAAAGCAGGAACGTATTCAGTAGCCGTCTCCGCTCATAACCCGAATAAAGAAAACGTGGAAATTAAAGTAACTGAAGGAAACCATCAACTGGAAGGAAAAATTGCCCCAACCGGTAAAATGGTTGCCGAACCAAACGAAAATAACTATGTGGATGAATTTGTAGACACCAGTATCGGAACACTTCAATTTTCAAACGCCGGAGCCTATGAAATCCGATTTCAAATCAAAGGAAACAAACCTCTATGGCTAAACAGAATCTGGCTGGAAGAGAAGTAAAATATCTTTAAAAAAAAGGCGATGCCCCGAATGTTAACATTCGGGGCATCGCCTTTTTTATCCTAACTTATCTCAAAATCTCGTTAAGTAAGCGATATACTTTAGCAGTTCGTTTATCTCATAACTATGGACTCAAAATTACTATAACAAAAAAAACACAATAGTTTCATTAAAAATCAAATTCTTAAATTTAAGAATTTACATAAAATATTATTAAGGGTTGTAAATATTAAATTTATCAAAACAAACAGCTATATTTATTTAAAGATGGAAAAAATTTAACAACCCAAAAACATAAATGTACAAGTTTAAAATTCTTAAAATAGAGTTTAAGTCAAAAATACATACAATAAAATACTTCATCTTAATGACATTATTTTTTATTGGACAATCATGTCAAAATAATGAAAAAGTAAATTTCGACAAACTGATACAAAAATATTCAATTGACAAAAAAGACAGTTTAAAGTTACAATGTTTGATTTTTATAAAAGAGAATATTGGAGATATAAGCTCTGAAATACCCGTATTTTACAATGAAGACGGAACTACAATAGATTTTAGATTAGATACCATAACTTCTGAAAATTCATTAAATAAGATACTAATAAATAAAAAAATAGTTTTCTCTTCTAATGATATTAAAGATTCTGACTTTTTGCCTACAAATTTATTGGAAGAAAACATAGATAAAGCAATATCTGATTGGCAAAAATATCCATGGAATAAGAATGTACCTAAGGACGTATTTTTCAACTATCTTCTGCCTTATAAAATTCTAAATGAGAAACCAGATAACTGGAGATTTAGACTATTTCAAAAATACAAGGACAGCATACTTAATTACCAACTGAAGGACGAGAACGATGGTGGCAAACTATATATGACTCTAAGAAACGAAGCCTGGTCTTGGTTAGAATATACTGGAAATTTTACAAGATTAACCCGATCCCCTTCCTCAGCAGAATTGTTAGCAATAAAAAAAGGGGGCTGTTTCGAGCTGTCACGATTATTTGTCTTTATAGCTAGATCGGCTGGTATTCCTGCAACTATAGATATTGTTCCCATGTGGGGAAAGACTAACGGCAGCCATGCTTCCGAAGTATTTTATGGTCCTATTAAAGAAAAGGATATAATTAAAGGGTATGGATTTCAACCACCAGATGTTTTTAAATTTCCCGCAAAAGTATTTAGAATTAGCTTTAAAAAAACAAATCTGTGGACAGATTCCATAAAACCAGTTCTGAATAATAAGAATTACTACATGCCAAATTTTTTAAAATCAGACCATCTACTAGATGTTACACATGAACACACGCCAACGTTTGATCTTGTTTATAAATTTGAAAAAACACAAAACAAAACCTTTGCATATATATGCGTAAACAGTTATGGAAAATGGAAACCTATTTTTTATGGAAAAATCACCCCAAATGGCGCATATGCCAATTTCAAAAATATGGCGGCAGATATAGCATATCATATTGCCATACCAGAGGACTCTGGTTTTAAACTTGTCGGTAAACCATTTATTTTAGACTCGTTAAACAATATAACATACTCAGCACCTGATTTCAGAAAAACAGTTAATATCCACACAAAAAGAATAAATATCGGTGAAAAATCCTGGGTAAAAAGGAACAGAAAATACACTTTAAAATTTCTGGATCAGAATAATGTGTGGAAAGAATTAAGGACAAAATCTTGTCTAACGGATTCTACTCTAAATTTTTCAGATGTTCCAAGCGGAGCATTTTTGATATTGGAGGAAAAGGACTCAAAGAAAAGATTAGCAAGAATGTTTTTGTATAAAAATGGCAAGCAAATATGGTATTAGATAAAAATAAAGACTATCAAAGTACCTTCCAAAATTAAAATACAATCTTAATAAGAAAGAATAACCTATTGTACTTTTAATCGTTTAATAAGTTCTTGTTTCATTTCATAAACATAAACACTTTCAATTTTGGGATGAAATCTTAATGTTTCAATTGCCATTGGATAAAATCTATCACAATCATAATCATAATAAAGTAACGATCTCAAATATTTTGGTCTTATTAAATGTGGAATTGAATTTTCTATGTAACAATAAATTTTTTCTGCATCATTAGGAAAACCGTTATCTTTGTAAAGATCGGCAAGATAATAATAATGATCTTTTTTACTCGACAACGCAATTGCCTCTTCAGCAAAATGAATACTCTTTTCCATATTTCCTTTAACTTTATATATTTTTGATAATGATATTAAGAAGGACGGACGATTATAAAGAAATGGATATAATGATAACATTGCGTTTTCCTCTTTGTACGACATTCTCTGTTCTAATTGAAACCACTTTCTATATGACTTATACTTATAGTAAGTAAAATAACTTGTAACAGAAAAAATAAAGAGTATTACAATAATCATAAAACTCCTGTTTAAAGTAAAACTATATCTCACCTTATACATATAAGAATTATAAATACCTAAAGATGTCCAAAAAATGAGAGACAATGGAATTGTTTGAAGGGGATAGGAAAATAATCCAGAAATTATTATTATTAGCAAAAGACATCTTAGAATTTCTATATCCTTTTTTTCATCACTATTAATTGAAAAATACTTAGAAAACAATATACTTTTAACAATAATTAAAATCGATGTAAGACCAATAATACCGCGTTCACAAGCAAAATGTAAAATATCATTGAATGCTGCCTGAGACTCATCTGCATAATTTTGTAAGTATCTTTTAAAAAGATTTATTTCAAAAATACTAGCCTGATATTTTAAAAAATTGACGGAAAAACGCTCTAAACCCACACCAAATATCCAATTTTCTCTAAACATTTCCCATGATGTTAACCAAATCAAAATTCTGCCATTCGCAGATTGGGCTTTAAAAATATATAGAAAGTAACCAATTATTATTAAGAAAGAAACAATGATATATATATATAATGAGTTTTGTAATATTGTTTTGTTTAATGGTATATACATAAGTAGGCAGATGATTATAGAAATCCATGCTGACCTAGAATCACTCTGTATTAAAAAGTAGAATACTATAAAAATAAAAAACACTAAATAGATATTTCTAACAGAGAATGGTTTCCTTAAAAAGTAAAAAGCCATCACTACTGAAAGGGCGAGGAAAATACCAAATGGTCCGGGATTATTAAAAAATGCCGTAGGGTTGTTTACTGCATAAAAATTTGGCAGGAAATTTAACAATTGTAAAAAGACAACTATTAATGTAATATGTATTATTATAAAAAAACTTTGATAGAAAAATTTCAATATAATACTTTTGTATTTTTTGGCAAATCTCGAAATTGTGATAAATACGATATAATAAGAAAAAGGTTTCAACATTGAGAGATGACTTACTCCAGATACAAAGTAATTTTGGATTATTGGGACAAAAATCAATAGAGAAAAAACTGCTAATTCTAATTGAGAAAGGTATATTCTATTTCCGATTAGAGGAATAACACTTATACAACATATTGAACAAAGAATATATAATCCGATCTCATTACTTGATAAAATGCTGTCCCTAACATTAGAAAAATGCAAAAAAGGAATAGTTAAAATAGCAAAAATAACAGTTCGTACAACTATCAAATAAAAGGGTAGAATTCTCATCTTCACTGATTTCTTATATTAAAGTATTAGAAAACCCTACCGTTAAGCTATTTTATTAAAATGAAACTTCAAAATAGCAGATAGTCATTCTAATTTTTTGGTATAAATGCTGTAACTAAAGAGATATTTATACTTAAAAATCTAACTTAATGAGGAGCCATTTTTTAATATAATAATTTATATTTATTACAGCGGATCTATTACATCTATATCGAGTGCACAATCACCATTACAAGGGTCTACCCAGAAGTAACCACATCCCCTTTGTTCTACTTTACAGTAATTATTTTTATTGCAAGCAGGTATATATGTTGGGCAATCATCAATTAAAACCCCTGAATTGATAGTATTACAGCTACAAGAAGCTGATCTTAGTGCTGAAACATTATTGTTTTTAAAATAATTCTCTTCATTAACATCTAAAGACATTACTAGAAATCGAAGACGCTCATCACCCCAAAGAAATTTCCCTCTAACTTCCTGAATCCAGTTATTTATAAATGTTAAACGTTCTTTATTTAAACCGTCACTAATAATAAAATTTAACAATTTCTTGACAAACTGTAATTCCTCAACAGTATAATTATTAGGATTATTTTTAAGTATATATTCATATTTCTCTTTCCAAACATCTTGCTGCCTTTGTTTATCATACATTCGAAATGTTGCCCGTTGAATTTCAGGCTTATACTGAGCTAGTTTAACTATTGAAATAGTAGACAATTCTTCATTATTTTTTTTAACAAACTCATCTACTTTTGTGTCACAACTGTAACACTCACTTGACTTATTGCACGATATTGTTGCAATAAAAAGTATACTGAATAAAAATAATTTTGATTTTTTCATAATTTAAAATTTATAATGGCTCCTCATTTTAGCTTTAAAAGACCCACTTATATATTAATTAGATCAATATATAAAGGTGAAATATTAAAAAATTATAAAAATATTTAAGTCGCCAATAATTAATATAGATCAACAATATTAGACTTAGCCCCTAACGACTTAAAATCAATTAAAGATAATAGTATTTTATCTTAAAAAAAGCTTTTTAAGATAAAAATTTTATTGTATATATATTTAACCCTCAAAATAATAAATTCTAAAAATTACATATTAGAGATTATTCTTATCCAACATTAATGATTAATAACATGTCATATAAAAATAAATACCCCATACTAAATTTCGACTACTTCTTAAACTGATCCAGTCCAGCCTGCAGGAATTTGATATAGTTATCTATGTTATAGTCCGCTCCGGTCGGAGGTATCAAAACCTTTCCATTCGGATCGACGATAACATACAGGGGTTGTGAATTACTATTAAATGTGGATGCCTGAAAATCGCTGTTCTTCCCACCAATCGTTTTGATGGATTTACCACTAAATTTAGAAACATATTGTTCTTCTGCAGCCAATTCTGTTTTATCATCCACAAAAAGTTCTGCCATTACAAATTCTTCTTTAAGCAACTTTGCAACACGCGGATCCGTCCACACGTTTGCTTCCATTTTCCTGCAATTGACACAGTTCCAACCTGTAAAATCAATCAGTACAGGCTTATTAATCTCTTTTGCTGTTTCTAATGCCTGTGTATAGTCGTAGTAGGGATCAAAACCTTTTGGTGTACCTCTTTCATGAAAGATCTCTGCATATTTCTTGACTTTGCCGTCATGTGGCGCAGCAGAAGTACCGGAAGAAATACCTGTTGTCAGATCAAAATCCTGGGTAGCAGAAGGCGGCAGAAATGCGGAGATCGACTTCAGAGGAGCGCCCCATAATCCGGGAACCATATACATCACAAAAGAAAATACGATAACAGCAATCAGCGTTCTGGGTACAGAAAGAAAGCGGAGATCACTGTCATGTGAAAATTTAATCTTTCCGATCAGGTATAATCCCATGAGCCCGAAGATCACGATCCACAGGGACAGGAATACTTCTCTGTCAAGCCAGTTCCAGTGATAAGCCAGATCCACATTTGATAAAAATTTCAGCGCAAAAGCCAGTTCCAAAAATCCCAATACCACCTTTACACTGTTGAGCCAGCCGCCTGACTTTGGCATTGATTTTAACAGGGACGGAAACATGGCAAAGAGTGCAAACGGAATAGCCAGAGCAACTGAAAAACCCAACATACCTATAGCCGGGCCAATACGGTCTCCTTTAGACGCTGCGTCTACCAATAATGTCCCGATGATAGGTCCGGTACAAGAGAAGGAAACTACAGCCAGACTGAATGCCATAAAGAATAGACCTACTAATCCACCCTTATCTGATTTAGCATCAATTTTATTGACAAACGAACTGGGTAATGTTATTTCAAATGCACCCAGGAAAGATGCTGCAAAGACAACCAGCAAAAGGAAAAAGAAGAAATTAAATATTCCGTTTGTGGAAAGAGCATTCAATGCATCCGAACCAAACACGATAGACACTATCATTCCTAATGCTACATAAATGATAATGATAAAAAGTCCATAAAGTAGTGCCTGTGCGATACCCTTAGCTCTGCTTCCCGCCTTTTTGGTAAAGAAGCTAACCGTCAGCGGAACCATCGGAAAAATGCAGGGCATCAGAAATGCCGTAAAACCTCCGATCAGTCCGGCGATAAATATACTCCACAATGAGTCTCCTGCCTCTGGAGTCTGAGATACAGGTAAAGTCTCTTTGGATTTAGTCGTGTCGGAAGCTGCTACAGAAGTAGTATCAATTGTCGATTCCATTTCCACAAATTCCAGCCCCTCCAGTGATGCAGAATCCAGTTCCTGTGCATGTGAAGCCACAGGTATCAAAAGCATGATCCACATGGTCCATTTAAAGATATTTTTCATTTGCAATGTAATTAAGTTAATAATTTAGGTTAATTATATATCAGTTGGTCTATTCATCAGATTCGCTCAGGATGACAATGTCACCCTGAGTTGAATCCTTTAATAAACATTACATATTGTATTCTTTTACCCTGTTACCAAATAGGGGTTTTTCTAAACGGCATACCGGATGAAATCCGGTAAAACTAAGGTCAGTAGAGATATATCCTTCTTTAACAGGTTCCTCACGTACCAGATCAGTGCTCAGGTATTTCTTGTTGTCATCACACAATAGTGTAACTACCGTAGCAGCCTGTCCCATTTCTTCTTTCAGTTTGATTGCGCCGATTACGTTGGCTCCGGAAGAGATACCAACGGCAAGTCCAAGTTCCCGAGCCAACTTCTGAGCCATTATGATAGCATCCCCGTCACAGGCATTAATAACATTGTCTAGATGATCAAGCTTAACAATAGCCGGAATAAATTCATCTGAAATTCCCTGAATGCGGTGTGATCCAACTTTATGGCCTGTAGACAAAGTAGGACTTTCAGCGGGTTCTAAGGGATGTATGCGCACATTGGGATTCTGTACACGCAGGTAATTTCCTACTCCCATCACCGTCCCACCTGTACCAACACCTGCAACAAAAGCATCCGCCACCAGCCCAAGAGATGAGAGTTGCAAAGCAATTTCCTTTCCTGTTGTCAGTTCATGCGCTTCTGCATTAAACTGGTTTTCGAATTGTCTCGGAAGAAATACCCCTCCGCCCGCAGCAAGTTCCTCACTGATACGTATACTACCCAGGAAACCTCCTTCCTCCTTACTCACAAGCTGAATATCCGCGCCCATACTCTTTATAATATCAATACGTTCTTTACTTAACCAATTGGGCATAATGATTTTGACCTGATGTCCCAGTGCCTTTCCAATGGCTGAAAATGCAATACCTGTATTTCCACTTGTTGCTTCTACAATTACATCATCCGGACGAATCTGACAATTCATATAGGCCTTATAAAGAATATACAAAGCCATACGATCTTTAATACTACCTGTCAGGTTGTAATTTTCGCACTTTACATAAATCTTGTCCTCTTTTCCTTTATAGGTGTAATGCAATTCCAGCATAGGCGTGTTACCTACCAGGTGCCATAAATGTGTAAATCTACTATCCAGTTCAGGTGAAAGACATTCACTTATTGATTTTAACTTCATTTGCTTTGTATTGTTTAATTTTACTTTACAGACCGGTCTCTTTGATTATTGAGGATCTGAAAATCATAATTTATATCAGCATCAGCTGATTTTTAAAACATAAGCAAAATTGACTTTAAACAATATATTATTCAATAGATAGCATAAAAAACAATAAAATTTAAGGAATATTAAAATAAAATAGTTTTTTATTCAGAAACTATACATATATTGGTATCAAATCAATAAAAAGAAAAGATGTCAGCTCTTGATGATACCGACCTAAAGCTTCTTCGCATCCTTCAGAAGGACAGCACATTGAGTAATAAGGAATTAGCCTTCCAGCTTCATAAATCCATTCCGGCCATACACGAACGCGTCAAAAAATTAAAAGCACAGGGCTACATAAAGCGAACTGTAGCGATTCTCGACAGACATCGGATCGGGATGGGATTAATTTCTTTTTCACAGGTTTTTCTGAAGGCACATACTGCAGATGTACTCAATGAATTTGAGCGGGAAGTTGCCAAATTTCCGGAAGTTATGGAATGTTATCAGATGGCAGGTTCTTATGACTTTATGCTTCGGATAGCGACACGGGACATGGACGCTTATCATCAGTTCTTAAGACATAAACTTTCGGTTCTGCCACATGTCAGCACCGTTCAAACCTACTTTGTGCTTTCAGAAACTAAAAGCGAAACCGCATATCCTCTTTAAGCATCCGCCGCAAACTTAATCTGTATATAATACAAAAAAGGGAGACAATAAATTGTCTCCCTTAAAGATTTCATGCTGTATTTGAATAACAAAGATTATCTGCCACTCAACCAAACAGGAGAAGTAAAATTACTTACACCTGCTACTTCACTGAAATTCTCTGCATTATTGATACTTTCAGTTGTAGGATACGGTACACGCTCCATCATTCTTCTACTTGTAGGCTTCTTAATAACACGATCTCCCAACTCCTTATAAAGACGTCTTGTCTCTGTCCATAATTCATATGGTTTAAGCATGTTGAAATGCACATACTTCTGATCATAAATTAAACCTTTCTTTTCTAAAGTATTCGCTGTATTAAACTCTGCAATCTTAGCCTGCACAAATGCATTAATTTCTGTTGCAGATGGCTTGACCGCTTTAGCTCCTGGAGCAGGACTGGCATAGGACGAACTGTTAAGTGCATTTATGTCGTAATACAGATCAATAGATTGCGAAATTGAAGTCTGATACTCTGTTGTTGCATTTAAACCAAGATCAGGCCATCTTAAAGCAGCTTCTGCCAGAATCAGGTGAATCTCACTGGATGTAATAATCTGATATGGCATTGCAAAATTCTGCTCAAATGTTGTTCTGTTGTACATCGAAGGAAAAGTTGCCGCCAGATTCGTATTTGTTATTTTATCTGTAAATGCCTGATCAAAAGGCCCCTCAGTAGGCATAGCAGAATAATTACCATCTTTATCCGGCTGAAAAAGGACTTTTAAACGTGGATCATCTGGAAACCCGCTCTTTCTCAGCACTTTAAGCATATTTTCCGGAAGCCACAAACTTGATCTCTGCTCTATCATTGCTCTGGCCAAAAGGAATTCTGTAGCCCTATCTTGCTGACGATCAGTCATAAGAAAACTAGTTGCCTTATCCTTTGCATACACACCATCAGCCAAAACTTCTTTTATTGTTGATTGTGCCAGTTCAGGAGCAACATTTGTAAGGTGAATAGCCAGCCGCATTCTCAAGCTATTGATAAAGCTTCTCCATTGTGTAATATCACCCTTAAAGCTAATATCATTACTTGTAAACTGTGTTTCAATAAAAGATGTCCCTAAGGTGTACCCTTTCAGACTTTCCGAAAGCGTTTTAAGCTGGTTAAGAATATCTTTATAGACCAATTCCTGCTTCTCAAATTTTGGAAAAAACATATTGTCTTTCCCCTGTAACGCCTGACTATAAGGAATATCATTATACGTATCAGTCAATTGATAAAACAGATAATACTTAATTGTCTGACTGGCGGCATAATATGCAGTGTACTGCTTTTGCTCATCAGCTGATAAACTTTTATATCTTCTTTCAATTTCAGCCACTGTCCTTAGTTTATCAAAAATATCTGTATACTGAGAATGCCCCCATGAATAGGTATTGGTGACTCCGTCATTGGCAAAACCTCCTGTTCCTAACATGCGATTAAAGACAGAGAATGTATGATACATCTCTCCATATGCATATCTGAATGTACCTAAACGCTGTTGCAGATCAACAAAAAAGGACTCGATGGTAGGTGAGGTATACCCATCCGGGTTTAAAAACTCATCCTTAAGCGTTTTCTGACACGAAATATTTGATAGCATAAGCCCTCCTGTCAGCAAAGCAAATGCGTATGTTTTTATAACTTTTTTCATCATCTAATAATTTAATTAAAATGAAGCTCTGATACTCATTCCGAAACTTCTTGTGGTTGCCCATCCATTGTTTTCAAAGAAAACATTCGTTCCATTAAAGGATTCCGGATCTACGTTTGGTAATGTTCTGTGGATATAACCTACATTATTCATATATGCGGATAACATCACTTTATTCATTTTCAACTTATTTACAACTGATTTAGGTAAATCATATGATAATGTGATATTACGGATCTTGATATAATCATTTTTGTAGACTACATCTTCCTGTAATTCCATAAAGCTTTGCCAGTAATATGAATATTTATCTGCAGCCGGAATAATGATATCATTCGGAGTTCCATCTTGTTTTACACCCGGAAGGATAACTCCATCATGAAAAATCATCGGATATTTGGAGCCTGCAGGAACTGCTGCATCATGTGAATTTAATAATATGGAGTTTCCGGCACTATTGACATAATAAGGTAATCCCCCTGTTGCTGCATCTCTGCCCTGTAAGGTTTCTTTACTCGACCCGTTACCAATCATGTACATATTGGTCATGGAAGGAAGGGAACTTCCAAACTGGCCATCAATCTGTATTCCTAAGACAATCCCTTTATAAGAGATATTGTTTATGATACCGCCGGATATATCCGGAATAACTTTCCCTACGACTTTCTCTCTTGATTTATCCGTATAATATACGCCGTCATTTCCAACCAATCTGTTTCCATCTCTGTCTGTTGCAAACGGATTAACGATAATCTGACCATATGGCTGTCCTTCTTGCGCAACAACTCTACCTCCTTGCATTCCCCAAAGGTTTTGAGATGTAATGCCTAAATCTAATTTTTCTACCTTAGGTTGTGCACGTGTTCCGTTTAAAATAAAATTCCACTCAAAATCTTTAGATTTTACTGGCACAGCATTAAACATGAATTCAAATCCATTCGTAGATACCTGACCAGCATTCACACCTACAGCATTGTAACCTGTAGATGCAGTGATACTCAATGGCATAATCTGGTTATACGTATTTGCATTAAAATAACTAAATTCCAGACCTAATCTATTATTCAGAAATTTAGTGTCAAATCCGATTTCAAATTCACGCTTACGTTCCGGCTTAAGATCCAACGGAGGTATAGTAGATGGTGCAGTTGTTGAGATGGTTCCACCATAATTTCCAAGTGTATAGACCTCGTTTGCAAAATAACGTGAACCCGGCCGGCCTACATCTGCCCATGAAGCTCTCAATTTACCCAAAGACATCCAACTCGGTACATCCATTGATTCTGAGAATACCCATGATACACTTGCTCCAGGATAGAAATAAGAGTTGTTGGCAGGAGGAAGGTAAGAAGACCAGTCATTTCTACCTTGCAACTCTAAGAATAACCATTCTTTATAGGCCAATTGCGCTGAACCAAACAATCCATATAATGTCTCTTCACCTAATCCGGATCCGCTAAATCTCAGATCATTTACTGAGTTATTGACAGAAGTCCAGTCCCGTGTAATAAATCCGCCATTAGTCGATCTTTCCAGATAACGGTAGGATTCCTTTTGATAGACAGCACCAACAAATGACGAAAGTCTGAAGTCGGGGTTTTTCAGATACTTTTCATATCTCAGCATTGCCTGACTATGCCATTTAATACGTTGCTCTGAACTAAGTAAATTTTTACCTCCGGATCCCTGTGATAAAGGCTGACGTAATACCGTATTTTCATCTCTGTCCAGAATCGTCCAGTCAAAACCACCAATCGCATCAATACTCAACTCATTAGTCAGCTTCACATTCATCGTAGCTGAATTGGTGAAGTGTGTTCTTTTTTGATCGTATGTATCTTTCCACTGACTATAGAAGTAATTCTCGGCCAGACTGGTACGCGTAATACTACCCGGATTCATTAAAGTAGCTCTGTTATTCATTCTCCAGTAACTAAAGCCGGTCTCAGGATCAATGACCTGATTACGTAATTCCTTTATATCCAGATTTCGGGCAATTCCATAAGTTACAAAGGCATCTTGCTGAGGCCCCGGGGAGTTATGATTTTTGGTCTGGCTAAAATTAGATATCAATTGAAAACGTACACGATCTGTAATATTTACATTTCCATTAAACGTGATTTTGTTATCTTTGAGATTAAATCCTTCAAAAATACCTTTGTAATCACGATGCGAATACGCTACCCTGAAGCTTCCGTTATTACCGCCACCTACTAACGCTACATTGGCAGTAGATGTATGCCCGTCGCGGTATAAGTCTTTAAGATTATCCGGCTGAGCTACATATGGTCTCATTTCATTATCATACCACAAAATCTCTCTTCCGTCAAAACGAGGTCCAAAGTTGTACGTTACAGGAGCGAATGCTTCCTGATTATTTCGCTTGTAAAAGCCATCTGTACTGTAGTTAGCATATGCATTCCATACAATTGGATATCCTGATCCAAAATCATTCTGTACTTCCTGCAATACCCAAGGCTTATCAAACTGATGGGTTAGACTGACATCCAATCCAAATCCAGGTTTTTTTCCTCCTCCTTTAGAAGTGATCAGGATAACACCATTTGCTCCCTGTGAACCATATAGTAACGAAGCTTTGGCTCCTCTCAGAATCTCAAAAGATTCAATGTCATCCATATTCAGATCGTTTAGACCATTACCTGGATTACGGTTAATATCGGTCTGCCAATCCAGCATTGGAATTCCATCAATTACAAACAACGGACGTGTGTTAGAATTTTCAGAAAAAGAAACTGCATTACGGATATTAATGTTCATTCCACCGGCAGGACCTAAAGCTGAACTATTTATACGAAGTCCCGGTACCTGACCATACATAGAAGAAAGCGCATTAATCGGAGATCCGAGATCTTTTAGCTTCTCTGTTGAGATGGTGGTCGCTGCGTATCCCAATGCCTTACGTTCACGTTTTACCCCCATTGCCGTTACAACAACTTCTTCTAAAGAGTTTTCACTCTCTGTCAATGTTATTGTCAACGGATTACTGACATTTGATACCGTTGCAGTTAATGTCTGAAATCCAAGAGATCGGAATTCAAGTACATCACCAGAACTGGCATTAAGAACAAAATGTCCCTGTGTATCAGTTTTTGTTCCAATTTTGGTTGTTTTGTTAAGAACAGATACAGAAGCCATAGGAGCTCCGCTACTGTTCACCACTTTTCCATTTAGGTTGGATTGTTGAAGGACAATATCATTTGATACTTTATTTTCTGCTGCAATCAATGGATTTTCAGACATCCATAATGCACATGCAAGAAAACATAATCCTCGTAATTGAAGAGATTTTGGAAAAACTCTCTTTTGTGTGAGTAAGTTTTTTTTCATACACAATGAGTTAAGGTTAAAAAATAGGTCATTAATATCCCATCATCTTATAAATAAGATGCAGAATCTATATAGATAGAAATTCATTACTACTTAATTCAAAAATTGAATTATTCCTGAGGTTGACTAGCTATATGTATGGCTTGGATTCGGTTTCATATTTTAGTTGTTTATAGTTTAATAATGGTATAGTAAAACTATGTAAAGAAATTGTTATATCAAAAACTTTTTTAAAAAAAATAAAAAGTTTGCCAACATACAACAATACTTACAAAACAAATCGATGTATTTATTAAAATTCATTCAAAACAAGCTACATTAAAATAAATATAAATTCAACTTATAATTGTAACAACAGCTATATAATCTACTTTGTGCTTTCAGAAACTAAAAGCGAAACCGCTTATCCGCTTTAGAATAATTGAACCTGATTGTGTTTATATTGCCTGAATCCGGAACAACATGCTGTAAAATAAAAAAGAAAACCCTGATCCGGGTATGATTTGCCGGATCAGGGTTATTATCGTATAGTAATCTTTATTATCCTTCGGATTACTCGGCTACAAACGTGTATATTCCATTCGCTTTAGTATCAAAATCCAGAAGTGTTGTAGATGGCACCTGTAACCCTTTAAGAGTTGCTTTCTCCGACTTTAAAGGTGATTTGATTTCATTAACAAAATAGTAAGAATTGGTATTCTCACCTTTTGCAGGACTAAGCTTAGCATTCCCGGAGAGATGAGTATCACTATTTAATCTTAGCCGGCAATTACCGCCCAAAGTCGATTTCACTACCAGCGTTTGAATTTTGCTGTCCTTCCATTCCATATCCACTTCAAATCCTCCACGGGCTTTCAATCCGGTAACTTTCCCATTTGCAAGAGCTCGGGGCAAAGCAGGAAGAAGATAAATATTACCATCGTAAGACTGAAGCAACATCTCGGCAATACCCGAAGTACAACCAAAATTACCATCAATCTGAAAAGGCGGATGTGCATCCAGCAGATTGGGATATGTGCCTCCCGATTGTCCGCTATCTTCCATTGGAGCAGGGCTGAGCTGATCTTTTATCAGCTTATACGCCTGATCACCATCCAGCAGTCTGGCCCACCAGTTGACTTTCCATCCCATAGACCATCCTGTAGATTTATCCCCTCTGTAGATCATGGAGTTTTTGGCGGCTTCCAGCAATTCCGGATTCCGGAAGGGGGATATCTGACCAGAAGGAAACAAACCGTACAAATGAGAAATATGCCTGTGCTTATCTGTAGGTTTATCCAGATCCTGCAACCACTCCTGCAACTGGTTGTACTGTCCGATCTGCATAGGAGGAAGCCTGTCTAATGCCAATTGTACAGAATCCCTCAAAGCAGCGTCTTCCTTCAAAACTGCAGCAGCCTGAATAAAATGGTGAAAAACATCAGCTACCAGTTGATTGTCCATCGTAGTCCCTGCGCTTATCCCCACTCCCGGTTGATAAGAGTTTTCCGGAGACATAGAAGGAGCGACTACCAGCCATTTATGTGTAGGTTCCTCCTGCAAAACATCCAGATAGAATAAAGCTTTCCCTTTCAGTACAGGATAATACTCCTTTAAAAATGATTTGTCACCTGAATAGAGAAAATGTTGCCAGAGATGCTGACTCATCCACGCACCTCCCATAGGCCACATCCCGTAAAAACCACCGTCTACTACTCCCGTAATACGCCAAAGATCCGTGTTGTGATGAATGTTCCATCCCCTGGCATGATAGAGTTTCTTTGCACTTTCCTGGCCTGTCACAGACAGGTCTTTGAGCATAGCAAACAAAGGTTCGTGCAATTCGCCCAGATTTGTTACTTCAGCAGGCCAGTAATTCATTTCTGTATTAATATTAACCGTGTACTTACTATCCCACGGCGGACTGAGCTTGTCATTCCAGATTCCTTGCAGGTTGGCAGGTTGGCCTCCCGGTTGCGAACTACTGATAAGCAGATAACGGCCAAATTGAAAATACAACGCCACCAACTCGGGATCATCAGTTCCCGCAAATTCCCGGATGCGGATATCTGTCATTTTTTTAGATTGCGGACTTTCACCTAAGTAAAGGCTCACTCTGTTAAAATACTGCTGGTATTTCTGAATATGATCCGCTTTTGCCTTTTCATACTTTCTGGCGGCAGCTTTGTTGAGGATATCCAGTGCCTTTGCAGCTGCATTCCCGCTTATATCGTTGTATTTTTTAAAATTAGTGCCTATCGAAATGTACAGGATAACTTCATCGGCATTGGTTATTTCCAGTTGATTATCCTTTTGAATCAATTTTCCCCCTTTGAGTACTGGACGGACGATACCTTTAAATTGAATCCGACCCGTCTTACCTTCGTGAGAGCCACTGATACCACTTAATACCAGTTGGTTGTTTTCAATTTCGGTTTTACTGTTTTGATGCGGACTGCTTAATCCTATCGAAAAGGAAAGATTATTTTTAGCATCAGCACTAAGTTTTACAATGACCACATCATCTTTTAAAGCCGCAAATACTTCTCTGGTAAAGGCAACTGCTCCTACTTTGTAACTTGTCCGGGTAATTGCATCCTGAATATCCAGCTCCCTGCTGTACGAAGTATACTGCTTGTGGTCCGGAAATTTTATCCACAAATCGCCAAATGGCTGATACGGCATGCCGTAGTCAATGCCTGAGGGTGCAGGTCTTGGAAAAGTAGCATTGGAAAGTTCCTGTGCTTCTTTGGATTTCCCGGCAAAGAGTAGCCTTCTGATCTCCTGAATCTTATCATAAGCATCTTTAGGTACATTATTCCCGGGTCCGCCCGCCCATATTGTTTCTTCATTCAGCTGGATCTGTTCCTGATCAGGCTGTCCGAAAACCATAGCTCCCAACCGTCCGTTTCCAATGGGAAGTGCCTCATTCCAGTTTGAGGCAGGTTGATTATACTGTAATCTGTAAGTGTTCTGTGCATGAACAGAAGCAACAAATCCTATAAAGAGTAACGTTAATAACCATATATATCTTCTGTAATGGTTCTTTTTCATTTCATTTTTAATGTATAATGATGAACTAATAAAAAGGGAACACCATTGTGTTCCCTTTTCTATTTTATATCTTCAGCTATCTACCAATAGATGGTATAGAGTGCTGCAGTGACCATAATTACAATGAGCGCCCCTACAAGGAAACCGGAATGAACTTTGAACATTTTGGTATCAATCTCCAGTCCTTTCGGAACAATTCCTCGTGCATTTTCAATTTTACTGATGATATACATTCCAATAATACAGATCACAAAAACAAATCCCATACGGTCTATAAATGGTATTTCATATACACCGGATGCTTTATTCAATATCGCAAAATTAGATGCACTCAAGAAAGATAAATCTGCAAAGTTTGGCAGGAATTTAAAAAAGACAGAGAAGAAGAACCCCCCGATTGTAGCGAAAAGAGCTGCATTTGATGTGGTTTTTTTCCAGAAAAATCCCAGAATAAACATGGCAAATATACCCGGAGATACGAAACCAGTGTATTCCTGAATATATTGAAAACCACCTTTTTTATCAATTCCTAAATGCGGGGCAATAATTACTGCCAGAATCATAGAGACAATGATGGTTATCTTCCCTACACTTATCAGTTTTTTCTCGGAAGCATTCTTATCGAATATCTTTTTATATACATCGAGCGAAAAAATAGTGGCAATACTATTTGCTTTTCCAGCCAGCGACGCCACAACTGCAGCTGTTAATGCCGCAAAAGACAATCCTTTCAAACCGGAAGGAAGCAAATTAAGCAATACCGGATATGCTCTGTCCGGATTCACTTCTCCGCCCTGCATCATTTCATTCTGAAACAACCCGTCTTTCCACATGACATAAGCTGCGATTCCTGGTAATACGACAATTACCGGCATCAGTAACTTCAGGAAAGCAGCAAACAGAATTCCGCTACGTGCTGTTTTAAGATCGGCTCCTAAAGCCCGCTGCGTGATATACTGATTACATCCCCAATAGTTAAGGTTCACAATCCACATCCCGCCTATCAATACCGATAAACCCGGAAGATCAAGATAACTCTCATTGTCAGGTTTCAGCACCATATGAAAATGTTCAGAGGCCTTTGTTGTCATCATATGATAACCGTGTAATATACCCTGACCGTTACCATAATGCTCTGAAACCAGATTTAAGGCCAGATAAGTCGTGGCAAGACCACCCAGAATAAGAAAAAAGACTTGTATAACATCCGTATAGCCGATTACCTTCATTCCCCCCAGTGTAATAATAATGGCAAATACCGCAATGGCATACATACAAAAGGTGATGCTCAATCCTGATATACTACTTACAGCCAGGGCCCCAAGATAGAGGATAGATGTAAGATTTACGACAACATACAGCAGAAGCCAGAAAACAGCCATAATCATAGCTACAGTACTGTTGTAACGTTGATTCAGAAACTGTGGCATCGTAAATATCTTGTTTTTAAGATAGACCGGAATAAAGAATACCGCAACCACGATCAATGTAATCGCAGCCATCCATTCGTATGTGGCAATGGCCAGCCCCATCTTAAAACCGGAACCGCTCATACCGATAAATTGCTCAGCTGAGATATTAGAAGCAATCAGAGATGCACCTATTGCCCACCATGTTAATGAACCCTCCGCCAGGAAATAATCTTTGGATTCTCCACCTGCCGTCTTAGCCCTTTTCCGGTAAAAAACCCAAAGACCGTACGATGCGACGATGATAAAATAAATAAAGAATACAATGTAATCTTTTGTTGATAGTATATTGCTCATAAATTTATAATGGTTTAGATTTAAAAAGCGCAATATCAGATATATCTGTTAATCAGATTTTCCAGATATTCCTGCTTCCCTGATCTCACTTCAGGCTCTCCGTTTGCTGCAGCGAAATCGCGTAAATCTTCCAAAGATAGATTTCCTTTTTCAAATTCAGCACCCTTACCTGTATCAAATGACTGATAACGCTCTTTTCGAAGCTGAAGATAAGAAGATTTTTCTAAAATCTTATCCGCGGTTAAGAGTGCTCTTGCAAACAGGTCCATTCCTCCTATATGTGCAAAAAACAAATCTTCTCTATCTGTCGAATTTCTGCGAATCTTCGCATCAAAATTGACACCGCCTCCCTGCAATCCGCCAGCTTCTAAAATAATGAGCATAGACTCTGTCAGTTCATTGATATTATACGGAAACTGATCCGTATCCCATCCATTCTGCTCATCTCCTCTGTTAGCATCTATAGAGCCTAATAAACCTGCATCAGCAGCAACCTGCAATTCGTGCTGGAAAGTATGTCCAGCCAGCGTAGCGTGGTTGACCTCAAGATTGAGTTTGAAATCATCAAGCAGGTTATACTGACGTAAGAAACTGATAACAGTAGCGGAGTCATAATCATATTGATGTTTAGTGGGTTCACAAGGTTTAGGTTCAATAAAGAAGGTACCTTTAAATCCGTTTTTGCGGGCGTAATCTTTCGCCAGATGTAAAAATTTAGCCAGATGCTCCTGCTCTCTCTTCATGTCTGTATTCAGAAGAGACATGTATCCTTCACGTCCACCCCAGAATACATAGTTCTGGCCACCCAGGGCAATTGTTGCATCCAGAGCTGCCTTTACCTGTGCAGCACCATGAGCCAGGACATGAAAGTCCGGATTGGTAGCAGCACCATTCATATAGCGTTCGTGGCTGAACAGATTAGCCGTACCCCACAGAAGTTTGATTCCGCTATCCTGTTGCTTATCTAAAGCATACGCTGTAATAGCCTGCAGTCTTCTTTCATTTTCAGCGATATCATTCGTGTAATCCACCAGATCTACATCGTGAAAGCAGTAATAAGGAAGTTGCATTTTACTCATAAATTCAAATGCTGCATCCATCTTATCTTTCGCACGATCTATAGCGTCTGATTTTTGATCCCATGGGAATATATGTGTAGCTCCGCCAAAGGGATCAGCTCCGTTACCATTGAAAGAGTGCCAGTATGCACAGGCAAATTTTAAGTGTTCAGCCATGCTCTTTCCACGTACGATACGAGTAGGATCATACCAACGGAATGCAAGCGGATTGTCACTTTCCTGACCTTCATATTGTATCTGTCCGATACCTGCGAAAAATTCTTTTTGTCCTTTAATATAGTTCATATTTTTTTATTTAGATATAATTATTTTTATACAATATTAATGAGAGCAACAAGCCTCAATGAATTTATAAACCTTATCAACTTTATAAATCCTATAACCCCACCAGTCTATTCAACAGCATCTTCCATTCCTGATAAAGTTCTTCATATACAGACGTCTGCACAGGTTCTATGGTCCGGATCTTCTTCATATTCTGAAAAGCTTCCTTAGGTTCCGTATAATATCCCACTCCTATTCCCGCTCCCAATGCAGCTCCCACACTTCCGTCATTATTGAACAGCTCAACAGGCGTATCCGTTACATTTACAAAGGAATCACAGAATAAAGGACTAAGGAAAAGATTCGCATATCCTGCACGAATAACAGAAGGATGAAGTCCGTTTTCACGTAAGATATCCAGTCCGTAGCGAAAGGCAAAAGCTATCCCCTCCTGACTTGCACGTATCAGCTCGGCTTTGCCGTGTTTATTAAAATCAATATGATGAATATGACTGTGGATGAGCTTATTATCCAGCATTCGTTCAGCACCATTTCCAAAAGGAAGTATTCTTAATCCTTTACTTCCTGCAGGAGCCTGCTGACCTAGTGTATTCAATTCATTATACGACATGTCCGCTCCTATCATTCTCCTGATCCAGCTGTTCTGTATTCCGGTACCATTAATACAAAGCAGAATACCCGTACGGATATCATCAGGTAAGTAGTTGACATGGGCAAATGTATTGATACGGGATTGCGGATCAAATATCAGCTCATCACTGACCGCGTAGATAACCCCGGAAGTACCGGCTGTAGCCGCCACTTCTCCTGCATTCAGCACATTGAGAGAAAGTGCATTATTGGGTTGGTCGCCGGCTTTGTAGGAAACAACCGTATCTGAGGAAAGCTTAAGCAATTCTGCAATTTCGGGTTTTAACGTTCCGTGATGACTAAAAACAGGATTTATGTCCGGAATCAATTCCCTGTCAAATCCAAAGTAATCAAGTATAGCAGTGGAAACATCATTTTTTTCGAAATTCCAGAATATCCCTTCAGAAAGTGCACTCACCGTTGTATTAATTTCTCCGGTAAGCTTCATGGTCAGAAAATCTCCGGGTAGCAGTATTTTTGCGATCCGACTGTAAAGATCAGGTTCATTATTTTTAATCCAGGCAAGTTTGGAAGCTGTAAAATTGCCTGGTGAGTTAAGATGCTGTCTCAGCGTTTGTGCTTTCCCCATATCTTCCCATGCGCGTTCTCCGATAGCTACACTTCTGCTATCACAC
This sequence comes from Sphingobacterium sp. UBA5789, assembly GCF_002418355.1. Lineage (NCBI taxonomy): Bacteria > Pseudomonadati > Bacteroidota > Sphingobacteriia > Sphingobacteriales > Sphingobacteriaceae > Sphingobacterium > Sphingobacterium sp. UBA5789. The sequence continues at coordinate 864,038 of NZ_DIDX01000001.1, read as the reverse complement.
CATATAATAGCATTACGCAACACCTTATCCTCTTTATCGACCACGATGAGACCGTGCATCTGATAAGATAATCCGATTGCTTTGATTTCACGGGGATCATATTTTTCACTGCTGTGCGCTTTGTGTACAGCCTTAACGGTATACTCCCACCACACATCGGGAGATTGTTCTGCCCAGCCTGCATGTGGTGAAATGATCTCCGCTTCCTGTTCCGGATAGCTGACAGATACTAATGTCTCCTGCGTATCAGCAGACACAACCGATACTTTTATAGAGGAGGTTCCTAAATCAATTCCTAATAATAACATATAATTTATAACTGGCTAATGCAACCGCTTGCATAAAAGTATTTATATTTTTTTATATTTACAAAAAGAGTTTAATCAAAGTGGAAAAAAAACCTACTATATACGATATAGCCAAGGCGCTTAATATCACGACGTCTACTGTATCAAGAGCCCTGAACAACAGCACATTAATAAGTAAAGAGACTAAAGAAGCTGTTTGGAAATTCGCAAAGAAAATAAACTATCGTCCCAATAAACTTGCTTCCTCTTTAAGTTCGGGAAAGACCCACATTATAGGAGTGGTTATTCCGAGTGCGCAAATTCAATTTTTCTCAGCAGTAATTAATAGTCTGGAACAAACGCTCCAGAAAGAGGGCTACAACATATTGCTGTATCAGACTAATGAATCTTATAAGTCAGAAATAAGCGGCATCAGCACACTTCTGGAGGCTCAGGTAGATGGCATCATTATTTCGCCTTCACTGGAAACCTATGATTTTACTCATCTGGACAAAGCGCATCAGGAAGGAATGCCTGTTATTTTATTTGACCGTGTACACGATACCTTAGATCTTCCCTCTGTATCCATAGATGATGAAAAAGCCGGCTATATGGCAACAATTCACCTTCTGGAAAAAGGCTATAAAAGAATCGGTTATATTTCAACGGATTCCAGTATACAGATTTTCAAAGCCCGTTTTGAAGGCTATAAAAAAGCTTTAAAAGAACATCATCTACCGTACCTCGAAGAACTTATCATTCTGGATCAGATGTCCATCAAAGGCGGTATGGAGGGTGCCCGAAAAATGATGCAACTAAAACAAAAACCGGATGCTATAATCGGAGGTGATGATTTTACAGCATTAGGAATAATAAAGGAATTATCTCAACTGGGTGTAACTCCCCCAAAAATGGGAGTCATCGGATTTGCAAATCAGACATTCTCTGAATTTATAACGCCTAGCTTATCTACTATAGATCAACAGGCTGTAAATATGGGTAAAGAATGTGCTAATCTGTTTTTAAAAATTGTCCATAAGAAATCTCCTAAAAATAAAATTGAAAAGATTGTGCTTCCGCCTATACTGGTTACAAGAGATTCTTCCCAACCCACACAAAATAAAAAATAACCGTTTAAACACGCATTAAAAAAAACACACAACCCGTTAAAAACCAAACACATAAACCAAACTAAAAATTATTTTATACAATTTTCTTTCATCAGTTATTTGGAATCAATATAAATAAGAGCGTACATTTGCCAGCATTAGTATGCATCAGCACTGGGAAAGAATACGGAAGGATGACAGTCAAAGTTTTAAATTGCTCTATGATGAGCTTTATAAAGCTTTGTTCAGCTATGGTATGCATATCCGTCCGGACAGAGAACTGGTAAAAGAATGTCTACATGAATTGTTCTGTGAGCTATGGAGCAATCGCAACCGTCTTCCTGCTGTCACTAATCCGCAATACTATCTTTTTACCTGGCTGAAAAGGATTATCCTCAGAACTGCACACCATCAGGAGCAGCTCTATGTACAGGACCCCTCTCTACCCTCTTTTGCAGACTCGCCTGAAGAGGAACATATCGAATTTGAACAACTTAAGGAGAGAAATCACAGATTGCAACTGGCTCTTGAGAAACTAACACCCAGGCAGTCAGAAATCATCAGTCTTCGTTTCTTTGAAAACAAATCGTACGAAGAGATTGCCGAACTTCATCAGTCATCTACACGAACCGTATATAATACGGTTTATGAAGCTATAAAAATACTCAAAAAATATACGCTCACCATCTTGATAGTTTTTCTATTTCTGTAGATAAAAAAACTGATATAGAGCCATTTACACCAAAACCTTATTTTTAATTAAAATAAATCCGGTAAAAATCACCGAATCTGTACACTATACCTGAAAGTACCCATAAATGAATATCGAAGAGTATACTTTAGAAGATTTAATTGCAGATCCTACATTTGTCAACTATTGTCTGCATCAAAATCCAACAGATGTTGCCTATTGGACAACTATTATCCAGGCAAATCCCCGTAAGTCACAACTAATACAGAATGCAAAGGAACAGATAATGCTTTTATCGCATCAGCTATCAGACCATGAGTTAGCAGAAGAAAGAACCAGAACATTCGATCATCTTTTTGAGCACGAAGTACAAATATCAAAACTTAAAAAATCAACTTTACCTATACGCTGGCTGACAGCTGCATGTCTGCTGATCATAGGATCTGCAACCTATTTTTTCACAAAGAATCAGCAGAACAACGTCTCTACGTCTACTGCAATGATTACACAGGTAGTTCCTGCACAAAAATTTATGACCATCACATTGAGTGACGGGACTACAGTACGTCTTGCCCCTGCATCTACCTTTATCTATCCACAGGAATTCACAGGTAATACCCGGGTTGTAGAACTTAACGGAGATGCTTATTTCGAAGTTAGCCACAACCCGGAAAAACCGTTTACTGTCCATACGGCTGATCTGGATGTACAAGTACTCGGAACATCCTTTAATGTAAATGCCTTTAAAGAAGACCCGTATACTAAAGTTGCTTTGTTCGAAGGCAAAGTACAGGTATCTACCAATACCGGCAGGCAAGATTTGCGCCCAGGTCAATTATTTACATACAACAAAAAAGAGAACAAGAATGCAGTAAACAAGTTTGATCCGGTAGCAGAAAGGGATCAGATGAAAGGATTGATAACCTTTGACCATGCGTCTTACGAGGAATTGCGACTCAAATTATCCCGTAAATACGGCATAGTGACAAAAGCGGATCCTTCTGTCAAATTGCAGTTTACAGGCACAATATTCAATGAATCTCTAGCTGATGTACTAGACAAATTAAGTTTTACGACTGCTTATCATTTCCATCTACAATCAGACAGCCTATTAACCGTCACCTCTAAATAACAAATGAACACACCTATCCATTACCGGCTCAAAAAAGCAATTGCAATCTTGTTTTTTTTGAGTTCCGCGACCTGTATGTATTTTGCTCAGGGGCAGCAAAACATACAACTTCACTTTCAAAATAAGCCTCTGAAAGAAATCTTTTCAGCTATAGAACAACAAACGGATTACAGTTTCCTGTTTGACGAAAATGTGGTTAATATAAACCGCAAGATTAGTATCCGATCCACCGCAAATATCACCGCTACACTGAATCAGCTGGAGAATATGACTTTTCTTGATTTTCAGATTTCAGGCAGAAATATTTTAGTAAAACGTGCAGGTATTGCCCGCCTTAGCGGAAAAGTACTGGATGAAACAGGGGAACCTCTGTCATCCGTTTCCGTTTATCTGAGAGAGTTTAACCAGTACTTTTTTACGGATAAAGAAGGACAGTTTACATTCACCTATCCTGTTTCAAGAGCACAGGAAATAAACCTGAGTTTTACCATGCTTGGCCGTCAGGCGCAAAACAAAAAGGTAACGTTGGGCACTTCAGATATCCGTTTACCTCACACTACCTTACCTGTACTGAGTGTGGGACTCGAAGAGATCGCTATTAATCCAAAGGTCAATCAGAATCTGCAAAGTAATTCGTCCCTGTTTATCAATCGGGAAGTGATCGAACAGTCCGGAGCACTAAGTCTCGGAGATCTACTGAATCTTATCCCGGGTCAGAAAATAGCACCTCCTTCCCTTCAGCAGGTTCAGCAGGCGACATTACGCAGTTCTGTTCTGCAAACCAACTCTGCTTCTACACGTGATCCTTTTTCATTGAACAGCTCGTTTGGAGTTGCCATCATTATGGATGGTATTGCCATCTCCAACAATGCAAATATGCAAACCCGCAATCCCGGCATCTCCGGAATGGGAGAATCGTACGTTAATGGATTTATTTCATCTCTGACGGGAAGTGCGGACCGCCAGAGAAGATATACAGGTGATTATACTTTTGGAGGTACAGATCTCCGGCAGATCGCCACAGATAATATTGAAAGTGTGGAAATTGTTGCCGGTGTACCCTCAGTACGCTACGGAGATATGACAGATGGCGCTATTATCGTTAACCGAATTGCCGGAAATACGCCACTCAATTTCAGTCTGCAACTCCGGGATAATGCAACTTCATATGGTCTATCGAAAGGCTTCAGTACAAAAAAAATAGGTTCGTTTAGTTTTGGAGCCAATTTCATCCGCTCCTTTATGGATAACAGGGATAAGCTCAAATCCTATGACCGCCTGGGTACAAATATGATGTGGAGCACCGCTGCCGGTAAAGAACGTGCTTTTACCAATACCTTTTCACTGGATTACGGACGCAACCTGGACAATATCAGGCGTGATGCTGATGACCCTACAGGCACCTTTATTAAATTCAGATCGTACAATTTTTCTGTTGGTAACAGAAGTAACTACCGTGTAGACAATAGTTTTATTACCAATATCGGGCTCAACTTACGTTATAGCCAAAATTATCAAAACACCTATCAGGAACAGGAAAAGAACGAACTTTTCACCATTTACACAGATGCAACAGAACCCGGAATTACACAGGGCACCTACGGTCCGGGGATATACACAGCTGTAACTAACATCGAAGGTAAGCCTATAGATTTTAGCGGAAGGCTGGATCTTACCGGACAAATCAAAACCGGAGCCATTGAGCATCAGATCAATTTCGGAGCCAGCTACAACTATTCCAAGAATAATGGTAAAGGGCAGATTATTGATCCTACCAGACCACGCAACAATACCACCACAGCAAATGGTGACAACCGCTCTGAGCGATATTATGATTTTTCAAGGATTCATGCACAGAATAATTTCGGTCTTTATGCGGAAGATTTCTTCCGTGCAAAGATTGCAGACCGCAATTTAAATGTAAGAGCTGGATTACGTATGGATGTATTTGAAGGATATACAACCTTTTCGCCACGCACAAATGTGAACTATGAAATATTACCAAATCTCCGGTTGGGCGCTGCATTAGGACTAAGCTCAAAGGCTCCGGCCCTTGCCCAGCTTTACCCGGGACCTGTTTTCTACGAAATCCCGCTTTTCCAGAAAACAGCTCTTACTCCAAACGGAAGTATTGACGAAGCCAACAGTCTTTATCTGCTTTACGTAGACAAATATACTCCTGACAATGCAAATCTTAAACCTTCAACATCCCGTCAGTTAGAGTTTTCTTTGCTGTATGAATTAAAAGAGTTCAGCATGTCCATGAACGTATATAAAAAGAATACGGACAGAGGAATTACAACAATTAATGAAGTAGAGCGCATTACGCTTGCACAATATATCAACAATCCGGATCCGAATGCAGACTTACCTTATGTCATCTCCGGAACCAAAAACTACAGTCTGTCCAGAAATCTGTTTGTCAACGGTAACCGTACGGAAAGCAGAGGGGTAGAATTACTCCTAAGCACGCCAAAATGGAAAGCTATACAGACTTCTTTTAATGTACGCGGAGGATATGTAGAAACCAGTTACAATCCCATTCAGAACAGAAGGTCGTTCACAAACTCAACTACGAACACCGAATATGCTACAACAGGTGTATATCCTGCAATGAAAAGGATCACTTCTTCGAGCAACGCCGCATTTACAAGTAGTACACATATTCCAAAAGCAAAACTGCTTATCAACTTTATTGCAGAATTCAATCTGCTGCGAAGAACAAATACAGAAGCTTCTGATGGTATCCCTGTAGGCTATTACACAGAAGACGGACGTTACTTTACCATTGAAAACTTCGATGTAACCAATCTTAACTACGGGCACCTTTTGGTGCCGGAAGCAGAGGTAAAAAATGAAAATCAGCCGGGAGTATATACCAATTTTCATTTAAATCTCTCTAAAGAAATCAGTAAACGACTGGTGCTGGCATTCAATGTTTACAATGTATTTAATTACAGACCTCAATTCAAACGTGCAGACAATAGTATGGTGATCCCGAATGGCAAACCGACCTATGGCGCACAGCTCAGACTAAAACTCTAACACTATGAAAATCGTTCTTTGTACTACATATCTGCTAATTGCATCCATGGGTCTCGTTTCCTGTCGTAAAGACTGGATTCCGGAAAACCATCCCGTCGATATCGGGATCGATGTAAAGTTTTACAGCACGGAATATGACGAAAAATTATCACCCTCAGGAGCTGAAGTGAAGATCATGACCATAAAAGGAGATCTTATATTCAGTGGCAAAACGGATCAAAAGGGTCATTTAAGCATACCACAACTGGCCCCGGACAATTACCGTGTACAGGCCACCAAGCTATACAATTTTGCTGAATTCAATACATTACTGGAGAGAGCAGAGGAATCTGACATTGCTTTCAGCAGTCTGATCACAGACTATACGGTCAATCCAAATAACCCTACCAGTCTGAATCTTTCTTTGCAGGCGGGACAGTATAGTCCGTTAGTTATCAAACAGCTTTATTATGCCGGATCCAGCACCACTCAGGGAGCCAGCTTCAGAGATCAGTTTATTGAGATCTATAACAACTCGGCTGAAGTACAATATGCAGATAGTCTGTATATAGGAGAAGCAATGGGGACACTGAATGCAAGCACCACATATGCATACCAGCCTGTTAGTAAACAATACGACTGGAGTAAATCATATGGTATGCCTGCAAATATCAATGCCAATGAGGATTATGTTTATGCGCGTACGGTGCTGATGATTCCTGGAACAGGAAAACAATATCCTATAAATCCCGGTGAAAGTATCGTGATCGCAGCAACAGCTATCAATCACAAAAGTCCTTATTCAGGTACTGATGGAAAAGAAATTTCTGTTAAAGATCCAAGTCTGACAATCGATCTGAGTAATGCAGATTTTGAAGCACACTACGCACCCTACCTGGGAACTGTACGTCCTCTGGCGTCTGATGTGGATAATCCGAATGTCCCAAATCTGACCGTTTTCAAGTTTAGTGGTACAGATCTTATAATGAGTGTCGCTGCACAGCAGAGTTGGTTTATTTTCAGAAATGGAAATTTAGGTGAATTTGACAAATGGCCTAGCTATGATTATCCGTTTGCGGATGGCCGTGTGAAAACAGGAGTATATTTACAAATTCCGGTGGCAAATATTCTGGATGCAGTAGACCTGCAATCGGCTATTACGAACACTAACTATCCTAAAAAGTTCAATGCTGAAATTGATGCTGGACAAAAATCCGTAACCGGAGGACAGAACTCTTCCAATTCTATTATCCGGAAAACAAAAGAAATCATCAACGGCAGGAAAGTTCTTTCGGATACCAATAACTCTACTGAAGATTTTATAACGATCAAAGCCGAACCGCGGGCTTTTGCTAATTAATTACATCTATAAAATGAAACCCAACATATTCATCTATATTCTTTCCTTTGGATTTGTCTTCCTCCCCTATTTCTGTAAAGCACAGCAGCATACATCAGAAATAGATACGGTACAGCAAACCTTACGTTATTTCTCCATTGAGAGTCCTATGTGGCTCCAGGAAATGACGACTCCCCGCTTCACAAAACTTGCCATACAGTATGCCGGAGAACAGGGATCCTATCGGACTGCGCAGGACGCACAAAAAGCAAGAAATATAAACTTTGACAGTGAGGGAACTATCACTTTACAGGATGTACGCCTGTGGGGAAGGTTTGCCTATTCCAATATAGCAGAAGACAGTACCCGGTTTGGGCATCAGACGCGCCACAATCTTTCTGCTCCTTTATATTTTGCATCTTACGGTTTTAACCATTACGAACGTACCCTCTATACTATTCAGGCCAGAGGCCAGCGTTATTGGTCTGATCGCAAATTCTCCGTATTCGGGGGCTTGGATTATAACGTTGGTGATCATTTCAGCAACAATGATCCACGTGGAAGCATCGATGAAATCCGTCTCGATGCAAGCCTGGGCGGAAGTATCCGGATAGCTAAAGGTTTGGATGCAGGAACAGAAGCTTTATATGGTTACGGACAGGAAAATGTGGAAGTAGCTTTCAAAAACGAAAATTATAACTCAAGTCCTGTTAAATCTCCCTATCTCAACTACATCGTCAAAGGGTACGGCTGGCAGGTAAGAGATTACCTGACCAATATGTTCTACCAGAATGATTACCATCATATCGGAGCGAATGCCTATCTCTCCGCTCAGACTGCAGCTGGAAAATTTTACGCTAAAAGTGGATACAGATACGACCAGCAGAAGTACAGACAGGTATTGCGAAGTGAACAGCGCACTAATGAGCTGAATAATTATAAATTATATACCTGGTCTAACCAACTTATGTGGTTCCTCGCAAAAGATAACCGCTCATACAGGTTCACACTCCATACTGAAATCACAGACGGTAAAGACTTTGATGTTCAGAATAACATCAATAATTATATATACAGAAGTGAGGATTATACGGCTTCACTGGCTTATAGCCTTAGGGGTAAAAAATGGAATCAATACTATGAGCTGACATCAGGATGGAATGCAGAGAAACGTCATGACGGAGGCTCCGGAACGCTTTTGGATTATGGTATTTTCAGCTCTTCTGCTTCCGCAAACTACGCGTACAAACTGGCGGAAAACCAAAGTATAGAATTTGGCCTCACAGGACTATTAAGCCGCCCTACCAGAACAGTATGGGAACTGCCTGAAATCAATGAGAATGTATTCCACGAGTATGTTTTTTATCATGATATCCTTTTCAGAAGTGCCGAAACATGGGGTGGTAGAGCAAGAATAGCTTACAAGCATCCCATTTACAAGCATTATACAGGTCGTTTGTCATTGGAGGGAGGAATGCGTAAAGCCTCGCATTTTAAAACCATCGACAGAGCAAGTTTATCTATTCCCGGGAACAGAAGAACTGATTTTAAAATAAAAATGGAACTGATTTTCTAATAGACAAAAAAGAGTGAGAAGATACATTACTATTGCTGTTATATTAACAATACCGCTTCTGATAGCGGCATTCGATATACAATATCAACAAAAGGATTACAGCATTGCTGAATTAAGGCAACTGTACAGCAGCGGTGATATGACCCGGTGGCCACAGCCTCATATTGACGAGTCTGTCCGGACAGATTTTAAAGATATAGGTGTTTTGCCAAAGATGGTCTATCCCGATCAGAATCTTTACAGTAAGGCCAAAGAAACATTGGGGAAGAAACTATTCTTCGACCCCAGAATGTCTGCTTCTATGCAGATCTCCTGCGCCAATTGTCATGAGCCGCAATTAGGATTCGGAGATGGTAAAAGTCTTGCAAACGGCCACGGGAGAAGAATAGGAAAGCGCAATGCCATGACGCTATACAATGTCGGATATTACACTAGTTTTATGTGGGATGGCCGTGCAAGATCGTTGGAAGATCAGGTACTGCTCCCGACTCAGGATCATGTGGAAATGAACACCTCTTTGGAGATCCTGATCAAAAATTTAAAAAATATCAAAGGATATTATCCCCTGTTCAGGGACGCTTTTGGTGACGATCAGATCACACTGAATCGGGTACAGATGGCACTGGCTACTTTTGAGCGAAGTATAGTAAGTTATCCCAGCCGTTTTGACCGCTTCGTATCCGGAGACAGTACGGCTCTGAATGATGCGCAACTGAAAGGACTTCACTTATTCCGGACGAAAGCCCGCTGTATAAATTGTCACAACACACCGCTTTTCTCGGATAATAAATTTCACAATGACGGACAGACATTGTATGGAACTAAACAAGAGGATTTCGGGCACTACCATATCAGCGGAAAACAGGAAGATATTGGGGCTTTCCGAACACCATCTTTGCGGGAAACGAATCTGACAGGTCCATGGATGCACCACGGTAACTTCCCGACCTTAAGGGATGTCGTAGAGTTGTATAATCTTGGTAATCCTGCTCCTATACAACGCAGAGTAGTCGTAGACGAAAAAACACGCCCTATCCATTCTCCTTTATTAAAAAAACTCAACCTTACAAAAGCAGAGGTAGATGAACTGATTGCCTTTTTACAAGCCATCAGCTCCTCTACACAGCGAAGAGTAACCATACCGGAACTTCCGGAATAATGGAAACATTGTCTTTACAATCCCTCTAAAAAAGATAGCCCCAGAACGTTGTTCAGGGGCTATCTTTTTTATTATAAGAAAATTTATCTCTGATAGTATGGACACGCATCAAACACTTGTCCCGATTAAAAATTTCTAAAAAATTGGTTTTCCGTATTTGTCAACAGATATAATACGTCGACAACAACCCTAACAGATAATCTTAATATCCGAAGATCTCCTCAAGAGTCAGTTTCTTAACTTCTCCCAATTTCTTTAGATCTTCATCCTTCATACTATCTTCCTGAGCCACTATACAATACACATATGGTTTATGACTCATTTCTTTAGCATGGAAAGCTTTCAGATCCGAATAATTCAGTAAAGGAGCTTTTTCATAAATAGCTTTACGGATATCTGTTGTATTACCCAGGCGCTGAGCAGAAAGGTAACTCATCAGAATACCGGAATTGGTAATACGATCACTTGCCAGAGATTTCGTCAGACTGACCTTCGCAATTTCCAATGCTTTGGAAGACTCCGGAAGATCATTAAGCAATTCATTCATTCCGATTACAGCTTCATTAAATTTATCAGCTTGTGTACCTACGTAAGCACCCACCATATAATGATTTTCCTTTTTGTAAGGTTGTCCATAATAGGCGTAAGTGGAATAAGCCAATGCTTTCGATTCACGGATCGTCTGGAAGACAATACTACCCATACCGCCACCAAAATAGTTATTAAATAACGCTACAGTCGGTGATAATGCACTGTTGTACAGTTCCGAACTTCTGTGCCAGAATACTTCGGCTTGTTTCATATTGAAATTTGCAAACAGTACCTGATTACGGTCAGTTGGCAGCTCTGTAAATTTGGTTCCTTCCTGCACTTCTGTATATGCTCTGCGGTCCACTTTCAGCGGTTTCAATTCAGCCACCAGACTTGTTGAAGGTTTGGGTCCGAAATACAGAATAGTATGTCTCATGTTTGCAAAATCATGCAGCAGGCGAACCAGTTCTTCCGCTTTAATAGCATCCAGTTCAGCATCCGTAAAAGTATAGTTAAACGGATTTTTAGCGCCGTATTTAGCGTACGATTTCAGACCTTCCATAATCGCTCCCTTATTCTCCTTCGCATTAATACGGGATTTCTTTAATCTTGCTATATAAGAATCAAAAGCAGCCTGATCAACGACACAATTTTTCACAAGATCCTGAATCAGAGATACGGTCTTATCAAAATTTGTATTCAATCCGGATATAGAGATATTCGTTTCTTCATTTCCGGAAGACACCGAAAAGCTGGATGCCAACTTGTAGAATTCTTTACTGAAGTCTTCACTGCTTCTGTCTTTCGTGCCCAGAAACTCCAGATAACCAGCAGCAAGAGAGAGGAGTTTATTATTCCATTTCCCTATTTTATACTGATAAGTAAGGCTGAACAACTCATTGTCTTTATTCTGAACTGCTAATACTTCCGTATCAAATAACTTCGCTTTCTGCACATCTTTACTGTAATCCAACCATACAGGCTGAATAGCATTCTCCGGCATCATATCCACTTTTTTCAAAAAATCGGATTGATCTTCTCTGTTTACGGAGACAGGCGTAATTGCAGGCTTCACGACTTTCACTACTTTGTCATCCACACCCTGACGTTTGTAAACGGCAACATAGTTCTGGTCATTCAAATACTTGTTAGCGAAGTCTACAATATCTTTTTTAGTAATCTTCGATAAATTATCCAGATAGCTTACTTCAGAAGTCCAGTCCACATCTGTTACGAAAGCATCCACCAACTCCTCTGCCCGTGCAGTATAATTGTCATTTTGGGATATCTGAGACTTCTTCGCATTGTTGATAATAGAAGTAATCAGATCATCTGAAAAATCACCCTTCTTTAATTTCGTCAATTCCGCCAACACCAGTTGCTTTACATCATCCAGAGACTGGCCCTGAGCAGGATTTGCTTGCAGGATCAACATGGAATAATCCTTCAGGGAATACACAAAAGCTCCGGCTCCCAATAGTTTTTGGGATTTGACAAGATCTAAATCAATCAGACCTGCAGAACCGTTTGCCAGAATATCGCCCATCAGATTTAACATCTGCGCATCTTTGGAGGCTGCTCCCGGGAAACGAAAACCCAGCCACAGGAATTCTGCATTTGGCCCCTTCACTTCGCGGATAATCGGCTGTGTAATTGGTTTCTCAGGCGCAAATGTATAAGCCGGCACCTTCTTAGGCTGCATATATCCAAATATAGCATCTATTTTTTTGACAATATCTGTAGGGTTAAAATCACCAGACATAATCACACCCATGTTATTCGGAACGTAGTAAGTATCGAAATATTCACGTATTGCTGTCAGGGAAGGATTTTTCAGGTGTTCGACTGTACCGATAACGGTCTGCTTGCCATAGTTATTATTGGCAAACATCGCTTCAAACATGGCCTCCATAGTTTTGCGGCCATCGTTGTCAAGCCCTATATTTTTTTCTTCATATACAGCTTCCAGTTCGGTGTGAAAAAGCCGGAATACAGGATTTCGGAATCGTTCTCCTTGCACCGCCAGAAATTTGTCTACGACATTATTCGGAATATCTTCCACGTATACTGTTTGTTCAAATGAAGTGTATGCATTCGTACCGTCAGCCCCCATCCCACTCATCATCTTATCGTATTCATTGGCTATCGCAAACTTTGCAGCTTCTCCTGACACCTGATCAATCTCTTTGTAAATTTCTTTACGTTGGGTTTCATCTGTTGTAGAATTATATTTTTCATACAGCGCACTGATTTTATCCAGCAGTGGTTTTTCCTGAGCCCAATCCTTAGATCCGTACTTATCCGTACCTTTGAAAAGAAGATGTTCCAGATAATGCGCCAGTCCGGTATGATCCTTAGGATCTGTTTTGCTTCCGGCTTTCGTAACGACATAGGTTTGTATACGAGGCACTTTCTTACTTGGACTCAGTATAACGGTCAACCCGTTTTTTAAGGTATAAAAACGGGATTGTGTAGGATCGTTTGTTACATAACGGTATTTGTATCCACCCTCTGTATTTTCCTTCCACTGATATTTTTGTGATTGTGCAAAGCCAGCACTGCCAGACAGAGCAACAAACACAAGTAGTGTAATTGATTTTAAGGTTTTTCTCATGATTCCTTATCTATTAATTGGCCAACAAAATAGTTACTTTATGGCTATTTTAAATGCAATTTCTTCCGGAGGAAGACACTGCTTATCATCGCATACCATAAATTCGACCGTACCCTGAACAACAGGTGATTTTGTATTGAGTTTGATTTTCTGTTGGAAAACAACCTCATTTTCAAAATAACTGACAGTCATTTTAAAAGTGTCTTCAAATTTTGCTATTGCCTTTGGTTCAAGTGTCTTTCCGATCAAACCGTATTCTTTGCCTGGCTTGAAAGTAAATTTAGTCTTCACAGGACCTCCCTCGGCCATATTCTGAGAGTAGATATGCCAGCCTTTATCAATTTGGGCTTTCATATACAACATAGCTTCTTTGTCATTGATTTTTTTGGCAGCATAAGTCCATTTTACAGGATTCAGAATCTGTGCCTCAGCCACTCCTCCCAAAAAGAGAATAGCCAACAAAGTGAAAAATACGTGTTTCATCTTGATTTGTTATTAATGTTAATGTGAGACTTTTGCCGGGTAGGCGTCAAAGTGAGTTTATAATTATTATCAAATATTAAAGCACTAAATTAAAGCAAAGACCTTAATACTCAATAGGGTTACAAAATTTCCGTAAAATTTATTGAAATAATGCTTTTTTCAATAAATTTTACAGGCAAAAGTCAGATAAAACACTGTAAACCAGTAAATTTTAAATAAACAACAAGCTCCTGCGAAATACAGGAGCTTGTTGTTACCTTCAATTAGATGGCTTTGCACTTTTCAGCTAACCATACTTTTTCCTCTTCAGTCAGTCTTGGAGAGACCTGATCATATACCCATTGATTATATTGATTCAACCAGTCTACATGCGATTGATCCAGTAAGGATTTTTCGATGAGATCTGTGGTGATATAACAGATGGTTAACGTCTCAAAATTCAGAAAATCTCCAAATTCGCTGGATTCCAAATTCTTAGTAAGCACCAGATTTTCTATTCGTATGCCGTGTTTCCCTACTCTGTACAATCCGGGCTCGATAGAAGTAATGGTTCCCGGATCTACTGCTACATCAATATTAGAAGGGTTGAAAGTATGAGGCCCTTCGTGTACATTTAAGAAAAATCCGACCCCATGTCCTGTTCCGTGACCATAATTACGCAACGTTTGCCAGATCGGGCGACGTGTAATCGCATCGATCTGATATCCACGGGTACCAACGGGAAATATGGCTTGTGAACCTTCGATTGTACCTTTCAATACAATTGTATAATCCTCTTTCTCTTCCTGCGTAATATGTCCCAGAGAGATTACCCGAGTTATATCTGTAGTACCTGTTTTGTATTGACCACCCGAGTCTACCAGTAAAAGTCCTCTTGACTCCAACGTCGAACTGCTTTTTTCCGTTGCGGAATAATGAGGAAGAGCACCATGTTCCAGATATCCGGCTATGGTATTGAAACTCACATCTACAAATCCTTCCTGAGCTGCTCTGAAACCTCTCAGCTTATCTGCAATCGAAAGTTCGGTCAGTGTTCCCGAAGCAACATTCTCTTCTACCCATTTAAAGAATTTTGTCATCGCAACACCGTCATTGATCATGGTCTGGCGGGTATGTGCTATTTCCGTATTATTCTTGATCGCCTTGAGAGACGTTGATGGATTCAGTTTTTCGGTAATCTTAACCGTATCCGGAATACGATCATAGATTGCAAAACAAGTACGCTTAGGATCAATAAGAATAGTCGTATCTGCCAGAGCATCTATGGCGCTGAATATTTCTTCGTACGGGTGAACTTCAACACCAGACTGTGCCAGAGAAGAAACTGCGTCTTCATTCAGTTTAGATGGTTCAATAAATAAGGTCGCCTTTGAGGCTGATATCAGCGCAAATCCAAGCACTACCGGATTACAAGGCACATCCTGACCCCGGATATTAAACAGCCATGCCAGATCATCAAGCGAAGAAACCAGATGATATTCAGCTCTGTTTTTCTGCAATACCTTACGTACTTCTTCCAGCTTGGATGCAGTAGACTGCCCGGTGATCCCTTCATCAAGCAAGTAAGCCGGAGCCAGCGGTAAAGAAGGACGATCAGTCCAAAGTGGAGACAGCAGATCGGCATGACCATTCACATGGATTCCTACAGGCGTCAAGGTCTGTTGTACAGCCTGAGCGACCTGCAGAGAGGCCAGATTACCATCAAACGCAACAGTAGCCCCGACCGGAAGCTTATCAGCCATCCAATCGGCATACTCCGCACTACCTTGTACCTTTAATTTAACAAGTTCAAATCCCGTACCTGACAATTGTTCATTGGCCTGTACAAAATAACGGGAGTCAGTCCACAACCCGGCAAAATCCTGAGTAATCGCTAATGTACCTGCAGAACCGGTAAAACCCGATACCCAGGCGATGCATTTATATCTTTCCGGTAAATATTCGCTGATATGCGGATCAGAAGAAGGAATAATGTAGCCATCAATTCCCTGCTCTTTCATTAATCCACGGATTGCAGCCAATTTTTCTAGATGATTCATGGTATGTATATTTTAAGGAGGCAAGTTAGGCAATTCAACAATAACTCACGAAACGGGTAATCAAGTTTTGACAATTTAAAAACGAATGAAAATCATACCCATCAATTTTCAATATGCTATATTTGTCTTACATTCTATTGATTTATGAAGAGACTATTTTTTCAAACACTACTACTGACACTCTGTGCAAACACATTCATGATCAATATTTTTGCACAGGATTCGAAGGCAATTCAACAGGCTTACAGCAATTTTGAACAGCAAGCCAATCTCAAATATGGCATAGCATCATTAACGGTACTAGATTCCAAAACAGGAAATGTGCTCTTTTCCAAAAATGGTCAGACCGGACTTCCTACAGCTTCCACGCTCAAAGTCATCACCTCAGCTACTGCTTTAGATCTTTTAGGTCCAAATTTCACCTTTAAAACAAAACTGTACTATACAGGTGAGATTGATAGCCTGGGCACTTTAAAAGGAAATATAATTATTGAAGGTGGAGGCGATCCTACCCTGGCCAGTTCGAGGTTTGAAGGAATGAACGAAGAGACCTTATTGAATAAATGGGTCTACGCCATCCAGAATGCAGGGATCAAATGTGTAGAAGGAAGTATTATCGGTGATGACCGCTTTTTCAATGGCAATACCGTTCCGGGAGGATGGATATGGACAGACATCGGCAATTACTATGGAGCAGGGGTTTCCGGACTCAACTGGCGAGAGAACAGTATTGGTGTGCAATTTAAAGCGGGAAATACAGCAGGCTCAAAGGCAACACTAACCGCGATGACTGTAGACTCCTCTTACCTGGACATTCACAATGAAACATTAACAGGTCCGAAGGGATCCGGAGATAATGTATATGCCTATTCTGCCCCGTATTCAACCCGGATTTATATCAGAGGAACATATGGTCTGGATCTTAAAAAAACAATCGAAATTGCAGTTCCCGATCCGGCATTCGATGCTGCTTTTCAACTGCAAAAATCTTTGCGAAGAGCCGGCATATTGACAGAAAACGAACCTCTAACCGGCAAACAGCTGACAGAAAGAGGCGAAACTATAGCGAAAGACAGAAAAGAACTGGATGTGCACGAATCTCCGAAGATGCAGGATATTGTATACTGGTTCAACCAGAAAAGTATCAATCTCTACGGAGAGACATTATTGAAGACGATCGGTATGTACAGCGGGCAAAAGATCGAAACAGCAGATGCGGCTGATATGGTGAAAAAATTCTGGAAGGCAAAACTGAATATCCCGGAAGGCGAACTTAACATCGTTGACGGTTCGGGCCTGTCTCCACAAAACAGAGTGACTTCTCTCGCAATGGCAAAAATAATGAACTACGCCCGATCACGTAACTGGTATGAAATTTTCTACAAGAGTCTGCCCACATACAATGAGATGAAGATGAAAAGCGGAACTATAGGAGGCGTACTGGGCTATACCGGATATCAGACTTCTAAGGCAGGTCAGGAATATACTTTTACCTTATTAGTCAATAACTACGAGGGGACCGGATCGGCTATGCGTAAGTCTATGTTCGGCTTACTCGACATCCTGAAGTAAAAAATTCGTTCAAATGCCAGATTTTTTGAAGTTTAATACCTTAAAAATATTGTTCTCCGAAAAAGAAGATTACATTTGTAGCCTTAAATAAGTAAATAACTGAAATAAGTATAGTGTATAATGAGTAAAATTAATCGCAAGCAGGAAGCCTTAAACTACCATTCAAAAGGACGTCCGGGCAAGATCGAGGTAGTGCCTACAAAACCTACTAATTCACAGAGAGACCTATCATTAGCATATTCTCCGGGTGTAGCTGAGCCATGTCTGGCTATCGCTGCTAACAAAGAAGATGCGTATAAATATACAGCAAAAGGAAACCTTGTTGCGGTTATCAGCAATGGTACTGCAGTATTAGGTCTGGGAGACATCGGAGCACAAGCCGGAAAACCAGTAATGGAAGGTAAAGGACTGTTGTTCAAGATATTTGCTGACATTGATGTTTTTGACATCGAGCTGGACACCAAAAATGTAGATGAGTTTGTCAATATCGTAAAAGCACTGGAACCTACTTTCGGAGGAATCAATCTGGAAGATATCAAAGCACCTGAATGTTTTGAGATCGAAAGACGCCTGAAAGCAGAAATGTCAATTCCTGTTATGCATGATGATCAACACGGTACAGCCATCATTTCTGGTGCAGCTCTGATTAATGCTTGTGAATTACAGCACAAAGATATTTCAGAAGTAAAAATCGTGGTTAACGGAGCCGGAGCAGCAGCGATCTCTTGTACAGGTATGTATATGTCTGTAGGTGCTAAGAAAGAGAACATCGTGATGCTGGACAGTAAAGGTGTAATCCGCAGCGATCGTGAAAATCTGGATAAAATGAAAGCAGAATTTGCTACAGACCGTGATATCCATACATTAGCAGATGCATTAAAAGATGCGGATGTATTTATCGGTCTTTCTGCAGCAGATGTGATGACAGAAGAAATGCTGTTATCCATGGCAGATAAACCGATCGTATTGGCAATGGCTAATCCGAATCCGGAAATCGCATATGATCTGGCTGTAGCGACACGCTCAGATATTATCATGGGTACAGGCCGTTCGGATTATCCTAATCAGGTAAACAATGTACTTGGATTCCCTTATATCTTCCGTGGTGCACTGGACGTAAGAGCAACAGGTATCAATGAAGCAATGAAAATTGCCGCTGTAAAAGCGATTGCTGATCTGGCAAAACAGTCTGTTCCGGAAGCAGTAAACCAGGCGTACAATGCTAATAATTTGAAATTTGGTATAGACTATATCATTCCAAAACCAAACGATCCAAGATTGATTACAGAAGTTTCGGTAGCTGTCGCTAAAGCAGCAATCGAATCAGGTGTAGCCCGTTTGCCAATCACAGACTGGGATAAATATAAAGAAGATTTGCGCCAGCGCATGGGTAAAGATGACCGCATTATGCGCGATCTGACCATGGTGGCCAAACGTGATGCTAAACGCGTTGTATTTGCGGAAGCAGATAATTACAAAATTCTTCGTGCAGCACAGATCGTCAAAGAAGAAGGTATTGCAATTCCGATCTTATTAGGTAAAAAAGCAAAAATCAACAAATTGATTGATGATTATGCATTGGAACTGGAAGGTGTGGAAATCATAGATCCTGTAGAAGAAATCGAATCTGAGCGTTATCAGAAATTTGCGGATCACCTGTATAAGAAAAGACAACGTCGCGGTCTTTCCAGACTGGATGCTGAAAAAATGTTACTGGATCGCAATTACTTCGGAGCAAGTCTGGTCGAATTTGGAGAAGCAGATACGCTTATCTCGGGTATGACTAAGAATTATGCGAAGACCATCAGACCTGCTCTTCATGTTATTGGTGCACAGCCTGGCAGCAAGATCGCAGGGATGTATATGATGCTGACTGAAAAAGGACCAGTTTTCTTCGGAGATACGACTGTAAATGTAGATCCTTGTGCGGAAGAATTAGTGGATATCACAGTATTACTGGACAAAGCTATACGTAAGATGGGTATTGAGCCACGTATCGCATTATTATCATACTCTAACTTTGGGTCTAACGATGGCAAAACGCCTCAGAAAGTTCGTAAAGCAGCACAGTTACTGCACGATCAATATCCGTCCATCATCGTAGATGGTGACTTACAGGCCAACTTTGCTATGAATCCGGAAATGCTCACAGCAAATTTCCCGTTCAGCAATTTAAACGGTCATGCAGCTAATACCTTGGTTTTCCCTAATCTGGAATCTGGAAACATCGCTTACAAACTGCTTCAGGAGATTGGAAATGCAGAAGCGGTCGGTCCTATTTTATTAGGAATGAACAAACCAGTACATGTATTACAACTGGACAGTTCTGTCCGTGAGATTGTTAATATGGTCACTATTGCCGTAGTAGACGTACAGTCTTACCAGAAAGGCAGACAATAATATAACTGATGGAGACTGCCTGCTGTAAGGACTTACAAACGGCAGGCAGACTCCATTCCTTTTGAATATGGAAGATTAAAAACATACCTTTAGGTTTTTACTTTTGAATCTTACTTGAATATGTACGAATATTTTAACGGTAAATTAGTTTTTAAAGCCCCTACCCATGTCGTTTTGGATGTAAACGGGATCGGCTACTATATCCATATTTCACTCAACACCTTTTCACTGATCAAAGATCAGGAAAACTGTAAATTATTTATTTCATTCCAGGTACGTGAAGATTCGCAGACCCTTTTTGGTTTTGCAACCGAAGGCGAACGCCAGCTTTTCGAACATCTTATTTCCGTATCCGGTATCGGTCCTAATACAGGCCGTATGATCCTCTCCTCTATTACCCCTGAAGAAATTCAGTCTGCCATTATCAACGGACAGGTAGCAGTGATCCAGAAAATAAAAGGAATCGGTCCTAAAACAGCACAACGCCTCATTCTGGAATTACAGGATAAACTCAAAAAACAAGGCCCGGACGCACTCATCTCCCCTGTGATAAGTAAACAATCCGTTCCGGAAGAAGCACTCAGCGCACTCGTTATGCTGGGATTTGTTAAAAACCAGGCAGAGAAGGTTTTAAACACCATTATTAATACTGAACCTGACTTATCCGTCGAGCAACTTATAAAACTTGCCTTAAAGCGTTTGTAGAGCTATCTCTACACTTAATTAAACCCACATACCTATTATTCATTATGTTTCTCATAACTAAGAATATAATGGTTGTTTTGTTATACAAAATAGTTGATATTTGCATAATAGTTATATAACGAGATCAATTAATCTGTTGTGAAAAATTTAACGGCTACCATTTGAAGACAAACATTTACGCTTTAATCTTTGCTATTTTCCTGTTTTTTTTATGCGGGCAAACAAATGGGCAAACCATTCGTCCTGCGCAAAAAGAGCAGGATTCTACTGCTATTCCTTACCGGTTTAAGGACCATCCGTTTTTGAATATTCATAAACAATACAATCCGTTTTCTCTGGAGCATCCCAACAATATCAAAAGGGAAATTATTTATGACACCAAGTCAGGCCAGTATATCATCAAGGAAAATCTGGGAGCCAAACAATATCGTCCCCCACTTTATCTGACATTGCCTGAATTTCGTGATTATGAAGCCAAGCGATCACAGAAAAATTATTGGGAAGAGTTAGCCGATAAGAATCTTGCAGAAGAACGCCGCCGCCGTCTGTTTCCGGTTATCGAAATCGAAAGTCCGGCTTTTGAACGTATTTTCGGAGGAAACAAAATCGATCTTATTCCACGTGGAAGCGCAGATATTACCCTGATGGGGCAATATAATAACAATGCGAATCCCATGTTTGATGAGACAAGACGCAAACAGTGGGGATTTGATTTTGACCAGCAGATCAATATGAACCTTACAGGTCATATCGGCACACGCGTAAAGATCAATGCCAATTTTAACTCAACAGCACAGTTCGACTTTGAAAATCAGATTCGTTTTGACTATGTTGCTAAAGACGATGATATCTTACGCCGGCTGGAAATTGGTAACGTCTCCATGCCCTTGAATTCGACATTGATTCAGGGGGTACAATCCTTATTCGGGGTCAAGGCACAGCTTCAGTTCGGACGCCTCAACTTCACCGGATTACTCTCACAGCAACGTTCCAGACAAAAAGAGATAACCATTACAAACGGTGCACAGGAAAGCGAATACACTTTACAGGCTGACAACTACGAAGCCAATCAGCACTATTTCTTGTCGCAATATTTCAGAGAAAACTATAACCGTACACTGGCGCTTGCTCCTATTATCAATACCAATATCAATATATCACAGGTGGAGGTATGGCTGAGCAACCGTTCCAATTCCTATGAAGATGCCCGTGATGTCATGGCCCTGATGGATTTAGGAGAATATCAACCCTATAATAATCTCATCAGCCCCGGAAGTTCCAGACTTCCCTCCACTGGTATTCCTAATGAAAACAATGCAACCGTATCCAACAACCTGTTGTCTCTGTTAGGCGATAACGGACGTCAATCTAATGGTACATTTGTACAGAGTTTCTTTGCCGGCTCGGGAGCGAACGACAACTATGCCAAGATGACTTACGCCCGTAAGCTGATTGAGAACCGAGACTTTACTATAGACAGAAAACTCGGATACATTTCCTTAAATCTTCCGCTCAATGCCGATCAGGTGCTCTCCGTAGCTTATCGCTATACGGCTAATGGCAGAGAGTATCAGGTGGGTGAATTCAGTACAGATATTCCGGTGACACCATCCGATCCCAAGATGCTGTATACAAAACTGTTGAAGAATGAGACCTTAAAACCCAAACTACCTATATGGGATCTGATGATGAAAAACATCTATGCTCTGGGTGCTTACAATGTCTCCAATTCCAACTTTATTCTGCAGATCTACCGTACAGAAGACGAAACCGGAACAGAACGACCGGCTATATATGAAGGTCAGCGAACGGCTGAAAAAACATGGCTGGAACTGACAGGCCTTGACCGCCTCAATCAGCAGCAGGCACAATCTCCAGACGGATATTTTGATTATCTGGAAAACATTACCATTGAACCTAAAAAAGGAAAACTGATATTTCCGGTGGTCGAACCTTTCGGCAGAGACCTGGCCAGTCAGTTTATTACCGGATCTGAACAAGCCCTGATTGATAAATATACATATCCGGAATTATACGATTCCACCAAGGTCATAGCTCAACAGCAATTCCCGAATAAAAACAGGTACCGTATAAAAGGCAGATACAATTCGGCAATGGGTACCGAATACCAAATCGGAGCCTATAATATTACAAGAGGATCCATTCAGGTCATGGCCGGCGGAGCTCTTCTGCAGGAAGGTGTAGACTATACGATCGATTATGAGATAGGGCGTCTGCGTATACTCAATGAAGCACTGATGCTCTCGGGTCAACCCATACGGGTGACGGTGGAAGATGATGCCATGTTCAATCTGCAGCAGAAGACACTGATGGGCGGACGGTTTGATTATCTCGTGAATGACCAGCTTCAGGTAGGTGCCACGATTATGAATCTGACGGAAAAACCTTTGACAGAAAAGGTGAATATCGGTGAAGAGCCAATGTCCAACACCATGTTGGGAGCCGATCTGACCTATAATGCACCTTCAAGATGGCTGACCCGAATGGTGGATAAACTCCCATTCCTGAGTACCAAAGAGGAATCAAACATTTCCTTCTACGGGGAATTTGCAAAATTGATACCCGGACATCCGAAAGGACTTGATACTCAAAACGGAACAACAGGAACTACTTATATAGATGATTTTGAAAACAGTGTATCTTACATTGATCTCAAAAACCAATATAGCTGGCAAATCTCCGGAACTCCACGCCTGTTTACAGAATCTAATCTCAGTGACGACCTCCGTTACGGATACAATCGTGCATTACTGGCCGTGTATAATATTGACCCTATTTTTTACCGTAATAACAGTCTGACTCCAACCAATATTACAACGGCAGAACTAAGCGACCACCGTGTACGTGAAGTTGGAGAAAAAGAGGTTTTTCCAAATAAAGATACACGCTCCGGCCAAAATGACTGGTTGCAGACCCTTGATTTTGCCTATTATCCTAATCTGAGAGGTCCGTATAACTATACAACTTCAGGGGTAAATGCTGACGGAACATTAGCCAATCCGAAAAGCCGTTGGGGAGGTATGTTTAGAAAGATTGATAATACCGATTTCGAAGCACAGAATATTGAATTCTTAGAAATGTGGATGATGGATCCTGTCCTGACAAACCCGAATAAAGATGGTGGTGACATTTACTTTAACTTAGGAAATATTTCAGAAGATATTCTAAAAGATGGCCGCAAGTCCCTTGAAAATGCGTTATCTCCGGTAGGAGATCTGTCTCAGGTAGATCAGACCAACTGGGGACGTGTTACGAAAAATCAGCCGGTTATTCAGGCATTCGACAGCGATAATGAAAGTCGTGAACGTCAGGATGTGGGTCTGGATGGACTGAGTGATGCGGACGAGTCTTCCTTCCACGGCAGCTTCTTATCTCAGCTTCAGGGGGTATTAAATCCTGCTGCCCTAGCGGAGATACAGAATGACCCTTCCAGTGACAACTATATGTACTTCCGCAGCCAGCAAATGGATCAGCAATCGGCAGGTATATTGAAAAGATATCAACGCTACAACGGTGTAGACGGTAACTCCAAAACAAATGAACAGTCACAACGTGACTTTGGCGTGCCTACCTCTGCCAGTACATTACTTCCTGATGGCGAAGAT
This sequence comes from Sphingobacterium sp. UBA5789, assembly GCF_002418355.1. Lineage (NCBI taxonomy): Bacteria > Pseudomonadati > Bacteroidota > Sphingobacteriia > Sphingobacteriales > Sphingobacteriaceae > Sphingobacterium > Sphingobacterium sp. UBA5789. The sequence goes on along the minus strand of NZ_DIDX01000001.1, from coordinate 839,751 downwards.
GTAAACCGTGATAACAATATGAATGAGATCGACGAATACTACCAGTACCGTATCTCTATCAGACAACAGGATATGATCGTAGGACAAAATCATATCGTAGATGAACAGACGACAAAAGTAACCCTGGCGAATGGCCAGCAGCAGGATATCAAATGGTATAAATTCCGCATACCATTGACACAATATGAAAGCAAATTCGGAGATGTACAGGATTTCAAATCGATCCGTTTCATCCGTACTTTCATGACTAATTTTACAGATACCGCAATAGTACGTCTCGCTAAACTGCAGTTTGTAAAAGGAGAATGGAGAAGATATAATCCTGAAAACAATCCTTCCAAAGTCATCAGCGATTATTCCATGGGTGTCGTTGCTTCAGATAATTCTATCTTTGATGTAGCGAATATCAATGTCGAAGAAAACGGGAAAAGAGATCCTATTCCTTATATACAGCCTCCGGGCATCAACAGACAGGTAGATTGGAGTAACAATAATTATAATGTAAGATTGAATGAACAGGCACTTAGTTTAGACGTCATCAATCTACGTGACGGATACGGCCGCGGGACATTCAAGACAACTTCTCATGACTTCAGACCATATGGCCGTATTGAGATGTTTATCCATGCGGAAGGAATGAACCTCAAGAATGGAGATGCACGCGCATTTCTGCGGGTAGGTACTGATGATAAATACAACTATTACGAATACGACATGCCGTTAGCGGTCACTCCATATGGTGCAACCTCCCCGGATCTGATCTGGCCAAATGAAAACCGGATGAACATTCAGATTCGTTTATTCCAGGATGCGAAGATGGCGCGTAGCAAAGCTACGCTAAACGGCCAGCCATGGCCGCTGGATGTACCATTTGAATATATGGATGGCAACAATCGTATTGTCGTATTAGGAGCTCCGGACATCAGTAAAGTCCGCTATTATATGATGGGGGTGCGAAATCCTCTAAAAGGCAGCTCGACCAGTAACTCAGCCGATGATGGAAGCAACATTACAGGATCATTCTGGTTTAATGAACTTCGTCTTACAGACTTTGATGATAAAGGAGGCTGGGCAGCAACAGCCCGCCTGAATCTGAAACTTGCAGATTTTGCAAACGTCTCTGTATCGGGAACTAAATCTACAATTGGATTCGGATTCCTATCTCAAAGAATGAATGAACGCCGCCGTTCTGAGGATATGTACTTTGACATCATGTCTAATGCTGAACTGGGAAAATTCTTCCCAAGAAATTACGGCCTTGTCATTCCGTTTTATTTCAGTTATTCTAAACAGACATCTACTCCGGAATACAATCCGTTGAATCCGGATATAGAACTGAACTCAGCATTAGCAACTATGTCTCGTAATCAGCAGGATTCATTAATGAGACTGGTACAGGACTATACAACACGTAAAAGTTTCAGTCTGACCAATGTCCGCAAGATCAGAACCAACAACGAAAAACCGATCAGACCATGGGACATTGAGAACTTCAGTGCGACATATGCTTACTCCGCATACAATCACAGAGATTTCTCCGTAGCCTCTTCGATTCAGCGCAACTATCGTGCAGCATTGGATTACAATTACAGTAACCCTTCTGTTAAGTTTATAGAACCGTTTAAAAATGTAATTAAATCTGATCACCTCAAACTGATCAGAGACATCAATTTCAACCTTGTTCCGTCATTGATTAATTTCAGAATAGATGTAAACCGGGTGTACAGTGAAAATACAATCCGGGATAATACCTCCGATAATGTGTTGCCGACATTGTATAATAAAAACTTCAACATGAGCCGTATTTACGGTATCAGCTGGGACCTGAGTAAATCCCTGCGTCTGGATTTCAATGCGACAAACTACTCCATCATTGATGAACCGGATGGTCGCTTGAATGGAATAAAACGGGATACCATGTGGAACAACTTCTGGAAAATGGGCAGAACCACCGATTATAATCACATGTTGAATATAGCCTACACTTTGCCTGTTTCCAAACTACCTTACATGGATTGGGTAAATGTAATAACCCGGTATGGAGCACAGTTTACATGGCAAAGTGAACCTCTGTTATCACTGCGCAGTCCGGATATAAACGTAGGAAACAGTATACAGAATAACCGGACAATACAGATCAATCCATCATTAAATATGGTTGGACTCTATAATAAATTTGGTTTTATCAGACGTAATTCCGGACGGAATGCAAAAGGTTCGAAAGCCTTCTTTATTCAGCTGTTGACATCTATACGCAAGATTGACGGAGCCTATACTAAAATCGAGGGAACGTATTTGCCAGGCTATCTTCCGAAGACAAAAGCTTTTGGATATGATTTTGAGGCCAACGCTCCGGGTTGGGGATTCCTGTTCGGTAGCCAAAGCGATATCCTTCAAAAAGCGATCAATAATAACTGGCTATCAACCGACTCTCTGCAGACGCAGCTGTTTACACGTTCTTTTGCAGAAAATCTTTCACTGGTTGCCAATCTCGAGCCTGTAAAAGGTCTTCGTATTGACCTTACGGCAGCACGTACAGACAATTACAATTACACAGCAACAGTAATGTATAATTCGGGATCAGGAACGTTTGAACGTGTTACGCCATTCACAACCGGTAACTACAGCATTACGCAGATTGCCATCACTACCGCATTCAAAAATCATCAGGATCTGTTCCAAAAGTTTGAAGAAAGCCGTATGGTAGCTTCCCAGCGTCTCGCACAAACCAATGCCAACTCAGTAGGACAAAGTGCAGACTTCTATGCAGATGGTTACGGAAAAGCACAACAGGATGTTGTAGTAAATGCCTTCTTATCTACCTACCTGGGAAAAGATGTCAGCAAGAATAAGCTGAGCAGCATACCACGTACTCCACTTCCTAACTGGCGTGTCAGCTACAACGGACTTGGCAAGCTACCGGGATTGAGCGATGTATTTTCTTCATTAACAGTTCTGCACAGCTATGCTTCCCAATATACAATCAGCGGGTACAGCTCAGTGATACGCTATGAAGAAAACGCAGGTGCACCTTCGGAGAGAGATATTAATAATAACTTCCTGCCGAAAAATCAGTTCCAGCAGATCTCTATTATTGATCAGTTTGTGCCTTTGGTAGGTTTAGATGCCCGATTCAAAAACAACATATCAGCAACTTCAGAATACCGCAAAAACCGAAATGTAAACTTCAGTCTGCAGAATAGCCAGATGGCAATTTTGACCGAAGAAGCATTTGTGCTGGGGGTTGGATTCAGAAAGAATAATTTCAGATTGCCATTCGGCTGGTTCAGCGACAGAAAAATGAATAACGATCTTAATTTTAAACTGGATGTAGCGATCAATGATCGTAAAACACTGGTCTACAGATCTGACCTGAATCGTTCGGAAGTGTCCACAGGTAACAAAAGTATCAGCTTCAATCCTACCTTAGATTATATGCTGAATCAGACCTACAACATACGTCTGTTCCTGAATACGAATTCTGTAAGACCTTATACCTCTCAGAATTACGCAACTTCTTATACCAACTTTGGTATCAATCTGAGAGTGATGTTCCAATAACGATTATTACATCAATATTAGAAAGGGATTGTTACATAGTAGCAATCCCTTTTTATTTATACCTGATTCCATAGCAGATAATATCCTCAAAATTTAAATCGTTTTCGTAATAAAAATTTGCTTTCAAGTAATATTTAATTTATTATTGCAATCGGTTGCATTAACTATATCAATTAAAACAAACCATCTTCCATAACAATTTCCGATACTACGTAAGCAAGTATTCAAATTGGGAAATAAATTCATCGCTAATAGCTTTTGAATATTATTTCGATTATGGAAACAAATCTCTTAAAGTCACTAATTAATATTTCCGATAATTTACCGGCACTTGCCTTTTTTTATCAATATCTAATATTATAAAATAGATAATTATGAAAAAAACGACATTTCAAAAGACAAGGATTCACTTATATGTGTTTACCTTATTATTCTGTTTTCCCTTTCTGACCTTTGCACAGAAAAAAGAATCGGATCAGGATTCCTTTAAAAATGCTATTTCAAAGCCATTGGTCAGAAATATGTACACCGCAGATCCTTCTACCCATGTTTTTAATAACAGAATATACATCTATGGCTCCCATGACATAGAAACCCATGTTGCGGAAAGTGACAACGGAGATCATTTTCAGATGAAAGATTACCATGTGTTATCCATGGATAGCCCTACCGGAAAAGTGACCGATCATGGTGTAGCACTATCCGTAGAGAATATCCCCTGGGCAGGGAAACAGCTTTGGGCACCCGATGCTGCATACCGAAACAATACCTACTACCTGTATTTTCCTCTAAAAGATAAAGAAGGAATATTCCGCATTGGCGTAGCCACATCCGAACGTCCTGAAGGACCGTTTAAGGCTGAAAAAGAACCGATAAAAGGAACATACAGTATGGACCCGGCAGTGTTTAAGGACAGTGACGGTAGTTTTTATCTTTATTTTGGAGGTCTTCATGGCGGACAGCTACAGCGCTGGAAAAGTGGTGAATTCAACAAAAATATTTCTGATAAAGCAGACGGACAACAGAAGGACGAACCGGCACTTACAGCTAAGGTGGCGAAGCTAAGTGCTGATATGAAACACCTTGGCGAAGTGCCTAAAGACGTAGTTATACTTGATGAAAAGGGGAATACGATACTTAGTGGCGACCACGACAGACGTTTCTTTGAAGGTTCATGGCTACACCAATACAATGGGAAATACTATTTTTCTTATTCCACCGGCGATACCCATAAACTAGTGTATGCAACCGGTGATTCACCATATGGTCCATTTACTTATAAAGGGGTAATTTTACTCCCTGTAATAGGATGGACAACACATCACTCCATTGTTGAATTTAAAAATAAATGGTGGCTGTATTATCACGATACCGAATTATCGAAAGGTAAAACCCACTTAAGAAATATTAAAGTAACCGAACTAAAATATAACAAAGATGGCAGTATCATAACCATTGATCCTTATGGCAAAAAATAACATTTTAAGCAGATCATTCATCTGTCTGTGCAGTATGCTGTCATGCAGTTTAGTACTGGCACAAAATCCAATCATCGGCATTCCGGGTATTTCCGATCCTCATGTAAGGGTTTTTAACAACAAAATATACCTGTACTCCGGACATGACGACAAGCCTACCGATGCTACCTGGGTAATGAAGGACTGGCGGGTATTTTCAACGTCTGATCTTGTAAACTGGAAGCTGGAAACTGTAATTTCGCCCAAAGACAATTATATGGGTGCCAACTCTACAGATTGCTGGGCAGGAGATGCCGCCGAAAGAAACGGAAAATATTATTTCTATTTTTCGGACAGAAAAAGAAGTATAGGTGTAATGAAGGCCGATTCACCCGGTGGAAAATATGTGGATGCACTGGGCAAACCTCTGGTAGCACCTATGCACGATCCTACTATCCTTACAGACGATGATCCAAACAAAACACCCTATTTGCTGTATGGCGACAAAGAAGGCGGAGGTTATCATATCGCAAGACTCAATGATGATATGATATCCCTTGCCGAAACACCCAAACCTATTACCATCACAGGTAAAGAATGGGAACGGGCTCCGGTATGGATGGACAAAAATTATATCTTCAAATACAAAGATACCTACTACCTGAGCTGGGGGACCAACTACGCTGTTTCTAAAAATATCTATGGTCCTTATACCGGTGCAGGTTCAACAGGTAAAGGGCATCATTTGGACGAATTTGCACACAGCAGCTTTTTTTGGTGGAAAGGACAATTTTACCACGTATGGTGTTACTACCTGCGACCGGGATATAAATTCAGAGCTACAATTATTACCTATTGCCACTTTGATGATCAGGGACTTATTGTTACCGACACCGAATTTCTGGACAAGCATTTTGCCGCCGGAGTAGGACAATATGATGCAGGTTGGCCGAAAATAGAAGCAGAATGGTTTTATGAAAAAGACAGCCTGACCCGTAAACAATCATCCGCTGATGGTGGCTTTGAACTTGCTGGAATGCGTAACGGAAGCTGGATTCGTTTTGCAAATGTGGACATGACCAGCAGCGATAAACAGTTTACTGCACAATTAGCCGGTCTGTCACCAAAAGGTAAACTGGAAGTACGTACAGGTAGCATAAGCGGTCCGTTGATCGGAACAATAAAACCCGTTGCAAGTAAAAGTCAAGACCCGAATCAATATCAGATCTTATCCTGCAAAATCAATCCGCCAAAAGGCAAAACGGACATATTCTTAGTGTATACAGCTGCTGATAAAAAAGCAACTCTATCACTGGACTGGATAAGTTTTAACCGGAAAACAGGGTCACGATATACGGATTACAAAAAGTAATATATAGCTATGCTCTTGAAATATTAATTTTGAAAACCCAATACTCCTCCAAACATTTTGTAATTTTGAATACTTGTCTTTAATCAAAGACGAGTATTCAATACTTGTGGAGCAACAATAATATGGCAGAAGATCTGAATATACTTACAGGAAATAAAGCAGAACAATATAAAGGACTGATCCCTCAGATAGAGGCTTTAATTAGCGGAGAATCTAATCTGATTGCTAATCTTGCAAATATCAGCGCTGCACTCAAAGAACAGTTCGGATTCTTTTGGGTAGGATTTTATCTTGTTGAAGGTGAAGAATTAGTTTTAGGTCCGTTTCAAGGTCCCGTAGCATGTACACGTATAAAGAAAGGAAAAGGTGTCTGCGGAACAGCCTGGGCAGAAGAGCAAACCCTTATTGTTCCGGATGTAGATAAATTTCCCGGTCATATTGCATGCAGCTCCTTATCCAAATCAGAAATTGTGCTACCCGTACGTGTAGGCGGAAAAATTATTGCTGTACTTGATGTAGATAGTGACACCCTGAATTCATTCGATCAGGAAGATGCTGTGTATTTAGAGAAAGTTCTTTCTTTTATACCGGCTTAATCCGACGTGAGTATTTACATAAACGGATTCTGATTTCGGATCTTACTTCTTATTAACATCTTTCAGGAAACCGATGGCAAAATAGCATATCACGATTATTGCGATGACCATCCCTCCCCATAGCAGGATATTACCAAAAGTATTTTTCCAGGCTTCATTCTTAATAGCTCCGCTTCCCGGTTTTATGGGTTTCAACTTGCTTACCGTCAATACGGGAAGCTGATCACTGGCATTATTCTTAAATAAAGAAAGATCATAATCCGGAGCCTTGTAAGCAGAGTCTATCACGATACTGTACTGCTTGCCGGCGGCAAGATTAGTAACAATATTTAACGCAGTTTGTCCCAAAGAAATACTGTCAATTCGCAGAGGAGGACTATCCAGATTCTCGATCTGAATATAAAAATCCTTTACAAACAGACTCGGAACAACCATATGCGTATTGGCCGGACTCAACTCATACTGCCCGATCTCCACGAGCTGATCCTCCCATCTGTTACGCTTCACCTGCACCAACTGACTGGCAAGTACAGCAACTTTACGCTGGTATAATTTCGGATCAGAAACAGACAGAGACACATAATCAATAATCTGAAAGTCAGGCAACATCACATGAAGAATAGAATTTTTATTTTCTGACTTCATATCGAATTTAACTCCCTGAACAGGCTGATATGTGGCGGCTGTCTTGATGCTTTCATAACGTCCCACCTCTAACACATTGATCGGACTGGAGCCTTTATCCCAAATTATAATCTTCAGATACCTGTAGTTATTCAATGGAAAAGTAATTTCCTGATCTTTAAAAGTCTGACCTGATCCAACAAGATTGTCTAACAACTGATTCTCTGAAAGGCTGAACCAATTCACAGAGTCATTACTTCCTGTCAGTGTATACCGCTTGCTGCTATTGCTGTTTGCAATTCGTAAAGACAGAGAAGTCCAGGTTTCCTGCTTTGTATTCCGGATGATAAGAGTTGTCACACTATCCGCTATAATCTCTTTTTTGACGATAGTCAAAGGCAAAAATTTGTCCCCCGCAGATGCATTTACAAATTTCACAAACGGCACTTCCTGACCTCCGTTATCTCTGATCCGGATTTTTGAGATATCATTACCAATAATCGAACGAATTCCCGCAGGAATTTTAAACTGATAATATCCCTCTTTTTTGTTTCCTTCTAATGTGGCACTGTATTGCTGGCCATACACCTGGATAACCGCTAAAAGACTGCATAAAAAAACACTAACTATTCTTTTCATAAGGGAGTTCTTTATTATCGACTACAATTAGTTTTTTAATTCTTTGGTACACAAAAGAGATGACCAGAATAAGTACACCGAGCAGGATAAATGCTATAATCTTACCCGTCTCAGATACATCCTTAATATCATACACAAACAGCTTGAGAATAGTTACACCGAGTAATGAGAGTGCTGCAATACGCAACATTCTCCAGTCCTGTTTGATCCCCAATATCAGAAATACAAATGAAAGTACTCCCCATGCCACAGGGAACATAACCTTGAATACCATATTCTCACGTGCATGGTAAATACCAAAAGTTTCAGCGAATGAAAGGGTATGAACGCTAAGCTCTACACTGCATATAAATACCAGTACAAATACAAGTGGCCACACCAGCAACTTATGTCTGAAATACGTACTGGCAACATTTAATATAGTATCTTTTACCATCCGGTAAAGTTGAAAGATCAGACAGATAAGAATCGGATAGTGTAAGAAGAAAGCAAGATACCTGCCTTCTACCTTATTCAGCCGGTTCAATGTTTCTATAAAAGGAATACGGTGTACAAACACTAAATATGCGGCTATATTTAGTATGACCAATGCATAGCACAGTATACGAGGCAGTACAGGAGTATTCGATTTAGTCCCATAATAAACCAGTACGGTCGCAAATACAAAATGTGTCAAGGCAATACATGCCATTACAGACCCGTCATTAGACATTAGGTTAGAGGCCTGATAAGAAACTTCTAATATCAGAACAACGTAACTCAGTGCAATGGCTACACACGCTACTATCCTCCGGTAATCAACAGGATTAAAATCCACATTAAAGCTCAGACGTTCGACTTCATCACTTTGCTTAAATAAACGATAGGATACATAATACGAAGCAACGACAAGGAGTCCGGTCAGGAATATTTCATTTAATCCGATCCGCATCACCGTATCGGAAGGAACATAATCAATTGTCCAGTCTATAAATAAGCTGAAGAGAACTAACACCTGCAGGATAATTCCGAATGCATAGTATATGGTAAACTTCGATTTTTTGGCCAACCAAAGTAATATGACGGCTTCACAAGCCCAGAAAGCAGTAATATAATTGCCTTTAAACTGAATTGGAATGGTCACAACGGCAAACAGCAAAGTCAGACCAATCAACAGATAGACAATCTCTTCACTCAATCTGTACTTGCGGTAAATAGTCACCGCAAAAATAAGATTGTATACAGCCAGAATTAAAGAAAACAGCCCTTTATACTCCGAATTCCAAACAGATAAAATGGCAAGCCCGAAACTGAAATACAGGAATGTATTCGCCAGGATAATAATAAGCTCCCACTTGGTAAACTTGTTCTTGAACCTTACATTATTGATAATAAAGGCCAGACTAAAAATAAGGAAGAACAGCGTCAGATACCCAAACGCCCCTGCATAAGTGGCATCCTTTACGAAATCCGTTTGAAAATACCAGCCGGCATAGATGAGAAAAGTTGCTGCAAAAGCTACAAAATTGACCCAGTTCCATCTCTTGAAATAGGATACACTCAGCATTCCTATGTTCAGAATAGAAAGATAGGTAAAGAGTACGTGATAATTACCCTGACCGGTACTCACCATAAACGGAACTGCAAATCCTCCGATAATAGATAAGATAGCAAGCTCCTGACGATCATATAGCAGTGATATAAAGATACTGAATACCGTAATCAGCACCATTATTCCGAATGCCAGCGATTGACTGAAGAGATGATAATCATGGAATGCAATCCCAATCGTCAGATAGAATACGCTGACCGCTCCTGCCACAAATACAGAACTGAAAGCTGCAAATTTTCGGCGTAAGAAGTGCGCAACCCCCATCAGGAGTCCTCCGGAGAATATCCCAATACCCACACGGCCGGCTTCATTGATCCAGTCTCTGTCAATCGCAAATTTGACAAAGAAACTGATCCCCAATACCAGAATCAGGATACCAATCTTGTTGATCAGATTTTCTCCGATAAATTTTTCCAGATCAGGATTATTCTGTTTGAATCTTTCAAACCAGCTTAAGGCAGGCTCTTGCTCTTCAACAGGACTTACAGAATCAGAAACTTCATTTGGAATATATATATCAGTAGGTTCAGGATTAGTATTCACGAGACTTCCTGCTTGATATCGCTCAGTTAATTCTTCCGGTTCCTGAGGTAACGCCGGCAACGCAGGTTCAGTACTACTTTCCTTGATATCCTGAGGAATAGGTGGTGGGATATAGACTTCAGGTGTCTGCAATACTGGAGGTTCAGCTATTTCTTCTGCAGAAGCAGTAGATTCTGCAGCCACAGGAAGAGCAGATTCATTCAGCTTCTCGATAACCTGATCCATTTTTTTCTGAAGCTCAAACTGATGCTCCTGAAATTTATAAAGCCCTTCGTTAAGGCTCTTTAATTGATTTTTTGTATTTATAATAGAATAAATAACAAGTACAATTAAGGCAAACGCCAAATATTCCATAGTAATCCGGTTAGGTTAGTACTAATTCTAACAAACCAAATCTAACCAAAAACATTTAAAAAATTTAACGATTCTTTACAGAAGCAGATATTTGTAATTAAATATCTACTTTCCAGATACGTACAATTTTATCATCTCCTCCTGTAATAAAATACTCGCTGTCTGCTGTCCACAAGCCTACATTTATAGACAGGTGATGACTTTCATACCCTTTATCCCGACTCACATTTTTCAGAAGTCCATAGGTATCTTTATCCCATATTTTAAATGTTTTATCCCTGCTGACTGTTGCAAAAACAGGTGCTGTCGGGTGAAACAATATACCGTACACGGTAAACATATGCGGAATATAAGACAGTTGCTGAGAAAGATCCGCAATATTCCAGACCACCAGTTTTGCGTCTCTTCCACCAGAAAGCAAATGCCGGCTTTCCGGATCAAAAGATAAAGAGGTGACAGGCAAATCGTGCCCCTGCACTTTAGCCATCAGATGATAGGCCTCAGCATCATACAGATGGATGTAACCTGCCTTATCTCCAAAAGCAAGTTGTTTTTCATTCGCAGACACTGCAATAACGCGTATAATGGTTTCTGATATCCTGAACTGGTATATTAAGTTAAAATCAAGAAGATTCCACACATATAACTGGCCATCTTCCCCTACAGCAATTAATTCCTTTTTATGAGTTAAGGCTTTAATGCTGAACACGGCTCCTTTGTCAACTTTAAGACGCACCACCAGCTTCTGAGCCTCTACATCTACGATCATAATGGACCCATCACGAAGTCCTATGGCAAGGTAAGCTGTCTCCGGAATAAGGTAGAGACAATATACGGACGAACTTACGGCACAAAGAATACGCTTAAATGCTCCAGCCTGCAGATCCCATTCCACCACTCCTTTGTCATTACCCGCGGTAAATAAAGTGTGCGGAAAGAAACCATTTTCAATCGCAAATATTTGATTTTGATGTCCTGTCAGCGCAGTTGCCAACTCCGTAGATATTCTATTCATAAAAAAAGTGCCGGACACAAATGTACGGCACATTGAAGACTATTATGTCATGTAAGGATAACTTTGCTTATTGATGTCTGGATTCCAGATTTTTAGCAATCGTTTCCAGTGAGAATCCTTTTTCTCTTAACAATACAATAAGATGAAATAACAAGTCTGACGTTTCATCAATAAATTCCTTGTCTGTCTCCGTCAATGCTGCGATAACAGTCTCTACAGCCTCTTCTCCTACTTTTTGAGCAATCTTGTTAATCCCTCTGCTACGCAGACGATTCACATAGGACTCATCAGAAGGATGCTCAAAACGATTATTTACAATACGTTCCAGTTCAAATAAAAAATTCTGATCGTATTGCGTCTTAAAGCAACTGCGGCTTCCTGTATGACAAGTCGGTCCGTCAGGGCGTGCTTTGATCAGCAGTGTATCCTGGTCACAGTCAATATGATAACTGATCACATGTAGAAAATTTCCGCTTTCCTCCCCTTTTGTCCAGAGCCTGTTCTTACTTCTGGAGAAAAAAGTTACTTTTCTTTCTGCCTGCGTCTTTTGCCAGGCCTCTTCATTCATATACCCCAACATCAGCACTTCCAATGTCTGTGTATCTTGTACTATGACCGGAACAAGTCCGTCACTTTTAGAAAAATCTAGCATCTTTTATTTTAAAAAGTTAAAATTAAAAAGCAGAACGGATAAAGTCGGGTCTCCTGGAATAAATAGTACCCATATCTTCTGCTTTTAATTTCTGTATTATTATTTTACCGGACTGTAATGCCGTTGGCTCTTAACGTATTTTTCAATTCCGGAATCAAAATCTCTCCATAATGGAAAACCGAAGCTGCCAATGCAGCGTCAACTCCCGTCTGTTGAAACACTTCTGTAAAATGTTCCTGATTCCCGGCTCCACCCGATGCAATCAGTGGAATCCCGATCATCGCATTAATTTTTTTCAGAAATGAACAATCAAATCCGTTTTTAGTACCGTCATGATCCATTGAAGTCAACAGTATTTCACCTGCTCCCCTGTCCTGAGCTTCACGAATCCAGTCTTCTGTCTGGATTTCCGTTTTGATCCGGCCACCGCTGAGATGCACAAAATTCTGACCTTCTGTATGTCTGGTATCTACTGCTACGACCACAAATTGAGCTCCGAAAGCAGCCGACATCTCATTGATTAACTCCGGACGACGTACTGCTGCTGAATTAATCGAAATCTTATCTGCTCCCGAATTTAACAGGATTTCTGCATCACGGATCTCATTGATTCCGCCACCAATAGTAAAAGGAATATTTACCTGTCTGGCCACCGCTTTTACTAAATCTATAGTCGTTTTGCGGCCTTCATGTGTAGCCGTAATATCAAGAAAGACCAATTCATCAGCCCCCTGTTCAGAATACGCATACGCCAGCTCCACAGGATCACCCGCATCCCGCAGATCAACAAAGTTGACCCCTTTCACCGTCCGACCGTCTTTCACATCCAGACAAGGAATGATTCGCTTTGCTAACATGTATTAAAAGCTTATTAAAGATTTCAAATTCCAATCCTGAATCTCTTCGATCGAAATACGATTTTCATAAATAGCTTTTCCTACCACACAGGATTCCATTCTTCCCAATTCCTGCAATTTGCGGATATCGTCCATGGAGCTGATACCTCCTGAACCGATAAGTTTGATAATAGGCGAATGATCCAAAAGTTTCTTATACAATTCTACACCTGCACCGCCTAACTTGCCGTCCTTGCTGATATCTGTACACAGAAAACGGTAAAAACCTAAAGCCAGACACTTATCAATATATTCAATCAGTTTGATAGGCGAGCTTTCTAACCATCCCGAATACTTGATCACCTCATCCAGCACATCTATCGCTATCACGATATGATCTGCATACTTTATTTTACCCTCATTAAGCGTACTCAACTCTTCCAGGAATTCAGGATTAGTGATTGCCTGTGTACCTACGATGACACGATATACACCTGCGTCAATCAGTTCTTTTACTTTTTCGATGCTACGGACTCCACCTCCGTATTGAATCTTCATTTCAGTTTTACGGATGATATTAAATAAATACTCCTGGTTACTGAAATCTCCTTTTGCACCATTCAGATCGATGATATGCACCAATTCAGTACCATTTGCATGGTATCTGTCTATTTGTTCTTCAAGGCTTATATCGTAAGTCGTTACATCGTCATAATTTCCTTCGCGTAGACGAACTACTTTTTTGTCCAATACATCGATTGCTGGTATGATATACATAGTAAAATATTTTGTTTCTAATTTATCTTTGAAAAATTCAATAATAACTGCTCTCCGGCCTTACCCGATTTTTCCGGGTGAAACTGGACTCCATAAAAGTTTCCTTTTGACATTGCTGCCGAAAACGGAACATCATAATCGCATTTTGCAATGGTATAATCTTCATGATATTCAATAAAATACGAATGTACGAAGTAAAAATACGCATTATCTTCAATATGGAGGAATAACGGATGACCTGCAGACGGAGAGATGCTATTCCAGCCCATATGCGGAACCTTCTGTGCTATCCGTTCTTTAAAATGTAACGTTTGTATCGGCACAATCTTCAGGAGTTCGGCATTACCTTCTTCCGAAAAATCGGTCATCAGTTGCATACCAACACATATCCCCAGTACAGGTTTCTTGATGGTATGGATATATTCAGATAAGCCCGATTCCCGCAGCTTCTGCATAGCAGCGCCGGCATGCCCTACCCCCGGGATAATAATACGATCACACTGATCGATCTCTTCAGGCAGATTGATCATCATATACGAAAGTCCAACCCTGTCTAATGCCGCTGTCAATGAAAATATATTCCCCGCTCCGTAATTGATAATTCCTATCATATCTTTAATGATTAAGGCTGATCAGACAGAAGAAATACCTATTCTGTACCGTTCAGATCCCTTATTTATAATTCTACAAAACACCTTTAGTGCTTGGTAACTGCATGTTATCCGCATCACGACGCACTGCCTTTTTGATTGATTTAGCAAATGCTTTGAAGATCGCTTCAATCTTGTGATGTTCATTCTCACCCTCAGCTTTGATATTGAGATTAGATCTGGATGCATCAGAGAATGACTTAAAGAAATGGAAAAACATTTCTGTAGGCATGTCCCCTATTTTCTCTCTGTTGAATGTGGCATCCCAGACAATCCAGTTGCGTCCCCCAAAATCCAGCGCCACCTGAGCCAGGCAATCATCCATGGGCAAAGTATAGGAATATCGTTCAATACCACGCTTATCACCCAATACCTTTAAAAAGACTTCTCCCAAAGCAATCCCTGTATCTTCTATGGTATGATGCTCATCTATATGCAGATCTCCTTTCGCTTTTATAGTAAGATCGATCGCTCCGTGACGGGCAATCTGATCCAACATATGATCAAAAAATGGTAATCCGGTATCGATATCTGACTTACCTGATCCATCCAGATTGAGATGGATATAAATATCTGTTTCATTAGTCTTACGGTGATGTTCTCCCGTTCTTGAACCCAATTTAAGGAATTCGTATATCGTTTTCCAGTCTTTGGTTTCCAGAGCAACTGCACTCGCCTCTATTTGCAGATTCTCAGCAACACCAAGATTATCATTCGCACGTAGCCAGATAGCTTTTGCTCCCAGATTCTGAGCCAGTTTCACATCATTTACACGATCACCAATTACAAATGAATGCTGTAAATCATATTTCTCCGGATCAAAATAATCCAATAGCATGCCAATTCCCGGTTTGCGGGTGGCTGCATTTTCATGTGGGAAAGTACGGTCAATATGTTCTTTTGCAAAAACCACTCCTTCTCCGGCAAAAGTATCTGTCACCAGCTGATGCACAGGCCAGAAATTAGCTTCCGGATGCGAATCTGTTCCCAGTCCATCCTGATTGGTCACAAGAACCAGTTCATAGTCCAGTTCTTTAGCAATACGAGGCAGATACTGTAATGCTCCGGGATAAAATTTCAATTTAGCAAAAGAGTCAATTTGTTCATCTTCAGGCTCCAGAATCAATGTTCCGTCACGATCGATAAATAGTACGCGCTTGATATGGTTTGGCATGATTATATAATTAGCCTGCAAAAGCAGTCATTTTTTCTAATAGTATTTTATTTTCATCAGGAGTACCTACAGTAATACGTAAGCACCCTTCACATAGTTCTACTTTGGAACGGTCGCGCACAATGATACCGTGTTTTACTAAATAAGTATATAGACCTCTCGGATCATCCATTCTGACTAAGATAAAGTTAGCGTCAGATGGAGTGATATATTGTACATATCCGATCTTAACGAGTTCTTTCACCAACAATTCACGTTCTGAGACTGTTTCTTTAATCCACGCATTTACCTGATCAACCTGATCGAGAGCCTCCAGAACAATATCTTGTGTCGCCTGATTAATATTATACGGCGGTTTTATTTTATTGAATACCTCAATAATCTCTTTACTGGCAAAAGCCATTCCAAGACGTAATGCAGCCAGCCCCCAGGCTTTGGAAAGCGTCTGCAGGACAACAAGATTAGGATATTCTGCAAGCTCCTGTGTAAATGATCGGGTCTGCGAAAAATTAATATATGCCTCATCTACTACTACAATCCCGTGAAAGTTATTCAGAATCAACTCGATATCCTTACGGTTAATAGCATTTCCTGTCGGATTGTTTGGTGAACAGATAAAAATAAGCTTGGTATAAGCATCTACAGCCTCCTGTATACCATCCAGATCCAGCTGATACTCTTTAGTCAGATTGACTTTTTTGAAAGCCACATCATTAATATTGGCAGATACTTCATACATTCCGTAAGTGGGCGGAACAAGAATGACATTATCTACACCCGGACGGCAGAATGCGCGGAATAAAATATCGATAGCTTCATCGCTCCCGTTTCCTAAAAACATATTTGCTGAAGGAACGCCTTTTATATGCGAAAGTTTATCTTTCACCTGATGCTGCAACGGATCGGGATAACGGTTGTAATTATGATTCAGAGGTGATCCAAAGGCATTTTCATTGGCATCAATCAGGATAGATGCTTCTCCTTTAAATTCATCTCTGGCAGAAGAATAAGGTACGAGATTTTTGATATTATCCCGTAGTAAGTCGGTTAAGTTGAATGGATTATCCATTTTAAAAAAATTAGAGCCGTAAATATGAGGAAAAATTCACAAAAACACTACACAGAAAACCATTTACCTTCAACAGAAAGCTGAGTATTCTTAAAAATGTGTTGTGCTTCCTCTAATAGTGGCTGTAATTCACGATATCTTGCAGAGTAATGCCCCAGAAGTAATTTATGTGCGCCAACTTCTTTCGCTATTTCAGCTGCCTCCTGAGCAGTTGTATGCAGTGTTTCTTTGGCCCTTTCGACCATTTCATGCAAAAAAGTGGATTCGTGATACAACAGATCTACATTGCTGATCGCAGCCAGATAGTCAGGTACACGTACAGTATCCGAACAATAAGCATAGCTTCTTGACGGAGGTGCTGGTATAGTCAGATCAGTAGCTTTATATACTTTTCCATCAGGGGCAGTGTAATCAAGCCCTCTTTTTATTCCACCTATGTATTGTTTAGGAATATTCAACTGCTCTACCAGCTCTCCTATTATAGATGGTGAACGTTTGCCTTCATCAAACCGGAATCCTGTGCAGGGAATGCGGTGTGTAAGTGGAAATGTACTTACTTTGAAGGCAGCAGTTTCCAGAATAACTTCTTCTTTATCCGGATTCGTGGCATGAAAGATCAGATTGTACCGTAATTGTGTATCAGAATGTCTGAACTGCACATCCAGGATCTCTTTCAAAGGTGCCGGGCCATATAAATGCAGATCCGACTTGCGGCCCACTAAATGCATAGAAGACAGTAGACCTACAAGTCCCAGATAATGATCACCATGCAGGTGACTGATAAATATATGGCCTATGCGATTACTACGGATACCGTAGCGGAATAGTTGCATCTGTGTGCCTTCTCCACAATCGATCAGAAAAAACTGTTCATTAAAATTGAGGAGTTGACTCGAAGGATGACGTTCGTACATCGGCGTAGCGGAGCTATTCCCCAAAATCAAAACCTCAAACTTCATGCGCTAATCTTTCTCCCCTCTGTAATCCATTTCTAATTCATGCGCAAAGATCATATCCTCGGCTATCTTTACAGAGTCTACTATAGTCAGGGTTTGGTGCAAATGAGACATTTCCAATACTTCCAGCACTGCAGAGTCTACATTGGCCAGAATAAACAGCCCCCCTATCGTATGACAAAGTCTGTTGGCCAGAATGCCAATACGAACACCTTCCTCATCTACCTCACGTACATTTGACAGGTCCAACACAATATTGCGTTGCCCGGTTGTATTGCGCAATAAAAGTTCAGCTTTCAACTTTGCTGCTTTTTCAGCGTTCAACACGTCCGATAACGGTTCGATTACAATATATCGGTCATGCTTATCAATTGTATATTTCATATGCCAATTTTTTACGTTAAAGACTATCCTTCTTGTACAGGAAATCCCTTCTTCTTCTTACTAAACGACAGCCTGTCATTTAAGCACGAGCCGCCACGACAGGTGTTCTTAATTTCCAACTTTATTTCCCTGCTTAATGCAGCGTCTTTAATGCAGCAGAAATATTATGTTCTACTCTCCCGAGGACTTCACCCTCTTTAGGATATTTGAATTGTTCTCCGGTAATATGTTCATACAGTTCAATATATCGCTCGGAAATAGAATTTACGATTTCATCTGTCATTTCCGGCACCTGTTGTCCGTCTTTTCCCTGAAAACCATTTTCTATTAACCATTTGCGTACGAACTCTTTGGACAATTGCTTTTGAGCTTCGCCGTTTGCCTGACGTTCTTCATATCCATCTGCATAAAAGTATCTGGAAGAATCCGGTGTATGGATCTCGTCTATAAGATAAATGACTCCGTCACGCTTACCAAACTCATACTTGGTATCTACCAGAATCAAACCTCTTTCTTTCGCAATCTCCGTACCCCGTTGGAACAAGGCTTTCGTGTATTTTTCCAGTTGGATATAATCTTCCTCACTCACAATTCCTTTTTTCAGAATATCAGCTCGTGAAATATCTTCGTCATGGCCTACTGCAGCTTTTGTGGTCGGCGTTATGATAGGCTCAGGAAGCTTATCATTCTCTTTAAGACCTTCTACAAGCTTCTCTCCGCAGACTTCTCTTCTACCCGCACTATATTCACGCCACGCATGTCCGGAAAGATATCCCCGGATAACCATCTCTACCTTGAATGGCTCACACATCTTACCAATAGTCACACTTGGATCCGGCACTTCTACTACCCAGTTTGGCAGAATATCTTCCGTAGCTTTTAAAAACTTAGCCGCTATTTGATTCAGGACCTGACCTTTATAAGGTATAGCACGGGGCAGCACAACATCAAATGCAGATATACGATCTGTCGCAACCATTGCCAGATACTGATCTGCAATAGTATAGACATCACGTACCTTTCCTCTGTAAAAAGCGGTTTGGTTTTCGAAATTAAAATTTGTTTCTCTTATTGCGTTCATTTCAAAATAAAAATTCATAAGTAATAATAAGCAGTATGAACTGCCTTAGCAATGTCTTTCAGCAAATGATTTCAGCTGATAGACAAATTACTAAATATCTCCGTATGCCTCTAATATACGTTTCACCAGTTTATGTCTCACCACATCTCCGCCACTCAGATAAATCATATCTATACCTTCTATTCCTTCCAGCAATTTCACTGCTGTAGATAATCCGGATTGATTTTTCTTCGGAAGGTCAATCTGTGTCATATCACCGGTTACAATAAATTTGGCCGTAGGCCCCATCCGTGTCAGAAACATCTTCAGCTGCATATCCGTTGCATTCTGTGCTTCATCCAGAATCACAAAACAATTGTCCAGTGTACGTCCGCGCATAAAAGCCAGAGGAGCCACTTCAATAGTTCTGTTTTCCAGATATCCCTTCAGCTTTTCTGCAGGAATCATATCATCCAGCGCATCATATAAAGGTCTCAGATAAGGATCTACTTTCTCCTTCAGATCGCCCGGAAGAAAACCCAGATTCTCCCCTGCTTCTACAGCAGGCCGGGTCAGGATGATACGTTTGATTTCTTTATTGCGCAAGGCACGTACAGCTAGAGCAACAGCAGTATATGTCTTCCCTGTTCCTGCCGGACCTATTGCAAATAAAATATCATTCTTGGAAATACTGTCAACCATCCTACGCTGATTAAGCGTACGTGCCCGTACAATTATTCCATTAGGACCATACACAATAGGTTCTCCGCTAAAAGCGGGCGCACCTTCTTGTTTCTTTTCCGAACCATCAGCCTTTTTCTCCGCTACAGGATGCTTTACTCCTATTATTTCTTCCAGATCCAATATAGACAGACTATGAAACCGTTCGATATGAGACAAGATCTGATCAAAGGCTCCCTTAAAATGTTGCTGTTCCTGTTCTTCTCCCAATACTTTCAGTTCATTTCCTCTGGCTACCATTCTGATCTTCGGAAATTGCTTCTTAATGTATTCAAAATTCTCATTTTGAGTCCCCCACAGAGTGACCAAATTGACTTCCTCAAGTGTTATCAGTAGTTCGTTCAAATTAATATATTTTTCATGTAACCATAGAAAATAAAGACGCAGGTATACAATCCTTATTTCGCACTAAATGTACTAAAATTTTGTGGGCATAGTATGCAAAATACATTCAAAAACTTCGATATTTTTTTAGTATTTTGCAAATGATCAATCAAAAGTACAAACTATCTGTACCAATTAAAAAAAGATAAAGATTAATTGATTGTAAACTATGATTCCAGTAAATAACTCTTACTTTTGTAGTCCTTATCGAAAAAATATTTCGATTCAACAGATGTCGCGAGCTATTTTTGGGAAGGCCGCCAAGATCAGGATAAATTAGAGACAAAATACGTTTTGCGGTTATATGGGTGTTATTACTTTAACAACGGACTTAGGATATCAAGATTTTTACCAAGCTGCTTTGAAGGGGAGTATAATCTCTCAGCTTCCTGATGTTCGTATTGTAGATATTACTCACGAAATCCCCTCTTTCAATGTACAGCATGCCGCTTTCGTTCTAAAGAATGCGTACCACTATTTCCCTAAGAAAACGGTACATCTCATCGGGATTGACACCGTATTTCAGGAAGATTCCCGATATATTGCTATGAAATACAACGGACACTTCTTTGTCGGAGCGGACAATGGCATCTTCAGTATTATATTAGGCGAAAATCAGGCTGAAGAAGTTGTGGAACTGGACATTATGCAGGACCTGAGATATCTGCACTTCCCACTGGCGGATATCCTTACCAAAGCGACCTGCCATATTGCCAAAGGAGGAAAGATGAGCGAAATTGGTATCCCTATAGATAAACCCATAGAAAAAGCTACTTTTCAACCGATCTTCGATCAGAATTCGATCAAAGGACATGTCTCTTATATTGACTCTTTCGGAAATGTGATCAGCAATATCAGCAAAGATTTGTTCAATAAAATACAAGCTGGCCGCGGATTTACGTTATACTTTAAACGTAATGAGACAATTGATAAAATGAGCTGGCACTATAATGAAGTTTCTGAAGGCGAGAAGCTATGTCTCTTCGGGATCAGCAACTTTTTAGAAATAGCGATCAACAAAGGAAATGCAAGTCAGCTCCTGGGATTATCTCAGGATGAAGCCATCCGGGTTGAGTTCCATAAGCCGTAACATTCACTAACACCGCGATTACAGTACGTTTTTCAAATCCGAAAAATAGAATAATACATGAAAATAAAACATCTTCTTTTTTATGTTGCTCTATTGCTGGCCTATGTACCGGCTGCACATGCACAACAACCAACTTCAGATACGCTTTCTTATGAAATACAACGTAAGAAAGTGAATGAACTGCTTCACAACCGTAGTGTCCAATTTGGAGAATATGATGTGAGCCTTCAGAAAAAAACAGGAATATTCGGACTCTTTAAGTCTAAGGGTGATATGCAAAAGTCTATCGATATCCTGAAAGACATAGTTACTACGGACAACAATATCTTTATCGAAACCAAAAGGCTTTTGGATTTGAAAGATTTTGAAAGAGAGAAATTTCAGAAACTGGCAACTGAGTATGACGGGCAGGTCACGGCCTATATGAATACAATCAACAAACTGCAGAATGAAAATGAAGCGTTAAAAAAACAAACCGATACGCTGGAGAATAGTGACCACAGTGGAAACCTCCTCCTTTATCTGGCCGTTGCTGTTATTTTTGTTCTCGTTTTCTTCCTTTATAAACTCTATAAGCAGGTTCAACAACAAAAAGTGACGAAAGCGTGATATGCTCACACAATAATATGGCTACTTTTGCAAATAGATTTTTTTTATAGGCAATAGAAAATGGCGAGAGCGAGATTGAACAGCGGTAATACGCAATCTGAAGATTTACCCAAGCCCAAACTAAACAAAGAGTTACTTCACAAGGCAAGCAAAATCTTTTCGTATATCAAACCGTACCGTGTAAAATTCGGTTTCGGTATGGCTTTTTTAATTATTTCAAGTTTGACAATGCTTACATTTCCGGCGTTGTTAGGTGCGATGATTGATGCTGCTCAAGGCAAACAAACCTACCCATGGCTTCATAATAATATAGCTTACATCGGAGGCATCAGCTTCTCGATTCTATTTATTCAATCTATCATTTCTTTTTTCAGAATACGGTTATTTGTCGAAATAGCAGAAAAAGCATTAGCCAATATCCGTCGTGATACCTATAATAAATTAATAACCCTTCCTATTGAGTTTTTTGCAAACCGCAGAGTAGGTGAATTAAACAGCCGTCTTTCCTCTGATCTGGCACAAATACAGGACACCATGACAACGACACTGGCCGAGACCCTGCGCCAGGTTATCAGTCTGGCCTTTGGGGTGGTACTTCTGATTGCAGTGTCACCTAAATTAGCATTAATGAACCTATGCATCCTGCCGATTCTGGTGGTCACAGCACTTATATTCGGCCGTTTTATCCGTAATTTTTCGCGTCAGGCACAGGATCAGCTTGCAGATTCCAACAGTATAGTGCAGGAGACATTATTAGGAATCAGCAATGTAAAGGCTTTTGTCAATGAATATTATGAGACAAAAAGATATTCCGGCAAACTGGATGCAGTAATCTGCCTGGCTGTAAAAGGCGCTACTTACCGGGGCATGTTTGCTTCTTTCATTATTTTCTGCATTTTCGGAGCAGTGATTGCAGTCATATGGTACGGTGCCTCATTAGTATCTGCAGGAGAAATTTCAGTAGGAGATCTGACTACATATATTCTTTATTCTATGTTTGTGGCGGGTTCAATGGGAAGTTTCCCGGAGTTGTATGCCAATATACAGCGGTCATTGGGTGCCAGCGAACGTGTTATCGAAATCTTAAACGAGAAACAGGAAGATATCGCACTAAGCGAGGATAACAAAACAATCAAAAAACAAATTGAAGGTCATCTCACATTCAGGAATGTAGCATTTACTTATCCGGGAAGGAGAGACAATCAGATCCTTAAGAATATTTCTTTCGATGCCAGTTCCGGCGAGAAGATTGCCATCGTAGGACCAAGCGGAACGGGTAAATCAACAATAGCTTCCCTTATCCTTCAGTTTTACAGTCCGGACAGTGGACAGATCCTCTATGACGGAGTCCCTTCTAAAGACTATTTACTGACAGACATCCGTAATCAGGTCGCTATAGTACCGCAGGATGTGCTTCTATTTGGAGGAACAATTCGCGAAAATATCGGCTACGGTAAGCTGGATGCTGATGCTGAAGAGATTATCAAAGCAGCAAGAAGAGCAAATGCACATAATTTTATAATGGAATTTCCGGAAGGATACGACACCCTTGTTGGAGAACGGGGAGTAAAGCTTTCCGGAGGACAGCGTCAGCGTATAGCGATAGCCCGGGCATTATTAAAAGATCCTGCCATACTCATATTGGACGAAGCAACCTCAGCGTTAGATTCCGAATCCGAAAGATTGGTACAGCTGGCCCTGGAAGAGCTCATGAAAAACAGAACATCCATCATTATTGCCCACCGCCTTTCAACAGTAATCCATGCCGATAAGATCATTGTTGTCGAAGATGGAATAGTATCTGACATGGGTAATCATGTGGAACTTATGAGCAAAGGTTCAGGACTTTACCATCATCTATATTCCTTACAGTCATCCCAAAAAGAGCAACTGTAAAAAAATGTTAATTTTTTATGTGTTGAAACTTTTTGGTGTAGCTATTGTTAATACTTATAGATAACAATAGAGTTGACAACATTAAAAACATGAAATCATGAAAAATAAAAACGGAATTTTGGCATTTGCATTATTAGGATTAGCAGCAGGTACAGCAGCTTACTATCTATTAGCAACAGAGGATGGAAAAAAACAGATGGATCGTGCGAATGACGGTATCAAAAGTCTGACAAAATCCCTAAAAGATCTTTCTAAAAAAGAAGCTAAACGCGCTTCTAAATTTGCACAATCTGCAAAAGATGAAATCATGGAACTGAAAGGTAAAGCTAAAGATTTAGGTAAAGATCTGGCAGAAAAAGCAAGCAGTGCAGCACACAATATGGCGAATAAAGTAGATGAAGGAGCTTCAAAAGCAAAATCCAGCATCGACAACGCATAATCTGATATAGCTTAAGGCTATATATCGTTTCGCTACACTATTCACATTCGATTTTTAGTATCTTTGTAGCGAATGAATTTGTTTCAACAAGTTAAGACTTTAGTATATAAAGATGTACTGTTAGAATGGCGATCTAAATACGCTATCAATGGCATCTTACTCTACGTGGTATCTACGGTTTTTGTCTGTTATCAGGCATTTACAGCCGTAGATTCCATTGTTTGGAATGCACTCTTCTGGATCATTATGCTTTTTGCATCTATCAATGCCATCAGCAGAAGTTTTGTACAGGAGAGCACAAACCGTCAACTTTATTATTACTCCATAGTTGACGCCAAAGCAATCATTCTTTCCAAGATTATTTACAACACACTGGTCATGATGCTGTTATCGGCAATAGCGTTCAGTGTATATGCTATAATCTTCCGGAATCCCCTTGCAGATCCCTTGTTCTATTTCATTTCCGTGATACTGGGAAGTATCAGCTTTGCATCTGTATTTACAATGGTATCAGGTATCAGTTCCAAAGCTGGCAATAACAGTACACTAATGGCTATACTTAGTTTTCCTGTTATCATTCCGCTGTTACTGGTTCTCATCCGTTTGTCAAAAAATGCAATGGATGGACTGGAAAGAAGTCAGAGCCTGGATCATATTGTTGTATTACTTGCGATTAATGTGATAACTGTTACGATTTCTTTATTGTTATTTCCTTACCTTTGGAGAGATTAAAACAGTACAAAATTTAGAATTGAAATGAGAAAAAATTGGTGGAAAATCCTTGCCGTAGTTTTAGTAGCAGCATCCATCGTTGCAGGATTAATTGGCCCCGTCCCTACTCTCCCAATACTCCATGAAAGTATCCGAAATGTTTATTTCCACGTACCGATGTGGTTTGCGATGCTCACCCTATATCTTATCTCCGTCATTTATAGTGTCAAATATCTGAATTCAGGAAACATGAAATATGACCTGATTGCTGTAGAAGCAGTAAATACAGGGATTATTTTTTGCTTTCTGGGATTAGGAACCGGTATGCTGTGGGCTAATATTACATGGGGCGATCCCTGGCCAAAAGATCCGAAATTAAATAGTTCGGCTATAGCCACACTGATGTACCTGGCCTATTTAGTACTGCGAAATGCACTTGACGAAGAGCAGAAGAGAGCCAAAATATCGGCTATCTACAACATCTTTGCCTTTCCGGTCATGATCGTCCTGCTATATGTGTTACCGAGACTCACAGATTCTCTGCATCCAGGGAATGGGGGGAATTCCACATTTAGTGACATAGACATGGACAACAATCTGAGACCTGTATTGTACGCTGCCGGTTTAGGCTGGAGTCTTATCGGAGTATGGATAGGTTCACTCCGTTACAGAGCCAGATTAATCGAACGCGAACAATTTAACAACGAAATTAATTAATCGATAGTAAGAATCATGAAACAAACTATTCTATCTATATTCTTCATTTTGTGTACGTCATTGTATGCTTCGGCACAAGGTGAAATCGAAATGGCAACGGGACTGAGAAGCTCAGGAAAAATCTGGGTTGTAGTCCTGGTTTTACTTCTTATTTTTCTGGGTGTAGCAGCATACCTCTTTACACTGGACAAAAGAATCAGCAAATTAGAGAAAAATAACAAAAAGTAATTTTATCGGGGCGTTGACATACAAAAGTTTACGCCCTGATTGCATAACATCTAAGCGCCTAATATAAACGAGATCCGGATCAATGATCATCAATCAGTTCAGAAAATTTACACCTGTTAATATCGTATTACTCGCAGTAATTGGACTCGGGTTATGTCTTGGTGTATTTCTGCATCTTCCGGATGAACTCACCCCCATGCTGTTTGAGCCTGCGCTTAATAACCTCTTAGGCTTACAATTCGGACTGACACTGGCACCACAATCAAATGTGCTGACAACTCTTGCCCTTACGCTGATACAGGCATTTTTACTCAACAGGCTCATGAACAATTTTAATTTTCTGGGCAAACCGAGTTTTTTGACAGCATTGATGTACATGACACTGGCCAGTCTCTTCATTCCTTTTTTAGTCCTTTCACCCACACTTATCTGTAACTTTATTTCCATCTGGATGCTCAGCAAATTGCTGAATATCTATCACCATCAGGATATCAAAGCGATCATGTTTGATCTGGGTATGATTGTCGGAATAGGAAGTCTGGTCTATTTTCCGTTTATTGTCATGTTTATTCTCTTGTGGATAAGTCTGATTATTTTCAGACCGTTCAACTGGAGAGAATGGATTGCAACATTACTCGGATTATGTACCATATATTTTATTATCGGGGTTATTTATTATTGGCTTGGCCGTATAGATCAGTTTTTCGGAATATTCAAACCATTTACAAATTCATTTCCAAAGTCCTTACATATGGACTTTCATGATTACCTTGTATTGGTACCTATACTTTTTGCTCTGATACTCTTTTTACTCATATTGAAAGATCAGTTCTTTAAGAGTATAGTCCATGTCAGGAAATCCTTCCAGTTACTGTTTTTCATGTTACTTTTGGCGATCGGTTCCTTTTATCTTAACCCTGTCATTTCTGAAAGTCACTTTTTACTTTGTGCACCACCGATTACCATTTATTTGGCTTACTATTTTACTTACGCCAAAAATAAATGGATATATGAATCTCTTTATGCTATAATTATTATGGCAATTATCTACTTTCAGTTTATGTAAAAAGCTGAAAATAAGAGCTTTAACCTTTTTTAACAAATAGAACTTACGGAATAATCAAAAAATAGATAGTTTTGTAACTGAAAAAATCAGGATACTACTGACATTCAAGCAGGAATATATCCGGATCTGATCACTGAAAAAACAAGAATTGTTGTTAAACATAAGCACGGAGATGTATTTCAAAACCTTATATTCGGATCAACACAAAGTTGCCAGTAAAGGTCTTGATTTTTGTTTAATACATGACCGTATTTTCGAGGATAACAGAGTTTCCTGTTTAGGAACTTTGAACAAGCGTGTTGCTAACAGTCTCCCGTATTATAGAAAAATATGCGATAGCATATACGGGAATTATGGCATCAATATCAATTTTTAACATGCAGAAACACTTTATACAAGGGCTGAAAAAGACAGCTTCGACATTATTTATTGCATTAGGTATCCTGTCTTGCGGCACAGCAGTATATGCGCAGAAGTCGACTTCAGCGTCACCTTATTCCAAATTAGGCATTGGTCAGATGCGCCTGGATTTACTCCCGCAAACCAGAGCAATGGGAGGAATTTCTACGGGTTTGAGATATCTTGGCGGAACAAATACAATGAACATAGCCAATCCGGCTTCCTACAGCGGTTTTCACCATACCATATTTGATGCCGGACTCTACGGAAATGTAACACAGCTGGAAAAAGGAAGTGCTGCAGATAATACCGCAGATTTTGCTTTCAGCCATATCACCATGGGAATTCCTTTGGGTAAAGCGGGTGGTGTCGCTTTCGGTCTTTTGCCTTTTTCAGATGTAGGTTATTCTTACAATAATATCAAAACGCTGGACACCTTGTCTTACAGAAGTACACTTTCAGGTGAAGGAGGATTGAATAAAGCATTCATCGGATACGGAATAAGTCCTTTCAAAGGTTTCAGCATAGGAGCGAACGTAAGTTATATATTTGGTAATCTGACTGATATCTCCAAAATTGAATTCCCGTACAGCTTAGGAGCTTACAACACGACACAAAATAATATTCGTTCATTTTCCGGAGCATCACTGGACTATGGGGTACAATATTTTAAATCATTGGGTAACAAACTCAACCTGACAGTCGGATACTCAGGTTCCCTGAATAATACGATCAAAGATAAATCTACCGTACTCATTACCCGTACGCAACCAAGTCTTTCGGATGTAGAAAATATTGCTACGGATACGTCATACATCAATGAAAAAGGATCCAGAAACATCAATCTTCCTTTGAAGCACAATGTTGGATTTACACTTGCGAAATCAAACAAATGGCTGGTAGGTGCAGATTTCAAATATGCTGACTGGTCAGATTTTCAGGTAAGACAAGGCGAACAACAACTGGGGAAAAGCTATGGCGTAGCAATAGGTGGGCAATTCACACCTGATCCTTCATCGATCCGCTACCTGAACCTGGTAGATTACCGAATCGGATTCAGATACGACAAGACACAAATGAATATCAATGGCACCGATATCAAAGATATGGCCATCACTTTAGGTATGGGTCTTCCTTTACCGTCTACACCTTATTCCCGTGCTTTCTCTAAGATCAATGTCTCAGCAGAACTTGGACAGATGGGTACCTTGTCAAACAATCTTGTCCGCGAGCGGTATATCAATTTCAATATTGGATTTACACTCAATGACAAGTGGTTTTCACGAAGAAATTATGATTAGTAGCGATTGCTAATGACAGCATTCATTTCTATATTAAAACATACACTGCCCCTATCGATAATATTATGGTTAGGGGCAATCTTATTACACTCCTGCGAGCCCGATCTTAAAGAAGTAGACCGTATCGCCAATATGAAAAAAGGAGAGGCTGTAGATATCTCTTACGGCGTCACGATTACATATAGTGATTCCGCACTGGTAAAAGCGGTACTGACCAGTCCGGAAATGCGCGTTCATCATGACACAACCAGTAATTACGAATTTCCAAAAGGCGTAAAAATTGTGTTTTATGATGCTCTTGGCAAAGAAAGTCAACAGATTGTATCGGATTATGCGATCCAGCGGGAAAAGCAGAAAACAACTACCTTCAAAAAGAATGTAGTCATCACCCGGATTGATGGTTCAATCATAAAAACAGAAGAACTTATTTATGATGAAAACTCCGATTCGTTTTATAACCACGTGATGATCACTGGTTTCTTTAAAGATGGCAGAGGTAATCTACAGGGATCATCTTTTACATCAGATGCTGACTTTAAAGATGTCCGGATTCAGAATGCAACAGGTTTATACTACATTCAGGACAACTCAGCATTCCCTTCTTTTGGCCATTAGACCGTGTAAAACAAAAAAAGTAGGAGAATAGTTTTCAACAACAATAAAATATTACGCTTTTTTTTATAAAAGTTGTATCTTGCACCTCGTTTTTAGTGTAGGTGAATTATTAAACTAAAAATCAGCATTTAAACAATAAAATACAGTTTATAAACTATGGGATTAATGACCTTTTTGCGAAACCGTGCGGGTTTGATCGTAACCGTTATCGGTATTGCAATTGTTGCATTTTTGTTAGGAGACGTTGTACGTACTGGAGCGCCTTTTTTGGCCGACTCAAAGAATCAGGTAGGAAGCGTCAATGGAGAATCAATCAGCTACCCTGATTTCAATGTTCAGGTTGAACAAGCATCAGCAATGTTCCAACAACAAATGGGTGGAGGAAGCCTCACCCCGCAAATGAAAAATTATGCCGTTCAGCAAGTATGGAATCAATTTGTAACCAAAGAAATTCTAAAACAGGAAGTTGAGAAAATCGGTTTGTCAGTAGGTAAAGACGAATTGAATGCATTGGTAAATGGTCCAAACCCATCTTATCAGGTCGTTCAGGCTTTCACAAACCCTCAGACTGGTCAGTTTGACAAAGCACAACTGAATATGTTCCTGAGCAGATTGAAAAGTGAAGGCACCCCTGAAATGCAGCAACAATGGGAAATGTTACTGGAAAGTGTACGTGACGAGCGTATGGGCACCAAATACACAAACCTGCTTAACAACAGCATTTACGTCACTTCCCTGGAAGCAAATGACGATTACATTCAACGTAACAAACTTGCAAACTTTAAATATGTATTGTTAGACTACTCTTCTATCAAAGATGCTGACATCAAACTGACAGATGCAGACTATAAAGAGTACTACGATGAAAATAAAAATGCATTCAAAAATCCTGAAGAAACACGCTCTATTGAGTATGTACTTGTAGACGGACGCCCTAATCAAAGAGATACAGCAGCAACATTAGCTGTTGTTCAGAAATTAAAAGCGGATCTTGCTGCATCTACAAATGACTCTTTATTTGCAAGTGTAAACTCAGATACAAAATATCCGTACACTTATCTGAAAAAAGGTCAGGTAAGCCCTGCTCTTGATTCCGTATTATTCAATGCTCCGGTAGGTGCTACAGTAGGTCCGTTTCTTTCAAATGGCGTATACGAAATCGCTAAAATCAAAGATGCTACTTTCAGCCCTGATTCGGTAAAAGCAAGTCATATCTTATTAAATCCGACTGCAGAAGGCGGTGTTGACAAAGCTAAAGCCAAAGCAGACTCTATTAAGAATCTGATTGCAAAAGGCGAAGCATTTGGTCCATTGGCCATTCAATTCAGCCAGGACGAAGGCAGCAAAGCAAACGGAGGTGATCTTGGAACATTTGGAAGAGGAAGAATGGTTCCTGAATTTGACAAAGCAGTATTCGAAGGCAAGACTGGAGATGTATTGATCGTAAACAGTCAGTTCGGTGTACACATTGTAAAAATCGAAAAACAAGTCGGAAACTCTAAAGTAGTAAAAGCTGCGATTGTAGATAAAGCCATTTCAAGTGGTAAAGAAACAATTGATGCAGCATATGCAAAAGCAAACAGCTTCTTCTCTGCTTTGGATAAAGATAATTTCACAGCTCTGGCAGCGAAACAAGGTTTGAAAGATGCAACAGCAAAACGTGTTACTGCAATGGACAATACTTTGGATGGCAATGAAGTACCAAGAGAATTGTTGAGATGGGCATTCGATGCCAAAAAAGGAGATGTAACAGATAAAGTTTATGAAACAGATCATACTTTTATCGTTGCTCGTCTGGCAGATATTCAACCAAAAGGAATTCTTCCTTTGGAAGCTATCAAAGCTGATATCGAAACTCCGGTAAGAAATCTGGTAAAAGCCAGACAACTGAAAGAAAAAGCAGAAAATGCTTTGAAAGGAGCATCTTCAATTGATCAGGTTGGTCAGAAATTAGGTAAATCACCTATTCAGGTTGAAAACATAGTATTAGCAAATCCTGTTATCCCGGGAGTAGCATTGGAAAACGCAGTTGTAGGTACTGTATTTGGATTACAGCCAAACAAACCTTCAACAGCGATCAAAGGAAATCAAGGTGTATATGTTGTACAGGTAAACGGATTTGTAAATCCTAAAAACCAGGTAGCAACAGAGATCAAAGCACAACAGAAACAGTTGATCGCTTCTAAAGCGCAACGTTCATGGAACTCTATCTTCAAAGCACTTCAGGATAAAGCTAAGATTGATGACAATCGCATTAGATTCTTTTAGAATATAATTAAGTAACTTTGTAGCCGGACAGTATTTGTCCGGCTTTTTTTATTTTTATGATCATGGAAATTCAAGAAAATATCGTTAATAAAGTAGCACAAAGCGGACTAATAACCTTTGATCTGGCCAGCCTTGCTCCTGCCGGAGAGCTTACCGAATATGACATCAAGGATAATCTTTTTCATGGATTGATATTAAAGGAAAAAGACTTCAGAGAATTTATTAAAGAAAACGACTGGACAACATATACAGACAAACATGTTGCCATTACCTGTTCTACAGATGCCATTATCCCGACATGGGCAATCATGTTGTTAGCAAATAAACTTGAACCTTTTGCAAAAACTGTTATTTTTGGAACAAAAGAAGAACTGGAAAGCCAGTTATTCCAAGAAAAGTTAGCAACTTTGGATATGTCACAGTTTGTTGATCAGCGCGTTGTTGTAAAAGGTTGTGGTGATGTGCATATTCCGGAGTCTGCTTTTGTGACATTTACAGTGAAATTAAGCAAAGTTGCAAAAAGTATAATGTACGGTGAACCATGCTCGACAGTACCGGTTTTCAAGCGAAAGCCTTAATGTAGTTTTTTAGAATTGTAGTTTTAATTGATATATGAAAAGAATCTTTACGTTACTTATTATTGCATTATACTGCATTTCAAATGCACCGGCACAAATGCTCCCGTATTTAAAAGAATCATCTTATCAGGCGGGAGAAAAACTACAATACAAACTCAGGTACGGTATCGTATCAGCCGCTACAGGATCCCTGATGGTGTCCGATTCCAAACTTCGGTTCAGTAATCCCAAAACATTTCAATTGACAGCTTTTGGATCAACATCGGGGGCTTTCTCGGTATTGTATACTGTAAAGAACAAATACAATTCATATATAGATGGCAGTACATTCCTCCCCTACCTGTATACGGAAGATATTCACGAAGGAAGCTATACCAGACAGGATTATGTAACATTCGATCATAAGAAGCAATCTGCAAAAGGGAAAAAAGGGACTTTTCAAAGTCCTACTCCACAGACTTTCGATTTACTGTCCGCTTATTACTTCTCACGTAACCTTGACCTGTCTAAACTTAAGATAGGAGATTCATTCAGAATCACTTATTTCTTAAACGATGAAATGGCCTCTCTGGGCATCAAATATCTCGGAGTAGAGGACGTGAAAACCAAACTTGGCACATTAGAATGTATAAAATTTAGCCCAGAGATCAAACCCGGACGTATTTTTAAGAAAAACAGTCAGTTGTATCTTTGGGTCACAAACGATGGAAATCGTATTCCGGTAAAGGCCGAAGTCGAAATATTAATCGGCTCGATTACTATGGAACTTACCAAAGCTGAAGGTTTGAAATATAAACTAGGTCAACGAGTAAGCTATTCAAAATAACATCATGATAGAAGTAGGAAGTGTCCTGGTACACGAAGATTTGATTGAAAATGATTTTGTTTGCAACCTTTCCAAATGCAAAGGCGCGTGCTGTATAGAAGGAGATTCAGGAGCTCCGCTAAAAGAGAGTGAACTGGCTGTCCTGGCAGAAATATATCCGAAAGTAAAGCCTTACATGACCCAGAAAGGCATCCAGGCTGTAGAAGAACAGGGTACTCATGTCATTGATATGGACGGTGATCTGACAACAACCTGCGTAGACGGCAATAAAGAGTGTGCATATGTTACCTGGGAAAACGGAGTAACGAAATGTGCCATTGAAAAAGCATATGAGCAAGGTGAAATTCACTGGAAAAAACCTATTTCATGTCACCTCTATCCTATCCGTACGACACATTATCCCGAGTTTGATGTCCTGCATTATGACAGGTGGCATATCTGCAAAGATGCATGTTCGTTCGGCAAAGAACTACAGGTACCTGTGTACCGTTTTTTGAAAGATCCGCTTATCCGTGAGTATGGAGAAACCTGGTATCAGGAATTAGAGAATACTATAGAATCATTATAATCTATTTCTTATCTTTAGACTTCAAAAAAAGTATCTAAATCATGGTTTTTAACCATCATACATGCTAAAGTTAAACGATATACAGAAGCCTATAGCCAATGAACTGGCGGCATTTGAACATAAATTTAAGGCTTCCATGCAAAGCTCCGTTCCTTTGCTGGACAGAATTACGCATTATATAGTAAAGCGTAAAGGAAAGCAAATGCGCCCTATGTTCGTTTTCTTTTCAGCAGGGCTATGCGGATCGATAAACGAATCTACATTTCGGGGTGCTTCACTTGTAGAGCTTTTGCATACTGCATCTCTCGTACATGATGATGTGGTTGATAATGCAAATGAAAGAAGAGGTTTTTTCTCAGTCAATGCACTATGGAAAAATAAGGTTGCCGTATTAGTCGGTGATTTTTTATTATCAAAGGGACTTCTGCTTTCTGTAGATAATAATGATTTTCATCTTCTTAAGATCGTATCGGAAGCTGTAGAACAAATGAGCGAAGGGGAACTGTTACAGATCGAAAAGGCACGTAAACTGGATATAGAAGAATCGGTTTATTTTGAAGTCATCAGACAAAAAACAGCCTCCCTCATTGCATCTTGCTGTGCCTGCGGAGCAGCCTCTACAGATGTAGATGAAGAAACCGTAAAAAAAATGCATGCTTTCGGTGAGAAAGTAGGGATAGCTTTTCAGATAAAAGATGATCTTTTTGACTTTGGACTGGATGATGTCGGCAAACCTCTCGGGAATGATATTAAAGAGAAAAAAATGACCTTGCCACTTATTTATGCATTGAGCCAGACGGATAAATCAGAGAAAAGACGGATTATTAACCTCGTTAAGAATCATAATGAGGATAACAAGAAAGTCGCAGAAGTCATCGCTTTTGTCAGAAGCAGCGGAGGACTTGACTATGCTACCGAAAAAATGTTTCAATACCAGCAGGAAGCATTCGAAATATTAAACTCTTTTCCGGAGGGTGTTTACAGAACCGGGCTGGAACAATTGGTGAGATATACTACTGAACGAAAAAAATAAATATGAGTCACGAATTAATGTTTTTTGGAGGATTTATTCTTTTTATCATCCTCATGTTAGCCATTGATTTAGGTTTATTCTCCAAAGGAGACAAACCTATTTCCCTAACCACAGCCGCTGTCATGAGCGTGATATGGGTACTGTTTGCATTAG
This sequence comes from Sphingobacterium sp. UBA5789, assembly GCF_002418355.1. Lineage (NCBI taxonomy): Bacteria > Pseudomonadati > Bacteroidota > Sphingobacteriia > Sphingobacteriales > Sphingobacteriaceae > Sphingobacterium > Sphingobacterium sp. UBA5789. The sequence continues at coordinate 804,819 of NZ_DIDX01000001.1, read as the reverse complement.
GTTTTTTCGTCGTATTAAGAATCTGGGGTAATCAGCTCCATGATGTACATGATATTGCCCGCTTACAGGAAGTCATCGCCAAGCATTATCACAACATCAAAATCAATCCAAATGACTTAGCTGCCAGCATAAAGATCTACAACAATAACCTCTCATTAGAGTATATAACAGGTTATGTAGTCGAATATGCGCTGTCTGTGGACAATATTTTTGTCATGGTGCTACTCTTCCATTCCTTCGGTATTCCGGAAAAATATTACCACAAAGTATTAGTTTGGGGTATATTGGGAGCGATTATACTACGTTGTATATTCATTTTTGTCGGAGCGGCATTGATTGCTAAATTCGGATGGATCTTATATGTGTTCGGAGCATTCCTTGTGTATACCGGAATAACGATGTATATCAACCGTAATCAGGAAGAAGAAGTCGATCCGCAAAATCACGCAGTCGTCAGATTTGCATCTAAATATTTCAAAGTATATCCTAAGATTGAACATGGAAATTTCTTTCATATCGAAAACGGAATACGCTACGTAACACCATTATTCCTTGTCCTGCTGGTTATTGAATTTACAGATCTGATCTTTGCAGTAGATTCGATTCCAGCTATCTTTTCTGTAACCAAGGATCCGTATATCGTATTCTTCTCCAATATCTTTGCTATATTGGGATTACGTTCTATGTTCTTCCTGTTAGTCAATATCATCCACAAATTCCATTACCTGAAAGTCGGATTGGCATTTCTTCTGGTCTTTATCGGATTAAAAATGTTGTTGCACAGCTGGTTGGAAAAATTTGGTTTTACAACGACTCACTCTCTGATCATCATCCTCAGTATACTGGTCATTAGTGTCATAGCTTCACTCCTCTTTCCACAAAAGAAAGATGATCCCGCTTTAAAATAATCAGAAAAGGCACCTTGAAGGTGCCTTTTCTGATTGTCAAATCTCCGGCACTTGCTATGTTGTAATATTTTTACATTAGACATGAAGCAATTGTCATTAATAAAGTTAAATTCGTCCCATAAAATTATAATACAAATTACATCAATATGAAATATCCATGCTGTACAGACTGCACAAACACCAATAAATAGAGTTTGGATATTCCATATGGCCATTGAAAATCAAATTAAATACATATGAATTGGAATAAATCACTTGTGCTGGCTGCATCATTATTTGTTGCATCTTTTCAGGTACAGGCACAAGACAATTTAATTAACGCTTTAAAAGCAAATCAAAATGACAACAGTAAGGCTGGCTTTACGTTTACAGAAGTAATTAATCTGGCTAATACATCTATTAAAGATCAGGGTTCTTCGGGTACGTGCTGGTCTTATTCCGGAAACTCATTTTTAGAATCTGAAATGATACGTATGGGCAAAAAACCTGTGGAAATCTCTCAGATCTTTAGTGCAAGAAATACCTATCTTGAAAAAGCCAAAACATATGTTCGTCTTCACGGCGGATTGTCTCTTGGCGAAGGAGGACAATTCCACGATGTGTTAAATGCGTATCGCAAATATGGAGCACTTCCTCAGGAAGTATATACAGGCTTACATTACGGATCAAAGCGTAATAATATCGGTGAAATGACCAATATGCTGGATGCTATGTTAGGTACATTTGTAAAAGCAAAAAAATTGACACCAAACTGGGAGAAAGCATATACAGCAGCAATGGATTCCTATCTGGGTGAAGTGCCTGAAAAATTTGATTATCAGGGCAAGTCATATACACCAAGAACATTTGCAGATCAGGTAATCGGAATCAATCCGGACGATTATATCGGTCTGGCTTCGGTCACAGATCACCCTTACTACAAACAATTTGTATTGTTGATCCCAGACAACTGGTCATTTGACAGATTCTATAATGTTCAAATGAATGATTTGACATCTGTTATTGATAATGCATTGAAAAACGGATATACAGTGGCATGGGCAACAGATGTATCTGAGAAAGGATTCAGCTGGAAAAACGGTGTGGCTTATGTTCCGGAGAAAGCATTTGAAGACATGAATGATGCAGAAAAACAATCGATGTTTGTGGGTCCTCAGCCGGAAGCGAAAATTACTCCTGAGCAAAGACAACTGGCATTTGACGATTATACAACGACAGATGATCACGGTATGCACATTGTAGGACTTGTAAAAGATCAAAACGGAAAAGAATACTACATCGTTAAAAACTCCTGGGGTGTTTCAAACGATTACAAAGGATACTTATACGTGACAAAAGAATTTGTTCGTTACAAAACAACTTCTTTGCTTATACATAAAAACGCAATTCAAAAAGATTTAAGATCAAAAATGGGATTCTAATCCACTTTTAATCAGAATGAAGAAAGTCTCCGGCATGAAAAATGACCGGAGACTTTTTTTTGTATACATTATTTTCTACTTTCATTTCATACTTCACATTAATTCTAACTACTAAAAAATGAAAAAGCTAATTATTCTATTTCTTCTGGCTCCTTTTTTGAGTTTTGCTCAAGAATCAGGAGTCAAATTTGAACATGGTCTCTCCTGGTCTCAAATCAAGGAAAAAGCAAAAAAAGAAAACAAACACATTTTCGTCGATTGTTTTACAACCTGGTGCGGCCCATGTAAATACATGGCAAATACCGTTTTCCCACAACCCAAAGTCGGAGAATTTTTTAATTCCAACTTTATCAATGCCAAGATACAGATGGATCAGACAAAAGATGACAGCGAGGATGTAAAAGCATGGTATGCAGAAGCCAGCCGATTTGAAAAAGATTACAATGTCAGAGCATACCCTACCTTCCTTATTTTCGATCCGAACGGAACCTTAGTACACCGTATTGTAGGTGGCGGAGAGGCAGACGAATTTATTGCCAAAGCAAAAGAAGGTCTGAATCCCTCATCTCAGTATTATACATTGCTTAGTAAATTTGATGCAAAACCGGATGATATAGAGATTGCCCGGAAATTAGCAGTAGCAGCAGAGAATGCATATGATCAGGAAACTGTAAAAAGAACGCAAACCATGATTATCAACTCTCTTCCGGAACAGGAGCTGTTTCAGCAAGAAAACCTACAGATGCTACTCACAAGTGCGACCAGTTCTGATTCAAGATCTTACCAGCTGATAAAAAATAATATAGATAAAATAGATGCTATATTAGGAAAGGGAAGTGCAAACAATGCTATGTCGACTGTATTAATGAGCGAGTTCGTAATGCCTTTGCTAAAAAATGATCAGAATATCAATCTAGATGTTGTACAGCAACAGCTTTCCAAAAGTCATCCGGAAGTAGATATGACGAGTATGTTTGTTCGTTTTAAACCCCAATTCTATTTTAGCAAAAGAGACTGGCCCGCTTTCAAAGATGCTGTAAATGCTTACATCAACACTTCTAAAGTAATTTCTAATGAACTTAATTCCTTTGCATGGACAATTTTTGAGAATTGTGAAGATAAAACGTGTATCGAATCTGCACTCGAATGGAGTAAACAATCATTAAAGAATAACCCTCAAAATGCATTATTCCTGGATACCTATGCAAACCTACTTTATAAAAAAGGAGATAAGAATCAGGCAATCACTTTTCAGGAAAAAGCTATCGCTGCTGCCGATGAAGATAGTAAAGCCGAACTACAGGCCAATCTCGACAAAATGCGAAAAGGTGAACCTACATGGTAATAACAAACATATAAAATAACAATGGCCACCTTTTCAGGTGGCCATTGTTATTTTGGAGGAATACAGAATCTGCTACTTCAAAGTAGTGATCCCCATATTCCACAAGGTAAAAGCAAATTTATCCGCCGTCTCATTGATCACTACATCCGTAGAACGCCCTGCTCCATGGCCTGCTTTCGTCTCAATACGGATTAAGACCGGATTAGCACACTTCTGTTTTGATTGCAGCTCTGCCGCAAATTTATAGGAATGTGCAGGCACAACACGATCATCATGATCACCTGTGGTCACTAATGTAGCAGGATAACAAACCCCTTCTTTCACATTGTGTACAGGAGAATACCCTTTCAGATACTCAAACATTTCTTTACTGTCATTAGCCGTACCATAGTCATATCCCCATCCTGCACCAGCAGTAAAGGTATGATAACGCAACATATCCAGTACGCCAACAGCCGGTAATGCAACTTTCGCCACATGAGGATTGATCGTCATTGTCGCTCCGACTAACAGCCCCCCGTTAGAACCTCCAGAGAGCGCTGTATATTCCGGAGAAGTATATTTATTTTGCTGCAGATATTCAGCTGCAGCGATAAAATCGTTGAACACGTTCAATTTATTAAACTGACGCCCGCCATCATGCCATTTTTTTCCATATTCGCCTCCGCCACGTAGGTTCGGAACAGCATATACACCACCGTTTGCCAACCATGTTGCAGTAGCTACACTGAATCCAGGAGTCAGGCTGACATTAAATCCTCCATATCCATATACAATAGTTGGATTTTTTCCATCTAGCTTCAATCCCTTCTTATGAGTAATGATCATCGGCACCTTAGTTCCGTCTTTGGAAGTATAGAATACCTGCTTAGATTCGTATTCATCAGGATTGAATTTCACATTAGGCTTAATATAAAGTTCAGACTTACCGGACTCTACATTAAACTTAAAGCTGGATGACGGCGTGATATAATTTGAAAAGCTGAAATAAATATCTTTTTCCTTTTTCTTACCGCCAAATCCGGAAGCCGTACCTACCCCGGGCAGTTCAATCGCACGGACTTTTTTCCCTTCATAAGTATACTGCTCTACTACAGAAATCGCATCTTTCAGATAATTGGCAAAAATATAGCCTCCTCCTGTAGAAATACTCAATACATTGTCTGTTTCCGGAATAACTGTTTTCCAATTAGCAGCAGTTGGGTTTTTGCTATCCACCTTGACTAATTTATTATTCGGTGCATCCAAATTAGTTTTCAGAAAAAATACATCCCCGATATTGTCTATAATAGCTGTATTAGAATTAAAATCACCTACAACCGTTTTGATAGCTGATTTCGAATCAGACAGATCTTTAAAATAAAGCTCATTTCCAGTTGTGGTATTTGCCGCTGTAATAATTAAAAAGCGTTCGTCATCTGTCAGATATGCTCCCACATAACGTCTTGGTGTCTCACTTCCTCCAAAGATCAGTTTATCAGTAGACTGTGCTGTTCCCAGTTTATGATAATATAATTTATGCTGATCTGTCTTTTCGGACAATTCAGATCCCTTTGGCTTATCATAGCTGGAATAATAAAATCCTTCATTACCTTTCCATGCAACACCCGAAAATTTAACATCGATAAGTGTTTCCCCTACCGTTGATTTATCATTTGTATTCAACACGATTACCTTTCTCCAGTCAGATCCGCCTTCGGAGATAGAATAGGCCATCAGGCTACCATCTTTCGAAAAGCTGACATCTGATAAAGATGTGGATCCGTCTTTTGAAAATGTGTTAGGATCAAGAAAAACTTCTTCTTTACCCTTATCCCCTTTTTTACGATATAAAACAGAATGCTGTTGCAAGCCATCGTTTTTATAGAAATAGGTATAAGCACCCTCTACAAATGGCGTACTTACTTTCTCATAATTCCATATATCAGTCAATTGTTTTTTCAGCTCATCCCGGTAAGGAATGGCATTCAAATAATCAAAAGTTGTCTTATTCTGACTCAATACCCATTCTTTTGTTTCGGCAGAACGGTCATCTTCTAACCAACGGTAAGGATCTGCAACCGTAACACCAAAAAAATCATCACTTACATTCCCCTTTTGTGTAGAAGGGTAAGCTTTTACCTGAGGTCCTGTTTGCCCCGAAACATGCTGTTGCTGCAATGTGGTCATACTTAACACCATTAAGATCAATCCTAGTTTCTTATTCATCATAAATTTGCTTATACGTTAATGCTATTATCACAAATCTACTAATTTATGTGTGAACTCAATAGATAGATAAGACCGATTTTGATTTCACTGCAATCCGATTAGGGATAATCAGACTTCAGATGCGACCATTACTTTTTAAAAGCAATGTAAGGATTGTAATTTAGTCTGTATCCGAATTTGAATATTACACTGATTTAGGTAGTTTTGAAAAAATGTCTGACAGAAAAAATATCTATTTCGCATCCGATTTTCATTTAGGATCCTATCCTGAAGCAAAATCAATTGCCCGTGAACATGAGATAGTAAAATGGCTCAATCACATCAAATCAGATGCAAAAGAACTCTATCTTATGGGGGATGTATTTGACTTTTGGTTTGAATATCAATCCGTGATTCCTAAAGGATATATCCGTTTTCTGGGAAAATTAGCAGAATTAGCTGATGAAGGAGTCAAAATTACCTTTTTCAAAGGCAATCATGACATGTGGATGTTTGGATATCTGCGGGATCAGCTTGGAGCAAACATCATAGATAATGAGCTCGAAATCATCAGAGATGGTAAATCATTCTATTTACATCATGGAGATGGATTGGGAGATGGTGATAAAAAATATAAATTCCTGAAAAAAATATTCCGCAGCAAAGCCTGCCAATGGCTGTTTGCCAGGCTGCACCCCAATCTGGGTATAGCTATTGCTCAGCGCTGGTCCAGATCCAGCAGAGCAGCCAATGATATCGATGAAATCTTTTTAGGTGAAGACCGGGAGTGGCTGATCCAGTATGCCAGACAATTGGAAAATACTCAGCATTTTGATTTTTACATATTCGGTCACCGCCACCTTTCTTACCATCTTCCGCTCTCTTCCGGAAGTCAGATTATTAATCTCGGAGAATGGTTCAAAGGTAAATCTTATGCCGTTTGGGATGGAACCAAACTAGAATTGCTACAATGGAACAATGAGCTTAACACAAAATAAGCCCGTTTCTGCAATTAAAAAATGATAAAAAAACTTCGATTTAAATTTGTTATTCACACCTTTGCCCTACATATTTAGACATTAATTATGAATTGGATTATTCTTATCATCGGAGGATTATTTGAAGTAGGTTTTACGACTTGTCTGGGTAAGGCAAAAGAAACCTCAGGGACACAAATGTATCTGTGGTACCTGGGATTCATAATATCTTTGTTCCTCAGTATGGGCTTGCTCATGAAGGCTACACAAACATTACCACTGGGAACAGCGTATGCCGTCTGGACTGGAATAGGAGCAGTAGGGACTGTATTAATGGGTATCTTTTTCTTCAAAGAACCCGTCGACTTTTGGAGAGTTTTCTTCATTTTTACCTTAATAGCTTCGATAATAGGATTAAAGGTGGTTTCTTCCCATTAATATAACTTATAAAAAGCGACAAAATTTCTTTATTTTTGTGCACTAAAAAAAGACACATCTTGGCCGTTGGCAGGAAGTGTCGTCATATTTTGATTTTATGTTAGATAAATTACAAGCTATAAAAGAACGTTGGCAGGAAGTGGAAGCTGAATTAAGCAATCCTGATACAATCAGTGATATGAAACGTTTCGCCAAACTTAATAAAGAATATAAAGATTTGGGTAGAATTGTTGATCAGTACCATATTTACAAAAATATGGTCAGCAACATTGATGCAAATAAAGACATTCTGGCAAATGAAAAAGATCAGGAGCTTAGAGAAATGGCCAAAGAAGAGCTGGACATACTCTATGGACAGAAAGAGGAGAAGGAAGAAGAAATTCGTCTTATGCTTATTCCCAAAGATCCGGAAGATGCCAAAAATGCAATTATTGAGATTCGTGGAGGAACAGGTGGAGACGAAGCCGCATTATTCGCGGGGGATCTTTACCGTATGTATACCCGCTTTTTTGAAACAAAAGGCTGGAGAAATGAAGTAATGGATGTCACAGAAGGAACTTCAGGTGGTTATAAAGAGGTAATTCTTAAAGTAATCGGTGACGATGCATATGGCCAGTTAAAATATGAGTCAGGAGTACACCGTGTACAACGTGTACCGGATACAGAGACTCAGGGTCGTGTACACACATCAGCAGCATCAGTTGCGGTTTTACCGGAAGCAGAAGATGTCGATGTCGAATTGAATCCCGGAGATATTGAAATGCAGACATCCCGTTCGGGAGGTGCCGGTGGTCAGAACGTAAATAAAGTAGAAACCAAAGTACAATTAACACACAAACCTTCGGGAATCGTAGTGGTATGTCAGGTAGAACGTTCGCAATTGGCCAACAGAGAACTGGCAATGGAGATGCTTCGTAACAAATTGTATGAGCTGGAAGTTCAGAAGAAACACGGAGATACTGCTGCAAAAAGAAAAACAATGGTATCTACAGGTGACCGTTCGGCAAAAGTACGTACCTACAACTACCCTCAAGGTAGAGTTACCGAACATCGTATCGGGTTAACATTGTATAACTTACCAGCTGTTATGGACGGTGATATTCAAGGAATTATCGATGCATTACAGTTTGCAGAGAATGCAGAAAAGATGAAAGAAGGAACTGTAGAGTAGTTTTTTTTCAAAAATTATTAGCAAATAAAGAAATTAACGCTATATTTGCACACCTTCTCAGGAAGGAAAAAGGTCTGGTAGTTCAGCTGGTTAGAATACATGCCTGTCACGCATGGGGTCGCGGGTTCGAGTCCCGTCCAGACCGCTAAAAAATAAGAAGTAAATGGTACTTCATCATGTTCTTTATTTAATTAAAAAATTTGAGGTCTGGTAGTTCAGCTGGTTAGAATACATGCCTGTCACGCATGGGGTCGCGGGTTCGAGTCCCGTCCAGACCGCTTCAAATGAAGTGAAAACTTCAAATTTGTTCTTTATTACAATTAAAAAATTAGGTCTGGTAGTTCAGCTGGTTAGAATACATGCCTGTCACGCATGGGGTCGCGGGTTCGAGTCCCGTCCAGACCGCTTTTAAAGCATCCACGTTATGTGGATGCTTTTTTTGTTTATAAAGGCACTACTTCCCCTTCAGATCTTTTCAATATGCTTATTTCAAAGGATGACTGACACCTGTGGAAGTCATTTTTACAGGTAAGATATAACCATCCTTATCAAAATTCAATTCATCAATACATGTTTCTCTTTCATTCGCACTGGTTTTACCTATTGGGCGTCGGTGATACACAATAAAGTATTTATCGGCATCAGGAGCTTTTATAACGGAATGATGACCTGCACCAACAGCAATAGTCGAATCCTGTTCTAAGATAGTAGAGACCCTTTCAAAAGGGCCAAACGGAGAATCAGCTATAGCATATGCGACCTTATAATCCGGACCGGTCCATCCTCCTTCAGACCACATAAAATAATACTTATTATTATAAATAAACATAAATGGTCCTTCCACATAATTTTCAGGAGTTACCTCTTTGTATACCTGTCCGTCCGGAAATGGCTGTATACCCGTAAAATCATCCTTCAGCCGCACCACATTACAATGTTTCCACCCTCCATAATACATATAGTAGCTGCCGTCCTTATCTTTAAACACAAACTGATCAATGGGTTGCGCACCATTAATGACATCTTGTATAAGAGGCTTACCTAACAAGTCTTTATAAGGACCTTCAGGCTTGTCCGCCACAGCAACTCCTATCCCTCCTACTTCTCCCGGATGTACATCATTTGCACCAAAAAACAGATAATACTTCCCCTCCTTTTCTATTACACTGGGCGCCCACATCGCTTTTTTTGCCCACTTGACAGCAGCCGTATCCAATATACGTTCATGCTTATCCCAATGGACCAGATCTTTGGATGAAAAAGCATCGAAAAGAATCTGCTTTTCATATGGAGCAGAATACGTCGGGAATATCCAGTAGGTATTATTATATACAATACCTTCGGGGTCAGCATACCAGCCCTTAATCACGGGATTTTGTTGACAAAAACCAAGAGTCATAAAACTCAAACAGACAAACAGGGAAATTCTCTTTTTCATAGGCAGATCATATTAATTCTAAAAGCTGAACAGCATTTTTAATTTTAGAATTTATAGTTATAGGTTTATTTTCAGATTGAAGATACCAAAAAGACTTGATAAATCGATTTATCATTTGAAATTAAAGATCTCATCCGGTAATCTATTCCGGATTTTCAAAAAATGATAAATACGGAAAAAGTCTCTGTTAAAAAATAAATCTTTGAGACACAACATTCCAGCAATTCTAACCGTTTTAATTCAAAAATTGCCCAAATAATCCTATCCATTTTAAAAAAAATAGTGTACGTTTGGAATGAGTAACTACATGCTTTTCGTTAAAAGTTTCAAATTCATCAAAGTAATTGGGTTACTATTAGTTATAAAAGGTATTAATAGGTGAGTAAGTTTAGCAAATCATTCACTCCGGAAAATGACCAGGAAATAATCGATGGAATTCTGATTGGTGATCATTTAGCTTTAGATGCAATCTACAAGTTATATTATCCCAGTATCAGCCATATGATTATCCAGAACAATGGTAGTGAGGAAGAAGCGAAAGATATTTTTCAGGAAGCAGTAATCGTGCTTTATGATAAAGTATCGCACGGAGATTTTGAGTTGAAAAGTAAACTTAAAACCTATCTGTATTCGATTTGCAGAAGACTATGGCTGAAGCAGCTCAATCGTAATGGTGCAGGATATGCAACAAATGACATTCGTGATTATGAAGATACCCTTCAATATGAGGATGATATCGACAAACACGAAGAGCTGGATCTCAGATTTACACAAATGGAAGAAGCCATGAGTAAACTGGGGGAGCCCTGTAAGACGATTCTTCATGATTTTTATATCCTGAATCATTCTATGCAGGACATTTGTGAAAAATTCGGCTATACGAATACTGACAATGCCAAAACTCAAAAATACAAATGCCTGCAAAGGCTGAAAAAGTATTTTTTTCAGAGTGAGAATTAATTTGTAACTAATATAATAATAAGGACCAGTGCCATGGCAATGATGAGTCAACAAGAATTTTATGACCTCGCAGACCGATATCTGCGGAATGAGATGACCACGGAAGAGCGCATGTCCTTTGAAGCATTTTGTGCTGAAAATCCGACTTTCAGTATCCAGCTTCAACAGCACCGTACATTTATCAACGATATGCAATCTGTAACAGCACGCATGGATTTCAAAAATCAGCTGAAGAATGTATCGACATCTTACCACCGTAGTCATAAACATAAAACACAAACAAAAGAAACGCCTGTTGTTCCGATTCAGGCACGTTTTAAATTAAATATTGCTGTAGCTGCAGCGGTTGCTATTATTTCTGTATTCTCTACATTGTGGCTGAGTGGTTATTATACCAATCTGGAAAAAGCATCGACGGACTATAGTGCTTTGCGCAGAGATATGAACAATGTAAAGCGCAATGTCAACGAACATAATGCCGCCCTACGCAATATCGACAACAAGAAAAAAGACATCAATAATAAAGTAGACAGTCACTATGGCGCTACAGGTTTTATGGTTACTAAAGACGGTTATGTTGTTACCAATTTTCATGTGATCAACGGTGCTGATTCTATCCATTTACAGAATAACAAAGGAGATTCCTTCAGAGCAAGTGTTATCTATACAGATGCTGCAAAAGATCTGGCTATTCTGCATATTAACGATAGTAATTTCAGAAAGCTTAAAAGTATTCCGTATACCTTCAAATCAAGATCTTCAGATTTAGGTGAAGATATCTACACTATCGGGTTCCCTCGTGATGAAGCGGTCTATGGACAAGGATATCTGAGTTCCGCAACCGGATATGCCGGCGATACCATCGCTTATCAGATATCTATTCCGGTCAACCCTGGTAACAGTGGAGGTCCTGTATTGGATAATAAAGGAAATATCATTGGTATTATCAGCGGTAAACAAACAGGCATTGACGGGGCAGGTTTTGCAATCAAAACTAAAATCCTGTTAGATGCATTAAATGAAATCCCTGCAAACTCATTAAATGGAGAAATTGTTTTAAACAAAAAGAATAGTCTGTCGAATTTATCAAGGACAGATCAGATCAAACAATTGCAAGACTATATTTACATGGTAAAAGTCTTTTAAAAATACTTTTACAATAATGAAAGAGCTTCATTTCTTAGAAAGATGAAGCTCTTTTTTTGTTATTTATGTTTCAGTTTTTTTATATTCGGTGAAGTACAATACATTTATGTTTCTTTCGTATTATATATGAATTGTGAAGAAATAACCAACACCCCCGAAATAAATGATCGGATTCTTAAAGAAGTAAGTAATACCAAATGAAAAACAACAAGAGTTTCATGCATGTATTCTGCTATACCGTATTCAGTATAGTTATTCATGCTTCTCTCCTTTTCGGATCCCTGCCTGTGCAAGCTCAGTATGCCGTAGAAGAGATTCCCAATCCTAAAGAGAATGGACAAAATTATTATGTGAGCAATCCAAATGGCATACTTAGCAGTGCTACTGAATCTGAACTAAATCAGATAGCAGTTGAGATTGAAGAGAAGACAAAGGCCGAAGTCGCAGTTGTTATTGTCAATGATTTTCAGGGGGATGATGACTTTGCTTTTGCACACCGTCTTTTCAATACCTGGGGTATCGGCAAAAAGGAAGCAAACAATGGCCTCCTACTCTTTATTGGAAAGGATAGACATTATTACCGTTTTATAACAGGCTACGGGATGGAAGCTCTTCTTCCTGATGCTTATCTCAAAAGAGTAGGTGAATCCTTTCTCGTTCCACATTTTCGAAATTCAGACTATGACGCAGGGGTTCTGGCCGCTATGCAAGCTATTAAGCAGTCCCTGTTAGCTCCGGATTCTGTAAAAGAACTGGATTCTATACTCAAACGTAATAACTCCTTCTGGTTCAAACATGCTGAACTTTTAAATAAAGTCGGTATCATTTTCTTAATAGTACTTATAATATATCTCTATCTGGGATGGATTACCAAATCCGTATCGGGACAGATCAAAATCAAAAAAGGACTTAATCCCGTCGTCAGCGGATGCGGATGTTTCGGGATAATGTTATTCTTCAGCATCTTTATCTTTGCTTTTGGATTCAACAACCTGGAGCAGGTTTTTAAACTCAAAAATCTCCCTATATTTTTAGGCATACTTGGCAGTCTGATCCTGTCCATGAAATACAACCAATCGAGAACACTCATCAGCGACTCGTATCAGGATGATGAAAGCAAGTCCACAGCCCTTTCCAAATTTTCGTCAAGAGCCTTTTTAATTCCTTTTATTGCTCCGCTAGCCTTCTTTGATCTTTTTGCCGTATTTAAGTTTAGAAATAAAGTAAAAGTCCGGTTTATTCCTCCGGATGAGTCAGGACAATGGAAACGAATAAATAAAGATGAAATAAGCGCAAAGGAACTTACAAAATATCTGAACGATGGTCAGAAAAATGAACAGAAGGTCAAATCAAAAATTTTCGAATTCTGGAAAAACCTGCAGTCAGGAAAAATTCAGGTAAATGCTTTTGATGGAGAAGAAGCTTATTCCTATGAGCAGTGTCCGCAATGTCACTTCTTTACCTTCCACACCCCTTATATCAAAACAATCACTGCAGCTACTTATTCCAGCTCAGGCACCGGTATAGAAAAACAGGATTGTAGAAATTGTAATTACGAGATAGAGCTAGGCAAAGTCACTATACCTAAAAAAGTCAGAAGCACTTCTTCAGGATCTTCCGGTTCATCGGGATCTTCCGGTTCCTCCGGATCATCAGGTGGCAGTTTCGGTGGAGGATCAAGTGGAGGTGGCGGAGCCGGAGGCAGATGGTAATTTATGCAAATAAAAATGTCTTTCATTTTGTATTGAGCTAATACAAAATGAAAGACATTTATCATTATAATAATTTGCTATAAATTCGGTTGTGGAGTAGTACGCAGATAAGGTTTTATTTCCTTAAATCCTTTTGGAAATTTAGCCGGTATATCTTCGGTCTTAATAGCCGGTACCACGATGACGTCCTCTCCATGTTTCCAATCTGCAGGTGTAGCAACAGAATAATCAGCTGTAAGCTGTAAAGAATCAATCACACGTAGTATTTCATCAAAATTACGCCCTGTAGATGCCGGATAAGTCAATGTCAGTTTGATCTTCTTATCAGGTCCGATAATAAATACAGAACGCACTGTTGCAGTAGCAGAAGCATTCGGATGGATCATATCATATAATTCCGAAATATGACGGTCGACATCTGCTACAATCGGAAAATTGACTGTCGTATCCTGCGTTTCATTAATATCCTTCACCCAGTTGTGATGATCTTCCAGATTGTCAACACTTAAAGCAAGTGCCTTCACTCCTCTTTTGTCAAACTCAGATTTCAGTTTGGCTGTACGTCCAAGTTCAGTTGTACATACCGGCGTATAATCTGATGGATGTGAAAAAAATACAACCCAGCTGTCTTTGATATAATCATGAAAATCAATATCTCCTATTGTTGTTTGCGCCTTGAAATTCGGGGCTTCGTCTCCTAATCTTAAACTCATAATTTCTTAATATTATTAAATTAAAAACCTATTTACCCTACTAATATAGTAGATTTTATTTTATAAACAAATTACTCTTCTAAATTGTGACAATGAAGCGATAAAAAATAAAATTTTACTATGCAAGCATAATATATTTTTAATATATTTGGATATAAACCATCAAAAATGAGTGCTTTATGATATTTGAACTGAGCGAAGAACATAAAATGATACAGGCTGCTGCCCGTGACTTTGCACAACAGGATCTTAAACCAGGTGTAATTGAACGCGATGAACTCGCCAAATTTCCCTTTGAACACGTTAAGCAAATGGGACAACTTGGCTTCATGGGAATGATGGTCGATCCCCAATATGGTGGTGCAGGAATGGATACAATCGCCTATACACTTGTGCTGGAGGAGTTGGCCAGAATTGATGCATCTGCAGCTGTAATTATGTCTGCCAACAACTCTCTTGTATGCTATGGGTTAGATGCGTTTGGAACGGAGGAACAAAAACAGAAGTATTTACATCCGCTTGCCTCCGGCGAAAAACTAGGTGCTTTTGCTTTGTCAGAGCCTGAAGCTGGGTCTGATGCAACTTCACAGCATACAATTGCAGAGGATAAAGGAAATCACTACCTGCTGAACGGCACAAAAAACTGGATCACTAATGGTGGAAATGCAGATTACTATCTTGTGATCGCTCAGACGCATCCTGACAAAGGTCATCGCGGTATTAATGTTTTGATTGTAGAAAAAGGAATGGAGGGATTCACCATAGGCCCGAAAGAAAACAAACTGGGTATTCGCAGTTCAGACACGCACTCTCTTATGTTTTCGGATGTCAAAGTGCCTAAAGAAAATCGTATAGGAGAAGATGGATTCGGGTTCAAATTTGCAATGAAAACACTGGATGGTGGGCGCATAGGTATTGCAGCGCAGGCACTCGGTATTGCAGCAGGAGCGTATGAGCTGGCGCTGGCATATGCTAAAGAACGGAAGACATTTGGTAAACCGATTTCCGAACATCAGGCTATTCAATTCAAACTAGCTGACATGGAAATGGAAATAGAAGCAGCACGACTCCTTATTCATAAAGCTGCCTGGCTGAAAGATAACGGACAGCCTTATGGCAAAGCAGCAGCTATGGCCAAATTATTTGCTTCTGAAGTTGCAATGAAAACAACAATAGAAGCGATTCAGATTCACGGCGGATATGGATATGTCAAGGAATACCATGTCGAACGTCTGATGCGTGACGCAAAGATCACGCAGATCTATGAAGGTACTTCCGAAATTCAACGTCTGGTTATAGCCCGTGAAATCTTAAAATAAGATATCTAAAAAGTACAATTGTTAATAAATCAACTTCGTCCCGATCGCAGCATGTGACCGGGACTTTTATATTATCCCAACGGTAGCGTAATTTCTGTGTTCGGAATAAAAGCTTTCTGTTCATCCGTAATAAAACTCATCGGGTTCTCTGGGTCTTTGATAATTTCATACAATATAAAACCCCACGGTTTCCAGAAGTTTTCCAACACCTGTCCATAAGTTTTCACCTGCCAGTGATCAAAGATTGGTTTCATCGACATATCAGCAAGTGGCATAGGTTCCACATACACCATTGCAGGCGTATGCAGGTAAGTATATTCGGGTAGCCTGTTGAAAAGGTATGCCGAATAAAAATATCGTGCAGCTAATTCCTCAAACTGTATAGGATGCAGTTGTTTGTCATTCAGCAACTGTAAAGCCTCTTCGTGATAGATATTATTGGTGGCATTATCCTGCAAACAGGCAATAAGCCCGAAATCATTCATACGAAGTGAAAAAATCAAAGTATTGATCTCATCCCGGTAATTGAAGGTTTGAGGAGGATTATCTACAGGCACTACAACCAGAGAAAACGGCAGTGTATTTTCAAATTCCATAGGCACAAGCAAAGACTGTAACATCGCATGCAGATTTTTAAATTTCTGCACAAGCGCCTGTGAAAAATTCATATCCTCTCCGGATAACACCTGCTGGCGTATACCCGATTGAATCTCATTGAATACAACTCCATATACAATTTTTGCCATCCATTGAAAAAGAGTAACAGGAGGAAGATTTTTAACGGCTTTATAGCCATCGGCAAAAGCACGCTCTACCTCCGACTCCATCTTTTCGATGGTCAATGCAGCTTCAGCACTACAGGGAAGTTTTAATGATTTGTATGTCACTACATTTTCGTCCAGCATTTTGAACGGCTTATCTTCCAGATCAAAAGCCCGCATCATCCATACCGGAAAGACCTGAATTTGCTCGTCTGCAGAAGCTAAAGGTTGACCTGTCAAAAAGCAGGTGTTATTATCAAATTTAAATGCTTTAAAAGGATTGTATAATGTTGTCGACATAAGGATACAAAAGTAGCCTATTTCCAATATAAAAAAGTTTACATACTGTCAAGAATTCCTTTCGATACAACACATAATTATTTACAGAGACGCTTTTATAGATTTTGTCCCTCTTTTCATCCCATAGAACACGTGATTTCTATTCGGTGTCTGTTGTATTCTGGGCTAGCGATATCCCCATTTTTTATTTCTTTATGGAATATTGTAATTTCCGGCATCTATATATTACTAACCAACCGATTATAAATTATGCAATTACGAATCAATCAGGAAAAGACTTTAGATCTTATCATTCTTTCTATCCGATATTTACTGGCATTTATTTTTTTATCTTATGGTATTGGTAAACTTTCCGGAGGGCAATTTGGGAATCTGTCCGCAAAGGAGCTGGCTACCCCCATAAAAGACCTTTCGCTCTTCAAAACAGGCTGGTATCTTTTTGACCATCAACCCTTTAAATATTTTATCGCAATTTCACAGATTACAGCCTCATTATTACTTCTTTATAAAAGAACGGTCATTATCGGGGCATTAATGCTTATTCCCATAATAGTGAACATTCTGATCATCGATCTGACTATAATGCCACATAGTTTCAAAATAGCCTTTACTTTCCGTCTGTCTTTTTACCTGCTCTTTATTGCATTGTTACTGTATTATTATAGAGAAGATTTAATGCCAATGCTGAAAAAGCTAATGAATATACATACACTCAAATACAAACATAGTAAGCTGTCTTATCTGCTTATTCCTGTTTTTATGGTGCTTCTCGAATGTTTAAACGGGGTTTTCAAAATCATCTATCTGATTGGTTCAAACCCGCAACGTAGCTGGGAAATGTTAAAAGATATCTTCTGATCAAGCAGGATTATGCAATACTGACTTTCAGATTTTCAAAAACTAAAACACCGTCAACTTTTTTACCTTCTTTGTCCTGAAGGTTTTTCAATGCACCGGTTTTACCTTTTTCGAGTAAGTTTTTCATTTCCTTTTCTTCCAATGTGACGCCGGAAAGGGTACGCCATATTTTGAAGTCACAGCCTCTTGCATAATGATCACATTGGGCGACCTTGTCATACAGAATCATACTACCCTTATCACATTTAGGACATTTTATAGAGACGGTCTGTTTCGGTGGTTCCGCATCCTGTGTCAGTGAAATCCGCAGTTGCAGCAATTCTTTTGTGATACGCACCGTAAAATCTTTGATATGCTTCATAAACACATCATAGGATACTTTATTTGCACGCATTTCTTCCAGTTTCTGTTCCCATTTACCGGTAAGTTCCACTTTTGCAATAGCCCGGTCTTTGACTAGATTATACACCGCCAGTCCTTTATCAGTAGGAATCAGTTTCTTCTTATCTCTTCTGATATAATCACGCTGAAACAATGTTTCAATGGTTGCGGCTCGTGTAGCAGGTGTACCCAATCCACAGTCTTTCATCGCCTGACGCATTTCATCATCATCGATTTCCTTCCCTGAAGTTTCCATTGCTTTTAAGAGAGAAGCTTCTGTATGAATAGGTTTGGCTTTGGTAAATTTTTCCATCAGATCCAACGCCAGTATTTCCAGTAATTCTTCCGCTGAAAGTTTTGGTAACTGCGCGTTTTCAGTATCCGCATCATCGCTATCTTTCTTATCATCCTCCGGTTGTTCCAGCTGATCCGCAGACAGTCTCCAGCCATACTGCTTGATAACTGTTCCTTTAGCGATCAGTTCTACGCCTTCCGCATCCATGATTACAGTTGTGATATCCTTGAGGCAGACATCAGAGAAACTTTCCACCATACGTTTAGCAATCATATTATATATATTGGATTGCTCCTTAAGCATAGCAGAAGGCTTTTCATCTGTAACAAGCAGGGCATGGTGATCTGTTACTTTTTTATCATCTACAGAGCGCTTATTGAGTTTGGCACCAATCAGATTTCGGCTTATTGTTGCGATCCCCTCTTCAGCAGTATCTGCAAGATGCTGAAAAAGCTCCTCTATTTTTTCAAACACATCCTCTCCGATGTAGCGGCTGCCTGTACGTGGATAAGTGATTACCTTCTTTTCGTAGAGGGTCTGTGCAATACTGAGTGTCTGATCTGCAGAATATCCGTATTTCTTATTGGCATCCTGTTGTAAGTTAGTCAGATCATACAGCAAGGGAGGAGGTTCTTTGACTTCCTTTCCTTCTACTTTGGTCACTTTGGCCGAAGCCCCGACAGTTATTTTTGCCAGTGTTTCCTCCGCCAGATCTTTTTGATCTATTCGGTTAGATGTGGCTTTAAACTTGATATTTTCCTTTTCAAACTGTGCCTGTATCTTATAGAAAGCTGTTGGTTTAAAGTTTTTATTTTCAATAAAACGGGAGCAGATCATCGCCAATGTGGGTGTCTGTACACGTCCCAGAGATAGTAATCCTCGATTGCCGGCAGCCAGAGTAATAGCCTGTGTTGCATTGATACCGATCAGCCAGTCCGACTCGGAGCGCGACCTTGCGGACATATACAGGCTATCGTACTCGCTTCCTTCTTTGAGATTGGCAAATCCTTCTTTTATCGCTTTATCTGTCTGGCTGGAAATCCATAATCTTTTGAAGGGAACATTTGCGCCCAGATAATAGTAAATATTACGAAATATCAATTCTCCTTCGCGCCCGGCATCCGTCGCTACAATCACCTCTTCTGCTTTATCCAGCAAACCTTTTATTGTATTCAGCTGCTTTAAAGCTCCTCCGTCATCCATTTGCTTACCGTCTTTCTTTACTTTTTTAGACTCCAGCTTGAATTGTGCAGGTATAATCGGCAGATTAGAAACTGACCAGGTGTGAAAACCATAAGCCTGTGGCGTACATAACTGCACCAGATGGCCAAATGCATAGGTAAATGCATACCCATTACCCGAAATATAGCCGTCATTCACTTCCTTGGCTCCCATAACACGAGCCAGATCTCTTGCAACAGACGGTTTTTCCGCGATAACTACTTTCATGTATTTTGTATTGTGCTATTATATAAGGGATAAGGAAAGAACAATATAGGATGTGGATCACATTTCTACCTGCCCTTTCCTTAAATCATTATTCTTAATCTATGGAAGGAATGGTGATTCCTTTTATTTTGCGATATAAATCGATGGCGTATACATCGGTCATACCTGAAACGTAATCCAGTATCGAGCGGATTTTGGAATACGCATCATCGTTGGTTGTGTAAAATTGGTTTGGAACCAATGCGACCAACTTCTGATCATAGCCATTCTTATTTTTTTTGAGGTAAGCGGGCACAAATTCAGCCAATAAAGCATTCATAACCTTGTACCCGGCCACTTCAATCTGAACAACAGTTGGCGCATTATAAATCTGCGCAACTGAGATTTTGGATATTTTTTTCATCTGCTGCACAACGTCATCCTCCAGTGCATCCATCAGCGCCATTGGAAATGTGCCTGCCAGAAATTTGTCCTGTTCCTTGAAAAATACATCTACACATCCGTGAATTAATGTATTGATTGCTTTTGCACGAAGCAAAGCTACCCTGCTGGCTGTATCATTCAGGCTATCCAGTCGGTTGCGTAAGTTTTCACCACCACAAAGAGGTAAAAGTAATTCTTCTACTTCGTTATAAGACAGGATTTTGAGATGATGTGCATCTTCCAGGTCAATAATATTGTAACAGATATCATCTGCAGCCTCTACCAGATAAACCAGTGGGTGACGAAGGTATCCTTTAGGATTCGTCGGATCCTGCAGCAACCCCAACTCCGCAGCTATTTTAGCAAACGACTCCCGTTCGGCTGTAAAAAAGCCATATTTTTTACGATGATGATTCTTTTTTATATGTCCGTCGATGGCCGCACAGGGATACTTCACAATAGAGGCCAGAGAGGTATAAGTCAGTGCAAAACCTTTGTCATCTTTCCCATTAAAAGGATGAGTCAATATGCGCAATGCATTTGCATTTCCTTCAAAATGCGTCAGATCGGCCCATTCTTCTGCAGAGACCTGTTCCTGAAATTTGCGGCCCTCTCCTTCTGTAAAATAAGTCGAGATGGCTGATTCTCCGGAATGCCCGAAAGCAGGATTACCCAGATCATGCGACAGACAAGCTGCAGATACCATGTTTCCTACTTCCTGTAAAAACGGATAGTCCTCATCTACATCAGGATTTGCTTCTTTCATTTTTGCATAAAAAAGCCTGCCCAACGAACGGCCTACACTTGCTACCTCCAGACTATGAGTCAGACGATTATGAACAAAAACAGCCCCCGGTAATGGAAATACCTGGGTTTTATTCTGTAATCTTCTGAATGGAGATGAAAAAATCAATCTGTCATAGTCTCTTTGAAATTCTGAACGAGCCTCCAGATGATCTTTATTAATACGATCCTCATATCCCCAACGCTTAGCAGAGAGCAACTGTTTCCAATTCATTTGCATGTTTTCAGACATAGCGCAAATATACTGTTTCTAACGCAAAAGGTTTTGCTATGAATGCTACTGAAATGAGATTTATACCAATTCTTTTAATGCGATTTCATAAGCATGAGAAGATACATGTATCCGCTCTGCTGTTGTGTTACGGATCTTTTGCAGGGCATTAAAAATAACAGAAGACACATCCGAAAAAATAGCTTCATCACTGATCTCTACATTTGGTTGCATCAGGTAGGCAAAGACTCTTGCCATTCCGCTATTGGCAATAAAATCAGGAATGACTGCCACTTGCTGATCTGCAAATTCCATCACCGGCCCGTAAAATATCTCTCTGTCTGCAAAAGGCACATTCGCTCCTGAAGCGATGACTTCCAACCCGTTATCCACTAACAGACTGACCTGCTCTTTTGAGACCAGACGTGAAGCGGCTGCCGGAATAAATATTTCCGCACCGATATTCCACACTTCTTCGTTGATCTGTGCAAAGGGCAACAGATCCGGAGTATACAGTTCATTCTTTTTTCTATTGAGAAAAAGCGTAGTGATCTCTTCTTCTGTAAATCCTTCTCTATTGATCAGTCCTCCTGCCCGATCAATTATCCCCACTATTTGCACACCAAGCCGGCTCAGATAAAAAGCTGCCGAAGCGGCAACATTTCCCCAGCCCTGAATAATAGCACGCTTTCCTGCACAGGTATCCCCATAAAGATTGTAAAAGTGTTTTACAGATTCTGCCACTCCATACCCCGTTATCATATCGGCCACTTTATATTTTCGCTTCAGATCAGGACTGAAGGCTGCATCTTCCAGCACTTTAGAGACACCGTAACGCAACTGTCCGATCTGATGTATACGATCCTTTTCACGAACATTAAAATGTCCGTTCAATACTCCTTCCTGCGGATGCCACAGTCCGTACTGTTCTGTCAGCGGTATTACATCATGTATTTCATCGACATTCAAGTCTCCTCCTGTACCATAATAATTTTTGAGTAAAGGTGTGACAACTTTAAACCAGCGGTCCAGTACTGCTTCTTTACGGGGATCAGCAGGATCAAAATTTATTCCTGATTTTGCTCCACCGATAGCGGGACCGGAGACGGTAAATTTAACTTCCATAGTCTTAGCGAGCGATTCCACCTCGTTCCGATCCAAACCTGCCCGCATCCGGGTGCCGCCGCCGGCAGCACCACCCCGAAGGGAGTTGATCACTACCCAGCCTTCAGCTTCAGTCTCATTGTCTTTCCATTCAAATATAATTTCGGGTCTTTTACGCTCAAAAGCCTGCAAAAGTTCTTTCATAAATTGGCTGTTTTTTAAAAATAATATGTCTACAGATTACCTCGTTTTTCCTGTTCCCGTTCAATGGCTTCAAATAAAGCTTTAAAATTTCCGGCTCCAAAGCTTTGCGCTCCTTTGCGTTGTATGATCTCATAAAAAAGTGTAGGTCTGTCTTCTACAGGTTTTGTAAATATTTGAAGCAGATAACCCTCATCATCCCTATCGACCAGTATCCCCAATTCCTGAATCACTTTTATTTCTTCATCAATCACGCCAACACGATCTGGCAACATATCATAATACGCTTCTGGCGGAGCACCCAAAAACTCTACTCCTCTCGCTTTAAGCGCTTTGACTGTACCTACAATATCCTTTGTTGCCAGTGCTGCATGTTGCACCCCTTCTCCTTCATAATATTCCAGGTACTCTTCAATCTGTGATTTTTTCTTGCCTTCTGCAGGTTCATTAATCGGAAATTTCACATATCCGTTTCCGTTACTCATCACCTTACTCATCAGGGCAGAATATTCCGTATTGATTTGTTTGTCATCAAAAGAAAGGACATTTACAAATCCCATCACATGCTGATACCACTCTACAGTTTCATTCATCTTATTCCATCCCACATTACCTACACAATGATCAATATACTGCAATCCGGTTTCTTCAGGCTGATAGTCGCTGTCCCAGACTTCATAGCCCGGCATAAATGTCCCCGTATAATTTTTACGCTCTATAAACATGTGGATGGTTTCTCCGTACGTGTAGATCCCTGAAGTACATACTTCTCCATGCTGATCTTTCATTACCTGAGGTTCCTGATAAGGTTTTGCGCCCCTCTTTACTGTCTCCTCAAATGATTTTGTAGCATCATCTACCCAAAGCGCAAGGATTTTGACACCGTCACCATGCTTTTTGACATGTTCGGCTACAGGATGCTCAGAGCGCAATGCGGTCGTCAACACGAGTCTGATTTTATTCTGTTTTAATACATAAGAAGCCCGATCTCTAACACCAGTCTCGGGGCCTGCATAGGCTTCTGACTGAAACCCAAATGCTGTTTTATAGTAATGTGCTGCCTGCTTGGCATTACCTACATAGAATTCAATGTAATCTGTTCCGTTGATGGGCAGAAAATCCTGCGCCAAAGCTATTTTTTCTGCAAATGTCTGTGCCATAATGCTGCTGTTTTTTTTATTTTTTTAACCTATCCAGGATTTATAATATTCCTGATCTTCAATTTCTAATGCTTCTTCTGTCAGCATCAACGGCCTGAATGGATCGATCATGACTGCCAGTTCTTCTGTTTTTGTCTGCCCTATACTTTTCTCCACTGTACCCGGATGTGGCCCATGCGGAATACCTCCGGGATGCAAGGTGATCTGCCC
This sequence comes from Sphingobacterium sp. UBA5789, assembly GCF_002418355.1. Taxonomy (NCBI): domain Bacteria; kingdom Pseudomonadati; phylum Bacteroidota; class Sphingobacteriia; order Sphingobacteriales; family Sphingobacteriaceae; genus Sphingobacterium; species Sphingobacterium sp. UBA5789. The sequence continues at coordinate 780,924 of NZ_DIDX01000001.1, read as the reverse complement.
GCGTTCTACACTCTTGCGGCTCATAAAATCTCCGTCCACATAATACAATACCTCATCTGAATCTACATTGCTATGGTTGTACGGAGCGGGAATAGACTGAGGATGATAATCATATAATCTCGGACAAAAACTACAGAGTACAAATGTTTCCGTCTCAAAAGTCTGATGCACCGGCGGAGGCTGATGAAGTTTACCGGTAATAGGCATAAAATCATGAATAGAAAATGCCCATGGATAATGATATCCGTCCCAACCCACAAAATCAAAGGGATGACTGCCATATACATAGGGATATATAAGTCCTTGTTTTTTGATTCTGATTTCAAATTCTCCGGTTTGATCTATCGTTTCCAGATCTTCCGGCCGTTTGATATCTCTCTCACAAAACGGCGCATGCTCCATAAGCTGTCCGAATTCATTCCGGTAACGTTTAGGCGTACGGATCGGAGAAAAAGACTCCACGATAAACAGCCTGTTGTCCGGATTATCAAAATGTAACTGATAAATAACACCCCGGGGAATGACCAGATAGTCGCCATATTCAAACCGGATCTTTCCGTAACCTGTTTGCAGCACACCGCTGCCTTCATGGATAAAGATGATCTCATCCGCCTGACTATTTTTATAGAAGTAATCCTTCATGGAAAGTCTTGGAGCCGCAAGTGACACATGAAGATCCTGATTGACCAGTACAGGTGTACGGCTTTCGAGGTAATCATCTTTAGGTTGTACTTTAAAACCTTTCAGACTGGTGTGTTTGAGGTGTTTTTCACGCGCTATGCGTGGAGATACATCATACGGATCCCGGATCTGCTTCACTAATGTAGGCGGGTAGCAATGATATACCAGAGAATACGTACTGGAGAAGCCATGAGTTGACACCAGTTCTTCAGAGAACAGTTCGCCGTTGGGTTTTCGGAAAATAGTGTGTCTTTTTTGAGGGACTTTTCCCAATTGATGATAAATTGGCATGATAAAGTCTATTTTAAAAATATGAAACAATTATAGTATTAAACTTGCCAAAGGATTATTTGGCGCAAGAAAAGAAATGCCTAGTATTGGGCAAAAACAACATCTGCAATCATCGCTTTTACTAAAGCGATCATGCCCGTGGATACCGTAAGGTACTGTAGTCCAAAGATGTTCATAACTGGTGTATAAGTTTATCTCAAATATAAGATTTATTTACTACATCTTTTTTAGATATTGCATAAATAATTCAGATCATCATTATATTTACCCAATATTCCTTATTTGTGATGATTTTAACAGCTCTATTTTGATATGAAACTTGTAACATGCGAATATGATAACAAGGAGCAACTTGGATTTCTTTTGGATGACCTGATCTATATCTGCAGTCTGACAGATTCAGGTTTACCCGTATCTATGAACGATTTTCTGACAGGAGGTGAGCAGTGTATGCAAGCGATGTTACAAGCTGTTGACCTGGCTAAAGAAGGAAAATTCAGGAACATTGCACTTGACAAAAGTACTGTCAGGTTATTAGCTCCGGTACCTTATCCATCGACCTTTCGGGATGCCTATGCTTTTCGCCAGCATGTATCTACATCAAGGCGTAACCGTGGCCTGGAGATGATTCCGGAATTTGATAAGTTTCCTGTTTTTTATTTTTCGAATCATCGCGCTATAATGGGGCCAGGCAGTGTATCTTGTATGCCTTTGCATTTTGATCAACTTGACTTTGAACTTGAAGTTGCCATTGTACTGAATAAAAGGGGAAAGAATATCCCGGCATCTGAAGCGGATCAGTACATAGCAGGATATATGATTATGAATGATCTGAGCGCCCGACAACTTCAGATGGAAGAAATGAAACTCAACCTGGGACCGGCAAAAGGGAAAGATTTTGCGACGATGATCGGCCCTTATATGGTAACAAAAGATGAACTGGAGTCTTATAAGGTTGCAACACCTGAAGGACACACAGGAGATACGTACAACCTGCATATGAGCTGTACCGTAAACGGAAAACAGGTATCCGCAGGTAATATGGCAGATATGAACTGGACCTTCGCAGAAATCATAGAGCGTGTTTCTTACGGAGTCGAGGTTTTCCCCGGAGATCTCATCGGATCAGGAACTGTTGGCACGGGATGCTTTCTGGAACTCAACGGTACTGGTAAACGGAATGATCCGAATTATGAGATACAATGGCTGCAGCCCGGAGATCACATCAGCATGCAAGTTACCGGACTGGGACAGCTGGAGAATACTGTTGTTCTGGATCCCATAAATAAATATTAAAATATCCTTTTTTACAAGCTTTTATATTTTCGTTTTTAATTGAATAGTATATGTCCGATATCAAAACTAAAGTAATAGATCCCATCCAGCAACAGGCTATTTTTGATAACCTTATCAAATATGCCATTGCTCCGCGTCCCATATGTTTTGCAAGTACAATAGATGCTGCAGGTCAGGTCAACCTCAGCCCCTTCAGCTATTTCAATTTAATGTCTCACCAACCTCCTGTCTGTGTTTTTTCTCCTTTAAGAAGGATGCGGGACGGAACGACCAAGCATACACTTGAAAATATAAAAGAAGTAAATGAAGTTGTCATCAATATTGTCAACTACGATATGGTACAGCAGCAATCACTTGCCAGTACAGAATATGCGAAGGGTATCAATGAATTTGAAAAATCCGGCTTTACAGCTCTGCCATCCACACATGTAAGACCTCCACGGGTTGCGGAATCCCCTGTACAGCTGGAGTGTAAGGTAAAAGAAATCATCGCACTGAGTGATGAGCCTGGAGCCGGGAATCTTGTACTGGCGGAAGTTGTATGTATGCATATTCACGGAGATTTATTAGACAGTAACAATCAGGTTGATCAGGCAAAGCTGGATCTTGTTGCAAGATTGGGTGGTGACTGGTACTGTCGCGTAACAGAGGAAAGTTTATTTAAGGTTCCCAAGCCCCTGCGCAACCTTGGAATCGGAATAGATCAGCTACCGGAAAGCATACGTTTTTCTTCTGTTCTCACAGGCAATCATCTGGGTTTGCTGGCAAATGTTGAAGTAATACCGGAATCTCACACGGAAGGCAGCTCTTCAATCGATCAGGATATCCTGTCCAATCTGGAAAGATGGAAAGATGATCCTGTCAGATTCCAAAAGGAGCAACATACGCAGGCAGCTAGATTACTGGACATCGGAGAACTTCAAAAAGCCTGGCAGATCCTGTTACTCCGTCAGTAGTATACCCACCTGATCATCTTTTGCTAGTCGTATTCCGTCATGGATTAATTTGATAAGATGAACATGTTTATCCTGTATTTTCAGAAGTGTATCCTCTACTGAAGAAGCAAGATCTTCCCATTGTTCTTTAACTGCTATTTCCAGGATTTCTAAAAGTCCTAACCAGTCATCCGGATAGCGGTCTGAAAGTTCGGCATACAGACCTTTTAAGGTTTGTGATGAGGATTTGCTTTCCCTTTCTTTTCTGATACGGGCATAGATCTGATGTAAAGTTAATGTCTGTTCATCATATACCTGATGAACAGTTTTTGTCTGTGATACCGTAGATTCCTGTTCAAATGCATCTTTATCAGCGGCACCGCAATAAACCGATACAATTTCTTTACCTACAGCCATATCATATGTGCCCCATTCCGGATCAAAATACAGCTGACAACTCTCGATCTCTACTACCTGACAAGGTGCCATAGACACCAAAATTAGTTTTCCATTCTGACGAAGAACTGACTGAACCAAACCTCTGACTTCTATACCGGATTCAAAAGTAAGGACAGTTTCCTTTCCTTCAACAATATCATACTTCGCCAATTCATCATCTGTAAAATCTTCTAAGGCGACATTAGTTCCTTTCAAAAGTCCTACAGGAGAACCAAATCCTTCCTGATGGTAGTTCTTGCCATGCCCCTTCAATTGTTTATTTTGACAAGACAGTGCTGTAGGCCCTGCAGATTTAATATAGAACAACGTATCATCATCGCTTACCTTTTGGAATATTCCAGAAACCTGCAATCCTGAACTATATACAACCGTACATACATTCTGACAGGCAATGGCTTTATCCACACTATCCTTCCCTCCGATCCGGAAAGCCATTGTATTGGCAAAATCATCCAATACATTTCTCAGATGCAAAAAATCCGGAGTGACAAATAATTGTGGCTGAGGCTTAGTTATATCATATGCGTAATTCAATGCATCCAGACTATAAGGTAATTTTGGAACTTCTTTACGCATACACGAAGCACTTTCTCCTATTGAAGATAACAAACCGGCACCGTAAATTTTCGGAACATCAGGAGTTCCGATAAGGCCATATTCAACCGTCCACCAGTGCAGTCGGCTTAGTAAAGCCATTTCAGAAGGATCACCCATATTCTCCTGAACATTTTTCAGGTGTAATTCGGCCTCTTCTATTTCATGACTTGTTGCACTATTCTTTTCTTTAATGATGGAAAGACTTCTGATCGCTTCATATAAAGCAAAATCCTGAGCAGAAAACATAGCTTTCGACCCTATCTCACCAAAATACTGCAAGTATTCTGCATACTCAGGCTCACCTATAATAGGTGCATGGCCCGATGATTCGTGGATAATATCAGGAGCCGGTGTATACTCAATATGCTCAAGCTGACGGATATCCGCAGCAATTACCAATACACGATGTGCCTGAAATTCCATAAATGCCGATGGCGGAATGAATCCGTCTACCGTAGCAGCTCCCCAGCCTATTTGTTTCAAACTGTCATTCATTGCCTGCAAATCCGGAATATGCTCGATTGTCAACCCAGCCTTTTTTAGCCCGGGAATGTAAGGGTAATAGGCTACATCTTTAAGATAAGCATAATTTTGACGCATAACATAGCGCCAGATAGCCTGGTCCACGGGTGTGTATCTTTCGTATTGCTGAGGCACAACATATTTCTTAAGATGTGCGGGTAACTGCTCCAAAATCGGATTATTGTATGTATCCATTTACAATCGGCTTTAACACAAACTTAAATATTTAGTCTCTGATGTGCAAATCCTTAATCCGAACATGACTTTATTTCAATGAAAGTTCTGTGGACACAAATCAGTCTCCGAAATCTATAGGATGAAATTTTCGCTGAAAATCAAACCAGCAGGTTTTATTGAAAACGATTTCTTTTTTATAGAAAGCATTTTTATACAGACTACCGGAGGATGGATTAATTCCTCTTCCGTATACTTCACTCTTTTTCAAAAGCCTGTCAATTGCGTTCATCAAAGACGTTATTTTTTTATCAGGTGTCTTTGAAACAATACGCAAATTGATATTTTCTATTTCACTATCTGTTGACCGTCCACCAAGCCCTTCGATCACATAATGAAAAAAATCATCGTCAAAGAAGCTGGAATTTCTGTCTTCATCGTATACTTCTGAAGTAATATAAAAAGCGTGATAGTCTTTATTCAACAGGCTGGATATATCCTCTATAGATTCATTGAGCCGGATAGTCTCTCTTTTACTTTTTGCTATTTTCATAAGGTAAAGATGATATCCTCCTGCAGTTATAAGATTCTGTATATCCTTACAAAAATCTTCCAGAGAATTGACCACATTGATACGAACAGGCATTTTTATTTGTGTTTACAGGGTAAGAATTCTTTCTATAACGAACAATCGTTCATGCTATCATCTGGGGTCAATCCAGATAAACTACCTTGATCAATGTTTCGTTTACACTATAAAAATACTTAAATTAGAGTAATTTTTTAGAACCCATAATCATGATATATCAACTACCTTCCTCCAAAAATTTTGAAAGTCAACTTAAAGACAAAAACACGCATCTCTTCATCCTGAAAAATGCCAGAGGAATGCAAGTTGCTTTAAGTGATTATGGAGCACGTATAGTCAGTATTTTAGTTCCGGATCAAAAAGGAAATCTAAGAGACGTTGCACTGGGTTTTGATTCAATTCAGAAATATTATGAAGCAGACGAGCAGTATCACGGTGTTACAGCAGGCCGTTTTGCTAATCGTATTGCCAATGGCAAATTTGAAATAAACGGTTCTTCTTATACGTTGGATCAGAATAACGGGATCAACTCACTTCACGGTGGAATAGAAGGATTTCATCGCCGTGTTTGGGACAGAAGAATGAATCAGGAGTCATATGTGGAATTTTACTATGTTTCGAAAGACGGGGAAGAAGGTTTTCCCGGCAACCTGAGTGTTGTCGTTTCATATTCTTTGACGGATGAGAATGAAATCATTATCAAGTATCGTGCAGAATCAGACCAGGATACTGTTATCAACCTCACCAATCATACATACTTCAATCTCAATGGTGAAGGTAATGGCGATATTCTTAATCATCACTTACAGATCAATTCCAGTGAATATCTTGCTGTAGATGAACATCAGATTCCAAATGCTGTCATACCTGTTGAAGGCACTGCTTTTGACTTCAGAGAGTTCAAAACCATCGCAAAGGATATAGCGGCAAATGATGAACAGCTAATTGCGGCCAAAGGCTATGACCATTGCTTTGTAAATGCTATTCCTATTTCAAGTCCATGTGCTTCTGTATTCTCACCTGCTTCCGGAATACGAATGGATGTGCTGACAACAGAGCCGGGAGTACAGCTTTATACCGGTAACTGGATGACCGGAAATGATATCGGGAAATCCGGACACAAGTATTTACCGTATGCAGGGTTTTGTCTGGAGACTCAACACTATCCGGACAGCCCTAATCAACTGCAATTTCCGACTACCTTGCTGAAAAAAGGGGAAGTATTTACTTCAGAAACTCATTTTAAGTTTTCAATTCAAAAATAAAGAATACAACCTATATCAATATATTTCCTTCTCCTTTCCAAGTAGAGGGTTAAGGTGAGGTTCTGAAAAGAAAAGGCTTCAGGAATAAAATTCCTGAAGCCTTTCTGTATTATTCTCCTATTCGAGATTTTATTTTACTAACGCCTGCAAAGCGTTATCCACTTTTTCAAAACCAAAATCAGCCTTGACCTGTTCAAACATCCGTCTTATATGGTCATTACACAGATTACCTATACTTCCTTCATGGGTATGATTTACTTCCTTAGAAGGTTGAAAAGTTCCTTCTTCAATAGCCAAACCAATATTTTTATACGCTTCTCTAAATGGAACACCTTTCAACACCTCATTATTAACCACTTCTACTGAAAATAAATAATCGTATTTAGGATCATCCAATACATTTTCTTTGACTGAGATATTCGCTAACATATAAGTTGCGATTTCCAGACACTCATTTAGTGATTTAAAAGCCGGGAAAAGATTTTCTTTCAATAATTGCAGATCTCTGTGATATCCGGACGGGAGATTGGTGGTCATCAAAGCAATTTCATTGGGTAATGCCTGTATCTTATTACAACGTGAGCGAATCAATTCGAACACATCCGGATTTTTTTTATGAGGCATAATACTGGATCCTGTAGTCAGATGCGCAGGAAAAGAGATAAAACCAAAATTCTGATTAATGTATAGTGTTACATCCATCGCAAACTTGGCAAGGGTTGCTGCAATTGCGCTCATACCCTGAGCAAGTATTCGTTCTGTCTTGCCACGCCCCATCTGTGCGTACACCACATTATAGTTAAGATCCTCAAACCCCAGCAACTCCGTTGTAAGTGTACGATTCAATGGAAAAGATGAACCGTATCCGGCTGCAGATCCCAACGGATTTTTATTACACACCTTCCATGCTGCCTTCATCAGCTCCATATCGTCTACAAGACTCTCTGCATATGCTCCAAACCAAAGTCCAAAGGAAGAAGGCATTGCAATCTGTAAATGTGTATAGCCCGGAATCAATACCTGTTTGTATTGTTCACTCAACGTAAGCAACTGATCAAAAAAGTGCGTTGTATTCTGCACTATGCTTTGAATTTCCGAACGGAAGTATAATTTAAGATCTACCAGAACCTGATCATTTCGGGATCTTCCTGAATGTATTTTTTTTCCAGCCTCACCTATTCTTTGCGTAAGCAGCATTTCTACCTGAGAATGCACATCTTCAACTGAATCCTCAATTTGAAAATTACCTTCCTGAATTTCACGGTAGATATTTTTAAGTTCTTTCTGAACGACAGCTAGATCTTCATCTGACATCAGATCTATACTATTAAGCATACGTGTGTGTGCTAATGAGCCCAATACATCGGCTTCCGCCAGCTGCAAGTCCATTACCCGATCGTTACCTACTGTAAATGTTTCTACCAGGGAATCCACATCAATATTTTTTTGCCAGATCTTCATGCTTTTATCTTTTTAAGGTGTACAAAAATACCATTTGAAATTTAAATAAAACAATGCAATTCGATGTTTACGTTTTTGTTTTCGAAAGCTCATATTATGTTTGTGCATCTATTTAAGAATCCATAGAAAATCAGCATAATACAAAGGAGCTGGCATACCGATTTGCAGAAATATGGAGAACATTATCAACTCATTCGCTGACTTATTATATTTTGGTCATGATTTTTAGCTCTAAATAAAGCATGTTTAAACAACGTAAAAACCATGTTAACGCTATGTTAAGGGTTATTTTTGAAATTTATCGAAAAACAGTTAGTGAGTGAGCGGTTACTTTTTTTAAAAAAAGACTTTGTACAAATAATTTATATCCATATGTTTGTGACAACAAAGGGAGAATGGAAAGAGAGAAAAAGGAACGGATGAGTTAACACTCACCTTTTTCAACAAAACAAAAGTAAACCAACTATGATAGACCCAAAAGTCTTAAAACTTGAAAAAAATATTACAACCTAGCCAATTATAAACTAATTTTGAGCAAAAGGCCTGTCAGCACCCACGACAAGCCTTTTTTGTTTTTGACAGGCTGCAAAAAGACTTTTCAAAATTTAAACTGTATCTTTGTATATTATCATCTCAATTTCCAACTATGGCTACAGAAAGTAAAAGACAGCAACGGTTTGCCGGAGTCATTCAGCAGGATTTGGCAGAACTCTTCCAACGCGACGGGAACAACTGGGCACCGGGTGCTTTTATTACCGTAACTCGTGTACGTGTAACTCCCGATCTGGCAATAGCCCGTGTATATCTGAGTTTCTTAAATACAAAAACAGCTCCGGAAGATATCAAGGCAATACGCACAAAAACTTCAGAAATAAGATATAAACTTGGGTCAAGAATCAAGAATCAGGCTCGGATAGTTCCGCAACTTGAGTTCTTCCTCGATGACACCAATGAATATGTAGAACATATGGACAAGATCTTTGACGAGATCAGCAAAGAACCAAGACAACCAGATTAAACAATCTGGTTTTTTTATGGAATAAGTATATGATTTTTCAACTCGATGATCAGGATCTGAGTTTCCCTCATCCAAAATACGCAGAAGAAGACGGCTTGCTGGCTGTCGGTGGCGATTTAAGTCCCGACCGTCTGCTACTCGCTTACAGCAACGGAATCTTTCCCTGGTTTAGTGATGACAGTCCGATTCTTTGGTATGCTCCTCATGAACGCTTTGTAATCTTTCCTGAAAAATTAAAAGTCAGCAAGAGTATGAAGCAGATATTGCGTAAAGCACAGTTTAAAGTTACGCTTAATACAGCCTTTGAAAGGGTAATCCGTCAATGTGCCAAAATAGAGCGCAAAGATCAGGACGGTACATGGATCACTGCTGATATGATTGATGCTTACATCAGGCTTCACCAATCTGGTTATGCTCACGCTATTGAGGTATGGCAGGATGGTCAGCTCGTTGGTGGATTATATGGTGTACTGATCGGGCAGGTCTTCTGCGGAGAAAGTATGTTTTCAAAAGTGCCCAACGCATCTAAGATAGCTCTTATCCATTTATTTCAGTTTTTTGATCTCAAATTTGTAGATTGCCAGTTCCATACAGATCATCTCGCTTCTATGGGTGGTGAAATGATTTCACAGGAAAACTATCTAAATATACTTAACACTTAAACGCATGTCTCAGCAATACAAATCATATTTTGATATTCCTGAAAATATCAGCTATTTAACAACTCCCGGATCAGGTCTTATTACCAAAGAAATAAAGAAATGGCGGTCACAATATGATACGGATTTTCATATGACGGACACCATATTAAGAGAACAACAGGGAGTATTTATTCAACAGGTAAAGCAGACTATAGCTGAATTTACGCACACAGCTACACAAAATATCTACTGTACACCAAACTTTTCACATGGCTTTAATGTCATACTTAACGGTCTCCCTGCAGATGTACGTATACTGTTACTGAATGAAGATTATCCTTCTGTCAATTTTCCCGTTATCAGCCGTGGATTTGATCATACTTTTGTGAACATTGATGAAAACATGGAACAGAATATTCTGGAAGCTATCCGTCATTACAAACCCGATGTATTTATATGTAGCATTGTTCAGTATATCTCAGGCATTAAAATCGATCTGTCTTTTATTCAGGAACTAAAAGCGACTCATCCGGATCTGTTGATTATAGGTGACGGCACACAATATCTGGGTACAGAACCCTTTGATTTTGAAACCTCAGGTTTTGACGGAATAGGCACCAGCGGATACAAATGGTTACTCTCCGGTTTTGGAAACGGTTTTTTTATCCTTAATGACCTCTTGAAAAGCAAACTCTATCAGACAGCTCAACAACAGAAGCCCGTATTTGAAAAAATGTGGGAAGGAAAGAGCATATTGCAGTTATATTTTGAGCCTGGCCATGTAGATACATTGGCTCAGGGTACACTCCAGAAATCTTTACAGTTTTTTCAGCTGCTCGGTATTCAGCATACAGCAGCCTATACTTCCCGGCTATCTGAGCATGCAAGGGAAGAGTTTGAAAAAAGAAACCTGTTGACAAATATTGTAAAAAAGCGAAAGAACGGAAGTACTATTTTCAATTTACAGATCGATCCAAATCATTTTACGACTTTAATGGAAAACGGCATTAAATGTTTTCCGCGTGGAACGGGTATACGTATAGGATTTCATTTGTATAATGACACAAAGGATCTGGAGCGATTATTACAGGTCATAGACACATTGCCAAAATAAAAAAATAGAAATTATTTACTTAAAACAGACCACCAAGACACAAATGCATAAGTCCGGAACTGTTCGTTAGCAAATAGCAATTGAAAAAATAACTTAAATACATATGAAATATCCATGTAGTACAGACTGCACAAACACGAATAAATAAAGTTTGGATATTCCATATGACCATTGAAAAATCAAATTATATACATATGAAATTCAAAATCGGAGATCTGGTAAGATTTGTTGACGAGCCTATAGAAGGCCACGTAACATCTTTTCAGGATAATGATATAGTAGGTGTAACAGATGAAACAGGATTTGAAATCCCTGTACTGACGAGTAAAATTACACTAGTACACGGTAATATGAACCGTGAAGATGATGAGGTTACAGAAACCAAAATAATAGAGCCTGCAAAATTTGTAGAAAAAGGCATTCTGCTTGCTGTATCAGGAGACCAGAAAGAAGGCTTAGCAAAATTGCACATCATCAATGAGACTTCTTACGAGCTTTTAGTGAGTGTATCTGAGATTAGCAACGCGAAGGCAAAAGGAATATTTGCCGGAATGGTGAGCCCGCATGATGCTGTACAGTTTTTCTCCGGCAATTTTTCAGCTGTTGGAAATTGGCCAAATTTTCATTTTCAGATCATCAAACACAGCCGTTCGGCACAGAAAATAAATCAGCCAATAGAGAAAGAACAACGGGTACGGCCTGTAGATCTGACGAATGCGAAGCTGATGAACGACACACTCCGCGAGAAGGTCTGGCACTATGTATTGGATAAAGAAGAGGAAAATATTGGTTTGGATAAATTGCAATCCCATTTTATTTCTAACAGACCTCAAAAAAAATAAGCCCGGAAAACCCGGGCTTATTTTATACATTTTGTTCAGCCTGTTTCAGCTGTTTAGTACTTATCAGCAAACACAATATGCCTATTAGATATACAACCCATCCCCAACGCATATGAATTGCTTTGGATAGCAAACCGTCTGCAAACTTCCATCCGAAATAATTATTGATCTTAAAGTACACGGCCGAAATACTTAAAAGATACCAGCCTGCAGCGATGCGGGTCATCAAACGATAGCCTTTGAGCTGACGAATAAAAAACAACAATCCTGTAATCCCAATGATACCATAGGTAATGAAAAACAGAGCTTCATCTGTCTGGTATAAATTCCAGTTTCCTTTAATAGGGACCTTCAGCATAGGTAGCATCCCGGACAACAGACACAGGATCACACCCGCAAGTGCAAAATTCTTTCGAATGATTAGCATAATTTCTTTCTTATTTTACGGCAAAAATAAAGATACTTTCCCGATCTATCATCTTCCGGATATAAACTTTTATTACACATAAGGAGCTATCATTTTAAAGGTTCAAATCCATTGTTAAGCGGATTGACAAGCCTTTTAACCCTCGTTACAAAAAACAACCAAAACTGTCATTTTACTGTCAATTGCTCCGCCTCACAGATAATAAATACTTTTTGTTCCAAATCATTTAAATGATTGACATCACATTTTTAAATCAAAAAATATAACAACAAATTGATTAACAGCATTTTAACAAATTTTTAACACTATTTATAATCGTTCTAAATTCATCCGTTTGACAGATTTTTGACATAATACATAGTCGATTAGACTACATTTGCACTACTAAAATAGTGAGCAACGAGATTCAGCTTTGAAGAATTTAAAAGTTATAGCATTTACACACAAGCACGTCGAGTTAAAAGATCTTGGCAATCTGGTAATCTGTAATGAGGAACTGGAGAGTCGGTTAATTAACTTAAAGCACAGCCTTGATATTCCAGAGATTTTTTACATCGGCACCTGTAACCGGGTTGAATTTGTATTTTACGGAGCATATGAGCTGAGCGATGACTTTGTTGCGAAGTTTATGGAAAAATTAAACTTCTGTGTACCTCAGGAACGTCTTCAATGTTACTTAGGTCAGGTAAACCGCTATGAAGGACTGGATGCATTAAACCATCTGCTTCGTATGTCGTGTTCTCTTGAGAGTCTTGTCGTTGGCGAGAAAGAAATTCTGTCTCAGGTAAGAAGAGCCTATGAAAGATGCCGCGAAGCGGGTTTCACAGGAGATTTTCTGCGTCTGATGATGGATCGCCTGATCAAGACAGCCAAGGAAGTATATACTTACACTAAGATTTCACGCAACCCTATTTCCGTAGTATCCTTAGCTTATCGTAAACTTCGTGAGCTTAAGCTGACAAATAATCCCCGCATCCTTGTTATCGGATCCGGAGAGACAAATCAGAATCTTGCGAAATATCTGCAAAAGCATAAGTTTGAAAATTTTGTAATTTTCAACCGTACAGTAGAGAATGCTCATACTCTGGCGCAGGAACTAAATGCACAGGTATACCCATTAAGCGAGTTGGGTAATTATAAAAATGGTTTCGATATTCTGATCACCTGTACAGGAGCTCCGGATGCTATCGTGAATAACGCTCTGTATGAATCTTTACTAAACGGCGAAACAGACAAAAAAATCATTGTGGATCTCGCTATTCCAAATGATATTGATGCAGAAGTAATTGCCCGCCATCCTATTCACTATATTGAAGTAAGCAGTCTGCAGGCTATTGCTGAGAAAAATATTCAGGAACGTTACGATGAGCTGACTAGTGCAGAGTGCATCATCAAACAGAATATTGAAGAATTTCTTCCTATCATCAAACAGCGTCGTGTGGAAGTCGCTATGAGACAAGTCCCTGAAAAAATCAAGGAAATCAAGTCTTTTGCGATTAATGAAGTGTTTGCTCAGGATCTCAGCAAACTGGATCCTCAGGCAAGAGAAGTACTGGAAAAAGTCATCAACTATATGGAAAAGAAATATATCAAAGTTCCTATGGTAATGGCAAAAGAAATTCTGGTCAAAACTTCAGAGGCTGAAAACAATTAGTTTTCGATAATTTTTCCTTTTAATTTTTATAAAAATTGACTTAATCTGACATAGGTATGTCGGCATTATACATCTATTTGGCTAAATTTGTGCTTTCTTATTCTAAATCTATTTAATATAGTTAATTAACGTGAACAGAAAATTAATCATTGGAACACGCGGAAGCCAACTCGCTATGTGGCAAGCAAATCATATTAAAGACAGACTTGCAGCAGCGGGGATTGACTCTGAATTGAAAGTAATCAAGACTCAGGGAGATATTATACAGCATTTGCGTCTGGACAAACTGGAGGGCAAAGGATTTTTCACCAAAGAACTGGAAGAAGAATTATTGTCATCAACGATTGATCTGGCTGTTCACTCTCACAAAGATTTACCTACAGTCAATCCTCCGGGATTAATTATTGCAGCTGTTTCTGAACGGGAAAGCCCTGCAGAACTGCTGATTGTATTAAAAGACTGTGTAGATATTAAAAAGCGTCTTTCACTGAAGCATAATGCAACGGTAGGAACGTCTTCTAACCGCAGAAAAGCACAGCTTTTATCCTTACGTCCTGATCTGGAATTTGATGACCTTCGTGGCAATCTTCAAACACGTATTCAGAAACTGAGAGATGAGAATTATGATGCGATTATCCTGGCTAAAGCTGGTGTTGAACGTATAGATATGGATCTTTCAGATTTTTATGTAGAAGAGATTCCTCCTGTTGAGCTTATTCCGGCACCCGCACAAGGTGTGCTGGCCATACAGATTCGCGAATCAGATCAGGAATTGTTTGAAGCATTGCAAGTCATTCATAATAACGAAGTAGCTGAAGTAATAGCTGTAGAACGTAAAGTATTAAACTTATTTGATGCCGGATGCCATGCTCCACTCGGGTGCTATTGTCGCAAGAGTGAAGGTAAATATGAAGCCTGGACATCTGTTGCAGAAACCAGCGATGAATTTCCGGACAGATTATATATCCAGCGTGATTCTACGGAAGGAATGGCAGAAGAGATCTTTGCAAAATTTGCAAAGGACCGCAAACTTCCATCGTCTATCTTTATATCACGGGATATAGACGAAAACACGTATTTCGCCAGAGCCATGGCCAAGCATAATATCCAGCTTGATGCCCGTTCTCTGATACGCATCTATCCTATCATTAACAAATTAGATCCTTTTATCTTAAAGCATGTAGATTGGGTATTCTTTGCAAGTAGAAATGGTATTGATCATTTCTTTTCGCTGGATCCGCAGTTACGCAAGCATACAAAGATAGGGGTAGTAGGAAGAGGATCAGAAGAAGCATTGCGTAAATATGACCGTGTTGCTGATTTCTCCGGAGATGATTTCGGAATTCATACGGATGAGATTGGTCTTGAGTTTGCTAAAATAGCAAATGGACAGACAGTACTTTTTCCAAGAGCAAAGGATTCATTAGAAACGATACAGAAAGCCATGAGTGCGGATACAAAAATCATTGATATGCCAGTCTATGAAACGGTACTTGATGAAAACGTAGCCGCTACAACTGCTGAAGTTCTGATCTTTACCAGTCCAAGTAATGTCGAGGCCTATTTTATCGACAATCTTATTGAACCGGGACAGCAGATTATTTCTATAGGCAAATCCACAGGCGCCAAAATAGCCGAAATGGGATTACCTTATGTTACCCCTTATTCGCCTGATGAAATCGGCCTGACAGAGGCTGTATTTGGATTGAAATATTAAATTCAAAAGTGAAAACTTAAAGGTAAAAGAGAGTCTGTCAGACAAAAGGCTCTCCTTTATCTCTTGTTTTTGATTCTAAAACACATATAACATGTTACAACGTCCGAGAAGAAATCGTAAATCAGCCGTGATCCGCGACATGATTCAAGAGACACGTTTAGACGCGTCCAATCTCATTTTCCCCCTATTTATTATAGAAGGTAATCAGCAAAAAACTGAAGTTTCTTCTATGCCGGGTATTTATCGCTATTCCATCGATAATCTGTTAAGAGAGGTGGAAAGTTGTCTGAAATTGGGACTAAGATCCTTTGATTTATTCCCTAATATTGAAGAATCATTAAAGGATAAATATGCAACAGAAAGCTACAGAGATGGTAGCCTTTATCTACGTGCTATAGCTGAAGTAAAGAAAAACTTTCCGGAAGCATGTGTCGTTACAGATGTAGCAATGGACCCTTACAGCAGTGACGGACATGACGGAATCGTTGAAAACGGCGAAATTCTTAATGATGAGACGCTGGATGTATTAGGAAAGATGGCATTGGCTCACGCTCAGGCAGGAGCTGATATTATTGCACCGTCTGATATGATGGACGGACGTATCGGATATATTCGGGAACATCTGGATCAGCATGGTTTCAGTCATGTATCGCTGATGTCTTACACTGCGAAGTATGCTTCTGCTTTTTATGGTCCTTTTCGGGATGCATTGGGATCTGCCCCAAAACATGGAGATAAGAAAACATATCAGATGAATCCTGCAAACAGTAAAGAAGCACTTATTGAAGGGCAACTTGATGCCGCAGAAGGCGCAGATTTCCTGATGGTAAAACCGGGTCTTCCCTATCTCGATATCATAAAGCTATTAGCAGACAACTTCGATCTTCCTATTGCAGCCTATAATGTAAGTGGTGAATATGCCATGTTGAAAGCTGCTATCCAAAACGGATGGTTAGATGCAGAACGTTCGATAATGGAAACATTATTGAGTTTCAGACGTGCTGGTGCAACAGCAATTCTGACATATCATGCCAAAGAGGTTTTAGAAAAAGGCTGGCTTAAATAGTCACAGCATTTACAGTTATAAAAAAGTCCGGAAAATAAGCCGGACTTTTTTATTTTAAAAATCTCTGCACAGTCTTAAGGACTATTATCATATGGCACCGATAGGATGCAAAATTGAGTTTTAACTTAACAAATTAATACTATTAAGAACATTTACTATCAGTAAATCCAAGATTTCAATACTGTTAATACGATTATTGTAACAAATAGATGGCGCAAACGTTTGTTTTTAAATTATCATTGATCAAAACAACACTTTTCCTTAACATTACATATAAATATCTCTAAAATGAGATAAATCAAGCACTTTAATCACAATCTAAAGATGAAGTTAATAAAAAAGGCATTCTGTTATGCCATTCTCACCACCACTTTTATTAGCGCTATTACATTTCAGGATGTTCAGGCTCAAAAAAAGCATACTTTCGAGATCAAAGACGGAAATTTTGTATATGATGGGAAGGCAACCCGCATATTATCCGGTGAAATGCACTATGCACGTATTCCTCATCAATACTGGAAGCATCGTCTTCAGATGGTCAAGTCAATGGGGCTTAATACAGTTGCTACTTACGTATTCTGGAATTTTCATGAAGAAAGTCCCGGAAAATGGAACTTTGAAGGAGATCATGATTTAGCTGCTTTTATAAAAACAGCCGGAGAAGTGGGTTTACATGTAATTCTCCGTCCGGGTCCTTATGCCTGTGCAGAATGGGATTTTGGAGGATATCCATGGTGGCTTCAAAAGATCGATGGCCTTGAAATAAGACGTGACAATGCCAAATTTCTGGAGTATACAAAAAAGTACATTGACCGTCTGGCACAGGAAGTGGGAAGTTTACAGATTACAAATGGAGGCCCCATTATAATGGTTCAAGCCGAAAATGAATTCGGATCCTATGTCAGCCAGCGTAAAGATATCCCGTTAGAGGAACATAAAGTCTATAACGCTAAGATCAAAAAACAATTGGAAGAAGCGGGTTTCAATGTTCCCTTGTTTACTTCAGACGGAAGCTGGTTGTTTGAGGGCGGAGCTATTCCGGGTGCATTACCGACAGCTAACGGAGAAAACAACATCTCCAATCTTAAGAAAGTAGTTGATCAGTATAACAATAATCAGGGGCCTTATATGGTAGCGGAGTTTTATCCGGGCTGGTTAGATCACTGGGCAGAACCTTTTGCAAAAGTAGATGCAGGCAGAATAGCACGTCAAACCGAGAAATATCTTCAAAATGACATTTCCTTCAATTATTACATGGTACATGGCGGAACTAATTTCGGCTTCACTTCAGGAGCAAACTACAATAATAAATCTGATATACAACCGGATATTACCAGTTATGATTATGATGCTCCTATAAGTGAGGCAGGATGGTCAACTCCGAAATATGATTCTATCCGGACGGTGATACAGAAATATGCCGATTATACTATACCGGCAGTACCTAAAGCAAATCCGGTTATTGAGATTCCGTCCATTAAACTTACTGCTGTAGCAAATGTTTTTGATTACGCAAAGTCAGCAAAAACAACGATCAATGAGAATCCTCTTAACTTTGAACAACTGGATCAGGCAAATGGCTATGTTTTATACAGTAAGCAGTTTAATCAACCTATAAATGGAAAGTTAAAAATTGATGGTTTGAGAGATTTTGCGGTCGTATACGTTGACGGCATAAAAGTAGGTGAACTAAACCGTGTGTTTAAAAACTATGAAATGGATATTGATATTCCCTTTAATTCTACTTTACAGATTCTGGTTGAAAATATGGGAAGAATCAACTATGGCTCAGAAATTATTCATAACCAAAAAGGCATAATCTCCCCGGTGCTTATCAATGATATGGAAATCACAGGAGACTGGACAATGCAACAATTACCTATGGACAAAGTACCTGATCTTGGAGGCAAACAGACTGTTGCTATTCAGAATACTAAAACAAATGCTTCAAAAACCGCGGCTCTCAAGGGCCTGCCGGTATTGTATCAGGGTGCTTTCGATTTAAAAGAAATCGGGGATACATTTATTGATATGGAAAAGTGGGGAAAAGGCATTGTATTTATTAATGGGATCAACATTGGAAGATACTGGAAAACAGGACCTCAGCATACCTTATATATTCCCGGTCCCTATCTCAAAAAAGGCAGTAACAGTATCGTTATTTTTGAACAGTTAAACGACGAAATCAAGACGGAAGTCGGCACCGTCAAAGTACCTGTTCTGGATAAAGTGGTCTTATAGACTATTTACATTTACAATCGTACTAAAAGGGCTTTTATGTAAATCATAAAGCCCTTTTTATTTGTCACAGCTTTTCCATACTTGAAAAATTGGGCTTATAATTCACAAATAATTGAATAATTTTACACGAACAACGAGAATAACGATATGAGTAATACATCCTACCCTGATATTTCAAGGGCTAAATCTGCAGAACTATTTGAAAAAGCAAAACAATATTTTCCGGGAGGCGTAAATTCGCCTGTTCGTGCTTTCAAATCCGTATACGGTACCCCTTTATTTATTGAGCGTGGTGACAAAGCACATATCTGGGATGCAGATGGCAACGAGTTTGTGGATTTCTGCTGCTCCTGGGGTCCGCTGATCCTGGGCCATAATAATGATGAGGTACGTGAAGCAGTGACAGCACAATTGGGAAAAGGATTGAGTTTTGGTGCACCAACAGCATTAGAAAATGAATTAGCGGAACTGATTCTATCCAACAATAAATATCTGGAAAAGATCCGTTTTGTAAGTTCAGGTACTGAAGCGGTGATGTCAGCGATACGCCTGGCCCGTGGTTATACAAAAAGAGACAAAATTGTCAAATTTGAGGGATGCTACCATGGCCATTCCGATTCTTTACTGGTTAAAGCCGGATCAGGATTAGTGACATTCGGGGAGACCTCATCAGCCGGAGTTCCGAAATCTTTTGCAGATGAAACCATTGTAATCGCGTTGAACGATGAAGAGGCCTTAAAAACTGTTTTCCAACAGTTCAAAGATCAGATCGCAGCAGTGATTATAGAAGGTATTCCGGCTAATAACGGACTGCTGATTCAAACAAAGGAGTATATCAATTTGTTACGTCAGATCACTAAGGAAAACGGATCTTTATTGATATTCGATGAAGTAATTACCGGATTCCGTTTAGGTTTTGAAGGAGCCGCAGCATATTACAATATTCAACCGGACATTATCACCTATGGTAAAATTATCGGCGGAGGTATGCCGGTAGGAGCTTACGGAGCTTCAAAAGAATTGATGGGCTGCATATCTCCTGACGGAAATGTATATCAGGCAGGTACTTTATCCGGTAACCCTGTTGCCATGTCGGCAGGTATTGCTGCTCTGAACATATTGGCTCAACCGGATTTTTACAAAACACTGGCTGCTACAACAACAGCATTTGTACAGGCTATTCAGGAATATGCAGATCAGCATGGTTATGAATTAAATATTCCTACGATCGGCTCAATATTCTGGTTTGCGTTCACGACCAATACGGAAATCCGTCGTGCAGATCAAATCGACCCTGCTTCTATGGAAAAATATAAGGTCATGCACCGTGAGTTGCTGAACAGAGGAATCTATATGGGCCCTTCCGGATATGAGGTAGGTTTTATTTCGGCGGCACATACAGAAGAAGATCTTCAAAAGGCAAAAAAAGCTATTTTTGAAAGTTTAGATATTGTCTTTGCTTAATTATTTCTGAAACCTTTTTCTGTATTTATTGTTTTAATTAAATAGGGTCCCTGATCCTTAAAATTAGTTTATCGTAATCATTAATTATAAATTTATTAAGATGAAAAAACAATCTTGGAAATCGGCATTGGCTATTGTTGCTGTAGGAGCAACTATAGTTTCGTGTAATAATCCGACAAAGACTACAGGCGGAGACAGCGGTGATTCTACCTCCATGTCAGATACATCAAAGACAGGAGAAGTTACAGTTACTCCAGTCGGTCACTCTAAAGAGTTTCCGGGTGCTACCTTAAAAATTGCGTCCCTTACATCTGAAAAAGCAGGAACTGATTCTGCTAAAATAACTGTTAAGTACACGGTAGAAAATTTCAAACTGACCGAGCAAACTACTCATGAGCATGCAGATCATATGGCCAATTCGCATGATGGGCAACATATTCATTTTATTTTGGATAACAAGCCATATGCAGCATTGTATAAACCTGAAAATTCGGTAACAGTAGCACTTAATTCTGAGCATTACCTGCTATCATTCCTTTCACGTTCTTATCATGAATCTATCAAAGCAGCAGATGCTTATAAATTGGTAAAATTCAAGGTCGATAATACCGGAAAGATTACTGAACTTCCAACTCCTAAAGAGGCCTCCCTATTTTACAGTCGTCCTAAAGGAGAATATAAAGGTGAAGACACTAAAAATCTGTTGTTAGATTTTTATCTGGTGAATACTACGTTAGCAGCTGACGGGAATAAGGTTGTAGCGAGTGTAAACGGACAGGATTTTACATTAGATCAGTGGACACCATATGAGATCAAAGGTCTTCCTTTGGGTGATGCCAAGATCAAGCTGACATTGGTCGATAAAGATGGTAAAGCTGTAACTGGCGACAACGTATCTATCGAAAGAGATATCAAATTGTTAGAAAAGTAGAAAACAATTTTTTCTATATAGGAGACGGGGTTGTATTGAATAATCAATACAACCCCGTTTTTTTAATCTTTCTTTTTTTTCCGGCAAGGAATATCATTATCCTGACTTCTTAATCCGTGGAAGCATCCATAAATTAAAGATGTTTTATTATATTAGAAATTTAGTAAACCGGTCATGAAAAAGAATATTGGTATTAAAGAAATCGCAGATATCCTTAATATATCTGTCTCCACTGTTTCTCGAGCACTCCGGGATACCTATGATGTAAATCCTGAAACCAGAAACAGGGTGCTTGAACTCGCAAAGGAACTTAATTTCAAACCCAATAAAAATGCAGCAGCTCTTGCATCAGGCAGTACCAAGAATATCGGGATTGTGATTCCCTTTATCACGAACTATTATTTTTCAACAGTTATATCGGGTATACAGGAGCAGGCGTATGAATCTGGATACAATGTGATCCTTTATGTAACTAACGATCATGCTGAACGCGAGCGTGATCTTCTGGAAAATCTGGCTATAACAAGTCTGGACGGTCTTCTGATTTCTATCTCCTCTGATTCCCTACTGGAGGATCATTTTGAAAGACTCCGGAATGATGGTATGCCCATCGTATTTTTCGACCGCGCACCGATGAATAGCACGGCTTCAAAAGTATTACAGGATGATTTTCAAGGTGCCTATGAAGCTACCACTTATCTTATAAAGCACGGATACAGCAGAATTGCTCATATTGCAGGCCCCAAAGAATTAAAATTCACTCAACAACGTCTGAATGGCTATCTCAGGGCATTAGAACAGCACAGACTTCCTGTACTATCTGATTATATTATACATTCCGGTTTTTCGCAGACAAACGGATCTGAAGATACAGAAAAACTAGTAGCTCTCCATCAAAGACCTGATGCAATTTTTGCTGTCAATGACCGGAAAGCTGTTGGAGCTATTCTCACTCTAAAACGTCATCATATACAGGTAGGTGCTGAAGTTGGTGTTATTGGGTTCACGAACGATCCAATTGCCAGTGTAGTCGAGCCTAACCTTACTACTATAGAAGAACCTGCTTTTGAAATAGGTAAGAGAAGTTGCGAGTTACTAATCAAACATATCAAAAACCGGAATTATGAATCTAAAGATGTTATTTTGCCCGGAAGACTGATTGTCCGGGATTCTGTCAGTTTTCAATAGTCCGGCTATTTCTCCTTTTCATAAACGGATCTGCCCTGAATAATGGTTCTGTGGATATTAATGTCCTTATCAAAAAATACCAGATCAGCATCTTTGCCTATTGCTATTGATCCTATTTCCTGATCTTTTTTTATCAGACGGGCAGGGTTGATACTGACCATACGGATAACTTCCAGCAGGCTTACCGAAGTCTCACTCAGCATCGTGCGGATCAATCTGTCCATAGTAGCCACACTTCCCGCAAAAGAAGAACGATCCGGCAACTTAGCTACGCCGTCCTCTACAATTACTTCTAAACCATTTCGCAGACTTCCTAATACACTTTTACCTTCAGGCATTCCTGCTGCACGCATTGCATCCGTTATCAATGTAATACGCTCCGTACCTTTTGTTTTATGGATTAACTGTAAAAACGGAGCCGGGAGGTGTACACCATCTGCAATTATTTCGACATGAATATCGTCCAGCAAAAGGCAGCTTTCTATCGTACCCGCATATCGGTAAG
Organism: Sphingobacterium sp. UBA5789; assembly: GCF_002418355.1. Classification (NCBI taxonomy): domain Bacteria; kingdom Pseudomonadati; phylum Bacteroidota; class Sphingobacteriia; order Sphingobacteriales; family Sphingobacteriaceae; genus Sphingobacterium; species Sphingobacterium sp. UBA5789. The sequence continues at coordinate 757,846 of NZ_DIDX01000001.1, read as the reverse complement.
CATTCTTTCGGGTCATACCGGACATTCCGGAATACAGATGAGTAGCGAGATTATATCCCGATTCCAGCCCCTCTATAATTTCCCCGTATACCGCATCTGTATGTGCTAATGCCAGTAAAATATCCTTTTCACGCACTTTGCGACCAAATATTAATGCTCCGGGCAATTCCGGTGCTGCACTCCATCGGGCTATGAGATGGTGGTAATCACGCAAAATAGGTTCATACTCAGCCGGATCCGGATCTCGGATATAACGCGGATCCTGAGCTCCGCGCTGGTTCATAGCAAAATAAGGTCCTTCCAGATGAAGCCCGAGAAAACGTGCACCATCTTTATTTTGTAACAGTGCCTGCTCATACATGTGAAACAAATCAATTAAATCAGCAGTTTCGCTAGTGAGCGTTGTAGGCAACAGGGCAGTTGTTCCATATTTTGCATGTGTAGCGGCAACGATCAGAAAGGCTTCTACCGTATTATCCATGATATCCGCCCCACCTCCGCCATGAACATGTATATCTATAAATCCGGGTGATACATACATCCCTTCCGCATCTATAACTGTTTCATCACTCTCCGTTTCTACAGGTGATTCGTGAATTTCGACAATCTTTCCATCCCGGATCAACAGAGATCCGTCGGGAATAATATAATCCTGTAATATCAGCTTGGCATTAATTATTTTCACTTGCATTTCACTCATGTTAATGATGTTATAAAACAGCCGGATGCATTCCCCCGACTGTAAATTCTACCAGTTTTTGATTCTATGTCCAATAAAAGCATAAAATACTAAATATAAAAAGCATGGAATCAATACAGCATACGCTGTCTGTACATTACTTACATCTGCAACTGCCCCATAAATAAGAGGCAGAATGGCATTTCCGCATAACCCCATAATCAGTAATGCTGATCCTTCCTTAGCATATTTACCAAGTCCGTCCAATGCCAGAGGCCATATTCCTGCCCATATCAACGCATTTGGCAGGCCAATAAGTACAACAAACCAGATCGATATATCTACATGGTGATTCAGCCAATCTACCTGACCGTGAAAAAGATGTATAGACAAAGACAACAGTAGCCCTGTCAGCGTACAAATCTTCAACATATTACGCTGGCTGATAAACCTAGGGATAACAACAATTCCTAAAAGATAACCTACTATAGTTGCTGTAAGAGTATAGGAAGGAAATACTTTGGCTTCAATAAGTGTCAGCCCCATGGTATCGGCATAGCTAATCACTGTATCAATAGCAATAACCTGCGTTCCTACGTGCAGAAAAATCGCGATTGCTCCTAACACAAGGTGCGGAAATTGCAGAATATTTTTCTTCCCTGCTTTATTATCTGTATCGTCTTCCAGCGTCAGTTCAGGAAGAGGAGAGTAACGTACCACTATTCCGATAATAAAAAGAACACAGGCAACTATTGTATAAGGTATGACTACACGCATGATCAGTTCGTCCAGCACTGTCGCCCGGACAAGATCATTCATCAGTGGAATCTGCCGGAAGAGTTCACTATCTGTAGGACGCAATATGGCAGCTGAAAACGCTAAAGGAGCAAGTATACCTGCTCCTTTATTACATATACCCATAATGCTTATGCGTTGTGCCGCACGTTCCTTATTGCCGACAACGGTGATATACAAATTAGCGACTGTTTGTAAAATGGCAAGACCAGCTCCTAACGTGAATAATCCCAGTAAAAACACAGGATAAGCTCTGCTGTATGCTGCTGGCACAAATATGAATGCACCTAATGCCATTGTCCAGAATCCAACCATAATTCCCTTTTTAAATCCTATTTTCTTAAGCAAAAAAGAAGAAGGTAAAGACATAACCAGATAGGAAATATAAAAGGCAAACGCAACCAGATAAGACTCAAAATTAGTCAGTTCACAGGCAATTTTAAAATAAGGAATCAGTATCGCATTTATCCAGGACACAAATCCGAAGATGAAAAACATCATCCCTATTATGCCAACCGAAATAGCTGTATCTCTTTTATTAAGGGGTTTATTTGTCATAAGTTCCTGTTTATGGCAATAACGCTCCTGACCCACTATCCACAAAACAAGTACAATCCGGATGCTGCTGCAAGATACTCGCCGGATGCATATTGGATACCTCTCCGCTCAGACAATTTTTCACAGCCTGTGCTTTTCGGCTATCCGGCACAGCACAGATAATCTTCTTTGATTTCATAATCTGTCTGATAGACATACTTATTGCCTGCAAAGGCACATCATCCAGAGAAGGAAACCACCCTTCTCCCAATTGCTGTTGCCGGCATTGTTTATCCAGATTGACGACAATGTATGGTGATGTTTCTTCAAAATCCGCAGGAGGATCATTAAATGCAAGATGTCCGTTCTCTCCAATTCCTACAAATGCGACATCAATAGGGTTATCCAGGATTTTCCGGGCCAGTCGCTGACACTCCTCTTCCACCGGCACAACCTCTCCATCAATCAGCACCACCTCAGCAAGAGCCGGCACATGATTCACAAATCTCTCTGTGAGGTATTTTCTAAAACTTGCCAGATGTGTTACAGGTAATCCGATATATTCATCCAGATGAAACATTCTCACTTTGGACCAATCCAAGTCTTCCGCCCTGACCAGTTCCTGAATGGTCTCAAACTGACTTTGTCCTGTTGCTAAAATAATGTTTGCATATCCTTGTTTACGAATAGCTTGTCTAATGGCTTCAGCTCCGATCTGACCTGCGCGTTTGCCCAAATCCTGATGATTTTCTAGTTTTTCAATTTTCACAATTACTCCTTCTATATGTGTTTAGTTATTTAATACTCCAGTTGTTCCGCCAGTATGCAGATCAATATCATGTACCTTATTCTTTTTCCAGTTTCCTCTTGTAAAGTCAGGTATTATAATAGGTTTTGAGCCATTGGCAACAGACCATTCGCTTAGGGGGCCTATTACACTCCATGCTGCCGCATCATAGACATCCATATCCATTGGAAGTCCGTTTCTGAGACAATCGATCAGTCGCCAATCCATCATAAAGTCCATGCCTCCATGTCCTCCTATTTTTTTTGCCAGTTCTCCGATTTTCTTAACCAGTCCGGGTGTATGTGTATCTTCCAGCTTTTTCATTTCAGCTTCACCCATAAAATCCTCATGTCCTACGGCTATTTTACCTGGCAAGGGATATTTCTGTGCAAATGCTTTAGTCCCGCTAATCAGGTGCAGACGGGAATAGGGTCTTGGTGTGGAAACATCATGCTGCAGCATAATCGTACTTCCCGAAGCTGTCATTATATTGGATATATTCATGTTGCCCCGAAAAGGCTTGCCTACATAAGCTTTAAAACGGGGATCAGTCTTCGCCATCTCTTCGGCTTTCGCTTCCAGCATAAAATCTTTGGAAGACATCGAACTCATGTATTCAAGCCGGTTTCCGCGATTCACTTTTAGTACCTGACAAACCGGTCCCAGTCCGTGGGTGGGATACAGGTTTCCGTTGCGCTGTGCATTCTCCTTTAATCTCCAAAAATCATAGCGTTTCTTCTCATCAAAAAAACTATCCAGAATATCATGAATATAAGCACCTTCACAATGTACAATATCCCCAAAGAAGCCCTGACGGGCAAGGTTAAGCGTAAGCAACTCAAAAAAGTCGTAGCAACAGTTTTCCAGAATAACGCAGTGTTGTTTTGTTTTTTCAGATGTCATCACTAGCTTCCAGCAATCTTCAACCGAAGTTGCAGACGGAATTTCCAGAGCGACGTGTTTACCATGTTCCATAGCGTATACAGCCATTTCAGCATGTGTAGCCCAGTGTGTAGCGATATAAACAAGAGATATATCTTCCCGCTGACACATTTCTTTCCAGGCTTCATCCGATCCGCTGTATATCTTAGCTTCATGATTGCCGGCTTTTATTCGGGCTTTGGCTTCATTTGCCTTTTCGGTTCGTACGTCGCATATACCTTTTATCGAGACACCTTCGATATAACTCATACGTTCCACAGCAGCTGACCCTCGGTTTCCGACACCTATAAATCCAATATTCACGACCTCAAGTCGGGGAGCCGCATATCCGGACATATTAAATCCGGAGCTATATTCCTTCTCTGCTTCTTTAAGAATATGTCCGAGTTTACTATCTGCTTCTGTAGCCTGGTTAGTCCCGGTACTACAGCCACTGAGCAAGCCGACTCCCGCCAATCCTGATAATTTCAAAAATGATCTTCTATCTGTACCCATATCTGTGTTGTTAGTTTCGTAAAATTTTTCCGTTCGTATTTAATTTATGTTTAAGGGTCTTCAACCAGGAATTGTATGTTTCCCAACCGCTATTGCTCAGTTTCTCACCCGTAATGGAAACTACATTTGAAAGGTGAATTTGTGAATTGCTCAACGCTAACAGCATCGGCAAATCTCCCCATGAAACGATACCGGGAACATGCACAGCCATATTAAATGCATCTGTACTTTTCCCTTCATCCCATACATAACTAAGAGGTACTTCATTCAGCTCTACCGGATAAGTCTGTCCGGCTAATGCGGTGTAATAAAGTGTGGCCAATGCCGCCTCCTTATCCGCCAGAATAGATAGCGGCTGATCCGGAAAACGTTGTTGTATCTCTTGAATAACCATAGCAATCTCGTTGCTCCATATACCCATCATCGGTTCTCCAAACCAGAGCGATGCACGTGAAACAGTATGAAAACGGGGTAATTGTCCGTCAATATGATCACCGGTATCTGAGGATCTTTCACCAACAGCATAGAGATCAAAGACAATAATACCATACCCATGCTGTTCGAGCGTAGTCAGTTGCACAGCATCAATCTCTTGTTTTCCTTTTGAAGATATAATCAGTTTAAATCCTTTACTCTGATTTTTTGGAAGGCGGTATAAAAGTGGAATAAACTGCTCATGACGGGTTTCCAACAGAAGAGGATGCCACCCTTTGTTTGCGTTATACGCATATCTCTTTATGATACTATCTCTTTGTCCAGGATACAACAGCCTCTCGAGCTCTGTCTGTTTTTCTTTCCGATCGATAGGCGCTTCATTCTCTAGTTGTTTCCGCAAATTTTGTCCGGCTATCCTGATATAATCTTTGGTCGTCACAATAGAAGGCAGTGCTTTATCTCCTTTGAATACTGATAAGTCCTCAACAGGCACAAGTGGTGCAACAGTAAGATCCTGCTGTTTTGTCGTATTGGTTTTGAGGTGTGTATCAAACCAGTTTAACATACTCCTCTGCATATCCGTATTATAATCATGTCCGGAATTAAACAATTCATATGCAAACTGTTTTTCAGAAAAACGACCTACGATTTGTTTATAGGTTTTTAACATTTGCAGCGGAGCAAAGGCTGCATTCCCATCCTGAATGGCGGTAAGCATCTTCAATGCACGTGGTGCCACCGCAGCCAGTACGTCACTTTCTTCTAATTGAGTGAGCCCGTCCGGCATTAATTCACACACACAGTTACTGTTCATGACATATGCCCTGAATGTACCCACACTCACTACAGGAACTACTGCCTTGATACGATCATCCGTTGCAGCCAACCACATCGTCTGATTACCTCCGCCACTCGCTCCTGTTGCACCAATATGATTTGGATCAACATAAGGAAGCGTACATAACAGATCTACTCCTCTCCTGTTATCCGACAATTGTAACCCTAACAGGGTCTCTCCGACATTCATCAAAGAGGCTCCGAGATTGGAACCGTGGTATTCATGTGTATGTTCCGAACCCCGCTCGCCGGCACCCCAGGCATCCATGTTAAGGCATACATATCCATTATTTGCCAGTAACTGGGCAGTTTGCTGCGCTATATCTGTACGCCTTCCATCCTTCCAGTGTCCGTGGCTATTAATAACTGCAGGAAATGGCCCCTCTCCTTTCGGAACATACAGACTTGCCGGCACCCAAACGCCTTCCCTGCTCTCAAACAGGATAGTATGTATTGTAAATCCCGGACGTTCCAGCGAGTTTACAATCTTGTAACTTACATTTTTGTTTTCGTGATTCCTGAAATTGGTATTTTCCCGGATGATACGAATTACATCTTCTCTTTCCAACGGCGGTCTGCTCCAATGTCTACAAGCCAGTTCTGCAGCTTTGCTTGTCAATGGCAAAGCGACAGGGTCAGGTATATTTTCGGATTCAAACAAACGGGGAATTGAATTTTGAGCTCGTGTATGCATTGAAAATAACATTATCATAAAAACAATAAAACAGGGTTTCATTATACGGCCTGTACTTAATCTACATCCCACCATAATCTTGTTGCAGCATTATCTTTTCCTCCCAGTAGTGCCCGGCCTTTATTCAGTTCCTCCAGATTACTGGTTTCTTCTGTTAATGGATAAGGCATCCGTTTAATAAATGTCCCTTGAGGCAGATCGGGGCTATCGGATTTCACGACATCATACATTTTCGGGTATCCTGTTCTTCTGTATTCCGCCCATGCTTCCATACCATTAGGAAAGATAGCCAGCCACTTCTGTACACCAATCTGCTCCCGTTGTTCCGTTGCACCTGCAGACCATTTTACCGGAGTCTGCGCAACAGCAGGAGAATTATTAAAGTCTCCCGGAGCTGCAGGTGTTTTTACAGAAGACACATAAGTATTGATCAGCGTCGCATCCGTTACCCCCCATTGCTGAAGACTAAGTTTTATTCCCTGTTCATATAACTCCTGTGCTGTTCCTCCCATATTCCAGCCATTCAAAGCTCCTTCTGACCGAAGAAAATAAGACTCTGCGGCACACATAATGTGAAATTTGTTGACCAGATTTCCATCAAAAGTACCATCCGTCTTTTTGGTTGCCCAGTACGTTCCGACATTAGAATTGGAGCCGGGTCTGTTTCGCTGGTTACCCAGATCTGTTGCTGTGAGGCCATTACGAAGACTATTAAATGAATTGCTAAGCACTGACGGCTGGAAATATATAGACAATCGCGGATCTTCGTATCCTTTAAGGTAGGAAGCTATGGTAGAACTCATGGCAAATTCATTCCATGCAGCTACTTGCGACAAACCATTTGTATCGTTACCTGCGAGTGCTTTCAGCAGTAAAGCATTTTCGTCATTGACGGTCATGACTCCTGCCGCAATAGCAGCCTCTGCTTCTGCCTTAGCTTTTGTCGGATTGACTTTGGAGATACGTAATGCCAGACGCAACCGAAGTGAATTTGCAAACTTGGCCCAATAATCTATATTACCATTATACATAAGTTCATATCCTTCAAAGATTTTAGTCCCAGGGGGCAAAGCTTTTAAATCTGCGACCGACTTCGTCAGCCGAACGAAGAAATCATCATAGATTTTGTCCATAGGATCATATGGAATTACATCCTTTGCTTCTGCAGCATCAAAATACGGAACAGGTCCAAAGTGGTCTGTCAGCCTGTGAAATGCATAAACCCACAGGATATTCGCCAAAGCAGCTTCTCCCGAATTTGGTTCCGCATTACTTAGTATACTTTTTAACTGCGGAGCAGTATCAACATATACAACAGTCCAGAATCGTCTTTGCCAATCCGGCACCAATGCATAGCGGTCTGTAGCAAAGGATGTACTTGTCAGTGCAAAATACTGGGCATATAAATCGGCCCCCAGATTCTGTACCGTTTGATAGAAACTTCTGTTAAGTGCCGAAGAAGACTGCGCCTTTGCAAACATAAAAGGCATTTCGCGTTGTCCTACTTCTGTCAGCTTGTTGGGATCTTTATTAATATCCACAAAATCTTTTGTACATGAAGCCAAACCTAAGGCTACCAGTACATATATTTTATACATTCTCTTTATCATGATATTCTCTCTTTAAAAAGTCAGTTTTACATTCATTCCAAACGTTCTTACCGATGGTGGAAGTCCCAGTTCAACACCTTGATAATTTCCGGCTCCCAATGCTGCTTCCGGATCTATCGGATTATTTCGTTTTCCGATTCCCGGGATATTGAGCGTAGATTTACCGCGGTAGAAAAAGAACAAGTTTCTACCTGTTACGGATACTTGTGCATTTTTAATAAAATGTTGCTCTTTCAATTTGAATTTATAGGAGAGTGCTAATTCACGTAAACGGACATTAGTCATATCATAGGTGAAAAACTCGCCCCATGCGTCACGTCCATTCTGAGATACCGTAGTCCAAAGTTGTTGTGCAGTGATAGCTGTGGTATTAGCTGCGCCGGTTTCTGTTACGGCATCCAGCACTAATCCACCTTCGCGACCGGTTTCTGTAAAATCGCCTACTCCGAAAGCAGCAAGATAAGCAGCCGTACCGGAGACAATTTCTCCTCCGATCCTCGCATCAATAAGTGCATTCAGCTGAAAGTTTTTATAACTGAAACTGTTGCTCCATCCTACTAAAGCATCCGGATTAAAATTGCCTAATTTTTTATTGGCTTCTACGATCGGAAGACCATTAGCACCTACGACATACTTTCCTGTAGCAGCGTCCACTTTCCATTTATGTCCGTACAGGTCGCCATAACGTTCCCCTTCTTTAACTACAACTGTTGCATACTTGGTATTATCAGTGACATTTACCTGCTTTGTCTTTTCGCTCAGTTCGATCACCTTATTAGTATTGGCAGAAAAGTTAATTCCTGTCTCCCAGGAGAAATTTTCTTTACGCACAGGCGTCGCATTCAGTTGCAACTCCATACCACTATTGCGGATGTCTCCGGCATTAATATACTGACGACTAAATCCACTGGCCATAGGCATTCCTATAAATAACAATTGATTAATTGTATTCGCTTTATAGTAGGTAAAGTCAAATCCTAAACGATTGTCAAAGAATTTCATATCCAGCCCCACTTCCAGAGACTTCGTTTTTTCCGGCTTAAGGTCTTCAATAGATTTATTTGGTGAGCGCGAAATAAACCCTTGCCCAGCTCCTTGTGAGAAGAGGTATAATTGTCTCAGTAAAGAAGGTTCTGCATCATTACCAACAATGGTGTAAGATCCTCTGACCTTCCCGAAAGTTACCCATTGCGGCAATTTAAGAGCCTCATGAAATACCGCTGAAACCCCTACAGAAGGATAGAAATAACTATGTGGAGCTTTTAATGTAGAGGACCAGTCGTTACGTGCAGTCATATCCAGAAACAGGTAATCAAAAAATCCAAACTGCAGACTTCCGTATACAGAGTTGAGTCTTCTTTCATAATCCTGTACTATCGGAAATTCAGGTGTGGTCGCAGCAGTCAGAGAAAAGTGATTTGGAATAGACAAGCCATTAGCCATATCCTGTGTTATGGAATATTTACGCGTCAGTGCACTTGCTCCTGCTGTAAAATTAAGTTTAATCTGTTCTGATAAATCCTGGTCACCTGTAAGGAGTACATCCAGATTTCTCTCCCAGTATCTGGCGTTGGTTTCATAATATTTACCCCCCTTACGTACATCTCCTAATGAAACTGTACCATCATAGAATTTACCATAGGTCTTATCGATATATTTGTCAAAACTAGCTCTTCCCATTAAGCGGATACGATCTGTAAACTCGTAGGTCACCGAACCTAGAGCGGTGATACGATCCCGCTGTTCGTCTACCGAAGTGCGGTTTGTACTCCAGTACGGATTGTCATAAATAGAAGAATTCGTCCAGTACTTACGGATAGGCTGGCCATTCGCCGGATTGATGGTTTCGTACTGTCCAAGTTCATCGGATGTCATATCCCGAGGCATAATATAGGCTTCGATAGGTGTGCCTGCATCGCCAAGACGAGGTCTGTTATCTATTTTTTGATTAAGATAATTCAGTTTTACATCTGTTTTCAATCCTGGGATCAGTTCTGTATTGACTCTCAGATTCAGCGCATTCTTTCCCAACTTATTGCCGGGAACAATTCCTCCGATCTTACTGTTAGAATAGGACACGTATCCCTGTACCTTTTCAGTTCCGCCATAGGTACTGACCGTATTATTGAAAGTCGCAGAGTTTTCGAAAAAGTCTCCAACATTATTTTGGTAAGTCTGTGCTTTTGTACCCCAGCTCTCTGCAGCGTTGTCGGCATATACGCCTCCATTTCCTCTTCCGTAGGTATTTTGAAATTTGGTGAGCATATTAACCTGGTCAAAAGAAGCACTTCCGTTGTAATCAATCTGGTAACGTCCTGCAGTTCCGCGCTTTGTCGTAATGACGATAGCGCCATTCGCTCCGCGACTACCATACAAGGCTGCTGCAGAAGGTCCTTTAAGAATATTAATGGATTCGATATCGTCCGGATTGATATTGGCAGCTCCATCACTTGTGCCATAATTATAAGTAGTTCCGGTAGCCTGCTGCTGGCTGGAGTTATCAAAAACAACCCCATCGACCACGATCAGCGCATTATTATTACCGCTTATAGATTTATTACCCCGAAGAACCACCCGAGCCGAAGCTCCCGGCCCTGTGGCTGCTGTAGTGACAACGGCACCTGCAACCTTCCCCGTAAGGCTGCTCATAACGTTACCACTATTATCACGCACATCATTTACTGCGGATCCTGACAGTTGCTGAGTAGCATAAGTCAGAGATTTGACGTCACGTTTTATGCCTAAGGCTGTCACGACGACTTCTTCTATCATAGAATTGCTCGCTTTCATAGCGACTTCTATAGATTTTGTTGCTGTAACAGAGACATTGACCTGTTCGTAGCCAAGAAAGGAGAATCTGAGCACATCTCCGACATTCGCCCTGATGCTGAAAGCACCGGAAGCATCTGTGCTGGTCTGCTGTTTGGTTTTCGGGTTGCTAACTAATACTCCTGCAATTACGGACTGAGTAGAAGCGTCTTTGACCACTCCCTTTATCTGCATATCATTTTCCTGAGCCACCACATCTGAAGTGCCTGACAAGAAAAAAAACAGCAATAATCCTAACAAGAATACAAAGCTAAATGGTTTACATTGTATCATAATCTGTTTATTAATTTGGGTGAATATTTCCAATAGCTAGCGCTATCTGATATTCAAAGAAAGAGGATGTTTGCTATAAAAACGACTAAACAGACAAATAAAACACCGGTAGCGTTATCGGTAACGCTATCGATAAAACATACTCGTAGAATCCATTTTACTACAAGGAAAATTAAGATTTATTATGAAACTAAAAATGGTGTTATATAAAAAAAGCGTCTGGTATACACCAGACGCTCTTCTATATCTATAGGTTTGACAATAATTAGAATCCTACACTTTTCAATCGGAGACCGGCTCGTTCATCCAGTCCAAACATCAGATTCATATTCTGAACAGCCTGTCCGGAAGCTCCTTTTAAGAGATTATCCGTTGCATTAAGAATGAGTAGCTTATTCCCGTGTTTTTCAAGGTGAATAATACTTTTATTTGTATTGACAACTTGCTTAAGATCTACATTTGCACGGCTTACATGTGTAAACGGATGACCGGCATAATACAATTCGTACAACTTATATACCTCTTCTTCAGTAAGATCAGCGTCAACATATATAGCCGAGAAAATACCTCTTGTAAAATCACCTCTTTGCGGAACGAAATTGATTCTTTCTGCAGCCCGATCTAACAATGTTTTTTCGGAAATTGGTAAGAATCCGTTTTGCAGCTGATCGAGTGATTCGGAAATCTCCTGCAGATGCTGGTGCTCAAAGGATTTATACGCTGACAAGTTATTATTGCGCCAGGAGAAATGAGTCGTTGCACCTGGTTTTTGTCCTGCACCCGTGGATCCTGTCGTAGCATTGATATGGATCTGATCAGGAAGTAATCCCTGCTCTGCCAATGGTAATAATGCCAGTTGGATATTGGTAGCAAAACAGCCCGGATTAGCAATATATTGAGCTGTTTTGATCAGATCTCTGTTTAATTCAGGCAACCCGTATATAAATTGTTTTTGCTGATAGTCTGTATTTGCACGGAGACGGTAGTCCTGTGACAAATCAATAATACGCACATGTTCTGCAATAATATTGGCTTCCAGGAATTTGCGTGCATCACCATGTCCGACACATAAGAACAGAACATCTATATCATCACAGATGTCTGAAGAAAAAGTGAGTTCGGTATCTCCGAACAGGTCATTGTGTACATCGTAAATTTTATTTCCGGAGTTAGAAGCACTTTGCGCAAATACGATCTCCACATCGGGGTGATAGATCAATACCCGAAGAAGTTCTCCTCCTGTATATCCTGCAGATCCTACAATTCCTACTTTAATCTTTTCCATTCTTTCATTTGTATTGCGACAGACTTCTGTATCGCGTTAACGTATTATGCTTTCTTATTTAGCATTCACTTTATGCCAGATCAATGTCTGATTCCCGAAAATCTTAGAGAAACCCTTTACATCATCTCCTGTCCATCCATTGTTCATCTCACCGTATGTTCCGAATTTGTTAGACATCAGGTCATTCGGAGAATCTATTCCCAGAATTGTAAAACGGTAAGGATTTAATTCTACGTATACGCGACCGTTAACTGTAGATTGTGAACTTGCAAGGAACGCTTCGATATCACGCATCACAGGATCGTGCATCTGCCCTTCGTGCATATAATTGCCGTAGAAACCTGCGATCTGGTCTTTCCATGCCAGTTGCCATTTTGTTAACGTGTGTTTTTCTAAAGTATGGTGAGCTTTGATCAGAATCACAGGGGCTGCTGCTTCAAATCCAACTCGTCCCTTGATACCGATGATTGTATCTCCTACGTGAATATCACGGCCAATACCGTATGGCTGTGCAATAGCCTGAAGTTCCTGAATAACACGTACAGCACCGATCTTGTTACCATCCAATGCTACAGGCTCACCGTTTTCAAAGTCGATAGTTACCTGACGTGGGGTAGATGAAGTAACCGGAGTAGGCCATGCTGAATCTGGTAGATATTGATTGGAAGTCAATGTCTCTGCTCCACCCACAGAAGTACCCCAGATCCCTTTATTGATAGAATATTTAGCTTTCTCAGCAGAATATTCCACTCCATGTTTGCTCAGGTATTCGATTTCCGCTTCGCGGCTCAGTTTAAGATCACGGATAGGCGTAATAATCTCCACACCAGGAATCAGGGTATTAAAGATCATATCAAAACGTACCTGATCATTACCTGCTCCAGTAGAACCATGAGCTACACATTCTGCTCCTATTTTTTTAGCGTAATTAGCAATTGCTGTAGCCTGACACACACGTTCTGCAGAAACGGATAAAGGGTAAGTAGCATTTTTCAATACATTACCGAAGATCAGATATTTGATACTGTCACGGTAGTAGTTTTCTGTTTCATCCACTACTGCGTGTGATTTAACGCCTAATTCGTATGCGCGCTTCTCAATTGTCGCCAACTCTTCAGTCGAAAAACCACCTGTATTCACGATAACAGAGTGAACTTCCAAACCTAAATCCCGGGTTAGATAGATACAACAAAATGACGTATCCAATCCTCCGCTAAATGCTAAAACTACTTTTTTCATGTGTCCTTTTTACTTTTTATTATATATGAAATTTTGATAAAAGGCTTCTTTTGACCACAGTCAGAAGTACTTAAATCTCATTTTCATTATTGTTGAAATTATATACTGTCTATTCTTCAACGTGAAGATGTACAACAATAATATAAAAATTAAAATCCTTTTGCAGGTTTACGATGATATGGAAAAACCGCCATCACCATTTTTTTTGTGGATTTCCACAATTTTGCTTCAATACGTTTCAATAGTGATTGCTTTTTGGCAATACGATCCAAACGTTCTTTCGCTTCCATTTTACGCTGTATCTTTTCTTTCAACTCCCGTTCTTTCTCGACCGGGTCCCACAGCATAGCTGTACACATACAGTTTTTGCGTTCTTTACTAACCAGTATATCATAGTTCACACAGCTTTGACATCCCTTCCAGAATTCATCATCTGTTGTGAGTTCAGAATAGGTCACAGGCTCATACCCCAAGTCCGAATTGATCTTCATTACGGCCAGTCCTGTTGTAAGACCAAAAATCTTGGCATGCGGATATTTTTCACGGGACAATTCAAAGACACGCTTTTTGATTGCTTTGGCCAGTCCGACTTTACGAAATTCAGGATTAACAATAAGACCTGAATTAGCGACATAGTCACCATGGCTCCATGTCTCAATATAACAGAAGCCAGCCCATCTGCCATCTCTATGCAATGCAATTACAGCTTTACCCTCCGTCATCTTGTTCGCCACATACTCCGGTTTACGACGTGCAATACCAGTACCGCGAGCTTTCGCAGATTCGAACATTTCATCACATATGATCTCTGCATAGTGCGTATGTTCTGGTTTGGCCGGAATAATTAAAAAATCTGAAATTGTCATGAATGAAACGACCCCAAATAATAAAACAACAACTAAATGTTAGTTTTGTCAGTAAATAAACAAAAAAAATTGAAACCCGGATCTTCGAGCAGGAAGAACCTTTTATTTGTTGGAAGTAGCCTGCCTCTTTATCAAGCTCGAGGCAGTATAGGTCGTCGGAAGCGAATAACAGGACATTCCATATATAAAAAAGCATAAACCAACCTGCTCACAAACCTTTCGAAAGGTTGTAAATACGATTGAGCTATTGTTTTTTTACTGTTCATATGCAATGAAAAAATGTCTTTGTTATTGACTGCGCAAATGTATAAAATTATTTTTTTCTTTTATGCAATAAACGCATCGTTTTTTTGAAAAAAATTCAAAACCTTACTGAATTATGATTTTCAAAGAATATATTGATTTCCAATACCATACCGCCCCCTCCTTCTGACTTCTCCATATTCTAAAATTGAAATTTTTACATGTACAAATTGCAATCGTAGCATTATGATTTTGTAAATAGGATAAGAAAGCTACATGTCAGTAACAGGTCATCATCTGGCGACAGCAAACGTAAAATTTTTTAAATGCTTATTTTTCGATAATTTTGCATCTGCAAACAGGTGCAATACACCTTAAATTTAGTTTATATGGATACGCCCAGCATTATCTTTTATCTGTTTTTCGCAGTACCTTATATCTTTTGTATGTATTGGCTTGTCAAACAAGACAAGAAGAAATACGTCTGGGGGATATCGATAGTAACGATTATTGCTATTATCGGCATTATAGTTTCTCAAAAAGCCAGTAAAGTAGCTATAGACAATTACCGTCAGCACCAACTGGATTCCCGGGAGATCGAACGGGAAGAAAAACTGGACAGCCTGCATAATAAATAGGCTAACGGTATTTTTAAAATAATAAAGGGCAACCAACTGGTTGCCCTTATTTTGTAATGCTATTTGGTGATACCTTCCAAAGCAAAGAGGAATGCGTCTTCCAGTGCCACCTCCTTGAGGTAATCAAATCTTCCGGATGCACCTCCATGACCATAGTCCATATCCGTCTTTAGCAACAGTATATTTTTATCCGTCTTGGTTGCTCTTAGTTTTGCCACCCATTTCGCAGGTTCGAAATACTGTACCTGACTATCATGAAGTCCTGTTGTCACGAGCATATTAGGGTAATCCTTCTTTTCAATATTTTCATATGGAGAATAACTTTTCATATATTCATATGCAGCTTTTGTATTCGGATTTCCCCATTCATCGTATTCATTTGTTGTTAAAGGAATCGTTTCATCCAGCATGGTATTCACTACATCGACAAACGGAACATTAGCAATTACACCATTCCAAAGATCCGGTGCCATATTTACCACAGCTCCCATCAACAATCCTCCTGCACTACCTCCTTTAGCATACAGGTGACCTTTACTTGTATATTTCTGATCGATCAGATATTCTCCACAATCGATAAAATCGGTAAAGGTATTTTTCTTTTTCATCATTTTACCGTCTTCATACCACTGACGGCCCATCTCTTCTCCTCCTCTGATGTGAGCGATGGCATATACAAATCCGCGATCAAGCAAACTCAATCTTGTAGATGAAAAACTCGGATCCGTAGATGCTCCGTAGGAACCATAGGCATAGAGCAGAAGTGGCGATTGACCATCTTTTTTGAAACCTTTCTTGTATACGATAGACATAGGTACGGATGTACCATCTTTTGCTTTTGCAAAAATACGCTCAGTGACATAGTTGCCCGCATCATATCCGCCTAATACCGGTTGTTGTTTCAGTAATTTCTTTTCATGTGTCTCCATATTATACTCATAGGTAGAAGAAGGAGTCACCAATGATGTATATCCGTAACGTACCGTACTCAGATTGTACTCAACATTCGTACTTGGAGATACTGTATATGCTGCCTCACCAAAATCCAGATAATGCTGTTTACCATCTTTCAGATTCCGTACAGCTAATTGCGTCAGCCCGTTTTTACGCTCGGAAATCACCAGAAAATCTTTGAACTCATCAATGTCACTTACCATCACATCTGCACGGTGAGGGATCATCTCTTTCCAGTTTTCTTTTCCGGTTTTGTCCAGCGGACATTCCATAACTTTAAAATTCTTAGCATTATCATTGGTAACGATCAGAAACCTGTCTTCCAAAGCAGTCACAGAATAGAGTACATCTTTAATACGTGGCTGAAAAATTTTAAATGTTCCGTTGGGATCATCAGCATTCAGAATATATTCTTCTGAAGATAATGTTCCTCCGGTATAGATCATTATATATTTTCCGTTTTTGGACTTGCTCACACCAATGTAATTGGTGTTATCTTTTTCATGATATACAGTGACATCATTTTTCTCATCTGTGCCCAGCGTATGTCTTTTTATTTTCTCACTGAGCAATGTGACCGGGTTTTTAGCTGTATAAAACAACGTCTTATTATCATTAGCCCAGGTTGTGCCACCACTTGTACGGGAAATCCTGTCGCTCATGATCTTTCCGGTCTCCAGGTTTTTTACATGTACAATATATTCACGACGTGACACCGTATCTACACCATAAGCCAATAATTTATTATCCGGACTCACCGATAAACCACTTACAGCATAGTAAGCATGACCTTTAGCCATTGCATCTACATCCAACAGTATCTCTTCAGGAGCATCCAGACTACCTTTTTTACGGCAGTATTTATAATATTGCTGCCCTTCTAATGTACGTGTATAATAATAATATCCGTTTTTAAAGTACGGAACAGATTCATCGGTTTCTTTAATCCGGCTTTTCAATTCATCAAATAAGCGTTGCTGAAAAGGCTCTGTCTGCTTCATTATCGCAGTAGTATAAGCATTTTCAGCCTCAAGATAACTGACAACATTTGAAGAATCCGGTCCCTTTTTAAAATAATCGATCATCCAATAGTAATTGTCTGTAACGGTGTCTCCATGAATGACCCGTTGGTGCGGTTTGACAGCAGCGACCGGAGCAGCTACATCCGGCCATTTTAATGGTTTGTTTTCTGACATATTGTTATTTGAAGAACAAGAGGATAGCAAGACTAAAGCTCCTATCCATATGGTAATTTTTCTCATCATAAATAGAGTTTTGAAATTAGTATTTTGACAAAATACAGGCCGTTGAAACCCATAAAATGAAAACTCACTAAAGATAACCGAAAAGTTTTACCGATTTAGAAAAAATTAACAATTTGCTTCAGATTATTGCCCTATATTTGTTTATAGATCATTAATTAAGAAATAACGTTTATAAGCGACTATGAGATTAAAAAAATTAGCTATTATATTAGCTTTTGGTACATTACCGGTTCTTTCGTTTGCGCAAAAGGATCAAAAGACACCCCCCAACTGGTTCAACCTTGATTTCCAACAGGATGGCGTAATGGGAATCAGCACAGAAAAGGCCTATCAGACATTATTGAAAGGAAGAAAAGCTACTCCGGTCATTGTAGCTGTTATAGACGGAGGTGTGGATGTCAAGCATGAAGACCTTAAAGATGTACTCTGGATCAACCCCAAAGACAATAATGATAACGGTAAAGACAATGATAAAAACGGCTATATCAATGATAAATATGGTTGGAACTTTATCGGAAATGCAAACGGAGAAAATGTCAACCATGATAATCTGGAATTGACTCGTATGATCCGTAAGTATGAGCCTAAATATATTTCCGTATTGCCAAGTACTCCTTTAACTGCGGCTGAAAGAAGAGAATTTGTAGCTTATCAGGGGATGGTAAGCGAATATGCAAATAAACTGGAAGAAGCACAAATGGGCGAATTGAATTATGTCAAACTGAAAGAGCAGTTAGAGATTATCTTCAAAAAAATAGGAAAGGACACCAATGCATTGACATTAGCAGATATAGAAGCGTATTCCCCTGCCAATGATCAGGAAAAAATGGCTTTGCGTATTGCTAAAAGAGGTATTCAGGAAGAAAAAGGATCAATATCCAAATTTTACAGTCAATTGGGAGAGGCTGCAACTTATTATGGAGATCAGGTCAAATATCACCTGAACAAAGAGTTTGATCCACGTCATATCATTGGTGATAATTATGAAGATGCTACAGAGCGATATTATGGAAATGCAGATGTTACAGGACCTGATGCGGAGCATGGAACACATGTAGCCGGTATCATCGGAGCAAAACGCAATAACAATATAGGTATTAATGGTGTAGCAGATCAGGTGAGAATAATGGCTGTACGAACAGTACCAAATGGTGATGAGCGCGATAAAGATGTAGCAAATGCGATCCGTTATGCAGCTGAGAATGGCGCTAAGGTCATCAATATGAGCTTTGGAAAAAGTTATGCTTACAACAAAAAAGCGGTGGATGACGCAGTTAAATTTGCAATCTCTAAAGATGTATTGTTAGTACACGCTGCCGGTAACGATGGCCAGGATGTAGATATTCACAAAAATTTTCCGACAAAATACTATACGGATAGCCTGGATGCCATTCAGGGGGAAGCAGATGCCTGGATCACAGTAGGTGCAAGCGGACTTTATCAGGATGACAATCTGGTAGCCGATTTTTCCAATTACGGATACAAGACAGTAGATGTATTTGCTCCCGGAGTAAAAATCAATTCTACTATGCCGGGATCTCTATACAAAGAGCAGCAAGGTACAAGCATGGCTTCACCGGTAGTGGCAGGTCTTGCTGCTATGATTCGCTCCTATTATCCGCAGTTGACGGCTAAAGAAACAAAAGATATTATCATGAAATCTGTTGTTAAAGTGGATAAAAAAGTATCTATTAAAACTGAAGACGGACGCAAGAAAAAAGTATATCTGGATGAAATCAGTGTTACAGGTGGTGTTGTGAATGCATATCAGGCTATTGCCGAAGCAGATAAATATCTGTCACAGAAGAAAAAATAATTTTTTTTGTGATATAAAATACTATAAGTTGCTTATCTTACGTTTGATAAGAAGTTGATAACAAACAAATTTAGTTCAGCTTATGGTAGAAAACTTTACAAAAATTAAAGAAGATACTTACACAACAGAAGATAAAGATCTGACAAACTATCAGGACGATATTTTCGAGATTCAGCTAAAATCAAATCTTCAAAATTTGTCTAAAAATCCCAACAGCAAGACAATTGACAGTATTTTGGCTTATTCCAAATCGTTGAAAAAAGATTAAGTATCTTAAAGATCAAGGCCCGGTAACATCACTGGGCCTTGTTTTTTAAAAGGTAAAGGTTTTTGTATCTTTGGATATGTTAAAGAAAGATCGTTACCGTGCTTTTGTAGAATATTTTTCTACTCACAATCCTGATGCACAGACCGAATTAAATTACAGTAATCCATATGAACTTCTCATTGCTGTTATTCTGTCGGCTCAATGTACAGACAAACGGATCAATCAGATAACTCCAGCTCTTTTCGAGCGTTTCCCTGTAGTCGAAGCATTGGCAGAAGCTTCTGTTGATGAAGTTTTCAGTTATATCCGCTCCGTTAGCTACCCCAATAACAAAGCTAAACATCTGGTTGGTATGGCAAATATGCTTATTGAAAAGTTCAATGGAGAAGTGCCTGAGCAAATAGAAGATCTTATCAAATTACCGGGTGTAGGTCGCAAAACAGCAAATGTAATCTCTTCTGTCGTTTACAATAAACCGGCCATGGCAGTTGATACGCACGTATTCAGGGTAAGTAACAGATTAGGCCTGACCAGCAGAGCGACTACTCCCCTTGCTGTAGAAAAACAGCTTGTCAAATTTCTTCCGGAAGAAACTATAGCAGTTGCACATCACTGGCTTATTTTGCACGGACGATATATATGTCTTGCACGAAAACCCAAATGCGAGATTTGCCCTATTACTTATATGTGTAAATATTATGAAACTGAGTTTCTAAAAACTTCACATCGGAAATTAAATACAGGCAAAGAACATATCGTTTAATTCTGAAATACTATAAAACTAATTATATTAGCATTTTAAATTTGATAATTTCATTTTTATGTGTACTTTTGATTAATAATTACTAAAAATATGAGCAACCAAGACAAATTAAAAGCTTTACAGCTTACTTTAGATAAATTAGAAAAATCGTACGGTAAAGGTACGATCATGAAATTAGGTGATTCAGCGGTTGAACCCATTGAGTCTATTTCTACAGGTTCTTTAGGTCTGGATATTGCACTTGGAATCGGAGGTGTACCAAAAGGCCGTATTATCGAGATCTATGGTCCGGAATCTTCAGGTAAAACAACATTAGCAACACATATAGTTGCAGAGGCTCAGAAAAAAGGCGGAATTGCAGCCATCATCGATGCCGAGCACGCATTTGATAAATATTACGCACAAAAATTAGGTGTCGATGTAGAGAACCTGCTGATTTCTCAGCCGGATAACGGTGAACAAGGTCTGGAGATAGCGGACAACCTGATCCGATCAGGAGCTATTGATGTTATCGTCATTGACTCTGTTGCAGCATTAGTACCTAAAGGTGAAATTGAAGGTGAAATGGGCGATTCCAAAATGGGTCTGCAGGCTCGTCTGATGTCTCAGGCTTTGCGTAAACTGACCGGAACTATATCCAAAACAAATTGTTGTTGTATTTTTATTAACCAATTGCGCGAAAAAATTGGTGTAATGTTCGGAAATCCGGAAACAACAACTGGTGGTAATGCACTGAAATTCTATGCTTCTGTTCGTTTGGATATCCGTCGTACTTCACAGATCAAAGATTCGGATGAAGTATCAGGTAACCGTGTAAAAGTAAAAATTGTAAAAAATAAAGTTGCTCCTCCTTTCCGCATTGCAGAATTTGATATTATGTTTGGAGAAGGTATCTCTAAAGTTGGTGAGATCATCGACCTTGGCGTGGAGTACAATATCATCAAAAAATCAGGATCATGGTTCAGTTATGGAGATACCAAACTTGGACAGGGCCGCGATGCTGTAAAATCATTGCTTCAGGATAATCCGGATCTGATGGATGAATTAGAGCAAAAGATTAAAGCAGAAGTATCCGGTGTAGAAGCTGTTGTCGAACCGGAATAGAACATCTCCGGTCACGATTATGTTATAATTTATTCATATAGCCATTCCAAAAGAATGGCTATATTTATTTTTCACAACCTCATATCATGAAAAATAAATCTATTCCTTTTCTCTTGTTGCTTCTGTTTATCTTTTGTGTCCCGGTGTTCGGACAGCAGCCCTTAAAGATTCTATCCTACAACATTCACCATGGTAATCCGCCCAGCAAACCCGCTATTATCGATCTTGAAGCTATCGCAAAAGTGATCCGTATATCCGGTGCTGACGTAGTTGGATTGCAGGAAATAGATGTAAATGTAAGCCGTTCGGAGCATGTAGATCAGGCCAAAAAACTCGCAGAATTATCCGGAATGAAATATTATTTTTTTTCAAAAGGAATCGATCTGGAAAAAGGAGAATACGGAACAGTGATTCTTTCAAAATTTCCGATCACAAATACAGAGCGTCTGGAACTGCCTATGCCTGTCAAAAGTGAAATGCGAAGTCTGGGTATTGCAAAAATCAAAATTCCTTCGGGCAAAGAGATTCTTTTTGCCAATACGCATCTGGATTTAAAAGAAGAAAACAGAATCGCTCAAACCAAATTTATAGTCAATCATTTTCAGGACACAAAACATGTTGTTGTTCTTGTAGGAGACCTTAATGCACAACCTCAATCGCAACCCATAAAGATATTAGGAGATTTTTTTAAACGTAGCGAGATTCCGAACGGATTTACTATTCCGGAAGTGAATCCTAACCGTGAAATTGATTTTATTATGGTCAATAAAAGCAAAAATCCTACATTCCAAAACCACAAGGTAATAGAAGAGTCTTACGCATCTGATCACAGACCGGTATATGCTGAACTTGTGATTAAATAAACTGTTGGTGGAGACACCAACACACGCTGCTACTGCGTTTGCCCATTTCTGGCGCAAGCGTCCACTTGTGCCCGCTACTTTTATCGGTTCAGGCACAAGCAGTGCTGTGCTAATTCGTCAGAACAGTGACAACGGTTTGACCGGACTGTTCTTCTCTCCTTTTTAAAGGTGAGATCCCGGTAGGTTAAAGACTGATATGACAAGCATATACTTCTACTCCTGATTGCTACTTCATGACTATACTGTTGGTGGAGACACCAACAGACGCTGCTACTGCGTTTGTCCATTTCTGGCGCAAGCGTCCGCTTGTGCCCGCTACATTTATCGGTTCAGGCACAAGCAGTGCTGTACTAATTCGTCAGAACAATGACAACGGTTTGACCAGACTGTCCTTCTCTCCTTTTTAAGGAGAGATCCCGGTTTGACCGGAAGAGAGGTTAAAGACTAATATGACAAGTATATACTTCTACTAATTAGTGCTACTCTATATTTTAAAATAAAACCCAAAGCGCACGCTAAATAAATGAAAAGAGCTGGTAAAAATCAATTTACCAGCTCTTTTACTTAAATTATACTCCGATCTCTTATTCTCCCTTTTCCAGGAACGGATATCTGTAATCTGTATCCGGATTGAATGTTTCTTTGATTGTACGTGGAGAAACCCAACGTAACAAGTTGATCATGGATCCTGCTTTATCATTCGTACCTGATCCTCTTGCGCCACCGAATGGTTGTTGACCAACTACAGCTCCTGTACATTTATCATTGACATAAAAGTTACCCGCAGCATTACGTAAAGCATGAGTCGCTTGTGCGATTGCATAACGATCCTGTGCAATTACTGATCCTGTAAGCGCATAGATGGATGTTTTATCGACCAACTCTAAAGTTTCTTCCCATTTCTCATCTTCGTACACATATACAGTCAATACCGGACCAAACAGTTCTTCTGATAATGTCTCGTAGTCGGGTTTATTTGCCACAATAACTGTCGGATGGATAAAGTATCCTTTAGATTTATCGTATGTACCCCCCACTATAATTTCTGCATCAGCGGAATCTTTAGCACGGTCAATATATTTAGCCAATTTATCAAATGATTTCTCATCAATAACGGCATTGATAAAGTTTGTAAAATCTTCTGTACCTCCGATAGTGAATGACTGAATATCAGCAACCATTGATTTCTTTAATTCAGGCCATAATGATTTTGGTATATATACACGGGATGCTGCTGAACATTTTTGTCCCTGATATTCAAATGCACCACGTACTATAGCTGTATTGGTTACTTTTAGATCCGCAGAAGGGTGTACTAAGATAAAATCTTTACCGCCAGTCTCTCCTACGATACGAGGATATGTTTTATATAAGTGAATATTTTCACCGATAGTTTTCCAGATATTCTGGAAAACTCCTGTAGAACCTGTAAAGTGGATACCTGCGAAATCAGCATGTTTGAAAATGATATCTCCTGCGTCCGGACCGGAAACAAATACCAGATTAATAACTCCGTCAGGAAGACCTGCTTCTCTGAAGATTTCCATTAATACATTTGCCGAATAGATCTGCGTATTAGAAGGCTTCCATACAACCACATTTCCCATCATAGCAACACATGAAGGCAAATTACCTGCAATAGCGGTAAAGTTAAATGGAGTCAAAGCAAATACGAAACCTTCCAGAGGACGTTGCTCAAGACGGTTCCATACACCTTTTCCGGATACAGGAGGTTGCTGAGCGTAGATCTCACTCATGTATTGCACATTGAAACGAAGAAAATCTACAATCTCACATGCCGAATCAATCTCTGCCTGATACGGGTTTTTAGATTGTCCTAACATTGTTGCTGCATTCAGCTTATAGCGGTATTTACCCGCAATCAGATCAGCAGCTTTTAAGAAAATAGCAGCACGATCTTCCCATGGCAGGTTTTCCCAATCTTTCTTAGCCGCCAAAGCTGCATTTATCGCATCCGTAACATGTGTTTTGGTACCTTCACTATATTGTCCTAATACATGCTGATGATCATGAGGAGGAGTGATATTGATCTTTTTATCCGTACGGATTTCTTTCCCTCCGATAAACATCGGAACATCTATTTGCTTTGAACGCGCTTCTTCAATAGCTGCTTTCAATAATTTACGCTCGTTACTTCCAACCGCGTAAGTATATACCGGTTCATTAACAGGAACAGGAACTTTGAAAAATCCTTTTAACATAAGTATTTAATTTTATTCAGTAACCTACTGATTTACACTATAAAATTACAGCAAAAACTATGGACTGTCAACCTTTAAGGAGTATGCTTAAGGTTAGTGGAGAAAATGTGTTTAAACTTTTCCAATTTCGGTTTAATCACATACTGACAATAGGCTTCATCAGGGTTGTTTGCGTAATAATTCTGATGATAATCCTCTGCCTTGTAAAACACTGTGAAAGGTTCAACCTGTGTAACGATTGGCTTATCATAAAGTTTTTCTTCCGTCATTTTCCGGATATAGTACCGGACTTTATCAAGCTGAATTTTATCATGTACAAACACCGCTGAACGATATTGCTCTCCAACATCATTTCCCTGACGATTGAGCTGAGTGGGATCGTGCGCAAGAAAAAAACCTTGTAAAAGCTGGTCATAGGACACAATTCGGGGATTATACACCACCTGTATTACTTCAGCATGCCCCGTCCCCCCTAAAGATACCTGAGTATATGTTGGATTTTTTACATCTCCTCCGCTATAGCCTGACATCACCTGTTCAACACCCTTCAACTCTTTAAACTGCGCTTCTATACACCAGAAACATCCAGCAGCAAAAGTAGCTGTATCGTGTTCGCTGTTCCGGGGTTGAGACGGAAGCTGCCCGAAAGATACTTTTTCAGCTTTAGGGGCATGACAACCAGTAAACAATGTGCCTAAAAGGACAATTGTCAAAATATATTTACTTACACATTTTACCTTCATAACCTTTACGTATAAAAAAAGCGATGGAGATACCCCATCGCTTTTACTGTAATCGCTATTCAGCGAAATTATTTTTTAGCTGCTGCATATCTTTCTGCTACAGCATCCCAGTTAATCACATTGAAAATTGCTTCCAGGTAGGCCGGGCGTTTGTTTTGATATTTTAGGTAGTAAGCATGCTCCCATACATCTATACCCAATACCGGAGTTCCTTTTACTTCAGCAACATCCATTAAAGGGTTGTCCTGATTAGGCGTAGAAGTAACTGCTAATTTTCCATCAGCACCTACGATTAACCATGACCAGCCAGAACCAAAACGTCCTGCACCAGCTTCCTGAAGTTTTTTCTTTAATTCGTCAAATGAACCAAATGTTTCATCGATAGCAGTTGCAAGCTCACCTGTAGGCTGACCACCTGCATTTGCACCTAAAACACTCCAGAACAGACCGTGGTTAAAGTGACCTCCACCATTGTTACGCACTGCAGGGCTATATTTAGAAACATTTTTTACAATTTCTTCTAATGATAAATTCTCAGCATCTGTTCCTGCAATAGCTTTGTTCAAATTGTCAACATACGCCTGATGGTGTCTGTCATGGTGAATTTCCATGGTTTCTTTGTCAATATGTGGTTCTAATGCGTCCGATGCGTATGGTAACGCTTCTAATTGAAATGCCATAATATTTATAAATTTAATAGTTTAATACTTTACTTGATTTGTATACAAATATAACGTTTAGATTGAGGATATGTTTTGAATACTGTCAAGAAATGAGATTTGTCTTATCTTTTCTGACGAAAAAATGATGTAATCAATTCTGCACATTCTTCCTGCAGTACTCCGGATATAATTTCCGTCTTCGGATGGAATAATTTACCATATCTTGAAGCGCCCCTTTTTTCATCAGGAGTTCCGTATACAATCCGGGACACCTGCGTCCAATAGGATGCACCTGCACACATCACACAGGGTTCTACAGTGACATACAGAGTACAATCTTTTAGATATTTTCCTCCCAGATAACTGGATGCAGCAGTGAAAGCCTGCATTTCGGCATGAGCAGTCACATCATTAAGACGTTCTGTCAGATTATATCCCTTCCCGATGATTTTTCCCTGACTTACAATAACAGCGCCTATAGGAACTTCATCTTCTTCATATGCTTTCTTTGCAAGGGTCAAAGCAGCTTTCATAAAATACTCATCAGGATCAATGTTACTGCCCTCTTCAAAATTAATATATCTCATATCTGATTTACTAACACAACCTCGATCCGTTTGGCAACGGACGTTCAACAGCAGTCAATACTATATCTCCATTCTCATCTGCAAATCCTGTCACCAGGCACTCAGACATAAAATTAGCGATTTGCTTCTTCGGAAAATTGATGACCGCCACGACTTGCCTGCCGATCAGACTTTCCTTAGTATAATGTACAGTAATCTGTGCACTGGATTTACGCATACCGATTTCTTCTCCAAAATCTACGACTAACTGATAAGCCGGTTTTTTGGCTTTAGGAAAATCTACCGCTTCGAGAATTGTCCCTACTCTCAAATCAACTTTCTCAAAGTCTGCCCAACTAATCTCCGCCATACCTACAAGCGATTACTCGTTAAGTCTTCCAGTTCTTTACCCAATGTAAACAGTATATAATCCGTATTGCGACGGATACGCTTAGCCAGTCGCTGCACCAACTCCTCTTCTTGTCCTTCCCTGTAGAGAAGATCTTCCTGCGTCAAACTATTATATTTTCTTTTTAACTTTACCTTTAGGATTTCCCAATCGGAATCGCTTATTTTGATAGTTGCCATTTTTGGTTTAAAATTTGTACGTAGATTGAAAAGTAATAAAAATTAAAATTATAACAAAAAATACATTTTTTATGAAAAAGTTTATACTCAGTTTAGTTGCCTCTATGATGTTAGTCGTTTCAGCAAATGCCCAGCTGATCCCAAGTTTAAAGTTCGGGGTTAAAGGAGCGCTGAATTTCTCCAGTCTGAAATCTGAAGGCAAATGGCTTAATTCGGATACAAAAACAGGATATCAGGCAGGTTTGTGGGCGAGAGTTGGTGCTGCAGGATTTCATGTTCAGCCGGAAGCTTACTTCACCGGAAAGAAAATAAAAGGTGAATACCAGACAGAAAACGGATCGACAGAAAACGGAACTTTTGATCTGACTACCATTGACGTGCCTGTATTGTTAGGTACACGTGTTGGATTAGGTCCTATCGGAGTAAGATTTCAGGCAGGTCCGGTATTTGCATTCAAAGTAAGCGAAGGCGGTTCATTGAGTAAATACACTGACTTTGCTAATTACAAAAAAGCATCCACAGGAATTATCGGTGGTATAGGTGCTGATATTAGCAAGTTCACCGTAGACCTTCGTTACGAACATGGATTGTCCAGTCTTAGTGACAACAAAGACAAGATCAAAATGTGGTCAATTGGTGTAGGATACAATTTCTTATAGTAGAAACGCAGGTCTCAGGACCTCCAAAACGATAATAAGAGCCCGGTTTTCCGGGCTTTTTCAGTTTACAAACTTAGAACAATTCTAAATTAGTACTTTTTACGCACTTGCTTACATTTTTATGACGCAAATAGATAGTTTTGCGTATTAAATTAAAATACAAGGACAATGAGTAAATCAAAGCCAGTTTTAAGTTCTTCGTTGGGGAAGAAACTGATCATGAGCTTAACAGGACTTTTCCTATGTACGTTTTTGATCGTCCATTTGATCGGAAACCTACAACTGTTTAAGAGTGATGAAGGTCTTGCGTTTAACCAATACGCATACACCATGACCCATTTTGCACCTATTAAAGTAGTTTCTTATTTACTTTATGCTTCTATCATTATCCATGCTATTTATGCATTGGTACTGACGTTGAAAAATAAAGCAGCCCGTCCGATCGGATATGCAAAGTACGACGGAGCGGCTAACAGTGCGTGGAATTCCAGAAACATGGGAATTTTAGGAACAGTATTATTGGTATTTATTGCTACGCACATGGCAAACTTCTGGTGGAAATATCACAATGATCAGACTCCTTATATAGAATATAAAACAGA
Source organism: Sphingobacterium sp. UBA5789 (assembly GCF_002418355.1). Lineage (NCBI taxonomy): Bacteria > Pseudomonadati > Bacteroidota > Sphingobacteriia > Sphingobacteriales > Sphingobacteriaceae > Sphingobacterium > Sphingobacterium sp. UBA5789. The sequence continues at coordinate 729,587 of NZ_DIDX01000001.1, read as the reverse complement.
TCTGGCCACCAATGTGACCACCTCAAAGGAATTAAGTCAGTCTGAATTCACTGATTTCCGTATAGAAGTCAAAGACGGCGTACAGACGATACAGGCACGTGACCTGTACAAACAGGTAGATTATGCTTTCCAAAATGTATGGTTAGTATTATTATATGTTGTAGCAATGGCAGCATTGTCTTTTCACCTGATACATGGTTTCCAATCGGCTTTTCAGACCGTTGGATTCAATCACAAAAAATATATTCCAATTGTTAGATTTTTAGGTATTTGGGTGTTTGGTGTACTTATCCCGATTGGATTTGCGGCCATGCCTTTATATTTTTTCTTTGCTAAATAAACTATTTTAAGGTAAGAGCGAAAGCAAATATCTATCAAAATAAAATAAAGAGATATGTTAGATTCAAAAGTACCAGCGGGTCCTTTAGCCCAAAAATGGTCAAATTATAAATTCAATCTTAAGTTGGTTAATCCGGCTAACAAACGTAAATTCACCATTATCGTTGTTGGTACAGGATTAGCAGGCGCTTCTGCAGCTGCTTCACTAGCTGAGTTGGGATATAACGTAAAAGCATTCTGCTATCAGGATTCTCCACGCCGTGCGCACTCTATCGCAGCACAGGGAGGTATCAACGCAGCAAAAAATTATCAAAACGATGGTGACTCTGTTTACCGTCTGTTCTACGATACAATCAAAGGTGGTGACTACCGTGCACGTGAGGCAAATGTATACCGCCTGGCTGAAGTATCAGTAAATATTATCGACCAATGTGTGGCTCAGGGAGTTCCTTTTGCCCGTGAATACGGAGGTTTGTTAGACAACCGTTCATTTGGTGGCGCACAGGTATCCCGTACCTTCTATGCACGTGGCCAGACCGGACAACAATTATTATTAGGTGCTTATTCTGCATTAAACCGTCAGATCAAAAAAGGCAAAGTTGAAATGTTCAACCGTCATGAGATGCTTGATGTCGTAAAATTGGATGGTCATGCTAAAGGTATTATCACACGTGATCTTGTAACCGGAGCTATTGAATCTCACGCAGGACATGCGGTATTATTGTGTACAGGAGGTTATGGTAACGTATTCTTCTTATCTACAAATGCTATGGGTTGTAACGTAACTGCTGCGTGGAGAGCACACAAACGTGGTGCATTCTTCGCGAACCCTTGTTACACACAGATTCACCCGACATGTATTCCTGTAACGGGAGATCATCAGTCTAAACTGACATTAATGTCGGAATCTCTGCGTAATGATGGCCGTGTATGGGTACCTAAAACTCAGGAATTATCGGCTAAACTTCGTAACGGAGAATTAAAAGCTGCTGATATCAAAGAAGAAGACAGGGATTACTTCCTGGAAAGAAAATACCCTTCATTCGGTAACCTTGTTCCTCGTGACGTTGCTTCCCGTAATGCTAAAGAAGCGGTAGATGATGGTCGTGGTGTTGGTAAATCCGGAGTAGCTGTATTCCTTGATTTTGCGGATGCGATCAAACGTCTTGGTGAAGATACAGTACGTGCAAAATATGGTAACTTATTTGACATGTACTATCAGATCACTGATGAGAATCCATATAAACAACCAATGCGTATCTACCCTGCAGTTCACTATACTATGGGTGGTGTATGGGTTGATTATAACCTGATGACGACTATCCCTGGATTGTACGCATTAGGAGAATGTAATTTCTCTGATCACGGAGCTAACAGATTAGGAGCATCTGCATTAATGCAGGGTCTTGCCGACGGTTACTTCGTAATTCCTTATACTGTGGGTGATTACCTTTCAGGATTAGGTTTTGCACCTGTAGACAACAATCGCCCTGAATTTGAGCAGGCAAGACAAGAGGTCGAGGCAAAAACCAAACAGTTACTTTCTCTGAAAGGAACAAAAACTGTAGATGATATCCACAAAGAACTGGGTAAAATCATGTGGGAATACTGTGGTATGGCTCGTACGGCAGAAGGATTGACAAAAGCAAAAGGATTAATTCAGGAGCTTAAGAAAGAATTCTGGTCCAATGTTACTGTACTGGGAGAGAATGAAGAGCTTAACCTGTCTCTGGAAAAAGCCGGCCGTGTTGCTGACTTTATCGAATTGGGTGAATTGATGGTAGATGATGCTTTCAACCGCTCTGAATCATGTGGAGGTCACTTCCGTCTGGAAAGTCAGACTGAAGAAGGTGAAGCGAAACGTAATGATGAAGAATTTACTTACGTTGCTGCCTGGGAATTCAAAGGCGAAAACCAGCCAGAGGTTCTTCACAAAGAAGAGTTAATTTTCGAAAATGTTAAATTAACACAAAGAAGTTATAAATAGTAGATATAGCGGACGGCACCACCGTTCGCTATTCATTACTTAAAAATATTGTCATGAGTGCACATATGAATTTAACGCTGAAGGTATGGCGTCAGAAAAATGATAAACAAAGAGGTCAGTTCGTAACCTATCAGGCAAATAATATCGCTGACGATATGTCTTTCTTGGAAATGCTTGACATTGTTAACGAAGAATTAACCCGTAAAGGTGAAGATCCTATTTATTTTGACCATGACTGTCGCGAAGGTATTTGCGGAATGTGTTCATTGGTTATTAATGGTCGTCCTCACGGTCCTAAACAAGGGACAACAACTTGTCAATTGCACATGCGTAGTTTCCATGACGGACAAACAATCGTCATCGAACCATGGCGTGCAGCTGCATTCCCTGTATTGAAAGATCTTGCAGTAGACCGTACTGCATTTGACCGTATCCAACAAGCCGGAGGATATGTAAATGTCAATACCGGAGGTGTACCAGATGCGAATGCAATCCTTATTCCTAAAAGAATTGCGGATGAAGCATTTGAATCTGCAACCTGTATCGGCTGCGGAGCTTGTGTTGCTGCCTGTAAAAATGCATCAGCAATGCTTTTTGTTTCTGCAAAAGTTTCTCAGTTTGCATTGTTACCACAAGGTCAGACAGAGCGTTATGAACGCGCTCAGGCTATGGTAGATCAGATGGATGCTGAAGGATTCGGTAACTGTACCAACACAGGAGCTTGTGAAGCAGAATGTCCTGTAGGTATCAAACTGACAAATATTGCACGATTGAATCGTGAATATTTAACAGCAAAATTATTCAGAGAAGAAGATATTCACAACTAGAATTCCTTTTCAGGTAAAATACACAAGTCCTCACATAAAAGTATGTGGGGACTTTTTTTTATATTTACTTACGTAAATCTTTTATAGCTGTGCAATTAACGACGAAAATACGTATACTCCTTCTTATTCTTACGATCTCCTTCATGGGCACAGCCCTCACGATACATCTTACTATTACGGACAAAGATATGCTGGAGCTGGATAAAAATGAGCTTACCGCCAATATCCACAAAAAAGAAAGTATCATTGAGGATCTGTTTGCAGATTCCACCATAATGAAGACGTTTAAGAATGTGGAACAGTTTCCTCTGCAATCTGCAGATATACTGGAAAAATTTGCATCGGAAAAAGGAGTATTCCTCTATCTGTACAAAGATAGTAAGCCTGTCCTCTGGAGTACGGATGTATACGTACCTGTGACTGATGCAGGACTCAAGTCAAATACGACCTATATGATCGAAAATAACCGGTCCTTTGTCGTGAAAAAGAAAACAGCCGGAGATGTCAATATACTTGCTCTTGTACTCGTAAAACGTCTATTCAACAGTAATAATGAGTACCTGAAAAATACCTTCAATAAACAACTCATAGATGATTCCAATCTGGAGATAGCGGACTATACAGATATACAGAATATACAGAATGTGTATAGCAAGGACGGAACCTATTTATTCTCTGTAAAGTTAAAGAGTGGAAAACATGATAATGTATTTATCTTCCTCCAATTTATCTGTTGGGTATCCGCAATGTTCTGTTTTATTATCCTTACACACAATATATGTCTGAATCTGGCTAAAAAAGGATTTGCCTGGCTTGGAGTTTTTATATTTGTATCGGTTCTCTCCTCCCTCCGTTTCATCGATCTGCAGAGTAACTGGCTTGCCATGCACTCCAGTCTGGGAATATTCGACCCTAAATACTATGCATATAATTCGGTTTTTCCAAACCTGTGGGCACTTACATTAACGAATCTGAGTTGCCTCTGGTGTCTCGCATTTATACATTCTGTATCGGACAAACTTATTCTGCCACCTCAGCTCAAAAAGAAGATTATTCCGTATCTGATATCCGGTCTTCTTGTATTCAGTATTTACTTTTTCTACAACCTGCTCTTTAAGCATCTGGGCAGTCTGATTACACATACCTCTATTGTGAGTTATGATTTTTCAAAAATAGCGGATCTGAGTAAATACAGCTGGTTAAACCTGTTTAACCTCTGTCTGGCGATACTCTCTCTGTTCTTTTATATCGATATTCTTTTGCGGCTTATTGATCAGTTATTCGAACAGGTCAGTATCAAGCTAAATATTCAACTGGCTGTGTTGATATTCTCGATGATTGTATACGCTCTGTTGGGAGAAAACAGTATTAATAATGTTCTTCTTGGCATCCTTATACTGCTTATTTTCCTGAGAAAATATGCTTTGGGGCAGTACCGTTTTTCTTTCTATATAGTCATACTTGTTATCGTTGCGCTCTTCTCTTCTATTAATCATGATAAATACATGAAAATAAAAAAGCTGGAGAGTATGAAATTAGTGCTTAGTAATCTGGAAGCAGAAGATGATACCAATGCCATTTCCTTATTTATGGATATTGAAAAATCCATGAAAAACGATGAACAGCTTCAACACTTATTCCGACTTTCTGCAAATCAGCAGAATGCCATCGAAATAACAGATTTCATTAAGAAAAAATACCTGAGCGGATACTTGTCTAAATTTGATTTTAACGGGTATTACTATGCAAATAATATCCCACTTGATAATTACCCTAATAATAAATTCGAAGAATACAGAGAGAAGGTTATTAACAATTCTATCAAAGTAACAGAGAGCTTCTACCGGGTGAAAAGTGAATTGGGCACACATGAATACTTCATGACCTTAAACTTGCCGTTAGGAGATAACACAACAGCCAATATCTTCTTAAATCTCAAGAACAGAGCCTTCAGTTACATCTTGCCTTATCCGGAGATTCTGTCAGACAGCCGCACCACTTCATTACAGCAGGAGTCCTTTCTGAATAACTCTTTTGCTCTCTATAAAGATAAGCAGCTCGTGACCCAATATGGTAAATATACGTATCCAAGTGCTGACAGTAAATTTCCTGACAAAGTAGGTAAGTTTATAGAAATTGATGAACCGGGAGATTATTTTCACCTGATGTATCGTCCGGACAGCCATACTACGTTGGTGATCAGTCGGGCCAATCAGAATTTTTATGACTATCTGGCTGTTACCTGTTTCTTCTTTGTACTTCTGTTTGTATTCTTTAGCATAGTCGATATTGTGATTTACCTGATCCAGACGATGACGCAGAAATCTTTCAGGCTAAAGAGTATCAAATACCATTTTATGATCCTTAAAAATACCATACAGTATAGTACAAGGATTCAGACCATATTTATCGTATCTATCATATTTGCGATCCTCATCTCGGGTGCATTGGCTTTCTACAATATAAACTCGAGGCTGAGTCATGAAAGAGAAAATAACCGTATAAAATATATTGCCGAAGTCTCCCGGAAACTGGAGAATATGATGAACTCGGCAGAAAGCATGAATAGTAAAGAAACAGTAGAGTCCTATCTTAATATTCTATCCCAAGCCATGACCACGGATTTTACATTGTTCAATCGCAATGGACGGCTGATCTATTCATCTCAACCTAAGATCTATGATTTGAAGCTCTTCTCGACTTTTATCAATCCTACAGCGTACAAAAAACTATCGTTAATCAAAAAAACGGAGACAATCGAACCTGAAAGAGTTGGTGATTTCGAATTCTCCTCCAGCTATGCAAGTATCCGTAATGCCGATTATCAGATCGCCTATTACCTGAATATACCTTATTTTGCATCTAAAAAGGAAGAAAGCACCAGTATCAACCTGTTGCTCAACACGTTAATCAATATCTACACGATCATTATTATTGCATTCGGCTTCTTTGCGGTGTATATTTCCAATAAGATTACTGCACCTCTGGTAATGATCGGTAAGAAATTGTCGCAGACAAATGTGGGTAAACAGAATGAACCACTTTTCTGGCAACGTAATGATGAGGTGGGTGCATTGGTCAAAGAATACAACTTTATGCTGATCAAACTAGAGGAAAACTCTAAGAAGCTGATGGGTATAGAGCGGGAGGCTGCATGGAGAGAAATGGCCAAACAGATCGCTCATGAAATTAAAAATCCGCTGACTCCTATGAAACTTGGAATTCAGCAGTTATCCCGATCCTATAAGGAAAATGATCCGCGCTTTGAAGAACGCTTTAATCGGATCTCGACTTCATTTATCGAGCAGATTGACAGCTTATCTCATATTGCCAGCGAATTTTCAGCATTTGCCAAACTTCCGGATACCCGGTTTGAAAAGGTGAATATTATTCAAAAGATTAACAAGTCCGTTTCATTTTACAGCACAAATACACAGGCTAAGATTACCGTTACCAATCATGCTGATTCTAATGAAATATTTGTATTGGGAGATAAAGATCAGTTATTGAGAACTTTTAATAATCTTATCAAGAACGCAATTGAGGCTGGCCTGGGTCGCAGAAAACTCAAAATCGACTTTGAGATCTATGCTAACCCGAATGAAATGGTCGAAATACATATCACCGATAATGGAAACGGAATATCGGATGAAGCACTACCCAAGATTTTTCAGGCTAATTTTACAACTAAGAGTTCAGGAACCGGTCTGGGTCTCGCTTTCGTTAAACAAACCATTGAAGGTATGCGGGGAACTATAAATTTCAAAACTACACAGGGAAAAGGAACAGTATTTATTATACATATTCCATTTTACCATACAATGATTAAAGATATCTAACCGTTACAATGCCGTTAGCCGTCTGCTATTAAACAATAAAAAGGGCTTTGTATTACTACAAAACCCTTTTATTGTTTAGTTTAGTTTGTACTAAGATCTTATTACTTCAGTATTACACTGGATCTGCCCATTATAGCATTGTCCGCATAGAGCAATATGGTATAAGCTCCTTTTGCAAAATCTTTACTCTCTTCCTGCCACAAAAACTTGTACTCCTCACCGTTATTTGTAAAGTTGATACTTTCCTTAAACGTGTACTGAAGTTTCTCTCCGTGGACATAGAAAATGTCGTTTGATTGTGCAATAAGATTACCCTGAGGATTAATAATTCTTACAAAGATTTCCTTGGCGCCTGTCTTAGCCAGCGTATTATCTGCTATAGTAAAGTTGATCTCTAACTTATCTACACGCTTAGCTCTTGTCTCTACTTCTACACGTCCTTTTCTTTTTTCCTGAAGGCCGTTGATAGTAATATTAGACACTTTAACTGCAGAGGCTGTTGTTACTTTATCTTTTAAGTCAGAATTATGTGCCGTGAGCCCACTAATTTTTGATTCTCCCTCCGAGACTTTACTATTGAGAATTTCATTCTCCTTTTCAAGCATTTCATTCTTTGCTTTCAGATCAGCTATATCTGTTTTCAATCCGGATACATCTACTTTTAAGGATGCCACTATTTTTCGGGCCTGATTGAGTTGTTCAGTAGTCAGCACATTTGCTTCCAGTTCCTTACGCAGATCCGCAATAATTTTACGCGCCTGTAATTCGGATTTTTTCATTGCTTCACTTAAAGCAACATTCTCCTCATTCAGATTATCCAATTCTGCTTCTATTCTATCTATCTCAATCTGCAGACTTTCTTTCTGCACCGTTAGTGTATAAACTTTCTCACCGGAAGACCTGAACTTTACGTAGAAATAGATATTAGTTGCCAGCAAAGCAGCTATTGCGATTATAAAAAAATAAATCTTTGAACTATCTCTCTTTCTTTGTCCCTCTTTTTCCTTTTCCCTTACTTCATCTACCATTTCCATAATTATTAATTAACCATTCATTTCTGCTTTCATAGATGGATGATTTGCATCTTTGACACAAGCAAAAAATGTTCCAATTTAGAACATTTGAATAAAAAATACATGTTACAACACAATAAAGGTTAATTTTAATCTTCCACTGCCATTTTTTCTTTTATGCACTGACAATTCAAAGTACAGTTTTTTAGTACAAAACCGTAAAATACAGCACAAAAAAAACGCAGGTGATATCGCCTGCGTTTTCCATATTATTATCTTTATTCAGATACTTATCTATCTCCTTTTGAAAAATTAAAGACTAAATAACCAGTACCATTATCCAACTGAACAGGCATTTTCATGACCAATTTTTCTCCGTCAGAAAAGGAAAGATCCATACGGTATCCTGTAGTAACATTTCTGGCCTTATCTCCTGAATAGATTTTTTTGAATTGAAACTGTGGTTGTCCGCCCATTTTTCCAGGGTTATAGATTGACCATACAATATTACGGACAGCTCCTTTAGCACACAACGTACCTTCTGCTGTAAATTCTATACTTCCTTTACCATTGGATGGAAAATTCCATACACTTCCTTCAAAGCACTCAGCAGGAGCTTCTTCGAATACAGTTTTAATAGTATAAGCAGCCGGGATATTCTCACGGGTAATGGTATTGAGAATCCATGTACCTTTTACACCACCTTTCCATTGAGAGGCACTTGGTCCGTCATTTACTTCTGTGCTGGAAGAACTGGAGCTACCTGAAGAAGACGTAGTCTTTCTCTGTGCTCCGCACGATGAAAACAAGAAAACACCTGCTAGGATCGCTACGAAAGTCAAAATATGTTTACGCATAGTTTAAGAATTATATAAATCAATCTTTGTATGTTTGCAAATATACAAAATACAAAACCATGAACGAGCATTCCAAAAATCATACCACAAGCAAATTGGTTGCAAAAGTTTTATTGCGATTGTTCATTATCATTCTGGGGCTTGCCGCCTTTCCATTTATATCCGGAAAATCTCAACAATTAGACCAATCATATGTATATTTTGAACATAAATGGTTTTTGATATTTCCATTTTTACTCTTCACCATATTTGTTATTCTACTGATAACCATGCTTAAAGAAAAGTATAAAAAAACAGACATCAACTGGCTTTTCTCGCTTTCTGCTTTAATGCTGATCGGATATCTGATAATGCTCTACACCCGGATTTATCCTATGTTTAACATGTAATCTCCTTTACAGGACCTGAAGTTTTTATTACCTTTGAGCCGCTAATCTCTGCAAGTGATTAGTTTTACATACACATGAACAAAAAGAAATACTGGAATATTCTTAAAAACATACTCAAAGTTGTTGTCACTATAGGGGCTTTGTACTGGGTATTCAGCAAAGTCGATATAAAGGATCTGGTAGAAGCCATCCGCAATAGTAATCCATTATTTTTATTCCTCGCATTTTTAGCCTTTCTACTTTCTATATTTATTTCGTCTTCCAGATTACTTAGTTTTCTAAAAGGAATAGGCCTGGATGTAAGTGAAAAATATAACTTCAAACTGTATCAGTTAGGTTTATTCTACAATCTCTTTCTACCCGGAGGTATTGGAGGAGATGGTTATAAAATCTATTTTCTTCGCAAAAAGTTCAAAATCAAAGGCCGGAAACTATTGAGTGCCTTGTTTTTTGATCGTCTGAGCGGACTGTGGGCATTGTGTCTTATTATAGCCGTACTGATCATGTTCATGCCGCAACTTAAGATACCAAATGCCCTTACAGCTGCATGCTTTATATCGGGTACAGTAGTCTATTATCTTGTAATATGGAAGTTTTTCCCGGATTTCAAACCCCGCTTTTTCAGAACACATATCAAAGCTATAGGTGTACAGTCGATGCAGGTAATATCTGCGATTATGATTTTGTATGCATTGGGATTTGACGGAAAATTTTCTCCTTATCTTTTCCTTTTCCTAGCTTCATCTCTGGTTGCTATCATTCCTTTTTCAGTGGGCGGTCTGGGTATGCGTGAGATTGTATATATGTGGGGAGCAAAGATCTTTTATCTGGATTCACACCTTGCGGTATTGATTAGTTTATTATTTTATATTATTTCTGCTCTAGTTTCATTGTCTGGTGCTTATTACGTCTTTAACCCGAAAGGTCTGGGTGAAGAGAAATTACCATCAGCTGAAGAGGTGGAACAGAGCAGAATTGAAGAGGATTAAATTATTATGGCAAATATAGTTATAACAGGAGCGAGTAGCGGAATCGGCTTTGAGGCAGTTCTAGATCTGACAGCAAATAAAGAGAATAATGTCATCGCATTAGCAAGATCTGCAGATAAACTCAGAAAATTACATGAAATTGCTTCTTCCCTAAATTACGATGGGGGAAAATTATATCCGGCTCAATTTGATATTGTGTATGATAATTACCCGGAAATATTGATCCCGTTTATTCAGTCGAAGTTTGACAGTGTAGATATTCTGATCAATAATGCCGGAGCATTGGTGTACAAACCTTTTTTGGAAACCAGTGCGGAAGACTTTGCGACAATGCTTCAGACAAACGTATTGGGACATGTAAATATGATCCGACATGTAGCACCTTTGATGAAAAACGGTGGACATATCGTCAACATAAGCAGTATGGGAGGCTTTCAGGGTTCTGTAAAATTCCCTGGACTATCCGCTTATTCAGCAAGTAAAGGCGCTCTGGGTGTATTGACGGAATGTCTGGCAGAAGAGTTTAAAGAGCAAGGGATCAAAGTCAATTGTCTTGCTCTGGGATCATCTCAGACAGAAATGTTTGAGACAGCTTTTCCAGGCGTAGAAGCAGGTACACTGGCTTTTGAGATGGGAAGATATATTGCCGAATTCGCACAAAATGGAAGTAAGTATTATAACGGAAAGATCTTGCCCGTATCCAATACAACTCCATAATAAGAAAGTATCTAATAAAACAAAAGCCAGACGTAATTGTCTGGCTTTTGTTTTATAGTATATCAGAGACCGATATGCTCTGATTTATTTGATTTCGGACCATCCTTTTCCGAAGATTTAGCATTATCTTTTGCATAATGCCATGTTATTTTATCCTCAAAAGTTTTACCGTCTTTTTGTCCCTTCACTTCTACAATATTTTCACCTTCTTTTAATTTTACCTGTTCAAAAATATAGTGAACATCTGTATATCCCTTTCGGAAGGTTTTAACTTCCTCTCCATTGACAAACAGTTGCGGATTTCCGACATTAGAATATACTGTAACAGGAGTAATCTGATTCCCTCTTTCCACGACTCTGCGCTGTGTCAGATAAAGTACCGGCTCTTTACTCCAATTGGCTTTATACCAGTAAAACGGATCTTTCTTCAATGCTCTGTCAAAAGTTACCATTCCTTTATAGTTACGTGGCTCTACCTGAAAAGTAATGGGTGTAGCAAAATCAAACGTATTCCACAGATATGAGGCCACAAATACGGGATGTTTAGCTATTACACCCCAATGAATCTCATGAAATTTGGTTGAAAATTCTTCCGGGAAAAAGGCTGGATTAGACCATTGATTACCAATATCTCCTACGGCTTCCTGCTGATGTTTTGGATTCGCTTCAGCTCCATACTCTGAAAAAATAATTTTATATCCGGCAAAATCCTTCGTAATCTTATCTGCCCATTGCTCCACATCCTGTATTTTACCATTATACCATCCAAAATAATGGTTGATACCCTGTATATCTGCATTATTGTTAACAGGATGATCAATGACATTGTATCCGCTTACCTGAACAGAATAACGATCCGGATCCTCTGTTTTTGCCAGATCATTTAACTTAGTAGTAAGTTCGATTGTATAAGCCTGCGGGCTGTATACCTCATTGTGCAGTCCCCAAACGTAAATGGAAGGGTGATTAAAATTCTGACGAATCAATTCTGTCAGTTGCTGCTTTGCATTGTTCTCTTCCTGAGTAGTTACGCGATTGACAAAAGGTATCTCCGCCCAGATAATAAAGCCGATGCTATCGCATTTGGCGTAAAAGTATTCAGATTGCTGATAATGTGCGAGACGAATAGTGGTAGCACCAATCTCCTTAATAATAGCGAGATCCTTATCGTGGTCAGCATTGGATAATGCAGATCCTTTGCCCCAGTGATCCTGATGACGCGTCACACCATACATCGGAGTCTTAATCCCGTTAAGGTACATTCCGTCTCCAGCCTTTAGTTCAAAATGTCGCAAACCTAATGGTTGGATCACCTCATCCACAACTTTACCTCCCTGTACGACCTGAGTTACCAGTTTATAAAGATAAGGATCTTCCAGACCCTGCCATAGATGTGGATTCCTGATTGCAATATGTTGTAATACCTGCTGTCTGCCCTGCGGCAATACAGTGTAAGGAGTTGTTTCTTTGACTTTAACCGTACCATTTTTTTCAAATACAGTTGTCACCACTTCTACTTTCTGGGCATCATGATTTTTGTTTTCCAGCTTCACCTTTACCTCTACATCGGCAGATTTTTTCGAAACATTCTCCTGTCGTATGTAGATCCCCGGAGATGCGAAGTCATTGACCGCTATATTGACCTTTTCCGTAACGATCAATGCAACCGGTCTGTAGATACCGCCGTACATAGGAAACAAGGTATGATTAACCGGAATAACATCCGGACGTGCTTCATTATTTACTTTGACTAATATTTCGTTTTCCTGTCCATATTTCAACATATCCGTCAGTTCTAACGTAAATGCGGAATACCCTCCGTTATGTCTGCCTACAATATTGTATTTACCATTTACAGTCGAATTATTGTAAACGACATCATTCTTCTCTGTTGAGAATGAAACAGGAGCAGTATTGAGATATACTTCCGTGTTGGTATTAACACCTTCAAAACGGATAAATACACGCTTGCCTTTCCAGGAAGCATCAGCTTTAAATGCTTTTCTGTAATAGGCATCTCCAGTATAAAACTTGTCTTTCACAGTCTGCATATCTACAGCATTCCAGGTATGAGGTACGGAAACAGCTTGCCATTTTCCTGTGAATATATCAGCATATTGTAGCGGATCTGTTGTAAAAGGTCCCTTCTTGAATGACCACTCTTTATTAAACGGAATAACCTCCCGGGCAAAAGTGGTTTGTGAAAAAATCGTCAGCAAGAGTAGGCAATAGAAATGTTTCAGCTTTATCATTTTTAATATCAGTATATATATTTCATTAGGTTTTTCTCATATGGCTCATTCTATTCAATCGAGCCATATTCTTGACTAACAAATATAATCATCGCAACATCTATTCGAAAATAATGCCGGCTAACCCGCTGTATGGGGATTTACATGTTATGGATGAAAAACTTGGTTACTTTATCTTAAGACACATATACAACGTTGTAGTAAAAAGATGTAATTTACCTATGTGTCACATCAATAATACAGTCATCAATTATGCGGGAATCTACTTCGTAACCTGTTTTAACCAGGAAAAAAGGTCTTTAAGAACATCCTCACTGAATGTTTCTTCCAGTTCCCCGTATTCATTTATTAATCCTGTATGTGCGTGTTGAAAAAGATGGTTAAGGTTAGGATACATTTTTATGAAATCCATCTTATGTCTATTGGCTTCTGAAATTTTATAAACCGAATTGAGATTCTGCTCAGCCGGAACCTGCAAATCTTTTCCTCCATATACTGCGAATATAGGACATTTGACCGCTTTCAATACGGGAACAGGATCAAAACGGATAAAATACCGAAACCATTTGGATGTGAATTCAGAAAGCTCTTTATCATTGGCCGCAACATCCGCCAGTTGCTTCTTCACCTCTTCATCCGAAAGGTTACTTTTCAAAACTTTATATACCCGATTATTGAGCTCCTTTGCTTGTTGCAGCTTATCTTCAGACATACCGTAGGCTTTTCCAATCGCATAATTCTGCAAGATCATTAATGAATCTATAGCGATAGCAGGTCCTGCAAGCATAGCTATGAATGCAATATCTTTATCTTCAGATGCTAATAAAGGTGCGATCATGCCTCCTTCACTATGTCCTATGACTCCTATCTTCCGGATATTGATATCTGTACGTATTCTGAGGAAATTGATTGCTGCAAGGGCATCATTTGCAAAGTCTCGCGTTGTAGCTGTACCAAATGATCCTGTAGATGCTCCTACTCCTCTGTCATCATAACGCAATACTGCAAATCCTCTTCGGGTTAAATAGTCAGCAATCAGCTTAAAAGGCTTATGTCCAAACAATTCACTGTCACGGTTCTGCGGCCCGCTTCCTGTCACCAGGACAACCGCCGGAAAATTCCGACCCTTTGCCGGCAGCGTTAATGTACCCGCCAATGTTACTTTGGATACAGGATTTTCAAAGGTCACATTTTCCTCTTTGTACGGGAATGGACCTTCCGGCTCCTGCGGACGCTTTATCACGGTAACGGTATCCAGACTTCTAGTCAAACGCAGCGGAATATTACCTCCGCCCTGCTGAAACAATCCCGTGATTATATTTTTAGTGAGCTCACCCTGAAATACGATTCCGGCAGAAGCCATCTTAAAGGTAACCTGGTTCTTGCCGAATGACACTTCACTGAGCGGCAAGCCTATTGCACCTTGTCGGGGGCTATCCATTTTTCCGGAAAATTTCCCATTGCTTTGGTTAATATGAAATACCAAAGGAATTTCCTGTCCGGAAGCATTTAGAGTACCCTTCCAGGTACCTATGATATTCTGCCCAAAAGCTACAGATAAAATCGAAATAAAGAAAAGAGTATATATATACTTAATAATATTCATTAGAAATACGGAAAATAAAACTGTGCTATCAAATCAGCTATTAAAAAAATAATCACAATAGCTCCATTGATAATTATCTTTTTATTATTCATTGCAACTTTCATACCTTGAATAAGTATGTAGAAATAATAAATCATTATTAACAACGAAAGTATGCCAATAAAAATGACGACAAACAGATCTAATTTGGAAACTGTTTCCAGCTTTATATCTCCGGCTTCAACCGCTCTGGTAATCTTTTCGGTAGCAGATTTGGATTTATCCAGTACAACAAGAACTGATGTCAGATAAATAACTATTCTTGCTATCAAAACTGTATTGAGGACGTCAATAAACCTTGTTTTTGCATATATTATTTTCGCAAACAAAAACAATATCACTGCAGGAAGCACTGTATTAACTAAATTATTGATAAACGGAAAGTAAAATGCTGTGCTTTCACCAAGTCGTATGTTAATAAAGCCATTATACTTAATGTGGTAAAAATAGGCCAACAGACTTCCCAAAAAGTAAAAAAGGATACCTGTAATAAATAATGATCTTTCAGAAAAATCATCAAAAGGTTTAAGTAATAGTTTACCTGCTCTCATCTGCTTTTTTAGATTTTATAAATTCATCCATAATTTTGCTTAGCTCTTCCGGGCGCTGTGTCCCAATCAAGATCTGCTTTCCATTCTTCAAGGTAAGTTTAAGCCCATATTTACCTTTTGTAGTATACGCTACTCCAGATGATGAAATTCGCATACCCCACCCTCCATAATCAAAAATGGAATATTTTACGACTTTGTAAGAGCGTATATCTTCAAACCTGTAGGTTTTATTCCATAAGAATGGTTTAAAATCTACATACACACCATTATCACTAATTTCTGTCCGCAACATAATCATTGCGAAAAACACAACCACGGCTAACCAGATATAGAATGGTACATAAGTCAAAATTTCCAGGAGCATCTTGTACCAATTTTGCGAAAAAGACAGGGATGCACCGGTACTATATATAGGGATAAACAAAGCTAACAGAGATATCCACAGCCACCATTGCGAAAAAGATTGCACTTCGTTAAACTTACTGCTCATATCCTAAACTTTTTATTTTTTGAATCAGATCATCTAACATATTACGTACGGTAGGATAACTCTTTCCCAGGTCTCTGGCCATATCTTTCAAACTGCCGGAGTTATACAGAAATCCCAGTACAAATTCCTGCTCCTCAACCGTAAGATGCATAAGAACAGGAAGCGAAAATTTGCCGACAACTTCCGTTTCACACGCATCACAAACTAGCTTGGATACTTTAAGCTTGGCATCACAACTGGGACAAGTAGTAGGTATTCTTTTCATTCTATTTTTCTTAAATCATAACTATATAGTTCGGAAATCACTAATCGGTCTTCTCAAACAACTCAGGTAACACTAAATTGTCTTTTGTATCAATAATTATTGATACAAATATAAACTTTATTTATTAAAATATTAATAATATTAAAATACATATAAATAATTAAAAACTATACATGAATTTATATGAACAAAAATTCAACATTACAGCTATTGCATTATCTTTTGTCATTCATACTTTAATATTGGGAATTGAATTTTACCGCAGTAACTTGCGTATACTTGCCCTATATTATAATTGCATATAAAAGCAAGTTTATCTAAGTTTGCAGCATTAAATACACACCACAAATGAGAAAAGTTCTTGGATATATTCTTTCCCCTATATTTTACTTATTTTTTGCCCTGGAGCTGGTTATTTTTCACCCCATCCAATGGCTATGTCTGAAATTAGGCGGATATAGTGCGCACAAACGAAGTGTAGATCTTTTGAATTTCACATTATTGAGTGACAATTTTCTACTATTCAATCCTGTAAAGTTTATTAACGAGCATCATATCCCTACAGGTCAGCCTATTATCTTTGTTGCCAATCACCAAAGTCCGTTCGATATTCCTCCGATGATTTTCTTCCTTCGTAAATACCATGCTAAGTTTATTTCGAAGATTGAACTTGCAAAGGCTAATATCCCAAGTATCTCCTACAACCTTAAATATGGAGGTGCTGCTAATATAGACAGAAAAGATTCTAAGCAATCCATCAGTGAAATTCTGAAATTAGCCAACAATATGAAGACCAAAAACTGGTCAGTGTTTATTTTCCCGGAAGGTACACGTACCAAAACCGGAAAAATGAAAGAGTTCTCTGTAGGAGGTATTGCGACCATATTAAAGAAAAACCCTACTGCTCTGGTTGTACCTATTGCAATCAATGGTTCTTTTGAGATGGTAAAGTATGGTATGTTTCCGCTGAATCCTTTCACAAAAATGTCCTGGGAAATTCTCCAGCCGATCGAACCAGCCGGAAGAACTGCTGAAGAGATCGTAAAAGAAGCTGAACTAGCAATTCGGGCTAAGGTGAAAGGAAGTTAATATCTTATTTAACGATCCGACCCTTCCAGTCATATTTACCTATATTACCGGCGATACCGATATATACCAGGTATATAATATGTCCTACAGTGAGTATAGGTAAATATTTTAAGAGATCTGTACGATTGGCAAATTCGCATAAAGGTCTCATAAAGTATAATTCGACAGCAAACTTAATTACAATAACGGCAAAGATCAATGCACCTAAGGTTGACGGGAACAGAAATGCGAGTAATCCACTCAGGATCATAGCCAGATTGAACAGCCAGATACTCACCCCCAATACAATCACACTTTTGTTTTTATAGCGTGTGCTTTTGGAAGCCCAGCGCTTACGCTGACTGATGAAAGATGCCATATTAGGTTTAGCATCTGTATATACGATAGCTGAAGGCGATTTACAGAATCCTATTTTATCAGCATATTTTTCAGCAACTTTATGCAGTAGCAGTTCATCGTCTCCTGATGCCAGATCATCAATACCCTTGAAACCATCCATTTCATAGAACACATCTCTTCTATAGGCCAGATTTGCGCCATTGCAGGTCGTTGGATGACCATTGCCTATGCCTGCAGCCCCTAATCCGATCAGATACAGAAATTCCAGAGTTTGTGCTTCTTCAAACGGATTCTTTTCTTCCGAATACACAACCGGTGATGAAACCATATAGGAATCATATTCTTCAAAAAAACCAATCACAGTAGACAACCAGTAACGTCCCATTCGACAGTCGGCATCCGTAGTGACAATAATTTCACCCTGTGCAATATCAATAGCATTAGAAATAGCTTTTTTCTTATATGAATTCAGTTTATCACTTTCATTCATCTGTAGTAATTTCACACCTTTAACAGCATACAGCCTCACAATATCAGCTGTACGATCTGTAGAATGATCATCGATAACAATGATTTCCAACAGTTCCTTAGGATAATCCTGATTCAATAAGCAATTGATGGTACGCTCAATGACTTTTTCTTCATTGCGTGCTGCAATCAATACTGAAACAGTTGTCGAAGGAGTGCTATCCGAAGGCACAAACGTAGAAATAGAAGCCCATCCATTACGCATATACAGCACTAAAGCTACATACACGATGGTCATTATAATGAGAAAAACACTAAGACTTGTTATCACTTAAATAATTAACTTTTATTGCAAAAACTGAACCCAGAATCGCCGGTAAAATCAGGTTGACAAACCAGATACAGGATACGATAGCCATAACAGCAATCTCCTGTGTAGTAATATAACTATATAAATTACTGGCAACAAAACTCCGGACACTAAAATCAAATAAATCAAGCGAAGGTACGGCAGATTGTATAAAAAACAAGATAAAAATCATCAAAACCATTGATAAAAATGGCAAATCAGGAAGAATAACTTCCATCAGGATGATATATTGTGAAGTGAAGATAATAAACCGTGATAATGACAGCCCAAGAATAACAGAAAGTTCGCGTCTGTTATAGTCTTCAAGCACGGAAAAAAAAGGTTGTATTTTTTTCAGAAACTTAATTCTGCGAACCAGTCTGTCCACCCAATGTACATTGAAGAAAATTAGGAGAAATAGAGTGGCATATACTATTCCTGCTATCCATATCAGAATCTTCATACCAGGCTGAAAGGAAAGAAATGTAGTCATAAACCAGGCAATACTCAGCGCTCCGAATATACTGGTAAGTACAAGCTGGGCAAAATGTCCGACTCCCATTGCAACAGCACCGGATGCACGGTTTTCAGCTTTTAAATACATCACCCGCCCACCATATTCCCCTATTCGGTTTGGTGTAAAAATAGCCCATGTAAGACCACAGAAAACGGCCTCAGTTGCCCGCCACCAACTCAGATGTTCAATACGACGGCTGATAAATTTCCATTTTACTATCTCCAGAAACCAGTTACAGAACATGAGTACAACAACAGCAACCAATACTCCGGTAACCAGATTTCTGTCCAGACCTTTCATCAGTAGCTTAAACTCATGAAGATTATGCTGACTACTGACTTTGGAATAAATATACCAGCCCGCTAATAGCAGAACAGCAATTTTGATAATTAAATTGAGATATTTCCGGGTATTATTTGTCAAAATAGTTTGTTGCGAATGGCACAATTTTACTAATTTTTAATGACATCCCGTTAAGTTAATTCACAAAAGAAAAACGTAATATTGTACCAGCATGCAAAAGGAAAAGGCTAAAGAACGTATTATTCTGGGAATTGATCCGGGAACTGTGGTATTAGGCTATGGACTGGTAAAGGAAACCGGCAAAAAAATATCCCTTATTTCTCTGGGTGTTATAAAAATGGGACATCTTGATGATCACGCCTTGAAACTGCAACGTATCTTTAAAAAGACTTCTGCTCTTATCGAAGAATATAAGCCCGATTGTGTAGCCCTTGAAGCGCCCTTTTATGGTAAAAATATTCAGGTTATGCTCAAGCTGGGCCGCGCTCAGGGGGTAGCTATGGCTGCAGCACTCAATCATGATATTCCGATCTTCGAATATTCTCCCCGAAAGATAAAGCAGTCTGTGACCGGTAACGGTAATGCAACAAAAGAACAGGTTGCGGCCATGCTAAAAACACTACTGAGCTTCAATGAAACACCCGAATTTCTGGATGCCACAGATGGCCTGGCTGTTGCAGTCTGCCACTCTTTCCAACAAAATACATCTTCTTCCGGGACATCAAAAAGTTACAGCGGATGGGAAGCTTTTATAAAGGACAACGAAAAACGGGTCAAGTAATTCTATAACTGCACCTGCCGGATCACATTCTTTACATTCAGTTCTATAATATCCGTCATAGATTTACATTTGAGATACTGCGTATTATCGTGAAATTCGGCATAACCTTCTTTCAGACGGTTGATATTTTCTACAGATGAAAGCTGCTGTGTCTTTGAAGCATCACGAAGGTCTGCGATACGATGACGCTCACTTCTCACCCTGTGCACAATAGATGATCGCTCTTCCTGCTGATACTGAGATACGGTACGGTCATTGAGATAATCCATACAGATCTTTACATACGGGAAATTTTCTTTAAAGAACTGGGGCATATATACTTTAGGATTGCCTTCATAAAACTGCTGATCAAAATCTATTGCCCGTATCCTGAACTGAAAATCATCAAAATCCGGTGTAATCTGCATCACAAAATTGTAAGCTCTCATATCTCCGAGTAAGGTAATAATACACCGTTCATTAAACTTTACAAATTCCTTGGCAATCCGGGTCATATTGTAATCCGGGGAATACATTCGGGATTTAGTAAATACATCCCCGGGAATACCCACTATATGCTCTTCGACCAGTGTTTCATGATCGACCAGATAATTGACCTGATTGGGAGACAAAATTTCCTCTAATTCCAATCCATAGATGCGCGAAGCGTCCGCCTGCTTAATATAGAAGTAATCGTATACATCGTTCAATCTATTGACAATACGAATACGGAAAGGTCTTGTATTTCCAAATGCACAGTATTCTATACGATCTATATACTTGTGCTGAACTATCCGGGTATTTCCGGAAGCCTTGAGCTGTGCATAGATTATTTTCAGTCCTTCATACAACTGGTCCTGTAAGTAAGGTGGATACAGGGGTGTTTCCCAAAATGTATCATTTCCATACTTATCCATTACCGGAACAGTTTCTGTAAACGTTAATAAATCTTTGTAGGCGATAGGCAATTTACCATCCCGCTGATACATTTTCAGATATTTATGCAGTCCGGATCCTACCGGAAATATCGGCTTCTTCCGTGAAATCTTTACGTCATCGTATTCCATGCCTGTATTTTTTATAAATATACTGATTTAATAGACTTGGATGACTAGTAATTTTTTTAAACTAATGACATATTAATTATGAAATTAATACCTCAATAACCAAAAATCTTATTATTTTTGTAAAATTATCAAGAATATCAAATAAAAGAATTGAAAGAAGAATACGCTATAGTTGAAAGGGACTTAAAAACAATCACCTATAGTACTAACCACATATAGACCAGGATATTTTTGAATGAAAAACTTACAATTTAATTGTGATGAAAGCCGGAGAAATCTACAGACTTTCATCCTGTCATATATAAAAAGATCTTAACAAAGACATATTTTAAACACAAACACAGGATTTATGGAAAATAATTATTCCAACTACGATTTAGATACACTAGACATCCAGATCTTGTCCATATTAATGGAAGACGCTTCGATTCCGTACACTGAAATAGCTAAAAAATTAATTGTTTCGGGCGGTACCATACACGTTCGTATGAAAAAAATGGAAGAACTTGGAATCATCCGTGGTTCTAATCTGATTATCAATCCTCAAAAAGTAGGTTTTGATATCACTGCATTTTTAGGTATTTATCTGGATAAAGGATCTCAATATGCCGATGCTGTAGAACAATTGAAAAAAATCAAAGAAGTAGTTGAATTACATTATTGTACAGGTCAATACAGTATCTTTGCAAAAATTATCTGCCGTGATACCGGTCACTTGCGTAAGGTTCTGAATGAGGATATTCAATCTGTAAAAGGTATTCAGCGTACAGAGACTATTATCTCTCTTGAGGAGAGCATTAAAAGACAGATCAGTCTGATCTAAGTAAAAGGGATATATTAAAATAGCGCCATTAGTATTAGTGGCGCTATTTTTTTAATGTACGATTTGATCTAATATCTGTATATAGAGGGGAATACCCTGCTCTATTTCATATACATAAATATATTCGTCTGCCATGTGCGAACGGGCAGAGTCTCCGGGTCCAAGTTTTAAAGAAGGTATACGCAATAATGCCTGATCGCTCATCGTCGGAGATCCGTATGTATTACGTCCCAATGCTATACCAGCTTTCACAACCGGATGATCTTTAGGAATAAAAGAAGATGTAAGACGTGTAGATCTTGCTTTGACAGATGATTTTACATGTTGCTGAATAATAGCCAGCGTCTCCTCATTACTGTAAGCATCCGTAGTCCGCACATCAACCACAAAAGAACAAGTTGAGGGCACTACATTATGTTGAGAACCGGCATTAATCTGGGTAACTGACATCTTAACAGGCCCCAGACTGTCCGATTCTTTCGGGAAACGGAAGGTTTTGAACCATTCCATATCCGGCATAGCTTCGTAAATAGCATTTACACCTTCTTCTCTTGCAGCATGTCCGGCTACACCATGTGCCTCGCAATCCAGCACCATTAAACCTTTTTCGGTAATAGCAAGATCCATAAGTGTAGGTTCTCCAACTATTGCAAACTCCAGCCTCCCCAAATCGTCCATAATAGCAGATATTCCGTTGAGTCCTGAGATTTCTTCTTCTGCAGTCGCAGCAAGACAAAAATTGTATCTGAGATCTTTTTGCTCATGATAATGAAGGAATACAGCGATCAATGACACCAAACACCCTCCTGCATCATTACTTCCCAGACCAAACAGCTTATCATCAACAATCTCAGCCTGAAAAGGATCTCTGGAATATCCGGGATTCGGTTTTACCGTATCATGGTGTGAATTCAGTAAAATAGTGGGCTTAGCAGCATCGTAAAAGCGGTTATATGCCCAGATATTATTTCCCTTCCGGTGCGTTTTTACAGCATATGACTCTAAATAGCGTTGAATATGATCTGCTGTATCAGCCTCTTCCCTACTTAAAGACGGAATTCGAATCAGCTCCTGCAGCAGATTAATACTGTTATCGATCAGCGTCAGCATATCACTCATTATATAATCCTCCTGCTTTAGCAGCAGAAAGCTTTATTCCTTTTATAAAAGCAGAACTGAATCCGTTGTGTTCCATCTCGTTCAATCCGGCTATTGTACAGCCTTTAGGACTGGTTACTTTATCTATCTCACTTTCGGGGTGATTTTGTGTCTGCAATAAAAGATCAGCAGCACCTTTGGCTGTCTGAATTGCCATTTTTAATGCGTCATGTGCATGAAATCCTATTTCTACACCTCCCTGAGATGCGGCACGTATACTACGCAGGAAAAACGCAATACCACATGCGCACAAAGCTGTGGCAGAGGTCATCAGATCTTCATTGATAACAACAACAGCACCTACTGTTTCGAAGAGTTGCTGTACCTGCTCCAACTGTTGTTCGCTGGCATTATCGGTGGCAATACAAGTCATAGACTGTCCGATAGCTATAGCTGTATTGGGCATAGCACGTACCACAGGTATAGTACTGCCTAATATTGCTTTCACATCTGCACAGGAAACACCTGATACGACAGAAACTATAAGCTGGTGAGCACCAATAGTCGGTTCGAGCTCCTCCATCACTTTCCTGAGTTGCTGAGGCAGGACGGCAAGAACTACGATATCTGCTGCTTCAACAGCTGCAGCATTATTATCACTCACTCCGAATCCTTCCTGTTTTTCCTTATCCAGTGCGGACAACGATCTTCTCGTCAAAGTAATATCAGAAGCCGGATAAGCGCCTGATTTAACGAGTCCCTTTGCAAGGGAAAGCCCGATATTTCCTGTTCCGATAATTGTTATTTTACTCATGGTTGTAGGTTGATTTTTTCTTATTTAGCGACCAGACAAGTCCCGAAATGACTCTGCTGAAACAGATGCAGATTATTTGCATTGCCAACGTATACATGCTTTACACCTTTACGGATAGCATCAAACGCATTCTGCAATTTAGGGATCATTCCGGTATGAATAACGCCTTCTTTTTTAAGTTGTTCAAAATCCTTAGCATTTATACGTTCAAAAACAGAGTTTTCATCTGTCACATCGCGTAATACGCCATTTTTTTCAAAACAATAAATGAGTGAAGTCTCATACAAATCTGCCAATGCAACGGCCAAAGCGGATGCAATGGTATCCGCATTGGTATTCAGCAACTGCCCGACACCATTGTGTGTGATTGCGGAGAAAACGGGCACAAACCCCGCTTCCAGTACTTTCTTTATAGAAGCTGTATTGATCGAATCGTGCATGATATCGCCCACAAATCCATAATCAATGTCTTTGACAGGGCGTTTCATCGTGCGGATCGTATCTCCGTCAGCACCACTAAGTCCCAATGCGTCACAATTCAAATTCTGCAGTTTAGAGACAATGGACTTATTCGTAAGACCTGCATAAACCATTGTAACGATTTTCAGCATTTCAGCGTCAGTCACTCTTCTGCCATCAATCAGATTAGCTTCAATACCTAAATCTGCTGCTAATCTTGTAGCGATCTTTCCACCACCGTGTACTAATATTTTTTTTCCGGATAACGCAGAGAATTTTTCTAAAAAATCATTCAGATCCTGCTCATTATCTATTACATTACCACCAATCTTTATAATATTCAGCGTACTAACCCCCATAGTCTACTTATTGCTTTCGTTTTATTTCTTTAAATTTTCCAACATTCTTTTGATAACCACCTGAGCAGCCCATACTCTGTTGCTTGCTTCTTTAATAACAAGTGAATTGGGCCCGTCTAAAATCTCAGAAGACAGTTCAAGGTCCCGTCTTACCGGAAGGCAATGCATTACCTTCGCATCATTTGTAAGCTTCAACTTCTTGTTATCCATCATCCAGTCTTCCTCTATAGGATATACCTTTCCGTAATCTTCATAAGAAGACCAGTTTTTGACATATACAAAGTCTGCATCTTTGAGACTTTCTTTAAGATTGGTAGAGATGGTAGCTCCTTCCGTAAATTCTTTGGCTAGCTGATAACCTTCCGGTTGTACAACCGTAAAGTCCAGCAGACCTTCTTCCTGAGCTCTGCACATCCATTCCGCAAAAGAATTAGGGACAGCCTGTGGCAATGCTTTTACATGGGGTGCCCATGTCAACACGACTTTCGGTTTACCCGGCTTGTTCCAATGCTCTACGATCGTAATCAAATCCGTCAAACTTTGCAAAGGGTGTCTGGTTGCACTTTCCAACGAAACAACGGGTACAGCACAATATTTCATAAACTTGCTGAACAGATCTTCGCTGTAATCTTCTTTTCTGTCTTTCAACTTAGGAAAAGAACGCAGCCCCAAGATATCACAGTATTCACCCATAACTGCAGCAGCTTCACGGATATGCTCTACTGTAGTACCATTCATCACAACACCATCCTGTGTCTCCAGAGCCCAGCCATCTTTGTCCATATTCATGACCATGACATTCATACCCAGATTCATTGCTGCTTTTTGGGTACTCAAACGGGTACGTAAACTTGGATTTAAAAAAACTAAACCCAGTGTTTTATGTCTTCCCAGATCTTCATTGGCATTTGGATTAGCCTTTAGTGCTAATGCTTCCTTAACAGCCTCGGAGAGATTCGGAATATCGTCTACTGAAAAAAACTTGTTCATATGCTATTATTCTAAAGGGCTTTTAATGTTCTATCAAATGCTTCCAAAAATTGATCAGCATGCGCTTTTGTTATATTCAATGCCGGAAGTAAACGGATTACGTTTGGTTTAGCTTCACCGGTAAAGATTTTTTCTTTTTCCAGAAGTTCTTTTTTGAGTGTCGATAGTTCTTCCGGAAGATCTATACCGATCATTAACCCTCTTCCTCTTACTTCTTTGATTCTGTCTATTTTTTTCAGTTCCGTTATCAGATACTGACCTATTTCCGCTGCATTTTTTAACAGGTTATCCTGTTTTATTACTTCAAGCACAGCCACTGCAGCTGCACATGCAAGATGATTTCCACCGAAAGTTGTCCCTAACATCCCAAAGACAGCTTTAAACTTCGGAGCAATGCTGATCGCTCCTATCGGAAAACCATTTCCCATACCTTTGGCCATTGTATATATATCAGCATCAATACCTGCATAGTCATGAGAATAAAAAGATCCTGTACGTCCATAACCACACTGTACTGCATCTGCGATGAATACCGCATTATGCTGATCACATAAAGATCTGATCAATCTCAGGAATGGAACAGAAGCTTCCTGTATACCACCAACGCCTTGTATGCCTTCTATTATCACAGAAGATATTTCTTCACCGAAGGAGTCAAAAGCCTGTTGCAGTGCCTGCTCATCATTAAATGGAAGAAATACCACATTATCTGTTTCATTCACCGGAGCCACGATATTCGGATTGTCCGTAGCAGCCACTGCCAAAGATGTACGCCCGTGAAATGCTTTCGTGAAAGAGATTATCTTTTTGCGCTTATTATAGAATGAAGCCAGTTTTAATGCATTTTCATTTGCCTCAGCTCCTGAATTACATAAGAACAGATGATAGTCTGCTTTGCCGGACACTTCTCCCAGTAAGCGAGCCAGTTCTTTTTGAATCGGGATTTCGACAGAATTGGAATAAAAACCTATCTCATTAAGCTGATCCGTCAATCGTCGCACATAATGTGGATGAGTGTGTCCAATAGAAATGACTGCATGTCCACCATACAGATCTAAATAAGCATTTCCTGCTGCATCCCACACCGTAGAACCTTGTGCCTTTACGATGTTGATCGGATTAATGGGATAAACGTTAAATAAGTCCATTTATGATTTAAGTAAAAATAAGGATGTACCCACCCCAGAATGAGATACAAATATAAATAAGTAAAAACTAATTGAGGACAATTAAAGACACAAAAAAAGTCCTCTTGAATATAAGAGGACTTTTTTATGTACCGTTATGGCTTAAAATTATTCAGCTTTTTTACCGCCGTCCAATTCTGCTTTAAGTTTTTCCAATTCTTCGAATTTACCGTCAGCAGCTAATTGTGCCTGCTCAGGCCATGTAGTAGGAACTGCAGTGTTGTAGTTCGAACCAGCTTCAGCCAGTAATTCTTCGATTTTAGAAACTTCTGCTGAAGCTAATTTAGCAAATGTGTCGATACCTGCACCTACCAAGATCTCAGCGATCTTAGGACCGATACCTTCTACGATAGTCAAATCATCAGCTTTAACTTCTGCTTTAGCTGCTTTTTTCGCTGTTGGTTTTTCTTCAGTAGCACCTTCTGCACCTTCAGTTTTTTTCTTACCACCACGACGACGAGTAGTTTTCTTTTCCGTAGCAGCTGTTGCACCGTATACTTCATTGTAGTCTACCAACTCGATGAATGCCATTTCAGCATTATCACCCAGACGATTTTCCATTTTGATGATACGAGTGTAACCACCCGGACGATTTGCTACTTTCTCAGAGATCTCACGGAATAAGATAGTGACAGCATCTTTATCTTTCAGGTAAGAGAAAACTGTACGACGTGAGTGAGTTGTATCGTCTTTTGATTTTGTGATCAAAGGCTCAACATAAGTACGTAATGCTTTAGCTTTAGCCAGAGTAGTAGTAATACGTTTGTGTTTGATCAATGATGTAGCCATGTTTGCTAATAACGCTTTTCTATGGCTATCAGTGCGGCCTAAGTGGTTTACTTTTTTTCCGTGTCTCATTTTTTTAATGTTGTTTGTGCATACCGTCCTTTTTCTGAATAAAGACCCGGAATTCTAAAAAGACTCTTGTATGAATTATCTTTTAAGGTTCCTCCGGTTCATCCATCCCGCTAAGGGGAATTATGCAACAGGTCGCTTAATTTAAATTAATTATTATTCTTCGTCTAACTTGAATTTAGACAAGTTCATTCCGAATGATAAACCTTTCGATTTTACCAATTCCTGGATTTCGCTTAAAGATTTTTTACCAAAGTTTCTGAATTTCAACATATCAGCAACGTCGTATGTAACTAACTCTGCTAATGTGCGAATATCTGCAGCTTTAAGACAGTTCAATGCACGAACTGAAAGATCAAGATCTACTAATTCCGTTTTAAGGATCTTACGCATATGTAAGATTTCTTCGTCTACTACTTTAGTCTCTTCTTTTGTTTGAGATTCCAATAGCATATTCTCGTCAGAGAATAACATGAAGTGTTGGATCAAAATCTTAGCTGCTTCTTTCAAAGCATCCTCTGGGTGAATAGAACCATCAGTAGTGATGTCTAACAACAATTTCTCGTAGTCAGTTTTTTGTTCTACACGGTAGTTCTCAATGGTATATTTAACATTCTTAATCGGAGTAAAGATAGAGTCGATCGCGATCAGACCTACTGGTCCGTCCGTTACTTTATTCTCCTCAGCATTAACATATCCACGTCCCTTAGCAACGCTCAATTCAACTTCAATAGTTACAGAGCTATCCATGTTGCAAACAACAAAATCAGGATTAAGAACTGTAAAATTGTTAGAGAATTTAGTGATATCGCCGGCTAAGAATTGCTCTTGCCCATTGATTACTACAAATATTTTTTCGCTATCACCTTGTTCACCAGTCTTTTTGAAACGAACCTGCTTCAAGTTCAAGATAATCTCAGTTACATCTTCTACTACACCTTTAATAGTAGAAAATTCATGAGAAACTCCTGAAAACCTTATCGACGTAATTGCATATCCTTCTAATGAGGACAATAAAATACGGCGCAAAGCATTACCAATTGTCACGCCAAATCCTGGTTCTAATGGACGAAATTCGAACGTACCATCAAAATCAGTTGATTTTTGCATGATAACTTTATCCGGTCTTTGAAATGCTAAAATTGCCATTTAATTTCTATTAAAGTTTTATTTGTAATAATACTTATGTATACAAACAGGATAATGCATAACCGTATGATTATGCATGATCCTATCTTTATTTATTATTTAGAGTATAACTCTACGATTAAGTTCTCTTTGATGTTCTCTGGAATATCAGTTCTTTCAGGGTAACTTAAGAAAGTACCTTTGAACTCATTTGCATTCCACTCTAACCAAGCAAATTTGTTAATCTTTCTACCTTCTATTGAAGTAGTTACAGCTTCTAAAGACTGTGAACGCTCACGTACAGCGATCACATCACCTGGACGCAGACTGTATGAAGGGATATTAACAACACCACCATTTACAGTGATGTGCTTGTGAGATACTAACTGACGGGCAGCAGCACGAGTAGGAGCGATACCTAAACGGTATACAGTGTTATCTAAACGAGCTTCTAATAATTTCAAGAAGTTCTCACCTGTAATACCATGTTTAGCTGCAGCTTTCACGAATAAGTTTGAAAACTGACGCTCTAATACACCGTAAGTGTATTTTGCTTTTTGTTTCTCTAACAACTGAATAGCATATTCAGACTGTTTTCCTCTGCGCTTTGATGGACCGTGTTGGCCTGGAGGATAATTTTTCTTTTCTAGCGCTTTATCTGGGCCGAAGATCGGCTCTCTGAATTTACGGGCAATTTTGGACTTAGGTCCTGTATATCTAGCCATTTTTTGTTTCGTTTAAAGTATCAGTCAACCTATAGCTGACGAATCTTATCTTTAAAATTATTATACTCTTCTACGTTTTGGAGGACGACAACCGTTGTGTGGAAGTGGAGTGATATCTTTGATAGTAGTCACATCGATTCCTACAGTTTGTAATGTTCTGATTGCAGACTCACGTCCTGCACCAGGTCCTTTAACGAATACTTCAACTTTACGCAATCCCAGGTCATGCGCAACTTTACCACAGTCAGAAGCTGCTTGAGAAGCTGCATACGGAGTGTTCTTTTTAGAACCTCTGAAGCCCATCTTACCAGCGCTTGACCAAGAAATAGTCTGACCTTGGTTGTTTGTCAAAGTTACAATGATATTGTTGAACGTTGCGTTAATGTGAGCTTGACCAACAGACTCAATAACAACGATACGTTTTTTTGTAGCTTTTTTAGTTTTAGCCATTTCTTAATTATTATTTAGTAGCTTTTTTCTTGTTTGCAACTGTCTTACGTTTACCTTTACGGGTACGTGTGTTGTTTTTAGTACGTTGACCACGAACAGGTAAATGTTTACGGTGACGTAATCCACGGTAACAACCGATATCCATCAGACGTTTGATGTTCAATTGAACTTCTGAACGTAAAGCACCTTCAACCTTCAATTCGTCATTGATGATTGTACGGATTGCTGCTAATTGATCGTCATTCCAGTCCTGAACTTTAACGTCCTCACTGATTCCTGCCTTATCTAAGATATAAGTCGCTGTTTGGCGACCAATACCGAAAATATAAGTAAGGCCGATCACACCTCTTTTGTTTTTAGGTAAATCTATACCTGCTATCCTTGCCATATATTATTAAGCGATTATTTTTAATAATTACCCTTGACGTTGCTTGTACTTAGGGTTCTTTTTGTTAATTACAAAAACTTTTCCTTTACGACGGATGATTTTGCAATCCGCGCTGCGTTTTTTTATTGATGCTCTTACTTTCATGATCTATATTTTTAAAAGCTGTAAACCAAGCCTGTATTACCTATTTGTAACGGTAAGTAATACGTCCTTTAGTTAAATCGTAAGGAGACATTTCTAATTTTACTTTATCTCCAGGAAGAATTTTGATATAATGCATCCGCATTTTACCTGAAATGTGAGCAATAATCTCATGCCCATTTTCCAACTCTACTCTGAACATTGCATTAGAAAGTGCCTCTCTAATTATTCCATCTTGTTCTATTGAGGCTTGTTTAGCCATATATTCTTGATTATTAACTGTTAAATAGCCTGCACAAACAGGAGTGCAAAGATAAATAAAAATAATTGTAAATCAATTACTTTTTGTTCAAAACTTTCTCTACATGTTCAAATGTCAACAACACATCAGGTTCTCCCTTACGTATTGCCACCATTTGTTCAAAGTGTGCGGATAACTTTCCGTCGACAGTACTCACTGTCCAGCCATCATCCCAGAATTTCACTCCGGCCTTTCCTGCATTAATCATCGGTTCGATACAAATGACCAATCCTTGTTCTAATTTAGGTCCGGATCCTCTTTTACCATAGTTTGGCACTTCAGGTTTTTCATGCAGGTGAAATCCTACACCATGACCTACCAGTTCTTTGACAATACCATAGTTATAAGGAGCGACATATTCCTGAACTGCTGAAGAGATATCTCCTACTCGTTTTCCCGCCACTGCCTGCGCAACTCCGCGATTTAATGATTCCTTTGTCACATCCAACAGCTGCTGAGCTTCTGCACTGATCTCACCGACTCCGAAAGTATAAGCAGAATCGCTGATAAAACCATTGAGGTTTACACCTCCGTCTACAGAAACCAAATCACCGTCTTTTATGACGTACTCACTCGGGAATCCGTGAACAATCTGATCGTTAACAGAAATACAAAGTGAGTATGGGAATCCATGATAATTTAGAAACGCTGGCGTCCCTCCATTATCATGGATAAAATCATAAGCTAATTTATCAAGAGATAAGGTGGTGATACCAGGTTTGATAACCTTGGCTACTTCACCAAGCAACTGCGACAGCACATCTGCTGATTTACGCACCTGCTCTATTTCTTCCTCTGATTTGTAATATACTTTAGACATGCTAAAGAAAATTATATTGCTGACTGATCAATACCTTCAACCGTCGCAGACGTAGAACGCCCTTTGATACGGCCTGTTTTCATCAATCCATCGTAATGACGCATTAACAAATGGCTTTCGATCTGTTGCAAAGTATCCAATACCACACCAACCAAAATCAACAATGACGTACCTCCATAGAAGTGGGCAAATTGATTATTGATTCCAAATAAACTCGCAATTGCCGGCAATATTGCAATGATAGCAAGAAACACTGCTCCCGGGAAAGTGATATTAGAAATCACTCTGTCGATATACAGGTTTGTATCATATCCAGGTTTGATTCCGGGAATGAATCCTCCGTTTTTCTTCATATCCTCAGACATTTGCTGAGGGTTAACCATAATCGCTGTATAGAAGAATGTAAACGCAATGATCAACACTGCAAAAGTCACATTATACGCTACAGAAGTATAGTTACTTAAAGAAGTTAAAAAGTCAGATTGCATACCAGGGAAAAACTGGCTTAATGACATAGGCACAAACATGATCGCCTGAGCGAAAATGATTGGCATTACACCAGCGGCATTCACTTTCAAAGGAATGTACTGTCTTACACCACCTACTTGCTTGTTACCTACGATTTTCTTAGCATATTGTACAGGTATCTTCCGAACACCCTGAACAATCAAAATGGTAAATATAACAACAAAGAATAAAGCAAGGAACTCCAACAACAATGGAATAGGTCCACCACCGTTAGGGCTCATACGCGTTACCCATTCTGCTGTAATACCACTTGGTAATTGTGCAATAATACCTGCCATGATAATCAATGAGATACCATTACCGATACCTTTATCCGTAATTTTCTCCCCGAGCCACATCACGAATAAAGTACCTGCAGTCAAAACAAAAGTAGAAAGGATCGTAAACATCGGATCAGCAATTATTCTTGCGCCTGGTTCGATTTGCGTTTTCACGTAAGCGACAGCCTGAACAAGCGTGATTGCCAATGTCAGATAACGAGTAATCTGATTCATTTTTTTACGACCAGACTCTCCTTCCTTTTGCATTTTCTGGAAATAAGGTACCGCAATGCCCAGTAACTGGACAACGATGGATGCCGAGATATAAGGCATTACTCCGAGAGCAAAAATAGCTGAACGGGAGAATGATCCTCCCGCAAACATATCCAACAACCCTAAAAGGCCTTCTTTGTGGCCTGAAGCTAAAGCAGCAGGGTTAACTCCTGGTAATACTATATGACATCCAACACGGTAAATCAGAAGAAAAAGCAATGTATTCAGGATACGATTGCGCAGATCTTCAATTTTCCAAATATTGGTTAAGGTTGTGATTAGTTTCTTCATGTATTAAAGTTTAACGATAGAACCACCAGCTGCTTCAATAGCTTTTTGAGCAGTAGCGGAGAAAGCGTGTGCTTTAACTTCAACTTTAGCTGTTAACTCACCACGACCTAAAATTTTTACTTTATCATTTTTAGATGCTAAACCGTGAGCTACTAATGCTTCAAAGTCTACAGTTGTCAAATTGAATTTCTCAATCAGAGCCTGTACAGCGTCAAGGTTTACACCATTGTACTCTACGCGGTTAATGTTTTTGAAACCAAATTTAGGAACACGACGTTGCAAAGGCATTTGACCACCTTCGAAACCGATTTTAGTACTGTGACCAGAACGGGAACCCGCTCCTTTGTGACCACGTGTAGATGTACCACCACGGCCTGATCCTGTACCACGACCGATACGTTTGCTACTCTTTACTGAACCCTTTGCTGGTCTTAAATTACTTAAGTTCATTTTAAAACTAAATTGTGTCAGGCCTTCGCTCTCACTAAACAGGTCCTAACGATGAGATAATAAATAAAAATGCAATGGAAAGAGTGTGATGCTCTTTCCAAAGTCAAAATTAAATTGCTTCGATAGCTACTAAGTGATTCACTTTTCTTACCATTCCGATGATGGATGGTGTAGCTTCTACTTCTACTGAGTGGTTGATACGTTTCAAACCTAATGCCTCAATAGTTTTCTTTTGGCGCTCGCTTCTGTCGATAACGCTCTTTATCTGGGTGATTTTGATTTTTGCCATGATAATTAACCGTTAAATACTTTATTTAAATCGACACCGCGGTGCTGTGCCACTGTATAAGCGTCACGCATATTAGCTAAAGCGTCAACAGTTGCTTTTACCACGTTATGTGGGTTAGAAGAACCTAATGATTTTGCCAATACGTCTGTGATACCCGCACTCTCCAATACTGCACGCATTGCACCACCGGCTAGTACTCCTGTACCGTGAACTGCTGGTTTGATCAATACTGAACCACCTGAGTATTTACCATACTGAGGGTGAGGTACAGTACCTTTGATGATAGGAACTTTTACCAAGTTCTTCTTAGCGTCATCGATACCTTTAGTAATTGCTTCAGTTACCTCTTTAGCTTTACCAAGTCCGTATCCTACGATACCATTTTCATCACCAACTACTACGATAGCTGAGAAACTAAAAGTACGACCACCTTTAGTAACTTTTGCTACACGTTGGATACTTACTAAGCGATCTTTTAGTTCAATCTCGCTTGATTTTACTCTTTTTATATTGCTTAATGCCATTTCTTCTTTTGATTAAAAGTCTAAACCGCCTTCGCGAGCACCTTCAGCCAAAGATTTGATACGGCCATGGTATAAGTACCCATTACGGTCAAAAACTACTTTATTAATACCTGCTGCGACTGCTTTTTCAGCCACCAATTTACCAACAGCTTTAGATTGATCTACTTTGTTACCTGATGCTGCGAAATCTTTAGATGCGCTTGAAGCTGAAACTAATGTTACGCCTGCTACGTCATCGATGATTTGAGCATAGATACCTTTGTTACTTCTAAAAACTGATAAGCGTGGACGCTCAGCTGATCCAGCAAGGTGTTTTCTTATTCCTTTTTTGATTCGCTCTCTGCGACTTGATTTATGTCCTGCCATGGTTATTATTTTTTAGCTGATTTACCTGCTTTTCTTCTTAAAACTTCACCTTCAAACTTGATACCTTTACCTTTGTATGGCTCTGGTGCACGGAAGCTACGGATTTTCGCTGCAACTTGACCGATCAGTTGTTTGTCGATAGATTCTAATGTGATAGTAGGGTTTTTACCTTTCTCAGCAGTAGTTGATACTTTAATTTCCTGTGGCAATACAAAAACGATCTGGTGAGAGAAACCTAATGTTAACTCTAATGTATTACCATTACTTGAAGCACGGTAACCCACACCGACTAACTCTTGTGTAGTTTTGTAACCTTCTGTAACACCGATTACCATGTTGTTCAATAAAGAACGGTACAATCCGTGTAATGCTTTGTGTTTTTTCTGATCTGTTGGACGAGTTACTACGATGTTACCATCTTCCTGAGCAACTTTAATGTCACGATCAATTTGTTGTGATAATTCACCTTTTGGGCCTTTTACAGTAACTAAATTTTTGTCAGATACCGCAACAGTTACTCCAGCAGGTATAGCGACTGGCGCTTTTCCAATTCTTGACATCTCTGTGTGTTTTTCCTAGATTAATAAACGTAACATAAAACTTCTCCGCCAACATTCTGAACACGGGCTTCTTTATCTGTCATTACTCCTTTAGAAGTAGATAAGATTGCGATACCCAGTCCGTTCAAAACACGAGGTAAGTTGTCAACACTTGCATACTTTCTTAAACCAGGTTTACTCACACGAGTCAATGTGCGAATAGCCGGAATTTTGCTAATTGGATTGTACTTCAATGCAATTTTGATTGTTCCCTGAACTGCACTGTCTTCGAATTTGTAGTTAGCAATGTAACCTTTGTCGAAAAGAACTTTGGTAATTTCTTTCTTAAGGTTCGATGCAGGAATTTCAACAACCCTGTGGTTGGCCTTGATGGCATTCCTTACTCGTGTAAGGTAATCC
This sequence comes from Sphingobacterium sp. UBA5789, assembly GCF_002418355.1. Classification (NCBI taxonomy): domain Bacteria; kingdom Pseudomonadati; phylum Bacteroidota; class Sphingobacteriia; order Sphingobacteriales; family Sphingobacteriaceae; genus Sphingobacterium; species Sphingobacterium sp. UBA5789. The sequence continues at coordinate 694,057 of NZ_DIDX01000001.1, read as the reverse complement.
GCTATTGGATCTGTATTCATTATATATAAAATTGTGACAATGGTTTCCACAGACTCTTCCGAGTCCTAGACCTTTTGTCGGTTAAAAAATGCAAAACAAAAAACCCTGGTAAACCAGTTTACGGTTTACCGGGGCAAAAGTAAATATTTTTTTTGATTACCAAGAAGCTTTTTTTACTCCCGGGATTTTTCCGTCTAACGCCATCTCACGGAAAGTTACACGAGAGATACCGAATTGACGCATATATCCTTTAGGACGTCCAGTTAGTTTACAACGGTTGTGTAAACGTACCGGAGAAGCATTCTTTGGCAATTTATCTAATGCTTCGTAATCTCCGGCTGCTTTAAGGGCAGCGCGTTTATCAGCATATTTTGCTACCAATTTTGCACGTTTTACTTCGCGTGCTTTTAATCCTTCTTTAGCCATTGTTGTTCGTATTTTGATTTTTGAATGGTAAACCGAATTGTTTAAGCAATTCAAGAGCTTCAACATCAGTATTTGCACTAGTCACAAATGTGATATCCATACCTTGGATTTTATTGATTCTATCAATATTGATCTCAGGGAAGATGATTTGTTCAGTGATACCTAAGTTGTAGTTACCTCTACCGTCGAAACCTTTATCATTGATACCACGGAAGTCACGGATACGAGGAAGAGATACAGCGATCAAACGATCTAAGAACTCAAACATGTTGTTGTCACGTAAAGTAACACGTGCACCGATAGGCATACCTTTACGTAATTTGAAGTTTGAGATATCTTTCTTCGATTTAGTTGCAACTGCCTGTTGACCTGAAATAAGGGTTAACTCAGCGATAGCATTATCAATTAACTTTTTGTCAGCAGTAGCGCCACCGATACCTTGTGAGATAACGATTTTTTCAAGTTTAGGAACTTGCATAACGCTTTTATACTGAAATTTTTCTTTAAGTGCAGTACGGATCTCATCCGCATATTTCACTTTTAATCTTGGTACGTAAGTCATTATTTAATTTCCTCCCCTGATTTTTTTGCTACACGAACAATTTTTCCATCTTCATTAACCTTACGGCCTACACGTGTAGGTGCTCCGGTCTTAGGATCGATCAACGCTAAGTTAGAGATATGAATACCTGCTTCTTTCTCGATGATACCACCATTAGGGTTAGCCGCACTTGGTTTAGTGTGTTTTTTAACGATGTTAGCGCCTTCTACTACAGCTCTGTTAGCATCCACCAAAATTTGTAATACTTTTCCTTGAACACCTTTAGAGTTACCAGCGATAACTTTCACTAAATCACCTTTTTTAATCTTGATTTTGTGAGTTGTTTTTGTTTTCTGTGCCATAATTATAAAACCTCCGGTGCTAGTGATACAATTTTCATGAACTGCTTCTCACGTAATTCTCTGGCAACCGGGCCAAAGATACGTGTTCCACGTGGCTCATCATTATTATTTAACAATACTGCAGCATTGTCATCAAAACGAATGTAAGAACCATCTTTACGACGAATTTCTTTTTTCGTTCTAACTACTACAGCTTTAGAAACTGAACCTTTTTTCACGTTTCCTGAAGGTAAAGCGCTTTTCACGGTAACAACAATTTTATCACCGATCGATGCATAACGCTTACGCGTACCGCCCAATACACGAATTACTAAAACTTCTTTAGCACCGCTATTGTCCGCTACATTTAGTCTTGATTCCTGTTGTACCATTATTTAGCTCTTTCTAAAATTTCTACTAATCTCCAATTCTTAGTTTTGCTCAATGGACGTGTTTCCATGATTAATACCGTATCGCCGATACCGCAGGTATTTTCTTCGTCATGAGCCTTAAATTTAGTAGTTTTTTTAACGAACTTACCGTAGATAGGGTGTTTCACTTTACGTTCTACAGTCACTACGATAGACTTGTCCATCTTATTGCTAACTACTAAGCCGATTCTTGTTTTTCTTAATTTTCTTTCCATTTCGACTTAAATTTTATGCCTCAGAGGCTGTTTCTTTTTTAGCGGCAGCTTTACGAGCACTCAACTCTGTATTAAGACGAGCGATTGTTCTGCGAGCTGCTTTGATTACGTTAGGGTTCTCAATTGCAGAAACAGCATGTGCAAATTTCAATTTGCTAAGGGCAGCTTTTTCTTCTGAAAGACGAGCTGCTAATTCCTCTGTTGATAATTCTAAAATTTCTGAATTTTTCATTTTGTTTCAGTTGTTATGCTGGGTTATCAATTCTGTTTATATGATGCCTTACGGGTAACGGCCGTAAGGCTAAACTATTGACATTACCAACTATTTTTATGCTTCAACGTAATCTCTACGTATCACAAACTTAGTTTGAACCGGTAGTTTTTGAGCTGCTAGGCGTAAAGCTTCTTTGGCAACTTCCAAAGGCACACCTTCTGCTTCAAATAACATACGGCCTGGGCGTACTACTGCTACCCAGTATTCTGGAGCACCTTTACCTTTACCCATACGCACTTCTGCAGGTTTTTTGGTAACAGGTTTGTCAGGAAAAATGCGGATCCAAACTTGACCTTCACGTTTCATGTAACGTGTTACGGCAATACGCGCTGCCTCAATCTGGCGGCTGGTGATCCATGCTGGCTCCAGTGATTTGATACCGAATGACCCGAAAGCTAACTCTGCTCCACGTGAAGCGTTACCTTTCATACGGCCTTTCTGCATCTTTCTGAACTTCGTTCTTTTTGGCTGTAACATGTTCGTATTTTATTTAATCCACCAACTGGTGGACATTTGTTGTAATCTATTAAACTTAATTAACCTCTATTTGCACCACCACGGTTGTTGTTACCGCCACGGTTGTTGTTTCCACCACGGTTGTTTCCACCACGACCACCTTTACGGTTGTTGTTATCACGGTCGCGACGTTCACCACCTTCGTTTCCACCACGTGTTTTTACGTTAGATGTCTGACCAATGTTAGGAGACAAGTCACGTTTACCGTATACTTCACCTTTACAGATCCACACCTTAACACCGATTTTACCGTAAGTAGTCAATGCTTCTGCTAATGCATAATCGATATCTGCACGCAATGTGTGAAGAGGAGTTCTTCCTTCTTTGTACTGCTCAGTACGTGCCATTTCAGCACCACCAAGACGACCAGAACACATTACTTTGATACCTTCAGCACCCATACGCATTGTAGATGCGATAGCTGTTTTCATTGCACGACGGAATGAAATACGTGCTTCTAATTGCTTAGCTACACCTTCAGCTACTAATTTAGCATCTAACTCAGGACGTTTGATCTCGAAAATATTGATTTGAACATCCTTTTTAGTCAGTTTCTTCAACTCTTCTTTGATCTTGTCAACTTCCTGACCGCCTTTACCGATAACGATACCTGGGCGTGCTGTATGTACAGTTACAGTGATGCGTTTTAAAGTTCTTTCAATAACAACTTTTGCTACTCCACCTTTTGCGATACGAACAGAAAGATATTTTCTGATTTTTTCGTCCTCAACCAATTTATCGGAATAGTTGTTGCCTCCGAACCAATTAGAATCCCATCCTTTGATGATTCCTAATCTGCTACCTATTGGATTTGCTTTTTGTCCCATTCTTCTAAATATTAGTTGTTTACGTTATTTAAACTATCTACTACCAAAGTTACATGGTTAGAGCGTTTACGAATTCTGTAACCACGGCCTTGAGGTGCAGGTCTCAATCTTTTCAATTGGCGACCTCCGCCTACAGACACTTCTTTTACAAAAAGAGCGCTATCTTCTACTGACTGGCCTTCATTGTGAGCCTCCCAGTTTTTGATTGCCGATAGTAATAATTTTTCTACACGGCTTGCAGCTTCTTTGCTAGAGTGCTTAAGAATATATAAAGCGTTTTCTACTTTTTCGCCACGGATTAAGTCCACTACTAAACGCATTTTGCGCGGAGAAGTAGGGCAGTTTAATAATTTGGCAGTAGAAGCTCCTCCTATTTGAGCTTTTTCCTGCTCTTTGCGCTGTTTAATTAAAACAGACTTTTTAAGTTTTCTTGTTGCTTCCATTACCTATTATTTTTTCTTTTCTGCGTGACCTCTGAATGTACGCGTAGGCGCAAATTCACCAAGTTTGTGACCAACCATATTCTCTGTTACATAAACAGGGATAAATTTATTCCCGTTGTGCACTGCGAAGGTATGGCCAACAAAATCAGGTGAAATCATTGATCTACGAGACCATGTTTTGATAACTGACTTTTTGTTAGTTTCATTCATAGAAAGAACTTTTCTTTCTAAGTTGTGATCGATATAAGGACCTTTTTTAATTGAACGAGCCATTATTTTTTCCTTCTCTCAATGATGTAACGATTCGATGTTTTCTTCTTGTAGCGTGTTTTGAAGCCTTTAGCTAATACGCCATTACGTGAACGAGGGTGACCTCCTGAAGTACGGCCCTCACCACCACCCATAGGGTGATCTACCGGGTTCATAGCCACACCACGAACGCGAGGACGACGACCTAACCAACGTTTTCTACCTGCTTTACCCAATACCTGGTTAAATTTCTCCTGGTTCGATACTGAACCAATGGTAGCAACACATGTCAATAAGATCATACGTGTCTCACCCGAAGGCAATTTGATGATAGCATATTTACCATCACGAGCAGATAACTGAGCATATGTACCAGCACTACGAGCGATTGAACCACCTTGACCAGGGTTCAATTCGATGTTGTGGATGATAGAACCCAAAGGAATCTTTGCTAATGGTAAAGTGTTACCAATTTCTGGGGCTACTGATTCACCTGCAACCACTGTCTGACCAACTGTTAATCCAGCTGGAGCAATGATGTAACGTTTTTCACCGTCTGCATAATGTAATAATGCAATACGTGCAGTACGATTTGGATCGTACTCGATTGTAGCTACTGTTGCGGGGATATCTTTTTTATCGCGTTTGAAATCTATTAATCGGTATGATTTTTTATGTCCCCCACCGAGATAACGCATAGTCATTTTACCGGAGTTATTACGACCGCCTGATTTCTTGATTTTTACTACTAACGATTTTTCAGGAACGTTTGTAGTTACATCAGAATAATCTGCGCCTACTCTGAAGCGCGTACCTGGGGTAACCGGTTTGAATCTTTTAACTGCCATTTCTAATTATATAGTACTGTAAAAGTCAATAGTTTCACCATCTTTAACTGTAACGATGGCCTTTTTATACTTAGGGCTTCTGCCTGAAACAAAACCTGCTTTTGTGTAACGACTTTTTGCTTTTCCAGCAACTACTGCAGTGTTAACCGCAACAACTGTTACGCCGAACATAGCTTCTACAGCCGTTTTAATTTGGATTTTGTTTGCTCTGTGATCCACTTTGAAAGCATAACGGTTGAATTTTTCCGTTAGAGTTGAAGCTTTCTCAGTTAAGATAGGTTTTTTGATAATTTCCATATTACTTAGCGAATGCCTCCTCCAAAGTTTTAACAGAATCTGTTGTCAATAACAATTTAGTAGCGTTCAATACATCATATGTATTCAACTGATCTGCTGATACTACTTTTGCTTTTTTCAAGTTTCTGCTTGATAAATAAACATTATTGTCATATGCTGGCAATACCAACAAAGTTTTTTCGTCTGCAACATTTAATGCAGCTACCAAACTAACGTAGTTTTTTGTTTTGATGGTATCAAAACTAACTGCGTCCAAAACAACGATATTGTTTTCTTTTGCTTTGTAGCTTAATGCAGATTTACGTGCTAATTGTTTCAATTTTTTGTTCAATTTGAAACTGTAGTCACGAGGTTGAGGACCGAATACACGACCACCACCATTAAACAATGGAGATTTGATGCTACCCGCACGGGCACCACCAGTACCTTTTTGTTTGTGTAATTTACGAGTAGAACCCGCGATTTCGTTACGTTGTTTAGATTTGTGGGTACCTTGACGTTGATTAGCCAAATACTGTTTAACATCTAAATAAATCGCATGATCGTTAGGCTCTAACCCAAATACCGACTCAGGAAGTTGCACCTTGGCACCTGTTTCTTTACCTGATAAATTTAAAACTTTAACTTCCATCTTCCTATTTGTCTACGATTACATAAGAACCTTTAGCTCCTGGAATGGAACCACTAACAACGATTAGGTTTTGCTCAGCATAAACTTTCAACACTTGTAAGTTTTGAACCTTTACACGATCACCACCTGTACGACCTGCCATGCGCATACCTTTGAATACGCGTGAAGGCCAAGATGAAGCACCTAATGAACCTGGAGCACGTAGTCTGTTGTGCTGACCGTGAGTCGCACCTCCTACACCACCAAATCCGTGACGCTTCATAACACCTTGGAAACCTTTACCTTTTGAAGTACCGACTACATCTACGTACTCGCCTTCTTCAAAAATAGTAACGTCAACTACATCACCAAGTTGTTTTTCGTCTGGGAAAGTTTTAAATTCTACCAACTTACGCTTAGGCGTTGTGTTTGCTTTTGCAAAATGCCCTTTTAAAGATGCTGTCGTGTTCTTTTCTTTAGCTTCACCGAAGCCTAATTGAACAGCGGAATAGCCATCTTTGTCTTCCGTACGTATCTGCGTAACCACGCACGGTCCAGCCTCAATTACTGTACAAGGAATATTCTTTCCTTCTTCATTGTACAGGCTGGTCATTCCTACTTTTTTACCAATAATTCCTGACATGTTATAAATTAATTAATTAAAGTCCTTCGAAGCAGTAGGGCTTCGCTCAAGACATACTATCCCCATTAAAGGGATTGCAAAAGTACAAACATTTCTTTAACTATCAAATAATTAGTGAATTATTTTTTTTATTTCCCTTTTCCCACATCCCCAATAAAAAAATAGCGGAAACTTTGTCTCCAAAATTTCCGCTATCCTATTCAAAGAGAAATATCGCTTATTCCTTAATAATAGATTCACCTTTTAACAAGCGCTGATATCTCACCAATGCCTCCACATAATAATAGTCAGCATAAGTCAATGGCACATCTACTTCAGAATTAAGCGGGATAGCGCCTACACTATGTTGCAGGATATACCCTCCAGTCTCTCCGTATGCTGATTTATAAGGAGCTGTCGAGAGATTTTCAAGGATTTTCTCTGCTTTTTCCATATATTCTGCAGATTCTTTACCTTTTGTATACTGTGCAAGCTCTAACAATGCGGAAGTATACAGCGCCGCAGCAGACACATCACGCAGATCTTTATTCTTATACATCTTGCTGTCTGCAGGTATCTTATCCTTATCAAAGTCCCAATAAGGTATTAGGTCTGCTGGAAGATTGGGATTTGTCAATATATATTTCGCGACATTTCGTGCCTGATTGAGATACTTTTTATCTTTTGTTTCACGGTACATCATGGTATAACCATACAGCGCCCAGCCCTGCCCTCTTGACCATGCCGATTCATCAAAGGCACCCTGATGGGTTTTCTTAGCGATCACCTTTCCGGTTTCCTTATCATAATCAATCACGTGGTAAGAGCTGTAATCTTTTCTAAAGTGATTTTTTAACGTAGTATTGGCATGTGTAACTGCTATATTATAATATTGGGGATCCCCAGTGATTCTGGAAGCCTGAGTCAGGAATTCCAGATTCATCATATTATCAATGATCACAGGATAATGCCAGGGTTTGTGATCCCATGAGCGAATAGTCTTAGTCGTGGGATTATAACGTGAAGAGAGCGAATTCGCTCCGGTAACCAACACCTCTTTATAATTGCTGGAGTCACCGGTAAGGCGTAATGCATTTCCAAAACTGCAATACAGCATAAATCCAAGGTCATGCGTACCCTTATTATTCTTCTCCTTTTCAAGAAATTTCAGCTTTTCTTCAGCGTAATTCAATAATGACTTATCACCTGTTCCTTCATATAAATAAAGTAACGTACCCGGGTAGAAGCCGGAACACCACCAGCTTGATCCTGAAAACACTTCCTTTCCGTTTTCAAAGGTCTTTGGAAATTTATCTTCCGGGGTCTGGTTTGCCAGTACTTTAATCTGCTTAGCCGCATCTTTAAGGTTCTGTTCAATAAATGAAGAGCTCAACCGGAGGGCAGATTTCTTCTGACCAAAAGAAGGTGACATTATAGTAAGAGAGAGAAAAACTAAAGCAAGGGCTTGTGACTTAACATTCATGTTTAAAAATTTCAGTTTAAAATTTATGTATCGGTGTTAACAAACAGATGTTGATAACAGGTTTATTTTGATTTTTCCCGATAAATATATCTGATATTTTATGAACTGGCTATACATTATTACGAAATCGTTATCGTGAAATAAAGATTGTAGTAAGGGATAAATATGATGTTTTCAAGCAAACCGGCTATTCGTCTGCGATCAATTGTACCTCTGCCTGTGCCTCCATTTCAAATTCATAGACGGCATCAGATTCTTGAATCAGATTCACCTTACCTTTTTTCTTCCAGCTTATTTTTCCGGAAAGATTAGGTCTGACCTGTATTTTCCCTCCCTTTTCACTACGGATAGTAAGCGTCTTATTCTTCCCATGTTTCCGCACAGCAGATAAAAGAAATGCACCATCCGTCCTGAAATTTTCGAAGAAAACATCTTGCCAGTCATCTGGTATCGCCGGAAATACTCTCACCTGCCCGTTCCAGTACTGGACACACATTTCCTGTATGCTGGCCATGGCTGATAACGGAGTTTCGATAACAGGCCCCGTCTCTGCATACAATGTATTGGCTTTGACATATTTTTTCAACAGTGTTCTTACTGCATTTCTGGCGGCATCACCATCTCCCATCATGGCTTTCATAGAAGCTAATCCGGTATAGGAGTATCCCTGTAATGCCGTATTCATACTTTGCCAGTGATCAATAGAATTCTGGATCAGAGTTCTGTTTTCATGCTGATCCCAATTGATCTCATAAAACGGATAGATCATCATCAGATGTGAATAGTGTCTGTGGGAAGTCGCATAAGGTATATCTCTGGCTATCTTAAATCCATGCTGATCTTTTTGAAAATCAATTAAATTTGAAGCCACTTCTTTCCATTTTGCAAGAAACGGATCTTGCTTATGCAGATCATTATCCATTGAAATCAATGCATGCAGCCCCCAACGCAAAATAGCCAGATCATAATTGGTATCATATCCATACCCGTTAGGATATTCCGGAGAATATGTTTTCACTCCGATGTGATATTTCCCGTCTTCATTTTTCTCTAAAAGGTGTAAATAATAATTGACAGAACGCTTAAGAATTGGGAACAGAGTATTGCCTGTTTTGGCATCCATACTGTACCTGTAATGCTGATAATAATAATACAGCATCCAGGTCAGGTTACCAAGCTCGGCCTGTGCTATTGCAGGAATATCTGTTTTGTTCTCTAATCTCAACGGAACCGGGCTTAACATATCGGGTGAGGATGATCTTCCGATAGCTGCAGCATCACTTCTATAGGGCAGAGGCACATTCTTTGACAGATTCACTACATTTTTATTGATCATACCGAGCAAGGATTCTGAAATATCCAGATGATTGGCTGTATATACAGGCGAATAGGTCAATTGAATATTTAGATTGTGCCAATAGGCCGGCCACGGAGTAGGAGCTGTCCATGGCCCTTGCAGATCAATCGCAGGTTTGTCTCTACGGGTAGCACACGCTAATTTATACAACTGCATCTGATAGAATTGCTGCATCTCGGCATCCGGAATCTGTAAACGGGATTGTGCAAAATAGTTTTGCCACCATTGCCGATGCATTTGTATCGCCTTTTGATTTTTAGGGTTCCATCCTTCAACAAGTTGTATTGCTTCTTTTATATAGGTGTCAGAAGATTGGCTATACCCGATACTTGCTACAATATATTTACCATTTGGTATCTGCTTCGTTTTATAAACTACGGCATAGCCTCCTCCTGCTAGTAATGGCTGATTGTAGACTGTTAAATCTCCCTGTGTTGTTTCTTTTCCTGCGGGATTAAGATCATATTCTTCGGCTGTACCTTTTACAAAAAAAGTTCGTGGACTGATTGCCAGCTCTCCTTTCCATGATAGTTTGTATTTACCTGTAAAGTCCTTATCATCCACTTCAATGAGAATTATATTCTGCTGAGATAATGTCAGCGATTTAATCCTCAGATTTCCTTTACTGGTGCTTATTCCAGCTGTAGCATCCGCATCCATAAGGTTCATCTCTCCCTGACTCGCTGTGATACGGGCATCTTCCAGCAGCAATTCCAGATGACCAACAGGGAGACGGGCTTTATGGATCAGCAGATTGTCTTTATCCTTGCGGTGATCATACACATCCGTTCGCCCCAGATCGATCCGTACTACACTATCCTTTATAAGATATGTCATCGTTCCGAGCAAGCCGTTTCCGGTAAAAACTCCTTCATAAATGGTCTGTCCCAGTTTTGCAAGCTGAACCTTTGGCTGGTATACAGAAGTTTGCTGCGCTTCAATATTATGGATCAAACCAACGATCAAGAATAGTAAACTATATAGATTTCTCATAAAATGGTTTATTTGGATAGGCTTCTTTATATAACTAAGTTACAAAGCAGATCATGCAGATTAGCTTTGTAACTTAGAAAATACGATATCTGTGTTATTCTTTTATGATAGACATTCCTTTTAATAACCGGTCGTAACGGATCAATGCTTCTATGTAATAATAGTCTGCATAAGTCAAAGGGACATCAATTTCTGTATTATGCGGAATTGAACCTACACTGTGCTTCAGGATATATCCGCCATTATCTTTATAAGCAGCTTTGTAAGGTGCTTCTGAAAGACTTTGAATCATTTTTTCGGATTTTGTAATATAATTACGGCTTTCTTTTGCTTTGGTGTATGTACTCAGTTCTAATAGTGCTGAAGCAACTATTGCCGCTGTGGATACATCTCTCAGATCTTTATAAGGAATATATTTACTATCTGCCGGTAATTTATTCTGATCAAAATCCCAGTAAGGTACCAGATCTGCCGGAAGATTGGGATGAGTCAAATAAAATTTTGCGATATGACGTGCCTGATTTAGATAACTCTTATCTTTTGTCTCCCGATACATCATGGTATATCCATATAATGCCCAGGCCTGTCCTCTAGCCCATGCCGATTCATCAAAAGCGCCCTGAGCTGTTTTCTTGGCAATAACTTCACCGTTTTCCTTATTATAGTCTACCACGTGGTAGGAGCTGTAATCCTTTCTGAAATGGTTTTTCAAGGTGGTATTGGCGTGGGTCTCCGCAATGGTTAAATATTTAGGATTGCCCGTTATTTTTGAAACCTGTGATAAAAACTCCAGGTTCATCATATTATCAATAATGACAGGATATGACCACTGCTTACCATCCCATGAACGGATAGTCTTTGTTACAGGATTAAAACGACTTGCCAAAGACTCCGCTCCGGTAGAAAGTATCTCTTTGTATTTTGCAGAATCACCTGTAAGTCGCAATGCATTACCGAAACTACAGAATAACATAAAACCAAGATCATGTGTAGTTTTGTTATTCTTTTCTTTCTCCAGATACTTGAGCTTTGACAAACCGATGTCTAATAAAGCTTTGTCCTGTGTTCCTTCATAGAGGTAAAGTGCTGTACCGGGATAAAATCCGGAACACCACCATCCGGAACCCCAGTTCACATATTTACCGTCTTTATATGTTGTAGGAATATCTGATTCTTTAATATTCGATTCTAAAAATTTGATCTGTTTAGCCGCATCCTGCAGCTGTTCATTAACAAAAGCTTCTGTTAATTGAAGTGTAGGAGCTTTTCGTTGTTGTGCGTTAACTGAAAACGCCAGAGCGAGTGTTACAAATAAAAATAATGGAGATAAGTGCGTTGATTTTAAATTCATAATATAGAAATACGGTTTTAATATGTAACATGATAATCCTTAGGGAATGGCTCACCTTTCCAGACCTTCTGGGAAGTCCACTCCTGTGCAGGGGTTGTCCAGAATTCATGATCGGCAGGTAATCCAAGCGGCAGGAAAGATAAGGAAGCCATATACATACTACCTGCATTAGTATAGTAATCTGCCAGATTGCTTTGCCTGTTTCCTACCAGCCCCATTGTTAACCAGCCCTTTGAAGAGAAAGTTCCTTCGACAAAAACATGCCTCTTAACAGCCGTCAGGGAAGCTCTCAGTTGTCCATAAGTGAGATCTTCAGGCAATTTTTGCTCTAAGATAAGCTGAGCCAAGGGTTGAAAAGCTGCATTCCTATACGTTGATGAACGACCTACAACTACAAAATAACCATCCGGGGAGATCATTCTATCGAGATGATGGGCATACCGCTGCATTCGTTTATAAGCCCGGTCATACAGGGTCTGATATTTTTTATCTGCAGGAATATTTTCCCGCAGCACATCCACTAACATAGAATGTATAACATAACCATTGTAATGATCAAAACTAAAAGATGCTCCGTCACTATACCATCCGTCACCGACATACCAATCCTGATCAAATTTCTGAATGGCATAATCGATCTTTTCACGGACACATTCTTCACCTATTTTATATAAAAATGTTTCCGTCATCGCAGCAAACAGCAACCAGTTGCTTTCATTTGGTTTTACACGTCGTAAGCCTTTCAGCTCTTTAATCACATTTGCCTTTGTGCTGTCCGGCAAGGGTTCCCACAGGGCTTTAGGTGCACGCATAAAAGACTGTACAAGATATGCTGCATCCACCAGCGGCTGCGACGATTTGGTGTTCCATGTGAAATAATCCGGAGAATTTGGATCCATCCCATATTGAATACCTAATAAAGCCTGCTTTTTTCTTTTCTCCCTAAGTTTTCCTTCTGATGAGTTATCTGCCGGAAGTGCCAGCCACGGAGCCAGACCGGACATCAGCCGGCCAAAAGCCTCCAGATAGCCTACACCCGGATCCCGTGAATCAAAAATGGGACTCACTTCCATAGGCATGCTTTTACGCAACTGCTGTTTACTGATATTATCCAGTATCGGGGCTGCCATCTTATCCAACAGGGAAACCCAGTACTCCCGGTCATTTAATCCTTCCTTAGCGATGTTCAATACTGATCTGTCTGCCTTTACGGACACTGTCGGAATCATTGCTCCAACCCCTATACCCCCAAGTAACTGCAATAATGATCTTCTTTTCATTTTTAGTGTTTACATTAATGATTAATTGATATCTGCCGATGAACGGACATTTGGAATATCAATATAAACAAGTTTTTCAATAGATAGAGAAATCTGAAACACAGACATTGTAACATCTGTGTTTCAGACTTTTACTTATATTATTACCAACCGTTATTTTGCGTCAACGCTGTATTACGTTGTCTTTCAGTTTCAGGAATTGGCCATACCAGTAACTGATCTCCCAGATATGTATAAGGGTTTACTACAGCTCCCCAGGGTTGTTTATTTCCGCTTTTAGATGCAAATACCTGAGTTTTCAACGTTTTCCAACGAAGCTCATCAAAGTAGATTACGCCTTCCGCAAACAACTCTCTGCGTCGCTCATTCTGAATACGAATTCTTAAGTCATCCTTTCCGGCAACGGTAGTAGCAGCCGAGCTGTTCAACAATCCTACTCCTGCTCTGGCTCTTACTTCATTTACCTTATCTGCTGCAGTACCGGTTTCTCCTTTTTCATTAAGCGCTTCTGCCCATAATAGTAATACGTCAGCATAACGGATCACAGGGTAATCAATATCTCCGGAGGTACGGTTCGGAATCGGAGGCGCTCCTCCTTCATACACAAACTTTCTGGGTAAATAATAAAACTGGCTCTCTATATCCGTTCGCAGATCAAAGACATTATTCAACTGTTCAATATGTGGCCATCGGGACGTGAAAGTCTGATTAGCACTTCCATTCATACCAACGAAAGTAGAATAAGGCAAAATAATATTGGCTGACAGACGAGGATCTCTATTGGCATATGCATTTTTCAGTCTATCCTCATTTCCGTTATTCAAATACTGACCAAAATCTAGTCCCTTTGCGACCAAATCATTATACTTAGCAGGTTTGTTATTCGCTGTTGCAACTTGCTGAACATTATTACGCACGAAGTAAATTTCACGTTTTGCCGGATCCATCGCGTTGTAGCCCGCAATAATATCATCCCAGTTGAATTTACTGCCATCTTTATTCTCATACAGATCCACAAAATCAGGACTCACCAGATAGCTGTCCCAGTTGGAACCGAAAGCAGAGCGGGAGCCGAAATAAAACTGAGTCGTGGAACCATATCCGTTTACAGCAATATTCTGAATAGAGAAAATCATTTCGTCAGATTTCTCATTGACAGCAGTAAACAATGTTTTGTAATCTGCAAACAGCTTATGGCCGGCATCCTTGACTGCCTGAAAATCGGCAATTGCTTTATCCCAGTCCTGCAGATACATATACACTTTACCGCGTAATGCATAAGCGGCAGATTTTGTGATACGACCGAAATTACTGCTTCCTGCAGGGAATTTAGCTGGCAGATTAGGTTCATTAATACAATCCGTCAGATCTTTCAGAATAAAAGTCCAGACTTCCTGCTCCGTATTCCTTGGTTTGGTCGCTTCATTATAGCTTATCGGTGTATCATATATAGGCACTCCACGATATAACTGATTCAATCTGTAATAATGAAATGCTCTTAAAAATTTTACTTCGGCCAGTAGCTTTGCCTTTTTTTCAGTAGCTGACGGAGATATATTTGTTATTCCGTATATCGCATCATTTGCCCGGTGGACTCCTTCATACAACTCTCTCCACACATCTCCGAATAGCGCAGTAGACGGATTGGCGGTTGCATTCAATAGCGGATCAGCATCTCGGGGAATAAGTGTATTTGATAACCTGTCATATTGATACAGTTCTCTGTGATTCGTCCCTCCGGTACTGATTCCTTGTCTCAACGCCTGATACACACCATTGACACCTAAATCCGTAAAATTATCTGTAGTCCACATTTTATCTTCCGGGACTTGCGTGTTGGATGTTGCATCCAACAGATCTTTCTTACAACCTGTAGCAGTACTTAATAATCCGAATGCGATTATTATACTCCATTTATTACGTTTATTAAATAAATGATTTTTCAACATTTCAAATTTCCTTATCGATTTCATAACATTCATTTTTAAAATCCAAAGTTTAGACCAAAAGCATATTGCTTCATTGTAGGATAATTGGCTCCTGCACCTATCTCAGGGTCAGCTCCCGGGAATTTGGTAAACATCAGCAAGTTTTCTCCTGAAAAATAAACTCTCAGATTCCGGATACGCAAACGCTCCGTAAGTTTATTGTTAAAGGTGTATCCGATCTGCAGATTGCGAAGCTTGATGTAATCGGCATCATATAGATAGAAATCATTTGCAGCATTATTTATCGCTTCACCGTTATATTTCAATCTGGCAAATTTTCCGTTGATATTGGTTCTGGGATCCGAAGGATTGGCAGGATCGTAGAAATAATGATCTTCAGCAATACGCTGTGAAATAGCATTCCCATCCCTGACAATATTGTTATTGTATCCTTCATCATTCCAGTAATACTGCAATTTTCCTTCTCCGGCCCATATCATCTGCAGATCAAAGCCTTTATATTCAAAACCAAGACTTATACCATATACATATTTCGGAATATTAGATGTGTTTGTAAAATCCTGATCATTTACATCACCATATACCTTATCTCCATTCAGATCCGCATAGATAAAATCACCATAGTACAATTGTGATTTCCCTAATACATTGACCGGAGCAAATTTGTATCCTGCGGCCTGCATCGCCTGTGCCCATTTGTAATCGTCTTCTGTACGAATCATTCCGTCGCGGGGACCACCAGTCACATTTACTGATCCGTCTCCATTATAATAACTTCCGTCTCCATTATATCTTTTTCTTAAAAAATACTCCTGGAAAAGATGCCCCTCCAGATTTCGTTGGTTTGCTCCGACAGCATTAGAGACATTCCCGATATTTGATGTATATGTATTTACACCATTCACCTCCGACCAACCTCTTACTAATTGTCCCTTTAATTTCTCGACAAAACTTTTATTGTAGGCGATATTACCACCGATATTGTACCGTACTTCGCCAATCTTATCTTTCCACATAACATTCAGTTCTATACCTGAATTTTTCATAGATGCCGAATTCACGATCGGAGCTCCGGTTGTACCTGTCGTCAGTGGCAATTGTTCAGGAATGAGGATTCCAGAAGTCAGTTTGTTGTAGTAACTCAATTCTACATATGCTTTATTTTTAAATGTAGAAAACTCCAGACCTACTTCTTTATTTTCTGTCTCTTCCCAGCCTAACAATGAGTTACCGAAACGGCTAAGTTCCAAAGCTCCGACCTGCGTTCCTCCGAAGGAATATTGCGTATTGCCGTAGAAAGCTTTTGCAGGAAAGTAGTTTTCAAGATTAGGATCTGCATTATTCCGGTCATTACCCAGCTTACCCCATGAACCTCTTAATTTAATATTCTGAAAATAGGGTTCAACTCTTGCCATAAAAGGTTCTCTGGAAACATTCCATCCCAGACCAACTGACGGGAATGTACCGTATTGTCTGTCTTTCCCAAATTTGGAAGAGCCATCACGTCTCAGATTAAATTCAACCAGATACCGTCCGTCATAATCATAATTAAGTCTTCCGAAAAATGAACGCATTCCATATGCATACTCATTTCCGGTAATATCAGACATTTCATTACCCGTACCAATATTTGTAATAGTAGGATCTATCACTCCCTTTTTAGTAGCAGAGAATGTATAGTACTTGAATTCAAATTCATTATGTCCGATCAATGCTCCGATATTATGTTTATCAATAGCCGTTTGATAACGCAATACATTATCAATAGTGACAGTATAGTCCTTATTAAAAGATTGTGATAAAGTCAGGTTAGCTGTTGTATTACCCGGAAAAACAATTGAATTGGTCGCAAAACTATATTTGTCCGAAGGCATACTGTTCGCTGTTTCTTCACGGAAACGGGTTTGATAGTTTAGCTTTGTTTCAAACGTTAATCCTTTCATCAGGTTTACATTTGCAAACAGAGTGGAGTTAAAGTTGGAAACTTTATCCATCCCCCGCGGATCGTACAGATATTGTAAAAGGTTGTTCAACTGCACAGACTCTTCACTCGCTACTGCACCTCCGAATTTGCCATCATACATCGGGTATACACCCGGTGTTGATTGTCTCAGAAAATTATAAAGTGTAGGTACTGCAGCTTTATCTCTGTTTTCTATAGAAGCGAACGTATTCGTTCCCACAGTTATCATATCACCGATCTTCGTACTGATATTTGTTCTAAGTTCATATTTCTTTGCACCCGTATTCTTCATAATACCGGGATTATCAAAGAGCCTTCCTGAAATAGCATATGTCGTCGTCTCAGAACCTCCTACAGCGGAAATATTATGACTCTGAATCCAGTTTTGACTATAAATCCAATCTGTCCAGTCGGTATTAGGATAAGCTATATGATTCGGCAATCCGGAAGGAGCCAATACACCATTGGGATCGGCATTAGCCTTTCTCCATAGATCTATAGTGGACTGAGCATATTTAGCTGATACCCCTGAGTTAAAAGTTCCCTCATTCATCAGCTCCATATGCGTTGCATAATCTGACACAAATTTCGGGCTCCCCATAGGAGTTGTTCTGGACATGATACCGGAGTAGCTAAGCTGCGTTTTCTGATTTGCTTTACCTTTTTTAGTTGTGATCAGGATTACTCCATTGGCAGAACGTGTTCCATATATAGAAGCAGATGAAGCATCTTTCAGTATAGAGATACTTTCGATATCATTTGGATTCACCGCATCCATTGTTCCGACAATACCGTCAATAACGACAAGTGCGCTGGAGTTATTCATCGTTCCTACCCCTCTGATCCGGATATTAGCACCGTCACTCCCCGGGCGGCCGGTACTTTGTTTCACTTGCACACCAGAAGCCAGACCGCTCAAAGCGGTAGATACATTCGTCACAGGTCTGTTTTCGATCTGTTTGGAATCTACCGTACTTACAGATCCTAAGAGCTTTGCTTTAGATTGTGTCCCGTAACCTACGACGACGACTTCATCTATGACAGATTCCGACCCAGATAGCGTTACGTTGATTTGGACACGTCCGTTAACAGATTCTTCCACTGCATTTTGTCCTACATACTTATAGATCAGGACATCATTGGGGTTTACCAGGATCTGGTAATTCCCTTCAGCGGTAGTTGATGTAGCCACATTTGTACCTTTTACAGATACAGTCACTCCTGCCAAAGCGAGACCCTGGGTATCTTTTACCGTTCCTTTGACTGTTACTTTTTGCTGCGCAAATGTAATAACAGACATACTGATCAGCCACAATAGGGCGAGCCATTTGTAAATGTGATTCATAAAAATTGTTTTAGTTTATAATTGTCAATAGGTTATAGTTATAACCAGGCTTATAGTCCAAAATTAGAACGCAACCTTAGTGCAGAAGGGGTATTTTTTAAAAAATATAGGGGTAGTAATTCATTAAAACGTAGATTTACAGCATAAATCTACAGTAGTACATCGATTCCGTAAAAATCTATGACAACATTTATCTCCATGGAAATGACAAAAAAAGTCTTTGCTCATATACTTGTTATATGGGGTATGCTCTCAGGGGTTGGTGTTACTTTATGTACCGCTCAGAATCCGATACAATTCAATCATCTCCATCAGAAAAAGGGATTGTACCGAACGCCTATTCTAACTATAGTCCAGGACAGGAACGGATTTATGTGGATAGGAGGTGGATCTCAGCTTTATAAATATGATGCCGTCAAATTTGAATCGTACGTAGGTGGAAATTATCTTAAGGGTAATCCTTATATTACAGCTCTGGCAGTCGACTCGAATAATAATATTATTATTGGCACAGGAACCGGTCTTTTTATTTATAATCAGGAGGTCGGAAAATTTTATCCGCAGACCCAAAATCTGACCAGCACGAATATCACCACCATTCGGGTATTGCACAATTCGGATATTCTTATCGGAACCGACAAAGGATTAAATCTCATCTCCATCCATCAAAAAGATACCTTATGCCGTCAATTTCTAAAAGGACAACATATAAAAGCAATTACGCAAGATCATAGAACTAAAAATGTGCTTATCAGTTCTATAGATGCTGTATATGAATTTGATACCAGGTGGAAAAGTCATATGCTGGCGGCTGTTGTTCAAAAGGTATACAAAGAGCATAAGGATTATATCACCAGCATGCTAATAGACAATGGCCATATTTGGTTTGGGACATTTGATTCAGGAGTGATTTTATATAATAAAAAAGATCAATCTTTTAAGGAATGGAATGAAAAGAATTCTATACTAACCAGCAATCGGATCCGAAAGCTGATTTATGACGATGACGGACAGCTCTTGATAGGTACTCTTAAAGGATTGACCGCTCTCCATGTGCAAAGCCAGCAGCTAAAGACCTACAAACATCAGATCGATAATCCATCCAGCCTGAGCCAGAATTCCATCTATGATATCTACAGGGATCGGCAACAAATTATGTGGGTGGGTACTTATTATGGTGGAATTAACCTGATCTATCCTTCCAAAAACCCTTTTTATATCTATAAACCGATGGGAATGACCCATTCGATCAGCAGCAATATTATCAGTAGTCTGGCTGAGGATGAGGACGGTTACTGGGTCGGGACAGAAGAAGAAGGGCTAAATTTTATAAGCAAGTCCGACGGATCTATTAAAACTATTAATAAAGAATTATCATCCAACCTTGTTAAGGATGTTTTTCTGCATAACGACCGTATCTACATCGGGACTTACAATGGCGGATTCAATATACTAAACAAAAAAACAGGTCATGTTGATATTTTTCTACTAGATGAAAAGAGAAGAGTGAACTTTATCAACAATGTATATGCCATATGCAAAGACAGCAGGGACAACCTCTGGATAGGAACGAATGCCGGCTTCTATCTGTATGACGAATCCAACCGAAAAATCAGCAAAACATATCCTGAAATTGAAAAGCTTTTTGTCACCAACATTTTAGAAACAGCTCATCAGGATCTTCTGGTAAGCAGCACCTCAGGCCTTTATATAAAACGGGCGTCGCAGGATCATTTTTCACTTGTGGAGGGAACAAAAGACATCTCCATAAAGAGCCTGTCTGTAGAAGAGAATATCGCATGGTGCGCCAGTAATACCGGTAAAATAATACGATACGACATCGCCAAAAAAAGTATTTCATTTGTTCCTGTCAAAAACGTATCCACGTTTTTAAGTGTGATCAAAGCCGGAAATAATCTTTGGATAACTACACAAAAAGGATTAATTTCCTATAACCTCAAAACCAAGGAGGAGCATCTGTTGACCATCACCGATGGCCTCCCTTCTGATGAGTTCAATGAAAATTCATATCTGATAAGCAAGGATAGAGAGCTTTTTTTCGGTACACTAAATGGATTGGTAAGATTTGATCCTTCCAAAATCATTTATAACAGTAAGAAGCAAAAAGTATTTTTCACAAATCTTCGTCTTTTCAATAATCCCGTATATATCGGAGATAAAACTCAGCTTCTGAATAAAGAAATCAGTCAGATAAGACATTTGGATTTCAGGTATGATCAGAATGTTTTCGCTCTTGATTTTGCACTCCTTAATTTTGATCGTTCTGAGAAGAATCACTTCGCATACAAAATAAAAGAACTGGATCCAGACTGGATTTACACAGATATTCCGACTGCTACATACATGAATCTGAGTCCGGGCAGTTACACGCTTCTGATCAAAGGTGCTAATAATGATGGCATATGGTCCGATGTCAGTTTCCTATCTGTTACCATTCATCCGCCCTTCTGGAAGACCTGGTGGGCTTATTTACTTTACTTCCTGATACTGGTTGCGATTATATATTTCCTCAACAGATTTCTTATAGAACGTGCTCTTCTGATAAAGTCAGAAAAAGATCAGTATGCGAAGATCAATTTCTTTTCTTACATATCACACGAGATACGTACTCCATTGACACTTATCATCCATCCGCTAAAGCAATTACTAAAGAGTTCAGCTGTTTCGCAGGATGTACAACATAAATTACTTGGTATTGAGAAAAACACGAACCGGCTCTTATCTCTAATCAACGAACTTTTAGACTTTAGAAAAATAGAAGAGAATACACTGCAATTGAATGTCTACAATTATGGTCTCCAGACTTTCCTGGTAGAAATCAGCAATGTTTTCACCGAACTTGCACAGGAAAAAGACTTACTCTTTACCACGCAGATGGACAACATGGAAACAGATGTCTACTTTGACCGCATTCAATTTGAAAAAGTTATTTACAATCTGATCTCCAATGCCATTAAATACAGCAATATCGGAGGGGAAGTTGCTATTGCATTGACACAGGATCAGAAAGAGGTAGAGATTAATATCAGCAATACCGGTCTGCCCATACCTGAGGACAGCCTTGACAAAATCTTTGAACAATACTTTCGCACAACCGACAGTCAGATTAATTATGACGGGACAGGTATAGGGTTAGCATTATCCAGACATATTGTACAATTGCATGGCGGACACATACAGGTACATCAGCAGCAGGAAGTCAACAGCTATCAGGCAAAAATCATCTTCACAATCAAACTGCAAAAAGGAACGGAACATTTTGAAAAGCAAAATAATGTAAATATCCTCCACAAAGACAAAATCTTTGCTGTAGTACCTTTTGAAAGTCATAACCGAAACCCTGTAGAGGAGCACAGTAATCTTTCTATATTGATCATAGAAGACAATCCGGAATTGAGCAATTTACTGGTTGATATGTTGTCCGGTCTATATCGGGTGTATGTTTCATACAACGGACTGGATGGTGCAGCCAAGGCTGAAGAAGAAATACCTGATCTTATTCTAAGTGATATTATGATGCCCGGATTATCAGGTCTGGATTTGTGCAGCAAGCTCAAATCAGAACCCAAAACAAGCCATATCCCTATTATCCTGCTCACAGCATTAGGAAGTATCGATAAACAGATCAAAGGGTTAGAACAAGGAGCAGATGCATATATTACCAAACCTTTTGACAGAGATTATGTATTGCTCACCATCCGCAATCTCCTCACTTTGGCAGAAAAGAACCGGAAATCGTTCAGTCTGGACAAATTTATTGAGAAGCGGTCAAAGAATAAACAGCAGGAAGACGAACTTTTGAGCAAGGCTATAAAAATCATTATTGACAATCTTCCCAACGAAAATCTTTCAGTAGAATTTCTCTGCAGGGAGCTGGGTATGAGTCAGCCGGTACTTCACAAAAAGCTGAAAGCTATCACTAACCTCTCGTTGATTAATTTTATCAAATCGGTAAGAATGAATCAGGCGGCTAAAATGTTAAAGACAGGATTATATTCTATTACGGAAGTTGCCTATGAAGTAGGATTCAGCGACCGGAAGTATTTCAGCAAAGAGTTTAAAAAGCATTTTGGGTCTAATCCTTCGGATTACACAAAAGAGGGTGACTCCAATCCATCCTGATACAAAGGGTAGAGACACAAGCACCGCTACACTCATGCTTGCGCCAGAGGAAGAATAAAGGTTAAACCGAACTCTCCAAGGAGAGATCCCGGTTTTCCGGGAGAGAGGTTAAAGACTGATATGACAACCATATACTTCTGCTACTTAGTGCCACTTCACCACTATACTGTTGGTGGAGACACTAACAGACGCAGCTAAAGCGTTTGCCGGTGTCCGCACCGGTATATATAAAGGCCCAAGCTATTCCCGGATGGATAAAAAACCATCTGTATTAAGACCCAAAATTCAGGTCAGGATATCTTATAAAAAAAGGTCTGCCGGGATAATCGGCAGACCTTTATTCTTTAGAGACATATACGGATGTATACACTCCAATTCAAAAATCGTTAATACTGTCCTGTACTTAACAGAACCAATGTACATGCATTTTCTACCTCTATACCTTTTTGTTCTGCCAGTTGAGCCAGCTCGCTGTTTTCCGCTCCTGGATTAAAGACAATACGTCGGGGAGCAGTCTTCAGGATGTAGTCGTATAAAGGTTTTTGATTTTGAGCACCCATGTACATGGTTATAGTATCAATATCGGTATGTATAGTCTCTGCCGGTTCTATTGCCTGTTCAGCTACGACACCTTTCTTCAAACCTACATTTACAATATCATGCCCAAACCTTGTCAGCATATGAGCGGCTTTATATGAATAGCGTTCCGGATTAGTACTGGCACCTATTATTAATGTTTTTTTCATACGATTCTCCTATCTGTTTGCATTAGTCTACCATAAAATCGCCATCTGCATTATATGCATTCTTCCGAAGGATTGGCATTCCCAGGATTTTGTACAATTCATCCAGTTTGACCAGACTACCGTTGGTCATATTAGACAATAATACAATGGTTACATCATTTTTCAGATCACGTACATACAGATTGCGAAATCCGTGCCACCATCCTGTATGATACACCACCTGTTGATCATTATGATTAAATGTCCTCCATCCGTATCCATATCCGAATGCACCCTTTTTATTTGGGTCATTGCGTGGTACATATGCGGAATCCAATGTTTCCTGTTTTAACAACCGGCCTTCCCTCAATGCAATATCCAGAAGAAACATATCCTCTACTGTACTGTAAATTCCTTTATCTCCCAACGGTCCATCCAGAAAATTCTGTACAACAGATCTTCTCCATATCTTATCATGTCCAATTACTTTGACAGGTATTTTTTCGTAAACAGCTTTGGAATAAGCTGCAGTATGTTTCATTCCTGCAGGATCAAATACATTCTCCTTTAGAAATACAGCATAATCCTGTTTAGAAACTTTTTCTATGATAGCCCCCAACACCATAAAATTGCTGTTGTTATAATGGAAACGGCCGTCCGGTTTACCGTATCTTCCCGGTTTATGCTCCGTCAGCAAACGGATCGCATCCATATTACTCATCCCTTTCTTTTTATCCTTCCATACACCGTCGGCAAAATAGACATAATTCGGAAGTCCCGAACGGTGCGTCAACAGCATTTTTACTGTAATTCCTTCATAAGGAAAATCCGGAAAAAAATCATTTACTGTCTGATCCAGCTTTAACTTTCCTTCCTCTACCAGTTTGAGGATTGCAATTGATGTCATTGGCTTAGTAACGGAAGCAAGTTCAAATTGAGATTGAATATTTAAGCTATCCTTTAATAAATAATTAGCCCATCCAAATGATTTTTCATATATGATCTTGCCTTTCTTTGCTACCAGCACATTACCATTGAAACCAGCCTTTTTATGAAGATTCTGCATAAAAGCATCCACTGCCTTATCCGCTTCATTCGGGTTATACAGAAGCCTTATACTATCCTGTTCTGCCTGATTTTTTTCTTCTTTAATTTTACGTTCTTCGGCAGATGTGCAGCCGATCAAACTCATAACACTTAAACCTAATAGGACTTTCGCAACAATCAATTTCACAAGTTTTTCTTTAAATTTTTGAGGTATATATCTATAATGCCAAAAAATAACAATTTAGTATGTAATGGGCAAATAAAAGAGCCACTTTATTGCTAAAGTGGCTCTTATTTATGTGTTGACAGGTCCGGATTACGCTAATAATCTTACCGGATTTTCGATCAATGATTTTAATGTTTGTAAAAACGCGGCTCCGGTTGCACCATCCACTACTCTGTGATCACATCCCAAAGTAAGTTTCATAATGTTACCCGGTACTACAGCTCCGTTCTTAACAACAGGTATAGCCTGGATTGCTCCTACAGAAAGGATTGCTCCATCCGGAGAATTGATGATAGAAGTAAATTCATCAATACCAAACATACCCAGATTGGATACCGTAAATGTAGAACCTTCCCAATCTGAAGGCTGTAATTTTTTAGACTTCGCTCTTTGTGCAAAATCCTTAACCTCAGTAGAGATGTGGGATAATGATTTACCATCTGCAAAACGGACAACAGGAACTAACAAACCATCTTCAACAGCGATTGCAACACCAATGTTTGTATGCTCATTGAATCTGATTTTGTCACCACCCCATGATGAGTTTACAGCAGGATGTTTTTTCAAGGCTACAGCAGCAGCTTTGATAACAATATCATTAAAGGATACTTTTACAGGAGCTACCTCATTAATCTGCGTTCTGGCAGCGATAGCATTATCCATATCGATGCTGATAGTCAGATAGAAGTGTGGAGCTGTAAATAAACTTTCAGACAGGCGACGTGCAATTGTTTTACGCATTTGCGATACCGGCTGTTCTGTATATTTCTCTTCGCCTACATATGTTGGCAATGTGATTGTTTTAGATTCTGTAGCAGGCGCTGCTCCTGTACTTGCAGGTGCTGCAGCAGGCTTCGCAGAAGGTACGAATGATTCAACATCTTTCTTTACAATACGTCCACCATCTGCAGAACCCTTTACATCATTCAGGTTGATTCCTTTTTCTTTAGCAATCTTACGCGCTAAAGGAGAAGCTTTCACTCTTGAATCATCAGCAGAAGAACCAGCAGTTTCAACAGAAGCACTTTCAGCAGCAGCTTTAGGTGCTTCTTCTTTTTTGCTTTCTTTTGATTCAGCTTTAGGAGCTGCAGATTTTTGATTCAGTAAAGGTGTTACGTCTGTTCCTGCAGGACCTACGATAGCAATGATATCATTTACTTTCGCTGCCTGTCCGGCTTCAAGACCAACATATAATAAAGTACCGTCCGCATATGCTGTTACTTCCATGGTCGCTTTATCCGTTTCCACATCAGCAATAGCATCATCAGATTTGATGGTATCTCCAACTTTAAAGTTCCACTGTGCAATGACACCTTCAGTCATGGTATCACTCAGCAACGGCATTGTGATCACAGTTACACCAAGGTCTTCTGCAGACACACTTGCTGAAGAAGATTCTTCTGATGTAGCTGTTTCTTCTTTAGCTTCTTCTTTTTTCTCCTCTGCAGGAGCAGCAGAAGCGTCTGAAGATCCGTCAAGCAATGCCTGAAAATCTTCTCCTTCTTCCCCAAGTACAGCGATCACTGCATCCACAGCTACAGCTTCACCTTCTTTGGGTCCGATATATAACAATGTTCCTTCCTGATAAGATTCGAAGTCCATTGTAGCTTTATCTGTTTCAATCTCTGCAACAAGATCTCCAGAATTTACTTTGTCACCAACTTTTTTGTGCCATTTTGCGATAACACCTTCAGTCATGGTGTCACTCATTTTAGGCATTTTTACTACTTCAGCCATTTGTTTGCTTCGTTATATTTAGTTAAAGTAATTATCAATTAATCCATTACAAAAGGATAATCCTCCTGTACGTAAACATCATTATAGATTTCTGAAGCATCCGGATATGGAGACTCTTCTGCAAATTTCACAGAATCTTCTACCACTTTTTTCACATCAGCTTCCACCTCTGCAAACCAGGCATCATCAGCATATTTATTTTCCAGAATCGCATGTTTAGTAGACAACAACGGATCACGGCCTTTATACTCTTCTAATTCTTCTTTAGTACGGTATTTAGCAGGATCTGACATAGAGTGTCCTTTGTAACGGTAAGTACGGATTTCCAGGAAAGTCGGGCCTTCGCCTGCACGTGCACGTTGAACAGCTTCGTCCATAGCATTGTGAACCGCTACTACGTCCATTCCGTCAACAGCTGCTGAAGGCATGTCAAAACCATGTCCCATTTTGTAGATGTCGATCATATTAGTAGTACGCTGTACAGAAGTTCCCATTGCATAACCATTGTTTTCACAAACAAAAATCACAGGAAGTTTCCACAACATAGCCATGTTCAGGGTCTCGTTGAAAGCTCCCTGACGAACAGCTCCGTCCCCCATGTAACATACGTTAACATTTTTTGTACCATTGTACATCTCAGCGAATGCAATACCTGCACCTAAAGGAATCTGACCACCTACGATACCGTGGCCACCCATAAATTTGTGCTCTTTAGAGAAAAAGTGCATAGAACCACCTTTACCTTTTGAACATCCAGTTGCTTTACCATATAATTCAGCCATACAAGCATCTGCAGATACGCCCTTAGCTAATGCGTGAGCATGGTCACGATATGCCGTGATCAATGAATCTTCAGGACCGATTACCGACATGGTACCAGCGACTACTGCTTCCTGACCGATATAAAGGTGACAGAATCCACGAATTTTTTGTTGACCGTAAAGCTGACCAGCTTTTTCTTCGAATTTACGCATGAGTAGCATGGATTTATACCACTCTAAATATGTCTCTTTTGTTATAGGTGTTGAACTCATTTTCAAGTATTGAATTTCTGACTTAACTGACTACAAATCTAATCAATATTTACAACATTTTTGTCATAGACTGCAATTTTATTACAGTGTAAAAACATTCTAATTACGCTCTGCACGATTGATTAACAAAATTTAACAGCTTCATAACAGCAGAATTCCATTTGAATATTTCCCGTAAAATCAAAGCGACCATTTGATATTTTCTCAAATGGTCGCTTTTCAAAATCGGATGATTTACTTCCAGCTGAAAGATTTATTTTTGGAGAGATTCGTAACTGATCTATTCATCTGTTCCAATTACGGAGTCACCCCTTATCTAATCACTCAATAAAGCTGTTATTTCTTGTTCTGAAAGTTTTTGCTGCTCACCGCTGTTCATATTTTTTAAAGAAAGCTGTCCGGTATTTACTTCTTCCTCCCCTACCAAAAGCACGTAAGGTATACGTTTATCATCTGCATAGCTCATCTGTTTTTTGAGTTTGACAGCCTGAGGATATAGCTCTGCAGCGATCCCTGCCTGACGTAACCTGTTTAATAAAGGAAGTGTAAATGCTTCGATAGATTTGTCAAAATTGATGATTAACAATCTGGTATTATCTGATTCATGCTTCGGATACAGGTCCAGCTCTTCCAACACATCGTATATACGATCTGCCCCGAAAGACACGCCCACACCGGTCAGTCCTTTCAGACCAAACATTCCGGTCAGGTCATCGTAACGGCCTCCGCCGCCGATGCTGCCCATCGTCACTTCGTTTGTTTTTACTTCAAATATGCAACCTGTATAATAATTAAGACCACGGGCCAATGTGATGTCCAGTTCTACATATTTGTCATATACTTCACCAGATACATCCAACTGGTTAAGGTATGAAAATACTTCTTCCAGTTCTGACACTCCACGTAGTCCTGTTTCGGATTTTGCCAGCACCAAACGAAGCTGCTCTATTTTAGAAGCAGTAGATCCTTCGAGTAAAATGATCGGGCGCAGGATAGCAAGATCAGCTTCTGTAAATCCTCTTTCCAGCAACTCTTTATTGACACCATCCAGACCTATCTTATCCAGCTTATCAATGGCAACAGTCATATCCACGATAAGCTCCGGTTTACCGATTATTTCCGTTATTCCCGAAAGAATCTTCCGGTTATTGATCTTGATTGCAAAATCTTTGAGTCCCAGTGCGCACAGCGCTTCCTGATAGATCAGAATAAATTCTGCTTCATTTAACAGACTTTCTGAACCGACAACATCTACATCACACTGATAAAATTCACGGTAGCGCCCGCGTTGCGGACGATCTGCACGCCATACCGGCTGGATCTGGAAACGTTTGAATGGAAGGCTGATTTCATGCTGACGCATGACCACATAACGGGCAAATGGCACCGTCAGATCATATCGCAATGCTTTTTCCGAAAGATGCGGAATCAGACTATTAGAAGCTTTTTCAGCTAAAAGAGCATCCGGGGCTTTACTGAGGTAATCTCCCGAATTCAGGATCTTAAAAATCAATTTATCACCTTCATCGCCGTACTTCCCGGTCAATGTCTGTAAATTTTCAAAAGAAGGTGTCTGAATTTCCTGATATCCATACTTGCGAAACACGGACTTCAGGGTATTAAAAATATAATTACGCTTTTCCATTTCGGCCGGTGAAAAATCACGCGTGCCTTTAGCCAATGAAGGTTTTACTATTGCCATATCACGGCAAAGGTAAGGTATACAAATGAAATATCCATGTAGTACAGGCTGTACTAATACCAATGAATATAGTTTGGATATTCCATATGACCATTGAAAATCAAATTATACACCTATGAAATTTTATGAAAACACCTGCGGTGAAATTAGAATTTACAGGTTACTCGGTCTCAAATATCTTGAGGTACTCGCAGGCTTTTTCTGCAGCAAGCTTTTCCGCACTCTTTTTATTGAAGTCCCGGCCTATACCACAGACTTCTCCTTCAACAATAGCTTCTATACTGAACATCTTGGAAGATTCTCCTTCAGGATTAGCCGTAGGAAGAAATTGAACGTCTTTGCCAAGATGCTGACACCATTCAATTAATCGGCTTTTAAAATTGGTCTCCGTTACTTCCAGCAACTGAATATCAACATGGGTTTTGATAATTCTGTTCAGAAGAAAACTTTTAGTAAATGTATAGCCTTTGTCCAGATATACAGCTCCGACAAGCGCTTCAAAAGCATCTCCCAACAGCGAGCCCTGTTTATTCGGAAAACTGATCATACGTGCATCGTACTGAATCAGTTCATTAAGACCTAGTTTTCGGGAGAGTTGATTGAGGTTGGCCCTACTGACGATTTTTGACCGCATCTCGGTCAAAAATCCTTCATCTTTGTAGGGATATTTTTTAAACAGTAACTCGGCGACGACAGATCCTAAGATTGCGTCACCCAGAAACTCTAATCTTTCATTGCTGTTTTTGGCACCTTCCTTTATTGCGGTGGCCACAGACTTATGTCTGAAGGCCATCTGGTACAGCCGTACGTTTTCAGGGACAAACCCCAACAGGTTTTTCAGCTTCCGCACATAAGCTCTATGCGGCGAGAAATACAAATTATAAATCCGTGAAAAGGGCATGCTACTCAAAAAAGGATGAGAGGATAGAACCTCTCTCTACCATTACAAGATCCCTCTACAATCAGCACAGGCAATTAGGGTTGATACTTTTTGAAAATAACGGAAGCATTGTGTCCGCCAAACCCAAAAGTATTACTCAT
Organism: Sphingobacterium sp. UBA5789; assembly: GCF_002418355.1. Lineage (NCBI taxonomy): Bacteria > Pseudomonadati > Bacteroidota > Sphingobacteriia > Sphingobacteriales > Sphingobacteriaceae > Sphingobacterium > Sphingobacterium sp. UBA5789. The sequence continues at coordinate 664,041 of NZ_DIDX01000001.1, read as the reverse complement.
CGCTGCATTTACCACACGTTTTTGCGCCGTATTGAATGTAAAATTCAATTTATTATCCAATTCAGGATCGTCGTTAAAGTGGTTGATTGTTGGAGGTACTATATCATTTTGGACAGCCAGGATTGAAGCAATAGACTCAATCGCCCCAGCGGCACCCAAAAGGTGTCCTGTCATCGATTTGGTCGAGCTAATGTTCAATTCATAAGCATGATCCCCAAATAATTCTTTAATAGCTTTTGTTTCACTGATATCTCCAAGAGGTGTAGAAGTACCATGCACATTGATATAATCAATTTCATGACCATCCATCCGGGCATCACGCAAAGCATTTGACATCACCAGTTTTGCGCCTAACCCTTCAGGGTGTGGTGCGGTGATATGATTTGCATCTGCACTCATTCCTCCTCCTACGATTTCAGCATAAATTTTTGCTCCACGCGCCAATGCATGCTCCAGACTTTCCAATATAATCGTGCCCGAACCTTCACCTGCGACAAATCCATCACGATCCTTATCAAAAGGGCGGGATGCTGTCTTCGGATCGTCATTACGGGTAGACAACGCATGTAATGCATTGAAACCGCCTATGCCCGCTTCATTGATGATGGCTTCAGAGCCACCGGAAACGATAATATCACACAGACCGGTACGAATGTAATTGAATGCGTCAATCATTGCATTAGTCGAAGATGCACATGCAGACACACACGAAAAGTTTGGTCCGCGTAATCCATAACGCATCGAGATATGACCAGGAGCAATGTCCACGATCATTTTCGGAATAAAGAAAGGATTGAAACGAGGCGTTCCATCTCCTGTGGCGAAGTTTGAAACTTCGTCCAAAAACGTTTTTAATCCACCAATCCCCGAACCCCAGATCACTCCTATCCGATTAGTGTCAAGTTTTTCAAAATCCAGTACTGCATCTTTAATAGCTTCTTCCGTAGATGCCATAGCGTATTGAACAAAAGGATCTACCTTCCGTGCTTCTTTACGATCCATGAAATCATGCGGGTCGAAATCTTTTACTTCGCACGCAAATTGGGTTTTGAATTTTGATGCATCAAATCTTGTAATAGGAGCAGCACCGCTTACACCATTTATCAATCCTTCCCAGTATTCCGGGACAGTATTGCCAAGTGGTGTAAGAGCGCCTAACCCTGTTACTACTACTCTTTTAAGCTCCATTTATGATGATTGGCCTAATTAAATTAGTTAGTTAACGTTTTTTTCTAAATAAGCGATTGCTTGACCTACTGTACCGATGTTCTCAGCTTGATCATCAGGAATAGCTACGTTGAATTCTTTTTCAAACTCCATGATCAACTCAACTGTGTCAAGTGAATCAGCACCTAAATCATTAGTGAATGAAGCTTCTGGCGTTACTTCGTTTTCGTCAACACCTAATTTTTCAACGATAATTGCTTTTACTCTTGAAGCGATATCTGACATGATTTTATAGTTTAATTGTTTAATAAATCTGTGCAAAGAAAAATAAATTTCACCAATTATCAAATCTTTTTGATTTTTTGGCGCAGCAAAAGTAAGCATGTTAATCCAATATTCAAACTGTAAAAGACTAATACTTAACCGTATCCAATAATACTAACTTTTGGCTTTATTTACAAATATTCTACTTTGTTAATGCAAATTTTACATAGAATAGCCGCAAGATACGTGAAATTATACTAATTTCGTGTAAAACATCTCAGCAAAATTGAATAAAATAACTGTCTTTAAATTGGAAATGGATATGGAAGAAGAACTGGATTTTGTTCTTCTTGGTATCAGCTCCCCTTTACGGGACTACAGATTATGTCATTTTATCAACAAAAGTACAGGCCTCCAGTTTGTATATGGTAAAGAAAGTAATATCGACCACAAGGGAAATATTAAAGAAGGGGAAAAAGAAGAATATGAATACCACATCATACAGGAGAAAAATAAAGGCAAAAAGCCAGCTTTGAAACATCATTTTGCGATATACAGATATTGCGATATCGACTATGAATACGAGTATTATCTTATCAATAACAGGAGTCAGGAAGGTGGCTTATTAATACCTGAAATAGCAAATTTTGACTTCTTTCTGGTGATTAAAAACTTCATACATGAAGAAGATTTACGCCTCCTTATTCAGAATCTGAATCGCATAAATGACGTCATAATGGTAAAAGAAATAATGCCTAAAATATTGAAATCTAAAGAAAATCTCATATTTTAGCGCACTTGAAAGAAGAGTGTACATACTACACTATAAATTATAAACTTCAAATCAGATGTTATTCTTTGTAAAAAGAAGGGTAACTGCAAACAAGAATATAAGTAGTTTTTAAAACAAAATATTACATGAAGAAGATTCAAAAACGGACCAAAATTGTGGCAACACTTGGCCCGGCATCAGCAGATAAAACTGTCTTGACAAATATGATTGCCAAAGGTGTCGATGTATGTCGTCTTAACTTCTCTCACGGAAGCCAGGAAGATCACCTTAAAGTGATCAACACAATCAACGAAATCAACAATGAACATCCCTTTAACGTAGCTATTCTTGCCGATCTTCAAGGACCAAAAATCCGTATCGGTAAAATGAAAGAAGGAGGCGCAATCTTAATCAACGGTTCTGAGGTCGAAATCACAACTCAGGAACTGATCGGTGACGAAAAGCGTATCTATATCACATATGAGAACTTCCCTAATGACGTGAAGGAAGATGAGATTATCTTACTGGATGATGGTAAATTACAATTGAGAGTAATCTCTACCAATCATAAAGATACTGTATTCTGTCAGGTTGTTCACGGCGGTGTATTGACTTCCAGAAAAGGGGTTAACCTTCCTAATACAAAAGTATCTATCCCTTCCCTGACAGAAGAAGATCTGGACAACCTGAACTTCGCACTTGACCATGGTGCTGACTGGATTGCGATGTCTTTTGTACGTTCGGCTGAGGATATCTACCAATGTAAAGAGATCATCAAAGAAAAAGGAAGCCATGCACGCGTAATTGCCAAAATAGAGAAACCTGAAGCCATCGAAAATATCGACGCAATTATCGAAGCTACAGACGGTATCATGGTTGCCCGTGGTGATTTGGGAGTGGAAATGCCAATGGAAGAAGTTCCGGGATTGCAAAAGATCATCGTTCAAAAATGTCGTGACCTTTCCAAACCGGTTATCATCGCTACACAAATGCTGGAAAGCATGATCACTACACCTCGTCCTACCCGTGCAGAAGTCAACGATGTTGCCAATTCTGTACTTGACGGTGCTGATGCTGTAATGCTTAGTGGCGAGACTTCTGTAGGAGAATTCCCGGAAATCGTTATCGAAACAATGGCTAAAATCATTGTACATGTAGAGCAGACATCATACAACTATTACAGTGACAAGAGTGACCAGCATACAGATCTGACTAAGATCCCTGATGCAATCTGTGGTTCATCTATATACCTTGCTGAAAAAACAAAAGCTTCAGCTATTGCCGTGATGACATCATCAGGTTATACTGCATTTGAAATCTCAAGCTACAGACCGGATGCAGATATTTACATTTTCACCGGAAATAAAAATCTGTTGAGATCTTTAAGTCTGGTTTGGGGTGTACGTGCTTTCGTATATGAGAAATTTGAAAGTACTGACGGAACAATTCAGGATGTAAACAAATTGCTTACAGAAAAGAACCTGGTATCTCCGGGACAGATCGTAATCAATACATCTTCAACACCACTCCGCGAAAAAGGCAGAACAAATACAATTCGGGTATCCGAAGTAAAATAAATAAAAATAAGGTGGCTGAATATTCAGCCACCTTATTTTTTATTCAGAGAATCCTTTAGTAACAAGGGGCGGAAGTTATACGCTTCTTTTAAGGGTTGCTTATCCCACTCATCCATTTTTTTTGTTCCCGGCATAGGAGCGGATTCTTTGCCATATAGTTTTATAGTCGGGATTTCCCCTTTTCTGTTTTTGAGCTCATTGGGTTTCAGAAGATAAACCTGCGCCCGTTTTACGGTATCCAGTAAAGGAATCTGCTGATCCGGAAAAACTTTACGTCCTTCCTTACCCTGAACCTTAAAATCCTGCGCGGAAGAATAGCTCCACATGCTTAGGAAAAGTGCTGTAAATATGCTATATTTCAGTTTCATAATCTATGAAATGTATTACCTTAAAATTAAGCAACAATTCTCAATTTCAAATCATAATAAGCTGCTTTGCCTGTTAAATATTGTTAAATGAAAGTTTTGAAGGTAAAGCATTTATATTTTTGTAACAAATGAAACAAAGAAGTATTACTGTCATTATCGGATTAATGTCTATTGCTCTGCTTGGAGTAATGGCGATGCAATACTTTTTTATCCGCGACTCTTTCCGTCAGAAATCACAGCTTTTCGATGAATCAGTCAATGCATCTCTGGCTACAGTTGCCTCTAAAATAGAGAAACATGAGGTAATGGCATTTGCCAAAACCCAGCAAAGAAACAACCAGGTCAAATATGAGCGGGAACAAAAGCGTTTAGAAGACCAGATCAATATTCAAAAGCAGATCGAAGCACTTCGCGTCCAGCAATATGAAGTTCAGCAAAAGTTTAAAGATGCTGAAGATGTACTCAAGATGAGTTATCCGATTATTGTACCTCTGGAAAACTGGTTCTATGAAACGTATATCCGACGCAAAAAATATAATTACCTGGTCAAGCTTCTGATTTCACAGGGTGTCTATGAAGATAATTCTATCGGTAATTCAATTGAGGTATATGCAGTCGGTGACAAAATTGCACGTATTGCAGCAAAAGATGACAGCTGCCGATACCTTGCTTTCTTAAATCCGTACGAACTTAATTCACTGGACTTTACAATCAAGACATTGCCGCCAAAAGCAGATATGAAGATTGCTCTTCGTATACATGGATTAGAAAATAAGCTCAAACTGTCACAACTTGATGATGCAAGCAATCTGTATGACTCCATTGCTGTAATCGGTGGTAAGAAAAATGATGTTATTGAAGATTTTGCAGCGAGCATGGAACTTTCCAAACGTCCGTTAAAGAGTCGGATCGATGTCAGTTTTCTTAAGAAAGAGCTGACAAGGGAACTTTACAACAGAGATATTAATTCCAAATTTAATATTGAAGTCAAAGAGAACAACAGCATTCTGTATAACATCAATACACTGGGTGAACTGGATAAGCCCCAAAAGCACAACAGCTATTCTACCCTCTTGTTTCAGGGAGACGTTGGCAATGCACCTGGAAAACTGACTATTACCTTTACGGACAAACGTAATATTATCATGGACAATATGGGATACCTGTTCTTTCCGATGGGCGCCTTACTTGTTTTACTGATCGGTTGTTTTGCTTACACACTGACCACGATCTTCCGTCAAAAGAAAATTTCGGAAATGAAGACTGACTTTATCAACAATATGACCCATGAGTTCAAAACTCCTGTGGCGACGATTATGATTGCAAGTGAGTCTCTCCGGGATCCTGAAATAATTGCAGATGAAAGAAGAGTAAATCGCCTTGCCAATATTATTTACGATGAGAACGTCAGATTGGGAGACCACATTGAACGCGTGCTCAATATTGCCAGACTGGAAAAAGAGAATTTAAAAATAGACCGGATGGATGTGCGGATTAATGATCTGACTAATGCGGTTCTGGACAGTATGCAACTGCAGATTCAAAAATCCAAAGGAACACTGGAAACTTTTCTGGAGGCCAAGGATGATGTGGTTATCGGTGACGAGTTACACCTTTCCAATGTACTGTTTAATCTGGTGGACAATGCGATCAAATACAGTAAAGACAGTCCACATATAACTGTCAGAACCCATAACCATAAGAATACAATAGTGATATCTGTTAGCGATAAGGGTATCGGAATGACACGTGACCAGCAACAGAAAATTTTCGATCAGTTTTACCGGATACCTACAGGGAATATTCATAATGTAAAAGGATTTGGCCTCGGGTTAAGTTATGTAAATGACATTATCAAGCGTCTTGACGGTAAGATACAGGTAAAAAGTGAGAAGGATAAAGGCACAAATTTTGATATTACATTGCCACTGAAAGGGCACAAATTATAATTAGAAATGCTGTTGCTGTGGCGACAGTTATTATCAATCAGAAAAATACGCAAATTATGCAAAAAATATTATTAGCGGAAGATGATCCTAATCTGGGTGAGCTTCTAAAAGATTATCTGGAACTGAAAGGTAAATTCGATGTCACACTTTGTCAGGATGGAGAGGAAGCACTTGTTGCCTTCCATAAAGACCAGTACGATTTGTGTATTCTGGATGTCATGATGCCTAAAAAGGATGGATTTTCTCTTGGAAAAGATATCCGTAAAACCAACACGACAGTGCCTGTCATATATGCTACTGCTAAAGGAATGATGGAAGATAAAACGCAGGCCTTTGAACTGGGCGGTGATGATTACATCACTAAACCATTTCGGGTAGAAGAACTTTTACTTCGCATCAATGCTCTTCTGAAAAGAAGTTCCAGAGATAAAGAAGAAGAGACTGCGGATAAGTTTGAAATTGGAGATTACTTCTTTGATTACACCAGCCAGCAGATTTCATACAAAGGCCAACAACAGAAACTGTCAACAAAAGAAGCTGAATTATTACGTTTACTTTGTCTGAAGAAAAATGATGTTCTGACCCGCGAAGAAGCGCTTTTAAAAATATGGCACGATGACAATTACTTCACAGGAAGAAGCATGGATGTATTCCTGAGTAAACTCCGTAAATATCTGCGTGAAGATCCAAGTGTAGAGATCGTCAATGTACACGGTAAAGGCTACAAACTCCTCGTTAGCTAACACTATCATAACAAAAAACTAACAAATAATTATTATCTCTTAATTTTGTAAATTCAAGAGATAATAATTATCTTTACAGCGCAAAACACACACTAATTTCATCTTCATTACAGGATAACAATCTGATGAATGAAGACCTGTTAAGTTTTTACATATACGTTTCAGTCATCCTGGTGATTGATATCACACTTACAAACGAATTCCTATGACATTAATGCGCTCTGTCATTACTTTTCTTATCCTATTTGTCTGCTTTGGCCATGTGCTGTCGGCACAACAAGATACAACCAAACAATTCAGCGATACCCTGCAAAATACAACGCTCAAAAAAAACTTTTGGAGACAAATCCCCTATAAAGAAATTGCGATACCTGCCGGATTATTAACGTACGGCATTATTTCCCGGGAAAGCCATTTCCTTATTCATCAGGATAACGATATTAACAATGTTTTGCGAAAAAATATAGACGGGAAATTTACTGTTGATGATTTTAGCCAGTATACACCGTTACTTAGCATTTATGTATTGGACCTGGCAGGCATAAAAGCCCGCCACAATCTGAAAGAGCGACTGTTTGTTTCGGGTGTATCCCATGCCATTATGGCCACGACTGTGTACACTATCAAAAGCACTGGAAACGTCTGGCGTCCTGACAACTCCGCGAATAATTCTTTTCCTTCGGGGCATGCTGCTACAGCATTTGCCGGAGCTGAATTATTATGGCAGGAATATAAACACCAATCTATCTGGTATGGTATTGCAGGATATACGGTAGCTGCCGGAACTGGATTTTTCAGAATGTACAACAATAAGCACTGGTTTTCAGATGTCGTTATGGGAGCAGGTATAGGCATGCTAAGTACCAAGATTGGTTATTGGCTGCTCCCTCTTGTGGACAAACATTTGCAACATAACCCCTCTTCTTCTGTTACGGTAGTAACTCCGTTTTACAATGGAAAACAAGCCGGACTGTCTGCAAGCGTCCAATTCTGATCAACAGCATACTATTACGACGATTTATTAAAATATTTTTGGGATTTAGAAACCTAATCCCGATATTACCTTCGCTTATAGAGAAAGGCCGAGGGACTAGACCCGAAGAAGCCTTAGCAACCTGTCACTTGACAAGGTGCTAAATTCTACACCGCTTGGAAACAGGAGGGAAAGATAAGCCGAAGTCACTGCATCTGGTGTCCTTCCTCTTTAGCATAGTAGTTTTATGGAGTTTAAAAATTAAACAACAATCATTTTTATGTTATTAACTAACAATTTAGGCTACCCTCGTGTGGGCGCATTCCGCGAATTGAAAAAAGCCAATGAAGCCTATTGGGCAAAAAAGATTAGTGCTGAGGAATTATTAGATGCAGCAAAACAAATCCGTGAAGGAAACTGGAAAACTCAAAAAGATGCAGGTATCGACCTTATTCCTTCTAATGATTTCTCTTTCTATGACCAAGTGTTAGACCTGTCTTTGACAGTAGGTGCTATTCCAGCCCGTTACAATTCGTTATTGAATAAAATCGATCGCAATTACAATCTGGACCTTTATTTTGCAATGGCTCGTGGCTTTCAGCAAGAAGGTGTAGACGTAACAGCAATGGAAATGACCAAGTGGTTTGATACCAACTACCACTATATTGTTCCGGAATTTACAAAGAATCAGGAATTCAAACTGACTTCTGAAAAATTCTTAAATGAATACAATGAAGCTAAAGCATCAGGCATTGAGACCAAGCCGGTATTAATAGGCCCTATCACTTACCTGTTATTAGGAAAAGAGAAAGAAGCAGGATTTGACCGTATCGATCTTATCGAAAACCTGATCCCGGTATACGAAGAGATTTTGGGTAGACTTGCAGAAGCAGGTGCACAATATGTACAGATTGACGAGCCTTTCCTTGCTTTAGACATTGACAGCAAAACACGTGCTTTATATCAGAATGTATTTGAAAAACTATCCGCAGCAGCTAAAGGTATTAAACTTATTGTAGCGACTTATTTCGAAGCGCTTCGTGATAACGAAGAAACTGCTGTAAATCTTCCTGTACATGCTCTACACTTAGATCTTGTACGTGGAGAAAATCAACTGGATACTGTTTTAGCAAAAGTTCCAACTTCTTTGACACTTTCATTAGGTGTTGTAGAAGGTCGTAATATCTGGAAAAATGATTATGAGAAATCATCAAGTCAGATCAAAAAAGCTGTTGATACATTAGGCAAAGACCGCGTATGGATTGCACCTTCCAGTTCATTGCTACATGTTCCGTTTGATTTGGATAATGAAGACAACGAAGAATCTTTACCTAAAGAAGTTAAAAACTGGCTTGCATTTGCTAAACAAAAACTAGCAGAAGTAAAAGACCTTGCTATTCTTGCTGAAGGTGAAGTAGACGCTAAAACAGCTGAACGTTTTGAAGCAAATAAAGCTGCTGCTGAAAGCCGCCGTACTTCTCCACTTATTCATAAACCGGAAGTAAAAGAACGTACTGCAAACATTACAGATGATGATGCAACACGTACTTCTCCTTTTGCAAACCGTAAAGCTGCACAACAGGCTAAATTTAACTTACCTGCATTTGCAACGACTACAATCGGTTCTTTCCCGCAAACGAAAGATGTTCGTAAATGGAGAGCAGACCTGAAAAAAGGAAGCATCTCACAAGAACAATATGACAAAGAAATCGCTGAAGAGACAGAGCGCACTATCCGTCTTCAGGAGCAATTAGATATCGACGTACTGGTACATGGAGAATTTGAGCGTAATGACATGGTTGAATACTTCGGAGAGCAATTGGCCGGATATGCATTCACTAAAAACGGATGGGTTCAGTCTTACGGTTCACGTTGTGTGAAACCTCCGGTTATCTATGGCGACGTATACCGTCCTGCAGATATGACAGTACGCTGGTCTGCGTATGCACAGTCTCTGACCAACCGTCCTGTAAAAGGAATGTTGACGGGTCCTGTTACAATCTTACAATGGTCATTTGTTCGTAATGATCAACCACGTTCAACAACAACATACCAAATTGCATTAGCAATTCTGGATGAAGTACAGGCATTGGAAAGATCAGGAATCAAAATTATTCAGATCGACGAGCCGGCTATCCGCGAAGGATTACCATTGCGTAAGGCTGATCAACAGGATTACCTGAACTGGGCAGTACGTGCATTCCGCGTGTCTTCATCTAACGTAGATGATGATACACAGATCCACACACACATGTGTTACTCCGAATTCAATGACATTATTGAAGATATCGCAGCAATGGATGCTGACGTAATTACGATTGAAACGTCACGTTCACAAATGGAATTACTGGATGCATTTGCAGGTGATTTCAAATACCCTAACGATATCGGACCTGGTGTATACGACATCCACTCTCCTCGTGTACCCAGTACAGATGAGATGGTCAACTTATTGCGCAAAGCGAAGGCTGTAGTTCCTGCAGAACAACTTTGGGTAAACCCTGACTGTGGATTGAAAACCCGTGCATGGCCGGAAACCAAAGCAGCTTTAGAAGCTATGGTTGAAGCCGCTAAAATCCTTAGAGCTGAATAACCTTTAAGTATTAGTAATATTAAAATGACAACAGCCCGTAGCTTTACACAGACTACGGGTTATTTGTTTTATAGAAGCTACTCTCATTCATACAAAGCAAGATAACCCCTCATCATAATCACTAAAAATAGTATCGCAAGAACTTTTCATCCCGTCATTTGTTATTAGGAGACAATATAATAATGAATCCTATGAACAGAATATTCCCAATAACATTAGTTATCTTAATGACGAGCCTTTTGACCAGCTGTGCTGCGATCGAAGGAATTTTTAAAGCAGGTGTATGGTCCGGAGTGATCATGGTAGTGGTTGTAGTAGCCCTTCTGATCTGGATACTGGCTAAATTATTCGGAGGAAATAAAAATTAATCTCTACTGCGAGAGATATCCCTTAAAAAAGGTATCACATAACGTAAAAAAGATAGGCTGAACTCTGTGTTCAGCCTATCTGCTTTAAATCAATTAACAGCCTTTTTTTTCGAATATTTATACTCCACAAAAAAGCGAAATCTTAATTATAAACCGGTGTGACCGTATATCCTTTCTGACGTAAAAGATTGATTACACCTTCTTCGCCGGACAAGTGTCCCGAACCTATAGCAAAGAAAGTCGGAGCCTCACTCATTAATGCAGGCATACGATCTGCCCACAGATGATTACGAACGGGTAACAGTTGACGATAGGTTTCCGGATTGGATGAAGTATATTTTAATAACAGCTCATCCATACCTGCAATATTTTCCTCCTTGTACAGTTGAAATATATGAGAAAGAATGCTTTGAATATCAAACTCATCCATGGACTTTAGATAAGAAGGGAAATCAGATGTTTCAAAAATCTTATCTGCAAAAGAATATTGTTCTTCAATGCTCGAAAGCCCTTCTATTGTTTTACCAGCCTGCTTTGTATGTTTAATAATTTCTTCTTCAAACGAAGCCATTGGTTCAGTGAAGGATTTTTGCATAATCATAGCGATCAGAAACATAGGTTTTACTTTATCCACCTGAGCCAAAGAGACACCAATTTTTTTCCCTAAAATTTCATCTACCAGCGCTACTTCTTCCGGCTTGATCTGTGAAGATATGGTTTTATCACTCATCATGTGTTTTTGAGATTCTTCAGCAAGATTTGGCGCCGCCATATTGATTTCCAGATAGACTCTCGATGTCTCATCCATAGCATCAATAGCTTTCGCAGGCATTTCGAAATTCTTTCTGGCCAGCATATGTACTGTACCAAACAGATAAGATGGCACCTTCAAATCTTTCCCTTCTATTTTCCACAGCAAAGACTTCTCTTTTATCGTGGAGGTCTGTGCAAAAGCAGAGTTCATCAAAAAACAGACAACTGCCATTAAAGCAACCAGATTTTTCATATTATTTCCTTTCATAATTCAAATGTTTTAACGTTTTATAGAATTAGTAGTACCCCTTGCAAAATGTTACATATTCCGGAATCAAAAATAGATAAGAATATGATTTACAGGCAGAAAAACTCATCTTTTCTTCTTTTTATCCCTTTTCAATTTATCCTCTAATCTCGCTTCTGCATTTTTGATATCCTGATCATAAGATGAATAGCAGTTTGTGACATACAATCCTTTTACCAATCTGAGTGCCTTCTTTACTTTCATCTGCTTTTCTAACAATTGTACTTCCTTCAGCAGTATCTCTGTCTTATTAATTCCTTTTATGGTTAATGCAAAATCTATTAACTTTTGTGCTTCTTCAAAATCATCATTCCATATAAGTGTCTGCGCGAAATGAGGATATATCTCCAGAGCATAAAGATTGTATGTCAATGCTTCCTGAAAATATTTTTTCGCTTCTTCATAATTCATCAGCTGTTCTGCGTAAATACGACCTGTCAGACACAGCGCTGTGGTATTGGTCTCATCATAAGACAAGGCATATTCCAGCGATTCTATTGTCTCTGTCAGCGAATAAGGGTAATTGTCCAGCGCCTGGGACAAATATTTATCAATTGCTTTCATTATTGTATTTTTCTATTTTTATTTCCTGTCTGAAACGTTGTTTTTGAACCTTTCGCTTTGCCTTGTAGGACTTATCAACTTTCTCGGATTTAAAATCTGTTCCGATAAAGGTTCGTATGGCATTACCTCGTTCCACCTGAATCTGATTAAACCAGTTGTATTTTTCATCCTCTTTCCAATGCAGAAGATTTAACTCGTTAACTTTTGTTTGCAGCCGCTCTGTTGCGATTTTCTTATTTTGATGCTGCGACCGGCTATCCATGGCGACCACTGATACTCCTGTAGGAATATGTGTGGCACGCACCGCTGAACTAACTTTATTGACATGCTGACCACCGGCTCCTGAACTTCTCATCGCCTGATAGCGAATATCTTTTTCGTCAAATATCCACGATGCAGAGGATTTAATTTCAAAAACCTCGATAAACCAGTTTTTTCGCTTATGAGACTTTCTAAAATCACTTTTCCCGATCCATTGGATTGTACCTGTCCACAAAGCCGCAAACGCTACACACTGCTCTCCGCTGATCTGTAGACTTGCAGAAATTACGGTTCCGTTGATATCCCCCTCCTGCCGGTTCAGCACCTGAACCTCCACATCAAAATCTACTGCTTCCTGTATTATTTTTTTGATCACCTGTGCCACGACCCAACTGCATTCCTGGGGGCCGCGACCTGCGGTGACTCCTATTATTATGTCCATTTTATTTTTTTGTTTGAAGAAGTGCCCAAAAAGGAATTCCTTTTCAGACACTTACTTTATTGTACTATCGATCCATCCGCACAATTTTAGGCGTGAACGTACCCAGTATATCCACTAATTCGGATTGAAGTGCGATTACCTTCCGGATATCTTTGTAGGCCATAGGCGCTTCATCTACACTTCCCCCGACAAGCTCTACATCGGTATCTTTAAGTAGTTTTTGCATCTGAGAAGGTGTGAAAGAAGCTTTACATGCAGCTCTCGACAAGAGCCGTCCTGCTCCATGCGATGCTGATTGCAAACTACTATCATTTCCCTTCCCGGTCACAATATATCCCGGAGCAGTCATAGATCCCGGAATGATCCCCAGTTCTCCTTTTGCTGCCGGAGTAGCTCCTTTACGGTGTACGATACATTCCTTTCCGTCTACCAGTTGCTTCCATGCAAAATTGTGATGATTCTCCACCTTAAATGCCGGCCGTTTACCAAGAGCTTTTGCTATGCGCCGGTGAATATCGTCATGACAGGCAGTTGCATAGTCGCCTGCCAGGTTCATTGCCATCCAATATTCCTGGCCATCATGTGTATCCAGATCTAACCAGGCCAGATGCTGTACTGACCGGGGCAACGGGCATTGCTTTGTCGCCAGATAGGTATAATGTTTAGCAATATTAGCCCCCAATCCTCTGGAGCCGCTATGCGACAATAAGGCTACATATTCGCCTGCCGGAAGCTTCCACTCTGGTCTCGGATCGCCCAGATTCACTATCCCGAACTCTACGAAATGGTTACCGCCCCCTGAAGTTCCCAACTGCTTCCAGGCTTTACCCAACAGATTTTTGAGAAGCGGTATTTCCTGAAATTCCTTTCTGGAAAAGATCTCATGATCTGCCTTATTCTTATGCGTCTCGTACATGCCAAAGCAAGTCTGTTCTAAAAGCATATTTGTCAATTGAAATCTTTTTCCTTTCAGATAGCTCGCAGGCAGATCAAAGACAGAGAGGCTCATTCTACAACCGATATCTACACCTACGCCATACGGAATCACAGCATTATCTGTTGCCAGTACTCCTCCTATCGGCAGTCCATACCCGGAGTGAGCATCTGGCATCAATGCTCCGCTGACAGACACCGGGAGCTTCAATGCATCAAACAGCTGGCGTTTTGCCTGTTCGTCGATTTCATTCTCTCCAAATATGCTGAAGGGAACTCTTGAAGTTCTCAATTGCTGTAAACGCACTTCTACGGGTCTGACCAGTCCTTCAGCTACTTTGCCCCATATACCATCCCCCAGGAATTGTTCGGGAGAAAGGAGTACCTGTCTGGCATCCGCCAATATTGTTTCTTTTTTATCACGCTTTCTATAGCGTTGTATTTGCCCTAAGGCAATATTTATTGCATTATTCTGTGGGAAGCCTAATTTGATAAGGTCTTTCCCGGAAAGTTTCTTTCCCATGTTATTTTTATTCAAATCAAAACGATACCTCTGGATATCATGATCCAAAAGTGTTATGGTCGGCCGAACAAAGTCGGCCGGATTTATATCCATTCGGGAAAATCTGTGAAGGGTCCGGAATAAACAAAAAAGCCCGAATGATCTTCGGGCCTTTTCTTATATTTCGTTAAGTAATCTTAAGAGGAGAAAGAAGCACGAAGAAGAGCCTCAGCAATTCCAATTGCTGATGAAGCTAAAGCTGTAGGATGTAGTACAAACATTTTTTCTTCGTTTTAAAAGGGTTAAACCATTAATATCGCTGCAAAGATTTAAATTATTTCTTAAATACCAAAATATTCTTCTTAAAAAATTACACTCCTCTCTTCCCGCTATACATGAGCAATTTTATAATCGGGGTATTATAACTCTAATTTTTACTGGCTATTCCCTCTTGTATGACGATTCACTATCTTTGCAGCATGCGTTTTGATATTATTACCGTATTACCTGATTTACTGACAAGTCCTTTTGCACATTCTATTCTGCAGAGGGCTCAGAAAAAAGGCCTGGCCGAGATCGTTGTTCACAATCTGAGGGACTATGCAACGAACAAACAAAAGTCTGTGGATGATTATCCATATGGCGGAGGTTCGGGTATGGTCATGCAGATCGAGCCCTTTGCAAAATGTATTGAATATCTGCAGTCTGAGCGGGATTATGATGAAATTATCTTTATGAGTCCGGACGGCCAAACCCTGAATCAGGAGATTGCTAATTCCCTTTCGACAAAAGGGAATATGATGATCCTTTGCGGACATTACAAAGGTATAGATCAGCGTATACGTGATATTTATGTTACGAAAGAAATATCCATTGGAGATTACGTTCTTTCAGGGGGAGAACTTCCGGCAGCTATTCTGACCGATGCTATTATTCGTCTTATCCCCGGGGTTTTATCTGATGAAACTTCAGCCCTATCTGATTCTTTCCAAGATGGTCTTCTGGATGCACCTATCTATACTCGTCCTGCGGAATGGAGAGGTCACAAAGTGCCGGACATATTATTGAGTGGTAATGAAGCTAAGATTTCAGCCTGGAGAGACGAACAGCAGTTACAAAGAACTAAAGAAAGACGTCCGGATTTATTAAATGACTAACAAAAAAGGCTTTTTTTTATTTTTTTGTCACATAAAATTTGCATTATGAATTTTTTTTATAAATTTGTGATATTATGTTGACAATTCAATTAAACAATACGTGGTGGTGGCCTGGAGCAAATTGCATCGGGTGCTAATGTATTGTCATAATATTTCATAATCAACCAAAACCACTTATGGAAGTTCACCCGACGCAGAAAACGTCGGGTTTTTTGTTTTTACTGGAAATTAGAAAAAATTAGAGCATACATGTTATACAATTTCGAAACGAATTTTAAAAAGATACTGGCAGACACCACTACACCTGTAAGTATCTACCTGCGTCTACGGGATGCCTTCCCTAATAGTCTGTTGCTGGAAAGCTCAGATTACCACAGCAGAGATAATAATATCAGTTATATCTGCTGCCAGCCGCTGGCGGGTATCAGACTGAATAAACAAAACCTTGAAATACAATATCCTAATCAGGAAGTAGAATATAAAAATGCGGATGAAATAGATTTGAGAAGTGAAATTTCCCTTTTCAGAGAAAAATTCAGTCAGATTGAAACTCCTGAAATCAATGTAATTTCGAATGGATTATTTGGTTACTTTACCTTTGACTGTATTGAGCATTTTGAGGACATCAAACTGACAACCGCCATTGACCCCAAGCGCGACATTCCATTTCTACAGTATCACGTATATAAATATGTAATCGCAATCGACCACTTCCGGAATCAGCTTTATATTTTCGAACATCTTCTGAACGGAGAGGAATCCAGTCTGGAAAAAATGGAATACCTGATTAAGAACAAGAATTTTCCGGAATATGATTTTCGTACAAACGGGGAGGAAACATCTAACCGTACAGATGAGGAACACCGGGAGCTGGTTCGCAAGATGATCAAACACATTCAGCGCGGAGATGTGTTTCAGATTGTTCCTTCACGTGCATTTGCAACTCCTTTTCTGGGAGATGAATTTAATGTGTACCGCGCATTACGCTCAATCAATCCTTCTCCATATCTGTTTTATTTTGATTACGGAGATTTCAAAATCTTCGGATCATCTCCCGAAGCACAACTGACCATCCGTAAAAGTGAAGCTGCCATTTATCCGATTGCCGGTACATTCAAACGGACCGGTGATATGGAAAAAGATGAGAAAATTGCGGAAGCATTAAAAAATGATCCCAAAGAAACATCTGAGCATGTGATGCTGGTGGATCTGGCCCGAAATGACCTGAGCAGACACTGTGATCAGGTGACTGTACGGTCTTACAAAGAAGCGCAATATTATTCGCATATCATCCACTTAGTCTCTAAAGTAACTGGAAAACTGAAAGATAATATCAATCCGTTTGATGTGGTGGGAGACACCTATCCGGCCGGAACACTAAGTGGGGCTCCCAAACATATGGCATTGACTCTTATAGACAGATACGAGGGACAACAACGTTCTTTCTACAGCGGAGCAATAGGTTATATGGGATTTAACGGCGACTTCAATCATGCCATTATGATCCGTTCCTTTCTTAGTAAACAAAACCTCTTACATTATCAGGCAGGTGGCGGCATTGTACTCGACTCTGACCCTGAAATGGAATTGCAGGAAGTAAATAACAAAATAGCAGCGTTGAGAAAAGCGCTGGAATTAGCAGAAACATTATGATCAGGCCTTTAGAATATTGTGAAAATCTTGCTCATGTACGTTCATCTATCGATACGATTGATTATCGTATCCTGGAACTGATCGCTCTCCGAAAGGATTATGTAGCAAAAGCAGCTGAATTTAAAAACAGCACCGAAGAAGTTATTGCTGAAGAGCGCGTCAACCAAATGCTGAAGGATCGCCTGGAACTGGCTAAAGGTTTCGGATTGAAAGCACCCTTTGTTGAAGGCCTTTTTAGTGATATTGTCAATTATTTTATAAACGAAGAATTAAACAAATTCGATGAGCAGCAAAGTATTAGTAATCGATAATTACGATTCATTTACCTATAATCTGGTGCATCTTTTACAAGAATGCGGACAAGAATATGAAGTGTGGAGAAACGACAAATTCAATATTGAAGATGTAGCAGCTTTTGATAAGATCTTATTATCACCAGGACCGGGCATACCAGAAGAAGCTGGCTTATTACTGGATGTCATCCGCACATACGCCGGAAGTAAAAGTATATTGGGCATCTGTCTGGGACAACAGGCCATTGCAGAAGTCTTCGGAGGTAAGCTGTTCAATATGACAAAACCCCTGCACGGAGTTGCTACAGATATTATCGTAACAGATCCGGAAGAGTCGTTATTCAGGGATTTTCCTAACGGATCAAAAATCGGCCGTTATCATTCCTGGGCAGTAGACAAAGAATCACTGCCGGAAAGTCTGCATATTACGGCATTAGATGAAAACGGAACTATTATGGCTCTTTCGCATAAGACACTGGATGTAAAAGGCATGCAGTTTCATCCGGAATCTGTCCTGACAGAAAATGGGAAAATATTAATTGAAAACTGGTTAAAGCATTAACATGACTATATTAGATAAAATCGTTGAGCGTAAAAAAACGGAAGTAGCAGAGGCTAAAACCAAAGTTCCGCTGGAAAAGCTTGAAAATTATCCGCTTTTTGGACGTAGCTGCTATGTACTCAGGGACAGCATTCTGCATCCCGAACGAACAGGTATCATAGCCGAATATAAGAGAGCCTCCCCTTCCAAAGGTCTTATTAACGGGATATCATCTGTCACAGAGGTAGTAAGTGGTTATCAGGCTGCAGGAGCTTCTGCAATATCCGTATTGACAGATACCGATTTTTTCAAAGGAACACTTGATGATCTGACTGAAGCACGGAAGGCTTTAACCATCCCTTTATTACGAAAAGAATTTATTGTAGATAAATATCAGATCGCTGAAGCTAAGGCATATGGTGCCGATATTATTCTGTTGATTGCTGCCTGTCTTACCGCAGAGGAAATCCTCGACCTATCCACTTATGCCAAGCAACTGGGGTTGAATGTATTACTGGAAGTCCATAACGAAGAGGAATTGAACCGCAACATCTTTGATACGATAGATGCCATAGGCGTTAACAACCGTAACCTGAAAGATTTTTCGGTCTCACTGGATCATTCATATGATCTTGTCAATAAGATCCCTTCGCAATACATTAAAGTTTCGGAAAGTGGAATATCCGACCCTGAAACTATTAAAAAATTAAAAAAAGCTGGCTTTCAAGCCTTTTTGATTGGTGAGAATTTTATGAAAACTGAAAATCCTTCTCTGGCAATTGCAAATTTTGTCAAAGAATTATAATTATTATTTATAACTAATCTAAATAGAGTATATTTGTAGCCGGGTACGTTTATTTACGTATTTGATCTATCAGATTTTGGAGGAAACAAAGTTCATTATTACGCATCAGAGTTTTGAACAACTTTATCTCGATCATTGGGAAAAGTTGTTCTTTTTTTGCGTGAAAACTATCCAGGACGAAGAGATTGCAAAAGAAATCGTACAGGAAGTATTCAAATCGTTGTGGGAACGTAAGGATAAACTGGAACTTAAGGAAGTAGAGCGTTATCTGATACGGTCTGTAAAACTGAAAGCGTTTGAATATATCCGCAATAGGGTAACACGTCAGCAACACCATGAGGTGATTCTGAATGCATACAAAGAAGAGTATCATGAAAATTCTGTAGAAGTACAAGAGCTTTCAAGTAAGATCAACAACCTGATCGGGTCTCTTCCGAACCAATGTAAGAATGTGTTCAAGATGAGTCGCCACGAGGGTCTGACAAATAAAGAGATAGCATCCCGGCTTTTTATTTCGGAAAGAGCGGTAGAATACCACATTAGCAGGGCACTCTCCACATTAAAAACTCATTTGTCAGATTACATAAAATAATTTTATCTTTATCTATTCATACTATTACTATCCGCATGATCAGCAAACAGCTCTTAGAAAAATATCATCTCGGCTTATGTTCGGAAGAAGAACAAGAGTTGGTAGAACTATGGCTGGAAAATGATGATCTGGAGCTAGAAAGTGACACAAAACCTGTACAGGATATCGAACAGGTAAAAGCTGAAATGTGGTCAAATATCCGGCTGGATATTAAGCAGAAGAAAAACTTACGCATATTTCATTTCGGCACATGGGCTACTGTTGCGGCTATATTGGTTGCCATTATTGGTGTGCGCACATTACTTATTAATAATCAGTCTTCTCTGACAAACCGGTTTACATTTGATAATCTTTCAGGAGATCAGATCAGGAATTATGATGAACATAATTATAATATAACGCTTTCCAAAAAATCTTTTGCGCGTATCGATACGGAAACCGGAGAGCTGGATGTCAAAGGAGATATTATGTTTACACCCAAAAAGGACATTATCCTTAATGTGTGTGACCAAAATCACCAGATCAAACTGAAGTCGGGAGAAACATACATTTTATTGGATCAGAATAAAAGCTGTCAGCATATTGTACTGACAAAGCAGGAGCTGACTTTCCTATCCCCTATTTTACAAAACCAGTTAAAAATACAATTTAATATTTCCTAGTCGAGAATATGTCCGTTATAAAGATCTCTGTATACAATCTTTTAATTATTCTTACCCTGCTTACCGCCAGCTGCAGCCGAACAAAACCGGAAATCAAAACGAACGGAACATACTCCCTTTATCTGATGACGAAAGATGGTGGTCACGCCATCATGACACTTGACAGCTTAGCGTCAAACTCCGTTATCGATTCAGAACAAATGATCACAGTCCCAAGCAATACATTTGATCGGTCCATTATTATCAAAGATGGTTATTATTATCATATGGATGGCGGACAAAACAGTTTTAATAAATATTCCCTGCAAAATGAAGGTCTTCAGCAAATCGCTGCCATCCCTATGCAGGACAAACATATCGAAAACAAGTATTGGATTGCCAGAGATACATTACTGTTGCTGACGCTCGATGACCGGACCTACTCGAGACTGGAGTATTACAAGATAGATACCAAGTCGTTCCGCATCGTATCTTCCGGAATTATTCCAGTGACCTTCCCTACTAAAGAATTTCCCTTTTTATCCATTGGCTTTAACTATATACGGGACAATAAAATGTTTATCGGTTATTCTTTTAACAAGACCATGGCCAAGAATGATTACACAACGATAGATACGATGTATGTCGCTACAGTAGACGTTCCGTCCATGCAGATCAATCATGTCCAGAAAGATACCCGCTCCACATATCCAGGTGGCATTAATACAGTACAGTCCTATAGTTTTGAAGATGAAAATCACAATTTCTACTTTATGAGCTGTCCGGGGATAGCATTAGGCAATAATCTAAAAAAACCTACTGCAATCTTTAGAATCGACGCTAAGATCAATAAGATTGACCCTGACTATATGATCAATATCTCTGAAAAGATAAACAATCATGCTTATGGAATGTGGTATCTGGGCAATCAGGAAGCACTGATTCGCAGTGAACGTAAAGACCGTTATCATAATTTTCAGGATCACCATTCCACTTACCATTTTGAATATTATCGGGTAAATCTTAAAACCGGAGATATGGTCAAACTCGACCTTCCGTTTGATAAAGGTACCCGAAAAGAATCTGTCATAGTACAAAAGAATAAGGCATACATCGGAATTGATGATTCAACAAATACACATAGCATCTGGGTATATGATATTCCTGCAGCGAAAATCAGTAAAGGCACCGGATTATCTCAACGTGTAGACTTTATTCTGCGTATGGATAGTCTGTAGTATACATTACAAACAAAAGTCTACGGAGACTGATCAAGAAAAAATATAAAGTAAAGAATCATTGCCAATTGGCGATGATTTTTGCTTTATGCTATCTTATAATATCCCTGTTTATCTCCTCAAACTCAATTTTTGAATAAAAAATAACACTTTCATATCCTTCACCAGCAAGTACTTACAGTTTAATTTAAAAATAAGTATGTAGCCGGCCTTCGGTAAATCCGGAGAAGAGCTACATATCTTATATATAATTAATCTAAATAAGAATGTCGTATTTAAAAACGGTATGGTATATCATCTTTACTTCCATATCGATTATCAGTGTAGCTCAACAGCGGAATGAAGTAAAAGGACGTATTGTCAATAATACAAATGAAGGAATTCCTGATGCAAGTATTCAAATTCAGAATTCAACTATCGGTACTAAATCCATTGAAAACGGGGAATTCAAAATTTCGGGAATAGCAGATGGCCTGCATACGCTCCTTATCTCGGCTGTAGGTTTCAAAAAGACAAGTGTCAAAATCAATACTGCTTCACTACCTCCCACATTACGTATTTCTTTAGAAAAGGATCTTAACCAACTCTCAGAGGTCAATATTAACGGAAAGACCCAGTCAAAAAAAATCAAAGAGACAGGTTTGAATGTCAATATTATCGAGACCCGGCAATATGCGAATACAAACGCAGACATCAATCAGATCTTAAACAGAAGTACTGGCGTTCGGATTCGTGAACAAGGGGGCTTAGGATCCGATTTCACATTTTCATTAAATGGTCTTTCCGGCAACTATATCAAGTTCTTCATTGATGGTATCCCAATTGAATCCTTTGGATCGGGTATGACCTTGAATAATATGCCGGTCAATATTGCAGAGCGCATAGAAGTATACAAAGGCGTTATTCCGGCACACCTGGGGTCAGATGCCCTTGGTGGAGCAGTAAACATCGTTACCAATCGGGATAAGAAAAAATTTCTGGATGTAAGTTACAGCTATGGTTCGTTCAACACACACCGGGCAGCTGTAAGCGGTGGGTTTAAGGATAAAAACGGAATTATGGTAAATGTAAATTCTTACTACAACTATTCGGACAACGACTATCTTATGAAATCCAATCCTAAAGCCAATTTTTACCTGACCGTACCCAGTTTTCAGGATGAGTCACGCTTTGATACTTTAGCCACTGCAAGAAGATTCCACGACCAGTACCGTTCGGCAATGGGTCAGCTGGAGGTTGGAGTAGCGGATAAAAAATGGGCGGATGTCGCGGTATTAGGAATCACTTATAATGATGTATACAAACAGCAGCAGACCGGAGCTACACAGGAGAAAGTGATCGGACTGGTGGACAATAAGTCTCATAGTATAACCCCAAGTATACGTTATCGCAAGAACAGATTATTCATTGATAACCTTTCTGCGACATTGTTCTCCAATATTAATATCAGTAAGGGAGTCATCACAGATACAAGTTCTTATGCACCCTTCTTCTGGGATGGCAAGGCCCGGGAATATCGTCCTAATGCCGGGGAATTTAATTCAACAAAGTCTATCTCGCATGATAAATCCTATAACACACTCACTCAGGCGAATCTGAATTATGCTGCAGCAAAGCATCATGTCTTTAATCTGAATTACAACCTCAATATCAATCAACGGGAACGATTTAATGAAATTGACCCATATAATCAATACTATAATAAAACCAATAAGATATCAAGACATATACTTGGATTAAATTACCAGCAGAACCTGTTTGGGGATAAATGGGTTAACAGCTATTTTTTAAAGAACTATACTCTTTCGGGAAAAGTGGATGATGTTTCCGGAAAAAGTACACGCGAAAGCAGCAGCTTTACCGGCTATGGAATTGCATCATCTTACACCATATTTGGGGGATTTGGGATAAAAGCATCTTATGAGCATGCGTACAGATTACCAACATTTACTGAGTTATATGGAAATGGATTAGAGGTTGAAGGTAATCCAAATCTGAAACCAGCTAATAGTGACAATTACAACATCAATTTCTTTTACAATACGCTATTCGGAGACCACAGTTTATCTTTCGACGCCTCTGCATTTTACAGAAACGCCAAGGATTACATTATTTCCCAGCAGTATGAGGAGGGCAGTAACGGAAGTAAAAGTCAATCCAAAAACCAGGGTGGGGTAAAAATAAACGGAGCCGATTTTGAAGCAAAATACACTTACCAAAGCTGGTTGAAAGCGATGGTAAATATGAGCTATTATAATGCTCAAAACAGAGAAAAATATATAAAAGGCACAGAGAACAGAGTAGATATCACCTATGGCAGCCGTACACCAAATGAACCCTGGTTATATGGAAATGCAGATGTAAGTGCTTTATTCCGCAATCCGTTTGGAACAAAAGAAAGTGCACTGGTTGTCAATTACTATCTGCAGTTTGTCAACAGTTATTCGCTGAGCTGGTCCAAACTGGGGGGTAAACAAACCAAAGATTATATACCTGAGCAGTGGATAAACAATCTTGCAGTAACCTATTCCATGAAAAACAACAAATATCATATCACACTGGAAGGCAAGAACCTGACGGATCAGATAGCTTATGATGTTTTCAAGCAGCAAAAGCCGGGTCGCTCCTTTTCAGTAAAACTTAGATATAGCATTCAATAATAATTATTTAACATAAAATACAATGATCAGTACAATTAAAAATTCATTGGCAATGTTAGCCGGATTAAGTCTGGCTACCGCATCAATGACAGGATGTAGTAAATCTGACGGAGGTACTACCGAACCACAGGATTCAAAAGCAAATTATGCCATTACTTACAGCACAACTAATGGGTATTACTTGCTTCCTATAAAGGATCTGATGAGTGGCACAATATCACCTGTAGGCAAAGGTACAGATGTAACAAGCATATTTACCTGGTCAGAAAACAAGATCCAAAAAGGTAAATATTTCTTTCACCTGGATCCGGAAGGTTCCAAATTCGGAAAATACAATTTTGAATCCGGAGAACTGGTTACTGAAAAGGTAGTCCCTTTTACAAAGTTTTCTTATCCATACCTGGGATGGCATACCTGGATTGATGATAATACATTGGCCTTCGGAACGCGTAACGGAGATGAATTCGCAATCATGAATGCAACAACTCTTGAAATCTTAAAAAGCGGAAAAATCCAGACAGGAACTCAAATTCCTGCAGATCACAGTATAGGTATCAATTCAGCTATTCCGCAAGGTAATAAGATGCTCGTCACGCTGACCCTGAAAGATCTGAAAACAAATACCACTTTAGACAACTCATACACAGCGACAATGGATCTTAATACCTTTGATAACTTTAAGATCACAGGTACAGAAAATCGCTCTGCTCCTATCGGCGCTATCAGAAACGGGTATTTCCACAAATTCAGTGATGAAGGATATACTTATCTTCTTTCTCTGCCGATGAAAATGTTAGGTGGTGGTAAACCCCACTTACCAACAGCTTTCTTCAGAATCAAAAACGGAGAAACAGAATTTGACAAAAACTATTTCTTCAACACAAGCAAAAGCCTGAATGGAGATCATCAGCTGGGTGTTGCGAATCTTGGAAATGGTAAAGTAATTATTGCAAATGCCAAAGATGCGGCAAACATGGTCAAAACAAAAGATGACTGGTGGTATGCTGCAATGTGGGAGTACTATGTTGTAGATGTAAGATCTCAGCAGATTGTCCGCAGACTGGATTTCCCTCCATTGTTAAACTCGACATCTGCAGTAGTGGATAATGGAGTAGCTTATATTGCGGTGAATGATCCAAAAGCCGATGCGATTTACATCTGGTCATACGATTCTAAAACCGATAAGCTGACTAAAGGAGCAAAAGTAGATGGCGGTACGGATGACACTCCTGTATTATACAATTTAAAATAATCCTCCATAATCAGGTCGGGGATCGGGCCAATTGCTCCGACCTGATTATCAATATCCCGCAGGGCAGCAGTACTAACTAAATGCGGTTACTTGTATTATCAACCTATCCAAACGTATACAAGAGTTTTCAGGGCCATATAACATTCCTTGCTAACACAGGAATCATTGCATTAGGAATTGTCCCCAAATTAAAATATTAACATCAATATCATTAACCTTCAAACCGGGAGAAGGTCATATGCTCCCGGTTTATAAAAGAAATAAGTGAAAAAAAGATTAAGTAAACTCAATGCCTGGTTACACCTTTGGTTAGGAATAGTAACTGGAATACCTGTAGTACTCATCAGTCTGACCGGTTGTATACTGGTTTTTGAACAGGAAATCAGAATGTGGACAACAGATTATATTGCTGTAAAAGAGAAAACTGCTGACGAGCAGCTTCCTCCCTCTGTGCTGTACAAAAGTATAAAAGAAGCATTTCCTGAAAAAGAAGCGGAAAGCTTCTGGTACAATGGGCTCAATAAGTCTGTCAAAGTCAGTCTGCATGATAGCGACAGTATCTTATACGTCAATCCTTACAACGCAGAAGTACTGGCAACAGCACATCATGAAGATTTCTTCCATTTTATAGACGAAGGCCATCGCCATCTGTGGTTTCCTGGTAAAATCGGAAAGAAAGTGGTCGGGTATAGTACACTTATATTCTTTTCTCTGCTTATTACAGGCATTATACTCTGGTGGCCTAAAAAATGGAATAAAAGATCTGCAAAACAAAGCTTTTTCATCAACTGGAAAGCCCGCTTCAAAAGAATAAACTACGACCTGCATAACGTACTCGGCTTTTACTCTTTACTTCTCGCTCTGTTAATGTCTCTGACAGGATTGGTGATGAGCTTTCCTTGGATGAGACAATCTATCGTATGGCTAAGCGGAGGTTATCCTCCAAGACCCAAAACGGAAGTTAAAAAAGCAGATGAGGAACAGAAAATAGCTTTCACACTGGAAGAGGATCTTCAAAAAGCAGACAAAATATGGTTTACTGTACGCAAGGAGATCGCTTTACACAATAAAGAAGCTGTAATTATACACATTCCTGAAGGGGATGATAAAACAATATACTCCTGCACCGATATGCATGCAGGCAGCTGGAGAGATCTCTCTTTTGACCGGGAGACATTAGCACTGACTCCACGGACGCAGAAAAAGATGGAAGATTCCAACAGAACAGAATGGCTGATGCGCAACAATTATGCTCTTCACACCGGATTCATCGGTGGCATGACCACCAAGATTCTGTATTTTCTGGCCAGTCTGATCTGCGCCAGTCTGCCGATAACCGGATTTTACATCTGGTGGGGCAAAAAAAGAAAAAAAACAAACACCCGCAAAGATCGTCCGGGAAATTCGGACAAAAGAACTAAAACAGTATTACAAGTGACCTGATGTACTCTATATTCCGAAACATCTGGTTTGCACCACAACGAATCGCACGTATCCATATCATGAGATCTATATATTTACTATTTCTATTTATAGCCGCAGCTTTACTAAAGGCTTCACCAACCTTTGCCCAATCCGGATCCAGCATCCGGGGGAAAGTGGTCGATCATACAGAAAAGACTCTTCCTTATATGACAGTCAGTCTGCATAATGCAGAGAATGTTACCGAAACTGTAGTTACAGTAACAGATAGTACCGGCACATTTATGTTTAAAAATATTGTATCAGGAAAATATTATATCTCCATCAAGAGTCTGGCTCATCAGGATCATATAGGAAACCGCTTTAACATTACCCCTCCCGGCACCAATCATGACATGGGTATTATCCAGCTGGTTGGCAAATCCAATGTTATGGAAGAAGTAATTATTGAAAAGAAAAAGCCTCTTATTGAACAACAGATAGACAAAATGATTGTCAATGTCGAAAATTCAGCTCTCTCTGACGGAAGTTCAAGTCTCGAATTATTGAATAAAATACCGGGACTGTCTGTATCCTCTGACGGAAAAGTCAGCCTCAAAGGTAAATCCGACGCATCTGTTATGATCAATGGTAAACTTACCTATCTGTCTGCAGATCAACTGGCCAATCTTCTTCGCAGTACTTCTTCACTGGATGTGATCAAGATTGAAGTGATGACAAATCCTTCTTCTAAATATGAAGCAGCGGGCGAAAGCGGTATCATAAATATTGTTCTTAAAAAAGGGTTAAAACAAGGATTTAACGGCACAGTTAATCTCAACGGAGGGGCAGGAAGAGGTACACAGCTCGGCGGAAGTATCAACCTGAATTACCGAACCTCCAAGACAAACTTTTTTGCCATCTACAATCAGTACTACCAAAATCTGGAAAACAGAATGGAACTGACACGTTATCTGCTGGACCCAACTTCCGGGGAACCGGAATTTATTTCGAAGCAGACTAATCTGGAAAAACCAAAGTTGAGATCCAACAATTTCCGTGTCGGAGCTGACTTTATATTATCTCCTAAAAACAGCATTGGTTTTCTGATCAACGGTGGATTTGGCAAATTTCCAAAGTACGAACCTACACAAAATGATTTCAGCAATGCCGCAACACAAAAGCTCTTGTGGCGGGCGAATACCCTGACAGAAGGGCGGGAACGTTGGGAAGATATGTTGTACAATATCAATTATGTACACAAGTTTGATGAAAATGGTCATCAGTTGACAATAGATCTGGATCATGTATATCATTATTCAAAGATGGATCAATCCCTCTTAACCACTTATACCAACGAAGCACAGGAACAGATACGTCCCCTATCTGGTCGGATCGGAGATATTCCTTCCAGGAATAAGGTATATGTCGGAAAATTAGATTATACTTTACCTTTTGAAAATGGGTTGAAGTTTGAAGCCGGATATAAAGGGAGTCTCGTAAAAACAGAAAATGATCTGCGCTATGACACGCTTCAGCAGGATCAATATGTACCGGATCTGAAAACCAGCAATCATTTTATTTATCATGAAAGCATTCAGGCAGCATATGTCAATGTAAATAAAGAATGGGGAAAATTTAACACACAAATAGGTCTGCGTGGAGAATACACCGATACAAAGGGCGAACAGTTAACAACAAATGAGACATTCACTAAAAATTATTTTAACCTGTTTCCATCTGTTTTTTTAACCTATTCCATTAATGACCAGCATAAAATGCAGGCCAATTACAGCAGACGTGTAAAAAGACCTTCTTTTTGGGATATGAATCCATTCAGAGTATACACAGATCCATTTTCATATTATGAAGGTAATTCTAAACTAAATCCTTCTTTTGCCAATTCATTTGAGTTGGGGTATACGCTTTTAGGAAAATATATCCTGACTGCAAATTACAGCCATTCTGAAGATGTAGTGAACGAAATCGTAGGTCGTGATCCATCCGAACCTAACACGGTCTTTGAGCGCCCGGCAAACCTCGGAACATTTACGAATATGGGAGTATCACTGACTGTGCCCCTACAACTTACCAAATGGTGGACTGCGACTTATTTTGGTAACTTCTACCGCAATAAATATGAACTTCCTATGGGCGAATCTTTAAGTATAAGAGCCGGCAATACATTAGCATTTAACGGACAAAATACCTTTTCGTTGCCGAACAACTGGAGGTTTGAGCTCGGCGGAAATTATATTTCGGGTATGACAGTCGGTGTGCACGAATTAAAAAGCTACGGTGTGGTATACACAGGTATACAGAAAAACTTTCTACAGAATAAAGCGATGTTGAAGCTGGTGATTAATGATATCTTCATGACCAATCAACGTCGTTACGAAACGAATTATACGGACATCCGTACCTTCGGAAAGATCAACCGGGACAGCCGTTCTGCCTTGCTGACCTTTACTTACCGCTTTGGAGGAGATTTTTCTTCCGGAAAAGACAGAAGTACAGGAAGTGAGGATATCAAAAACAGACTGTAAGCAAACAAAATAATCACATGGCTCCGACCATAAAGATGGTTTTGCAAATCATCTTTATGGTCGGAGCTTTTTTTACGCTACTATACTAAAATCCTGTTACTGGTCGTATCACTAAGGGTATCATCACTTTTACGTTAGAAATTTAAAATTGCGTATCTTTGGAAAAATTTTCAAAAGATGTCTGTCAAGATTGGTGATCATATTGATTTAGGTAACTTTCCGTTATTATTAGCTCCTATGGAAGATGTGAGTGATCCTCCCTTCCGTTATGTATGCAAGCAAAATGGAGTAGATATGATGTATACGGAATTCATCTCTTCTGAAGGATTGATCCGCGATGCGGCAAAGTCCAGACAGAAGCTGGATATTTTTGAATATGAGCGACCTATCGGCATCCAGATCTTTGGATCAGAAATCGAACATATGCGTCAATCTTCCGAAATATGTTCTCTGGCAAATCCGGATCTGATTGATATTAACTACGGTTGTCCCGTAAAAAATGTAGTGTGTAAGGGTGCCGGTTCCAGTCTGCTTCAGGATATAGACAAAATGGTAGCCATGACCAAAGCTGTAGTAGAGGCTACTCACCTACCTGTGACTGTCAAGACCCGCTTAGGCTGGGACGATAATACTAAAAATGTTTATGAAGTCGCAGAACGTCTTCAGGATGTAGGCATCAAAGCTCTTTCTATTCACGGACGCACACGGGCACAGATGTACAAAGGACAGGCGGACTGGTCTATGATCAGAGACGTAAAACGCAATCCACGCATCAAAATTCCGATTTTCGGAAACGGAGATATAGATTCTGTAGAAAAAGCTGCTGCCTGGAGACAAGAGTTTGAAGTAGACGGTATCATGATAGGACGGGCTTCTATCGGATATCCTTGGATATTCAGAGAAATCAAGCATTTCTTTGAAACCGGACAACGGTTAGAAGGACCTACAATTGCGGAACGTGTGGAGGTATGTCGCACACACCTTACCAAATCTATTGAATGGAAAGGCGAAAAAACAGGTATTTTTGAAATGCGCAGACACTACGCCAATTATTTTAAAGGTATTCCTAATTTTAAAGAATACAGAATGAAACTAGTGGGGCTTCAGTCGCATCATGAAATTCATGAGGTGCTGGATGAGATCCAACATCAGTTTGCAGAAGAAATTATTTAATCCGTATCCAGGAAACAGACGAACCTCTCCCTAGCCATCTCCTTAAAAATGAGAGGGAATAGCAATTACCAGTTTAAAAAGCAAGTATTAGAATCATCACGAATAGACTTATATTGATTGCAGCGACTTTACTTTGATAAAAAGAACTTCTCACTAGCCCTTCCGACGAGTCGGAACAGGTTTTCCTTAAAAAGGAGAGGGAAATATTCTCATCGTTTCAGAACAGCTCTTATTTTCTTATGCTCTGCAATAAAAATACCTGTCAGAAACAATATAAACAGTCCGTTACCAATAATCAGATTGCGGTCAAATACAAAATTGGACAGGTACGTAATTCCGGCACCTATTAACATATAGGTCAGCATTTTCCCTACTTTATAAGGTATAGGATAATTTTTCTGCCCCCATATATAAGACAGAATCACCATAGATAAATAGGCCAGAAAAGTAACAAAAGCGGCTCCTACATAGCTGTACTTTGGAATCAGAAAATAATTGGCAACGACCGTTATCAATGCCCCTATTCCTGAAATATAAAGTGCATATCGCGTCTGATCTGAGAGCTTATACCACACTGAAAGATTCATATATATACCCAGAAGTACATAGTTAAACAGCAACAGCGGAACAATAAACAGCCCCGACCAGAAAATTTCACGATGGGAAGCGTCACCCTTGATAAAGAATTTCAGCCATTCTATATTAGCCGATATACCCACCATCACGATCATCATCGCAATAACCAGATATTCCATTATAAATGCATAGGTAGACCGAGCATTAGCATTCTTTGAATAAGAGAAGAAAAACGGTTCTGCTCCCAGCCGGAATGCCTGCACAAATATACTGAGAAACATCGCCAGCTTGGATACCGCTCCATATATACCATTATCCCGATCGCCTATTTCTTTTGGCAAATACATAGGCATCACGATCTTATCCAGATTCTCATTGATAATAAAAGAAATATTGGCAATCAGAATCGGAAAGCTATATGAAAGCATGCTTTTGATCAGTTTCCTGTCCGGCTGAAAGCTGAATTGGCGCATTTCCGGCAACAGCAGAATAAGAGTAAGCACACTTGCTACCAGATTGGAGATAAAGACATATCCAATCCAGCCATCCCTAAACCATTCCGCAAACCAGTCTCCGAATGCTCCCCCGTTCGATATAAGTACAGGAACTACCAGAATGAAAAACAAGTTAAGCCCTATCATGGTCAGGATATTGACCAGTTTGATTATGGCGAACCTGATTGGCCGTCCCTGTGACCTGAGTTTGGCAAAGGGCACAACTGCAAGTGCGTCTGCGGCTAAGATAATGGCAAAATATTGAATGTACTGCTGGTAATTACGATTAAATTCTCCTTTATTAAGCAACGCGGAGATTTGCCCCGAGAATACGTTTGCAGTGATGAGAAACAACAGGGCGAAAAAAGCTATAACAATAAAGCTGTTGTTAAATACCTTTTGTTTATCCTTGTCTTCTACCTTCTGAAGATACCGAAAATAGGTTGTCTCCATTCCAAATGCCAACACGGCATTGATCATAGAGGCCCAAGCATACATGTTGGTAAATATTCCATACGCTGCCGGAGGATATTTACTGACATAAAGAGGGGTCATGATGAAATAGAGTAACCTCGAGAAGATGGTACTCAATCCATAAATCATCGTTTGACCGGCAAATTTTTTGAGAACTGACAACGATCTAAGTTTTAATGACTGACTTTCTTTATTACTTCAAAATTTTTGAAGCCTTTCCACTCGCCATCTGTTGCTGAGATTTCCGCAACTTCTGCTCTTTCGGGTCCTTCTTCACAAAACTCAAGCAGAGACTCTAAAGCAAAGTCATCCCCCTCGGCTTCTATATATACAGATCCGTCAGGCAAATTGCTGACAAAGCCTTTTACCCCTAATTGATCAGCGACTGCCTTTGTCGTAAGTCTAAAATAAACCCCCTGTACTTTCCCCCTAACAGAAATATTCCAATGTTTCATATCAGAAACAAAAGTACAGAAGATTTTGAGGAATTGCTACGCTATTCGTTGAACAGTTACATTAGAAGTCAATCTCAGGTTTTCCATGCCTTCCAACAGGATCAATCCCGGTTTTTTACCTACTTCCAGCGAACCTAGCTTATCGTCAAAATTCAGAAATTCAGCTCCGTTAATAGTTGCCCAATTAATTGTTTTAGTAAATTCCAATGCAGGAAAAGCCTCATGCAATACTTTTAATTCTTCCAGAATATCAAGGGTATCGTTAGATGCAAAGCTATCTGTACCCAACACAATCTTCTGGTCATCATTAACAAAATTCATCACTTTAGGCAATGTTCCTTCAATATAAAGATTTGCTTTAGGACAGAAACACCATACAACTTCACGATCCATACGACGTACAAAGTCCAGATCTTTCAATGAAGTATACGTATTGTGCACCAGCATCAGTTTGTTACGAACCGGAAGATTCGGAAGATACGACTGGATAGAATTGCGAGCCTGTGCTTTGAAGTCCGCAATATTGTATCCTATCTGCTCGTAAAACTTCAGAAACTCACCCTGTTTATAACGGAAGAGTTTGTTTTCCGCTTCGCTCTCCTGATTGTGAATACTGATAAGGCTGTCACTTGGGGTAAGTTTTTTGAAAGCTTTTAACAGTAATTTGGAGCAAGAGTAAGGTGCATGTGGCGTAATGGAAGAGTGTGTGTCATTAAAGTGGTATCTCGTTTCCTGTGCCTCTTCAAGCCGGGATTCGACCTGATCTTTATTCAGTCCCATAGCTTCTACGAAGGTGTGATACTTGATACTGCTTCTTTCCTTTACAGCAGCGGAAAAAGAAGTGTTGACATGATCTCCTACAGCCTGGATACCATTGTCATACATCAGCTTGTCAGCTTTCTCGATGTGCTTAATAACTGTCTTTTCATTTTCTTTTCTTGATGTCATCACCGCACTGATAAACTGGGGAAGGCCAGTGCGTTGCGCAATCGCGCCTTTAAGATAGGACAATTCAATGTGGCAGTGGGCATTAATAAATCCCGGTATCAAGACTCCATTTAACAATTCGATCTTTTTACCAACCAATTCTACAGCATCATTGGCATACACCCCTTGAATCACCCCGGAGTCGTCAATAGCAACGACACCCCGCTTAATAGGCAGATTAGTAATCGGCAATACGTAATCGCCAGAATAATATTTAACCATTTTTCTTTGTTTATAAAATGTCCTAAGAGTAGGAGGTTTTACTTAATGTGATACACAAAAGTACTCATTTTATTCTAAAATCCCTGATAATAAACAATTTTTTAAATTGTACTACAAAAGAAAAACTAAAACCTACTAATAAAACTTTTAAATAAAAAGAAAGAACCGTGCCAAGCTTTTTTTTTCACATTATTTTAACATATACCTCATTATTCATCATTAATTTTGCTACCTTCGAACCATCAAATAGGGGTGCCTTGTTCTATGAACACGAATTAAGGCTGAGATTATACCCAACAAGAATATTCTTGTGCACCTGATCCAGATAATGCTGGCGGAGGGAAGAGGTTAGTTAAATTATAACGCTGTTGTAGCCCCTTGCAATAGTTTGTTTAACTCAAAAAAATTCATCTTTATTATCATGATTAAATCATTAATCATCGTTCTGTGGTTCTGCGCGCTTACAACGATCACTGTTGCACAGCAAACATTAACTGTAAAAATTCAGGACAAGTTAAAATCCACGGCACTTCAGGATGCTACTGTCACCCTGACCGGGCGTACCACACAGACACTGACAAGCAATAGTGCAGGTATCGTACAATTTACAAATCTGCAGGCGGACAACTACGTCCTTAAAGTGAGCTATATTGGCTACAACACTGTACAACAAACGGTTCGTCCGGGACAACAGGGACAGATTACAATTGAAATAGAACCCCGTTCCATTCATACAGAAGAGGTGCTCGTACAGGCTACCCGTGCACGAAACAACTCCGCTACTACGTATAAAAACCTGAGTAAAGAGGATATTGCAAAGAATAATCTTGGACAGGACATCCCCTACCTGCTGGATCAGACACCTTCGGTAGTCGTCGGGTCGGATGCCGGTGCAGGTATAGGATATACGAATATGACGATCAGAGGATCCGACAACCAACGCATAAATGTAACATTGAACGGTATTCCGCTGAATGATGCTGAAAGTATGGGTTCCTTTTTTGTAAATCTACCTGATTTTGCTTCTTCAGTAGAGAATATACAGATACAACGAGGAATCGGTACATCTACTAACGGAGCCGGATCTTTTGGTGCTTCTCTGAATATTCAATCGAATACTCTGGAAGAAAATCCATATGTAGAGCTTAATAATTCATTCGGATCCTACAACTCGTGGAAAAACACACTGAAGATCGGATCGGGACTAATCAACAATAAGTTTGCATTTAATGCCCGACTATCACGGATTCTGAGTGATGGGTATATTGAACGTGCTTCTTCAGATTTAAAATCTTTTTATATCGACGGAGGATACTACAGCAAAAAGCATATTGTCAAAGCAATCGTCTTTTCCGGCAAGGAAAAGACCTATCAGGCCTGGTATGGCACACCAGAACCTTTAATCAAGGGAGATCGTGCAGCTTTGGGTGATTATGCCATGGCTATGGAATTGTCCAAACCGGAGGATATCAATCGTCTCCTGCAGGCGGACCGTCGCTACAATATCTACACATACGATAATCAGACTGACAATTATACTCAAACGCACCATCAGTTACATTATACCTATTTCATAAATGATCAGCTGACATTGAACACGGCTCTTCACTACACACGTGGTGCCGGATACTATGAGGAATTTAAAGAAAATGATAAATTCGCCAAGTATGGCCTGCCAGATATCACTATTGATAGTATCACCCATAAGAAAACAGATCTTATCCGTCGCCGCTGGCTGGATAATTACTTCTATGGAGCAACTTACTCGCTTAACTACAATCCGAGCAACGATCTTAAATTTACACTGGGTGGTGCATACAATCAGTATAAAGGAGACCACTACGGACAGGTTATGTGGGCCAAGTACGATACCGTAAGTACTCCGGGGTATAAATACTATGCCGGAGACGCACAAAAGAATGACCTCAGTCTGTTTCTGAAAACAGATTACCAGATCGGCAACTGGCTCTTAATGGCTGACGTACAATATCGTAATATAGATTACAAAATCCGTGGAAATGATGACAAGATCAAAAACATGGATTTTCACTCCAGATTTAACTTTGTAAATCCAAAGGTCGGCTTCACGTACCTGATTAATGCTACATCCAATGTATATGCTTCCTATGCTTATGGCAGTAAAGAACCGGTTCGTAAGGATTTCGTAGAGAACACCAGCGGTGTAGATCCTAAACCGGAGAAAATGCAGGATGTGGAGTTTGGATACCGTCTCCGCAATGAATATCTGAATGTCGGCATTAATGGTTACGGCATGTTTTACAAAGATCAGCTTATCCCTACAGGCGCAATTAACGATGTCGGATCTGCTATACGCCAGAATGTACCGGACAGTTACCGGATAGGGCTTGAATTTGACGGAGCGTGGCGTATTTCAGATCAGTTTACATGGAAAGCAACTGCCGGTCTGAGTCAGAATAAGATTAAAAATTTCGTGGAATATCTGGGTGAAGAGACCATACAGTATACCAAAACTAATATTGCGCTGTCTCCTTCCGCTATTCTTTCAAATGAACTGGCCTATAGCCCGATATCACCGTTGACTTTTGCTCTGGCTTCCAAGTATGTATCCAGACAGTATCTGGACAACTCCTCAGCAAAAGAAAGAAGCATTGATGCTTTCTTTGTCAATAATCTGCGCACGTATTATACCTTCAGCATGTGGGGAATACAGAAAATTGATCTTAGCCTGAGCATTAATAATATTTTCAATGAGAAATATGAAACCAGCGGATATACCTGGGGCTATCTGGATGATAATAAAAATCGTCTTTATTATAATTTCTACACACCGCAGGCTACGACTAATTTTATGTTGGGACTAAATGTCAGATTTTAGAAACTACGGATGTTAACTCCTTATGATCAGGAGTAATAAAGGGGATATTTTCGACTTGAAAATATCCCCTTTGCTATTTTAATTGCCCTTGATAGCCCGGATTATTCCTTCCAGATTTTCATTAAATTCCAGCAGTTGCGCAAAGACTTTGTCATCTTTAGCCATACCGCCATGTTTATTATTCTTTCTGAAAATTTCACGGATCTCATCCAGTCGCTGCTGTTCTTTATCCGTGATCAATCCGGCCACTTCTTTCAGTTTCAGAAGATTTGATTCTGTATCCGCAGTAAGTGTCTGTGATTCACTTTCATAATGCGCCAAAATCAACTGATCAATCTCCTTATCATTCATCATGGGTAATACAGGTGCGACCAGCTTACTCATATTACGGTAAGATCCCTGCATTTTGAAAGGAGGTTCGGTACGGTAACTGTCCTGCATAGCTGCACTCTGAATATACTGCTGATTGACACGAATCACGATATCTCTGATTTTAAGAATATGCCGTAATACATGTATAAAATCATCAATCTCCTGCTTCAGATAATTGCCTTCCAGATCCGGAAGCTGTTCGCTCCCCTGCTGTACATATCCGATCAAAGCATAAAAATCCTGAAAAGATTTACCGGCTATTTTTTCCAGATACGGATTTTCAATAGCGGCATTTTCAATAAGGCTCAGATTGAATAAATGCGCTGTATCGCCTATTACATCTCCCAGATTGTAGACATCTGCTCTGTTTGCCAACATATCCGGAATCTGAAATTTGGAACCACTTTCGGTATACGGATTTCCAGCCATAACGATACAGAAACGTTTACCCCGCAGATCATAGGTCTTACTCTCTCCGTCAAAAATACCGTCTATCTTACGCTGTCCATCCGCCAGAGAGATAAACTTCTGCAAAAATTCAGCACTCAGGTGCTGAATATCATCCAGATAGAGCATTACATTATCGGCCATTTCAAACGAAAGGTTTATCTTTTTCAGTTCTTCCCTTTCACCCGATGTTTTGGCTTCAACAGGATCTATCGAAGTAATAGAATGGCCGATAGTCGGTCCGTTGACTTTTACAAAATGTAAGCCCAGAATCTTAGCCAGGTACTCCATCAATGTTGTCTTTCCGTATCCCGGAGGAGAGATTAGCAGCAACATACCCATACGGGCAGTACGCTTATTGTCTCCCGCAGCACCTAGCTGCTTGGCAAGATTGTTTCCGATCAAAGGAAAGTAAACCTCATTGATCAGTTTATTTCTTACGAATGATGTCAGCACTTTCGGTTCAAATTCATTGATCTTGAGTTGTTTTTCATAAGATTTACCTAGCTCATCTTTCCATTTGGAAAAGGCTTCAAAACGGGGAACACTAACTGTCGCAAAATTTTCCAGTTTCCCTATAAACTGATGGTAATCCAGTGAATAGACTCCCTGATCGAGAATCGGATGATTGCCCTTTAATCCCTCAATCACAGCAGTATCTTTCGCATAAATCCATTCGTAGGCATCCTTTGGAAACAACAGGATTGTAGCCGCTTCTTCCAGATATTTTCGGTCAGCCTCAAATTTGACATGCTCATCAACAAAAGAATGCAGCCAGTTCAGGATAAGATAAAAACGATCCAAAAGACCGAATTGGGCATGGTCCAGATCTGCTTCAAATGATTTTAACAGCTTTTTCTCTTCAAGAAACCGTACAAATGCCTGCTGCAGGAGATGAGCGGATTCGCTCATTGCAAATTTATCATACCTGACAAATGTTCTAAAAAGATAAGCGGCTACCTTTTGCTTCTCTTCGTGCTTTAATGCAACAGGAGCTTTCCAATTTTCTAATCGGAAAAGGATGTCACCGATCACCGACTGAAAGCGGTTTGTCTGCGGAAATGTCTTTAACACCGTCCCTGCACTATGGATTAATGCTTTCAACTTCTGAAGTTCATCTTCGGCTAAACTATGCCAGAATATACAGGCAACAGATCGTACATGTACATCATATCGCAGCAGGTCCAGCTTTTCATCCATCTGTTTGATGACGGCATACAATTGGAGAGCATCTGCATTGTGTACTCCTTTAATATAGGATTCCGTATATTTTTGTTCAACATACTGATTAATAAACTGTTCTGCATTAAAATCAGACTGTCCTGAAGCCAGAAATGCCTGATAAGCCAGATATTCAGCACGATAGACTACTGCATTTTCAGAGACCACTTCCTGATCCCACACATCCTGATAGTTAGCCAGCTCTATGTTTTTAACCGGCTGATAAAAACCTGTACCGGTAAGATGGTAAAACAACTCATTCTGCCTGCGTAGCAAAGTAAGACTGAGAGATTGATTGTTGACGGTGAACTTATGTTTACCTAACGCAATGATGTTTTCCCCGTCGACATAAAGCTCGGACTTATCACGAAGTGTACGTAATGCATCTTCCTGAGACTTCTTAAGCTGATTTTCCAGATTTTCTGCTTTAGAAACATCCTGCAGAGTATGCAGTTCAGAAACCAACTGACGGACTTTATCGATCATCAGATCTGAAGCATAGAAGCTCAGAATATCTTCCCGGGAGGCTAGCGTTTTTGATTTGTTTTCAATATTTTTCAATACCCTTAAGCCGATCTGCTCGAGAGAGGAGGTTCGTTTATTGATCTGCTCGACCAATTGTTCTTTTTTCGTATTGAAGGCCTTTATGATCTCATCTCTTTTATCTGCGATCTTAAGTGCAAAATCATCAAAGCCTGAAAACTTGCTTTCCAGTTCTTCCAGCTGCACGACTATTTTGGTGTAGTAGCTATCTGCCTTTTCGGCAGATGTGGACAACTCCAGATAGTTTACGACTGACTGCTCCAGCAAGGTCAGTTGTGCTGAGAATTCCGCAACAGCTTCCTGACTTTTAAGTGTATTGAGTTTACGTGTCAGCTGTGCCCGTACCTCATTAAGCATAGAGAATATAACGGAAATCTTCTCCACGATTTTAGTGGTCTGCGTAGCATCTTCTATCTTGAGACTATTCAGAATATCAATCAGTAATTCAAGATCTCCCGATATCGTGCCATTGGCTTCTTCGATTGCCTGTGCATCAAACACTTTTGTGATAGCATCGACCTTTACTCTCTGGTCGCTGACTTTTGCTTCGTATGGAGCCAGGGCTTCTTCGCGCAATAAGAAAGCAACAGTCTTATCTGATAAGTCGGTAATAATTGTTCCCAATTGTTCGGACAACTTATCAACAGCAGTCAAATCAATATATCTTACATTCTTGAGATCAATAATTTCTCCCTGCAGTCTGCGCGCATTTGCCAGATGTAGCACGAGTTGATCCAGCGATTCGTATACCGTACTGTTTACACTAAAGATCAGTTCTTCCAGTTTTTTGGAAGTCGTCTGCATGACCTCTTCAGCATGTTTGCGTTGAGCCTGCACTTTGACAAATTCATCAATAGCGGTATTTGCCACTTCCCTGATCTGCGTCAGCGGCGCACCTATATCCATCAATGCATCGTCGTGTACCCAAAAATAAGAGTCCAGCAATGCATTAGACTTTTTCAGAATATCTTCGTATAGACCTTCGTATGAATCTTCCTTATTTACCAGTTGTACCACTTCCTGAGCTTCCGCCATCGCCTGCACAATCTGTTTATTCCCCACCTTATACAGTGGATCATCTTTACGGGACTCATTTTCTTTCAGTACAGCCATGTATGGGGTTTCCCATATCTGCACCTGATGATGACGTGTAGCTTCTGCTTCTGTACGAAAATAGATCAGACTCCCGTCTTTGAAAATGGTAAATCCGTTACAGATAATCGGTGTCTCTACAGATTGCTGTATAATATTGTAGGACATCAGGATATAGGTATTGCTCTTATCCTGAACAAAGACATACAGAAAATCCTCTCCGTTTGGAGAAGCAATCTTTCTCAGAAACTGTACATCGTCCAGCTGGGCATCAAATGTCTTATTCGTTCCATTCTGCAGATAGTATCCGTTTGAGAAGATTACACCCTGATTATCAGGCAACAGAATAGCGGATTCATTGAGAGACCTGAGATTGACAACTTCTTTGGTTCTGAGGTTGAAAATAAATGCTCTGAATTCTTCCTGATAGGGTTTGATACGGATAGCAATCAGGTTGCCCAAGTCAGCATAATAGTATTCTGCATCATCCAGCTGCTGATCGAGATTCGTTACTTTTTCCGAGTAAATTCCTTTGCCGCTATCTGTATTATTCTCTATTTTGAAGGTAATATCTCCATGCAATGCTTCTATAAAAACTTTATCCAGAATGGAGATATGAGGGAATTTCCCTAATCTCCTGTCTTCCAGCGAAGTCTTTATCCATTCAAATTCATGCTGAGCAGGTTTTTTGACTTCATGAATACTTCTGTCATCCTGGTAATGTAGCTTTCCATCTTTGATCAGCCATTTAAAAGCTTTCAGATCGTCCGCATTCTTACTAGTCTGAAATATCATATACAGATAGTTCTCTGTACGGCGGAATTTTGAAAAAATAGAATCGCGGTAATATTTATACAGATTCTGATAATCTGCCACAAAATCAGGATCATTAATAAGGTCTAAGGACTGTGCTACAAACTGATCATTCTCGAAGAGGTATACACTGAAAACATCATTCAATTGTATTTCAGTACGCAGTCCGAAGTGTACATTATAACCAAAAATACAGAGCTTATCAAAAGCAATAATACCACGTGCTACACAATTATTTTCTGTCGTGATTCTTTGATTGGCTTTCAGCACAAAACTGGTGGAGTTAAAAACTTCCTTTCTTGCCTGATTCAATTCACGCAATCGTGCGGAAAGATCTTCCTGCTGAGCCAGAAGACGCTTTCTTATGATTTCGTAAGCTCCCGAATCCAATGTACTGGTATGTTGTTGAAAATCTTGTTTTTCTTCCATAAGATTAAAGTAGAAATCTTCGAATTATTTACTTTTTTTAAATTCTATTTCTCTACCACTTTGATAAAGAGTCTTCTCATCAGATAAAAAAGTATTAATAACCTTTTTCTAAATGAGCTGACAGATTGTATCCGGGTACTCCCTTCCATAGAAGAATGCACCTCGGATACAATGTGTTTATGCTATTAAAGTCCCAGCTTCTTATTTGATATACCCAGGTTTTTGGCCATACCGAACAATGAATTTATAAATCCGGCATTTTCATCATCATTTGATTCTTTTGCAGCCTGTTGCAGCTTAATCAATGCCGCAGAGACTGTCAGATTCTTGATATCATTGGATGAGATACCATATTTATCAGCCAGTCCTTTGATCTTTTCTGCCAGATCTCCATTGCCATCAGGTCCTATCAGGGAATTCTTGATGTCCAACGCATGCTTCGAATTATCAATCAGATGATCAAATCCTTTGGAGTTGGATACCTGACGCACAATATTTTCAAAGAACATCGTTTCACCACCCACGATATCGATTTTCGCCGATTTGAGTGCTTCAGACAATACTGCAGACTGCGCGTCAGCAATATCTTTCTGAATATGGATATGCGCCAGTTCTACATCTTTTTCCTTCTGTAACTGCAATTTGAACTCCTCATGCTCTTTACCTACACCGTCCAGCTTCTTCATCGCTTCAGCTTTCTCTTCGATACCGGATGCTTCTGCCAATGCTTTCTCCCGTACGACTTCCGCCTGCATTAATCCTTCTTTACGCATTGCTTCTGCTTTCTTCTCAATAACCATAGCAGCCGCTGTCCCCTGACGTTCTTCTGCTTCGGCCTTAGCAATCATTACTTCTGCCTCCGAAAGACCAATAGCTGCTTCTTCTTTTGCCTGCGCCTCCGCAATGATTTTTCTTGCTTCAGCTTCTTTTGAGGATGCTTCTTTTTTAGCTTCAGCTTCAATCAGCAATTCCTGCGCTTTTTTCTCTGCAATTTTACGTGCCGCTTCCGCATCGATTACTTTTTTCTCTGCTTCCTGTTCTGCCGCTATTTTAGCAGCTTCAGCAGCTTTTACGGTAGCAATTAATTTTTCTTCTGCTTCTTGCGATGCCAGAATAACACCAGCCTGTTTCTTACGCTCTACTTCACGGAATACTTCCAGATCTTTGACACCTTGTTGTTCTTCAATTACCCCTTTTTCCAGTTGTACACGTTCTTTAATGACATTTTGTATTCCTTTTTTCTCCGTCTCGATTGAGCGTTCCTTATCGATCTGAGCCAATGTCACAATACGCAGGCGCTCTGTCTCCTCGAGTGCACGGTCTTTCTCTACACGTTCTGTTTCTACAGCATCTGTACGAAGTTTATTCTTTTCCGCAATAATAATCTGACGCAGCTTATTTTCTTCCTGTACTGCTAAGGATTCTTCTGTCGAAATACGGACAGTTTCGGATTTTAAACGTTCTTCTTCACGCACTTTAGCGATCTCGGCTTCTTCTCTTGCACGGATATTATCAATTTCTCTCTTCTGACGTTCTTCTTTTTCTGCCAGTTGACGATCCAGTTCCAATATTGCCTCACGTGCTTCCACATTCTGTTTTTTGATCACTTTTTCTTCTTCACGACGAATCAGATTGGCATTCATATTCTGTTTTGCTGTCAATTCAGTGATCTTCTTGATCCCTTCCGAATCCAGTATATTTTCAGGACTCATAAACTTGAGCTCCGTCTGTTCGAGATAATCAATCGCACAGTCATCCAGAATATAACCATTCAGATCTGTACCAATGATATTAAGGATTTCATCTCTAAATTCGCGACGTGCTTCATAAAGCTCAATAAAGTCAAACTTCTTTCCGACAGTCTTCAATGCTTCAGAAAACTTCGATTCGAAAATACTTTTTAAGGTCTCCGGATCACTGGCGCGGTCACAACCCAGGTTCTGCGCAACATTGATCACATCGTCAACGGACTTATTGACCCGCACAAAAAAGGCAACTTTTATATCTGCGCGAATATTATCCTTACAAATCAGTCCTTCCTGCTGCATACGGCTAATCTCAATCTTTTTGACAGAGATATCCATGATTTCCATTTTATGAAATACCGGGATGACATACATTCCCTTATTGAAAGCAACTTTGGTCCCTCCGATACCTGTTCTGACAATAGCCTTCCCCTGCGGAATCTTTTTGTAGAACATACTCAGAATAATGAAAAAAGCAAAGATCAGGAAGAAGACTATACCGATACCCAGGAGGACCACCATAGTCAATCCGTCTATAAATAAAAGTGTATTACTAGTCATTGGTTAATTTGGTTTTAGTGATTAAATGTTATCTAAATTAATATCTTTTGTTACGTAATAATATTTCTTGTCTGCCGACTCATCTACAATAATGACCTGATCTCCGTAGCTGATCTTTTGTCTGTCATTGCTCTTCACATTCAGCCGGATGACATCCTGCTGAATCACAAATTCTGCAGACCCGATATGCTCTCCTTCTATGGACGATTTCATCTTTCCTACTCTTCCCATCAGA
The DNA here is from genome assembly GCF_002418355.1 of Sphingobacterium sp. UBA5789. Taxonomy (NCBI): domain Bacteria; kingdom Pseudomonadati; phylum Bacteroidota; class Sphingobacteriia; order Sphingobacteriales; family Sphingobacteriaceae; genus Sphingobacterium; species Sphingobacterium sp. UBA5789. The sequence continues at coordinate 620,030 of NZ_DIDX01000001.1, read as the reverse complement.
TCAAGTGCCTCCTCACCATTGTATCCGACATTGGCGTATACTCTTACCAGGGGCTTTGATACCCAGTGAAGGATAAAATAAGTCAGAACAAATACGGGAATCAGAATCAAAACAGATTTAGTTCCGTATTCAGCAAGATGAAAAACAAGGGATGAAACGAGTGTTATGATCCAGCCGATAAACTTAAAAAGCGTGATGATTACCATTACGGGGACTTTTCCGATGTTGATATAATCCATCATTTTAGTAAAAAATGAGGGTTCTGCATCAGTGTCCACATTTCCGTCATCCGCAGTATCTGTATCCGGCACATCTGCCGCCACATCCATATTGACATGGGTATCTCCAAAATCAAAACCGTCGCCCATCAGCATGGTAAAAAGCCAGTAGATCAGAGATATACCTGTCAATGCAGTCATGATTGCATTGGACAGCGGGTTAAAAAGCAGGTCAATAATTTCTTTCATCGTTTTATAATTAATCTTGCACTAACACAGTTTCCAAAAGACAGTAAAACCTTCAAAACATTATCCCGGCAGATCGCACCTCTCCGGAGGATACGCTATTCCGGTTTTACTTCATCTTTTTGGAAAGAACGAAAGCAGACGACATCCGTAGATTATGCCGGATTATCCGGTGTAATCCCCAACTGTCGTTTCAGTTCTTCCAGTTCATTACTAACGGATTCAGGACCACCAATTGCTTCGTCTATCTCTTCACGGGCAGTTTTATTGCCTTTGGCAATCTCTCCGTATGCCTGGCTCAGCGCTTCATCTTCTTCCACCTTTTCTTTCATCCGCTCCAGCATACTGATGGTACTGTTGGAATCAATATTTGCCAACTGCTTATTTACCATCTTAGTGGCTGCGGACACTTTCACACGCGCTTTGAGTGTTGTCAGTTCATTTTCCCATTTAGAGATATTGAACTTCAGGATATCTACATTTTTCTGAATTTCTTCAGCAGAAGCTTTGTGAATAACCGTCTGTTTTTCCAGTTCCCGCACTTCCGCCAGCAATTGATTCTTCAATAACAAAGCTTCTTTTGCGAGCGACTCCGCTTTTTCAACTGAAAGCTCTCCTTTTTGATTTTTTTGCAACAGCAAAATTGCCTTCTGCTCAAATTCTGCAGATTCCGCACGTTTCTTATCCGTATTATTCTCTGTACGGATAGCCAGTGCTTTTACTTTGGCATATGCCTCCAAAGCCTGCGCCAGATCATCTTTCATTTCACGGATACCCTGTTCCGTCATTTTGATGGGATCTTCCATCTTCTCTACTACCGAATGGATTTCTGCCTGTCCTATCCGGAAAATTCTCTTAAAAATATTCATTATCTTAATGTTTTGAAAAACTAATTAACTGTTCTTTGTATTCACTCATCAACAGACTCAGGGAACTCAATGCAGCCTGAAATTCATTGAGATCCAGATTATGAATCTGCAGAGTATAGCGATAAATCACTTTTTCACCATCCTCTGTCAGCGCAAACCCTCCGTGAATAATATCACGATTCTTAACGAGCAACTCTTTAAACATCTCCAGACTCTCATTTCGAATTGTAAACAGGTATTGTTCAAAAATGATTATCGGCATAGCTACTCCTACAATTAAATTGCGAATCCCATCCAATTCATTCTCGATAACAAAGACTCCTTCATCTTCATTTTTATGAACAATCTTATACCCTGTTTCTGTGATATATTTTTCAATTTTTGAGAAGCTCATAATTTATTTTTTATATATTGCACATATTGTTTGCATAAAGTTAAATAATGCAAAAATATTTTGCAAATTAATTTTACATATTTTTTCAAAAAATGTCGAATATAGGCTATAATATTAAAAAGTTAAGAAACGTAAAAGGCCTCAGTCAGCAGGCTTTTGCAGAATTGTTTAACTTAACAAGAGGTAACATTTCCTCGTATGAAGAAATGCGTGCTGAACCAAAAATAGATATTGCGCTTAAAATTGCAAATTATTTTAGCATACCATTGAGCAATCTGATTGACAAAAAGCTGTCTGTAAATGAAATTCTCAATTTCAACGACTATTTTGAGGCAAATACTTCCATTGCTCCACCAAAAAATTTAGCAGGCATTCCTTTCCTTTCCCGTGAACGTGTATTTCTGGCTAAAGAATTATACGATAACCTCGAAAGTATTCCTAAAATTTTCTTTCCCTTATATGGACAGGAGAATTATCTTGCTGTAGAAAACAGTCACTTTATACCCAAACATATAGAGGCTAATAATGAAGAAAACAACATTCTGTTCTTCGGCATGTTGCAGGTTGACAATCTGCATACGCTGACAGACAAATTTGGTTTGTACTTTAGCAAAGAAGATTTTTTCATTGGTAAATTCCAACAAAACGGAACGGAGATATCTCTTGTCCTCAACGAATGGAAATCCCAACCGGTTTCTATCGACCAGCTCGGTGACTTCTGGAAACTGGAAGGTAAATACAATCAGATTCCCTGAGTAGCCGGATTTTGTTTAAAAACACAGCAGATCCCGTCTCTCTTTTGAATGCTTGTCTTATGATTTTTATTAATATTGCAGGATGCGAGCAGTAATACAACGTGTAACACAGGCATCATGTACAGTAGAAGATGTCATCACCGGAAAAATTAATCAGGGTCTGCTGATCCTGATTGGTATCGAAGATGCAGATACGGAAGAAGATATGAAATGGATGGCTCAAAAATTTGTCAACTTACGCATCTTCTCAGATGAAAACGGACTTATGAATAAATCCGTCCAGGATATTGATGGTAATATATTACTGATCTCCCAATTTACTTTATTTGCACAGACTAAAAAAGGCAACAGGCCATCCTTTATCCGTGCCGCACGTCCGGAAAAAGCTATTCCGATGTACGAAGCTATGTCGGCCTGCCTGTCTCAACTGTTAGGTAAAGAAGTACAGTGTGGTATTTTTGGTGCGGATATGAAAATTGATCTTCGGAATGACGGTCCTGTCACGATCATTATGAATACACAGGATAAAGATAATTTCTGATGGCGTATCCTATCTGTCCGAAACCTTTACTTTTGATCATAGCCTTGCTATGTGTTCACTTGGCTGCCACAGCTCAGAAACAGGCCAGCATGAACTCATTTAGTCAGGCAGAGCAGCTTTATACAACTTACGAAGCTGAACACGGTAATTATATACAAACTCCAAATGTACGTCTTCATTATCTCAGCTGGGGTAACAGTAAGCACCCTGCAGTTGTGTGGCTGCACGGAAGTCTGACAAATGCATATGAGCTGATGTCTATCGCCCCTCACCTGGCAGATGCAGGATATTTTGTGATTGCGATCGATTATTACGGACACGGACAGACTCCGATTCCGGCACATGAAGTATCCCTTTATCATGCGGCAGATGATGTACATTTTCTTTTGGATAAACTAAACATTTCAAAAGCTTATATCGGTGGATTTTCCAGAGGAGCTTATATAGCCACAGCCTTTTATGATAGCTATCCTTCCAGCGTTCGCGGACTTATCCTGGAAGAAGGTGGTACTGTAGCATTTAACAGTTACTTCCATAAACTTAATGATACTGCATTAGACAGTCTTATTCAAAAACAGACCGCTATTTCTCCACAAAACAACCCTTACCTTCAGGAATTTGAATCCCAACAGGCTGCTTTTGATTTTTTAAAAGATTCAACAGATCAGTCCTCACAATTTGAACTCCTGTCGTGGATTTCAAAGAATAAACAGGGAAAGTGGATCATTTACAAAGATCTGGAACCCTTTCTTGGGCTTTCCACAGCGGAAGATTTCAAAAACACAGTACTTCGACCAAGCAAAAGCCCCATGTTTGCCCGTTCTATAACGTCTATAGATCCGCTGATTATCTATCGTAACCTGCATATTCCGATATTACTTATGGAAGCCTATTCGGAGGCTGATCCATTACCATTCGACGAAGAGAACCGTATATTTACGAAACAGTTCAAACCCTGGGTTACGCATAAAAGATATCCGGACATTGAACACAATATTCATTTTGAACAACCAGAACTGTTTACAAAGGATATTATTGAATTTTTAAATCAACACAATCATGACGATCAAAGAAGCACAGGAGACCATTGATCAATGGATCAATACTACAGGAATACGTTATTTTAACGAACTGACGAATACAGCTATGCTGATGGAAGAAGTAGGTGAAGTGGCCAGGATTATGGCCAGACAATATGGAGAGCAGTCTTTTAAAAAGTCGGATAAAGAAGTGAATCTGGCGGATGAAATGGCTGATGTCCTGTTTGTGCTTATGTGTCTTGCAAATCAGACAGGAATAGATCTGACGGATGCACTGCAAAAGAATCTGGAGAAAAAATCTATACGGGACGCTGACCGACATAAAAATAACGAAAAGCTCAAGTAACAAAGTTTTAACAGCAGGATCTATTTAGAATAAATACAAATAGATTATATTTGTAGATAAGGATGGTTATCAAGGCTAAAATAAAGGATCATAACGAATGGTTATTCTGGGAAGAACTGCCTGAGCACCCGCATGCACAGACAGCAATTTCGGAGAAACACATCGCCATCAACAAATTTCCGATTGATATCTCTACGTATCAGATCTTAAGCCGTGGAATCTTTATCCTGCAGGCTGATATGCGATTTGCGCAGCAGAGTAAAATTATATCCGAAATCGACAGCGAAGCTATTGTCAGCCAGTTTATTCTTTCTAAAAATGATTCTGGAAGAGGTTATACCTTCAGCAAGCATAATATCCGCTATATTCCCTCGCTGTATGAAGAACATGATGTAGAGCCGGGACAGCAATTCCTTTATTTTCTGCTGATCATGACACCGGAGTTTTATAATAATCTGGTCACTATCCCAAGTCCTTTACATGCACTTTTCAAAGAGCGTATGAAAAGTAAAACAGTTACTTCTATCGTAGAGGACGATCTCTTTGCTACCACAGAGATGATCAAGATAATAGAAGACCTGCGCACCACCAATACCAAAAATGAGCTCAAGCAGATTTTTGTCAATGCCCGTGTACTGGAACTGATCATGCTGCAGTTTGAGCAGTTCAATCATGTGGGAGGAAAGCTGGATGACAGCCTTCGGGCAGAAGATATCCAGAAACTGGAAGAAGTACTGCGTATACTGAGAAATCAGTTTGTCAGTCCGCCTACACACAAGCAGCTTTCAAAACTGGTTCTGCTGAATGAGTTTAAACTAAGAAACGGCTTTAAGCAGCATTTCGGTACGACAATATACAATTACATTACACGTATCCGTATGGAAGAGGCAAAACGCTTAATTATACAGGAACAAAAAAACATGTATGAAGTCGGAATAAAGGTAGGTTTTAAACACCAGGCCAGCTTCACACATGCTTTCAAAAAATATTACGGAATTCTTCCGAGTGAACTTATCAGAGGCTAATACGCACTTCCCTCTCTGACAGCTACCAGATCCCGCCAGGACTGCAATTCTTCTACACCAGGCTTACGTTTTCCGAAAATCTGAACAATCAGTTCTCCGTGACTGTCATAGGCCTCGAGCGCATGTACATCTCCGTCTGTGGAAGGTTTGCTTACGATCCAGACCTCTTTGATCTGATCCATATTCAGATGAAGATTAAACTTGGGATCGAGTACATTAAACCAGTTTGCCATCTTTGCTACCTTGTCTACCTGTCCTGTATGGATCTGAATACAACCTTTATTGGCAACAAAAATCATTAATGGCACCTGTAAGGAACTGGCAGATTCTATACGTTCAGTCAAAGATTCCACTTCTATTTGCTTAGTTCTTCCTTCCGGAGCCAGTCGCAACGCCTGCGTACGTTTGAGATTATATTTTCTTAATATTCCAAAAAATTCATGACTGTCTTTCATCGCTAACCAGTCTTTTTGAAAACCTGTCACATCCACTTCGCTATCCGGAATATGAACATCTACATATTCTTTTTCTGATTCCAATGTAAAATAGTTTTGATCTGCAGCTTTAAATCTGCCGACAAGACGGTGATAGGCTTTATGGTCGCTCTCCTCCGTCAGATAAATTTTGTGTACAGCAGTTCCGTTCTGATCAAAAAACTGTAAACCGTAAAGCGGACCCATCCGAACCGCAAATGCATAGTGCCATTGGCTCAGAAAGATACGCAGATCTATATCTTCATCATTGAACAGCAACACATGATCAGTAGCTGTAGGCACGGGATATACACCTTTGCGTTCGTGCACACAGCTTTCATTACGGGTCAAGGCCATTACATAGCCGAGCTGATTTATTTCCTGCAGAATGGAAATCATTTCGGGCTGTAGCAAAACAACATCGTCAGAAAGCTGAGTCAGCAGTAATTGCATTTCACTAACCTGCAAAGCTTTGGCACAATCGTAAATCCGTGCCTTAGGATTTTCTTTTTTATATGCTTCGTATTTTAATTTAAGTTCCATATGTTGATAGTGTTTATAATTTGAATTGAATGTTGTCGCTGTAAATTCAACTGTCATCGGATCTATACGTGGTGTCAGTGTTTCAGGAATAATAGAAACCTGAGAATGTACCCCAAATATGGTAAATATATTTTGCGGAGTAAGGACTTCCATTGGCGCCCCGTCCCACCATTTGCGGCCGGATTTCATCATCAGTACCCGGTCTGCATATTGCGCGACCAGATTAAGTTCATGCAGAATCGCCACAACCGTAAAACCCACTTTCGTCAGAGCCTTTGCAATGGCCAGTGTTTTATGCTGGAACTGCATATCCATACTGCTGATGGGTTCATCCAATAACAACAATACATTCTTTTGATCCCATACCTGCGCTAATACACGCGCCAGATGTACACGTTGCTGCTCCCCTCCGGATAATTGTTGAATCTTACGATCGGAAAGATGATCTACAGCACATATTTTCATGGTCTCCGCTACCGCTATTTCGTGTTGTTCCACTGGTGTTGAAAGGTGATAACGCCCCATTCTTACAATCTCTTCAACAGTAAAGGGCATACTCATTGCATTCGATTGGTGAAGCAATGCCCGGTGTAATGCCAGCTCTTTTAGTTTATAATTCTTTACCGGCTTGCCTTTGAATAACAGTTCGCCATCCGAAGGTTTCAGATCACCGGCAATGAGGCGAAGCAAAGATGTCTTCCCTGCTCCATTTGATCCGATAATCGCTAAGAACTCGCCTTCAGAAACCGAGAAATCAACATCTCTGACAATGGTTCTTCCTTTGACCTGATAAGATAAAGAATGTGCCTGCAACATCATCATAATTACATTTTACTTTTATCCCTAATCAATATATATAAAAACACAGGTGTACCCAGCAGTGCCGTAATTACCCCGATAGGAAGTTCTAGCGGCTGAATAACGGTACGTGATACCAGATCTGACAAGGTAAGAACGAGTGCTCCGGCCAGTGCCGAAGCGACCAGCACATACCGATTGTCCACTCCTCCTACCAGACGTATGGCATGCGGCACCAGCAGCCCTACAAAACTGATAACTCCCGAAAAAGCAACCGCAGCTCCTACAGCCAATGTAGAGAACGTAATCACCAGTACCTTTAGCTTTCCGGTATTGACACCCATCATCTCTGCCTGTGACTCTCCCAAGGCAAATACATTCAACTTCTTCCCGAAGAAGGGTAACGCCACTATAGGAATCAGCACACATGGAAATAAAACTTTTATAGTATCCCAGTTGGCCCCGGCCAGACTTCCCAGTGACCAAAAGGTAATGGAACGAAGTTGTTGTTCCGTAGCCAGATAACTCAGCAATCCGGTAAGAGCTCCTGCAAATGCATTAATAGCAATACCGGCTAACAACATCGTTGCAATATGAGGTTTGCCATCCGTTATAGAAATACGGTACACAAAGAATACAGCCAGTGAAGCTCCCACAAAAGCCGCAAAGGCCAGCATGTAGGAATTGAATGCGGCAGATACAGCTGCTGCAAGCGCTGCCTCAAAAGAAATGACAATGGCTGCAAATAATGAAGCTCCTGTAGAAATCCCCATAAGACCCGGTTCGGCAAGCGGATTCCGGAATACACCCTGTATAGCAGCTCCGCTGACACCTAATGCCGCTCCTACCAGTACGCCAAGCAAAATCCTCGGCAGACGTATCTGATAAATAACATTAGCATTCAGTTCATCCATCGTTCTGTCGGAAAACATATGCAGTTTCTGTAACAGAATCACCACTACATCCTGACTTGGAATACGTATAGAGCCCATACCCAGAGAAAAGATCATTACCAGAACGAGCAATATACTCAGCAAACTGTAAATCAAGATATATTTCATTCCGGACATACTAATTAGCCGATATTTTATCGTGCAATGTACGGATAGCAAGTGGCAGACGAATGCTGAAATTATTGAGCAATGTAGCATCCATCGTCACAATTCGTTTGTTTTTACCGGCTGTAGTCAGATTGACTCCCGGCATTTTGAGAACACCTTCTTTTCCGCCAAGACTGGAAAGACCAAAGTCAAATAATAATATAGCGTCCGGATTGGCAGCAACTAATGCTTCCGTGTTATATGTTTTGAATCCGGTGAATCCTTTCAGTGCATTCTGGCCTCCGGCCAGTTTAATAACAGCATCAACCGCTGTGTTATCTCCGGCCACACTCATCGCTCCGGCACCCCGTGCATAGACAAACATTGTCTTTACTGCTTTTTTGGATTTTGAAGCCGCAACGGCCTGATTGATATCCTTCTGTAATTGTGTCGCCAAAGTATTGGCTTGCGTACTCATATTCACAGCACTACCTACTGATTTCACTAACTGCACTACGCCATTAACCGTAAATTCCTGCTTTATTAATGCTACCCGTATTTTCAGTGCTTTTAACTGGCTCTGGACATCGGGATTAAGTTCACCTTCTATAGCCAATACCAGATCCGGACGAAATGCAGATACTCCCTCCGCAGATACAGATCTGTTTTTACTCACTTTTGGGAGAGACTTTACATAGGCAGGATAATCACTTGTTACATCTGTAGCAACAATAGATTTACTTAATCCCAAAGCATCCACGACCTCTGTAAGTGTACCATTCAGACTGACAATACGTTTGGGTACAGATTGCTGAGCAAGACTTACCTCTCCGGACAACACCAGTATAAGTGCAATAAAAAAAATGTTTAACCTCTGCATATTTATATGATTTGATATTTTTTCATGAATTTGAATACAACAAAGCAACCCTTTATTTAAACCAATTCCAAATAGATTACTGCATAAGAATACATCTGAAAGAGGATGTGAAAACAACTAAATTTTAAAAATAAAACACTGTAAAACAACTATTTATAATCCTAATACCTGATTACGATCGAAACATAAAAATACGTTTTGAACAAAATAAAATACAGAATAAACAAATAAAATTACAGATAACATAAATACTTTATGGCAAAGTTTGATGATACTTGCAAAGTTATTTAGATTTATTACAAATAAAAATTGAAGTATTTTATTTCTCTTATTCTCATCATGATGTCTGTTGCAGGAAACATACAGCTTGCACAAGCCCAGAAAAAAAACGTATTCACGGGGATCGTCCTCGATGAGTCAGGTCATCCTGTACCTCGTGCATCTGTTATTCTGGAGCCGGATCATATTGTTGGTTCAGCAGATGAAAAAGGAGTATTTCGGTTTAACAAGCTTTTTCAGGGCACCTATCAGTACAGTATATCAGCCATTGGTTTCGTCACCGATACCGGGTCGGTATACATAGCGGGTACAAGCGGTGCCCAGCGCGAATTTGTACTTAAAAAATCAAATAAAGTATTGGATGAGGTCGCCATCACACAAACTAACAAAGCCAGACCTACGCTTATAGATCCGGCCAATGCAGCCATGCCGGTAACTGTAATAGATCGAAAAACAATCGAACTGATGGGTAGCAGAAGACTGGATGAGATACTGAAAGAACAAACGGGTATTGCTATTGTAAATAATACTTCCGGTGGTGCGCGGTCTGTAGGTGTGCAGATGCAGGGATTCTCAAGTCAGTATATTATGATTCTGATCGATGGACAGCCTATGCTGGGACGCAACTCCGGAAACTTTGATCTGTCCCGCATATCGGTGGCAAATATAGAACGCATAGAAATTATAAAAGGAGCATCTTCCTGTCTCTATGGAAGCGATGCTTTAGGCGGAGCAATCAATATCATTACCCGTCTGGGAGCGATTACCCCTCAATTGCATGCCAGTCTCAACTATGGAAGTTTCCAGATTCTGGATGCCACACTAGAAGGAGAAACATCATTTAATAACGGTAAGGGCTCTGCTCTTGTATCTGCTAATTATTATCATACCAATGGATTTAATAACAATAAACAATATATGGAAGGGGGAACTAGCGTTCCTCCGTATACTAACATGGCTATCCAGGGAAAAGTGCGCCATCAGATCGGAAGTGATCAGCAGCACATCGGATGGAACGCCAGACTGAACACCCGATCTTCGGATATGACGCGAGTCTACAGTGAGAATTACGCTACAGAAGACAGACAACGCGAACATGATTTTAACACTTCTGTCTATTTTGACAAAAGATTTAATGAACAGTGGAAATCATTATCAACTTATTATTTCTCTTACTACAAGTCTGATATCAATGTCAGGACGCAGCAACAGCAGGCAACACTGACAAATGATAAATTTAGCCAGTACATCCACCGCCTGGAACAGCAGGTAGCATATAACAGTGAAACTTTTAATGCAACTTTCGGAGCCGGATTTAATCAGGAACATATGGAAGCTGTCAATAACTTTGCAGCACGTAGCCAGAACTCTTACTTTGCTTATTCTCAAGGCAACAAAGAACTTCTGGAACAGCTCAAGCTGACAGCAGGACTGCGCTATGATTATACGGAAGGATTTGGCGGAAAACTAAGTCCAAGCCTGGGACTTCAGTATACCGTAGTTCCTCAGCTAATTCTGAAGACTGGCATCGGAAGCGGCTTTAAAGCTCCTGATTTTAAATCCAGATATCAGGTATTCTATAACCCGGCGGCCAACTATTATGTCATAGGTAATGAAGTATTACAGGAAACATTGACAAGAATGGAAGAAGCAGGTGAGATTTCGGAGATCAGAAAATATGTTGTCAATCAATTGGACCGTAATCTTCAGGCGGAAAAGAATACATCATTCAATGCCGGATTTACCTGGCAGATCAGTAAACAATATACTGTAGAAGGCAGCTATTTTCACCATAAACTCAAAAACCAGATCAACAGCATACAGGTCGCTACCGGAACACGGAATATGGCCGTTTATTCGTACCAGAATCTACCTGAATCGGTCAATAAGGGGTTTGATGTAACAGTCACAGCTCAGCCTGCAGAGCATCTGACACTCAATGCCGGCTATCAATACCTTATCGCTAAAGATCTCAGTGTAGAAGACAGTATACGCGCAGGGAACTGGCCATATAATCAGAATATACACGATCCAGCTACAGGCAACTCCTACCCTCCTACAGCAAAAGATTACTGGGGACTCGAAAACCGCTCGAGACATCAATTCAATGTAGGCCTTATGTATACCTTCAAACCCTGGAATATGACACTCAATCTCAGAGCCAATTTCAGAGGGCGTTATCCTTTCGGAGATGCAAACGGCAACCAGTTTATAGATAGATATGATGTATTTGTCAATGATCATATCCTCTATAATGCAACTATAGAAAAGAAATTTGATAAGCTCCCGTTAACAATCCGGCTTAACGGAGAAAACTTATCCAACTATATAAATTATCTCATACCTGGTCAGGTCGGAAGGACACTGATAGCAGGCATATCTTACAGATTAATAAAACACTAATCATGAACAAATTCAGATACGCTATTATTTGCCTTACAGCAATGATTTTATGGACAGGCTGTTCCAAATCCAATGACGGTCCCAATGTCGAACTGAGTGATGGTACCAGTACAGTGATTACTGACCTGGCAGGAGATGTAGACGCTTCTGTAGGTAACAGTGCTCCCGGAAAAGAAAAACGCGATTTCCATACTTTTCTCTTCCGGTTTTCGGACCAGAAACAAACCTGGTTAAAGACAGCAGCCGATTCGGCTAAATATATTAAAGGAACAGACTGGGATATTGCATTTTCCGGTTTATACAACAGTACTTTATTTATTAATAATGGTCAATTAACAGGCAATCCTGCATTTGGCAATACATCCCGACATAAGGTAATACTGATGAAAGAATCTTATGACAAAGTCAGTACAGCGCCAAGTGATGCAGATTTTGACAAGAGCCAACTCAATGATTTTGGAATGATCATAAATGAGGATTCTCAGGGTTGGTATGATTACAATGTCACTAATCATCTTGTAGTTGTAGTACCAAACAGAACTTATGTGATCAGATTAACGAACGGAAAATATGCCAAACTACAAATTGTAAATATCTATAAAGGCAATCCACCGGCTGTCACTGATCTTAACTGGCCGGCGCCGTACTTTACATTCAAATATTTCGTCCAGGAAGACGGATCTAAAAATTTAAAAACCAAGTAATTTATTCTAAAAATTAATACGATATGTTAAACGAGCAAATCAAAGAAGCGACAAAGCAAGGACACCAGGAATTAGAAAAAACGGTTGTATATAAGCTAAAGGCGATTGAAAACAATGCAGATTATGCTGATCTGCTAAAACATTTCTATGTATTCTTTTCAGGGATAGAGCAGCAAATAGACAATTTAATGCCGGAAAGCCTGAAACCTTATTATGCTGTGAGAAGAAATGCATCCCATATTGCACAGGATATTGAAGCTCTGGGTGGATCTCTGGCAGAACTTCCTTCAGTAGTTCTTCCTCCACTCCACAATGCTACACAAGCTATAGGCGCACTATACGTGCTGGAAGGCTCTATTATGGGTGGACCTTATATTGTCAAAATGCTGCAACAAAGAGGCATTGAAACAGGTTTTAATTTCTTCAATGGCTATGGGGAACAATCGCACCAAAACTGGGCTAAGTTTACCGGAATTATCAATGCGGAAGTAACAGAGGAGGCAGCTAAAGAAGAAGCTATTACTGCAGCTCAACAAACCTTTTCTTCTTTCGGACAAACTTTTAATGCAAATATCTTATCCTAAATAATTTTAAAAAAAATGAAATTTACTCAAACCCTTAAACATAGCTTTGCTATTTCACTTTTAGCGTTAACAACTCTTGGATTTAGTTCCTGCTCAGATAACAATAATGATGTTGTACCTGATACTGAATTGAAAGATACACAAGCAAAAGTTCAAAGCCAAACACTGACACCTTCAACTGATTCAATTTTTTACAACATAAAAGCAAATGCCACATCACCAAAGGCTAATGCGCTATTTTCTTTTGCGGGTAAATTTTATAATTTAGATATTACTCCTACTGATTCTGCTAATTACCGTTTTGGCTATTTTGATTCTAAGGCTGCTTCTGTAGATGATATCAACTTAAGTGTTTTAGATACTGCCAAAATTCAATTAGCAAAAACCTTAACAATTAAGATCATTAATAATACTTTTCCTTATACTAATGTTCCGAACTCTTGGTATACATATAATGCACAGAATCATGTGTTAACTCCTATTGCTAACAGATATGCAATTCTTTATAAAGCACCAAAAGGAACTAATTTTAATAGAAAAGTAGAAGAAGCATTTATTGTTCAGTTAAACTCTATTACTCAAAATGATGATCCAAAAACAAGAGCAGTAACAAGTTTTATAATAAAATCTAAAAACTTTACTAAATAACTCTAGTTTTTAAATAGAGAATTATAGGAATTGTTCTTTTATTGATTGACCATTCGATAGCACCGTATTTATTTTTGGAGAATAAATACGGTTTTTTGCTTTTATTAATTCAGCAAAATGCCGGCACCTAAAGAAAATGTAGCAATAGAAGATCCGACTTCATTTAATCGGGTATGTGTAGATTCTCCATTTGAATAGAATAACTGATCTGTACCGTTTTTAGCATTTAGCAGACTATTGTATCGTGCAGAAGCCAAAAAATAAAGTTTAGATGTGGGACTGTAAGTGACATCGAAGACTCCTGACCATTGAGGAGCATCAATCTTGTGCTTAAAACTCACCGGGTGAGCAAATTCCTCTCTCAAATTCCAATTGGCAACAGCAGTATACTTATTTAAGGCAAACTGCGGACTTAAGGACATTTTCCACTTTGGACTTATCACTTTACCCAACTTTAGACCTATTCCCCCTCCCAGCAGCTTACTTTTATATGTACTTCTAAGATCCAGAGTAGGATCAATCATCGTCAATGAGGTATACTGATATTGAGGAAATACATAACCTTCTACATCTATTCCGCCTCTCCACAGCAGATAATTAAGTTGTAGCGTCGCAAAAGAAACATTCCCTTCTCCGCTATCGTATGTCATGTCCCTATCTACCAGCGTTCTATTGTCTCCGGAATAATCTACATCGCGGACAGTTCCGGATACAATAAAGCTATGTTCAGCCTGTAAGGAAAGCTTAATTCGCGGATGCAAAATGACAGAAAATCTGGCCCCTGCACCCCAAGCTACATTATCCTTCCAGGTCAGCTCCGAAAGAATATTCGGGTTATTACCATCTATATTTCCGGCTATTGACCAGTTGCTGTTAATCAGATCGACTTTAGGGTAAACAGAAATATCAATATTGTTCTGTGCAGATACCATAGTACCGTTCACTGTAAAAGAAATCAGGATTAACAGTACGTAATAAAGAGATTTTATCGCTTTCGACACCATTTGAGACTATATAAACTAAAGCATGAATATACAACAATAAACGAATGTATCCATGCTTTAGATTTTTTTAAAATGCAGGGCCAATCTGTGCGCCGTCTGTATTCGGTATACTGACCAGAAACTCTGTTGTAAATTTTTATTTTGGAATATCAGCCATACAATATCAGATAGGGGAATCCGTTATTAATAAACCAAAATAACAATAACACAGTAATCATTATTGTGCTATAAAAAAAGGGATATCTGATGCAGATATCCCTTACTTGTTTTTATTCTTTTAAAGCTTTCTATCAGCGCGTTTTGCTGTATGTACCGACTTTAGATCCATTATCCAGAATCATATTTACTTCCAGTTTCCTGTTATCCGCCTTTACGTGAATAAGTGTCCGGTTTCCCTCTTTAGGTCCACCTCCAATAAAAATTGGATAAGAATGTTTTGCGGTAGCTTCATGAAACCCGTAAGTGTGCGTATGTCCGCTGATCACGACATCCACTTTATATTTATCAAATAAGGGTGCAAATAAGCGTTGTACTTCCATTGGTCCATGCCATTCTCCGGAATAAAATGGCGGGATATGCATAACGACCACCCGGAAAGCGCTCTTTCTGAATGCATCTGAAGCCATTACTTTTTCAGCCCATTTTGCCTGATCGATACGATACTGATCAAAGTCCACTACGCCGGCATATACTTCTGCTGTATCCGGTTTATCCTCTCCGGTATCCAGCATCAGCCAGGAGACAGGCCCTCTGCGAAATGTTCCGTAATACGTATTGTCCTCATATCTGAAAAAGGTTTTAAAATCTCTCGAATAAGCACCTCTTGTCTCATGATTGCCTCTCAGCATAAAAAATGGTTTTTCGCTGGCAAACCGCTCTCCCAGTGGAGTAAGCAGTTTATCATAAAGGTCTTCTTCATTAGTAACGTAATCAAACATATCGCCATTCAGAATCGCAAAATCGAATTCCGGTTTACCTGCAATATCCAGCAACTGTCCGTAGGAATGTGCTCTTCCATGTACGTCATTATAGATAACACAGGATGTAGTTTGACTATTTGCATCCGGAGTTTTAAATACATATAAGGAACTGCTTATCTCTTTGCCATAAACGACTTTGTAGGCTTCAAACGTGAGGATTTCCTTTGCATATACCCGATACTCATATGTCTTACCAGGTTGCAGCCCCGTTATTGTCAGTACTGTACTGAGGGTATTGGCATTAATAAGTCCGTCTTCAGACTGAACGATTTTCCGAAATTGTTGCTCTCCCTGTGCTCTGACTTCCAGCCAGGTAAAACCTTTACGATTAATATGAGTCATGACAGTCACCTGATCTCCCTGCAGATCCTGCAGATAAGGTCTGACGCGAAAATCAAAATCCTGTTGTTGTATAGTGTGTGCGAATGCTTGCTGATGAGCAGATAACGCAAATGTTGCCGAAGCAACGCCCATTGATTTTAGAAAATATCTTCTTGTATTCATAATAGATTTAAGGTATCAAAAAGACCGGCTGGTTATAAACCGGTCTTCAGGTTGTTCAAATATAGCTATTCCCAAAATGGATTCTGAACCAAATTTTCATTCAGTTGCAGTTCCTGAGTCGGTATCGGCCAGAGGTAATCTTTCTTTTCATCAAATACTTTTGCTATATGCGCATTGACAATTATATTCCCTGAGGTTCCGTTTTCCAAAATGATCTCACTTCCCAGTTTTAGAAGCTGAATGCCGGAGGCTGTAGGCTTATTCCCCTCATATATCCACACATCCATCTTGCCGTCTCCATCCAGATCAAACTGTCCGGTTGAAGGAAAATACATCCCTTTAAACTGACGTGTCAGAATCGGACCAACTTTCCATCGCATAATATCATCCCAACGGAAAGATTCCATGACCAGCTCAATTCTTCTTTCCCTGCGGATTTCCAGTACAGCACCTGCCTGACTTCCTTTTACATTTGGGTACTGTGCCATCAGATAGGCATCTGGATTAGCTGTTGCATCAGTGAGCAGCATATTAGGCATAGACACCCGATCACGAAGTAATTTGACAGACCTGTCAATATCAGCCTGGGAAAGATCGTCGAGTTCAGCTTTTGCTTCTGCATAATTTAAAAGAACTTCTGCATAACGAAACAAAGGCATATCATTTTCAGAACGGTTGTAGGAGTCATACCGTACATCGCCCACAAACTTGATCAGCTGATAGCCCGTTACCGAATTACCAAAATTAGGTGTTTGCACTGCAGTACCACCGATTCTCTTATATCCCGGTGTGCGAATGGTCTGTGACAGACGCGGATCCCGATTCTGTGTCTCCTGATAAAAGGACATCGTTGCATATCCAGGTTTATCTGTAAAACGGGAGCCATCCCGCATCAGATACGTATTGACGAGGTCTTTGTTTAGTCCCGGTTTACCGTAAGAAGCGGTGATTGTATAATAATTGACATTGTGCCAGATCTGCAATCCGTCACTGTACTTACGGGCCAGTATGATCTCACCATCAATGGCATTGACAGACGAAAACAGTTGCTGATACCCCATATTGTCCGTTCCCTGATAGATACTGTATACGTTGCCATCCATCACCTGTCTGGAAGCCGCAGCTGCAAGCTCCAGAAAACGTTTAGAATCCGGCAAATTCAGGTCTGTATGGTATTTACGAAAAGTACCTTCGAATAATGCTACACGGGATTTTAAAGCTAAAGCAGTCCATTTGGTTACTTTTTCAGATGATTTGGTAGCACTCAGATTCGCTATGGCAAAGTCCAGATCCGCTATAATGGAATCCATTACCAGTGTTCTGGAATCTCTTTTCTTCAGTAAAGCTTCCATATCGTTTTGGTCGATCGCCTTAGAATACCAGGGCACATCTCCAAATCGCTTGACTTTATCAAAGTAAAAATAAGCTCTGAAAAAGCGGGCTACTGCTCCGTATTTATTCGCTATTTCAGGAGCTAATGTTCTGTTGTAATTCTCTAAAAAGAAATTAATATTCCGCAGATTATCCCAGGTCCAGCCTCCACCACTCACCGGCACCTGACGCTTACCCGTGACCTGATCCGGCAGGGTATTTTTTACAATATTATCAATATCCTCATTATACACTCCTTCTGCATCGGGCAGAGAATTGTAAAAAGAATTACAATATAATGCCAGATCATTTTCTGATCTGAAATAGTTTTCCGGAGTCAGTTTATCCTCCGGAGAGCGATCCAGATAGTTTTTTTCACAGGAAGTAACCGCAATCAATCCTGCAACAACTAAAATATATGAATATAGTTTCATCATGTTAAGCCTAAAAAGTTAAGTCAATACCAAACGAAAATGCCTTGGAAATAGGGTACGATCTGCCGTTCACTTCCTGCGCTGCCTGTTCCGGATCAATATAATCGGAACGCAATTTGGTCGCTGTCCAGAAATTCTCTCCGGAAACAAATACTCTTGCTCTTGATATTTTGACACGTTGCAGCAGTTTATCACTCAGGCTATAGCCTATAGTCAGATTTTTCAGCCGGATATAGGCCAGATCCTGCAGATACCGATCATTTTTTACATTCAGCGATCCCCTGTTGTTCAGGGCAATATATCCTCTCATGAGCGGATAGTAAGCATTTGGATTTTCAGGAGTCCACACATCATCTGCAAAGTCTTTCGGAACGAAGGAATAATATGGCCGGGAATAGGGCCCCCAGAATTTATCTGAATTAGATCCCGGATACCAATGTTGACGTCCGATCCCCTGAAAGAATGCCGATACATCAAATCCATTCCAGCTTGCACCCAGATTTACACCAAAGGTATAACGGGCCCGATCATTTCCGATGATCACCTGATCTCCAGGTTTACTAAGCGTATTGTCTCCCTGATTCACAACACCGTCCCCGTTGACATCTACAAATTTGACATCCCCGCCTTTGAGCTTAGACCATTCTCCGGGAGCCGACAGCCGAACAGCATCAACATAGTCCTGATTTATTTTCCAGCTGGCAGCTTCTGCATCTGAAGCAAATAAGCCATCTACGCGATATCCCCAGATTTCACCCAGCGACTGCCCTACGTAATAGTTACTCAGCAACATTTTGGGATTATCAAAACGGGTAATTTTAGCTTTGGAATCAGACAGACCAACTGAAAAATTATATTTAAAAGGTTTATCTGCCACTGTTCTGGAATCATTCCATGCTACAGCAAGTTCCCAACCCCTGTTTTCCAGATCTCCCGCATTCATCTTCGGAGTAGCTGCTCCGAATACAGCCGGCAATGTTGGTCCCGGGATCAGCATATCCAGTGTTTTGCGAATAAAATAATCAAAGGTTACATTCAGACGGCTGTTCAGAAAAGCCATATCCGTTCCGAAGTTCAACGTATTCGTACGCTCCCAGGTCAGATTACTGGAGATAGGTGTTGGTGCAGATATATATTGTGTCTTTCCTCCTCCTGTGATATAATTAGACCTGCCACTGTTCATCAACGAGATGTAACCATATTCATCCGCTTCCTGCGCATTTCCCAGTTCACCATATGAACCACGGAGTTTGAATTCGTTTACATACTGTTTCAGATTTTCTGCAAACGACTCTTCCGTTACTCTCCACCCTGCAGATACAGAAGGGAAGAATCCAAATCTTTGCTTACTTGGAAACTTAGATGTACCATCATAACGGCCATTCATCTCAAACAGATATTTACCTGCATAATCATATGTGAATCTTCCAAAATATCCTTCCAGTGCCCATGTACGGCTTCCACCGGTAGTCTGCATATTGCCATAGCCCAGATCAAAATCATTCAGATCTTCCGACAACAAACCGTCTACGACACCACCGATAGCATCCCATTTTTGTTGCTCTCTGTTGTACCCTAATACAGCTCCGAAATTGTGCTGACCAACGGTCTTATTGTAATTGGCAAAAAGGTTAATGGCATGTTTGGTGTACACGGGGGTAAGTTTGAAATGTCCCAAAAACGGAAACGGTGAAAAACGCTAAAAGTTGCTTTCATTGCGTCAAAAGGACGTTTTTAACTGTTTAATTGAAATTGTAGGGAATTTTGAAATGTCCTAAAAGGTTAATTTGATGTCCCTTTTACACAGATTTACAAAATGAAATGTAAACAGGTAGTACAAACGTTACTGCAATCTGTAAAAAGTTTCGCCAAACTACCCTAACCCGTATTTTTTGCTTGGTCCTCGTTTCCTTCAATTCTTTGTCTAAATACATCTATTAGGCTCTTTTGAGATTTTATAAGGTCTTTCTGCGTATTAATTACCTCATTTAGAGCATCTATTACACGATCCCTTTCATTAAGTAATTTTTCCAAATGAATTCTACCTAAATCGGGATTTGTTTGATTTAAACTTGCGCTTTCCTCTAAATTAGGTGCCTTATTAGATGCCATTTTAGATGCCAATTTATTGACATGTGAAAACTCCTTAATATTTGAATTTTCTTTATGAATATCTTTTGATAGATCTAAGGTGTATATATTTTCAATTGTTGTGTGAAAATAATTCACAATCAACATGAGTTTATTTAATTTTGGTTCAGTTCCTCTTTCATAGCTGGCCACATTATCCCTTGTTAAGCCAAATAGCTTACCGAAATCATTCTGATTAAGATTTAATGATTCACGTAAATACAAAAGATTTTCTGCCAACAAACTCATTACATAATTATGTGAAAATAATTCACTATTCTTTTGATATGTGAAAATAATTCACATATATTTGTTTCTGTTAATGAGAACAAAGGTAAATTAATTATGGTCACAAAAGCAAAAGAATATAAAAAAGCCTATAGAAAGGGTTTGCCTACCATGATTGCACAAAGTGTGGGATGCTCTGCAAAGTATGTTGAACAAGTCTTAAAAGGTGATCACGATGATCGTGATACCGAGATTGTAAGAAACATCAAGCATAAAGCTTCGGAAATAGAAAATATATTAAAAAAATAGATATGATATTGCTGAACAATATATTGTATCTCACAATGTCTGAAATTAATCAGTCAGGTATTGCTTATTGGACAGCTCAAAAGTGGTCAATAAAAATTAAGGATCCTAATGATCTTCGTTGTGATCTATTTCCTTATGAGCAGATTAAACCTAAATATCAGGAACTCATAAAGAATCATTTTGGTGATGTTTATATATATCAAGCTCACCAATTGATTAAACAGTATTTAAAACCCGATAAAACAGCATTTGATTTCTTTAGTGGCCACACTCTTGAAAATGGTGAGGGTCTTCCTGAAGGACATATAGAAAAATATACAACCGCTGCAAAGTGGCTTAATATGTTAGTAGAAATGTTGTCTGTAAGATCCGGTTTCATTAAAACATATAATATGTCCAGAGCGCAGTTTTGGACATCAACATGTGCGATTATAGTAGCTGAAGGAATTTATCTTCCTTCTTCATACAAAAGACTTTCTGAAAAGGTTAGAAATTATGTCGATCGTGGATATATAGAAATTATCAGTGATAGATTTGATAAAAAGAACCGTCAAATAATTACCCCTGAAGTAGGTGAATGGCTTATCGCAAGATATTCAAGCCAGGTTAACAAATGTCGCATTGAAGATCTTTGGTTAGAGTATAACCAAAAAGCTAAAAATAACGGTTGGAAACGGCTTGAAACTGAAAAGTCAATATATAATTTCCTTCACCGTCCGGAAGTAGAATATCGTTGGTATGCCGGTCGATATGGTGAATTAGAATTCAAAAAGAAATTTGGCATTAAGCAGAAACGTGAACTACCGACATGGCGTGATGCATTGTGGTATAGTGACGGTACAAAAGTCAATTACTATTATAAAACTGCTTCCGGGTATGCTGCAAAGCTTATAGTATATGAAATTATTGATGTGTATAGCGAATGTTTCCTGGGTTGTCACTTTGCATTCTCTGAAGATCACGAAGCCCAATATTTTGCATATAAAAATGCCATCATGTTTAGTATGCACAAACCCCATGAGATCAGATATGATAATCAGGGAGGTCATAAAACTTTAGAAAATGGAGATTTTCTAAAGAGATTGGCGAAAATCAGTCACGTTACACAGCCTTACAACGGTAACAGTAAATCAATTGAGAGTGTATTTGGACGATTCCAAACACAGCACCTGTTTAAAGATTGGTACTTCACTGGCCAAAACGTGACTGCCAAAAAACAGGAAAGCAAAGCAAATATGGAACTTATTCTGGCTAACGTTAAGAACCTTCTTTCTTTAGATCAGGTAAAAGAACAATATATAATGCGCCGGAATGAATGGAATAACGAGTTACATCCAAAATTAGGCATACCACGAATAGAAGCTTATCAAAAAAGCCAAAATCCAAAACCTTACCCTGTAGATTATTTGGATATGATAGATATGTTCTGGATAACATCTGCAGATCATCTTACATATTATGCTGAAGGTATTAAGCCAACGATAAAAAGTAAAGAATATCATTATGAGGTTCTTAATAGTAAAGGTTTACCGGATATGTCCTTCCGGAAAAAATACATCGGGCAAAAATTCTATTACCGCTACGATCCTGCGGATCTCTCACACATTAGACTGTATATAAAGGGTTCTGAAGGACTTCAGTTTGTCGATGTGGCTCAACCTAAAGTAAGTGCGCAAACAGCCGTTCAGTGTCAGCAACCTGGTGATATGGAACACATCAACAACATGATTGATGCAGCTAAACAGGAGCGTGTTGATAATTGGACAGCTTTACTGTCATTACAGGAGAAATACGGAGAAAAAGCAGAACAGCACGGGCTTAAATCGCCAAAACTTAGAGGTATCAGCTCGGGAAAGAAAAAGGCTAAAAAATCACCAGTAAAAGAAAAAGTTCCGGTCAATGACCTTGGAAACTGGTACAAAGATCAAAGTAATGATGATTACGATCCATTAGACCACTATTTGAAATAAAAAATCCCCGGGATGGCAGTCCCAGGGACACAATTAATAAATAAATATTAACCATTTAACACATCAAAAGTATGACAAATGAACAAAAGCACGAAATCAGATTATTAACAATCGACTTCGTAAAATCACATCGGTCTCAAAATCAGGCTGCAGCAAGCCTGATCGGCGTTTCAAGTGCTACCTTGACGCAAGTTAAAAATGAAAATTGGCAGCTTATCAGCGATGAAATGTGGAATAAGCTCGGTAAACAGGTTGGCTATACTGCCCCTGATTGGGTTTATACTGACACAGCTGTAAGTAAGAAGATTATTTCACATATGGAACTTGCACGTGATCGTAAAGTCAGCAATATTTCATCAATTATTGCGCCTGCAGGATCTGGTAAAACCTTCACAGCAGATTACTTTGCGTCTCAATGCAAAGATGCTATCCTGGTAAAGTGTAAGCGAGGTTTGACCGTGCGCAAGTTATATAAATTGATCCTCCGTTCGATGGGCTTTAACCCTGAAGGATATCGTATGGATGATTTAGAAGAAATGATCTATACCCGTATAACTCAACGGGCTAATCCAACTTTGATTTTAGATGAAATTGACAAAGCAAAACCTGAAGTATGGTTAGAGCTGATCTGTCTGTACAATGAGTTTAAAGATAAGTGTAACATTGTCACTCTTAGTACGCCAACATTCAGAACCAAGATCGAAAATGGTGTGCGGTCC
Organism: Sphingobacterium sp. UBA5789; assembly: GCF_002418355.1. NCBI lineage: Bacteria > Pseudomonadati > Bacteroidota > Sphingobacteriia > Sphingobacteriales > Sphingobacteriaceae > Sphingobacterium > Sphingobacterium sp. UBA5789. The sequence continues at coordinate 596,595 of NZ_DIDX01000001.1, read as the reverse complement.
GGAAGATTAGGATTTGACGAATTACACAGTCGTTTAGGGGGTTCATTTATCGAAGTTGGCAGTCCTGATTCTTTTGCTGTTGCTGCGATTAGTGTCGCAAATGGTGTAGCAGATCCTTCGTTGATCAGTAAGATCACCGAATCATGTATTCGCATGGAAAAATGCGATTTGCGTGTCGGTTCCGACACAATTAAAGCGATCAAATTAAAAAAAAATAAAGCTGCTTAATGAAAAATACCAATATGATCAATGCTGTACGTAGCGTACAGCATGATGCAGAAAGTAGAGTTCTTTTAATTACTGGAATGAGTAAAGAAGAAATGTTCTGGTTTAAAGTTGATCAGTGCATAGCTTATTTTCAATCCAAAGCACCCAAAGATGTAGATTTTCTACTAAATAAAAAGATCATCTGGAACTGGTGGTTAAATCAGTGGGCTGTTCGTGATCTGCAATTCATTGAAAAATACGGAAATAGTAAGTTTAGCACCCTTCTCAAAAAGAAATATTTGCTGATCAATGATATTGATAGCCTTACTATCAGTCCCCGAAAACTTGCGCTTGAAAAAAGCCTGGTTAAGACGCTTAAAACAGTTGTCAAAAATGAAGAAAGGAGTTTAAAAGATGCTTGATCATAATCACCTGGTTAAATCTTCAGAAATCATAAGCACTGCAGAGCAGAGTTTAAGTTTATTATTTGGTCGTCCCGTATATGTTCGTTTTGATTTTTTAAACATGTCGCTATCTCCGGATCTGATCGTCAATATTGTGGCTGCGTCATGCGGTATTACACCCTTTCAACTTCGTTCAAAGGAAAAGAAAGATGATTTTGCCGTCGCTCGTTACCATTGCTTTAATCTTATGTATCGCCTTTTAAGCATGACCAAATCTGAAATAGGCAGACAGTTTGATCGTGGTCATGATACAGTCATACACGGCTTAAAAATGTTCGACACCATGTATGATACATATCCACAATTCAAGGCTAAAAACATAGAAATAGAACGTGAAATCCTTAAAGCTCTATCGTTATGAAAATCACATTTAAATTAGATCGCCGTCAGCTGCTAATCTGGTTGAATAGTATTGATCTGGCTATGGGAGCAGGTCTATTAACTAATAATGCATTGTCAAAAATGTTTGTAGCTAATCTGGTTAGTTTAAAACAACATTTAACAATTGCTTCAGTTATTGTTAAGCAAAAATACTCTGTTAAAGCCAATGTTTCTGACTGTCTTGCATTTCAGTTTCTAAGCGAAACTTTTGTCCTTCCACTTTCTGAAACTGATCAGGTAGTTATTAATCAAATTATAGGAATTATTGATCAGAAAACAGCATGACACGGATATCTAAAAAGAGGGGCCCTAAACATCTGAAATCATTCTTAAAACATGAATATGGGGTTATGATGAAGAATAACCTGGTTATTATAGATTCTCCACATATACCTGTTTTAGATGGTGCAGTTCGTCAGGTTTTTGATAATTACATACCGTGGAAACTATTTATCAATCATCATGGATATAAACGTTAAGCTATGTATATACCAAATCAATCAGAATACAATCGATTACAGCAGTTTGCTCGTAAAGTTGACTACAATATAGCACTTGACCTGGTGCATGATTCCATTTTAATCAGTACTTCATTCGAAGATTGCCTGAAGAAGATATCAGGAGGAAAGTACTATTATTCGACCTGCAAACTTATCCCTGAAACACGAAAAGTTATATCAGAAACACAATGCAAGGTTTGTAAAGAAATTCTACCTGAATGTATGTTTCCAAGGATAGCTAAGAGGGCCAAAATATCATATTTATATACATGTAAAAAATGTATGGCTGCATGGAAAAGGGAATATTATAGGAAGAATATAGAATCTTTTCGAGAAAAGAAAAATGCAAGCAACAGGCGGTATATGGCCAAAATCAGGAAGCATGAAGAATATAAAGAATATATAAGAAAATATAGAGAGGAAAATAGAGATAGAATCAGAGAAAAATCAAGGATTTATGCAAGGTTTTGGAGGGCTAAAAAAAAAGAACAGCTAAAACTACAAAAGCTAAATCAATCAAACTAAAAATTATGGATACAAGACTAAAAGGCAGACCGGATTTTATAGTCATTGATGACAAAGAATCTGAATATGAAAACTGGTTAAGAAATCATCCGGAAGCTGATCCGGAAGCAATCCGGGAGATACAAAGGAGGTTGCGAGAAATAAGATTAGAAAAGCATTTAAACACTACTAAAACAGTAAAATAATGATTAAAGAAGATTATACACTCGAGGAATTGGAGCAATTACTCGCTGAAAAAAAGAAAGCAGAGAAAGTAAAACAGGAACGTGAGCAAAAGAAGTACTTAAAGGACAAAGATAATACTTTAGACGAGCTTTATTCAGCAGCTGAAGATCTTAGTCTGACATTAGGCCGGTTTAAAAATCTTGTCCATCTGCAGATGGAAGATCAGGCTGTGAAAATGGCTAACTATGGTTCTATCAGAACCAGTTCAAAGGGCGGTTTTACCTTAACTCACACAGACATGACAAAGCGTATCATACGGAGACGTGATACAGATCCTGTATGGGATGAAAGGGGCCATAAGGGTGTGGAACTGGTGCGTGAATTCCTTTTTGATTTTGTAAAAAAACGTGATACCAAACTATTTGAAATCCTTCTTTCATTCATTGAGAAAAATGTTAAAGGAGAATTAGAGTACGCAAAGGTTATGTCTTTATTGCAGCATGAAGATAAATTTACCGACCCAAGATGGAAGGAAGGTTTGCGCCTGGTTAAAGAATCATATTCCCTTAGCTTAAAAGGTTTTGCTTATGATTTTAAATTCAAAAATAAAGCCGGAAAGTGGATCAGATTAGAACTAAACTTCAGTGCAATATGAAAAGACAGGATATAAAACATGTAACTACGGGTTTTATCATGCTGTTTACAGCATTGATTATGGCCTTTGTCGCAAAAAAATACGAATCAGAAAGTATGTATAAAATAGAATTCAGCCAAAACAATCAGGATGTAACTATTTGGTGCGACATTAACGGATTAGTAACAGATGCATCCGTCAATAAAGGTCAATGGACATATCGTGGCGTATACAATATTGATGACCTGAAGGAAGGTAGTTTGATGCAGTATTATGACCTGGCTAATGATACTTTCTTCCAGGATTCTGTACGCATTATCGCAATTACAAAAAAATAACCCTACTATGGAGCATGTCCGGGATCGTATCCCGGATAGGGTTCAAACTAAATTTTAGTATATGAAAAATGTAATGATTGATATAGAAACATTGGGTACTAAACCGTATTCAGTGATTTTGAGTATCGGAGCTATAGAATTTGATATCAATACAGGTGAAATCAAAGATACATTCTATAGAGTTATTAGTACCAGAACCAGCCATGAAGCAGGGTTGTTGACCGACTTAGATACAATAAAGTGGTGGTTATTACAAAACGATGAAAGTCGTGATAAACTATTAAAGGGCGAATCTTATTTGATTCTTTCATTGGTTGATTTAATGCTTTTTGTAGGTGAGAATAAAAATACCTGTGTTTGGTCTAATTCTCCATCTTTTGATTTGAGCCTGATACGTAATGCATGTGAACGCACATCGATTAATGTATCGTGGGAATTCTGGCAAGAGCGAGATGTAAGGACAATTTCATCTTTAATGCCTTCAATACGCAAAAGCATGATTTTCGATGGTATTACACATTATGCTATTGATGATTGTAAACATCAGATAAAATACCTTGTAAAAATTTTAAATAAACTTAAATAATTTGAATTGTTATGGCAGTAACAAAAAAGAAAAAAACCCCAAAGAACCATTCAGTAAAAGATATATACGAATGGAAATTTGATGAAGTTGAATTAGATCAACTCTGGAAGGATCATCTTGGAGATATCCCCAAAGGTGCAAAAATCCTTGTAAAAGGTGATGCGAAAAACGGAAAAACCGAATACCTGGTTCGTATGTGCTGCGCATTTATGGAATCCTCATTAAAGGTCAACTTTAACAGCCCTGAACAGGGTAAATCTAAATCCTTTCAAAACGCAGCAATTAGAAATAATCTGGCTCAATATATGGGACTTGGAAAGTTTATATTTTGCGAAAAGTCTCAACGTGCTTTTGAAATTTGGTTCCGCCGGTTATGTCAGCCAAATTCAGGCAATGTCTGTGTCCTGGATTCTGCTGACTATATGAATTTGACAGTTGAGCAGATGAAACTTTTGTTTGAGAGGTTCCCTAATAAAATTATCATTATTGTTTCCTGGAAAGCTAATCCAAATCTAAAAAAATTCGAACATTTAGTTGATGCAATCATTGATGTGAAGGACTTTAAAGCGTCACCAGTTGGAAGGTTCGGCGGTTGGAAGGAACTTATTATATGGGACAAAAAAGGTCCAAAACAATTAAATAACCAATTAACACTTTTATAGATCATGAATAAAATACAAATAACACCAAAACAGGCTTTACAATATAATATAATGCTTAATGCATTGAAAACAATAAGTAAATCTTTTCAGACAACTGATCAGATTCGTAGAAATAGTGAAAAAGATTACGGATTAGATTATGTTGATGCTTTGGAGATGTCGTATGAAAATATCCAAGTACTAGCTAAATCAGCAAGTAAAAATGTTAAATCAATTTAATATTTATGAAAAACGAAGTTGAAAAACCATATAACAGTTTGATACAGGAGCGTAACGAAAGAAATGCCTTTATTAATAAAAAGGCTTCTGAAGCACACAAATTAATAAATTCAGATTATGCCATCACAAGTAATTTTTAAGCGTTTAATGGCTGTTTTAACACGTCATAAGCTACAACCTCGCAGACATGCTTTGTGTTGGGAATATTCAGGTAAAAGAACTGAAAGCAGTCGAGATCTGACCGACACTGAAGCAATGAAAATAATTGAAGATCTGGAAAAGCAAACGATCAAAATGAAGCGAAAATTAATTAGTCTGTGTTATGATATTTTGTGGGTGACAACATCGGGTAAAGCTGATGTTGCACGTCTTGATTCCTGGTGCAGAACCTATGGTAAATTTAAGAAACCGCTTAACAGTCTTGTAGCTTCTGAACTTCAGGTGTTAATAACCCAATTTGAAAGTATGAACACGAAGATATTATCTTCGTAACATGGCCAGAAATTCCGATCGTTTAACCTTAAGAAATGAACTTATTTCGAAAGAATATGCACAATTATTTTTTGTTGAAGGAAAACGAGACGAAGTGATATTCGATTATTTGGCTGAAAAGTATTATCTTCAGCCATCTACAATAGAAAAAATTATCCTAAAAATAAGTAAGACAAAATGAAAAAACTAATATTATTAACAGCAACTGTATCAATGTTGTTTATGAGTTGCTCTAAATCAGGGGAGACAATTGAAATTGAAAAAGTAGTCGAAAAAGAAGTTGTTGTAAAAAAGGACGTAATTGATGATTACATTAAATTAGCTTATACAGGTGGTTATAGTGATGATCAATTAAAACAGATTCGAATAAACTTAATTACAAAACTGAAAGATTTTGTTAATGGTTCCGGATCAGTATACGAAAGTCATAATTTTTACTATGGTCGTAGGCATTTCAATAGTACAAGCTCTTACACAGGTAACTTTCTAATTACGGTGTCAATTGAAAAATTTCAACCAAAAGAAGTAAGCACATATATTGATGGTAGAACAGCCTTTAATTTAGATTCTATCAAAGCCCCTTCAGGTCAACAATTGTCAGTAGTACAAACCTTTTTTGAAAATCAATACATCGGAACATTGAGCAAACAAGAAGTATTAAATTTAAAATAACACCAATAAAAAAAGCCGCTTTAAAGCGGCTTTTTTATTTCTCCATCTACCTGAAGATCCGGTGTAACCGGTATCAGATTTTTCTTTGAAGGTATACATTTTTTATAATCAAAGCTATACGATGTAATGTTTTCGATCAAATTCCCGTGATTATTATCAATTTGCGTGTTAGTGTTTAGCATAGGTGTACAACCAGGTAATGCTGCCCCATCCATAAAGCCCTCCAATTTATCCAGTAAATCCAAAGATTGAAGTGCATCTGCACCATCAGCCTGATAATCATAGCAATCAGTAACTAGGTGTATTCGCAAAGGTACATTACCAGATTTTTGAGTTTTATTAACTCGGGTCCATTCCACAATTCCAAATTCTATAAATGTTGCAGGCCGTAAAAATGGCACTTCATCTTCGATGTTCATAATCTGTTCATTCCATAGATCGACATGCTGTACATCCGGCAATTTATTCAGGATGTATTCTTTGATTGATAGATACAATTCTTTCATTTATTTAATGTATAATATGCGTTTAAGTTCATATTCAGACTTCATCAGAATTCTTTTATTGACAAACTCTGAAGGTCCCATATATTGCCGTTTGGGTATTACTGTGTTAACCCTTCTCTTATGTGCCTTTACAATTACAGAAGTTACAGAAGCTTGTCTACCTCTTCCAGTGCGCCTGTATCTGCGCCTGAAGGAACCAACGTTCTGAACCGCCCGGATACGTCCGCCTTCATTATGAATTTTTGCATAGGGAAGCGGAGATCCTACAACCACATAACCCAGGCCAACACGAAGCACCCGGATAGATCTGCGTAAAGCCCCGGACTTAATAAGAATACCACGCCTTGACTTTTTTCGATTTTCATACTTACGTTTTTTCCAACGTTCCAAACGTGAATCACTTATCCATCCCTGACGTGTAAAGGAATCCTTATAAAAGTTTACGGCTATGTTTCCTACAAACCTGGGATAATTTGATTTGAACGTCCGGAAAGCTTCCATTTGTCTTTTAAATGGAAGCTTTCTGCTTGATGATATATCAACGGATCCGGCCATTACTCAACTGCTAATGAAGTATCTGAAATCATTTTCAATAATTCCTCCTGGATCATTCGACCGATATCCTGTGCTGCACCTTGAATATTGGTGGCGTTTACTGTCATTCCAGGAAGTAAGTTTTGTATTGTGATATTAACGGTCCTTGTACCTCCGGAACCGGACACACCGCCCCCGGATCCCTTTTTGTTTTTTCCTCCATCAATAGGATCAAAGTCCAGTCCTGACAAACCTTTTGGTTTTGCTTTAGGTGTCAGTTTATCCGGAAATTCCACATCCAAAATGCTGCTGAAAACCTGGTCACGAACAGCCTTTGCCTGGTCTTTTTTGATCTTTCCGATATCTGCTATTTCCCAATTCTTAATACTGTCAATAGCCCCGGTTATATCGAAAGTCATAATTTGGCCCATCAGTTTTGCCAACTTCATAAACATTTCACCCATCCATACCAGGTAAGGCCGGATTTTAAAATAATAGCTTTCAAATGCGTTACCTGCCTTATCCTGGGCTGTGATCATGTTCATAATTCGTCCAATGGTCTGATCATATATGTTAATCAGTAACATGAAACCTGCAGTACCTATTTTAAGCGTAATCGATAGGATATTGCCAATAGTTGATATCAGATCCCGAAATACAATACTTCTTTCATTAAGCTGATCAATACGTTCAATGATAGCTAATACCTTATCTCCGGTTGCGGACAGCATCGGTAAAAACTTCTCTCCAAATTTCTCCCATATGACCAAAAATTTATTATTAACAATCGCCCAGGAATCCCCCGATTGAGCTGCGTTTTGATATGCAGCATCAGCAGCACCCACACTGTCAATCGTACCGTTTACAATCTCACGGAAACGATCTGCGTTTTGGGACATGGAAGCAAAAGCCCCTGCAGCTTCCATATCAAGTCCCAAAGCTGCAAGCTTTGCAATTCGTTGCTTATCCGTTAATCCGTCCATTTTTACGGTCAACTGATCAACAATTTTTGTAAGTGGAAGAATCTTTCCACTTTGGTTAAAGATGGCCACACCCATCTTGTTAAATGCATTAATCCGGTCGGGATTGGATAGAGCCTTTGTAGCATTTTCCATTAAAGTTGTTGCTCTCTCTGCAGTTGCTCCCTGGGCGGTCAGGTAAGCCCAGGCTCCTGCAGTTTCATCCAGGGCAAACCCGGCATTTCTGGCAGCCGGTATAATCTTGGGAAGATATTGCGCAATATCGTTGAATGATGCGGAACCCTTGTCCACTGTGGCAAACAAAACATCATACACCCGGTTAATACTTTCACCGGACGAATTCATTACCCCAACTCCTGCAGCTGCAGTCGTGGCCATATCGGCAAAACCTGCTTTTCCGGCTCTTAAAGTTGGCTGTAATGCTTTGATGGATTGATCAACGGTTAAACCTGCTGATAGAATATTATTAAATGTTTCCGGAGCCTGATCCAGAAGAGCAACGTTATTACCCCCGGTTTTTAACAGTTGATCTGAAAGTGCCTTCAGCTCCTTTTTTCCAAGTTGTGCCGTTACATTGACTTCGGCCATTTTGGCCTCCCATTCTTCAGCATAATTAGTCGCCTTTTTAATAGCAACACCGGCACCAACTACAGCAGCACCGGCAGCAACATAAGGATTTGATATCAATGCTGCTGCTCGATCTCCCCCGGGAACTTCACCCAATATGTCGCTTATAGCGTCCATATTCTGCACTTTGAACTTCTGCAGATTACTCTTTATTCCATCCAGTGAACCGCTTGCTGCAGAGCGCATACCCTTTAGACGGTTTTCGAACTTATCATTCACGGCCATGATTCTTTTCATCGATTCGGTCCAGAGATCATTAATTCGAAAGGTTGTTGTGCTTTCCTGAGTAGACATATTTTGTTGTTATTTAATTAATTATATACCTTTGTTATTATGACAGGTCAAGAACTTTATAAAAAGCTCTCCAAAAGAGATTATTCCGGTAGTGCTGCAGATTTATATGCACAGCTGCTACAGACTCTCTTTGGCCATATCCAGGATAAACTTTTCCCGTACCTGGAACGGGCTGAAAGTGATAATAAACAACTCGACATTGATCCTTCAGCAGTAGATCAGGATGAATACCAGGAGTCAGATATTATTCTGATTTAGCCGGGTGAAGTTCGTCAGCCAGTTGTATCATTTCTTCATATAATTCCGGCATAACTTTCTTGAAAACCGGGTTTCCACTGAATTTATTTTCAAACATGTGTGCGATAAACTCCGCTTCTTTATAGCCGGGAGTTTTCCAGTAGCTCGAACTGTGTCCCCTTCCATACATCGGATTAAGGGACATAATGGTGTCGGACGCAGCACCACACATATTCATAAGATCATATTTACCCTTCTCATAGGCATGCTCTCCCATGCTATCAATCCGGGTTGATAGCTCTTTGTATAGCTTGTTATCATCTTTTGAGAAAATACCTCTGTATTTATCCATCAGGTTTTTAACCTTATTAGATTTTTGAAATCCGTTAGACCAGTCAGCAGCGTGTCCATACTCGTGATATACTACGGCTTCGGCATACCATTTTGAGTTTTTCCGGCGATCATCAACAGGAATGTGAACAAACCAGTTTGTCGGATCAAAATAGGCTCCCCCGGTTGTTCCTGATTTAAATCCAACTTTAGAATTCAGATAACTGAAGATTTCTTTATTAACAGTAATACCTAATTTTTTGGCATAATCTTCAATCCCTTCAGGAACAAAACTTCCGGATTTGCGGACAACTTTTTCCAGTTGCTTTTTGATTTCCTTTTTATCATCTGCAGGAGCTGAATAATACGGGTGGCCATCAGGGTATAATTCACCCGTTGCTGCCATGTTTACCCTGAACATTTTAGGAAGGATAGGTAATTTTTTATCCTTCATATCTGTGACCTTACCATCCACAGCCTGACAATCACATCTACATCCCCAATCATTAGGCGGATAATAGGTTAACCAGAAACTGTCATCAATTGGCCGTACAATGCCATTTAATGCCCGGTGTGCCTGGCGTACCCGGCCATCACCTGCAGTAACATATTTCAGGTTCGGAACGATATCAATATTATGTTGATACTCTACCCATCGGGAAGCCATCTGACTGGTAGCTATAGCGTGGTTACGCTCTACCCGGAGACGATCAGTATTGTATATTTTCCCAACTTTGCGAGCTTCTTTAAAAAAGTCGGATTCCGATCGTAGTTTGCCGTCCTGATCTACAAGTAAAGCAGACACGTCTTTGATCATCTGGTAGTCTGCAAAGCCGGAAAATAGCCATACATTTTGTTGCAGGTTTCGTATCATGCGGATATCCGGAGAATCATAATCCGTTCCGATAAATCCATTTCCGAAACCTTCGAACATAGCATCGCTCAATATCTTTGCCCGTGCAGCGGTAGTGTCCTGGTTGATCGTCTTTTTCTTGCCTTTGTGAAGTTGTTTTATTAGATCCTCAAAAGCATTGTCTAAATCCGCCCATCCTTCAGGTTCCTTTTCGTCTGCATTCTTACATACCTTAGCGTGATTATATCCGGATTGATATAATAGATTTACGGCGTTGTTATAGACCGCCCGGTTTGCCGGCCCCGGGCGGTCCTTTATTTTTTTGGTTCCGAATCCTCCTGTGTTACTTCAGTGTCTGCAGATTCTTTTTTTCCAATGATCTTAACATTAAATGTCTCTTCAACTTGTACCGGGTCAATTTCAAATCCCATTTCACTAACACCTTTGAAAATCTTTAGTTTATCTTCCAGATTTTCGGGGTTGTCCCATTGGAATACGTCCATTTCCGGATTAATTTTATAGCCCACTTGTGCCATGATTGGCATCAGCTTATCGTTAATCTCGAAATACATGAATCGCATGTCTGCAAGGGTCGTTTGTTCCTGGGTACTTTCGACAACCACTTCAGCCTTTGCCCTGGATCCTGAATTATTAGATGTTTCAGCCTGGGAGTTAATCAGTAATGCCAATTCCTCGTTAGCAGCTTTACGCTTTTGGTTGAATACCTCAAAAGCATCTGTCTGCTTATTTTCCTTGACATCTAATTCCGTATCCATAGGAAACAAAGCGTGACCGGCTTGCCCTAAATCCCGAAGCCAGGCATTAATAGCAGCACGTACTTTTGAATCGGTACTGGCAGTTTTTGCAATACGAATCGGAATACCGAACATCTCTTCGAACTGATCCCATGAAGCCCAGGAATGTTTACGCAGGATATAAAGAGGTGCTGCAGCGTCTAGTAATCCAAGCCAACCGCCTTCACCTACAGGTGTGCAGTACTGCGCAAAAGGATCATCCAGGTAGGAAAATGTTTTCTCTCCGGTTAGGTCTGTAAGGATCGCATTCCATTCCGGAATAACATGCGCCCGGGGTATGATATCCACATCTTTGATTTCACCGTTTAATATAGATTTTATATAAGGCAACGAGTGGCCATAATATAGATAGTGGTGCGTATGTTTAGCCCATTTATAAAACCAGGCTTTATTAAACATATCGGTCTTATCCTTAACCTCCTTTTTAGTCGAATAGTCAGTAATCTTAAAGGTTTTATTAAGGATTCGATCTGTTCTTTTATTGGTTTCACTAATGATAATCGCATCGGTCATCATCATCTCATCATACAGCTCTGTTAACTGCTTACGTCTTGGACGATCTGTATTCAGGGCAGCTGCTCTTGCGGACTGCCAAACGGCAATTTCTTTTTTGTACGATGAATGCTGCGATTTGATAATCGACACCATAAACCCGGCCGGATCCTGCTGCCATCTTTCATTAGATCCGGTCTTTTTAGTAGCATTTTGGATATCCGGAGCAGGATCGAAAATAGACGATTTAAGCGAGTTTATTCCTTTGTTGAATAGATTTACTATGTTGCTCATTATTGTGTGTTTGTGAAGTGCTTAAACAGCGTTTAAATAGTGTTACCATCCTTGACTATATTTCTGATTGCTTCCGCCCAGAAAAAAGTAATCTGTACCGCCCTGATCAGGTAGTTCGGGAAGATCAGGATTAAGTTTTCCTGCAGCTACCCGGTTCAGCCAGTCGATAGCAGCTTCATATCTAATTGCTCGTAGCTCCGGGACATTACGAGGTGAAATATTGCTATGCAAATGATACAATGTGATATCGATCAGGTACATCAGGATCAGGCTATTTCTCTGATCACCTTCTTTGTTAAAAATCTGGCTTACATCGTATCTGGAATTCAGGTAACTTTCCATTTCTGTCTGCGCCATAAGTTCAGCTTTTGGCAGTCCATTTGTATTCTTTACAGTATTAAGAATCTCCGATCTAATTTGTGCGCTGTAATCGCTTTCCGTGAGAAATGGCATTATTTATCGTCTCCTTTCTTTATTAGCTGATCATACTTTTTCTTTAAGTCGTTGTACTGTCTTTTCAGTGCATCGATTTCTTTTCTAAGACTTTCATTTTCGTTGGTCTTATTTTGACTTTCCTTGTTTGACTCGTTATACTCTCTGCGCCAGTAATCAACATCTGATTGCAGATCGTTTTGCCGATTAATTGAATGTATAACCTGGTCCTGAAGTTTAAATACCAAGTCCTGCAGCTGCTGAATAAGTTTACTATTAGCATCGATCTTATCTTTCTTACTCAAAAAGAAATGATCCAGTATCTTATGTAGAAGCCCCCCAGTAAGGAGCATACCTGCGATTTGTAAAATAGATTCTACCATCCGTTGTTATTTTGATGTCGTTCAATAATTGGTTCGAAATTTTCATCTGGTTTATGCATATCCAAGTAGTAAAATGCACCTTCATCAGCATCCGGAGAATCGTCCGGACTGTTATATCCTGGTTCAATTCCTTTCAACTGATTATTACCTTCAATCATATCAGCATTATGTAACTCATCCAGGTTAAAGTAATTTTCATTATTACTATATGAGGGTTCCATTTTCACGATGCGGACATATTTATTTTCTTTGGATCTACAATCAACCAGTACAACTAATTCCCGTTTTTTAGCTTTCCTGCGATTTTTGTTGTGTTCTGCAAGTGCTGATTTTAAGGGCTTATTGAAAAACTGTTTTTCCATATACCAAAGAATCGCTACACCTGCAGGCAGTTTATCTTCTACATCACTCATCCATTGAAAGGCGTCTATTGTTGGAGACCTGCGCACAAAGGATTTTAAACAGTGTCTCTGCCAGTCCTTAGAAGCGGTTTCAAAACCGCCCCACACCCGAACAGCCTTAAAATCCGATTTGGGGTTATTCTCAAAAGATGGGTCGAAATATCCAATGATAATTTTATACCTCTTTAACAGGTGCCACATCTTGATCCAGTGAAGCATTTTGTCTTTAAATATTTCACCTTCTACATGATTTTCGTGGAAGAATTCCCTGCGCCCGATAACTGTACCGGCCATTTCAATTTTGGAGTTAATTTCTGCCAGGGTGTAACGGCTCCAGGATGGTTTGCCGGTTTTGGGATCAATCGCAAAGATTTTAGAATGATAAATTCCTTTACGTTTTGGCGCACCGGGTTTAATGTCACCTACAAAATGCGCTAAGATACTTTGTGCATGAATCCTATTACCGGCCATGATTAAAGTACCGCCTTTTTTCGTGTCCAGGGCAAAGAATAACGCACCTAAAATTTTTGTCAGAACCTTTTTAACTCTCTTTTGGTTGTGTACGATATCATCATCATCTATATCGTCTATGGCTGCATAATTAGGACGTTTCTCGCCCTTCCTTGCACCACGTGGAGTTTGATCCCTACCTATGGCTAAAAATCGTATTCCTTCACGTGTTGTGAACTCCCCATCAGACCAACTTCCGGCATTATACTGCTCACCAAAATAATAGGCAAATAGTTCATTGTATTGAAGTTGAGCCTGCAGATCTGCAAGAAGGTTGCAAGCATCGTTTTCATTTTTACCCATTAAAATCATTCCGTTCATGGTTCCATTGGCGATCATGAACATAGGGATACCTATAACAATATGTACAGACTTGGCGTGCTCCCTGGGCCATTCAGCAGCTGCCATAAGATTAGGGTTATCAGGCGGACGTTTCCAGAATAAAACCTTGTTTGCCAGATTTACCTGAAAATCTGCACAATCAGTTTTTCCGTCGTCACAATACATGGAAAGAACAGTTTTGAAAAACAGATTGTAGTCTTTCAAAAGCATTTTTTTTGTTGCTTCCTTTTCTTGTGGCGTTTCATTGAGCTTCTTTGCAGAGCTTCTTTGAACCTGATCACACCATTTAAGCCATTCCTGATAATCCCTTTTTTGAACCTCTGCCATGACTTATTTACTAATCTGTTCGTCCACAAATTCCTTCATATATCTGTTGATCAATTTGGCGGTTTCCGGATCTTTTGGAAATACATAATTGGTGAAAGCTTTAAAGACATTAAACATCTGGCTAATGGTGTACTTTTTATCACTGATCACCTCGACAACCCGGGCGAGTTTAGCCAGGGCATCTGCTTTAATGTCCTTGCCTTCTAAGGTCATATCATGCATAGCCTTATAGATGTTGGTAATGATCTTATGAGATGTGATAGCGGTAGCACCCTTGAGTTCGTCCCACAAACCGTTTTGCTTCCACCTGGTGAAAGTTTTAGGAGCTACACCAACGATTTCACAAATTTCATTCTGTGTTTTGTCGGTACTCATAAAGAGGTCAAATGCAATCTCTTTTTTGTCGTCGTTTGATAATTTATCCTTCGCCATAATGACAAAAGTGCTGTGCTTTTAGGGCTTAAAAAACCGTGTTCCGCAATGAATGCGCTGATCAGCGCATTCATTGCGCTAATCCGGGAAATGAAGGATTTTGGCGTTTTGAAAGCGGTTTTTTTCGCTTCACTTTTGGACTTTACGAAGTCAGATGAGCAAAAAAATTATCAAAGATTGGTATGAAATAAAAAATGCGGCAGACATGCCCGAGGTCATGATATACGGTTTTATCGGACCTTATGAAGAGGTTGATTATGTCAGCTTTCAGGCAGAGATCCGCAACCTGGCATTGACACATAAATCCGTGCGTGTCCGGATCCACTCCGGGGGCGGATCTGTCATTGACGGACTTCCGATGTATGACTGCCTGATATCTTCTAAAATGCAAATTGAAGTAGTTATCGAAGGTTTAGCAGCATCGATGGCCGGGGTACTTTCCCAGGCCGGCCACGTTCGCAAAATCAATAAGCACGGAAATATAATGATCCATCAGGTCAAAGGCGGTACATATGGTACAGCTGATGATCTTATCGCATATGCAGACCTGGTTAAAGAACGCCAGGACCGCATTAAAGAAATCTTTGTTCAAGCGACCGGACAACCTGCAGAAACAGTAGAATCCTGGTTTAATCGTACTACAGATTGGTGGATTAATGCACAGCAGGCCCTTTCTCTGGGTTTGGTCGATGAAATAATCGATGAAGGTCTTCAGGCTCCTGTACCTGAAAATAAACTGGTAGATGAAAGATCTGTCTACGATATCCTTTCGAATTCTTTAAAAAATCAAAATCAAAATACAGACACAATGAACGAGTTACAAAAGAAAATTCTCGCATTACTGGTCTCCCGTGGCGTGGTTAATCTCAATAACGCTACAGATGATCAGCTGATAGCAGCTGTAACAGCAGAGCTTCAGAAACTTGAAAACAAAATCACAGGGTTTGAAAATTCGATCGCCCAGGAAAAAACAAAACGTGCTAATACTCTGGTTGAAAATGCTGTAAAAGACGGTAAGATCACTGAAGAGGAACAGGCTGACTGGAAGGATCTTGCAAATTCCAATTTTGAATTAGCCGAAAAGCAACTTGCAAAAATCCAAGTCGCACCAAAGAATGTGACCGTATCTGTGGGGCTGACAAACAGTGGTAAATCAAATGCTGCAGCTGCTGATGATCGTGCAAACTGGACTTATCAGGATTATGCACAGAAAGATCCTACTGCCCTGGCAAACATGCAGACAGAAGATCCAGAGAAATTCAAAGCCCTGGTTGCCGGAGTTAGAAACGAATTAGTTAACAAGGGTGCAATTAAAAACTAATATGAAAACAACACTTTATAATTTAACAGCAGTGCTATTCAATGCCATTATCGGTATTGGGGTAGCTATGATTTGTGGGTTTAATCCTTATTTAGGTGCAGCAATTGTCAATCTTTTGGCGGTTCTGTTTGCACTCTATAAATTCTATTATTCAGGTACACCTTTATTTTCTCGTGGAAGTCTGTTTGTGGGTCTGCTTCATGAAATTTGGTTATCCAAGTTAATGGAGAAATTCTATCCAAATGGAGCCTGGTTAACAGAAGGACAGAATATGACCGAATTTGTTGAAGCCAACAAAATTCACCTGGGTGATTGTGGTGTCGATCCGGAGGTACTTATTAATAACACTACGTATCCAATTGAAGTATCGGAACGGGTTGATGCGCACCTTGAAATGGTTCTAGATTATTTTGATACCAAAAATACTGTAGTTAGAAATGCAGAGCAGGTTCAATTGAAATATAATAAGTTAGAATCTGTTGTTCGTGGTCATCGTATGGCCCTGTTTACAGCGAACATAAAAAAGGCTGCACATGCTTATGGGCCACAATCCAATAGTGCAGTAACTCCGATTATTTCACTTGGTTCAGGATCCATAATTGATGCTATTATTTCTGCTCGTGCAGCATTCAACAATGCCGATGCGCCTACTGAAGGACGTATTTTGTTGTTAACGCCTGATCATGAGGCTAAAATCCAAAAAGAAGATAAGGTTCTTTATAATCAGGTCTTTGGTCAAAATGGATCTAGTAATTTGTACGGATTTAAGACATTTAGTACTACGGTAACGCCTACATATTTAGCCGATGGAACTAAAAAGGTGTTTAATGCTGCACCTGCAGCAGGTGATAAAAAATCATCTCTTTTCTATCTGGCATCGGAAGTGATGTATGCAGACGGTGAATACGATATGTTTTCACGCTTGAAAGATCCGGAAGCTCGTGGCGATATTGTCGGATTCCAAAAACGCTTTATTGCGGTGCCAATTCGCAATAAATATTTAGGGGCTATCATCGATTAATTCTACTGTCATGGATATAAAAAAAATAGCAAAAGAATGCCTGGAATTTAATAAGGAATTCGAGCAGGTGCATGTGACCTCTGATGGGACACCATTTTTAAACCTAAGTGCTGCTAAGTATCATGGTAGTAAGCAAAATGACACTAAGGTATCTACATTTGATCGGGATGAAATTTTCGACAAACCGGGTCAGCAAAAGGCTGCAGATGTGATCACCTCTATCAGCACGGCTGAAACCATCGAAGATCTGGAAAGTATTCTACCTGAAGGTGAAGACCGTAAAAGCGTGCTGAAAGCTTACGAAGCTAAAAAGCAGGAACTGGAAAAGGAGGATCAGTAATGAATGCTAAAAAGATTATAGCAATCGCAACGGGCTATATTGGCATATTGGAGAAACCGGGTAATACCGGTTTCTATAATGCGCCATTTGAAGTCAAAATGCGTAAGGTCGGATTTTACACCGGTGCGCCCTGGTGTGCATTTTTCACAAAGCTTGTCCTGGTTGAATCTTATATGTCAGATACCGCTTATGCAGCTGTACTTAACAGCACTTTAACCGGTGGTGCAGTCGATTCTTATAACAAGTGTAAACGTAATGGTATCCCAACCGGAACGGTTCCACGGCCGGGTGCTATTGTGGTTTGGAAAAATGGAAACGGTCCGGCCGGTCATATCGGTGTGGTGGTTTCAGTGGATGGTAATACGATGACTACCATCGAAGGGAATACTAACGCTTCCGGATCACGTGAAGGGGATCGTGTTGCCAAAAAACTTCGAACTGTTAATCGTGATTTTCAGAAGTCCGGTCTTAATATCGTTGGTTATATCTATCCAAAGGGGGTCTAAATGAAAATTAAGAAAAATGTAAAAATCATTTTTGTGGCCTTCCTTGCGGTACTTTCTCTTATAGGAATTTTTGCAGGGTGTAAGTCGCAAAAGCTTCCAAATGAGCAGCTGATAATCCGGGATAGTACCATCGTAAAAGAGGTTGAAATCAAGGTTCCAAAACCGGGCAATAGTGCCGGTGCAGAGTTTCCCCTGGATTCGCTTATCCAACTTTTAAAAGAAGGTAAGACGGGCGAACCTTACAAAAAGGAAAACCTGTCAGCGGACGGGAAAATGAATCTGCAGTACTGGATCGATGAACTCGGAAAGGTGCAGATCCGTTGTAAGACCCAGGACGAAATTTTAACGGTACTTGCCCAGGAGATAACCAGAATTCGAAATGAGAAAAAAACGGTAATCCGGGAAGTTGAAAAAACGCCATTTTGGAATTACATCCTTTTCGGTGTCCTGGGAGCAGCACTAATTATTTCACTATTTAAACGCTAATAAAACATGTCACTTTCAGACGTAAAGGTAAAAAAGGCTAATGGCGGTTTAGGTCGCCGTACACCTACTGCAGATGGGGTCAGCGCATTGCTGACTACAGGTGTAGCGGTAGCCGGTAAGCTTGTCCTGGGGACATCTTACAAAATAAAAAATGCGGCAGACATTGAAGCTCTGGGGATCAATCAAGCATATGATACAGCAAACAAGGTATTGTTGTACTACACTATTTCAGAGATTATCAGAATCAATCCTAATGTCACGCTGTGGCTTATGGTTGCCCCACAGGCAACGGTTATGGCTGATCTGGTAGATCCTACTAAAACCTACGCTGCAAAGCTTTTAGCTGATGCAGAATATACCATCGTACAAATTGCCGTTTCCATCAACCCGGCTGAAGGTTATACGCCTGATCCTTCCGGAGGATTGGATTCCCAGGTACTGGCTGCAATTCCAAAAGCACAGCAACTCGCATTCTATGCAGATAGCGTTCATGCGCCCGTCAGTGCAATAGGCTTAGAGGGCAAAGGATTTAACGGAACTATTACTGCAGCCACGAATCTGCATACATTGGAAAGCAATAAGGTGTCGGTGATCATTGCACAGGATCTTTCATCTGCAGCTGCTGTCAGTCATCCTTCACATGCTGCCATTGGCACCTGGTTGGGTTGCGTATCCAAAGCTGAAGTGAATGAAAATATCGGATGGCCAGAGCGTTTTCCATTGGCAAGTAAAGTTACCGGATCATTTTTAAAAGCAGGTTTATCAGGCGGAACTTCAATAAGTTCTTACACCGGTGAACAGCTCGATCAGTTAGATGATAAAGGCTACATCTTTGCCCGAATCATTCCACAACTACCTGGTGTTTATTTCAACGATTCGCATACCTGTACGGTATTGACTGATGATTATAATCGTGCGGAACTTAACCGCACAATGGATAAGGCAATCAAACAGATCCGTTCAGTATTACTTCCAAAATTGCAGTCTCCCTTACTGGTAGATGAAGAAACAGGATATCTGCAACCTGTAACAATAGCAGTTTTCACAACGGATGCAGAAAACGAGATTACCAACATGAAGCGTGCAGGCGAGATCTCCGGAGGGTCGGTTTACATAGACCCAGCTCAAAATATATTAACATCCGACACACTGGATGTCGATGTTGAAATCATCCCTACGGGATCCGCTCACACGATTCGTCTTAGAATCGGATTTAATAACCCATTTAAACAAAATTAAAATGGCTATAACACAAGATTGTTTAATTAACGGAACTTCCTATGCCTGGAATAACATCGATTTTCCCGTTTTCGGAACGGTGATAGAAGGTATAACAGCAATTTCTTATAAAAAGAAGCAGGAGAAAACCAATAATTATGGGCGAGGAAAAAAGCCTGTAAGTCGTGGTCGTGGTAAGGAAGAATATGAAGCATCTATCACTGTAGAGATGAAAGAATCGGAATGGATGCGTATCGCTGCAGGTGGTAGCCTGTTGGATATTAAACCATTCAACATTCCTGTTACATTTTCCGGTGATGGTGTTAATCTAACTACGCACACATTGATTGCCTGCGAATTCCTGGAAGCAGGAATCGAGACGGAACAAGGATCAACTAACATTCTGGTAACGCTTCCATTACTGCCAGGAGACATTAAAGGGCTTTAACAAATAAATATAATGGCAAAAACTAAAGAAAATCAAACATCCACAAATGTGATTGTATTAGGTGAGGTTTCGAAAGAGCAAATCGAAGCCTGGAAAAAAGAACATGGCGTTGTCATAGCCATTAAGGTTAAGAATGACGATGGTTCAATTTCTATCTGTTACTTGAAAGTTGCTGACAGAAATACGGCATCACTTGCTATGTCACACGTTGCAAACAAACGTACTATTGAAGCAGGGGCCGTTTTTTTGAGTAACTGCTGGTTGGCAGGTGACGAAACTATTAAAACAGTAGATAAGAAATATTTGGCTGCATGTCATCAGGCATATGACTGTTTGGATTTCGCTGAAGCGAGTTCGGAAAAGTTGTAGTCTATCCCATTAATGAACGGGAAGGGATGGACCAGATAAGAAAATGGAATGCCTTACTGGCATTCCATTTTAATATACCGTTCCCCGAAAAGCTTCCGAATGATGTCTATTATGAAAAAGTAGCACAGCTAAATTGGGTACTAAAGAATAACAAAAATGGCCATTATTAACATATCTGATATTTACCAAAAGGCTTTTAATATAATGCCACGTTATCTGATTCCTAATTATTCGGACGTTGATATCCTTCCCCCGGAGTATTCAGGAATTCAGGTTTGGCAGGAAGAAGAGTATGCAGAACTTTCCGAGCTTGGTACGCCAATTTTGGAAAAGATAATCCTGCGCCCTGGATCATACACAGATTTTGAAATCGTTGAAGGTTTGCCAAAAAAACGCACCATTAATTTTGATGGGTATACGTTTCCGATTTGGCCAATGGTAGACGTTTCGCAGAATAAAGTTATTGTCAAAACTGCTATTAATGGCCGTCCCAATACAGTTAAAGAATACATCTATACCGATGATCACCAGGTAACGATCAGAGGGATTATAACAGGCATAGGAAACGAATATCCACATCAGGAGAAACGCCAAATGTATAACATGTTTGCCGTGAATAGCAGTTATGAAGTGGAAGCCAGAGGATTAAACGACATTGGTGTACAATCCTTAGTTATTGAAAATATAGACTTCGGAGACATAGAAGGGTATAACAACGTATGCACGTTCACCATATCTGCAGTAAGTGATATCGGGGTTTTATTGTCAATTAAAGAAATCGCAAAATCATGAGAAATGTAATTGTTGAAAGTGGTCAGCACCTTGTAGATGTGGCCGTTCAGGAATTTGGATCTGCAGACGGATTGAAGATTATCTGCGAGTTGAACAATATGGAATATGACGATGATCTGCATCCGGGGCAATCCCTTATCCTTCCGGATCTGGATCCGGACAATCGTATTCAGGAATATTTCAATACCAAAAACATAGGGGTTAATAGTCATATCGAAGATAGCAGCCTTCAGGTTTTATCTACAAATGACGATCAGCCTATAGTTAATAATGATAATGAAGGGATTGGCGTATGAGTTTAGAGCTAAAAAAAATACATCAGTTACCTGCAGCTGATCAGATTAATAATGGTGATGAATTGCCTGTGTCCCAGGGACAGCAATCCGGAGAAACCCGGAAGATGTCACTGGCCATGATTACACAATTTATAATCTCTGCAGTACAGGACCTGATCAATCAGATCGCCAAAGGTCCCCAAGGTGATAAAGGCGTAAAGGGTGACAAAGGAGATAAGGGCGACAAAGGTGATAAGGGTGATAAGGGCGACAAAGGTGATGCAGGCTTAAAAGGCGACAACGGGCCAAAAGGTGACCAGGGAATTCAGGGACCAAAGGGCGATAAAGGTGATAAAGGCAATCAGGGAGACCAGGGAATTCAAGGAGGAAAAGGAGACCAGGGCGACAAAGGAGATCAGGGAGATCCCGGAGGATTATTAATTCGCCAGGACGATGATTTAAGTTTTGGTCTTACATCTGCGGATTTGAATGTAAGATATCCGGATGCACAATCAGGCGAAGTTTTTTTTAGTGAAATAAACGGTGTAGAGTACACCAAAATGAATGAAACAAAGTGGAAATTTCAAATTATAGAAATAGTATGATACGGTTTATCTTAACAACTATGATGCTGTGCGCAGTAGCGTTTGCACAGACACAACCAAACTTACCTACGGGATCAACTCCCTATTCAAGTAATTTATTTAGATCGCCGGACGGTTCTATATGGACAGGAAAATCCGGTAATTATACTGCATTGGCGACAAAAGCAAAGCTTGATAGCTTGTATAACCTGGGGTACACAAAAGCCCAGGTTGATGTACTAATCACCGGAGCAAAAAACAGATCTAATCACACCGGTACACAGTCAATCAGTACGATTGAGGATTTGCAAACCTTTTTAGATAGCAAAATCCCGGCTACTCAAAAAGGAGCTTCAAACGGAGTTGCTACTTTGGACGCAAATGCTAAAATCCCAATGTCACAGGTTCCTGATGCATTAATCGGATCGGTTAATTATCAGGGTAATTGGAACCCGGCCACTAATACTCCAACCTTGCCAGCAACCCCAGCAACTTCAACCAAGGGACATTATTACATTGGAAGCGTAACTGGCACATTCAATGGGGTTGAGTATAATAATGGGGATTGGATCATCTCGAACGGTTCTGTGTGGGGAAAGGTAGACAACACAAATAAGGTAGTGTCTGTAAATGGCAAACAGGGAGCGGTTGTGTTAACGTTATCAGATATTGCCGGAGGTGCGGACCTTGTTACGCTTAATACTGCTCAAAATATTACAGCAAAGAAAACCTTTAAAACAGCAAATGCAACCTCCGGTAACGGGATTGCACCAATTGAAGTTATTGGTGGTAATGGCGCACAAGTGATGGGAACATCGGGTTTTGCTATGGCCGGAAATGCTGCCCCTATTAATATTACTTCCGGAAGTGGTGGTTTTTCAAATGGAGTTAATCCAAGTGGAACTAATGCCGGGGGGTCCGGCGGTGAAATTAATATAGTTGCAGGTAATGCAGGACCCGCAATAGGTGCTGCAAATAATATCAATGGTTTTGGTGGTAATGTGATTCTGCAGGCCGGAACATCATTTGGGAACGGCAAGGCAGGAAATGTTCAGATAAAAGCAGGTAACAACGAAACGGGAATCGGTGGAGATATTTTTCTAACAACAGGATACGGTCAGAATGGTCCAAACGATGATGCTACGGCAGGGAACGTTTATATGGCTATCACAGCTGCTGAAAATTCCCGTGGTCATGTTATTGTTGGAGGTCTTCCTGCAGACAACAATGGTAATAAATTCCAGGTTGTCGGTAAAGCTTCCGTTTCGCAGGCTCCTACTGCACCTACAGATGTAGTGAGGTTAAGTGATCTACAAGGCTCTATAAGTAGCGAAACCTTGCAAAGCGTGACTGATAGATTTAATCGAGTAACTCCGGGCAAAGAAGTTGTGTTACCATGGAGCAATGATGAAGGATTTACCTTCATAGGAGGGAATCAAAACTATGGAAGACTAGGGTCATATAATGGCACAACTGGATGGGCCAAACTAATTATTAACGAAGGAGGAGGTAATGTAGGAATTGGAACTACTGTCCCATTGTATAAACTACATGTAAACGGTGACTTTGGCGTAGGCAATATGTATACTGAAGGTGCTTTGAGATTTTTTAATCCATCTTCACACCCAAGCGTACGCAGATATTGGCTTCAGCCAAATGCTAATACTAATGGGGATTTTTCTATTTATTCCCAAAATAATGACGGGTCAGGAAACAGATTTGATCTCTATATCTCACCTCTTGGTAATATTGGACTCGGTAATCTAGACCCAACCGCAAAACTAGAGGTCACAGGATCAATAAAATCATCTGACAAAACAGTCTCCAACATATTAAGCTACACAGGTACAAGTGGTGTTGTAGGAACGGAATCCAGTCATCCATTAGATTTTTGGACTGGATCCACTTCAAAAATGACAATTTTAACCAATGGTAATGTAGGTATAGGAACTCTCACACCATCAGCTAAATTGGCGGTTAATGGTGATGCTTTAGCGTCTAATTTAATTCTAAATAATTCATCTGGTACGTATAGGGAACTACAATTCAGAACAAACGGGGTGTTAAGATGGGATATGTTTGCATCACCAACAGCTGAAAGTGGTGGTAATTTAGGAAGTGACTTTGCGCTAACACGGTATGCAGATGACGGTAGTTATTTAGGCCAATCATTCAGTATCTCCCGGAGTACAGGTAATGCCACGTTTGGCAATAACTTAGATGTCAGCGGAGCTTTGACTGCCAATGGTACAATACGTTCTAATCAGGGGTTTTCTGCCTATGCATCTGTAAACAGTCAGGCCACGTATAGACCAACCGGAATCACCTTTAATCCTGCTGCTAATACATACGCTACTATTGACGCTAACACCAGTGGTGGGCTAACTATACGTACAGCTGATGGTTCCGCAACCGCACAGATTCGCATGACGTTCTTAACTCCTAATGGAGCGACCGCCAGATCAGTTATGCTTTCGGGGCGTGCATATTATGGAGGAGATTATACGGGCGCATTTGAAGCCAACGATTTGATTCCAAAAAAATATGTAGATGATAAAATTCAGCTCATGACTTTGCGTGCAACAATTAGCGGAGGTGTGGCCGTTTTGGATGGCGGAGCTGTTCAATCGGGATACCGATATATTGTTCAGGGAGCATCATTATATAACGGTACAACCCCTGAATTTTTATCGCTTTCAAAACTTGCTATTCAGGCAGGAACTACGGGGAATGTGGTGGCGCAATACGAAACCACATCCGTTGATAACGGGAAAGATGTTGAAGTGTTAATCCTTAAAATAAAACAATAATGTTATTAAATTTTATCGCAGGGCTATTAGGGATCATTCTCTACACCCTGATCAAAGCAAGACCCTATGTATTTAACAAAGAAATACGGACAGATTGGGGCAAATTATTAATGGAAAATGTTCCTGCCTGGTTATGGGCTATCCTGGTTCTTTTTACGGTTTCCATGATTCTGAATTATTCCCCTGAATCAAATGTTCTGATCGGTCAAGCCCTGGGCGGAATGGATCTTGCCAATAGCTTTACAGGATTTTTGGGTTTAGGTATGCTGCTATCATTCGGGACTAAAGAGATAACGAAATAATGTTGCTTAATCTACACTGCTATATTGTATTTACAGAGCCTTCAGGTAAAAAATACCTGGAATTTAACTTTGTTAATGCAGTTGAAATTCAGAGTTCCTGGCGTAAGCTTACATCGACATGTAAAATTACATTACCCCGTAAGCTAAACATTCTTAATGGGGATATTAATGATATCATTCGTAGAGGTTCTAAAGTCAGTGTATGGTTAGGTTACAATGGTGAGTTACGTCTTGAATATGTCGGGTATGTTGCCCGGATTGACGCAAAGGTTCCTTTTACCATTGAGTGTGAAGACGAAATGTGGAAACTGAAGCAACAAACATTTTCAAAAGCATACAGAAATGCATCCATTAAAGAGATCGTCTCTTTGATTTGGCCTGGTAAATCTAACATTATAGATTTTTCAATTGGTCAATACCGTATTGACCGTGCCAGTGGCGCAGCGGTTCTGGATGATCTTCAGAAAAATTACAATGTGTATTCATATTTCACATATAATAATGAGCCTATTTTAAATGTTTCCCTGGGCGGTTATGATTTCAAAAAATTAAGCACCCGGCATGTGTACAACCTTATGGTTAACGTAGCAGCTAATGATTTGGTTTACCGCCGGAAAGATGAAAATAAAATGAAGGTAGTTGCAACCAGTACAGGCAAAAAGGGTGTCGTGATCCGTACGGAAGTCGGAGACGCTGAAGGGGAAGAAATCAAACTGGATAAAAAGGGAATGACCATCACGGAACTGAACCGCCTGGCACAGTCAGAACTTAACAGATTGCAGTATGACGGCTATAAGGGGACAATTACGGGCTTTGGAATACCTTATTCAGAGCATAACGATATAGCCGTCATTCAGTCTCCGGAGTACCCAGAGCGAAACGGAGCCTACATGATAGATGAGGTCGTCAAAACCTTTGATACCTCGGGGTATAGAAGAAAAATAACACTTGGTGTGAAAATACAGGCATAACATGAAAGAGATATTTTTAAGGCTATTCAAAGAAATGCTTTCAACTGCAACAGCTGCACAGGTTATATCAGTTGATAAGTCTGAAAACACCTGTGATGTTAGTCCTATGGATGGGGGTGCAGATATACTTGATGTGCAGTTACGTGCTGCTGCTGAAGGAACATCCGGATGCGTTAATTACCCTTCTCCTGGAAGCATTGTTTTAGTCGCCCCGATTGATAACAGTAAATCGTCATTTGCTGTTATCATGTTTTCAGAGATGGAAGAGATACACACGGAAATTGATAAAACAAAGCTGATTATTAACAAAACAGGCGTAACGATATCAAAGGGTAATGATTCCCTGAAGGGAATTTTAACTGATCTCGTTGATCAGATGCTTGATATATATGCACCCAAAAATGCACCAGGAATAGCAGCTATAAAAATAAAGATTAACAACCTTTTAAAAACTGATTAAACGATGCTTAAACAGGAAGAATTAAAGGCAGATCTGAAGTCAGTTCTGCAGAAGACCAGGAACAATCAGGGTGATGCTGAAAGCAGCCTGGATATATTCGTTAATGAACTGGCCGGGGTGTTTATTAAACATATTAAAACTTTAGAAATTAAGTATGAGACAGGACTTAATGCACCTAATGGCCCGGTAACAGGAACAATTAAACACACGGTTATATAATGGGATATGTTAAAGATATATTGTTGAATGATGAGTTCGATTTACTAATCGAAAACGGGGATTTTGTGACCGGAGAAAGTGACGAACAGCATTTGCAGCTGATCGCTTTATTTGAGCCTGGGCAATTGAGATATTCGCCTTTGACTGGCTTATCGCTCTTTCAGCGATTGCAGTCACCGCTTAATAAAATACAGCAGGATAGACTTCGTAAGGATGTATATGAACAGGTTGAGTTTGACGGATATCGTCCAGGTACATCAAGCATATCATTTGATGGAGATATCGAAATTAAAGCAGATAGATAATGGCAAGAAATACAGAAGAAATATATCAGGAAATGCTTGCTGAAAAGCAAGCACGTCCCGAGCTTTCCGGGTTAGATAGCCCGAGTAATACAGCAATGTGGCAATATTGGTTAAGAATTTTTGCGCAGCTATTCCGTTGGTTCGAAGAGAAGCAGGACGATTTCAAAATAGAACTGCAGCAAGTCATTAATGATAACCAGTTCGGAACCTTCGAATGGTGGACCTCAAAAATTAAGGGGTTTCAATACGGTGATGTATTGCAATTCATTAACAATAAGTTTCAATATGCAACGGAAGATCCGTCTAAAAGAATTGTACACTTTGTTTCTGTAACAGATGAACGGGGACTGGTGAAGATTAAAGCAGCCAAAATAAATAATGATCGCCCTGAAGCACTTAACCCGGATCAAGCTGCAGCTCTACTTTCATATGTCCGGGAGATTCGCCCCCCGGGAACAAGGCTTGCAGTAGAATCTCTACCTGCAGATAAGTTAAAGACAAGGCTACGCATTCATTATAATGCACAGATTGGACTTGCTACTATTAAGGATCAGGTAGAAGCTGCGTATGTCAATTATGTTAATAATATCATTTTTGATGGGCTTTACTATGTCAATAGAATGATAGATAGCTTACAGGCTATTCCTGGTGTAATTGATGAACAGGTCGAAATTATTGAATTGGCAGTTAAGCAGGGTGCAGATCCTTATGTTCAATTCAGCTCTAAATACCAGGCTAAATCCGGATACTTTGAGGTTGATCCGGACTATCCATTATCAACCAATATTGAATACGTAGCAGTATGATGAAAATATCATTCAACATTAACAGGCTGATTGAGCAGTATCAACCGGAACTTCTGCGTAAGCCCCGGCACCTTGCCTGGCTGCAGTCGGTCGCAAAACCTTTGCACACACTGTATGGTTACTTTCTTTCCTTCAGGACAGATAAGCTTTATGAAGCTACAATTACAGGTGAAAAAAACAGACTGGAAAAAGCTTTGCAGGATCGATATCTAAATCCTGATATCTACATAATTCATCAGTTAGATTATCTGGACACTGCCTGGATCTGGCTGAAGGATGAACCGGTTAATCATGCCTGGGACTTCCTGAAGGATGAAGCAAATCCTAATCAGGAATATGATTATCTACGTGATGAGTACGATCCGGAATTTGATTTCATTGTCCGGGTTCCTATAGTATTGGGAGATAAAGTACCGGATCTTCGGGCCTGGATTAAAAGGTATGTAATGGCAGGAAAAAAGTATAAAATTGAATTGTATTAATATGAAAGAGTTGATTAAACAAACAGGCGGATATAAACGCCATATGGATTATCTTTTGACTTTACAGTCGGAAGTTATGGGCGTTCAAAATGCCATGTTCAAAAACCTGGGACATGACCTGGTATTATCAGGGTGTGAAATTACCGATCATCAAAATGGAACGGTGAGCATTGCGCCTGGTGTAGTTTATGTTTCTGGCCAAATAGTAAAATTTATTGGTGCAGCAAATATCACCAGTGACGGAAGTAAATGCTTGGTGTTATCTAATCCGGTACAAACAGATCCGGACGATTTCTTTGATGGCACAACCAAAAATACATACAAAGAAGTGTTTGCACAGGTTGGGGATACTTCAGATCTGACAAGGCAAATAATTATTTTACCACGTGAATTGTACGGGGTAAAACAATACATTCAGGATATCGTATTGTCATATGGACAAAAGGGAGAAACCAAATGGGTTATTGATCTGGATGGAACCTTTTTAGATAATTTCGATAGTTCCGGTTTGGGTAGTTCTGCCCGTTGGATGGGATGGGCTTTGATGAATGGCAATAATGGTACTCCACCAATGGCCGGGCGTTCTGCCATTGGTGTAGGAAGAGTTACCATACAGGGCCAGGAATTTATTTATAACCACAATGAAGCTGACGGAAATCCCATTCATCAATTGACAGTAGCTGAACTACCATCACATAACCACTCTTATACAGATGAATTTCCGGCTGATGACTACCAAACATGGGGCGATAATGCAAATTCCAGGCGGTTTGCAAAAAATCAAACAAAGACAAAAACTACACAGTCCGCAGGAAATAATCAGCCCCACAATAATATGCCACCTTACAGAGCCGGATATTGGGTAATAAAAATTGCGTAAAACAGGAAACCGTAAAATTGTTATTTTCTTTTCAGATATGTTTGTCTTATGAAAATAACAACATCATCAGAAGTGGTCAGAGCTATATTACAAGCGATTGACACTAATATCGCAAGTCAGGGAGTTGCATTGCGGTGCGAAATAACACACGAGTTTAAAGGCGATACTGCCTGGATTAAATTTAAACCTAAGAAAAAGATTAAGCCGGAAGACTGGTTTTGGTTAGGTTTTTTTGTCCGTGAGTACAAAGATTAATCAAAAAGCCCTTTAAAATTATCTAAAGGGCTTTTTAGATAACATTAATACTTATTTGTTCGAGCAAATCAATATATATTGATCTACATGTTTCATAATCTTCAATAGATTCAAAAAAAAGTAGTGCATTTATTAAACTATCGATGTCTGAATATGGTTTAATTATTGTACATCGACAATTCCAATGTTCTGTAAGAGGTGAATTATTCCATGATTCATTTTTCATGTGGTGTGAAAGTACATTTGAAAGTATCTACATCAAAAATAACAGTTCCAAGAAGCTCATGGTTATAACACAAACTATATCGATCAGCCGAACCGCTATATTGATACTTAACAATTGCTTTGAAATCTTCATCAACAGGCTTTCGATTAAGATATTCGTTCAAAACATTTGTAATCAGGCGATATTCAGCCAGTAAAAAATCATCTTTCCATTTATCATAAGAACTCTTTATTGGTTTTCCATTAATACTATAAGGATCTGGAATAAATGAAATATACGGTACAAATTCATTTAATTGTACGATTGAATCATCATCAAGCTCATTCAGGGGAGTAACTCTTTCGGGTGAGATCATGAAATAAAAGGGCTAACTTAATATATAAATATACGAAAAATCGATGTATTGGACAAATAAAATTTTAATATTTTTGATGTAAAATACAGTTTAGCTTCTTAAAAAGAATATTAAATAGTTCATAAAATACCTACTTTAGCAGGCATTGAAAAAAATAATCTCTCTAATGGACTAAAACTGGTCTTATATACTAATTTTGAAAAAACACCAATAAAATCACACCTGTTTTATTTTGCATTTTCACCTTGATGACCTTTTCTTAAATAGTGTTGTTGTTGTGTTTGAAAGCACCTATTATTTATCTCTCTTCCAAAATACTTACTTTAGTAAGGCTTTAAAAAAATAATGTCTGTATTGAGCTAAAATTGGTCTTATATGCTAATTTTGAAAAAACAGCAACAAAAACACACTTGTTTTATTTTGCATTTTCACTTTGATGACCTATGCTTAAATAGTGTTTTTATGCTGTTTAAATAGTGTTTTTTTACAGTTTAAAAATTGGGACATTTTAAAAATAAAATTGGGACATTTCAAAATTCGGCTTTTGTGTAGGTAATCTGTCTTTCTGTCAAACGATCATTTCCCAGGTAATTAATTACCCCCGGAAAAATCGACCACGGAACTTGCGTTCTTCTCGCAAATGTCTGAACAGGATTGTAATTGAATGTATAGTTTCCCGTCACTGTAAAACCATCCATAATCGTCGCCACACCTTCCAGATGATTGACAAACTCATGCTCTTTCTTACCTCCACGTGATTTACCATACAATAGGTCGGCAAAAATACCATCACCTACTGTATAATTATTCAGCTCCGTACGGTAGGTTGCCGTACCATCCGGATTGACCGGAACATAGGAAGGCAGAGCGTGTACAGTAGTCGAAATAAAATTGTTATTTGATTCTTCCGGTTTATCTCCGGAGTTCCAGCCCGGGAAGGTATAATTCTTATAATTCAACTGCGAATTATTGCTGACTCTAAGCCATTTGGAGAGCTGTGCACCGATCTTACTTCTGAGATTATAAGAATTGAACTTATCCTGATTAAACTGCATGATACCTTTTTTCTCATATAATCTTCCGGACAGATAAAAGTCAATCTTGTCCGTCCCTCCGGTCATCGTCAGAGCATGTTCCTGAGAAGGCTGTACATCACGATAGAAATAATCCCACCAGTCTGTATTTCCATAGTAAACGTACTGATCTTTGCCATTACGATTCTGAATAACCACACTCGGCAATGAAGGATCATTCTTACGTTTCAGCAATTCTGCATAGTCCGCTTCTGTATATCCGGTGTAGCTGTTTCCAGTAGCACGGATAAAAGCTTCATCATTCAGAATTGCGGCATCATATCCGGATGTTATAAAATCTGTACTTACTGTAAGTCCTGAAAAAGCAAAATTGTTACCGTAATTTATACTCATTTTTCCGGCTTTACCTTTTTTCGTGGTAATGAGCATCACACCAAACGCACCTCTGGCACCATAAATGGCCGCCGCAGCCGCATCCTTTAGGACAGTAATAGTCTCTACATCACGTGGATTGATATTATTGATACTGCCGGGTACTCCGTCAATAAGGATCAGCGGCGAAGCATTCTTGCTGTTGATCGAAGCAAATCCCCGGATATTTACTGTCCCTTCACTTCCGGGCCTTCCGTTAGAGAAGTTAACATTCACATTTGGCATAGCGCCCTGTAATGCCTGAGTCACATTGGAGACCGGGCGGTCTTCCAGGACTTTGGAATCAATCTGACTGACAGCTCCTGTCAGATTCACTTTCTTCTGCCGGCCATACCCCACGACGACGACATCTTCCAGTATCTGACTGTTGTCTTCAAGGGTAAATGTAACCGTTCGGCTCTCCCCTACAGTAATCTGTTGTCCGTCAAATCCGATGATAGATACTTTAAGCACATCTCCCGGGCGGGCATCAATTGAAAAGGTTCCACTTTCGTCTGTTTGAACAGACTTTTTGCTGTTTTGGTTTGTTACTGTTGCACCAACAAGCGGGTCTCCACTTTTATCTGCTACCGTACCCCGTACAGGTGTCTGCAAAACTGCAGAAGCACTGATAAAGGAGCTTGAAAAGGCTCTTTGCGGGTGAAATGATAAGCTTAGCAACAGAAAACAGGTGCTGGAGGCAACAGCGATCCTTGACCGATTCCAATATCGGTCAAGAGCTGGTTTAGGCTCGTTTTTCATAGTTTTTAAATTCTTTTAAATTTAACTGGTATAGTAATACTAAATATACAAACTAAATTTATGATTCTAACAATGTCACGAAGTAAAGAAGTTTATATTAACTAATTTTTTGGTACATGTTATCTTTTCATTTAGTTAAGATTAAGAAAGAAGAATAACTATAGATCTTTCATAGAAAATGAAAATAATAACATGCGTTTTAATGCATATTTTTGCACTTTTCTAACATCAACTCTTTTCCTATCGGATCAGTTCAAAAATTTCTTATCTTAGATCAGATTATCAATTATGGCGCATACGCACCACAACCTTTATCCTTTTTAAAACAAACCAAACGGATGAAAAAAAGTATACTTTATATTCTTATCCTGGGCTTTATCCTCACCTCCTGTAATGCCCCTCGTCAGGTCTATCGTGCAAATACATTTTCGAAAGCCGCTGTTGTAACGGCACACCCTCTTGCCTCCGGTGTAGGCGTAACGATCCTGAAAGCCGGTGGAAATGCCGTAGATGCAGCTGTAGCTGTGCAATTTGCACTAGCAGTGGTGTATCCCAATGCAGGTAATATCGGTGGAGGAGGTTTTATGGTCTACAGAGACCATAAAGGTGCTGCCAGTGCTTTGGATTTTCGGGAAAAAGCTCCTTCCAAAGCCACAGAAAAAATGTATCTGGATGCTAACGGCAATGTGATTGAAAATCTGAGTGTATACGGACATTTAGCGGCTGGCGTACCCGGATCTGTGGCAGGTATGGCAGAAGCCCATAAAAAATACGGTAAACTAGCATGGTCCGCTCTCTTAGCTCCGGCAATAGAACTTGCTGCGAAAGGTTTTCGTATTACTGAAAAACAAGCCAACGAATTCAATGAATATAAAAGCAGTTTTCAAACATACAATCCACAGGGTGCACCTATACTGAAAGAACAGACCTGGAAAAAGGGAGATCTTTTTGTACAGAAAGATCTGGGAGAAACATTACAACGTATATCAGATCTGGGACGTGATGGATTTTATAAAGGAAAAACTGCTGATCTGATTGTTTCTGAAATGGAGCGTGGCAAAGGAATAATAACGCATACCGATCTCCAGAATTATGAAGCCATCTGGCGCACTCCGGTTACAGGCTATTACAGAGGGAATAAGATTATCTGTATGCCTCCTCCATCCAGCGGAGGGCCGGCACTTGTCGCCTTATTACAATCGGTGGAACAGTTTCCGTTATCAAAATGGGGATTCCAATCCGACTCTGCGGTGCGGGTTATGGTAGAAGCCGAACGCAGGATATATGCGGACAGAGCGAGGTATCTCGGAGACCCTGATTTTATAAAGGTGCCAGTTGCAGAACTGACCGACAGTATATTCAATGCCGATCGTATGAAAAATGTTGACTTGTCAAAAGCTACATCCAGCTCCGCTGTCCGGGCCGCACAGTTTCCGGGTTATGAGTCTGAAGAAACGACGCACTTCAGTATTGTTGATAAAGATGGAAACGCTGTTTCGATTACCACCACACTCAATGCTTCGTACGGCTCACGCGTATTTGTTGCAGGAGCCGGATTTCTGCTAAATGATGAGATGGACGATTTTTCAGTCAAGCCGGGAGTTCCTAATATCTATGGCCTGGTAGGTGGAAAGGCGAATGCTGTACAGGCAAATAAAAGAATGCTGAGCTCCATGACACCGACTATCGTCGAAAAAGAGGGTAAATTGTATATGGTCGTCGGCACACCCGGCGGATCTACGATCATGACTTCTGTATTTCAAACTCTCCTGAATGTAATCGATTTTGGTCAGAATGCACAGCAATCGGTAAATTCTTCACGATTCCACCATCAGTGGCTACCCGATCAGATCGATGTCGAAAAAGATGCATTATCTCCTGCTGTACGTCAGAAACTGGAACTGGACGGATATAAAATTTCTCCACGGGGACGAATAGGACGTGTAGAAAATATTATTGTACTGCCTAACGGCAAACTCCAGACAGGAGCAGATCCCCGGGGAGATGATACGGCAATGGGCTACTAAAAACTATCCCCTTTACCACATAAGATGATAAAGGGGATAGCTATTTATAAAAAAATCCTCTTTTACTATTCCTCTTCATCCAGATACTTCTGATCAATCTGTTTATTTGCCTTTGCACCCAGTTCTTTCAGGTTCTCGACCCGTCTGATGATATTTCCGGCACCGGTACCTAATTTTTTTGTAGCCTCCTGGTGACGCTCCATTGCACGTTGCAATTGTCCTTCTACCTGTTGCATATCCTGCAGAAAACCAACAAACTTATCATATAATGCACCCGCTTCACGGGCTATTTCCAGGACATTCCGGGTCTGACGCTCCTGCTTCCACATACTGGCTATCGTTCGCAGCGTAGCAAGTAAGGTGGACGGACTCACAATGACAACTTTCCGGTCCCATGCGTCACTAAACAGATCCGGCTTTTCCCGCACAGACATACTCAATGCAGATTCTATCGGCATAAAGAGCAAAACAAAATCCGGCGACTGAATCCGGTATAACTCATGGTAGTTTTTGGCAGAAAGTTCCCGTACGTGATTTTCTACAGATTGTATATGCTGTCTGGCAAACACTTTTTGCTCCTCCTCTGTCTCCGCATTCACCCATTTCTCATAAGCGACCAGTGATATTTTAGCATCTACAATGAGGTGTTTATCATCGGGAAGATCAATAATAGCATCCGGCTGCAAGCGTTTTCCATCCTCATCGGTAACAGAGGCCTGCAACCGAAATTCCTGATCTTTGAGCAGACCGGAACGTTCCAGAACCCGCTCCAGAATCACCTCTCCCCAGTTACCCTGCTTTTTGCTATCCCCTTTCAACGCTCGTGTCAGGTTATTGGCTTCATTACGGATCTGCATACTCTGCTGCATCAACTGTTCAACCACTCCTTTGAGCACATTTCTTTCCGCAGATTCATGCTGATATGTCTTTTCCACTTTCTCTTCGAAGGTTTTGATTTTCTCTTTCAACGGATCAAGCAGGAGCGTGATACTGCTATGGTTCGTTTCTGTAAATTTTTTGGTCTTCTCTTCGAGAATCTGATTAGCAATATGCTGAAACTCCAGATTAAACTGTTTTTTCGTCTCTTCTATTTCTTTCTTCTGCCCTTCCAGCTTCTCCTGTTGTGCCTGCAAATAGGCATGAGCACCTTCCAGCGCACGGTCACTTTTCAGCCTTTCGCCACGCTCTTTCTCCAGTTCCTCTTTCAGGTCTGCACGCTCGCCGATAAGATTTTCTTCACGTTGCTGACTGCGGGCTAATTCCAGAGCCATTTCCTCCTTCTGATATCGTAACTGCTCATAATCTTCCTTCCCGGAACCCTCATTACGCTTCAAGAATAAAACCACAAGCACAATTGCCAACAGCACTATAATCGTCACTAACATCCACTCCATACTATTTCCTGATATAAAAAATGGCCTTTGCAGACCATCGATTTGTATATTATTTTTATAATTGAATTACTGCAATTTCTGATGAGTCCTCCACCACAGATCAGGCATCTCTCCGGATACGGCCAACTGATAATCCTCGTACCGGCAAGGAACCAGATAGTAGCGCTCGTTGACTGACTTGCTACCAAAGTAAGGCACCTGAATCCACCAACGGTCTGATTTCTTACTTTTCACAAATACCAGCTCGTGATCCATGGATTCCAATGTGGTCCGGTAGATTATATAAGATGCCTTAGGTACTAAAGGAGCGTCCTGCTTGCGGTTATAATAACCATCTACAAAACACCATATCATCTGAGAAACTAACATAGCAGTCTGCTCACGCGGGTCATACTTGGGATTAAACTCATAAAACCCTACAGAACTGCATTTGTCTGACATACCAGCATAGCGGGCCAACTGACAAGCCTCGTCCCCAAAGAGACCATTGGGATTGGTATTGGCATTTCCACAGGCCTCAGAAGAACGGATAGCACCGATATCAAAACTGACCATATCTGCTGCACGGATCAACGGCTCAGACTGATCCATTTTACCGGCTATAGCTCCTACACGCGTGGCATTAAAGAATAATTTGTCATACATATTGACAGATTCCTTACTGACCAGATATGTTTGGTATGCGATATTATTGAGGTTGAAAAGATAATCCGGCTGATGCAGAATAATATGATTCAAAAATGTCTGGGAATTAAGCGGAGTGTCCTCTACCTGTTCCTGATCGAGATCAAACCGGGGATCTATGACAGCCACTTCAACACGCTGTTCAAGATTCTCGTAAGCCATATACTGAGCATATGTAAGATCATGCCCGCCACCGATAATAATGGGTACAATCTCCATTTTCACCAGTTCTTCCACAACAGATTTAACAGCAAAATAAGTATCACGAATGGTATTACCTGCTTTAATATTGCCCAGATCCGCAATCTTTATTTTGTAATCACCCTGATAAAGCTGGTACAGGTGTTTACGTACTTCATCCGGAGCCTGGGCAGTTCCGGCATTGTTCACCGCTCCTCGTTCTTCCTCTACTCCGAAAATAACCAGTTGAGGTTTTTCGTCTCCTTCCAGCTCCGGAAAACTTTCTTCAAATGCGACAATACTGTCACCAAACTGAGACTTGTAAAAACCATCTTTCGCAGAGAATTGATTAACGGAAACAGGAGAAAAGAATACGGATAAAGACATAAAGTTATTATTTTACCTACAATATTTAACAAATTGTGTGAAACAATGTAGGGAGTATTTCGCAAATATCCATTTATTAGCTTACTTTTGAAAACATTATTTTATCAACACCCTTAAACCGTGATATTAGTAACCGGAGGAACAGGATTTTTAGGATCGACACTTATCAAGCAGCTCATCGACGAAGGTGTCGCTGTGGTGGCGACTAAAAGATCAGAATCTGTCATTCCCGAATACTTAAAATCATCTTCCCTTATTCAGTGGGTAGACGCTGATATTAATGACTATTTTGCACTTGAAGAAGCTTTTGAAGGCATTTCCTATGTATTTCATTGTGCAGCAATGATTTCTTATCAGCCAAAGGATGCTTCGCATATGATGAAAGTCAATATAGAAGGCACCCGCCATATCGTCAACCTCTGTCTGCAACATAGTGCCAGACTTGTGCATGTAAGCTCTATTGCAGCATTGGGCACAAGCAAATCAAAACAACCTGTAACAGAGCAGGACAAATGGGAATATGATTCCAAAATATCCAAGTATTCGCTTTCTAAATATGAAAGTGAACTTGAAGTATGGAGAGGTGTTGTAGAAGGACTGGATGCTGTCATTGTAAATCCTTCTGTAATTATAGGTGCTACCGCAGGCAAAAAAGGCTCTGGAGCGATTTTTTCGATGGTAGAGAAAGGTTTGAAAGTTTATCCAACCGGAAGTGTGGGAGTAGTCGATGTGGAAGATGTCGCAAAACTGATGATCATACTGATGAATAAAACCGACATCTCCGGAGAACGTTTTATTCTAAACACCGAGAACCTGACAAATAAAGCGCTGCTGGATCGTATCAGTATACTGATGCAGAAGCCGGAACCTACCATAGCTGCATCGCCAACGCTGCTGAGCATCGCATGGCGGGCGGCAAAATTCGTCTCCTTCTTTAACAATAAACCACCGGCAATCACCAAAGATTCTGCACGGGCTTCATCCGCAAAGCTGGCTTATTCCAATAAAAAAATTATTGAGGCTACTCAATACAGCTTCAAGCCGCTGGACGAAACACTCAAAGAAATTACCTCAACATATCAAACTAAAACCGAATAAACAGTGAAAAACTATTACATCATTGATTTTGACAGTACATTTACGCAAGTCGAAGCCTTGGATGAACTCGCTAGGATATCACTAGAAGGCCATCCTGATCAAGAAAAGATTTACCAGCAGATCGAAGGTTATACCAATCTGGCAATGGAAGGTAAAATCTCCTTCCGTGAAAGCCTTGCAGGAAGAATCAAACTACTGAAAGCAAACAAAAGTCATCTCGACAAACTTGTATCCCATCTTAAGAAGAAAGTTTCCCGTTCATTCAGCCGAAACCGTGAGTTTTTCAATCAAAATTCGGATACGGCATGGATCGTCTCAGGAGGCTTTAAAGAGTTTATTATACCCGTGGTCACACCTTACCATATCAAGAAGGAAAATATCTACGCAAACACGTTTAAATTTGATCAGGAAGGAAATATCATCGGCTATGATGAAAACAATCCGCTTTCAGATGAAGGTGGTAAGGTAAAATTATTGCAGGAATTAAAAATCGACGGACGTATTTTCGGTATCGGCGACGGTTATTCGGATTTTCAGCTGAAAGAATCAGGTCTGATTGAAAAATTCTTCGCATTCACTGAAAATATAGCCAGACAAAGTGTTACTGAAAAAGCAGATCATGTAACACCAAGTTTTGATGAATTTCTGTACGTGAATGATCTTCCCAGAGCAATATCATACCCTAAAAACAGGATTTTATGTCTTATTGTCGGTGATGTACCTGAAATAGCTGCACATATCCTGAAAAGAGACGGGTTTTCAATCCGTATAAAAGACAGTTTTGAGGAGAAATATACCAAAGATGTGGGTATGTTACTTTTGGGTCCGGATGTAGATGTATCCGATGAACAGTTGAGCCGGGCAGATAAGCTAAAGACAATAGGTTTTCTGGGTGACATCAGAGGGCACATCAGTAAAAATATCTGTAACGAAAAGGGAATTGTGGTATTTGATGATAAAAAAGGTAAAAAAAGAAATTCGGAGTTCATTCCAAGAAGAATGGCCGATTTCATTAATAACGGAGATACAGATCAGAGCCGTAATTTTCCAAACCTCATTTTACCGAAATTAAACAAAGCCCACCGTCTGCTCCATATTCACAAAAACGTGCCAGGTGTAATGGCCCAGATTAATAATATATATGCAGAAAACAACATTAACATTGTTGCTCAGTTTCTGATGACACGTGGGGAAATCGGATATGCGGTCACAGATCTGAATGTTGAATATGAAAAAGAGCTGATCAAACAGCTCAAAAAAATAGATAACACTATCAAATTCAGAATATTATATTAAAAAAAAGAGAGGGCTTCTAGAAGCCCTCTCTTTTTTTTAAACGAATAACTGACAGCTATATTATTAGATTCCTGCATCAGTTGGTCTTAGTTGCACATTATCTCCCGGACTCAAAATAAATAATATGCTGTGGTGTAATACAGCAATCCAGAGCGATATCATATGGATCTACATCTGTTATCTTTTCCACAGGCTCAAAAAAAGAAAGTCCTATTTTCTGCACATCGGGACGACACTTCTTCAGAAACCGATCATAAAATCCTTTACCATATCCGACCCTGTTTCCGGTCCGATCACAGATTAATAAAGGAATCAATACCATGTCGAGCAACTTTTCATCCACAGGAGTGCCGGAGACAGGTTCAGGAATGCCCCACTTATTTTCAACATAGGTCGTCGTATTATCTAATAAATAGTGAGACATCGAACGGTCCTCAGCATGGCTCTGTGAAATTACCAGCTTGATAGACGGGAAAGTATCCTGTATCCAGCTTATAAAAAGAAGTGTATCGGGTTCCTGATTACGGCTGATCGGTAAGTAGACATGACAATACTGACATTTTGACCAGTCCATTTTCTTTAAGTGTTCCAGAAGCTGATGATTAAACGCACGAAGTTCATCCACTGACAGATGCTTACGCTCCAAACGGTAAAGTTGTCTTAATTCTTGTTTAGTCATAATAGTTAAGTTCAAAAAAAACGGCCTTGCAGCTGGGAGCTAACAAGACCGAATAATCAACCTAAACCTAAAATCTTTATTTATTTGACACGCTCGATATAATCACCACTTTGCGTATCAACTTTTACTTTATCTCCCTGATTAATAAAAAGAGGAACTTTAATCTCTACTCCTGTCTCTACAGTTGCATTTTTCAAGGCATTGGTAGAAGTATCTCCTTTTACTGCAGGCTCTGTATATGTAATTTCTAATTCCACACTTTTTGGAGCCTGTGCCATAATTGCTTCATCACTTTCGAATGCCACAATTACACTCATACCTTCTTTCAAGAATCGTGCCGAAGTACCAAACAAAAATTTAGGAATATTAAATTGTTCGTATGTACTGTTATCCATGACCACATAAAATTCTCCGTCTTCATACAGATACTGGTAGTCGTTGGTTTCTACGCGTGCAATTTCTACAGCCTCATCCACCCGGAAACGGTATTCAACCAGTTTGCCGGTTTTCACATTACGCATTCTTGCCTGATAAAAAGCACGCAAGTTTCCCGGAGTACGGTGTATATATTCTTCAACAGCAACTAATTCACCATTGAAACGAAGGACATTTCCACTTTTTACGTCAGATGCTTTTGCCATGTTACTTCTTTTGTTTTTTAAGACGACAAAACTACAAAAATTCTTGCTGTTTATAAAAATTAAGGACAAGAAAAATAGTTTGAATTTTGAAAAGGGCTTTTCATGACACCCTCTGTACCATATACAAGGCTCAGACAACTTCTGTCTTTTTAAATATTATTTTTATAATCGCTTATGCTGATATACTGATCACAAAAACCGTATTCCTTTGCCTGATTAGAGCAGACAATTAACAGGCGATCCTCACTCATTGTTCTTTCTACCAGTTCCAGATACCAGGCTTCTCCCTTTTCATCCAAATTGCTGGTGGGTTCGTCCAGAAATACAAGTGCCGAATCTGAACAACACGCTAATGCCAGTTTAACCCGCTGCTTCATCCCGGAGGAGAAATAGCGAATTTCTTTATTTACAGATCCATTCAATCCCAACAGGTCTAACAGGGAATCCTGGTCAAATCCCTTTTGAAAATTTTTGAATTTGAAATGAAAGGCTATCATTTCATGAAGAGTGAGGTCTTCTATCAATTCTACATAAGGTGCCGCAATAGATAAATGCTGAAAAATCCGGTCTACTGCCACCTCTGCTCCCTCATGATGATAGGTAATCTTCCCTTCAGATGGAGTCAGATTACCACACAAAACTTTCAGTAAGGTAGACTTTCCGGATCCGTTAGGCCCAAGTACGGCATACTTATGTCCAACAGAAAAGGTATAATCGATATGCCTGAAAATCCAGTCACGATTATACCTTCTCCCGATGTCTTGCAGTGTTATCTTCAAAACACTTTTTACTTTGATTATACGATTATAAACTTGCTCTTCCCTGACCAAATCCTTTGATAATACCTCTATTCGAGTTACGAACGAACGTAAGGATTTCGTCTCGGGTTTCAGTAGCTTTAAATTCCGTTTCTACAATATCCAATGCTTTGGAAAGATTTCCGTTCTGGATAAAAAGAACCCGGTAAATACCCTGGATTTCGTTTATCTGCTCGTTTGAGAATCCTCTTCTTCGAAGTCCCACAGAATTAATACCAGCATAGGTAATAGGCTCACGTGCCGCTTTGATAAACGGTGGAACATCTTTACGTACCAATGAACCTCCTGAAACAAAGGCATGTGAACCAATTTTCACAAACTGATGTACAGCGACCATACCAGCCAGTACAACATGGTCTCCAATGGTAATATGACCAGCAAGCGTACTGGAATTGGAGAAAATACAGTTGTCACCGATTATACAATCATGGGCAATATGGCTATAGGCCTGTATCAGACAATTCTTGCCAATCACCGTTTTATACCGGTCTTTTGTTCCTCTGTTGATCGTGACACACTCTCTGATAGTTGTGTTATCGCCGATCTCAGCTACCGTAACTTCTCCTTCGAATTTGAGATCCTGCGGTTCTCCTGAGATAACAGCACCCGGATATATTTTACAGTTTTTTCCTATGCGTGCACCATTCATAATGGTCACATTAGACCCAATCCAGGTCCCCTCTCCTATTACGACATCCTTATGGATCGTAGTAAAAGGCTCTACAACAACATTTTGGGCTATCCGTGCCTCAGGATGTATATAAGCTAAAGGCTGTATCATCTTACTTTACTTTTACAATTTGAGCCATTAGCTCTGCCTCACTAACAATTTTCTCTCCTACCATTCCTATGCCCTTCATGCGCGCGATACCTCTGCGTATTGGTTCCATAAGGTCACAACGGAAAATAATAGTATCACCCGGAGCAACCTGGTTTTTGAATCTTGCATTTTCAATTTTCAGGAACAGCGTCAACCAGTTTTCAGGATCAGGAACAGTATTTAACACAAGGATTCCTCCTGTCTGTGCCATAGACTCGATCTGCAGAACACCCGGAAACACTGGTGATCCCGGAAAATGTCCCATAAACAAATCTTCGTTCATAGTTACATTCTTAAGCCCTACTACATGGTTTTCTGTCAATTCCAGAATTTTGTCAACCATCAAAAATGGCTGACGATGGGGTAATATATTCATAATCTGCACTGTATCGTATACAGGCGTCATATTCGGATCGTAAACCTTTACATGTTTACGGTTTTTCTCTTTATTAATAACGGCTCTGATCTTTTTTGCAAAAGCAACATTAGCGGCATGTCCGGGACGTGCTGCCATAATGTGTCCTTTCAGCGGGCGACCTACCAAAGCCAGATCACCGATCATATCCAAAAGTTTGTGTCGGGCCGGTTCGTTCTGATAACGAAGCTGAATATTATTCAGGATACCTTCATTTGCGACATCGATATCATCACGGTTGAATAAATGCGCAAGCTTATCAAGCTCTTCTTTATCGACATCTTTATCTACAATAACAATTGCATTGGAAAGATCTCCACCTTTAATAAGGCCGAGATTGACCAGTGTCTCTAACTCATGAAGAAAACAAAAGGTACGTGAAGCTGATATTTCTCTTACAAATTCACCGATATTACTAACAGAAGCATGCTGACTTCCAAGAACCGGCGAATTAAAATCAATCATACAGGTAAGACGGTAGCCATCAAGAGGCATCGCTACAATCTCAACCTTACGGTCTGTTTCTGAATAATGGATATTAGATTTGATCTCATAAAAATCTCTGTCTGCATCCTGTTCCTGAAAACCTACCTCTTCAAATAATTTGACAAACGGAGAAGAACTTCCATCCAGAATAGGCACTTCAGGTCCGTCAATATCAATCAAAACGTTGTCAATCTGTAAACCAACAAGGGCAGCCATCAGATGCTCAATGGTGCTGACACTAGCTCCATTCTGAGAAATGGTGGTACCACGAGAAGTATCTGTTACATTGTCCGCATCTACAGCGATAACGGGAGCACCTTCGACATCAACTCTTCTGAACTTATACCAATGGTATTCAGGAG
This sequence comes from Sphingobacterium sp. UBA5789, assembly GCF_002418355.1. Classification (NCBI taxonomy): domain Bacteria; kingdom Pseudomonadati; phylum Bacteroidota; class Sphingobacteriia; order Sphingobacteriales; family Sphingobacteriaceae; genus Sphingobacterium; species Sphingobacterium sp. UBA5789. Next base: position 553,036 of record NZ_DIDX01000001.1, on the reverse strand, counting down.
CAGGCTTGATCGTAAGGGTAACAGATTTTCCAGTATGCAAACCAACACCTGAAATCGAGACTTCAGACTTGATGGTTCTTTGTTTTACATTCATATCTAACATTCGGTATTAAGCAATATTGAGTTTTCTTTTTTGTTTATTTTATATTTTGCATCTGCAGCAATTGCTCTAACTCTGAAATTCTTTTTTCCAGTTCAGGCAATCTTGCATAAATGACTTGTGAACGCAATTGAGATTGATAAGGAGTGGCTGGTGAACCTCCCCATTTTTTTCCAACCACTGTAATGGATCGATTAATTCCCGATTGTGCCTGCACCTGCGACCGGTCTGCAATAGTGATATGTCCCACCACACCAACCTGTCCGCCCAGTACGACATGTTCTCCTAACTTGGTACTTCCTGATACTCCTGTCTGTGCAGCAATAACGGTATTCTTGCCGATCTCCACATTATGAGCGATCTGAATCAGATTATCCAGTTTAACTCCCTGACGTATAATAGTAGATCCCATAGTCGCCCGGTCGACAACTGTATTAGCTCCTATCTCGACATCATCTTCAATGATTACATTTCCGATTTGTGGGACTTTACTATAGGTACCATCCTCCTGCGGGGCAAAACCAAATCCGTCACTCCCGATCACAACTCCGGCATGAATGACAACATTACTGCCAATAATACAGTCTGAATATATTTTTACTCCGGGAAAAAGTGTTACATTATCACCGATCCGTACATTATCTCCAATATAAACATGCGGATATACCTTAACCTTTTTACCTAAAGAAGTATCTTTTCCGATGTAAGAAAAAGCACCTAAATACTCATGCTCCCCAATACTGGCTGAATCATGTATAAAAACAGGCTCTTCTCTTCCCGAACGATCCTGCTTCATCAGATTGTAATAAGACAACAACTCAGAAAAAGAGGAATATGCATTCTTCACGCGTATCAATGTGCAGGAAACCTCACTTAAAGGTGCAAAATCTGCATTTACAATTACGATGGAAGCATTTGTCGTATAGATAAAGTTTTCGTACTTCGGATTCGCTAAAAAAGAGAGATCGCCGGACTGCGCCTCTTCAATTTTTGCCAATTGACTCACTACAACATCTGGATTACCTTCGATATTGCCTTTTAATAATGTTGCTATTTGTTGCGCAGAAAATTGCATTGTACAAATGTATGCCTTTTTGTTAATTTTTCTTTAAGTTTTTACTTTATCCGGGGATATCCAACCTCTTTTGGGTATGAAATCGCAAATTTTCGTACTTTCCGGGCCAAAGCTTCCAGGTTTGAAAGATCCGACGCCTCCGTTATATCTTTTAGCTCTCCTTGTTTATCCACAATCTTTATTCCGCCCTGTGAAGGGCTGTAAGCGCTATTCTCCACTTCCTGCATAAAAACAAAATACTCCAGTTCATCTTCTGTAATTCCAAAGTGATCAATCACAGCCTGATTCACAGCTTCCAGCGCCTGTTCTGAAAATGGTTCATTGCTCATCACTGTCCTGAACAGATCTCGGGCCATCAATTTCTTACACAGCATGCTCAAGATTCTATCTTCATGGTCTGCCCATGTTTTAATAGCCGACATAATATCGGTATCATCCAAACGAGTAAACCACTGTAAATGTGACTCGTCCAGCAAAAAATTATCTTTGGTTATTCTGTTTTTCAAAAAATGAGAGAATGCCGGTGTAGCAAATAAGTCTACTCCCTGATCACTCAAAGCCTTTGCTCTCTTCAATGCCTTAATAAGCATCTGCTCTGCACCGATAACAGTTTTGTGCAGATACACCTGCCAGTACATCAGCCTTCGGGCGATCAAAAACTTCTCTACCGAATAAATTCCCTTCAATTCCACAACCAGTTCATCATTATGCACATTCAGCATTTTGATAATCCGGTCAAAAGAGATAACTCCTTCAGATACTCCTGTAAAAAAACTATCCCTGTTCAGATAATCCATCCGGTCGGTATCCAGCTGACTGGAAACCAGTTGATGAAAAAACTTCCTTTCGTATTTATTATTGAAAATAGTAATCGCCAGATCCAGTTTGCATCCAAATTCGGCATTCATTCTATCCATCAACAAAGAAGAAAGCATCTCATGGGATACGCCTTCTATAATAGTATGTTCCAGAGAATGCGAGAAAGGACCATGCCCGATATCATGTAATAGGATTGCAACTAAAGCGGCCTCTTCCTCTTCGATAGAAATTTGGACTTCTTTACTTCTTAAGGTATCGATTGCCAGAGACATGAGGTGCATAGCCCCTATAGCATGCTGAAAACGGGTATGTAAAGCTCCGGGATAGACCAGATGAGTCATACTCACCTGCTTGATGTAGCGCAGTCTTTGAAAATAAGGATGCTGAATAAGGTCAAATACACATCCTGAAGGAATCGTAACAAATCCATAAACCGGATCATTGACTATTTTTCTCTTATTCAATGTAGATTGCACGTATATACTTACTTATTTAAAAAATAATCTGAGCGAAATAAAATTAACCCCTTCTGATGTGTATTAAGGAAGTGGTAAATACTATTATCTTACGAAGCTAAGATAGTGCAAAGATACGGAGTTGCCCGTTAAGAAATGTTAAAAAACAACAAATAAAGTCCCGAAAGCGGTAAGTTCGTAACTCTATGACAAATCGATTGTTATAATTTTGATTATATTCTACATACATTTGGAGTAATTTTGTATCCTTCACAGCATCCAATGTATTCGGTTTGTGATTATCAATTAAGAAAATTCTCATGCAAAAAACACATATACTTTGGGCAGATGATGAAATTGAATTTCTGAAGCCCCATATTCTGTTATTAGAAGAAAAGGATTATAAGGTAAAAACCGTCAACAACGGTCACGATGCTGTCGAGGCTTTTAAAAATGAACCCTTCGACCTGGTATTTCTCGATGAAAACATGCCCGGACTTACGGGGTTAGAAACATTAGCCATATTAAAGTCCATCAATCCTTCCATCCCTACCGTACTTGTTACCAAAAATGAGGAAGAGCACCTCATGGAAGATGCTATAGGCAGCAAGATTGATGATTATCTGATCAAACCGGTCAACCCGAAGCAGATACTTATGACGATCAAAAAGTTCACAGAGAACAAAAGACTTGTAAGCGAAAAAACATCTATGGCCTATCAGCAGGATTTTCGGAATCTGGGTATGATCCTCAATGATAATCTGGATGTACACCAATGGACAGATGTGTATAAAAAACTGATATACTGGGAACTTTCTCTCGAAAAACTGGAAGATTCCAATATGCACGAAATTCTGACTATGCAGAAATCCGAGGCAAATGCTTTGTTTTCAAAATTTATTGAGAAAAACTATATCAACTGGATCAAAAATCCGGATGAAGGACCTGTATTCTCACACCAGTTGTTTAAGAAAAAAGTATTTCCCGGAATGCAGGAGAACAAGCCTACTTTCTTTTTCCTGATTGACAACTTACGCTATGATCAATGGAAGATCATTAATGATATCATTACAGATTATTTCCGCCTGGATGAAGAAGACCACTACCTCAGCATTCTGCCAACTGCCACCCAATATGCACGAAATGCAATATTCAGCGGATTAACACCACTTGAGATGGAAAAGAGATTTCCAAATCTTTGGCAAAATGACGAAGACGAGGGAGGAAAAAATCTGCATGAAGACAAATTTCTGGCAGATCAGATAAAAAGACTTTACCGCAGGGAGATCAAACATACCTATCATAAGATATTAACATTGGAACAGGGGAAAGATATTTATGAAAATGTCAACAACCTGATGCAAAATGATCTAAACGTATTGGTTTATAACTTTGTGGATATGCTTTCCCATGCGCGTACAGATATGGCTATGATCCGCGAACTGGCTAATGATGAGGCGGCATACCGCTCTCTTACGCTTTCCTGGTTTGAACACTCGCCGTTGCTGGAAACACTGAAATGGTTGTCTCAACGCAATGTAAGAGTTATCATCACCACAGATCACGGAACTATCCGGGTCAAAAAGCCAAGTAAAATAATCGGAGACCGTAATACGAATACCAACCTGAGATATAAACAGGGGAAAAACCTGAATTATCAGGACAAAGATGTATTCGTGATCAAAAATCCCCATGATGCTCAATTGCCAAAATTACATGTAAGCTCAACTTTTGTATTTGCAAAGGAGGATATCTACTTTGTATATCCTAACAATTACAATCAGTTTGTCAATTACTTTCACGGCACATTCCAGCATGGAGGCATCTCTCTGGAGGAAATGATTATCCCGTTTGCAACCTATTCGTCCAAATAAGTATTTTTGAAACATGAAATTGCATGTTCAAAATTTATCTGAATTACCCGGAGCCGCCAGCGAATTACTTTCTGTATTTGCGGATACCCGGGTGTTTCTTTTGTATGGAAGTATGGGAGCCGGGAAGACAACCTTTGTGAAGGCTATCTGCGAGCAACTCGGCGTCACAGACAGTACTTCCAGCCCCACATTTTCTATAGTAAACCAATACAGTTATCCCCAGGGCAATGTTTATCATTTTGATTTCTACCGAATAAAAGATGAGCAGGAAGCCTTTGATATGGGATATGAAGAATACTTTTATTCCGGTGATTACTGCTTCATCGAATGGCCGGAAAAGATTCCCAATCTGCTGCCGGAAGAAGCCAAAGCTATCTATATTGAGGCCATCGACGAACATACGCGCAGTATTGAGATAAAATAAAACATTAAAAATCAGGTTATTAAATTAATTTCCTGATTTTTTTATATCCTGACGCAACCCTTTAATCCTAATCCACGTCTTCTTTATAACAAACCGATAACAACCTTGAAACAACATGACATTGATGAAGTATGGAAAAAATGTAAAACGGGAGAACGAAAGTCGCAATCATTGCTATATCAACACTTTGCTCCCAGAATGTATGCCGTATGTCTACGCTACGCCGTAGATACTTTAGAAGCTGAAGATATGTTGCAGACAGGATTTATAAAAGTATTTGCCAAACATCAGCTCTTTGACGAAAGAGGGTCACTAGAAGGCTGGATACGACGGGTAATGGTAAATACGGCTATAGAGATTCACCGGAAAAACAAAGTCAGCTTTTGTGACATTGATGATAATCTGCAGGCGCACATGCTTAAGAGTTCTATCGGAACAGATCAATCCGCTTATCAGGATCTTATGCAGCTGATCAAACAATTACCTGTGGGGTACAGAACGGTATTTAATCTTTACGCTATAGAGGGCTACACACATCAGGAGATTGCAAAATCTCTCCATATAAGTGAAGGAAATTCAAAATCGCAGCTATCAAGAGCCCGCACATGGCTTAAAGATAAACTGCAAAAACTGGAGGAAACAGAAAGATGACAGATAAAGAACTGGATAAACTCTTCAGGGACCAGCTTGAGAACATGGAGTCAACACCAAGTCCGGATATATGGGACAGGATAGAACAACAGCTGCCCAAAGAAGAAGTTACGATCAAAAAAAGAAATATTTATCCGCTTTGGAGATGGTCAGCCGCAGCCGCAATTGTAGCGACAGGGATATTTTCGACCTGGTATTTTCAGCAAAATGAACAAAAGGCTGAACGTCTTACTCAGCATAGCGCTATACCCCAGCAGCAAAAAGAACGAAGTACGTCAGACGTTGAATCTATTGCATCAGATCCGATTCTGGCAGAGAGAAAGGATAATGACAGGTTAGCAGTTGTGCAGGAGAAACCAAGTGAAAAAAAGGGAGATGTACCAAGAGAGGTTGCTGAGCGCCCGGAGCAGATGGAAGTAAGTACAGCACATGAAAATTCTCAGCTGCTGACTTTAAGTCTGCAGCAGATGGACACCGTACCTCATCAAATTTCGTTACCGGATCCGACAAACAGTGTAACGGATGTACCGCCACTGAAAGCATTAATAGAAAGTCCGGAAGTAGAGGAAACGATGATGGCAAACCATGAACCCGAGAAGCAGAAAACATTTGGTATCGGAACTATCCTCAATTCATTGATAGGGAAGGCGGACAGATCAGATGGCAAAAAGCTACACTTTGATACAGATGAAGAAGGATCTCTGAGTATTCAATACATCACAAAGAACAGAAAGAAAAATAAATAATAACAATTAAAGAAAAATCACATACTATATGAAACCAATCCATATCTTAACCATTAGCTGCCTGCTTTTATTTTCAGGCATGCAGGCGCTAGCACAAGAAGCTGACTCTACAAAAACTGAAGAAGCACGCCCGTCAGCTAAAACACACAAACATTCCTATACCTTAGGAAAAGGGGATAAAGAAACACATATTGTATATCCCAGAACTTTTTATGGAATTACTTTCGCACGGGTAGACTGGGGATTCTCCAGAATGATAGATAACGGCAGTTTTACACTCTCAGATGACAACCAGTTTCTGAATTATAAAAAAGGGAAAACGACTAATTTCGGCTTTGATATTGCCCAGTTCGGCGTAAGGATGAATGACAATTTCAGAATGTATATTTCTACTGGTTTTGAATGGAATTACACACGACTAAAAGAAAACGTCATATTGAAAAAGAATACTACACCTCTGGATTATGAAATACTGGATAGAAATGAGGTGAATATTGAGAAAAACAGATTAACATCTACTTATCTACGCATTCCATTAACCTTTGAGTTGCGAAGCAGAAAAATGGCTAACGGAGACCGGTTAAAAGTAGCATTCGGTCCTATAGGTGGAGTTTTACTGAAAGGATCTCAACGTCTTAAAAGTGAAGAAAACGGAAAGCAGAAATTCAGAGACGATTATAATCTTCAATCCTTTCAGTATGGAGCTTTCGTAAGAGCCGGGTTCCGTGATGTTGGTTTCTTCACCAAGTATTATTTCAATGATGTTTTTGAAAACAGTCCGAACCAGAAAGGTCTTAATAATTTCACATTTGGCTTAACCTTGTTCCTATAATTGATTACCCCATAAATAAAACGTAATTTTGTGTCGGATTTTAAATTAAGATCCGACACTTTTATTTTTATGCAAGAGCTCTCATCCTGTCAATTTATCCCTTCAGATGTACAACAGCCCGGATTACCTTTGGTATATGGGGAAAATGTTTCCTGTATTTTTGAGAACAAAGAAAAGATTGTTGCGGTAGATCACGTCAGCTTCAGTGTTAACGAAGGGGAGATCACTTCTATCATCGGGGAATCGGGAAGCGGAAAGAGTACATTGCTTAAACTAATATACGGTCTACTCGAACCACAATCCGGATCGATTCGTTACCGGGGGTGGCTAGTACCTACACGAAAAGACAAATTAATACCGGGACATCCGGCTATGAAGCTGGTCTCGCAGGGTTTTGATGATCTTAATCTATATGCTAAAGTATGGGATAATGTGGCTTCGCAACTTTCCAATACCAATCTTCAACGTAAACAGGATAAAACACAGGAAGTACTCGAAAAATTAAATATCGCCCATCTGGCAAATCAGCGTGTAGCGGATCTTAGCGGTGGAGAAAAACAAAGAGTAGCCATTTCTAGAGCCTTGATTAACGAGCCGGAGGTGCTGTTGATGGACGAACCGTTCAATCAGGTAGATGCCGCTTTCAGAGACAATCTGCAGCAGGATATCAAACAGATTGTAAAAGAGACCGGACTTACCGTTATCCTTATTTCACATGATCCTGCAGAAGTACTTTCGCTATCAGACAGATTAATGGTCATGAAAAAAGGTAAGATTGTAGATCAGGGAAGTCCGGAAGAATTATATTATCATCCTACACATTCTTACACAGCGCAATTGCTGGCAAAGAGTAATCTCCTGTCTCCTGAACAGGCGGCGATATTAGGCATTCAAACGACACAGCAAATCGCAATCCATCAGGAATGGATCAAAGTCCAAAGAAATGCTTCCGGTTCGCTGCAGATTAAAGATGTGCGCTTCCGAGGATTCTATAATGAACTTACGGTAGGCAATGATCAATTGTCCCTGCACCTCATTGATCACCCTATTTCTGCTATTGAAAGAGGTACAACCGTTGAGATAGCTATTGACAAGTATATCAGTTTCTGATTATTTGGCTAATTCGAAAATAGTTTCATTGGCAAGTTTTTTTATGTCTTCTGGCGAAAGTTTATGAAGCATAAAACGGCTCTGTAACTGACGGTTTACTTCGTCCTAATATCTTTCTATAGCAGTCTAATCAATGATCTTGTCTTGTTCGGCTTTGTAATAGCCTTCAGAGCGTAGTATTATATCATAATTCTTCCTCAAATCTGAACAATCTTCTTGAAGCTTTAAAATCTTACTTGTGCTTTTGAGCCAATTTTAAGCCTCTGATAAAACTTCTATCTATTTTGCTATATAACAACTTTCTGATAGGTACTTTACTTTTGAGCCAACAAAGCCCTCGTATTACCGTTTTGTCAAAGTCCAACCACCACTTTGAAGCCTTCTATAAAAGAGGCTGTATCAAAAGTCTATTTTACCAACTTGGTAGCGAATAAAATTTTGAAACTTTATTAAGCGTACATGAAAAGGCACCAAATTTAATTCTGATTTAAATAGTAATTTTCATTTATGATACAGCCTCACTTTCTACTGCTGATAATTATTTTTTTATTTACACCTGATAGAAAATAAGAAATAATATAAATTATTGGACCGAATATCGGGGCAATAAAAACGAAAAAAAACCATAAAATCCTTGTAGCACCTTTTTCGTTATTTATGATGAGATAAAGAGCACTAATAAGAGTTGCTACCAATATTACGATTAATATAGTTGATTCTTTAAAACCAATATTAATAAATAGAGTATTCATTTTTATTTATTTTAGCAAGTTTTACAATAGAACGTTTGTGTGGCTACACATAAGTGTTTGTCAGTATAACAAGATACTTCTATAGGGGTTACAACAACACATCCTTCATAAAACCTAGTTTGACTTAATTGAGTTTTGAGAGATGATTCCGCAGATGAAGCGCTAAAACCGAATTCTATGGCATGGTTCATTCCACAATCTCGAGTAATAAACGGAATTCCAGCTTTTTGACCGGAAGATTTTAATGTAATATTTTGAACTTCTCTATCAAATTGATTTAAAAATACTGAGTATGTTTTCTTTTCAATGTTTTTCGAATTTTCCGATATTTCATTATAGAATAGAATCAAAGCTGCCGTTTTAGAGTCTATAAGTTTATCATCGTTACCATCTTTCATGAAACCATTATAGAGAGGCGTGCTCAAGAACAAATCACCATCAACTCGAAAAATTGAATAGTCATTATCTAAGATCAATTTACCATCACTTAATTCAATAACAAAGTTTGAAAAATCCACTTTATTTCCATTTAACATTGAAGTGTGTGCAATTTTTGTGGTATATATAATTTTATTATCATATGATTCGGCATCAATTTGATATATACCTGCTTTTAAAGATTCTTGTAGCAGTGATGTTTTGCTTCCAGACTTAAAAGAAATTTCGTTTGCAAATTTATTTAAAGAATTGTCTATATCCTTTTGGCAAGCCATAAGAAATAAACAAATTGTCACAACTTGAAGAGTTGTTTTTAATAAAAAAATAGACTTATTCATAATTTAAAATTTATTGAGTTTATATAATTGATCAAATATAAATAAATTTTAAAAAACATTTAATTTTTTTAAAAAAACTTAAACAAAATCAGTAATTCGATTTATTTTTTTTCCACAACACATTCACATAACATGATCTGCGCAACCAATAGCCATTTTGATATCATATACATCCGTAGGAGATAGCCTTTTCTTAACCATTGTAAAAAGTCATTGAGAAGTCGTTTTTAAGTCCTTTCATTGTATATTTTTTCTCATATACTTACAATAAAGAAGCATTAGAGCTGGGCTTTTTGTTCCATCAGCTTCATATTTCAATAATTAATCATAAATTTTTTAATATCATTCCAATTACAACGAGCGAATAAATGAGGGTCAACCAAATATAAACCCCTCCCGTATTCATTCATAGGAATTAAAGTATTAACCTTTCTAAAGTAATTTATCTGATTGTTTAATGTGTTTATTAGGTTTATACACTTGGAGCAAGTTATTATATCCAATATGCTTAACAATTAACATTAATATTTTTTTGCTTCCGAGGATTCTATAATGAACTCACGGTTGGCAATGATCAATTGTCCCTGCACCTCATTGATCATCCTATTTCTGCTATTGAAAGAGGTACAACCGTTGAGATAGCTATTGACAAGTATATCAGTTTCTGATTATTTGGCTAATTCGGATTCCAAAACAGTCAGCAGATGCTTAAACTCTTCTTCGGTATAGCCGATTGACTGATACACTACTTCTCCTTTTTTATTTAGGATGACATTACGCGGAATCCCTGTATCTGCATATTTGGAAAAGATCTCTCTTTTCAGATCCGGAAAAACAGGAAACGTATACTGCTGTTTGCTCATAAAGGGATCTAACTTATCCCAACCTTCTTCTCTGGCAAATACCAATAAGGAAAAATCTGTACGAGCCTTGTACTTCGCCCATATTTCTTTCTCCACTCTGGGCAATTCTTGTCTGCAGGGAGGACACCAGGTAGCAAAAAAATTGATCAGAACAACTTTGCCTTTCAGCATGCTTATGTCTTTCCGTTCTTCTTTTTTATCTTTCCATTCAAAAGCCGGAGTTTGTTCTCCAACCTTTACTTTCCATTCCTGTCCGAATACAGGAACATATATTGTCAATATCAATAATAGAATAAGTTGCTTCATGTTATTTTAATTTTTCCAGCCAGGCCAGGCAGGAAACTAACCACTTTACTTCACTTGTTTTATTGTTCAGTCCGAATCCATGTCCCCCATTTTCGTAAGTAAACACTTCATTGGGAATCTTATATTTTTGTAATGCCCGCTGATAGCGATACATATTTTCAACAGGTACTGCCTTATCATCTTTTGCGCTCATCAGAAAAGCGGGAGCTGTATTTTTATCAACCTGAAGCTCATTGGAAAATAAGATCTCATCTTCTTTTTCAGGGTTCTGACCTATCAGATTTTTACGGGATCCCGCATGTGTAATGGTGGTATCCATAGAGATCACAGGATAACACAGAATCGAAAAGTCCGGCCTGAGATCTGTATGCATATCATTTGTAATATATGCCTTTCTGTAATGTGTGGACAATGTAGAAGCTAAATGACCGCCTGCAGAGAAGCCCATTACACCTAGCTTGTGAATATCTACTCCCAGTACCTGCTGGTTCTCCCGGATCAGTTGCATAGCGCGTTGTGCATCCTGTAGCGGCCCGATCTTCTTATCTTCCATAATCTGATCACTGGGTAACCGATACTTTAATACAAAAGCTGTATAGCCATTCTTATTCAATTCACGCGCCACATCATGACCCTCATGCCCGATGGCCACATGGGCATATCCACCTCCGGGTATGACTAATATTCCGACGTGCTTATCTGCGACAGTGGGTTTATAGATAAATAATTCAGGAATATTTTTTTGATATTCTTCACTATTTTCCCCTTTACTGTTTGGAATTCCGTCCGGATAAAGGGGAATTTTTTCCTGAGCTACAGCACGCAAAGCAATCATCAATACAAGATTTATTACCATTAAGATTTTCATAGACTTACAGATTGGAAACAATAATAAGATCCAGATCTTTGGCAGGGAGATTAAATTTATTTGCCATATCCTTATTCGTCAGGTTGCCCTGATACAGATATATGGCACTGCGGATTCCCTGATTAGCCCAGATCATTTTATTCATCCCCCCTGCCTCACCAATCTGCAGTAAGATCGGTGAAAAAATATTTGTAAGTGCGTATGTCGCTGTACGGGCAACCCGGGAAGCAATATTAGGCACACAGTAATGAATCACATCATATTTACGAAAGACCGGCTTATCGTGGCTGGTTACTTCTGAAGTTTCAAAACATCCTCCCTGATCTATACTCACATCAATCAGTACGGAATTGGGTTTCATCTGCGAAACAGTCTCTTCTGAAATTATGCAGGGTGAGCGACCGTTTACAGCTCTTAATGCTCCAATGACGACATCGCAGGATCGTACAGCTTTGTTCAACACGATGGGTTGGATAACTGAAGTAAACACTCTGCTGCCTACGTTATTCTGTAGTCTTCTGAGGCGGTACACGGAACTATCAAATACTTTGACCTGTGCCCCAAGTGCTATTGCTGTACGTGCCGCAAATTCACCCACAGTACCTGCTCCGATAATAACCATTTCTGTGGGCGGAACACCCGTAACGCCACCAAGCATCAGTCCTTTACCATCAAACACATTACTCAGGTACTCTGCTGCTATAAGGACGGCTGTAGCTCCTACAATCTCGCTCATCGCACGTACCACGGTCAGATGACAACCTTCGTCCTGTAAATACTCATAGGACAATGCCGTAACTTTCTTTTTAATCAGAGACTGCAAGACCGCCAGATCCATCATAGAAGGCTGTTGCGAAGAGAATAATACCTGCCCCGTTTTCATAAGACTGACCTCTTCTAAGGTCGGACTGGCAACTTTAATGATCAGATCCGCCTTATACACTTCCTCACTGCTATAGACGATCAATGCGCCCTGTTCGCTATAATGTTGGTCTAAAAAATTAGATCCTGCACCGGCATTCGATTCTAAAATGACCTTATGTCCGTTTTCAATCAATAAAGCCACAGACAGCGGAGTCAGGGCGATCCTGTTCTCCTGAAAGGATACTTCTTTCGGAATGCCTATGGTAAGACTGTTTTTTGATTTGCCAACAGCCATTAATGCCTCCTGAGGCTGCATCATTGCCTGTTGAGCGATCTTGGAAATACTACCCATTTATTCAAAAATTATCTGTCACTAATTTAGGCATTTATTAAGCTTTATTATAATAAATATGCTCGCTTTTCATAATATGGTACAATATTAGCATATAAAATGTAATTTGGATATTAAAAAAAATTAGATTTGTATAAATTTTTACCCACCCTATAACACATGAAAATTTTAAATTCAGTCAATCAACTGAGCATTGTCCCTCGTTGGATAATTTTTCTTTTTGATATTGCCTGTGCTTCATTTGCCTTTTTTTTAGCCTATTCTGTCTTTTATAACTTCTCTCTGGAAGCATTTTACAGACCGGCTCTGGCCATGGAGTTTCTGTATTGCATGTCAATAACGGCTGTTGCTTTTTTGATTTTCAAAACACATACGGGCATTATCCGCTACACCAGCGCTGTAGATTCCATCAGATTCTTATCAACAGTATTGTTTATTGTAATTGTACTCTTTGCAATCAAATTATTCCTGATTGCCATGCGTATTCCGACAATATTACCGACTAATCTTATTATTCTGTATTCGTTATTCGCTTTTGTCTGTCTTTTTATCTACAGAACATCTATAAAGGTATTTTTTCAATACACAAAAGTAGCGCAGGACAGCAAAAAGAATACATTGGTATTCGGAGCAGGTGATCTGGGTATCGCAGTCAAAAGAACAATGGATCATGATCTGAGAGCAGCAAATGCTATTATCGGCTATCTGGACGACAGTGATCAGAAAATCGGAAAATCAATTGATGGCGTCAAGATTTATTCACCTGATGATTTAGACAAGCTGATCCCGAAACTAAATGTGGAAGAGCTTATTATTGCATCTCATAACATCCCTGCTACCCGCAAGAATGAAATCACGGATATCTGCCTGGAGCATAATGTTAATGTATTAACGTTGCCTCCTGTACAAAAAATCATCAACGGAGACCTTAATCCTAATCAGATTCAAAAAATAAAAATAGAAGATTTGTTAGAACGTGATTCTATCAAAATATCAAACAATAATATTCTGGAGCAGCTGAAGGGCAAACGTGTACTGGTAACCGGAGCAGCTGGGTCTATAGGGAGTGAAATTTCAAAACAACTTGGAAAATACGATCCGCAAATGATTATTCTTTGCGACCAGGCCGAATCTCCTCTTCATAATCTGCAGCTGGATCTTCAGGATCTCTATAAAAATCAGGTATATCACAGCTTTATAGCGGATGTGAAAAATTATGAACGTATGAAGAATCTGTTCGACACGTTCAAACCACATGTTGTCTATCACGCTGCAGCATACAAGCATGTACCTATGATGGAAAACCATCCTATTGAGGGAGTTCGAACAAATGTATTGGGCACTTTTAATCTGGCAAATCTTGCTGTAGATTTCGGAGTTGATAAATTTGTATTTGTATCGACTGATAAAGCAGTCAATCCAACAAATATTATGGGTGCTACAAAACGGATAGCTGAAATATATGTACAATCCCTGAATAACCATCTGGAGAAATCAGAGAAGAAACATACCCGTTTTATTACAACCAGATTTGGAAATGTTCTGGGATCTAACGGGTCCGTTATTCCACGGTTTAAAGATCAGATCGAAAAAGGAGGCCCTGTAACGGTAACTCATCCGGAAATTACCCGATATTTTATGACTATTCCGGAAGCCTGTCAGCTTGTTATTGAGGCGGGTAATATGGGTAACGGCGGTGAGATTTTTGTATTTGACATGGGAAAATCTGTAAAAATCGTTGAACTGGCTGAAAAAATGATCAAATTATCGGGATTTGTCCCCAATCAGGATATTGAAATCAAATTTACAGGCTTACGTCCGGGAGAAAAACTCTATGAAGAGCTTCTGAATGACCTTGAAAATACGATGGCTACACATCATGAAAAGATTATGATTGCCAAAGTCCGGGAAAATGACTTTTCTTTTGTACAGAGTGAGTTAGATACTCTTTTCACGATTATTAAAACACAAAACGAGACCAATATTGTCAAACAAATGAAGCAAATTGTGCCGGAATTCAAGAGTCAGAACTCCATTTATGAGGCTTTAGACAAAAAGGACATTCAGATTCAATAACTTAATCATCCTTAATAATTTAAATCTAAAACACTTGCAAATAATTTTTAAAAGTGTAATTTTGCGTTCCGAATTTTTATTTTTTGAAAATGTCAAATAATCAAACCCGTGCAGCGGAAACTGCATATAAACCTCAAAAAGGTTCATTTTTCGTTGAAAACCAAAAAAGCATTACTTTCATAATCGGAGGTATCCTTGTATTGGTAGTGTTATATTTTGGATATCAAAAACTTTATTTGGCTCCTCGTGCCGAAAAAGCTGCTAACCAAATCTTCAAAGCAGAAGAATATGCTGCTTCTACAGATGATTCGTTACAGAAAAGAGCAATTTCCGGAGACGGAGCTTATCCGGGATTCAAAGAAATTGCTGAAGAATATTCGAACACCAAATCTGCTAATATTGCAAATGCATACCTTGGAGGTCTGTATTTGAGAGAAGGCAAATTTGCAGAAGCGATCGAAGCGCTTGAAAAATATTCTGACACAGGTAGTCAGATTCTGGATCCGCTTGTTGTTGGAATGTTAGGTGATGCCTATTCAGAGCAAAAAGACTATAATAAAGCGGCTACTTTCTACAAAAAAGCGGCTGATAAAGCTGATAACTCATACACAGCTCCCCTGTTTCTTAAAAAACTAGGACTGGTATATGAGCAATTAAAAGAAAATAAAAAAGCGGAAGAAGCTTATACCAAGATTAAAAGCAATTACCCTGAAAGCCAGGAAGCAGCTATGATCGAAGGTCTGATCGCTCGTGTAAAAGCTGAGCAATAAGAAGCTTTAAACTCCGGTACTAAAAATTTAAAGGCTGCTAATAGCAGCCTTTTTCATTATATTTGTATTTATATGGCAAGTAATCTTAAAAATTTATCCGATTTTTCTCATATACAGGTCGGTGACGCAAAGCAATTCAAATTCGGAATCGTAGTGTCTCAGTGGAACGCTCAGGTAACCGGAGCGCTCTTAAATGGAGCCGTTGAAGGACTGTTGAAACATAATGCTTTAGAAAGCAATATTGAGATTGTAGAAGTACCCGGAAGCTACGAGCTTATATCCGGTGCGGATATAGTATTGAGAAACAAAGATTTTGACGCTGTAATCTGCCTAGGTTGTGTTATTCAGGGAGAAACCAGACATTTTGATTTTATATGCGACGCAGTGGCTAATGGTGTGGCTAATGCCTCTTTAAAATATGGGAAACCGGTTATCTTTGGTGTATTGACTACGGATAATTTACAGCAGGCCCTGGATCGTGCTGGCGGTATTCATGGAAATAAAGGTGAAGAAGCTGCAATTACAGCTATACAGATGGCTCATATCAGTGCAAAGTATGCCTAATGAATTAAAAGATTAAAAACGATGAAACGTTATTTTATTTTAGTAGTTGGGATTCTCTTTATCGGATCCACTATCCTATCTTCCTGTTCATCGACACAGCAATGTGCCGCATATAGTTCTTACCCTAAGAAAAAGCACAGAACAAGATAATCACTTTGCTGTGGTTATGCGAATGTGTTATTAATTGTTACAATGATTAATAACGCATCTACTCAATTTGAATATAATATGAAAACATTCAGAATATTATTATACTTCACCCTTCTTTTATCATCTGCTTTATTTCCCAAACTTAGCTCCGGACAGGATACTACTCCTACTGTAAATAAATTGTGGGAAGGAATCGGAGGAAAAAGCAAATGGGATGATACACATTTTATTTTATTTTCGGCAGCGGGCAATAACGCCTCAACATTTATTGAAAATCCACGGAAATTTTTAATCAACAGACAGAACGGAGATTGCCGGTTTGAAGGCGCTACTTCTTCAGGTGATGAAATTACACTCTTATTTAATTATAAGACGAATAAGATACGTAAGCTTTATGTCAATGAAGTAGAACAGACCAATCTGGACAATTTTTCAGCTAAAAATTTCCCTTTGATCACCAAGCAGTTTAAACAAGATGTATCATTGCTGTTTCTGCCTACTGTATTAGGAAGTAAGCAATTCAAAACCGGAGATGCTCAACAAAAAATAGTCGATGCGGAAAAGTTAACCGTTGTAACAGTAAATTCTACAACAGATCTTAATGTAAGGCTGAATGGCAAACTTTTCTTTAATTCTGAAAGCGGTAAAATTCGCCGTTGGGAGCTTAATACAGAGGATGATAGTGTACAATATCTGATAGATAATTTTAAAGATATAGGTGACGGACTGATTCTTCCCACGACTTTTAAATCACTCAATGATAACAGCAAAAGTGTCATATTCAGCACCGTAGCTGCTTTTGTTGATATGGAATTAACAAAGTTTACAACTCTTTAGATTTTTTGTAATATGAACTGGAAAAACATAACATCAATACCCCAATTAGATGAAATCATAGCGGATAATCAGATTCATGCTATATTCAAACATAGTACACGATGCCCGGTAAGCAGCATGGCAAAAAGATCTCTGGAATTTAATGAAGATTTACTGCCTGAAGGTGCGAGCATTTTTTATCTGGATCTGATTGCACACCGAGATGTTTCTAATGCAATTGCAGAGAAATGGAACATCAGACATGAATCTCCTCAGGTACTGATTGTAAAAGGAACTGAAGCCTTATATAATGCCTCACATGAGGATATAGATATGGCGGATATTGCTAAATTCTTTACATCATAAAAAAATGGCTCTNNAGAGCCATTTTTTTATGATGTAAGTTAGTAAGTAAACCGGATTACTTTTCCTTCCCGTCCGGTAGAACTAAAGACTCGTAAAGAATAGGTTTTCCCCTTCTCCAGTTTGAGCATTCCATTTTCCACTAGGGAAGCCGTCTTTGTAGGCACTGTGCCATCTGTGGTATAACGAACACTTCCTGTAGGGTATTCTATATTTATCAATGCATTACTATTCTCAATCCTGACACCTACAGCAGGCAGGCGATATTGATAACCTCCGTTTAATTTATCCAATTTCGGTAACTCTACAGTACCCAGCTTTTTTGAAAACGAAGCATAGTCCTTGTCAAAATCTTTGACATCATAAGTATCTGTTACTTCCCATTTCTTTTCCGGTGACCAGGCTCTTTCAGCTACCGCCATAAAACGTGGGAAAATCAGGTATTCCAGATGCGCAGGACTTTCGACGGTCTCCGCCCAAAGAGCGCCCTTTACACCCAGAAAATTCTTTCTTCCGACTGCAGTAAGCCTTTCTTTGGGTTTAAAATATGCTGCACCTTTTGCTTTTCCCTTTGCGATCTCCAATACATTTAAAAAGAAGTTTTCGGGAGCAAATGAATAGGCTTCTCTCAGATTGATATACGCTGCCCAGTTCAGTCCCGGTTCTTCAAATAACGGTGCCCAGGCCATATCCAGATAGAAATTACTGGCGCTGGCAAATATAACTTTATAACCTGCATTGGCTAATTTATACGCCAGATCTTCCTGCCCTCCGCCGATAAGATTATTCCAGACATCTACCTGAATACGCTGATCTGCCAATTTAGGATTGACGACCATTCCCTTTCCTTCATTATGCATCCCCATTTCTTCCCAACCTTCCATGATCAATCCTTTTTCATGTGCCAGATTATTGATCTTGTTGACGTAATATGGCCAAACCTGATTGACAGATTTAAACCCTTCCCGACTCATCAATTCAGCAATTTTCGGAGACTTCTCCCAAACACCTACAGGAACCTCATCTCCTCCGAGATGAATGGTTTTTAATTCCACCCCGGCAGCTTTATGCATAGCTTTGAGTTCATCCACGACTTTTCCGATAAACGTGTAGGTCGACGTTAAAGCCGGATTCATGACATTATCGTTCCAGTTTTGTGCAGAATTGTATTCTGATTTATCCTGTAAGTCATACAGCAGATATTTTTCTGCTTCTGCCTGATTGCCTTGCTTCATGTATTTTTCATAACGTGCCTGCATAGACTTGATCGCAGCACGTGCATGACCAGGAGTTTCGATTTCCGGCACCACTGTGATGTGTCTGGCCTTGGCATACTGAAGAATCTCAATGTAATCTTTTGTCGTATAATATTGTCTCCCTTTACCTGCAGCTCCGGATCTGTATGCAGGTTGTAAAGAACGTCCATCCGCAAAAGATGCTGACCGCTGACTTCCGACTTCAGTAAGTTCGGGCAGTCCCGGGATCTCAATGCGCCAGGCTTCATCTTCTGTAAAGTGAAAATGAAAAACATTCAGTTTATACATAGCCATTGCATCCAGCATCTTCAGTACCGTTTTTTTATCCTGAAAATTTCGGGATACATCCATCATAAATCCGCGATACTTAAATCGGGGCTTATCCTTTACCTGGAGATGTGTTAACGTAATGTCAGCACTATTCGAAACCACTGGAAGTACAGACTTCAGTGACTGTAAACCATAGAATGCTCCAGCAGCAGATGAAGCCCGGATAAGAATTCCACTTCCGTCAATAGTCAATGTATATTCTTCTTCCTCCATGCCCTGTGCTTTCTCCACGCGGACTGTAGCATCGTTTGCTGAGGATAATGATGATTTATAGCCCAGGTTTTTCAAATCGTTAACGAAAATGCTACTTTCTGCCCGGAAAGCAGGATCCGCCTTTACAGCCAGTTTTGAAGGTATGGCAAATGTCTTATCTGCATTTCTGCTTAAAGATAAAGGAGTCGGCAGGATCAGTTGCCCTTGTTGGGTATTGCCTTTCGTATTGAACTCATATTGTTTAGCTAATATTTCCAGTACCTCACTGTTAGCACGCTTAGGCACTAACACTGTATATTGAGGGACATCATATATTTTACCCTTCTGATTAATAAAATAAAGACCTCCCGGTGCTTTACTTGTGTTCCTTAACGGAGCAATAGCATCGAAAGATAATATTAAGGAGTCATTCGGATTTATTTCCTGATAAGAGGACTGAAGAAACTGTAAAGCATAAAGATCTCCGTTACGGTGCTCTATCCTGTAATTTGTATTTCCTTTGTCTTCTTTTACCAAAAACAAGTAATTGAACATTAATGTCCAATCCTTAAGATTCACAGGTTTCTTACCTATATTTTTGACAATAAACATGGATCTGGAAGATTCATCAATAGATTTGGTATCATCAATCTTCCAATTCACCTGCAAGGATTTATTTAAGGCAATATCCTGCGCCTGTACCTGATAGGAACATCCCATCAATATACTTACAGCCAGACTTGCCCAATTTTTATTTCTCATATTTCTATATCGCTATGATCTTTGATTTTTAACGCATTAAAATACACAAAATTGGTTAAAGACCTTGCAATTAAAAAAAATAGTAAGATATTTTCAATTTTATTTGGCATAATAAAATGATGTTTCTATATTTGCACACCGAAACACAAAAAGGCCCGTTCGTCTAGGGGTTAGGACGCAAGATTTTCATTCTTGAAACAGGGGTTCGATTCCCCTACGGGCTACAGAAAAAGCATCAATCTTATCAGATTGGTGCTTTTTTCTTTTACAATCAAAAATGGATTTTCCTTTAAGCATCCACGTCATTATCTATTTTACTAATCTATACTTTATTTTTTCTTATTCGTAAATAAGTAAAGTTGAACTCCCAAAAGTTATCTCACCCCCCCTTTCATTCTCTAATTCTATTCTAATATTAAACTTAGAAGATTCTAATGTCATACTTTTATTTTTGACTCTGTCTCTATTGCTTTATTAAGACCTTTTTTTATGTTGAAAACTCAAAAATTAATTGCTGGTATTTTTCTGATATTCCCATATTTTCTTTCTGCACAAACGCTTCCTACCGACTCCCTTAAATCCCTGCATATTGATGAAATCGAAATATCATCTAAATATTATAAGCGCTATAATGCTAAACAGCTATCTGAGGGATTAAGGCTGGAAGCCTTGCTACTGAAAGCGCCACAAAATATTCAGGTAATAAACAGTGAGGTATTCAAGGATCAGGGGATTAGCAATCTGAATGAAGCGGCGACAAGGAATGTAAGCGGAACTCTCCGTGAAGAATTGCATAATGGCATATCTCCTGACATCTATTCGAGAGGGGGATATATCAGCGCACAACGCAATGGTGTGGATATGCGTCCTTTAGGAAAAGGCCCGATCGGGGACGATATTTCGATTATAGAGCGTGTTGAATTTTTAAAAGGACCTAGTGGATTTATGCATGCCATCAGCGATCCTTCCGGTTCCTATAATGTTGTAACAAAAAAACCCCGCGGAGAAACCAGAAGAAGTGTTGACTTGTTAACAGGAAGCTTCGGGCTATTACGGGCAGCAGTTGATCTGGATGGAAAACTGGATAAGGATAACAAGATTCAATATCGTATAAATACTATGGCGATGCGGGCCAATGGTTTTCTTAAGTATGATCGTAACAACAGGATGATATTTGCGCCATCACTAACCTACAAATTCAGTGAACGGTCTTCACTGACTGCCGAATATATTTACCAGCAACTAAACTATCTGCTCCTGAGTGAAGCCCAGATGTCTCCCTACGGTTTCGGAACACTTCCCATTGATTTCACCATTACCGATCCCAGTATCAGACCATTTATTGGAAATGATCATAATGCATTCCTGACCTATCAAAACAGATTTAGAAAAGAGTGGGAGTTTACAGCAAAACTTGCCTATATAAATAGTGGATACAATGGTACATTATTTTGGGTAAATAGTGCCAATAAAGATAATATAGATATACTGGACCGCAATCTGGTATATGACTCAAACAAGTATCGTGTACTTTCTTCACAACTCTATATAAACGGGCATTTCAGAACAGGATCCGTAGGTCATCATATTATTACAGGAATTGATGTGAACAGTAAATTGTCAAGAAATTGGGATACATGGGGAACCGCAAGTACAGTATATCCCCTCTCCATATCCAATCCTGTATATACCCAGACGATTCTAAATAATGGAAAGGGCGGAGATTTTGATTCCGAAAATATAATTTCATCCGAAGGGAACAAAATACGTCGTCAGCTTTCATACGCCTCCGCATACTTTATGGATGAACTGATGTTTCTGGATGATAAACTACTTGTTTCTCTTGGATTGCGACTGACAGTCTCTAACGGAAAAACCAACGATTATGGAACAAAGGGCGATTCAGAAGATTTGGTACTGACGCCGAGGATAGGAATTAATTATTCACTTGATGCTAACACCTCATTATATGCGCTCTATGATCAAAGTTTTTTACCGCAAGTGGGGCTCGCAGTAGATGGTAATGCACTGAAGCCACTACAAGGTGTGAACTATGAACTGGGAATCAAGCGGGATTGGATGGAAGGCAGATGGAATACAAGTCTTTCTGTATACCATATCGAGCGAAACAGGCTGATCACACCTGACCCAACTTCCAATTTGATCTATCAGACTGGCGAGAGCCAGTCCAGAGGGATAGAATTTGACTTGAAAGGGCGCCTGGCAAGAGGGTTAAATGCTATTATCAACTATGCCTATACAGATTCCAAAATTACAGCTGATGAAATAAATCCAACTGCCATAGGACTGGCTACCCCCAACAGAGTCAGACACATACAAAACACTTGGATTAACTACTTGTTGCCAATGCAACATATAAAAGGTTTCACCGTATCAGTGGGTTATCAGCTATTGTCCGGCAGGACAGAGCGCTTTAGCAGTGTTGCACCTGCTGATCTGAAAGATATCTTCAGGCTAGATGCCGGTGCAGGCTGGAGTAATGAAAAATACCGGGTCAACCTGATTGTAAATAATGTATTGAACGACAAGATGTATTCTACAGCATGGCGTAACGGTGCAAGAGATATGTATTACTGGGTTCAGGTGGCTCCTATACATGCCCGTCTTTCTCTGGGCGTAAATCTATAAAATGATGAATAAATATATAATCTGTCTCTCTATTCTTATCACTTGCAGCCTTTTTTTATTCAGCTGCGATAATCCATCTTCCAGGCAAACAAAGGAAGTACAGACTAACAATATTAAGGTGACTGATGCTCTGAATAATGAGGTTGTACTGGAAAAACCAGTTGAAAAGATTATCTGCCTCTATGAACCCGGACTCGACGCCTTGTATATGCTGCATGCAGAAAGTAAACTAACCGGTATTTATAATGACGTTTATACAAGCAATGAACTTTTTCCATTTTATTCTAAAATGGACGACAGGATTGCAAAAAAGCAGCTTCCGGAAGCCGGCATAAACAATGGCGCCAGTATAGAGCGCGTAATTCAATTGGCACCAGACCTGGTTTTAATGCATGCCGGACAGGAGGATGCTATCAAAACACTAAAAAATGCGGGAATACAAGTATATGCAATCAATGCAAACTCAAAGAAAGAAGTCATTAAAACAGTAACAGATATCGCTGCCCTGACCGGAAAGAAAGAGAGAGGTGAAGAACTGCTTGCATATGTTGAAAAGAAAGTGGACGAAATGAAGAAACATTCCGAGAAAGTTGAAAAAAGAAGACGTGTATATTTTGCCTGGGCATATGGCCGGGTCTTTTCAACAACAGGAACCAACAGCATGATGCATGCGTGTCTTGAAATGGCAGGTGTAGAAAATGTCTGTCCTTTTGAGGTAGATCAACCAAATATTAATGCGGAAACTTTAATTGGCTGGAATCCTGATATGATTGTCATGTGGAATGACAGCCCTGATCTTTTCTACGGGAGAAAAGAATTTAGCGACATCTTAGCAATAAAAGAGCGTCAGATCTTTAATCTTTTACCTATGTTTTTTTATAACCCGCACACGTTAAAGGCACTTTGTACAGCGACAGCAATACATCAATGGGCATATCCTAACAAAGAAGGAAACTCTGTGCAACAGGTAGAACAGGTTTTTATTCAATTATACGGAAAAGAAAAAACGGATAAAATTATAGCTTTATTATGAAGATGAAAAATATTGCGTCTTATTGGGACAAACAAAGTGTGCTATGGCGGGAAGAAAAAGAAGAAGCATGGAATACTCCTGTAATGAATCGGTGGGTTGATTTTTTCAGATCTTTGCGTACGCAGGAAATACATATGGGAAATAAGATGCTTGAAATAGGTACTGCATCTGGATATTTTGCCAATATTATAACAAAAGCTGAATTTGATGTGACTGCGATAGATCTTTCTCCACTGATGATTAGAGAGGCTGAAGCTGTATCCAACCAATTAAAACTGTCGGTAAATTACAAAATAATGGATGCAC
Organism: Sphingobacterium sp. UBA5789; assembly: GCF_002418355.1. Taxonomy (NCBI): domain Bacteria; kingdom Pseudomonadati; phylum Bacteroidota; class Sphingobacteriia; order Sphingobacteriales; family Sphingobacteriaceae; genus Sphingobacterium; species Sphingobacterium sp. UBA5789. The sequence goes on along the minus strand of NZ_DIDX01000001.1, from coordinate 528,902 downwards.
AACAATTAACATTTGCTGACGGAGAATTCGATTTCATTTTCACCCGGCTTATGACCTGGACAATTCCCGATCTTCTGAAGTGTTATCAGGAGGCATTCCGTGTGTTGAAACCAGGAGGTGTGTTCCTCAACTTTGATGGTGACTTCGGTCAAACTATTTTTACACAGGAGGGACACGAAAGATACCCTGCAGCCATTATGGAAGAAGCAAACACAATCAAATCCAAGTTAGATATCAGTAAATATAAACGTCCTGAGAAAGATATAGAGCTGTTGCAAAAAGCAGGCTTTAGCACTATACGTACAGACTGGAAAACCCAGCAATACATAGAGACCGGAAAAGATGATGCCGATTCTACACTTTTTTATATACACGCAATCAAAACAGTTCAATAATTATAAATTATCATGGAAAATTATGAACATATAACCAGATAGACCTTTAATATCCACAAAAAACTATCCCATACGATAGATTATTACAAACCGGGAATGCGGGTCATACGCTGAATATCTATACTATAAATATCATTTTACAGGATATTCTCCAGATATTTCAGTACTTCTTCCTTTTTACGGCTAGACACTGGTATCTGTTGATTATTTTGCATCTGCAAAAATCCTTCTCTGTAATATTTGATCACATAATGGAAATTGACCAGATAAGACTGGTGACAACGGAGAAAACCAAAAGGGACCAATATACCTTCGTACTCAATCAGTCCTTTAGAAACCAGGATTTCGCGTTTATCCTTCAGGAAAAAAGTGGTATATCCTTTATCACTTTTACAATACATGATGTCTTCAATGGGCACTACTTCAATATATTCCACGCTTTTCAATGCAATACGTTTTGTACTGGCAACGCCTTGATTAGTATAATGATGTCTTGCAATTTCCAGTTGCTGCCGATCGAAATGTTCCTGTGTACGGTGATGATAACATCTATCCAGAATTTCTTCCAGAGCCGTCTCATCTATAGGTTTGAGCAGGTAACCAAAAGCTCCCATATTAAGCGCCTGAATAGCATACTGATCATAAGCGGTCAAGAAAACCACCTGAAAATTTTCATTTCCAATTTCATCAAACAACTGAAAGCTATCGCCGTCCTTCAGTCTTATATCTGCCAGAATGATGTCCGGTTTCAGTTCTGGTATCTCTTTGGCGGCTTTGGAAACTTCAGCAGAAGTTCCTACAACTTGTACATAAGAGATGTTCCGGACAACTTTTAAAAGATGTTGCAGAATTCGTGTTTCGTCTTCAAGAATATAAAGCTTCATATATTTTTAGTTTTCAGATTAATCTTTCATTTCAGGAATTACAATATGTACTACTACTCCATTTTCTCCAAATTGTTTTTTATCCTGTGTTTCAAATTTTGCTTCTTCTCCTTTGGATTTAAAGAGTACCTCTAATCTTTCTTTAAGGATAATACTCGCAAGAGACTGTTTCTTATGCTCGCTTTTACCTTTTTCCGTAAATCCTGTACCGTTATCATCCACAACAATCTGCATCTGCTGATCTCTGACACTAAAGGATAACTTCAATAAGCCTTTGTATGGAATGTTTCTGAAACCATGCTCTATTGCATTTTCAACAAATGGCTGAATCAACATCGGAGGAATAAAGGTACTTTCGGCAGCAGTATCTTCATCAACACTAATCTCGTAGTCGAAAAGCCCTACAAATCTCATCTGTTGCAATTCAAGATAATTTCGTAGCGATGTGATTTCTTCTTCCAGACTAATAAAGTCTTGTCTGTTTTGTTCCAGCACATTACGAAGCAGTCTTGAAAAAGCCGTTAGATAACGCACAGATTCCTTGGAGTCTCCGGTCGCAATAAGACTCTGTAAATTGGCAATGGCATTGAAAATAAAATGAGGGTTAAGCTGTACCTGAAGCAACTTTTGTTCAATATTCAATCGCTGATTTTCTGATTGCAAAAGTTTATTTTTTTCTTTCAGGCGATACTGACGCTGGATAATATACAGGAATGACAATATACCGATGAAAACAAGGGATGCCAGTACAAGCGTCCACCGTTGTTGCTGAATGATCTTTTCATTGAGCACATTCCGGTTACTCAGCTCTGCGATATTACGGTCCTTTTTCTCCGCTTCATACTTTTCATGTATTTCTGCAACTTTCACCGCATCAATCTCTTTCAGGTTACTCAATTCCAGATCATAAGCCTGTTCAGCCACTTCCAGTGCTTCTACATGAGCCTCCACCATCTTATATGCATTAATCAACCCTCTGTAATAAACAGGTTTTTGTTTTCCGGCGGGATTCTTTTTAGCAAATGCAATCGCTTCTTTATAATAATAGATTGCGGAGTCTGCCTGCCTGTTATGAATAAAGCTGGTGGCCAGATTATTATAAGCAATATCATTCAGGTTATTCGTCTTTTTCAGGTAATTAAAATAAGTCCGGCTACTCGCCAGTGCCTTATCATATTTCATCTGGCGCACGTATACCTGGGCTTCATTATCGTATGTGCGGGCTATAGCCAGACTATCATGTATGCTTTTGGCGAGCTTGCGGGCCTTGTCATTATACAACTTCATTTTTTCATAATCTCCCAAACGGGAGGCCAGCAAAAATGAAATATCATAATAGCGCTGTTCAATCACAGGGTGTGATTTATACGGATGTTTTTCATAATAACTTTCCGCATATCCTAAGGAAACCTTTTCATTATCATTCTGAAAATATGCCTTGGCTAGCAGATCGTAAAAACGGTATATAAAACGACTCTGACGGCGCTCCGCTGTTTCCAGTCCATTAACAATCTTTTTCATCACAGATGCACTCACTGTCACCCCGTTATTGATTGTATAATCCAGCATATTAACTGTTTTCAATAATTCAATATCATCATCCGGACTTTTTCCTTTCATTTTTTCATATTCCATCAATGCACTGTCCCGCAGCTTGTCCTGCATGTACATTCTTGCTTTGAAATAATGGTAAAATGGATTATTAGCAGTATCTGTATTGTGATTCAGCAGGTTGTATTCACGGTTAAGCACTTTTTTATAGGCTCCTGAAGATAACGTATCCATAGAAATGATCAGAGACAGATAATCCTTTTGAGTGGTTACGTTGGATTTTGTTTTCTGATCCTGATTTCTTTCTTCCTTTTGCCTGCAGGAAAAGAAAAACAGCAAAGACAAAATCAGAAAAATAAAATATGCTTTTCTTGCAATCATAAGTACTACAATTATAACTAAAGCTAAAAACAGCTCTACCAGACTATTTCGCTTTCTGTGCCGAATTTATATGGAATTGATCTAAAGGTAAAAATAGAAAACTTCTGAAAAAATAGCGGGTAAATATTTGATGGCTTTCACCCTATATATGTGCAGGATGCTGTCATATTTGTATACTACAACAAATAAAGGACAGATTACAACAGATATAGATCCGAAGGCAACAGATATGGATCGTCCCATTTCACGACACAGAGACGGCTTTATATTTGTTTTATCATGTATAATATGAAATTGATCCTTACGTGTATACTAATCATGACGCTGTCCACTTCCTTTGCCCAATACAGCAAGGAAGACAGTATACGTATGGAGACACTGGAAGATCAGATAGAAGAAGCATCCCGGCAAGATGACAATGTTCTAAAAGCCAGTCTGTATGAGGAACTGCTACAGATCGCTCCCAAAAACGGCCGGTATCTTAACAATGCAGGGACTTCATATTTCTACCTGAAAGATTATCAGAAAGCAAAAGAAAAATTCAGACTGGCAGTATTATACGCTCCGGAAAAGCAAGCACTGTATTTCACAAACCTGAGTGCTGCCTTTGCGAAGCTGGAAGACTGGGAAAGGGCATACGACTATGCCCGAAGAGCTCTGGAAACTGAAGAAACAGATCTCACGCTATTTAATGCAGCTTCTCATGCAAATAATGCTGGAAAAACAAATGCCTGTCTTCAGATACTCGACAACGCAACTATTCCTTTAACGGCAGACGTACAAAGTTTATATGCCAGAAGCTACATGACTCTGGGAGATCCGACTAAAGCTATTGAACACTATGAATTATTCTTCAGATCGTATGATATAACATCGGCAGTTGCTAAGGATATCAATATGGACGATGAACGCAGCAATCTGTATCAATCTTATTTATACGAACTCTCCCTGAAAGCATATCAGAATATTCCTATGGATCCTGACTGGCAACGCATGACAAATCTGTATATCACACTCATGAATACAGCACATAAAAGAGCGGTAACATGGACTGGTACATTGAGTCGTATGAATGAAATATTGCCGTTACAACCTGCTTATAAAAAGAATTTTAAGGTTCTGATTTATGCATATAAAGGTTTGAATGAGGAAGAAAAAATCTGGAGCAGATATATGCTGAAGGATTCGGCTGAGGCAAAAGTGATGGCTCAAAAGTGGATTCATGATCATCAGAATACGCAGGATTACAGGCAAAATCAACGAATAAGAAGAATAATCTTTTATCTTGCTCTGGATGAGTATCTCTGCCAATGGAGTAAGTCCAAACAGCATGACACATCAGTACTTAAAGAGTTGACAGGGATATTTTCAACACTATTTGATAAAGAGAAGCTTCATACAAGTACCTCAAATCTGCTCCAGGACGATTTCTTACCTCCTACATTTCAGGAGATAGCAAAAAAACTTAAACAAACATTTGCAAACAGGAAAGATGCTTTGCCCCTGATAGAAGGATTTATATATGCACTTCCAGACAGTCAGGTCAAGACAGAGATGATCAAAGAAATACCTAAGTAAAAAAATTATGGAACATCAGAAACCTCTACTAACATATAAGAACCGTCGTAAACAAAGGATTGTTATTCTTATAACTTTACTCCTGCTAGCCGGTGCCTCTACCTGTTATTTTTTCTATAAAAAGGACGCAAAGAAGCCTTTAACAGAAGTGAAAAAAGAAAAAACTGACAGTTTAAGCAGAGATTCACTACACGCTGACAGTACCCAAAAAAATATTATCAGACAACATCCGTCTCCTTCTGACATTGATGAAGAACCGACAGCATACAGTGAGCGCTACCTTATCCAACCCGTAACAGTTAACGGACGCCATTTCAGATTCGGCGATAAAGTATTTGTAAATGAGGATCGCTCAGATGCGGAGAAATCCTTTATCTATCTTCGATCTTCTTCCGGTTCCTTTTCCAAAACACCTCTGCTCATCAGCAGCGAAATACTCGTCCCGGAATCTCAATATGAAGAATACAGACAGTACTTCTCTCTTTCACCATTTAGTGAGCTTGATTTGAAAACTAAAAAGCTATTGCTATCCGAAAATTACAGCAATGGTACAACCTATAGCATTACACAAAATGCAGAAAGGGCAAAGTCAACAATTTGCTTTGGAGATTTTGATGCAGATGGAAAAAAGGATGTAGCCGTTATCACGGATAATAATGAAAAGCAAAAAAGCAGATTGCTTATTATTTGTACCAACACGGCAACGCAGGAAAAGTACCTGGCATTTTCAGAAAATTATTCCGACAAAATGAAGATCAATTCTTTCAAAAAAGATGCAAAAGTAATCATGAATACTGCAGAACTTACCCTTGCTCCTGTAGATGGAATCATTCTCCGGGGTGAAGATGTAAAGCTGGCGATTATGTACGATGTGAAATTACAGAAATTCAAAACCTACTATCAGGAATAGTAGAAAATAGAAAATGAAAGCAGTAAATTTATAGATTGAATTCTTTATTTGTGATACTGCGACCACATATTCATACATCATAACGAGATGAACAAAAAACGACTGTTTACGATTCTGTTTGCATTGACTTTTGTCTTGCTCACTTCCTGTATTTCCAGATTAAGAAGACCGGAGATTACAGGGAAAGTCCTGGATTACAATAATAATCCGATACCGGATTGTCATGTCGGAGAAGCTGTAACAGATAGCCTGGGAAATTTTGTTTTACCGGAGCAGAGATATAATGCCTTTCTTCTTACTGAAATATTTTACATGGAAGCCCCACCTATGCATGTAGGTGAAATCATAGAAAAACCCGGATATGAGTCTGATGAGATTGAAATGTTCAGCAGATACGGAGGCGGCAGGGGCAAAGGCGCAAAAATGGATGTAGGAAATATCTATCTGAGGAAAATAAATGAAAAGATAAACATACCTCAAGTATTACAAGGGGAATGGTTACTAAGTGCAAATAAGCAACTGGACACCTTATATCTGGTGCATTCAAAAATGAGAGAGTTGTATACAACCTCAAAATTTCAGAATTTTTACAGCTTGTATGAACAATACACGGACAACTACCTCCGCAGTTTCGGTCCCGATAATTTACCTGAAGGGACAATTCGTAAATTCAATTATCTGGAATTCTGTAATGATCGAAAGATCAGACTGACAAAGATCATTCAACATGGAAATAAAGATGGAAGGCCATCCATTGGTGAAAAGAACATACCCAATGATACCCTGCAATTTTCCGGCACGTGGAACATGGTCAATGATACTACTTTACACTTTGCAACAGATGATAAAGAGTTGAACAGTACTTATCAGATTCTTCAATCGGACAAATCATTTTTCCAACTCCGAAAATCAAAATAATATCTGTTTATGATCCGGAGTATTCCGAGCCATTGGTCGCAATATAAACACTGGGTGTCACACCATAATGCTTATGAAAATCACGCGAGAAATTAGATTGTATGCTGTAACCCACCATTGTTGCTATCTGAGTGATATTATATTCTTTTTGTAGAAGCAGTTCAGCAGCTCTTTTTAATCTGGATATGTTGATCAGTTCATTAGGCGTAAGATCAGACAGGCCCTTAATCTTGCGATATAAAGTAGGCCGGCTCATATTCATTAACTTAGCCAGTTCTTCTACATTCAGATCGATATCCGAAATGTTGTCGTAAATAACAGTATTGAGCTGGCTGATAAAATCTTTATCCTTCGCTGAAACATTGATATCCGTTAACTTTGAGGCTGGAGAATTGGTAAAATATGCTCGGATAATCTTTCGGTTTTTTAGTGTATTACGTATTTGTACAAGTAAATACTCCATTGAAAACGGTTTTTCAATATAAGCATCTGCGCCTGTTTTTATTCCTTCAATTTTGGCATCTAAAGCATTTTTAGCTGTAAGAAAGATCACCGGAATATGGCTGTACAGAAGATCTGTCTTGATTCGTTTACACAGAGCCAATCCATCCATGACCGGCATCATAATATCAGTCAGCACCAACTGCACATTGCTACTATCGAGAATATCAAGAGCTTCCGCCCCGTTGGTAGCTCTCAGGATAGTGTAGTTCACCTTTAATTCCTTATTGAGATAGGCCAGTATTTCCTTATTATCTTCTACAAGCAGAATAACCGGTTTATCAGTGTCTTCGCTATTGTATTCATTTTCTGATGTATTATCTTCTGTATCTCCGGAGTCCTCATCGAGAGCTTTTATATCTAACGACTGCTCCTGTAAAATAGGGCAGGAAAGCAGAAAGAGATTTAGGGATTCTTCTGTATGAACCAGAGACAACACTCCTTTATGCAACTCCACCAATGAACGGGAAAGTGGCAGACCAATACCCGTCCCCGTACCTTTTTGTGTGTCGTTAATCCTGTAAAAAGGCTCAAATATTTTTTCCTTTTTATCTGATGGTATTATTTTACCATCATTTCTAAACTCAATGTTAAACATGATATCGTCACTATTGAAAGGCAGAAGCTTTACCCTAACCTCATGATCGGCATATTTAATAGCATTATGAATCAGATTCGTGAGTATTTTTCTAAATGCTTCTTCATCTACATAAGCTGTCAGACTTATACGGGGTAAAGCAAGTTCATATTGTAATGATCTGTCTTTTGCCAGATAGTTCAGATCATTGAATACTTCGGACAATAGTGCATTTATATCCGTTTTGGTGAAAGTAAGGCTCATATTATTGTTTTCTGCTTTTCTAAAGTCTAATAACTGATTGGTCAGGCGTATAAGTCGCAGGGTGTTTTTTTCGATCAGACTCAAATCCCTGACAGTCTCGTTATCTGTAAATTTTTGTGTACGTATGATTTTTTCCAATGGCATCCTGATCAACGTGAGCGGTGTCCGGATCTCATGTGCCAGATTGGTAAAAAACTCCAGTTTAAGATTGTAAATCTCCTGTTCTTTTCTCCGCTCATAGATATCCATTTTACGGGTATTATTGGACTTGATCCATAAAAAATAATACCTTAAAATGAGAAAAATGATCGTTCCAATTGTCAATGAATACAGCAGGTAGGCCCAGGTAGAAAACCACCAGGGAGGGGAAACAATAATTCGTAATTCTTTTATTTCCTTATTCCACACCCCATTATTATTGGCACCGGTGAACTTAAATGTATACGACCCCGGAGGTAATTTGTTGTAATAAATCTTCTGATTCCCGGTGGTCTCTGTCCATCCTTTATCATATCCCTCCATGATATACCGGTACGCATTGCTCTCAGGAGACACATAACTTAATGCTGCAATGTTAAAGTTGATATTTGAATGATCATAGGTAAGTCTGATTAGTCCGGACATAGAGATAGATTGTCTCAGGAATCCATCTGACCTGACAGGTACATCAGCATTGTTAATTTGTATATCGCTGATAAATATGGGAGGTACGAAATGATTTTTAATGGATCTTGCAGGATTAAAACTGACCATGCCCTTAATCGTACCAAAATATAATGTTCCGTCTGTATCTTTAAATGCAGAGTTGTAATTAAATTGGTCTGTAGGCAGGCCATCTCTTGCCGTATAGGTAACGCTTTTGGAATTATTCTCTTCCAGTCTGACCAAACCTTTACCTGTAGATATCCATATCGTATGGTTATCATCTTCCAGAGCTTTGAACACCTGATTGGAAGACAATCCTGCCACAGCAGGATAATTGGTAAAATGTCCGTTTCTGTTATACTTTGAAAGTCCACCTTCTGTACAAAGCCAGATATTTTTTTTGCTATCCTCAAATAATCCGTTTACATAATTATTGATTAATGTATTTGATTTGCCCTGCTCACTATACAACTCATGTACAACTCCTGATGTCCGGTTATAGATCAACACACCACTTCCATATGTATTGATCCAAAGTATTCCGTCTGTATCTTCATGTATCCCCTGTATCCAGGCAGATTTGACGGGTAACAATTTAAAGCTATTCTTCTTTTTATCATATGCATACAAGCCGCGGTCAGTCCCGACCAACATCGTGTTATCTTTCGTTCTATACAGACAAACAACAAACTTACTTTGCAAAACTCCCTCTCCTATTGCATTATAGTGGCGCTTCAGTTTGCCAGTCTTGATATCCAGAATATCGAGCCCGTGTGATGTCGAACCCACCCACAATTCATCGTCCATAGTTGTCAGCCCATGGATATTCGTCAGCGTGATACTTCCCGGTTTTCCATCAGCAATAAAATGCTGAATCAGGCCAGATTGGGAATTGATCTTGTTCAGTCCGCCATCTTCTGTCCCAATCCAGAAATTACCAAATTTATCCTTAATAATCTCATGTACTATATTTCCCGAAAGAGCCGATTTCCCGGAACCGGATAAATATTTCTTAAAATTGTCAAACTGATTGATATACTGATTCAATCCCCCGAAAAAAGTGCCTGTCCAGATGCTACCTTCCTTATCTCTGTAGAAATCTACAATAACGTTATCAGATATCGTAAATGGGTTAAGAAGATCCTTTTTTATATGATGTATACTTCCCGTCTCCATATCATAAGTATAAATTCCGGTTTCCGTTCCGAGCCAGAATACGGATGCCGATTGCTGAATAATACTATTGATCTGAATTACTTTTTTGGGAAATATCTGCGAAAATAAATCAATTGGTTTTCCTTGCTTTAAATCAAATAAATAGGCTGTATTGGTCGTTCCGATAATCAGAAGAGAGTCATGGATCCCGTAAACCGTTTTAATATTAGATCGGATATTTTCGGGGATGGATTGCAGATTTATTTCAATAAACTTGTTAAGTTTTGGATTATAGCGCTTTACAGCACGTTTGCTATTGACAATCCAAAGCGTACCCTCAAGATTACAGGTAGCCGCAATAATCTCTCCTTTTTCACGTTCAACTGGTATTATTCCTGCGTCAGAAGGATTGTATCTGTAAAGTTTGTTATTGGAGGTAAGCCAGATAAAACCACCGGATTCTTTTATGAGTCTGACCTCTCCTAAAGGTATCTTATTGAAAAGACTGAAATTCTCTTGTACAGGATTGTAAAGATAGACACCCTGTGTAGTGCCTACCCACATCGCTCCTTTCTTGTCGGTCAGTAAACTCAGTATAGAAGAACTTCCTATACTCCGTATATCGGAAACTTCGTGTCTGAATATTTTAAATCGGTTGCCATCGAATCGGTTTAATCCATTTCTGGTACCAAACCATAAAAAACCCTGTTGATCCTGTGTAATAGATGTTATGGTATTATTGGAAAGGCCATCATTTGTCTGGTAATTCTTAAAATAGGTAGGCTGCGCCTGTACAACGCTCGTTACAAGCAAGATACAAACCACACAATTAAAGATAACTCTTTTCAATTTCTACTTTTTTAAACTAAAATAATCAATAAAAGGACAAAAAATAGTTTTACTGATACGATATGATATAAAATTGAGACGCTGTGATTGAAGTTACAATATTGCTTTGCTGATTTTTATGTAATTATAATAACCAAATATAAACGTATGCTTTGCCGTAAAATTTTACCGGAAAATATCTGGGCATTTGTTTTTCAGTCCGTCAGCTACTGACACACAGCTGTGTATCAATAGCTTAGGAGCGTATTAATTCGAATGCACATTTAATGTGTGGGTTAGTGAAAGGTACTTTCCTTAACCGACCGGAACATCTGCTGAGTAGTATTCAATCAATTATAAAAAAGCGAAGATGAACGATATACTTCCTTGATTTCATATCCGGAAGAATACATCATCTGATTACTTGATAATTAGTATCAATTAAACCATCAATCAAAAAATGTATGAAAAAAAAACTACTTGTACAATGCATGATGACGATGTCATTACTGTTCGTATCATTTATCGTTGTTGCTCAGACAAGAGTCCTGACGGGAAAGGTTGTAGATGAAAGTGCAAATCCTCTTGCAGGTGCTACAATTAAAGTTAAAGGGAGCACAATAGCTACAAGTTCAAGTGTGAGCGGGGCCTTCTCTGTAGAAATCCCCACTGATGCACAGTCTCTGGAGGTCTCTTTTATCGGGTATATCACCAAAGATGTGCCGATCAGCGGTAACGATATAACAATAACAATGGAACCAAATGCGGATCACGGTCTGGATGAAGTGGTGGTTATCGGATATGGAACAGCCCGAAAAAAAGATCTGACAGGTGCTATGGTAACAATTGGAGCGAAAGACTTTAACAAAGGTCTGATGACCAGCCCTGATCAATTAATTCAGGGAAAAACGCCGGGTGTAATGGTGATCAATAACACCGGTCAACCGGGAGGTTCCACGACAGTACGTATCCGTGGAAATTCATCCATCAGAGCCAGTAATAATCCGTTATTTGTATTAGATGGTGTACCGATGTCCGGAAATTCTCCCTTACCTGAAGGACGCGGAGGGTTTTCATCAGACCGGGGTAACCCACTCACCTACCTCAATCCGGGTGATATAGCAAGTATGGATATTCTTAAAGATGCATCTGCGACAGCGATCTATGGATCAAGAGGTGCCAATGGGGTTGTTATCATAACAACAAAGAAAGGAAAAATAGGATCACCGGAAGTTTCTGTAGGTGCTTCTACGGGTATTTCGAGCATGCGTGAATATCCCGATGTGTTAACTGCTGCAAGATTCCGGGAGGCATTAAACTATTATACGCCTTCCGAAGCCGCAAATGCAGATTTCGGAGCTGAAGAGGATGCTTTTAAAGCAATTACACGAAATGCTGTAACACAAAACTATTATGCAGATGTATCCGGCGGTACCGAACACGGAAAATATCGTCTTTCCGGTGGCTATTTAAACCAAAATGGTATTATAAAAGGATCACAGTTAAAGAAATATACAGCAAACTTCACCGGTAATTTCAGATTCCTGGAAAACAAAAGACTGGGACTCGATTTTTCTGTATTTCTTACCCAAATGGATAACAAATATGCACCAATCAATGCAATGGTAGGTTCAGAAGGAAATGTAATATCTCAGGCCCTGCAATGGAACCCAACACGGCCGATCAGGGATGATCAGGGAAATCTGACCTTTGTAAGCACCACTACCCGTAATCCTTTAACAAGTATTGAAGCTTTTAAAGATCTGGCAGTAACCAACACTATGGTGGTTAACATTGCACCATATTACAAAATCACGGATGATCTGGAGTACCGGTTCATCTACAGTGCTATGCGACAAACCGGTAACCGACAGGGAATGTACAGAGCAGGTCTCATTGACCCTTCTGCTGTAAATAATGAACAGGCTTTCATTTCAAATAACGGAGAGACAAATTTACAGATGACTCATATGCTGTCTTACAACAAACAGATTAATTCTGATTGGAATGTGAATGCGGTAGTTGGCTATGAATATCTGGATTATAATTTCAACAATAACATATCTTTTGGCGGAGGATTCCGATATATGGGACTTGATTATTTTGACTATATGCAATATTCTCCTGTTGCAACGAGAGAAATATCATCATACAGAAGCCCTACAAATCAGTTACAATCCCTGTTTGCACGTGGTGGGGTTAATTATCTGAACCGTTATTTATTTACTGCTACAGTAAGAAGAGACGGCTCAACCAAATTTGGGGAGAATAACAAATATGCTATGTTCCCTTCTCTGGCACTGGCCTGGAATATAGCAGAGGAAGAGTTCCTTAAATCAAATGGAAATCTGAATCAACTGAAACTAAGATTGGGATGGGGTAAAACCGGGAACCAGGAGTTTCCTTCCGGAGCTTCATTAAACAGACTTATTTTTGGTAATCAAAGTATCAGTCAGGCCAATTACGGCAATGATGATTTAAAATGGGAAACATCCACGACCTTCAATGCGGGTATTGACTTTGGATTTTTGGGGAATCGCCTTTACGGATCAATTGATTATTTCAACAAAAAAACTACAGATGCTTTATTTGAACAGACGCTCGCTCAACCTGCACCTGCAGGCCGTATATGGGTGAATCTGGATGGCGAAATTGTAAATAAGGGTGTCGAAATTTCATTAACAGGAACAATCATTAAAAGTAAGGACTGGATCTGGGACCTTACCGGAAATGCTACTTTCTTGAAAAACAGTGTAAGCGGTTTAGTCGGTTATTATGAAACCGGAGCATTGAGAGGACAAGGTTTTTCTGGAGTATTGGGACAACGAATGGTTAACGGACAGCCTTTGAACGTCTGGTATCTGGCAGACTATCAGGGAATAGATCCGCAAACAGGTATGAGTATGTATCGCGGACTTGATGGAAGTATCAGCAGCGCAAATGATCCTGCTATTAACAAATTTTATTCAAATAGCCCCAATCCGACTACTTTGTTAGGTATTTCGACCAATGTATCTTACAAGAAAATTTCTCTGGCAGCCAATCTGAATGGAGCTATGGGGCACTACCTGTTCAACAATACTGCAGCGACAACATTAGGATTAAGTAACCTGTCTTCCAGAAATATCGGATCAGCATTCTTCGATACTTCCGTTAAGGAATCTACTTCCAATTCATCGGCTCCTTCTACAAGATTTCTGGAGAAAGGCGATTACCTGAAATTAGCGAATCTGACACTGAGCTATCGTGTAGGTGATATTGGTAAAACATTAAAGAATCTGAATGTTTCTTTAACAGGACAGAACCTCTTTATTATAACGAAGTATACAGGTTTCGATCCTGAAGTGAATACAGATGGGGCAAACAATGGTATTCCATCTCTTGGTATTGAGTATCTGCCTTATCCGCCGGCGAGAAATATTCTTTTCGGAGTCAATTTCTCACTTTAGACATGTATCACCTGATAATTGATAATCATTAAAAAACACAAACAGATGAAATTAAGATCTTTAATATATATAACAATCGCAGGTTCAGTTGTCGCAGGTACAGTTTCCTGTACAAAGCTGAATGAAGAGTTTAAGGGAGAACTGGAGGAAGGAACGTCAAATGTAGAACCTGGTGCTTTATTGGTTACCGCTTACAATTCGTTGAATACACCCTATCAACAGGAACAACGCTGGGTGATGCAGGAAGTATCTACAGATGCGGCTATGGCACCTACCCGGGGTGGTGACTGGGATGATAATGGTATGCACCGTGCTATACATCTGCACACCTGGAATGCAGACAATGGCTATATGAACAATACCTTCGTCAGTCTTGGCACGACGATTTACAATGCAGGAAATGTATTGCGCTACCAACCCAGTGCACAACAGGCTGCAGAAGCCCGGTTTATCCGTGCTCTGGCTATGTTTGATATGCTGGATCTTTATGGTGTAGTTCCAATACGTGAAGGAGCCTCAGTCGAAGACTTCAGGATACCTCCAGATGTATTGCAGCCACAGGCAGCCATAGATTATATGGTAAAAGACCTCAATGAAATAATAAACAGTCTTCCTGCAAATGGTCCCAGAGAAGCTTATGTTGCAAATAAAAATGCAGCTAAAGTCTTGCTGATGAAAATCTACCTGAATAAGGGAACTTTTCTGAACAGACAGGCTCCTTCTTTCGCGGCAGAGGATATGAATCAGGTTATTACCTTAGCAAAAGAAATTACAGCATCTGGCGCCTATACGGTATCTACTGCAGGAAAATATTTTGACAATTTTGCCCCTGACAATGATGTAAAGTCTACCGAAAATATTTACACATTATTTAACAAAAACGGAGAAAGAGGAGGCAATGTGGACAGAACATGGAACACGATTGCTCATTACAATATGAATCCCGGAGGATGGAATGGCTGGTGTACCTTGTCAGACTATTACGATAAGTTTACAGATTCTGATGAAAGAAGAGGTATTTATTATGATTATCCTGCCGATACAACCTCTAACAAGAGTAAAGGATATCATCGTCAGAATGTAGGATTCTTTGCAGGACAACAGTATAACTGGACTACAAACCGGCCACTTATGGCCAGAAACCCGGCTAATGCGCCACTTTCCTTTACCCGTGAAGTCACAATACGTACTTCCGGAGCAACGCTGGAGACAGCCGGTATCCGTCCTATGAAATATGCATTTGATTATGCGGTAACAGGACAAAGAAATAACGACTGGGTTGTATATCGCTATTCGGATGTACTGCTGATGCAGGCAGAAGCGATACTGAGAGGTGGCACTGGTGCTCCGGGAGATGCTCTTGATCTGGTAAACAGTATACGGACCAAACGAGGGGTGAGTTCTTTTACAACTTTGACTTTAGATGCTTTGCTGGATGAACGTGCCAGAGAACTGTATTGGGAAGGCTGGCGCAGACAGGATCTGATCCGTTTTGGTAAATTTCTACTGGCCTGGCAGGAAAAAGCTGCTGACGCAGATCCGAAGACACTTGTCTACCCTATTCCAAGCCAGCAGATTGCGGTGAACCCTAATTTAAAACAAAATACAGGCTATTAACCGGAAACGAAATAAGCTGAACATTTCAAAAAAACGGGAGAAGTGATTTTTCATTCACTTCTCCCGTTTTTGGTTGATATGCTCTTTATAATAAATTATGCATCTTTCCTTTCGTAAATCTCAGAAAGTAATTCAAACAGCTCCGGATGATCTTCCTTGAGCAGCTTTGGTTTCTGAAAGAAGTATTCCGATGTTACAGCCAGAAATTCGGCTTCGTTAGTTGCTGCATATTCGCGAATATCGGATTTGTCTCTTTTAATCATGCTGATGGTTTTGTGCATCTCTTTCAACCATGGATGAATCAAGGATTTTGGAATAAGGTATTCCGGAATACCATCCGTTTCTCCATCCGCTTTATCGATAAGATGAACAAATTCATGAATCGCTGTATTCTCACCACTTCCAGATCGGAAACCATTACGAAGTGCTGATAAAGACAATATCATCTTTCTTCCTAATACTCCGTCTCCTACCATACCCAGGATATTACGATCCCCTTCTTCTGTATTAAACTTTTCGCTAAACGTTCCGGGATAGATGAGGACTTCATCCAGATTTTCGTAAGACCAGTTTTCGAAATGAAACAAAGGAATAGTCGCACTTGCTGCTACCAGGATCTTATCTGCGTTGATAATCTTCACTCCTTTCTCGGCAGAAATCCTCGTTGTGTTTAAAAAATATGATACACGGTTGCAAAATTTTAGTTGCTCTTCCGGATTCAGTTGCTTGTAAAAATCGACTTCTTCTTCAAGTACTGCCCGAATTTCAGTTAAACCAAGAGACTGATTATCAGAAATATTTTTCTTGTTTGACACATTCTTCATGACATAGTACACAAGCACTATTCCTATTATAAAGATGATAATTACAACAACGACCGGATTATACTGCATACTGCTAAAATACTTATTTTTCGCATTTAATCTTGTAGAGTAGAATTAATCTTTATAACTTCAATCACTTAATTAATTTGATCCACAATACATATGCAAAAATATCATTATACTGATGGGGTTAACAGTTTCGGGCCTTTTTCTTTAGAGGAACTTAAAACAAAAAATATAACTGCAGACACCTATGTGTGGACTCCCGAATTGACCGATTGGAAAAAAGCCGGAGAACTGCCTGAACTGGCAGAACTTCTGCAGCAGGAAAGTCAGAATCTTTCCACTCCGCCGCAGATACCTTCTGCTCCTGCTCAACCGACCTTTCAGCATAATGCAGGAACTGGTGCTCAGTTTACACCTACGTCCTCCTTATTCGAACTACCTCCTAAAACATACCTTATTGAATCTATTCTTGTCACTGTCTTATGCTGCTGGCCATTAGGAATTCCTGCAATTGTGTATGCTGCCAAGGTAGAGAACAAATTCTACAGAGGCGATAAAGCCGGTGCTCAGGCGGATTCAGCAAGTGCTAAAAAATGGATTATGATTTCACTGATAGGGTGTGTCGTATTCTGGATATTGTATATTGCAATATTCGGAGGTTTGGCCTATTTCGGATCCACAATGGACACTAACAGTGACTATTCGTATTAACAAATATTTACTGGCTTCCATCCTCTTGATTCTGGGGGGCGTATTTATCTATATTTACAGAACATACGACCCCCAGGAATACGCTCTTTTTCCAAAGTGCCCTATAAAAAGTATGACTGGCTTTGATTGTCCCGGCTGTGGAAGTCAACGGGCTATTCATGCGATTTTACATGGCGATTTTAAAGCCGCATTTGCTTTTAATCCCTTTCTTTTCTTTGCTGTTCCCTATTTATTCCTCAACTTATATTTTATTACCAGACCATCTCTTACAGCTCAACAGCTCAAATGGCGAAACCGCCTGTTTGGTTATCGTGCGATGCTCCTGCTCATTACCAGCATTATTGTTTTTACGATTTTGAGGAATATATTATAATCAACGACCTCTAAACTTATGCAACCTATTGCAACATGTTGAATTTATTTGGGAAATATACCTTCAGGTCACGAAAAATCAGCGTTGAAAATAAACAACTCGCGATATTGAGCATATGCCTTATTGTCAGCGGATTAAGTAACATTATTTTCAATCTGAATATTGTGTTTCCAATCGGGATCAATCTTCTGATCCTGACTGTGATATCATTGCATCTGTATATTCTGAAACTGGCACTCCAGAATAGAGCAACAGAACGTATTAAGTTCTGGTACTTCTCTTATTTAACAGGATGTCTTGCGGTCATATGGGGTCTTAATAACGGTTTAGATAGCAGCATACCTTTATTCTTTGTATTTTATCTTATGGCAGGTCTGCTTTCTTTATCAGACCCCTACAGATTACGGTTTGGCATATTCTTTCTGATCGTTTCCCTTTTCTGTCTGATCATTGATAATTTCTTTCCACAATATATTGTTCCTTATGCCAGCCAGAAGGAAAAACATATGGATCTGTTATTTTCATTTGTGCTGACACTGGTTATTTCCACAATTATGATCTCCTCTTACAGAAGAGTCTATGACTATGAGAAGAAGGTATTGATCCTTCAGAAAAAGATGCTAAAGCTGTCACAGAAAGAGTTAATTGAATCGAAGGAGGTGGCAGAAGCTGCAACGCAGGCAAAATCAAAATTTATCATGACGATGAGCCATGAGATACGAACCCCTCTTAATGGCATTATCGGCACTATAGATCTTCTCAAAACAACCAAACTAGACCAAAATCAACAATTACTTATAGAAAATCTTCAGGCCAGTAGCCATATCCTTTCCGATCTGGTTACAGATTTATTGGATATTTCCAGAATTGAAACCAATAAATTTGAGATAAATTATACTTCTTTCAGTTTAAATAAAAGCCTTTCCTCTCTGAAGCATGTCGTTGATCCTATGCTAAAAAGCAAAGATTTAACGCTGGATATCCAAATTGCGGAAGACACTCCTTCTGAATTTATTACAGATGAAGCCCGTTTCAAACAGATTCTGTTAAATTTATTAAGTAATGCTATTAAATTCACGCTTAAGGGAAACATTACGGTATATATAAGTTACCTACTATTCCATGATAAATATGTCCTTGAATGCAAAGTGAAGGATACCGGAATAGGCATAAGAAAAGAAAATATTTCCCGTCTGTTTGATCAGTTCTCTCAGATTGAAGAGCCGCAGATTCCGGACAATAAAGGAATCGGACTTGGACTGGCGATCTGTCAAAGGTTACTGCACATACTGGGCGGACATATTGAAGTAGAAAGTGAATATGAAGTCGGGACTACATTTACCTTCCGGCTGCCCGTATTACTCCCCCAAAATCAAATTCCCTTAAAAATATATCAACAAAACCCAGATTTATCATTCATGGAAAAAAAACGCTTTCTTGTTGTAGAAGATAATAAAATCAACCAATTGGTACTTTGTAAAATGCTGGAAAAGCTGCACTATTCCTATCATGCTGTAGAGAATGGACTGGAGGCCGTAGAAAAGCTTCAAATAGAACATTTTGACATTATACTCATGGATATTCAGATGCCAGTGATGAATGGAATAGAGGCTACCAAAGTGATTTTAGAACTATACAACCAACGTCAGGAAGAAGCTCCTGTCATCATCGGATGTTCGGCCCATGCTTTAGAAATCGACCGTTCCAACTATCTCCAGATGGGTATGAGCGACTTTATTATTAAACCTATTACTATGGATCATTTAAAAGATGTAATCAAGAAAAACAGTATTTAATTATTTTTTTAAGATTAAACTTTTTATAGAAAATATACTCTATATTAACATCGATTATATTTACACATTATGATTCAACTATCTAACTTCAAATTTTTAAGAGCAGTCTTGATACTGCTTACTATTTTTATTCTCGGAAGCTGTAAAATGATATCCGGAAGATCTGGACCTGATTTTACCAAAATACATGTAGGCATGGTGAAAGAGGATGTAATCAAACAAATAGGTAAACCCGGGGCTATTGTATCCTCAAAAAAGTATAATGATGGTGTCTTAGAGGTTCATGAATACTACACCTGGCAACCTGAAGTTGTCATAGATTCGACAACTATCTACAGAGAATACTGGTTATTCTATTTTAATAACGAACTACAGGAGTGGGGAACTAAAAAGAGTTATTCTCCGGAAGATTACGACATTTATTACCGCAGATTCAGAGGGCATCACTAATAAAAAAAGAATAAACGGAAAGAGGGCGTTGCAGAATTCTGCAACGCCCTCTTTTTATATATAGCTGTATGATATTACATCATTCCGCCCATGCCACCACCCATTGGAGGAGCACCTGCGCCAGCACCATTTTCCTCAGGCTCATCTGCAAGGACACATTCTGTAGTCAATAACATAGATGCGATAGAAGCTGCATTTTCCAATGCTACACGTGAAACCTTAGTCGGATCGATAACACCTGCACCGATCAGGTTTTCGTATTTATCTGTACGTGCATTGTAACCAAAATCAGACGTACCTTCTTTTACTTTCTGTACGACTACAGCACCTTCTACCCCTGCATTATTACAAATCTGACGCAAAGGCTCCTCGATAGCACGTTTGATGATCTCAATACCGATAGTTTCATCTTCGTTTTCACCTTTCAGGTTAACTAAAGATTCTGTTGCACGGATAAATGCAACACCACCACCAGCTACGATACCTTCTTCTACTGCTGCACGAGTAGCATGTAAAGCATCATCAACACGGTCTTTTTTCTCTTTCATCTCTACTTCAGTAGTAGCACCTACGTAAAGAACGGCAACACCACCTGCTAATTTAGCAAGACGCTCCTGTAATTTTTCGCGATCGTAATCAGAAGTAGTAGTTTCGATCTGAGATTTAATCTGGTTTACACGGGCTTTGATATCTTCAACATTTCCGCCACCATTGATCACTGTAGTATTGTCTTTATCAACAACAACTTTTTCAGCCTGACCTAAGTAAGAAAGCTCAGCATTCTCTAATTTATATCCTCTTTCTTCAGAGATAACTGTACCACCTGTAAGGATAGCGATATCTTCTAACATTGCTTTACGACGGTCACCGAATCCAGGAGCTTTAACGGCTGCAACTTTCAATGAACCACGGATTTTATTAACAACTAATGTTGCCAATGCTTCTCCGTCAAGATCTTCAGCGATGATCAATAATGGTTTACCTGTCTGTACTTGTTTTTCCAATACAGGTAACAATTCTTTCATATTGCTGATCTTTTTATCGTAGATCAGAATGTAAGGGTTATCTAATTCTGCTTCCATTTTGTCAGAATTAGTCACGAAATACGGAGATAAGTAACCACGGTCAAATTGCATACCTTCTACAGTTTTTACTTCTGTTTCAGTACCTTTTGCTTCTTCTACTGTGATAACACCATCGTTACCTACTTTTTCCATTGCTTCAGCGATCAATGAACCGATTACTTCGTCATTATTTGCTGAGATTGTAGCAACCTGTTTGATCTTGTTGTTGTCCTGACCTACAACCTGAGATTGAGATTTCAGGTTAGCCACAACAGTAGCTACAGCTTTGTCAATACCACGTTTCAGATCCATCGGATTAGCACCAGCGGCTACAGATTTAATACCCGGAGCGATGATAGCCTGTGCCAATACTGTAGCTGTAGTCGTACCATCACCAGCCTGATCAGCTGTTTTAGATGCTACTTCTTTCACCATTTGTGCGCCCATATTTTCCAACGCATCTTTCAATTCGATTTCTTTAGCTACCGTCACACCATCTTTAGTGATTGCAGGTGAACCAAATTTTTTCTCGATAATTACGTTACGACCTTTAGGACCTAATGTTACTTTTACAGCATTTGCCAATGTGTCTACACCTTTTTTCAGTGCGTCACGAGCTTCAACGTTATATTTTACTTGTTTTGCCATTTTATTTTAGATTATTAGTATTTAGATAAAAAGATATTGCCTTATTATCTCTGTTACTCTGATGTTGTTATTAAATTAAAAGACTAAAGAACAGCGTAAATATCAGCTTCACGCATAATTAAATATTCTTTTCCTTCGTAAGTAATCTCTGTACCTGCATACTTGCCATATAACACTTTATCGCCAACTTTAACAGTTAGAGGCTCGTCTACTTTACCACTACCTACAGCTACAACAGTTCCGCTTTGAGGTTTTTCTTTTGCCGTATCAGGGATATAAATACCTGATGCTGTTTTTTCTTCTGCAGGAGCAGCTTCTATTACCACTCTGTCTCCGATAGGTTTAATGTTTAATGCCATAATATTATTCTCCTATTATTTTTAATTGATTGTTTATGTAAAAGTTTACAGGAACAAGTCAACATCAATTATGCCAAAGGACGTTTTTAAAGTTTTGTTGTCAATTTTTCACTAAAAGCCTGAAATTTCTGACACAGATATTTTTTTCAGTGTCATGATGTCAGCCATTGATGACATAAAAAAAGCCCTGTTCAATGTTGAACAGGGCTTGAATATTGTTGTCTTTAAAAGTCTCTTACTTTGCAGAATCTGTTTTACCAGGAGCTGCAGCAGGTGCTTGCTGTTGCTGTGCAGGGTTCAGATTTAAAGGACCTTGCTGAGCCGGAGCTTCAATCTGATCACTTAATCCACCTTTTGAAGCTGCTCCGCCTTTAGACGGACCCAGAATATTGACAGCCAGACAAAATACCATTAAAGCTATGACCAATGTCCATGTTCCTTTTTCCAGAAAATCACCTGTACGTTTTACGCCCATCAAATTTGATCCTCCTGAAAATCCTGAAGAAAGACCTCCTCCTTTTGGATTTTGAATCAACACCATAAGTGCCAACAGTACACTGGTTAATATGATCAAGACAATTAATAATGTTTGCATTTCTTTGTATTATTTATTTAGTTTAATTTTTGCTCTAATTCTTTAATGCGGCCAGCAAAGTAAGCATTTTTTTCCGGGAATTTCAAAATTAATTTTTTATACACCTCAATCGCTTTCGGAAACAAGCCCTGATCTGCATAAATAATCGCTAATGTCTCAGTGACCAGCGTAAATTGATCCTCGGCACTTTTTCTGGCCTTATTCTCCATATTCAGCTGATCAGCCTGAGGAGGTTTAATCTGCGGCTCTTCGCGAATAAATTTTTCAATCACATCATCCAGCTTTTTCGGAAGAGGTTGCACGGGTTTGTGTTTTACTTCCTCGCTCAATTTAGCCTCAGGTGATTGTGAACGGAAAACATGCTCACGGATCTGCTGATCGAGAATATGTTCATCTAATTTGGACGGATCAAACTGTCCTTTCTGCGGTTTTGGTAATTTGACTTCAGCAAATGGTCTGTATGTACCGGCATGTTCCAATCGCGTTTTGTGTAACCACCACAGAAAACTATAAGGCATCAGATCGTCATGATAAAGACTGACTCTCTCTTCTTCTTCCGAAGATACCTGTACAATTTCATCGCCGGACAGCTGAAATTCCGGAAAATATTCCTTCTCAAGTTCAACAGTTTCTTCCTGTGGATCTGGCACAATCTCTTCACCAGACAACTGAAACTCCGGAAAATACTCCTTCTCAAGCTGAGCCTCTTCTATGTCATCTACAACTTTCACCTGCTCTTCTTCTATAACTTCCTCTTCCGTATATTCAGATTGAACTGTTTCTTCCTCTGTCTCCATATAGGATTCGTCTTCCGTACTGATTGTTTCCTCTTCGACCTCAGCAGATAGCTGGTCTACATCTTCAAATGCAATATAGCCGTCCGGTTCTGCTTCCAACTCCGGCACGACCAGAGGTTGCCTGCTTACATATTCGGATAACCAGGCAGCATTCGGAGCATACAATAATGCCAATGAGTTTTGCGACAACATTCCCGTTGACAGAAACTGCTGACGCTCATATACAAAACGAATAGGTTGCGCATAAGGATATTCTTCCACTAAACGTTGCAGATCTTCTGCCGGAAGCTGTCCGGGATCTGTCAGTGCCTGATGAAATATTTCAACCTTAGACTTACTTGTATTTTCCATATTGTATCGGCTACCAGTTCGCAAATGCACGGTTATATATATCTTCCGTCAGCATCTCAATAATATCTTTCGTCAATCCTTCTTCCTGCGCCTGCACCGTTCCTGAAAAATCTTTGAAACGTGTGAACGTCTGCTCACTGAAACTATCTTCCGGTTTTTTCTGATTCGTGTAGGTTACTTTGACTGTGATAGTCAACCGGTTCAAAGCTGCCATATCTGTACGAGCTTCTACTGCGGCAGGAGTGATCGTATAGTTTGTAATAAATCCTTCGAAGATAGCATCTCCACCCGTATTGACCTGACTAAGTCTGGTCTGATTACGAAAACGGGTTTTGAGTGCCTCCGTAAAGTTTTGACTCAACGTAGCATATACCATAGGTGCAATATTTTCAAAAAACTGCACATTGACGGTTTTCATATCTGCAGGAATAGATCCCCCTGTAAAACTGTATTTTACACCACAACTGGAAACTGTACACAGCATCACAGCTGCCGTTATTACCAGATTTAGATAGACTTGCTTTAACTTACGCATCGGGTCGAGTATTAATCTAAATTTAAGTCTTTAATTTTTCTATAGAGTGTCCGCTCTGAAATACCCAATTCCTGAGCCGCAGCTTTACGCTTGCCCTTATGTTTTTTCAAAGCTTTTTTGATCAGGTCGGATTCCTTTTCTGTCAATGACAGAGACTCTTCCACTTCTTCCACATCCTGTGTTTCATACGAATTGAAATCCACATTAGGTGAATGAGCCGGACGTGCATTGTGGATTGTCCAGGAAGATTCGGACTGCTCTGACAGCATTGATGCCGCAGGCTGAACTTCCTGATACAATTGATTGATATAAGGTGAGTTCTGATCAAAAGTACTTGGATTAACCCCTTTCTGGATTAATTCGACCACAAGTTTCTTAAGATCTACCATATCCTTTTTCATATCGAACAATACCTTATACAAGATATCACGTTCTGAAAAATCATCTTTTGGTGCATTTTGAGGCACGAAAACAGGCAGGTTAGAATGTTCCGTGGGCAGATAATTCTGAAGGATAGCCGCATTTACAATACGCTCCTTTTCCAAAACCGCAATCTGTTCCGCTATATTCTTTAGCTGACGCACATTCCCCGGCCAACTGTAGTTCATGAGCGACTGTTGCGCATCATCAGTAAGCTGTACACCCGGACTCCGGTATTTATCAGCAAAATCAACAACAAATTTTCTGAAAAGCAGATTAATATCTTCTTTACGCTCGCGCAATGCAGGAATCCGCAGCGGAACTGTATTCAGACGATAATAAAGATCTTCTCTGAATTTACCCTTTTTCACTGCTTCAAACATATCCACATTTGTTGCAGCAACCACACGTACATTTGTTTTCTGAACTTTTGAAGATCCGACGCGGATATATTCTCCGGTTTCCAAAACACGTAACAAACGTGCCTGCGTACCTAAAGGTAATTCGCCTACCTCATCTAAAAAGATAGTACCACCGTCTACAACTTCAAAATATCCTTTACGTGCTTCATGTGCACCTGTAAAAGAACCCTTCTCATGGCCAAAAAGCTCTGAATCAATAGTTCCTTCAGGAATAGCGCCACAGTTGACGGCTATAAACGGCCCATGCTTGCGGGAACTCAGTTGATGTATGATGTGCGAAAATACTTCCTTACCACTACCACTCTCTCCCTGAATCAATACGGAAATATCTGTGGGTGCGACCTGTCTGGCCACATCAATTGCTCTGTTGAGCAAAGGAGAGTTGCCAATTATACCAAATCTGTTTTTTATATCCTGATTATCCACAGTTTTATTTCTTTTAGAAATTTGAAGATTAATTTTTTCCGTTACTCTACGATACGACCAAGTAATGTAGCTGAAGTACAAGACTCTCCAAGCACATTGACATAATCTCCTACTTTATAACGATTATCTACGGGGAACACTACCATTGCATTCTGATCATTACGTCCTGCAAAGTCTTTATCTGACCTCTTGGAATAGCCCTCGATCAATATTTTATGTACTTTACCGACAAAATTCTCGATACGGTAATGGCTGTGCAAACGCTGTTTGGCTACAACTTCTGTCAAACGACGCTTTTTGATTTCTTCCGGAATATCATCTTCATAACGTTTGGCTGCCAGTGTACCCGGTCTTTCTGAATATGCAAACATATAGGCATAGTCATATTTAACATAGTCCATCATCGAAAGCGTTTCCTGATGTTCTTCTTCTGTCTCTGTACAGAATCCTGTGATCACGTCTGTAGAAATACCACATTCAGGGAGAATACGACGAATCGCATCTACACGGTCAATGTACCAGGCTCTGTCATATGTACGGTTCATCAATTCCAATACTCTGGAATTACCGGACTGCACAGGAAGGTGAATATAGTTACAGATATTTTCATATCTGGCCATTGTATGTAATACTTCGTCTGTAATATCTTTAGGATGAGAGGTCGAAAACCGAACACGCAGTAACGGACTTACATCTGCTACCTTAGCCAGTAGCTGAGCAAAGTTAACAGGTTCCGCAGCAGATTCTCCTTCAGCTACAGGCGCAGTAAATTTATAAGAGTCTACATTTTGTCCCAATAAAGTCACCTCTCTGTATCCGGCATTGAACAGATCCTGTGCTTCCTTGATAATAGAATCCACATCTCTGCTACGCTCGCGACCACGTGTAAATGGTACGACACAGAAAGAACACATATTGTCACAGCCTCTCATAATTGAAATAAAAGCTGTAATTCCATTGGTATTCAGACGTACCGGATTGATATCAGCATAGGTCTCTTCTCTGGACAGCAATACATTGACAGCTTTTGCCCCATCATCGACCTGTTCGATCAGATTAGGAAGATCACGGTATGCATCCGGCCCGACGACAACATCGACCAGTTTTTCTTCTTCGAGGAATTTAGATTTCAAACGTTCCGCCATACAGCCCAATACGCCCACGATCATCCCGGGATTTTTGGATTTAGCAAATTCAAACTCCTTCAGACGATTACGCACGCGGGTTTCGGCATTTTCACGAATGGAACAGGTATTGATAAATACAACATCGGCTTCATTGAAATCCTTCGTTGTCTCAAAACCTTTATCCATTAAAATAGAAGCTACGATTTCACTGTCAGAAAAGTTCATCTGACAGCCGTAACTCTCTATATAAAGTTTTCTTCCGTTACTATTATCTGCGCTTGCCTCCAACTGTAAAGCCTCTCCCTGACGGGATTCGTCATGCTCTTTAGTGCTATGTGATAAATCTATCATTGTCAAAATTCAAAGAATACAAAGTTAGGAATAAAAAATCACAAAACGTGACATATTGGCAGGATAAACAAGCTTTGACTAAAATTTAACATTCCAAAAAGAAAGGGCATTATCCTCGCGACAATGCCCTTCCGGTAAAAGTTTAAAAAGTACTATTTATTTTGTTGCATTAATAGCCTCTTGTTTCATTTTATCGCCTGCTACGATAACAATCTCTACACGACGATTTTCAGCGCGACCTGCATCTGTATCATTACTTGCCAACGGCTCAGAGTAGTTCTTACCTTCTGTATTGATACGGCCACCGTTCAATCCTTGTGAAACGGCATATGTTTTTACTGCTGCTGCACGAGCTTCAGAAACTTTCTGATTAGCGGCTAATGAACCTACGTTATCTGTATGGCCGATAACCAAAATCTTAGTATCCGGCTCTTTATTCAAAGTGGCTACTAATTTGCTGATATTTGTTTTTGCTGAAGCTTTCAGATCAGATTTATTAAAGTCGAATAAAATACCTTCGTCAAATTTAACGATGATACCTTCATCAGATTTGATTACTTCCGCACCAGCTACTGTATTTTCGATTTCAGCTGCCTGCTTATCCATTTTTTTACCGATCAACGCACCTGCAGCACCACCAATTACCGCACCGGCAATAGCACCTACAGCTGTATTACCAGCCTTTCCTCCGATAAGTGCTCCAAGGGCACCACCACCTGCAGTACCGATAGCGGCACCTTTAGTTGTACTGTTCATGTTCTGAATAGTAGAACAACTTCCAAATAACATTGCAGAGGTAGCTAATGTCAACCCAAAAACAGCTATTTTCTTATTTACTTTCATAATCATATTTTTTTCTAATTCTAATCCTGTGTGTTGTAGATAATATCAAAACAAAGCATATGCCAAAATCACTCTGCACTACACTTATAATCAAAAAAACCTTGTCAAATAAGCAATCAACAAGGTTTTCATTATATTTTTTTATTTCTCCTGTGGAGGAATTGCTAATTTCGGAAGTCGTTCAGGCTTCGGACGTCCATCTTTTTCGAACTTTTCGAACGATTTCTTGACATAATTCATAATATCATATTGCCCCCAGTGCTGTACCATATCCGGAGATGGCCTGTATATAGACATAAAGGATTCCAGATCTTCTCCCTGTAACGCAGTGATATTGGTCACAGTAGACCGCGTAAACACTCTGTCTACTTTACCTTCTTCTATCTCTCTGTCCATATATCCCTGAAAACGTTTTGCATTTTTCGCTTCCCGGCCAAAAAGATTATACAGCGCCGTAGCAGGACTTGCAAGATAGGTCATCGTCTTATTCTTCCCACCGTTGTAAATACCCTTCTTCTCATAATCACGCATGATATTATTCATCTCTGCTTCCTTGGTCATCCGTTCGACAACCACTGTTTCCAGCTTAATACCAGCCTGCATATCGATCAGAATATCTTCTTTGGAGTACAGAATTGTCTTTACCGATCCATAGCCGATTTTTGAGAAATATAAACTATCTCCTACAGAAGCATCTATATTAAAAATTCCAAAATTATTTGTGATACTTACTCTACGAGTACGCAGATTGGTAACATTAACATCTGAGAGTCTGGTACCGGTTCCTTTCTCCATGACCAACCCACTAACCGGACTCATGGTCTGGGAGTGTGATGCCTGAATATTGAATCCAAAGAAAAGAATCAACAGATAAAATCCAAACTTATACTTTGTTAACTTATACATACAGGCTAAAAGTAATAATACTTTAATAAATCAAAATGTTAAAAATACATAAAAGTCTATGCTGACTTTTTGTAAGGATAGAATACAAAATTCGCTCCTTCAGGCACAACCACAAACAGACACATATAATCTTCCGGCTTTTTGTATGTGCGTTCAAAATAAGCTTTCCGATCCTCTTTTATCAAACCTCTTTCTACAAATTCTTCCAGAGAAGAGGCATTGATACTCCATTTGGTATTCAACTCTGTCTTATCTAATATCACCTCTCCAACGCTCACCTGATGCTGATGTGCCACAAAAATAGGAAACAGGGTATATCCCTCAGACAACATCTCTGTAGCCACTTCTTTGATTGATTCAGCATAAAAATCAAGATCGACCTTAAGACTATCCAATGGACTTTTCTGTTCTTTTTGCCCGTCTCCGCCGGCTTGATTTTTTAATAATTGTTCCAAATCCATATGCTTATCTTTTCAATTTTAATAGCACCACATTTTCAACGTGTTGCGTGTGTGGAAACATATCAACAGGCTTGATGCGATCCACTGTATATTTTTCATTTAATAATGCCAGATCACGTGCCTGTGTAGCCGCATTACAGCTTACATATACAATTTTGTCAGCTTCCATTTCCAGCAATCGCTGTACCACATCTCCATGCATGCCTGCGCGTGGAGGGTCTGTAATAACTACATCCGGTTTTCCATGTTCTGCAATGAAATCTCCTGTAAGGACATCTTTCATATCGCCGGCATAGAATTTCGTATTGCCAATCTGATTGATAGCTGAATTGATTTTAGCATCCTCAATAGCTGTCGGTACATACTCCACACCAATCACTTCACGTGCCGTTTTGGCAACGAAGTTGGCGATGGTACCCGCACCTGTATAAAGATCATATACTAATTCATCTCCTGTCAATCCTGCAAACTCTCTTGTAATCTTATACAATTCGTATGCCTGAAGTGAATTTGTCTGATAAAATGACTTTGGTCCGATTTTATATTTCAATCCTTCCATCTCTTCATAGATAAAATCTCTTCCTTTGAAGATGTGTATATCCTGATCGAAAATAGTATCATTTTTTTTCTGATTAATGATATACAGCAAGGAGTTGATATCCGGGAAATTACTGTTGACATAATTCATCAGTAACTCGACCTGTCCGTCTTCCGGATAAGCAAATACAACAATCACCATCAGCTCTCCTGTAGAGGCTGTACGTATAATAAGGTTACGCAATGCTCCCGCATGTTCGCGGAGGTCATAAAAAGAAATCTGATTTTCTATTGCAAATGCACGTATCTGATTACGTATAGCATTGGAAGGATCCTGCTGTAAATAACAATGGTCTATATCGAGAATTTTGTCAAAACGTCCGGGAACATGAAATCCTAAAGCATTCATTTCCAATCCGTCATTAGCATCATCTACCGAAGTAAGCCATCTTTTATTTGAGAATGTATATTCCAGTTTATTACGGTAATACTCGGTCTCTCCAGATCCCAAAATAGGCTCCATAATAGAAGTATCGACCTTGCCTATTCGCGCAAGCACATTATCAACAGTCTGTTGTTTAAATTTCAACTGGCCATTATAGTCCATATGCTGCCACTTACATCCGCCACATACACCGAAGTGTTCACAAAAGGGATCGATACGATATTCGGATGCTTTCTTAAGCGTTGCAACTTTCGCTTCCGCGAAATTTTTCTTCTTCTTAACCAATTCCACATCGACGACATCTCCGGGTATTGCCTTATCAATAAACAACACCAATTCATCGGTTTTACCGACTCCTTTTCCCTCTTCAGCGATATCAATTACAGCAATATCCGAAATAAATTTTTTCTCTTGTGGAATTCTTCTTCTCATGATAGGCGCAAAAATACAGTTTTTAACGGAAATAATCAGACCTTCCGTACGATCATAACAGGAAGGAGATTAGATCAATGCTGCCTGGACAAGATATGGGAGTATTTCTTTTTGGAAAGAAATAAAATTTTTGCGAACATCCCCATCGGAAACTGCTGTGAACGCAAATGAAAAAACAACGTTTTTACTTGTTTTAATAAGGAAGGTTAACTTCTCTTCAGGAACTTCACTGGCAATCGCCTCATTTTGGATAAATGAGCTCAGCAATAAAAATTCAAGATCTTCTGACAGCGTTTTCAGATATTCCTGAGCGTTGGCCGATTCCCGTATAAACTCCCATCCGACAAACTCATTACACACTGTGTAAGTCAACCGGCTGACACGCAGAATGGTATTGGCCAAAAAAGTGGAAAGATCTTTCTGATTTACATTTTTATCAAGAATATCTTTCACATTGTCCCGTATATAATCCATCAGGATTGCATGCAGGATAAGTTCTTTACTGACAAAATATTTATAGACAGTAGCTTTGGAAACATTGGCCATTTTTGCCAATTCATTGACACTCGTCTTGTTATAGCCGTATCGTCTGAACAGCTCTCTGGCAGCCTTTTTTATGGATGTAACTATTTTTTCAGGCTCCATTATATATCAATTTTGGATAATATAGGTTTCCCCCTGCTTCATCACATAATAGGGTTTCAGCGGACATTCAGCAATATCCAGCGGAGAACCATCCAGCAAGAGCCATTTAGCGCCACTCACAGGGTCTTTGACAACATTGGGATTATCATCCAATACAACTTTGTTTCTCTGCTCCGGATTAACTGTACTGCAACGGTCATAGGCAATAAAGGTATTATTGCCGGTATTGTACACAATAACACCAGCAACCCCGATTCCATCAATCACATCGGCTCCTCCAGCTGCAAACAGCTTAGGATTGCTTCCCTGACTAAAGATTTTACGTACATTCACACTTGGCACGACATTGCAGCCTCCCTTAGAACAGGAGAATACTACGAAAGTAATACATGCAAGTATACCAAGTCTGAGCAATGCTTTCATTTATATAATTTCTGTTTGGAACTGATTCAGAAAACGAACATCATTTTCAGAGAACAGGCGTAAATCTCTGATTTCATATTTCAGATTTGTAATACGCTCTATACCCATACCAAATGCAAATCCGGAATATTTAGTGCTGTCTATACCACAGTTTTCCAACACATTAGGATCAACCATACCACAACCAAGGATTTCTACCCAGCCGGAATATTTACATAACTGACAACCGGCACCTTTACAAATGGTACATGAGATATCCATCTCTGCTGATGGCTCTGTGAATGGAAAATAAGAAGGTCTGAAACGTACTTTTGTACCTTCTCCATATAGCTCCTGTACGAAATGATACAGGGTTTGTTTAAGATCTGCGAAAGATACATTCTCATCTACATACAATCCTTCTACCTGATGGAAGAAGCAATGTGCACGTGCAGATATAGCTTCATTACGATACACACGTCCCGGCATAATGGCTCTGAACGGAGGCGTACCTGCTTCCATCAGACGCACCTGTACAGAAGAGGTGTGAGTACGGAGAGCAATATCATTGCCATCTTGTTTTTTGATAAAAAAAGTATCCTGCATATCCCTTGCCGGATGCTCCGGTGGAAAGTTCAGTGCTGAGAAATTGTGCCAGTCGTCTTCTATCTCAGGTCCTTCCGCAACGATAAAACCAAGTTTCTTGAAGATTTCAACAATTTCTTTTCTAACCAGAGATAATGGATGACGAGCTCCTAATGTAAAGCCATCGCCCGGCAGGGTAAGATCTCCTTCAGCTTTAGCCTGACTAACTTGTCCAGTGGAACCAAATTGTTCCTGTGCCTGCTGATATTTACCTTCAGCCAGTTGTTTGAAATCATTAAGTACTTTACCTAAAACACGCTTTTCTTCAGCAGGAGCGGCCTTAAATTCTTCAAATAAACTCTTGACTATTCCTTTGGAAACCAAAAATTTCAATCTGAAATTTTCTACATCAGCTGAAGTCTGCGGATTGAACTGCTCGATCTCTTCAGTATACTGCTTTATTTTATCTTGCAACATAAGGCCAAAGATACAGCAAAAATTAAAAAAGTTAAAATGACATCGGCATTGATTGCGTATTAGTTTTATGAATACCGACACCTGGCTGTCATATTATCCGGACAAGCGAAGATTTACACGTTATGAATTTAGCGCTGTAACATACATAAAAATTACAAAGGATCCTGTTTTGGCAGAATCCTTTGTATTAGTAATATTATATAGTCTGTTTCTTTTTAAAACGGCAGTCCGTCGTTGTCATCATCCAATTCTTTGAAATCGACCTGTTGTTCTTTATTTTCTACTGACTTATCGGTAGCCCCGGCAGTATTTGCAGCCTGAGCAGGTGGTTCAAAATCAGATTTACGACCTAACAAAGTAAAGTTCTCAGCTACTACTTCTGTAGTGTATCTGCGAATCCCCTCTTTATCTTCATAAGTACGTGTTCTGAGACGCCCCTCAATGTACACCAAACGCCCTTTTGTCAAATATTTGGCGGCAACATCGGCCAGGCCCCTCCACATCACGATATTGTGCCATTCTGTTTGTTCTACTTTTCGACCATCTTTGTTGAATGTTTCTGAAGTTGCCAACGGGAAACTGGCAACGCTGACGTTGCCTTCTAAGTAACGGATTTCAGGGTCCTTGCCCAAATGCCCAACCAAGATAACTTTGTTAATGCCTGACATGATATTAATTTAGGAGTTTAGTAATTAGCTAATGTTGGTTTCTATAAAACTAAAAATCAACTTATGTTGAGCTAATTTATTTAAATCTTTTAAGAATACATAATTCCAAGACTTTTTTTTCAACTTTAGCGCAGAAGGATTGTTGACTTTATAAAATTGTGCATAGATATTCTGGTGGCTGAGTATGTGTTTGATTACATTGCCTTTTAATTCAAGCGAAAGATCTTCCGAAAAATGCTCTTTTATACGCTCATCTTTCAGAATATCCAGCCCCGAAAGCGGTTCTGTAGTTTCAATCATCGGAAATTCATACAGATTCTGCCATACATCCCCTTCACCTCTTTTGGACATCAGAATCTGATCATTCTCTTCCATTATAAAATAATGAAAATACCGGTTTCTGCTTCCTTTTCCCTTCTTTTTAAGGGGCAACAGGTGTACTTTATCTTCTTTGAGAGCTACGCATTCTAGATTAAAGATACAGCTGCCACAGACCGGTGATTTTGGTTTACATTGCATGGCTCCGAAATCCATAATAGCCTGATTATACCGTGCCGGATCGTCCATATCCAACATTTCATTTGCCAGTTCGGTAAAAACTTTCTTCCCTGCAGGGGTATTAATTTCGACTTCAACCCCAAAATACCGGGATAACACACGGAAAACATTACCATCCAATACTGCTTTTGCCTGATTTGCAGAAATTGAGGAGATTGCAGCTGCAGTATATTCTCCTACTCCCGGAAGTTTAATAACTTCATCATAAGCCTTTGGAAAAATCCCTCCGAAATCAGAAACAACCATTCGGGCAGCCTTGTGCATATTTCGTCCACGGGAATAATATCCCAAACCTTGCCACAGGTTGAGTATATGATCTTCATCTGCTGATGCGAAATCCTGAACAGTTGGATATTGTTCTGAGAACCGCATAAAATAAGGCATTCCCTGTTCTACACGGGTTTGTTGCAAAATGATTTCAGACAGCCAGATGATATAGGGATCCTGTGTATGTCTCCAGGGCAAATCACGCCCATGCTGATCATACCAGGCAATTAATCGTTTTGAGAAGGACATAGGTACAAAGTTGGGAAGATTTTTGCAATGTCAGAAATCAAACTATTATTATAGCTGAGATTGTAACAATTGCTCCAGTTCTTTCACTTTATTTATGTTCCTGTTGGCTATATTATCTTTTTCAGCTTTATCGGTACGCAGATTATATAACTGCGGCTGCTCGTCATTGCCAAGCTCGATATTTACAGCTTTGTCTATTTTAGCTCCCTTTCGTGGTTTGATGTACTTATAATCTCCCTGTATAATGGAAAAAGTACCTGAACTTTTCACCAGATAGGCACGTCCTTTTTTGTCATTTCCTGTTAATGCTTTCCATTGGTTCTGACTATCTACAGCCTGATCTTTAGGATAAGAAATACCGAACTGACCGGCAAACGAAGCCAGCAAATCTACTTGTCCGATCAGCGCGTCTGATTGTTGTTCTCCTTTGATAACCGCAGGCCAGCTTACCAGAAAAGGCACACGTGAACCCGCTTCGAAAGCACTGTATTTGCCACCTCTCCATCCACCAAATGCATCATGATTAGCGGATTTTTCTACTGCCTGATCGGCATATCCATCATCTAAAACCGGACCATTATCACTGGTAAAAATAATGATGGTGTTCTCATAAACACCGTTGCTTTTTAGCTCCTGTACCAATTGACCAACAGTGTAGTCCAGCTGGAGAATAGCATCTCCCCGAAGTCCAAGTTTGCTTTTGCCTTTAAATAAGGTGGCCGGCATACGTGGCACATGGGGTTCAGTAGCATTGTAACATAAGAAAAATGGTTTCTTCTGATTGGTTTTGATAAATTCCTTCGCCTTTTCAAAGAATGTCAGCGTCAGCTCTTCATCCGCCCATCGGGCATCTTTTCCTCCTGTCATCCAACCAATACGTCCTATACCGTTTACAATAGTATTATCATGTCCCTGACCGGGAGAAGCATGGAGTTTGAGTAATTCCGGATTTTCTCTTCCTGTAGGTTCATTTCCGATTTTTTGCCGATAGTTTACCTGTATGGGATCTTTAGCATCTGCTGCCAGTACATAATGATTCTCCAGAAAAACTGTCGGCACCCGATCTGCTGTCGCCGGGAAGATAAAGGAATAATCATAACCTACTTCTAACGGTCCGGGTGCGATTTTGCCATTCCAGTCTTTTTCGACCTGTTCTCCCAATCCAAGATGCCATTTGCCTACAATCCCAGTAATATAGCCTTGCTGATGAAATACTTTAGGAAGCGTAATCTTGTCCTGAGGGATAATAAGTGCCGCATCTCCCGGTAAGATGCCGGTACCTTTTGCACGATAAGGATTGTTTCCGGTCATAAGCGCATAACGGGATGGCGTACAGGTAGATGCTGCAGCATGTGCATTTGTAAATCTTATTCCTGATTTTGCCAAGTTATCCAGATGAGGAGTTTCTATGTCCTGTCCGCCATAGACACTGAGATCTCCATATCCCAGATCATCGACGTAAATCATCAGTACATTAGGTTTTTGTTTATCCTGGGCCTGCACCTGCTGACCCGCAAACAGGAAAACGGCCAGACTGATGTAACTGCATATCTGTTTCACATTCATAGCTTTTGTTCAAAAATAGCTTCTGCTTCTTTATCATCTACCTGCCGGATTTCTGCAAGCAGTTTCTTTTTCATACGTCCGATAATCGCATCTGATGACTTGTCTGCGTATATATTGTTCATTTCATGAGGATCTTTTTCCAGATCATACAATTCCCATGATTCTACTCTTTTATAGAATCTAATAAGTTTGTATTTACCATCACTGACTCCAAAGTGTGGAGATACAGCATGTGTACCGTTCTCATAGTAATGGTAGTAGCTGGATTTTCTGAAAGACTTCCTCGCATCTTTCAGTACTGAATAGAATGATTTTCCTTGTATTTCCTTTGGTATTCTGACTCCTGCGATTTCCAATAAAGTAGGAGCAATATCAATATTCATTACCCGGGCTTCTGTATGTGTACCCGGTTTGATTACTCCCGGATATCGTGCAACCATTGGTGTACGGAAAGATTCTTCATACATAAAACGCTTATCGAACCAGCCATGTTCTCCCATATAAAATCCCTGATCTGACAGATAAATTACAATAGTATTATCCTTCAGTCCATGTGTATCAAGATAGTCCAGCACCTCGCCTATATTTCTGTCCAGAGAAGCTGCAGTATTGAGATAATCTATCATATAACGTCGATACTTCCACTCTTCCAGTTGTCTGCCGGAAAGTTTACGTGCATAGAAATCGTCCTGAATAGGCTTATAGTATGCGTAATACTTCTCAAACTGGCTTTCTGTAAAACGAGAAAAGTCATAATCTTTTCGCATATCCTCTTTTGTAGGATACATCTTCAGGTCATAAGGCAGTAGCATATCTTTAGCAATACTCATTTCCTGTACAGCTGCTGCTTTTCTTTTATCATACTGATCATAGAAGTTATCCGGCAACGGAATTTCAGCCTGGTCATAAGTCCCAAAATCTTTAGGATCGGGCAGCCATGAACGATGAGTAGCTTTATGTCCCAGTATCAGACAAAATGGTTTATCTTTATTTAAAGTATCCAACCATTTTTCCGCCTTCTCAGTCACAATATCCGAAACGTACCCTTCTATCTGTTCCCGCTTATCACCCTGATTAATAAAAACCGGGTTAAAATAATGTCCCTGACCATCTAGTATACTGTAATAATCAAAACCTTGTGGTTTGGCACCCAGATGCTGTTTACCAATCCATGCTGTGCGATAACCTGATGACTGTAAATCTTTTACGAAAGTTGACTGATTATGATCAAAATGTGAATTCTCATTATCCTTAAAACCATTTTTATGGCTGTACTTTCCGGTAAGCAATGTCGCTCTGCTGGGACCACAAAGTGAATTTGTAACGTAAGCCCTGTCAAATATAGTTCCTTCTTTTGCGATACGATCAATATTCGGAGTATGTGCTATGGCAGAACCGTATGCTCCGATAGTCTGAAAGGAATGGTCATCTGAAATAATAATCAGAATATTCGGTTTATTTTGTGCATTTGAGATGCAGTTTATCAAAATAAAAAAACAAATTAGCAGGTATCTGTTCATCATGGTTAGGTATTATATTTCAAATATGCAATTTTGATTACAGAAACTGTAACTTTAGCCGGATAAAATGTCGCAAATGCTTACGGAAACGTTTGTTTTCTTCATGATTTAAAAAGACTTTTGTTGCTTAGCATTAAACCACACTACATGAATAAATTTTATTTATTAATAGCCCTGCTTCTTGTAAGCTATTCGGCACGATCTCAATCCCCTACATATAATATTCAATATAATTTTTTTACCTCTGCAGAATTTAAAAACAGATTGGCAGAGAAAAAGAAGAAATTATCCGAAAGTGAATCAGGAACGGTTCAAACGATCAGTATAATAGGAAAAGACGGAGACCTGCTTAATGATATTATCTATAACAAAGATTTTATTCGGGTTGAGGGCAAAAACAAAAATGCTAAGATAGAGCTTATCGATATTGCTAAAAAAGAAACTGTCTTATTACGTCCGGCATATAAAACTTTCGTAAAAAAAACATTTGACAATGCCTATTCTATAGTCGGCACTTTATCTTTTGATGATAAGGAACAAAAGCAGATTTTGGGATATACATGTAACAAAGCCACACTTACTTTTGATTTGTCCGGAATTGACGAATTAGACGGTTTTGACCCTACAACAGAAATATGGTATACCAAAGATCTTCCGAAACTGTTTTGGAGAGATAATACATATCTTCAGAAAATTCCGGGAACAATGCTTTTAATGACCATCAATGGAGTTGGCTTGCAGGCTTCTGCTGTCAAGGAAGTAAAAAACGACTCTAAAGTATTTGAAATTCCTTCCGATTATACGGAGGAAAAAGATGCATATACGCAAACGGAAACTTTGGATCCCTCTCTTGCGAATGATACTTCTGAAAATCCTATTTTCAACAACTATATAAGTGATTCGCTGGTTTCTTTTCAGGACGAATCAACCGAATTAATCGGAGTGAAGGATCTGGAAGGCAATATTGTTATTCCTGCAGCTTACACGCAACTCCTGATAACAGGTGAAGATGTACTGATCGCATCAGATTCAAATGAGAAATATGGAGCAATTGATCTGAAAGGGAACGTAATAATCCCGTTCAGATATGAAAGTTTGCTTTGGACTGCAGAAGGTCCTGTTATATACACAGAAAACAATCTTTATGGTTGTCTTACCCGTGAAGGAGAAGTTCTTATTCCAGCCCAATACGAATATCTCAACGAATTTGACGGACAGTTTACTGCTGCAATGAAAGATAACAAGATGGGTATTATTAATCTTAAAAATGAGATTATATTTCCTTTTGTGAATGAAAGTATTATTCAGATAAGGGACGGCCTATTTATCGGCATGCAGGATTCAAAGTATTATCTTCAGGAATTTAGCAAACCCAATCCAACATTATCAGGATATACTTATCTGGAGATTGGAATAGATAATGATATCATCCTAGCTGAGAAGGACAATCTTCATGGATATATAGATAAGAATGGTAAGGTAATGATTCCTTTTAAATATACGCTCGCCAGTGCCTTTTCAGATGGCGTTGCTTATGTGACCGATAAGAATGAGAATTCTTATTACATCAATCAAAAGGGTGAAACGGTGAATATGGAAGAGGAAAATTAAAATAAAACATCTGAAAAGTGCCAATCCTGTAAACTTGGCACTTTTTTTATTCATTTAGGTGTTGTCCAAAGTAACTTGACAGATATGTCTGATAAAACGTATTACATTTCAACATTACACCGTGCCAAGTACATGGCTCTTATATTTGGCGGTATTACTTTAATTGCTATTCTACTTGCATTTACTCCATTTCAGGAAATCGTCAAAGTATTGATCACTTTATTTTCCATTCCTTTAATTATTTTCCTTGCAGTACGCTACAGCCGCATACCATCCCACTGGACATTTGACGATCAGAAACTGACCATCATAAAAAGTGAAAAACACATAGAACTCCCTCTGGCGAATATCTCTCATATCCGCAACTTACCCAGATCAGGTGGAAATCTATTGATTATATATCAGCGTAAAGGTCATTCCTACCGCTTCTGGAGGAATAAGCTTTTTCAGAATGAAGATGAATTGCAGACTATGATTCAGTTTATTCAACATAAAAATATAGAGTACTATAACATGTAGTATTTTCTGAACAAAAGAATTGTACATATTAGAAGACTTACTGCACGTTATCATTAAATGGTTTTTCGTAAGTTTGGCAGTATTAACGATTCATCATTCTATAATGAAAAAACTGTACTTCTTAATTCTTATTGCATTGTTATGTACCAATGCATTTGCTCAACGTAAAGGTTATTGGGACCAAAAAGTAGATTATACCATGGTTATTGATGTGAAAGAGAAATCTTATCAATATGATGGAAAAATGAAATTGCTATACACCAATAATTCAGGACAAGAACTTAAGAAAGTTTATTTTCACCTATATTTCAATGCTTTCCAGCCCGGAAGCATGATGGATTACCGTTTAGCAAATATTGCGGATCCGGATCCACGGATGACTACCAATATCGGCACAAAAGAAAAACCGGTATACCAAAGCCGTATTGCAACGTTAAAACCTGACCAGATTGGTTATCAAAAGATAAAATCGCTGACTCAGGACGGAACGGGTACTACATACAAAGTAGATGGAACTATACTGGAAGTAACGTTGGCGAAAGCTATACAACCGAATTCGTCAAGTACCTTTGATATGACATGGGAAGCTCAGGTACCGGAGCAAATCCGCCGCAGCGGTCGCAACTCCAAGGAAGGAGTGGAACTATCCATGACGCAATGGTATCCGAAGATGGCTCAGTTTGACGAATTCGGATGGCACCTCGATGAATATGTCGCACGTGAGTTTATTGCTCCTTTTGGTAATTTTGATGTCACCATCAACATAGATAAAGATTATGTTATCGGAGGATCGGGAGCTTTGCAGAATCCGGATCAGGTAAAAGGCTATGTCAAAAATGCTAAAGTCCTGTCTACAAAAGGTAAAGCTTCATGGCGTTTCAAAGCAGAGAACATCCACGACTTTGCGTGGGCAGCGGATAAACAGTTTTTAGTAAATCATTCCCGTAGTAAAGGTGGTGTCGATGTATACCTGGTGTATAAACCCGGCGCTAAAACGACCGAAAGCTGGACAAAGGCAATGGAATATACGACAGCTTTTTTTGATTTTTGCGGCAGCAAGTTTGGCGCATATCCATGGTCTACTTATACTGTCGTACAGGGTGGTGACGGTGGCATGGAATATGGTACAACTACCTTAGTGACTGGTGAAAGATCATTGGAGAGCCTGGTCGGAGTTATTTATCATGAGGCTGCTCATTCCTGGTATCAGCATCTTTTCGGCATCAATGAGACTGTTGACGAGTGGTTTGATGAAGGATTTACCAGTTATATCGAGGAATTGGCTTTTCAGCATTTATTCAAAAAGACCAATCCTATGCCGGACAATCCGGTTCTTCCTGCATACAAAAGCTACATTAAACTGGCATTGTCAGGAAAGGAAGAACCGGCCAGTTTGTTAGCGGATTACTACAACAGCAATTATGCGTATAGCAATGAGGCTTATAATAAAGGACAGGTACTTGCGGAACAACTGGGTTATATCATAGGGCAGCAGAATCTGGAAACTACATTTTTAAGATTCTATGATCTTTGGAAATTCAAACACCCCACACCCAATGATTTTAAACGCGTAGCCGAAGAAGTGTCCGGAATCAATCTGAAGTGGTACTTTAATTTATTTATCAATACTACCCGCAAGATTGACTATGCAATTACACAAGGTGAAAACAATGAAATAACCCTGATCAATAAGTCGGACTTTGCAATGCCACTGGATGTATTGGTAGAATATCAGGATGGCAGCAAAGAATTGTTTTATATTCCACTACGTGAAATGCGCGGAGAAAAACCTGTTGAACTTTTTTCAGTCTATCAGGGTATCAAGAGAACTGTACTGGAAGACTGGTTCTGGACTAAACCGACGTATACGTTTAAAGCCTCCAAAGCTGTAAAAAAAGCAACCATTGATATCACGGGCCGTCTGGCTGACGTCAATGCTACCAATAATTCTTTTGAAGTAAAATAAGGAACATCTTTCTGTAAGCCCTGTTTGTAAAATAGGGCTTACAATTTGTCTTTACATAAAGGGTTTGGTATCTTTATGATTATGTCAGGAGGAGATAACAGACAATACACAAACAGGGTAAAGATCATCGTCTATATGATCTTCATCTTATTTATCACTGTATTCAGCTCCTGTCCTTTTAAACTGGCTATCAAAGCACTAAACAGCAATCAGGAAGATATTACACTTCATTCAGGCAGGACAGCTGCTGCTCTGACTAAAAGCAGTACCTCTGTTACCTGTACAAATATGACCCGGATACGATCCTATACCGGTCATTCCTCTCCAACATTCCTTGCTCCAACAATTACTCGTTATTTTCACCATACAGGCTTATTTAGTCATACCATTCTGGTAGAAAAACAGACCACCAAAGCTGAAGATTACAGCTCTCCTACTCCTACCTATCTCTTAAACCTTACCCTACTGATTTAGCTGAATCATAGTTTTCCCCGGTCATAATTTCACTTTACTTATTTCGTTGATTAATCAACTCTATTAATATTTTAATATGAACAAAAAAACATTCCATATTATTCTCGGGATCATGACCTCTTTGGTATTGATCACAGGAATCAGCCTTTATGCACTAGGCAAGCAGGTTGACGAACCGAAAAAGGACAACAATCCTTTACTTCAGAACGGCTATACGAAGCCGGAACAGTCTGTAACTGGAAAATCTGATGCTGTATTTACAAATGCTAAAGGCGAAAAGATTGTGTTAAAAGATATACGCAATAAAGTAATTTTTATTAATATGTGGGCCAAATGGTGTCCTCCATGTAAAAGAGAAATGCCCTCGCTAAACAAGCTTTACAATAAACTTAAGAGTAATCCTGACCTTGTATTTATTATGATGGATGTTGATGGTAAACTAAAAAAATCTGATTCTTATATCAAAGCAATGGGCTTCAGTCTTCCGAATTATAGTGTTGAAGGTAATTTGCCCGAAGAGTTCAATACCAATTCTATCCCTACAACTATTATCATTGACAAATCGGGAAAGATGGTCACAAAACATATAGGAGCTGTTGATTTTAATCATCC
The DNA here is from genome assembly GCF_002418355.1 of Sphingobacterium sp. UBA5789. Taxonomy (NCBI): domain Bacteria; kingdom Pseudomonadati; phylum Bacteroidota; class Sphingobacteriia; order Sphingobacteriales; family Sphingobacteriaceae; genus Sphingobacterium; species Sphingobacterium sp. UBA5789. Next base: position 486,251 of record NZ_DIDX01000001.1, on the reverse strand, counting down.
CGAAATGTTGCCATTTATTCAGAATCTTCTTAAATAGAACAACAATAAAGATGTATATATATTTCATGAGTTCTGATCGTCTCCTCCATTCACGGGGAGGCGATATTTATTTTATGACATTGGAGCACAATATGAGGAATAATATATAAAAGTTACCGTCGAAGTTATTAAAAGGCATCTGCAATTTGTAGATTTGTATAAGGCCTCATTCGGTTCATCTATACTTGACTGAGGAACCGAGTACATCATTAAATAATTTTAGTTGACCAAAAACCAATAAAAAATGATCAAAAAATTTATGTACAGCGCTCTTGCTGTGGCTTCAATCAGTGCCGGTCTGGTATCCTGTAATCCAACTGCCAAAGATGGTTCTGCTACTCAGGATTCAGTAGCTAAAGAAGAAGTGCACAATCCGGCTACACAGACTATTCCGGAAGAATATAAAGACCTTATCGGGAGATGGGATCTTACTGTTGATAAAAACGGCAAGGAGGCTCCTTCGTGGATTGAGATTAAACTTTCGGGATTTAATACCTTGGTAGGCGCTTATGTCGGCGATAGCGGCAGCCAGCGTCCTGTCTCTCATGTTATCCTGAAAGATGGTAAGTTTTCATTTGCTATCCCTCCTCAATGGGAAGGCGGAGAAGGTGACTTCACTATTGAGGGGCAGCTGGACGCGGGCAACCTGAAAGGTAGTGTAACGACAAATAAGAAGGAGAAATTTACATTTACGGGAGTAAAGGCTCCATACCTGAATCGTACAGGGGAAGTGAAATGGGGAGCTCCAATAGCACTTTTCAATGGCAAGGATCTGACAGGTTGGAAAGCATCTGCACCTGAAAACCAATGGAAAGTAGTTGATGGCGTACTGACAAGTGAAAAAGCAGGAGCAAACCTGATCAGTGATCAAAAATTTGAAGACTTTAAATTGACTGCCGAATTCAGATACAAAGAAGGTGGCAACAGTGGTATTTATCTTCGCGGACGCTATGAAGTGCAGATTGAAGATAGTCCGAAAGACAAACATCCGGGTGCGCTCTATTTCGGAGGTGTGTATGGATTCATTGCACCAAATGAGATGGTGACTTTAGGGCCTAATGAGTGGCAAAAATATGAGATCACACTTCGTGGTCGTCTGGTAACTATAGTGGCCAATGGTAAAACTATCATCAGTAATCAGGAGATACCGGGTATCACAGGAGGTGCACTGGATAGTAAAGAGGGTGAGCCGGGACCGATCTATCTGCAAGGTGACCACGCTCCTATTGAATTCAGAAATATTACTATAACACCTATTCTGTAGGAGATTCTGAATAATTATTCGGTTAAATAAAAAAAGCAGGACTTTTATAAAAGTCCTGCTTTTTTTATTTTCTTTTCTGACGCTGTTTTAACTGTGCTTCCAGAGCAGCTATGGTCTTTAGTTGAGACTTGATCGTGATATCCTGAGCTGCCACAACTTTATTCAAAGCCTCAATGGTAGAGTCAATATATCCCATACTCATGTATTCATCTTGATTGTCCTGCGCCAGACCAATACCATCTTTAAGCATTTCTCCCGTTCCTTTAAGAAGCCAGGTTTCATTTACATCACTATATTTAGCTAAAATAGTCACCAAAGCATCCGATCCTAAAGAAGAGTTCTTCTGTATTCCTTTAAAATTAGCATAAGAAAGTCCCAGATCTTTAAAGAAATCAACCTTGTTAATCTTCTTAAATTCAGCTATTTCCAAAATACGTTCTTTAATATTAGTCATTATTTTGACTTTTTATTTGAAAAAGATAAAATAATATCCTAACTTAGTTTTAGAAACAAAATTTCAAACCAGTTAAAATATTTCATCCATGAAAAGTACAAAAAATAACTTGAAATCCAAACAATTAGAAAGTTTACAAGATGCTTCTATTGTTCTTATCTCATCATTTCTATCGTATAACTTAATAAATCTATTGGAATAAAAATATCAATTACATCATCTTTTGATCAAGTGAATGCCTCAGGAAGATAAGTCCTACTCCCACTAACTATATTATTAGGACTTCAATGATACTCTTTATTATCCGTCTAGTCTACTACAGACCCGAATAGCGGATCAACGCCCTCCCTTCTTATTGCATATAACATACAAGTCCACATCCTGTAAAGTGATACGGGAAAGGAATGCTGTATATTATTTTGCTATGGACATCATTTATCTCTTGAAAGAGGCTACCAGGTATTCCTCTTTTGCAGTCAGGCTGCTGTCTGATGAGGCTTAACCGTTCTGCATCTGACAGTATTATCCACTATCAATCTATAATCAATATGAATACTTCTTCTGAAAATCCTACTTCTACGCATAAAGAGCTAATTATTCAAGCAATACAATCTTCTATGGATAGTTTGCACATCTATTGCTTCAGTTATCTTGTCCAGTCACAACGGGCAAGCAACACCCTTATCAGTCGTCTTGAGAATACAGTACTACATCATTATTACTTGTTTGTCATAAATGAAATGCATAAAGAAGAATTTGTTAAAATGCAGGATGATGTAAACAGTAAGCTTCCTGAACATATTCAGGTCACTCTGGTTTGCGAACCCCGTGATGCATTAAGAGAAAAAGCTAATTATAACAATTCCTTTTATCAAACCATTTTAAACTCTTCCGAAAAATGGGTCACATCTGATGAATACCCTGTTGATATGGCTACATGTGATATAAAACAACTCATAGTATACCAAACAGAACAACGGTTCTGGAAAACCCGCTATAACAATGCAAAAGGACTATTAATGGCTGCCTCACAGGGGTGCGGCTTCGGATATGATGAAGCTATTGCTGTCATGCTTAGTTTGTCCTTTGAACAGATCTGCCTCGGTCTGATTCAGATTTCATTAAGATATTTTCCTTCAACAAATGACATAATCTATCTGATGGACCTTGTGTCCTGTATAACGCCCATTGCTGAGGAAGTTTTCTGTCTGAATGTTTCGGATGAACGAAAAATAATAAAAAACCTAAGTGACAGCATGCAACAATTCAGAAGTTTGACCAACTATGAAGTCGATGAATATAATTTATATCTTATATGTGATCGTACGGAGATCTTTCTGCAAAAAGCAGATCAATTTGTACAGGCATATCTGGAATCGTTAAATTAAGCTCTATCTATTATTTTTTTCAACAAAATAAAGACTTTAATATCGTAAAAAAGAGAAATATCACAAGGCAAGGTACTCTTCTATTGTGAGGTTACATGTATTTAAGAGATAAGGAAATTCAGATAAGGACTTTAAATAGTACTTTATGTATATAAAAATACGAATAACAGATACTGTTCTCAATTCTGATTCTGCAGTATCTTATAAAATGAAGCAAGGCCGGATGTTCCGGCCTTACTTTTTAACTGATTATTGAGAATATATCTATTTTTCAGGATAACCTGTTATGTAGATTTCATTGAAATTGGCAAATTGATTAGTTGTCGAGAATGTGGTCAGACAAACTATTTTTACGCCTTTGAGAATTTCATTATTATTCAATGCCAGTTTAGTTTCCTGAACCGTATTAGACAATGTAAACTGCCCAAAGTCGATCTCTTTTCCTTGCAAATCTATTCCGTATACTCTTACATCTTTCACGACTCTATTGCTGGCACTTCGGTGAAGCAAGGAGATTTCCTTTACAACAATCGGATCATAGGGCGCTGCCGGAGTTCTGAGGGCAGCCTCATTGAACAGTCCTGATGCCGAAGCAGCTCTTGTTTTTGTAAAAGTGAAAATCAGTGTAAAAGGGTACTTTTGATCTGCCGGATGCGAAGAAGTCGTCGTGGTAGACCACTGTGTATGCCATATAGTAGCAGTATTTGCATCCAGCATAAAGGATGGCGGCCCCTCAGATGTAGAATTAGAATTGGAGGCATATGGTGTCCAGCCTTTACGTGCATCAGCGGTATTAAATGCTTTAAGCTGACTTGGCGCAACAGATCCGTTGACAACGGTACTCAATCCTTCTTCTCCAGTAACTTTAACGGCTATGGCTGTTGCAGCAGTATTAATGGCAAAAATATAGTTACCTTCTTCAACAGCGGTATTTGGAATTGTTAACTTTTGTGGTGAACCATTTAACAGGTAACTGATTTCAAAATTGACATTTTTGCCACTTCCGTTAGTCCAGAATATTTGTCCCTTATTGAAATAACCTGACATTGATAATGATGCAGCAATCTCTTTGTAAGGAAGAATTCCTGGTTTCTGACTGTAAGGATAGCTTTTGGATGTCAGATTCAGCACTTTGTCAGTAACTGTAACATCGAACTCATAGGCTTTCGTTTCATCACTAAGCCCAGTTACCTCCACAATAACATCCAGCTCGCTGCTTGTAACTACCTTTTCTTTTGGTTGTCCGTCAGCCTGATATTTTATCTTATACTCAAATTGCTTTGCAGTAGTTGAAGGGAATATAAACCTGACTCCTCCCGGAGATGCCAACATCGTAACTCCTTTTGCTTTGAATTCACTTTCAAATGGTTTGGAAGTGATTTTAATTGTACTTGTCTTTGACGGTGTATTGTCCGCTGTATAATAAACGATATTAATACTGTATTCCTTTTCCTGTTCCACAGTCAGCACAGTAGGCTTATCGAATTCCACAACATCTACAGATTTTGTTCCGGATGTTTCCTGATAGCTAACCGTTGCTTTTTTTACTCTGTCGCTCACTGGTGGCCAGAATATCTCTATCTGCTGATTGTAATTGCTGAACAGCGTCAGATTATTGGGGCGGGCTGTTGGTCTTGTTGTTGTAACTGTCTCATCTGTCTGAACAACCTCCGGAAAGATCAGTTCATCCTGCTTACAGGAATTGAACAGAAGCACTCCTGAAATAAAGAGAATAATTAGGTGTTGAATATATGTTTTCATAATTGGTTGTCTTTAATAATGGTCTATTTTAAAAACTCTACTTCAAATTTGTTTAAGAAAACACTTCCTTCCAGTTTCCATGTTTCCTGAGTTTTCACGCCCATCCAGTAATAGACCTGTGGAGCAATATCAATATCCTGAAAAAGTATACTGCTGTTTGCATCAACAAAAGGCAAGGTATTGGCCGAAACTTTATAACTATACTTACCCTGAAGTGCAATATCTGGTTTTCCGGATATAGCATTTTTGAATTTGCCGCTTTTGTCATTGTCCTGCATCGGCCAATAGCCTTTCAGATTCGCATAATTAGCGTCACTTTCTGCAATACCCATTTTATTGGCAAGAGCCCGCACTTCCGTTTCCTCCAGACTCTTATTGAAGATCATAACATCACACATATAGAAATCCACATACTGATTGAAGAAAGTAGATCCCTGAAAGCCGAATGTAAGCGGACTTGGAGATAATACTTTTGTAATATCCATTTTATTGGATTGCGTGCCGGATAATACTCCGTTTACATAAAATTTAGACACGACATTTTCACCTTCCTGATATATAACTCCTGTGATATGCGCCCACTCTCCGTTACGTGATATATTATCCACTTTCATTTCATTCTTTACACTTCCGTCAGCAGTAAAGAAGGAGACACCATTTCCGTTTCTAAAGAACGACCATCCCGGAGTTTGCCCGGTTCTGGCATTTGTCTTACTCAGAAACGGAGGAACATCAAAATAATAATCACCACGTGCCTTATTCTTATTGATCTTAATTTTAGCCGCAATTGTCAGTTGTTTTGTTTTAGCAGGATTATAATCATCCTCTGTCGTACCTATATTCGAATTCCGTGCTCTTACACCTTCAGTTGGTGAATTTGTTTCACTGCCATCAAATCCGTAGAAATTGACAGGCGTGATCATCTCTCCATTAAGCTCTGACGAAGCAAAATTGGGATTATGATATAATGTGAATGAATTACGTTCCTCGAAAGAGCTTCCTCCATAGGTATTTCCTGTACCTCCGTGATTGGACGTAAGGATAATTAACCAGTCTTCATATTTATAGTTAGCTCTTGCTTTCAAAGCAGCAATTATTTCTCCTATATATTGATCATCTTTTTTGACTGCTGCCACATACTCCGGGCTGCTTGCTGAAAAAGAAGAGTTTACTCCTGCCTTGATTACATCTGTGAGCTGCAAAACCATAATGTCAACATTTCGGTTTTTCAAAAAATCAACGGCTTTATTTTTAGCATCTTCATCATTTGTTGCCAAAGCACTTTCATCGGCATCCAGCAAGAGAACATTGGCTAAACCGGTGGATTGAGAGATTGCATATGTTTTTTTCTCCGGTGTTAGTTTTTCAATTCTGTTTATAAAGGATGTCGGATAGACAAGTTCAGCATGTTCATCTTCTCCCTGTTCAGGTAAATAGTCATCACTGCTGATATGATGCGTAGCAGACGTCTGCCCTACCATCAGACTGGTCCAGGTCGGTGCATCAGCGGTATTTTCTCCCGCTATTGCCCTAAAAGAATACTTACTGTTCGGCACAAGAGATTTGATGGTTTCAGGCATAATTTCTTTCACTTCCTTACCAACCGCACCATCTATAGAAATCAACAATACTTTGCGTTGTACAACAGTATCCGGCGGCAATTCATATTCTTCAAAATTGGGCGCAGGATTATCATATTTTGAACAACTGAAAAGCAGTGCCAGAGACGCAAATGCTAACGTTGCAAAAGAGATGTATATATTTTTACAGTTCATAATAGTCATTAATTAATATCAAAGAAAATACCCAATTCGGCCAAAGCCACATGATTTTCACCTCCCAGATTCTTATCCGGAAATTCAAATTTGACGTATCTCGGTTCTACTAATGCAGGGAAATAAAAATCTCTTCTTGCATTTCGTATTGCTGTAGCCTCACTTGACTGCGCCAATTTATAGTCGCCCTGCTCTGTCCAGCTGATATTATCCGTACTGGTATATACTTTGACACGTGTTGCATAAGTATTACCTTGTCTGTTCTGAATAAAGAATCCTCTGATTTCGCCGGCAGTTTTCATATCGATAGTGATGGTCACTGGAAGTGAAGTAACCGGATTACAACTGCTATAACATGTGTGCCAATAAGTTGTAATGCTACCATCGTTGATTGCTGTAAATTTACCTGTACTCTCATTAGTTGCTGTGGCCATGTTAGAGGTATACTCAAAAGAGCTTGAAGGCAGATCATACTTTGGATTCATGGTAGAATTGCCACCTGTTTTATTAATAGGATCGTATGTCCAGGTTGTCATTTCCATAGGTGGATATTTTGCACGCATTTCTTTCTTGGCTACGTTACTGACAGCCATTCCCCATGCGACCATGAAACGGTAGTAATCACGTCCTGTAAATTCACATAATGAACGGTAGAAGTAATCTCTTTTAGCCTGATCCAAGGAGAACTGATAATCTGAATTCCTTGATTTACTGTACAAGTATGTCATAAATGCCCATCCGGATTCCCCATTTTTACCCTGTATTTTATCGAATAGCTGTAGGAAAGGTGTCAATCTGAAAAAAGGAGCTTCACCATCTGCAATCACTCCATCCAGATTAGAGAAATTCTTCCCTGTCAATGAAGCTGCAAAAGTCAAGGCTGTAGGTATAGCTGTCTTCAGCGCCGGGTGAAAATTGAGAATAGTAGCATTTCCCCTTCTATGTCCTCCATTAAAAATAAACAGGTTGTTAGAGGTTTCTCCTAAATCAGACCAGCTCCATGTCGAAGGTTGTTGGAAATTGTGTCCGACTTCGTGATAAGAACCCCATGAATTGCCATTGTGTATGGTCGCCAGGTTGGTCAACTCATCTAGCCATTGAAGATCATTCTGTGCAACCCATGGAAAACCACTATGTGCATATCCCAGCGAAGGTTGTATATCCAGGACTACACGCTGCGGAAATTCCGGGTAACGGTCTTTCACCTGCGTTGCAGTGGCACTAAGCCCCATCCAGTCATAATAATCTTTCTCATATACCACGTTCCACTCGGCCATTACCTCATTAAGATCATTGAATCTTCCCTGGTTAATAAAAGTAACAACATTCGCACGCGGAACTGTCATTACCATATGTTTGCCACGGATTTCTAACCACGGAACATTATTAGCTAATACATCTTTTTTCCATGAAGCAATATCGCTCTGACCATGTACAAAATCGGAAGCCCTTACAGGCCCGCTGAATTTTAAGTTGACAGGAGTTGGTCTTGCCACATTGGAGCGTATCCAGATTGTACCGCCATATAAATTACGCACATAGTTAACTCCCGGAGCGAGTTCTTTAACGGTATAAATAACCGGATCACGTTTTAATGTTTCCTTACCTGTCAGATTATCCATGTGCGCACCAACTTGTACCGTCAGCCCGATAAGCCCGTCAGGTACAGTGATCTTGACATTCTCACCCGGAGGAGCATACAGTCCTGTACTGTAAATCGCCTGAGGAGCTACATTGATTTTAAAATCTTTGGAGGAGATAACATTCTTATTCATGTCTATGATGATCGCTGTATCTTTGATACGTGTCACATTCTCTCCTACCAGACCTGGAAATACCCGGGCCCGATCATACAAGCTCTTGTCAGCTACAAACATAGTGGTATCTATTGCTGAAGGATCTTTATCCCCATCCTGATGCCCATCCTGAAAATCATATCCATATTTTTTACAGGACAGCAATAAAGTCCCTATGCACAGTGCTATGAATATTTTAATATTGCTCTTTTTCATAATAAGTTCTTTAATCGTTAGTATTAGATCTTAATCTCTTACCAATATATAATTAGGTGTCCATCCTTTTCCGTCTAGCGACCACTGATAGATATCACTGGTTCCAAACCACTGATAAATCATAAAAGGCACATCTACAGAATTGGGAACCATATGATAAAAATCTCCTCCAAGGGGTGATCTGAAATAATCTACTTTATCACTGAAATTCAACCAGTCATATTTTCCTGTGAGTACAAAATCTGCCCCTTTTCCAGTTTTCTCTTTCAACTTTGCTGTACCGACATCACTATATCCCGGCCAGTATCCGATAAGATTGGCGTACTGATCATGTGTTGCATCGACTTGTGTTATACCGGATAGATTCTTAACCTGCTCATCTGTAAAGGCAACATTGTAAATCTGTAAGTTAGAAAGTGTAAATCTTGCACTATTGTTAGAGCTACCAGGTATCTTCCCGATACGCAGAGGCGCTGTATTATCCAGATTATTACTGTTTGTCGTAGCCGTACTGTTAAATACGCCATCTGTATAGGCTTTTATAGATCCGGAAGTACGATCCACAACGACCGTTACCGCATGCCAGTTTCCGTCATTAACGACAGGCCCAAAGACCTGCCCTCCGATGGAGGAGTTAAATCCCCATTTGCCGTTTTCACCAAAGAAATTCCAGCCTGCTCCTCCAAATCCTTCTTCTCTTTTCGAAAAGAAAACAGGGTAATTCCAGCTGGCATCAATTTCATTATACTTGAAAAAGAATACTACCGTAAAGTTTTTGTTGTTCGCAAAATTATACTGAGAGGTATTTTCGAGTGCCGCTAAAGTGGATGTTCCGTCTCCATAAGTAAGTCCTACCGCATTACCTACAAAAGGCATATCTGTGGTATTCAGCTTGGCGATAAGCTTACGTCTGAATTTCGGAGAATAGAACATCGTAAAGGTGTTTCTCACTGCATCCCCGAATACGGTCTGATCATTAGTTGGATCCAGCACTTTTCCTCCTTTGGATGAACTGACAATAATGAGCCAGTTTTCACTATTGTAATTAGGTCTGTTGCGGATGATTTCTACAGCTTCTCCTATTTTTTGGTCCACTTTATTTATGGCACTGATATACTGTGCATCAGTCGACTCATAAGACGACTTCTGCCCTGCATCATCCACACCATGAAACTGCATAACAACAAGATCAGATTTTCCGGATTTTAATTCTTCCAGTCCGGCTTTGCTCATCTCGTCATCATTTCCTGCAAACCCTTTTTTTGTAGTAGCTGCTCCCCCAAGATATGTGACCAAAGGATCTGAAGATGCAAATACACTGGAAGTTGCTTCCTGATCTATACTTTTCAATCTTGTAAATACAGTTGGATAATCTTTCAGATCTACTGTTGATAAATCTGAAGAAGTGACCTTATGCTTGTCCTGATATACTCCAGTCAACATAGAAGCCCAACCAATCTCATTGGTCATGGGATTGGTTTTATAATCCGTAAGACCATTGAACGTGTAAAGTGCATTTTTCTGCATTAACGTCAGGTTCTTAACATTTGAACTGAGAACTGCATTTCCTCTTAACCCATCCACTATGATATAAAGTACTTTAGGCTTTCCCACTTCCGTATTCTGACTAACCGGCTGTTCGTTTAGCAGATTCGGAAAATCTTTATTACAGCTCATTACGATTACAGAAGCAACAATGACAGATCCGATCCGGCATACTCTTTTTGCATAGATTGCAAACATATTACTTTTCTTCATCTTAGTTCAGATTTGGGTTTAATTCTAATTTTACAATATTCCCTACAGCTTTTCCATCTACAGACAATATAAATCCTCCTAATATTACAGCTGGTAATCCAAGAGCCGAAGTCGTCTCTACGGCATCGTAAATAACGCCATTGAAACTACCGATATGATTATAGCGCTGATCGGCAGACCCGTCCATATTAAGAATCAACAAATTGGATCTGTTGATACCATCATACTTTTTGAACGACCCGTTTACCAATACTTTTCCAAAGCTTAGAATTTTGGCATATGCTACACCTCCTCCTTCTACTTCCCGCATACGGAATGATTGATCTACGCTACCATTAGTATTGAGGAAAACAACATTATTAGCTACTGCGCCATTAAAGTTTTTGAAAACACCGGACAGTACAATTTTATCTTTGGCTGAATCATATGTTATCTCTGAAATACTATTATCTGCACCTGATCCGACATTGAAAGATTCATCTACAGTACCATCCAGGTTAAGACGTACAATATTTTTAGCAGGCTTGTCATTGTATGATGTAAATTGTCCTACGAGAACAATCTTTCCATCATTCTGTTGAATGGCACTGGTTACAATTCCGTTTGCTCCTTTATTGTTGTATACAAATGTTGAATCCAGCTTTCCGTTTGCATCACATCTGAACACGTTACGTACAGGTGTATAGACATAGCGATAATTTTTGCGGGATGAATAGGTATAGTCCACTTTAGAATAGCGGTCAAAATTTCCAACTGCGATGATTTTATTATCTGCAGTAACAAATGTTTTGAGTATTGTTCCGAACTCTATTCCACCATTAAAGGCAGATACAGTATCAACATCGTTTTTTCTGTCTTCAGTTGAATTGATAACCTCTACAATCATGGTATCCAGCTGGCCTTTTGAATTAAGCTTTGCAATTTTCATTGCTTCTCTCTGATTCATACTTGCAAAATTGCCCCCTATAATAAAGGAACCATCTCTCATTTTCAGGATTGAGTTGACATTCCCAAATGGATTCACTCCTTTTCCGAAAGTCATATTTGTACTGGCTTTACCATTACTGTTCAAAAACTGTAACCCATTGATAGGATCAGCTTTGGTTGCTGACTTTTCGAAATCAGTAAATCCTCCTGTAATGATATACCCTCCGCCCTCAGAAAGAATATCGATTACAGTATTATTGAATCCGTTGATAATGTCAAATGTTGCATCTATAGAGACGCTTCCTTCTATCTTAAGTGTAGGACCGAAGAACACCTGCTCCCCGATCTTAATCGTCGCACCTCCTGAACTGATTTTTTCCGGAATTTTGATCGTCACAGTGGAATCTGTCAGGTCTTCTATTCCAACAGTTGTATTATTTATAAAAAAGTCAAACTTACCTTCGTATTGCTTCAGTCCTTTGACTTCAAATGTCACTAAATCTCCCGGAAATGCTGATTCCGGATCCGCATATTTACTTTTGAAAGAAACCCCTAAAGGTTCTTTACCACCGGCATACGGATTCTCCCCGACTAAATTGTCTTTGCTACATCCGACAGTTAATATAGAACTAATTGTCATGAATAAAAGGAGATTTCCCAAATTCTGTATATATCTGTATTTCATCTTGGTCAATATTAGTTTAGAGGTTTGATTCCTTTATCTACTGCTGCTCGTACAAAATCAAGACGCTGGAATCCAAAAATATGCCGGCTGAACTGCAATACATGGAGCACTCCATTCGTCGGTTGAATATCTGATGTAGCAACGGGTCCGGTTGTCATACTGAACAGATTATTAGATGCCGAATAGTCCTCTACATAATTAAGGTACAGCTGTCTGTAACCGCTATATTTAATAACTTGTATATCACCGTTAGAATTTACAGTCTTGGTATCATTATACAGTACCCCGATATTCATCACCCTGCCGGAGTAGCTTGTATATCCTTGTCCGCCAAAAGTTTCCAGATTAATTGTATCCAATTGCGGAAAGTCTTTTAATACATATTTATCTTTAATGATATACATCCCCAGAAAATCTTTCCAGATAGAAGGATCTACCTGCTTGTAAGATGTCACTGTATCCTGACCGCGGCTTACCAGATATTGATTGAGTTCTTTCATCGCTTTGACAATACTCATATCAGGTGGCGCAAAGAAGGTTACACTTTCTTTGTCCAGGACGTCTTTCATCCCCGCATATTCCACGACTTTGGTCAATGTATCAAAAAGGTCTTTACGTCCCTGCAGATATTGCCATATGGTACCATTGTAGTTAGGATCATGCTTTCCCGTCTCTTCGTAATATTCTTTTTTACATGCATTAAGACCAATGATTATAAAAATAATGGCCGGAAAAAATATATTCTTTAGTTTCATAATTTCTATCTGATTAGTTCCAATAAGCATTGTATGTCATAAATGGATTATTTGCAAAAGCAGATTGATCGATAGGCCAGGTCCATCCACCTCTATTAAATGCGTCTACAGACATCGGCGCTTCTGTATATTCAGCGTTGATGACTTTCTTTGTACGTACCAGATCATAGAACCAATGCCCTTCTCCCATCAACTCTCTGGCGCGTTCGTACCAGATCAGGTCTTTCAAATCTTTTCCATTCTCAGAAGCCGCTTCTTTTGCACCAGCTCTTCTGCGCACTTCATTGATAACCAGCTTGGCTTCTCCGTCTCTTTCCAGCTCTGCCAACGCTTCGGCACGCAACATGATAGCATCATTATAACGAAAAACGACCTGATTATCATCCGGGTTATTATCCTCCCCTTCTTCCATAAAGACATTGACAAATTTCAACATCTGAAACTGGCCTTCTGTATTGTACATAAATTCGTCAAACCAGTATGATTTTCTCAGATCACGTTCTCCCGGAGGATAAAGTTTTTCTAAGAACTTGCTGGAGTAGTAGATATATGACCGGGTGACTACCTTATTTGGTGCACGCAGTACATAGTCAGAAAAAGTAGATGACAGGTGGAATGACTCTCCGTAGTTAAAGTTTTGTGCAATTTCAAACAATCCTTCTTTTGTACGTCCTTTAAAGATTTCCTTGGTTCTTTCCAGTGGTAATAATGTGTAAGCACCACCGTTTTCTTCCATTATTTCCTTTCCCAATGCTGCTGTCGCTTCGTAATAAGGAGTTTTGTTGGAAGAGAATCCGGCTACCCACATATTCATGTGCATCATCAGTGCAATAGCACTTCCTCTCATCGCCCGTATCGCCACGATAGATTGATCTTCGTACGTCCAGGGCAAATCTTTATAATGGGCAGACATATCGGCAATACATTTTTGCAGTACTTCTGAAAAATTTACACGGGGACTTGGTGTACTGTGAAAAGCTTGTGTATAATAAGGAACATCACCCCAGACTCTGACCATGAAAAAATAAGCCAGATTACGTAAAAATACTGCCTCAGCTTTATATTTTTTGATGTCTGCATCGGAAAGAATTCCACTTTCTACATTCTCTAACTGATAGTAGAGAATATTGGCCTTCTGTACCATCAGAAAGAAGTTATTCCACTTGCGAACCTGCTGAAACCCAAAATAATCATTGTTTTCTCCATAGGTACGGTCTGATTTATAATACTGTGCGAACAAGCCTTTGAGATCATTGAATTTTAAGTAGGTCAGGTGATTGAATGTATCACCGGCTCCGTTGGATCCGGGAGCCCTGTTGATAGGTGCACACCTAAAATCTCCTGTAGCCGGAAAAAAGATCTGACGCATTGTCGCTTCTCTGAAAGTGGAGTAGATACCACCTGTAAATTGTTCAAAATCGGCCTTAGTTTTCCAATAATTATTACCGGAGAGGTTATCGATTGGTGTTACATTTAGAAAATCCTTTCCACATGAAGTCACAAATAATGTGGTAATCAGCGTAAGACCTATGTATAATAATCGTTTCATAATTTTCTGAATTAAAATTGGACACTTAAACCTAATGTATAATTACGTGCTCTCGGATATCCCTTAGAGGAGTCTCTTCCTAAATCGGATACCAACTCCGGATCTGGTCCCGAATACTTCGAGAATGTATAGATATTATTTCCGGAGAAATAAACACGGGCACCTGAAATCCCCATACGTCTGGTCCATTCTCTGTCAAAGTTGTAAGAAAATGTTGCTGAATTGAACTTCAGATATGATCCGTCTTCCTGGAAAAGGGTTTGGTTATACCTGTAAAAATCATTCAGTTCATTTCGGATAAAATCAAACGGATTCGGGTAGTAGGCATCATCTCCTGGTTGTGTCCAGATATTGTACTGACTAAGCGGCACTAATGCTCCAGGCATAATCGGTTTGCCATTGCTGTCATAAGTAACCAAACCTCTTGGATTAGAATAACCTCTGAAACGATCTGCCAGTGCATTATTCAGGATATCACGTTTGATTGTGAAAACAAAGTTTGTTTGCAGGGAGAATTGTTTGTATTTGATAAATGCACCAAAACCTCCCGTTACTTTTGGTTGCGAATTCCCAACGACAACCAGATCTTTCTCATCGAGAATGTAGTCACCATTCAGATCCGTCCATATCGGATCACCGGCTCTGAACTCTCTGTCTGCACCAAAAATTCCTCCGGTACGGTATTTCATTCCGGTACGCGGATCTACAGGCACATCATCATCTGTTCTGTACACGCCTCTGTAGTGAAACAGTACGTTAGATAATGTATTCGTTCCCAATTGGTAAAGAATATCCTGATAATAATTGGATTCATCTTTGATCAACAGTTGTCTTACGCCATCCGGCAATGCTGCTGTAATATCCTGATTGATGGCAAAGTTTCCGTTGAAGGATAAAGACCATGTTTTGTTGTTAAGTGGTCTGTAGTTAAACTGGAATTCATGTCCTCTGTTAACAACGCTGGTCTCATTAGAATTTACCGCTTCGAAAGCATTCTCTGTAGAGATTAGTTTTTTCCTTAACATCTTATCACTCTGGCTGTAATAATATTCGTATGTGAATGTCAGATTGTTATTGAAAAATGCCCAGTCTGTCGCTAAGTTGAGTGTTGTCTTCGTCTGTGGCTGTAAGTTCACATTCGGAATTGCTCCCAGATCAATCGATACGGTAGGCTGGTTATTGTAGGTTCTTCCATCCTGAAAATACTTACCATACACATCATATATGGTCCCTACCGGGATGATATTCTTACCCCACGTACCTCTAATAGATCCCAGTGATAGCCAATCCCAGTTTTCAGCGAATTTTTCGTTGCTGAAGTTCCAGCGAAGTCCTCCTGTTGGAAGGTATGTCCACGGATTGAGTCCCCCTGTAGTAGATGTACCGTCAACTCTGTATGTAAAATCTATATAGTATTTTTCATTGTAATTGTATGAAAAACTTCCGGCATAGCCCACTGTTCTTTTTTCCTGTGTTATTTTATACAATGTTCCACCTTTCTGATTGCGGGTATCATATCCTAATCCGACCGTAATCTGATCATTTGGTGTACCCGTAATACTCATTTCATCCCCTCTCTTATTTATCACTTCAAATTCAGCAAATCCGTATACACTCAGATTATGTTTTTCAGCAAAGGTCTTGTTATAGGCCAATAGATTTCTATTGTACAAGGTATTAGTTCTGTCATTATAAGAGTACACTTCAGATCGATCCGCATTCAAAGCTCCCTGCGTAAATCGATCCTGTGTTCCTCTGAGGTAATTGTAACTAAGTGTAGATGATGCCCGTACACCAGGTATGGGTTCATACTGAATTTCTACCTGAGAGGCCAGATTCCCGGTTTTACTATCATTCAGCGTGCTCAGAGCAGCCAGAGCATCAATACTCCCTGTAAATAATGAAGGTGAAGGCAACAAAGATGAGGTGTTTGCAGAGCTGCCAACACCTGACTGCTGAAGCGCATTACCTGATCCGGTACTGTTTTTAATTAAAGAACTACTCAGATTTGCTCTCAATGTAAATTTAGAAGAAGGCATATATTGCATATTCGTCTGAAGAGAATAGCGTGTAAATCCGGTATTCTTTATAATACCATTTTCATCATAATATCCTGTATTCACTTTATAGTTGAATGTCTGATCCCCTCCGGATATATTCACATTCTGGCTATTATTGACAGTTGGTTTGTAAAAGTAGGATTGCCAATCTGTAGAGTTATTATAGAAAGCGTTCAAACTGTCTGCCAACATGGGCGAATCATTGATATGCTGCAAAGCTGCGTTGTATGTTGAATCGTAACCAAGAATCTGTTGCAAGCGAAGATAACGCTCCCCTTTTCCTCCTATTACGTTTCTCAGTCCCGGTACTGCATTTATAAATAACTTGCTCTCATATGATACAATCGGCACTTTAGAACGTCCGCGTTTAGTCGTTACCAGGATTACCCCATATGCGCCTTTTGAGCCATAAAGTGCCGTAGCCTGCGCATCTTTCAATACGGTAATGTCTTCAATATCTTCAGTTGGAATCATCGCGATAGGGCTGATACCCGGTCCTGCTGACTGAAATCCATATTCGTAATTTGCATTGTCTTCAATCGGAATACCGTCAATAACAAACAATGGTGATGTTGGTGTCAGGAAAGCGTTGTCTCCCGATCCCTGCACATTGATATTAGAAATACCACGGATAGCCATGGATCCACGAACTCCCGGAGTACCATTATTCAACTGTACATTAAGTCCGGCTACTTTTCCCTGTAGTAAATCGGTAAAATTCGCAGCAGGCTGATCCTGTATTTCCTTTCCGGAGATAACTACCGCAGACCCTGTAAATGATGTTTTCTTACGCGCCTGATATCCCACTGTTACCTCTACTTCGTTTATCACATTTTCCTTTATAGCCATGTTGATATTGTAGACCGTTCTTCCGGCTTCTATTTTCTGGCGAACCTGTGTTCCCTGAAAGGTAAACAGTAATGTGGAATTGGCAGGAACAGTCACAGCAAAAGATCCGTCTTTTCCGGAAGTACCGATTGCTCTTCTTGGTGTTTCTATCAAAATAGAGACATCACTTAGTGTTTCGCCATTTGCACTATTCTTCACAATCCCCCTCACTGTAACATTCTGCGCAAGAGCAACGGAACTACAGAACGTGCACACAAAACATAAAATAATATATATACTTTTCATAATTTCTGATTAATAAGTTGGGGGTTATTCATTAGTAAATCTTGGTGATTCGCCCGTAAACCGGAATTGAATTTCCCAATTGCCTTCTTCAAAAATTGCAAAATCTAACCCTAGTCTTGCCAATACACTTCCCCCGCCGAAACCAAGCCGTCTGTATGCAAATGTCACACTTGCTCTGGTTCCGTCAATATTGGTATAGTCAGTCCTCTGATTAATCAATGGAATGGGATAGGCCACCTTATACGTTACTTTCTGATTGGTCTTGACCATATCAAATCCGTGAATCAGCTTTTCCCAGTTCGTTGCATTAAACTTATCCGGATTGATATAATTATTTAAGGAATCTACAAAACTGAATGTCAGTGAATTGCCAGCTTGCTCTTCATTTTTAAAGAAATAAACTACCATATCCCCAAAACCTAAAAACTGTCCTGTACGTTCACCAACTGTATTTACCATTAAAGAAGGAAATACATACGGACGAAGAGACAATCCTGTAGCAGGATCTACAGTTGAAGGTTCGTAAGGTCTCTCTTTGTAAGGCTTCAGTTTCAGGTTCCTGGCAAATTTGCGTCCTCCTGTGTTGCTTATTTCTACATCAAAAACATAACCCGGATCAGGACTATTCTTAACAAAGCTTGAACTTCCCGGATTCCACATCGTGATCTCCCCGGATTTCTCCTGAATTTCTAAAAGAGGTCTGTACTGCACTTCACGCTTACTCTCAATTTCTGCTAATGTAGTTTCAGCTCCTGTATACGCTTTTTTCCATACTTTGACCGGAAATTTACTGGTTAACTCCGGTGCCGGATCCCCATCGGCGGTACGTATACTGTAAATTTTAAAATCTAAGGGAAGCGTAGAATTTCGTCCTACGTTCACATTATTATTGAATAAAGTGGTTCTTCCTAATACCGGCTCATAAGTAGTGGTAGTGTATGTCACATCATTATCCAGCGCATCCAGATGATCCGGCAAATTTTTATTACACGAAGAGAGTAGAATAACAGATATAAGACCTAAAGCGCCTTTTATCGTATTGCTTATATAATTTCTGTTCATATACATTATTGAGAAAACTTAGAAGTGAACTTATTGAACCCAAAATCATGACTTGCTGAAAGAAAATGAATGACGCCGTTAGTCGTCTTCAGATTGACTGCAGTAGTCGTAGTTGTTTGCCAATATCTTTTGAAAATAGAGTTGTTGACATCACTAAACTCTATTTCCTGTTGTCCTCCGGAAACAAAACCCGAGGCGTTTGAAACGTTATAGTACATATGCATATCATATCCATAGACACTTTTAGTTTTCAGACCGTCTATATAAGGATATAGTGTTTCTGTCGTTACTTCACCGTCAAAGATGTATCTTCCCATCAGGGAATCCAGCTCT
Source organism: Sphingobacterium sp. UBA5789 (assembly GCF_002418355.1). Lineage (NCBI taxonomy): Bacteria > Pseudomonadati > Bacteroidota > Sphingobacteriia > Sphingobacteriales > Sphingobacteriaceae > Sphingobacterium > Sphingobacterium sp. UBA5789. The sequence continues at coordinate 467,295 of NZ_DIDX01000001.1, read as the reverse complement.
AGCTGATCCACATCTTCGAGGTATAGAGGTGCTTTATTTGTCAATTTACGGGTCGCATTGAGCGCCTTTACTGCAATCTCAAAACTCCGGTTTGTCATTGCGTAAAATGTGAATTTTTCTGTACCCATTAGTTTGGAACGAAGTCCCGGAGCCCGGTCCAGTACCAGAAGTAATGAATCGTAAGTTCCCTTTTGGCTTTCCAGATACTTCAGTATAGTACCGTCATAAACCTTGGTATTGTTTTGATAATCCTTATAATATTCGTCACCTTTCTCACAAGAAACGGTTGCAGTCAGTATAAACAGTGCGAATACAAACCAGATATGTTGAATTCTAATCATAATATGAGGTGGTTATAGTCTTTATTTCCAATACGGATTTTGTACGAGTTTTGAATTGTTCCTTAGCACATCTGTGGCGATAGGCCAATATATTCCTCCTTCATTGATAAGTTTTACGACATTGCTGTCCTTTTTCCGTAACTTATTGAAACGAATGATGTCATACCATCTCCAGCCTTCACCCATCAACTCCCTTCTTCTCTCTTCGAAGATTACATCAAGAATATTCTCTGTCCTTCCCTCATGAAAAGCTGGTAGCCCACGGCTTGTGCGGATTACATTCAACAATGTGCGTGCCTCACCGGTCTCTCCTAAAGCTGCTTTAGCTTCTGCTCTTAACAACGTAATTTCTTCCAGTCGGGTAAAAATCAGATTAGATCCGAAAATATTGAAATCACTGTCTCCATCTCCGTCTCTGATTACTTTGATCTTACTGAAAATCGGAATCTCACCACTGAAGTTTGTGAAGTAATTAGTTCTTGTCAGCCCTGAAATAGTATCAATACCGAAACGGGTATCATTAGGGTCATTAAAAATGGTAATCACACTGTCTTTAGGAACAAAGATGTCTGGCATAGTCTTATTTGTCAGCGGCTTGGCCAGTGTCAACTGCTCGATATGTCCGGTAGCAGTTGCTTCATTAAAGGCATAAGAAGATTGAAAATTAAGTAGCTGTGAATAATTTTCCGAAGAAGAGAAGATTCCTGTTCTGCCAGTCAGCTGCGTAATATTGGAGTAGAATAATCCTACTTTACTGTAATTATCCAACACAAACTTGGCAAATACATCTGCATCAATATATTTCCCCTGCCATGCCGCAATATGTGCCAAGAGTGCATATGCTGTCAGTTTGTTGAATAATACGCCTCTCCATTCAACAGATGTAACACCATAGTAGGTCTGTAGATTCACCCCGTATAAGTAAGGCAGATCCTCCGCAGCTTTCAACAATTCCTGACTTGCAAATGCTAATACAGATGCCTGGTCTGCCCTGCCGAATTCGGTAAATTTACCATCATCATAGGATTTGGTCAGCAATGGAACGTCGCCCCAGATACGTACCATATAGAAATAGGCGAACGCCCGTATAGCACGTGCCTGTGCAATATCATATTTAAGGTTCAACTCCGTATAGCGTTCATCTTTTTCATATACCTCCGGAGCACGCTCTATGAAGATAGAAGCTGCATTTACCACAGCATAAAACCTTCTCCAGTTTGACAATGCTGAGATCATCGGATATGATGCTTTTAAATCATTTCTGTAAACGGCCTCCAGATCAGAGCGTTTGTAAGAAACGAAATCTTTCCCTCTCATCTCACCATAAACCCAATGTGCATTATTATCCTGCAATGCGGCTCTGGTAAGACCATACAATCCCATCAATGAAGAGCGGGTATCTGAAATATCCGTCCATTGTTTTGTTTCAGAAGCAACATTCGCCGAATCGATGTCCAGTTTATTTTCACAGGAAATGGTTATCATTCCTGTCAGACCTGTCATCAACATTAAAAAACAGGAAACATTCTTTTTATTAAAATATCTTTTCATAAAATCGTAATCAATTGGTTAGAGATCTAACTTGAAACCCAGCGTAAATGTCGGCGACAGCGGAAGTCCGTAGCCTGAGTAATAGCCATTAAAGTCTATAAGCTCAGGATCTATACCTGTGAATTTGGTAATAGTGAGCAGATTCGTTCCTGTTACATACACATACGCTTTTCTGAGTCTTTTGACCTTTTCTTTAAGTCCTGCAATTTCATATCCGACAGAGACAGATCTTAATTTTACGAAGGATGCATTTTCCATAAAAAGATCCTGATCTACACGGTAAGGTACGCTGCTGCTCCATGGGTTGTAAATAGGATATTTTGTGATATCAAAATCCTGCTGCCAGTGAAAAATCTCTTTTACAGAGTTAATGGTATTGTTAGATTCGTTGTTGATGAAGTCGTAACGGTTGGAAACCCGCTGGTTCAATGCTTTATGCCCTAATGCAAAATACCATTGAAAACCCAGGTCAAAGTTTTTGTACTTGAACTGGTTACTCCATCCTCCGACAAACTTAGGCATTGCATTTCCTGCCAATATTTTATCATCTTCATTGACATCAAAGTCTCCGTTCTGATCCACCCATTTAGCGTCACCGGCATTCATTTCAACTCCCTGGAACATCATTTTACGTCCCGTATTTGGATTAACAGGGATTTCGCTTTCGGTATTGTAAATTCCTGCATTCTGATATACCCAGAATTGATCAACAGATTTTCCAACCTCAAGCTTGCGATCACCTACAATTAAGGTTTGCAGATTATTAGGAAGCGCTTTGAGTGTATTTTTGTTAATATTAAAATTAAATGCACTTGTCCATTGCAGTTTATCAGGGTTAGTCAGCACGTTTAATCCTAGTGCTAGATCCACACCTTTATTATTGACATTCAGACCGTTCATATAGCGACCGGTATATCCATATTCAGCGGGAACCGGAATGGACGCAATCTGATTTTTGTCGTTTTTATTGTACAATGAGATTCCTGCTGACAATCTGTTAGAGAAGAACGAACCTTCCAGATCAATGTTAAAGTGATCTGTATACGGCCATTCTACATCATAGCCTACCCAACCTAATGTATATGGTCTTGAAATAGCTGCGAAACCATTGTAAGAAACCAATCCGGCTTCCGTACTCCAGTTTAGATCTGTTGCATACTGCGGTCCTGTCGCAAAGCGACTAATGGTCAGCAACTTTCCGATCCTTCCCCATCCGGCTTTGATCGAAAGTTCATTAATCCCATCATTCGTGGTGAAAAATTGATTTTTCACATTCCATTTTGCACTCACTGCTGGCGTGAACAGCCATCTGTTATCCTTTTGTACTGTAGATGATCCGTCATAGCGCAATACAGCATTCAGATCCAAAAGATTTTTATACTTATATTTTGCATTTCCATAAAAGGAGTATACTCTCAGGTCTTCACGATTCGTATATCTGTAAGTAGGAAGGGTCGATTCTTTAAGATTTAACTTGATGAAATCATTCGGTCCGTCATACGTTTTGGTATATGTAAACCGGTACAGGTCTTCCATATATTCCATTCCTGCTGTAAGATCTACCTGATGATCTGTATCTTTTCCAAGATTGTAGTTTAGAGCATGATCAAATTTATACCGTTGGTTATAGCCGTTATAATTGGATACATAATTGTTATCATCCATTAGTGAAGAAGCATAAAACACATCTCTTAACCCTTCGTTGTAATCGATCGAAAATTTAGTAGTATATCGAAGATTACTTAATATGGAGAAATCCGCTGATATAAAAGCCTGCACAGCATTCATCACATTGCCATCCACATTTTTGTCAAATTCTTTCAGATAGCGGGCATACACTTCACGGTTGGGTGACATCGGAATACTCAGATCAGGCAGATAGCCCGTTTCCGAAATTCTGTCGCGTAAAGAACGGTTACGCTTACGCTCCACACGTGAGGCATTGACATATGCTGTAAAATTGAACCATTCCGCTGGCGCCATATTGACATTAAACGTCGCATTATAACGCTTGAAATTTGCGGCATCCGCACTGGAAGTATTACTGGTATGACCACCCAGAAAGTTAAAATTAGCTCTCTCTGAACCTCCTCTCAGAGATAAGTCTATAGAGTATAACGGTTGATTTTTATAGTATTCTTCAGACCAGTCTGACGGTCCATAATAATTCACATTTGTAGAATCTCCAAGGTAAGAAGGATAGGTGAGCCGGTCTTGTTCAGTTCCATATTTGGAATAGAACTGCTGTCTGAACATATTCTCATATTGTGCGTTGACAGGAGTGACAGACTTTCGGGTATTCATCCCGTAGTAGGAATTAAGACTGATTTCACTCGGTCCTGATTTCCCTCCTTTAGTTGTGATCCAGATAGCACCATTTGCAGCCAATGGTCCTAATGCAGCTAATTTTGCAGGATCTTTAATGACTTCGATAGATTCTATCGCATTGATATTAAAGATACTTGCGAAGTCTGTCCCCGGCCCGAGTCTGTTATAATCGTATTTCTGAATACCATACGAAAAGTTATTTTCCTGAGTCAGCGGTACGCCATTTACAAAAATAGTAGGCTGGGAAGCGTTGATATCCTTGTTGGAGAATAACGGTGCTGCCAATCCGCGCAAGACAATATTTCTGTTTGTACCCGGCTCAGCAGTATTCTCCTGTACATACACTCCCGCTACTTCACCTTTGAGATATTGAGCCACACTGTGGAAAGGAAATGTCGATACCGTCTGAATATGTACTGAGTCTGCACTTCCCAGTCTGACAGCTGTAGGATTAAGCCGCTGTAGAAGGAGCGTATCGGTACTCACGGTATCCTGTAACAGATATCGGTTAGTATTCGCAGTATATCCATCCGGAAAATCGGCTGCATGCAGGAAAGATACAGGAAAAACTAAGATTAAAAAGCAATAGAATCTTTTCATCATAAGTGTATACTTAGGTTATATTCTTAATTAGTTAGTTCACCCTCTTCTTGTAGTTAAGAAATGGTGATTACTAGGTTAACTGATGGAACAATGATATACACAGATTGGGGATTATCAGGCATGCTAAAACAACGAAATCGTTTGCGTAATTTAAGCAATCGATTGTGCTAAACAATACATGGTAAGATAAGAGGGCAAATATTACCTCAGAATGAGTCGCAACATCCCTAATAAACACGCATAGAACAGCATTTTTGTGCAGGGATGGGTTTGTTGTTAACAAAATAGAAGACAGCGAATAAACAAAACTTAAAAGAACTAATCAACAGAAAAAAGCACTCCGGTGTAAAATGAGGGCAATTTATTATTAGTCCTTATCAAAGCTATATTTTAGCTTATCTTTGGAAAAGATTTATACAAAAAATGCCGGGTATCTACTTTCACATTCCATTTTGCAAACAAGCCTGTCACTACTGTGATTTTCATTTTTCTACGTCCCTCAGATACACGGACGAAATGATGGCGGCAATGAAACAGGAACTGGAATTACGGAGTCAGGCAGGAGATACCAAAAAGCTGACCTCCTTGTATTTCGGCGGAGGCACGCCATCTATTCTGGATGCCGGACATATACAGTCTTTCATTGATACTGTTTCAGAGTACTATGATATTGCTGAAGATGCGGAGATTACTTTAGAGGCCAATCCGGATGATCTGGATCAGAAAAAAGTACAGCAGCTCCGACATACAGATATCAATCGTTTCAGTATCGGCATACAGTCCTTCTACGAAGAAGATCTAAGCTGGATGAACCGGGCGCACAATGCCAGTGAAGCAGATGCGGCAATCAAGCGTGTGCAGGATGCCGGATTTGAGAATATAACGGCAGATCTGATCTACGGGTATCCTTTGCTTACAGATCAAAAGTGGAATGCGAATATCGATAAGTTACTGGAATTTGAAATTCCGCATATCTCTGCTTACAGCATGACGGTAGAACCGCAAACAGCTCTGGATCATTTCATAAAAAAAGGCAAATCTCCGGCCATGAATGAATCACAGTCTGCCGCACAGTTTGAAATCCTGATAGATAAACTTGTAAACAGCGGATTTGAGCATTATGAGATATCCAACTTTGCAAAACCTGACAGATATGCCCGACATAACTCCAGCTACTGGAAAGGTGACACTTATATCGGCATTGGCCCTTCCGCCCATTCCTTTAACGGTGATAACCGATCCTGGAATATTGCCAACAATGCACTTTACATAAAAGGTATAGCTGAAAAAACACCTGTTGCTGAGGTGGAGCACCTGAGTTTCGAAAACAAAGTCAATGAATATATTATGACTTCCCTGCGCACCATGTGGGGAATGGACACTGCGAAAATCGAAGAAGCATTCGGCTCAGATACCCTTAAGCAACTCACGGATACGATCCAGCCTTTTATCACGCACGGAGAAGTCTGCCTGCAGGATGGTCATTATTATCTTACAGCAAAAGGAAAACTTATTGCAGACCATATTGCATCCGAACTTTTTCTGGAAGAAGATTAACCACTTCGTTTCACAATATCAGCGCGCTCACTTTCTTATCAAAACTGCAAAGTAAATGTACTGCCTTTACCTACTGCAGATTCTACCAGAATATTCCCCCCATGGATCAGCATGATCTGTTTACTTAATGTCAGACCTACCCCACTTCCCGTTTTACGGGTGGTAAAGAATGGAGTAAAGATATTCTCCATGAGTTCCGTATCTATACCGATTCCATTATCGCTGACGTGGATCTGCACATTTCCGCCTTTCTCTATTGCAGACATCGTGATGTATGGTTTTTCTATATCTTTTACAGCCTCCATAGCATTGAGGACAAGATTAATAAGCACTTGTTCCACCAGATTGGCATCCGCAAATAACTGAATCCGCGTAGGTTTCAATATGACATCAAATTCAATATTCTTCTGTACAAATGTAGGTTCCAGCAACTGATAAATATTTTCAAACAGATCGGACACCATGATTTCCTTCAGCTGTGGTTTATCCACTTTATTGATTGTACGGTAACTCTTCGCAAACTTCAGCAAACCCTCACTTCTGTTGCGAATAGTATCAACCCCCACACGGACATCTTCTAGTTCCTCTGCCGGCTCCAGGCGATCCAGATGCTGACTCATCGTCTCTGCCAGAGATGAAATAGGAGCAATGGAATTCATAATTTCATGCGTCAGTACACGCAATAGTTTATGCCAGGCTTTAGTCTCGGTCTCGTCAATAGCTTCGTTGACATTCTGAAAGACTACGATCTGACACCTCCCCTCCTGTGTTACCAGTTCGGAGAGTTGCATCAGCAGTTTGACTTTTCCCTTAGCAGAAGAAACCGCTTCAATATGCTGCTGTCCGGGCTGAAGGTTATTAATAATTCTGAAAAGCTCTTTATTCCGCCGTTCCAGTGAAGAGAATCGCCCCACATATGGAATATCAAACATAACTCTAAAAGCTTCATTCATCCAGATGACTTTATCTTTATCCGGATAATAAGTGAAGATAGCTGTGTCCAGCATATTCACAATCTGATTGAGATATTGATACTGCAATTCTTTTGAAACCGTAACTTCTTTAAATGCAGCATTTATCTCATTGAATGTCTCATGGATTCTGCGCTTTGTTGAGCTTGTTTTTTTTGTAATGTAATAACGTGTGAAATCGCGTTGCCTGGTAGACTGTACAAAATCCATAAATACATCATAGACATCAAATTGCGCTTTCAGCCCAGCAATAAAAGTTACAAGGGCTGTTATCCCAGCCAGAGATGCCAGCAGGTACCATCCGGATATTAGGGCAAAACAAAACGCTGCCCCCGATCCTATCAGCAATATGTAACTACAAACTATCCCCCATTTAAAGCGTGTCATAATCAAAGGCTATACTTTTCCAATCGTCTGTATAATGCCGAACGCGTAAGCCCCAGTTCTCTGGCAGCCTTGCTGATATTACCATTATACTTTTCAATTACTTTCTTGATTGTATTTCTTTCCAATGCTTCCAGATTCTGCTCGCTGCTGCCGGATACAACTGGCTGAGCCGAATTCTCTAACGGGGAGAACAGCAGGTCTTTCCCTTCCACCTTATCCGTCTCAGACATAATAACTGCACGCTCTATACTGTACTGCAGTTCTCTGACATTGCCCGGAAAGTGATAACTGTTCAACTTGTATACAGATTCATCCGAAAAGTCTTCTATAGACTTATTATATTTTTTGGCATAAATCGTCAGAAAATGTCTGGCCAGCAGCATAATATCCTCTTCTCTGTCACGCAGCGGAGGGACCTGTACCTCTACTGTATTGATCCTGTAAATCAGATCTTTCCTGAAGCGGCTTTCGTTGGCCAGCTCACGGATAGGAATATTTGTAGCACACAGCAACCGGATGTCCACATCAGCAGCATGATTACTTCCCAAAGGTGTAACCTGACGATTCTGAAGTACCGTCAATAATTTCGCTTGCTGCTGTAGGGTGATATTCCCAATCTCATCCAGAAATAATGTCCCTTCGTGAGCCAGCTCTATCCGCCCTTTCCGATCCTCACGTGCATCCGTAAATGCACCCTTTTTATGTCCGAATAATTCACTCTCAAACAGTGTATCTGTCAATGCACCCACATCTACCTTTATAAAATTCTTCTGATAACGGAGTGACTTATTATGAATCTCCCGCGCTATGACATCCTTACCTGTACCATTTTCTCCCAGAATCAGGATATTAGCATCCGTGGGTCCTATTTTGCTTATTTTATAATACAGATCCTGCATGATCTCAGACTCACCGATCAGCTGAGTCGAAGCATACGCATCCAATATTCCCTTTGCATCTGTCTTTTTTAGTTTATTTGCAGAAAGAGCTTCATCCAGACTTTTCAGTAATGTTTCATTTTGCCAGGGTTTGACAATAAAATCGGAAGCCCCATTTTTAAGAGATTTGACAGCAAGGTCTACAGCGCCGTAAGCAGTGATCATGACAACAGGTAATAGCGGATATTCTGCCCGTATCCGGGACAACCAGTATAAACCTTCATTACCGGTATTGATCGTACTTTTAAAGTTCATATCCAACAATACAGCATCCACATTTTTTTTAGCCAATATGGATAGTATTTTTTCCGGATTATGTTCTACAATCACTTCACCTACCCGAGGTTTGAGCAACAAGCGCACTGCCGTGAGCAGATCCTGATCGTCATCTACAACCAATATGGTCGACTTTTTCATATTTCAAAATAAGACTAAAAAGTAAAAGAAAAAAAACAATCCCGTAGTTTTCGCTGAACATTATCTTAAAATCCAAGTTTACCCTGGTAATAATCTAATGTATATTGCTGCAATATAGCCTGATATTGCAATACGGTAAGCTGTGATAAAGATTGTTCATATTTATTTTTTGCAATAATATAGGTCACTGAATTTATATCCCCCTCATCAAACCTGACCTGTGCAATTCTGAAAGATTCTTTATAATCCGTAACCTGGCTTTTCAATAATGCAATATTTTCAAAAGACTGTTTGTAATCAAAAACTGCTTTGCTGGTATTTTCACGAAGTTCCAGACGTTTCTGATCGTTTTCCACTTGCTGACTCCGCTGATCCAACCGAGCCAGTTTCACCTGATTACGAACTTTAAATCCGTTGAATATTGGAATATTAAGACCAAATGAAACATATTTACCCAGATTGTTGTCGATCTGACGAAGATAAGAATCATTTGAAGTTCCGGAATATTGACTGTTCAGTCCCGCCCCAAAAGTAAGTCGTGGAAAATAACCCGATTTGGCATATTTTACAGCATATTCTGCAGCCTCTGTTTTGAACTGTAGAGACTGAAAGTCGGGCAGCTTATCCTGTGCCTCCAGATACAACTGTTCTGCATCCACAGTCCATACAGCAACATCATTTGCCTGCTCTTCCAAAGGGGCCAGCTCTCCCAAATCTTTCTCCGTGACATTCATAAGTAGAGAAAGAGCGAGGCGTCTGTCAAAAAGTGTTTTCTTTAATCCGTTAATAGATGAAGATTCCGCTGCATACTGACCCTTGATATCAAAATAATCTCCCGGTGCTATAGCGCCCTGCCTGTGCAGCGTTTCTGAACGTTGCAATTGTGCCCGGGTTGTTTCTATATTGACTTCCGCCTGTTGCAGAATATCTTTTGCCGTCAGCACCTGTATATATGCTAATATGACATCTAGTTTTAATGCTATTAAAGCCCCTTCCCGATCCTTTTGATCAGCTGCCCATATTTTAGACTGTTGTCGTATATCATACAACATCCCCAAACCATCAAACAGAACCATGGAAGTTGAAACTTCCTGATTACCGGAAGTAAAACGTTTGCTGATAAACTGATTAGTGGACGGATCTATACTTTTTCCCTCATTGATACTGTGTCCCAGACGGGCATTCAATGTAGGAAGGCGCTCCTGCCAGGATCTGGTATAGCTGACAGAAGAACGTTGCTCTTTGATTTCACTCTGCTGAACAGCCAGATTATGCTGGAGAGCCTGAGAAATACAGGATTTGAGATCCCGAAGCTGACCAGAAGCAGCAAAATCTGATCCTAACAATAAAAATAATACCGAAACAATATATCTGTAATGCATAAACATGCCGTATAAGTAATGAGAATATTTAATATAATTCTCTTATACACAGCATATGCCAAAACAATAAAACATTAATAATCAATAATTTAATACCAAATCGAAATATTACAGTGTTCGTCATCGAACAAAAAGTGTCCGCTAGCGGACAGTCGTACAGCAATTTTAAAAATTCATCAAAATACCAGACTTAAAATTTCTCCCGGAAGTCCGTCAAAATCTTTAAACTCTTCTGAAACAAATCCATTATTGACCAAAATTTTTCTGGATGGAATATTCTGAGGATCAATAATAGCTGTAACCTTCCTGATTTGAGGTTCTCGTCTTGCTATGCTTAACATTTCAGTAGCCAGCTGGTTTCCAAAACCTTTTCCCCAATGAGAAGGAAGTAAAATATAACCCAGTTCCGCCTCTGAGCTATCCTGCGCTATGACTTCCATTTTGGCTAAACCCACAAACTCCTCAGTTGCAGCTGTCTTAACTTTGAAATAGCCAAAAGAAGAGTGTAAGTCGTTTATGACTAAAATTTTTTCATAATCTGCCTTTGCCTCTGAAATAGGAATAGCCCGTTCTGTAATCATAGCCATCACTTTTTCATCACGGACTAATGTATAGTACAATTGAAAATCATCCCGTTCAAATTTTTCATAAATCAACTCTATTTTCGGAAATTTTATCATATCGTTTATTTTGATTTACTTTTTAGCTTTTCGAAAGTTTCACTGATGAGTGTTATACGTTTCCTGACTTTTTCAGCAGCAGCATCCAGTGTATATCCTTCATCCATTAATTCTTTGATCAACATGATCTTTTTGATATTCTTATAGTCATACCTTCTGTTTTTTCCTTCCTCTTCTGTCAGACTTACGATGAGGTTCTTATCTTCCCAATACCGGATTTGTCTGGTTGGAATTCCGGTAATCTGAGATACTTCTCCAATACCCACGATCAGCTTATCTAAAAATTCAACGTCATAAACTGCATTTTTGTTTTTAACAGATTTACCCATTTTGTAGATTATTTTCAATTATTGTTATAAATATAATAATTTAAGAAGTTTATTTACACAAAATAAATCGTTTGATTTTACCTGAAGAATAGCACCTTATCTCCTGAAAACAGCAGAGAGAATCAGACATGTGCGCTGGCGGACAGAAACTGATCGATATCGAACACCTAAAGAAACTTTAAATATATTCAAATCGCTGAAATATAGAAAGTTATAATATTGGCATGTGGTTTACTAAAGAATATACGGGATCTCCGAGTATAAGATGATCTTATTATAATTGATAATATACTATATGGATAAAGTGATACAAAAGAAAACATGGACAAGCAAAAAACTACTTATGCTTGCAGGTATTTTCTTACTAATTTTTTTAATCGGGTTCAGTGTATATCTTATCCGCGGCAAAAGCAATCTGAATGTAAAAGCCGAACGGCTGAGTATACAGGTGATAAAAGAGGATACGTTTCAGGAGTTTATTCCTTTGAACGGTACAGTATTACCTATTAACAGTATATTTCTTGATGCATCTGTGGGCGGACGTGTCGAAGAAAAATATGTGGAGGATGGAGCATTTCTGAAAAAAGGGGATCCTATTATGCGGTTATCAAATACAGATCAGGAACTCAGTCTGGTCAATCAGGAAACATCTGTTCTCAACCTGCTCACACAATCTCAGATAGCTCAGACCAATGCACAGCAAGTATCAATCAACAACAGAAATCAACTGGCCGATGTGGAAAACGGACTTAAAGAAGCGCAGAGAATATATCAGCTGAACAAAAAATTGTTTGAGGAAAAAGCGATCGGATCTCAGGAATATCAGAAAACAGTCAATGATTATCTTTATCAGAAGGAAAGAATGGAATTAACACGTAAAATATTACAGCAGGATTCACTATCGACCAATCAAAAGGTAAAGCAAGACAGACAGATGTATGAACGTACACAGCGCGCCCTGGAGCTGATGCGAAAGAAAGTAGATGATCTGGTCGTGAGAGCACCTGTAGACGGACAACTGACTTCCTTTGATTCTGAAATCGGGCAAAGCAAGAATTCAGGAGAACGATTGGGACAGATAGATGTGCTTACCGGATTTAAAGTAAGGGCTGATGTTGATGAACATTACATTTCCAGAATATATAATGATCTGCAGGGAAGTATAAATATCAGCAACAAAGTCTATACGTTAAGAGTCAGAAAGGTATACTCTCAGGTCAACAACGGGCGCTTTCAGGTAGACATGGAGTTTGTCGGAGAAATTCCACAGGGAATACGCAGAGGGCAAACATTACAGATCAAGCTTTCCCTGAGTGATGAGACGAAAGCCCTGTTATTGTCCCGTGGCGGATTTTATCAACAAACGGGAGGTAACTGGATCTTTAAGCTGTCCGAAGACGGGAACACGGCCTACCGTACAGATATACAACTGGGAAGGCAAAATCCGGAATATTATGAAGTTCTCAAAGGATTAAAACCCGGAGATAAAGTGATTACCTCGAGTTATGAAAACTACGACAAGGTTCAGGAATTAAAAATTCAAAAGTAATTTAACACTCTAATATCTAAATAATGATTAAAATACATCAATTAAAGAAGTTTTACCGCACAGATGAGATCGAGACATTAGCCCTTAATAATGTCAGCATTCAGGTATCCGAAGGTGAATTTGTAGCTGTAATGGGTCCATCCGGTTGCGGCAAATCGACCCTGTTAAATGTACTGGGACTGATAGATGATTTTGAGGAAGGCAGCTATCTTTTCAACGAAACGGAAGTTGCAAAATTCAACGAGAGCAAGCGATCTAACCTGCGCAAACATGCTATTGGTTTTGTATTTCAAAGTTTTAATCTGATTGACGAGCTGACAGTATATGAAAATGTTGAGCTGCCATTGATATACACCAATGTCCCTGCCGCTGAAAGAAAAAAACGGGTGGAGGAAGTATTGGAAAAAGTACAGATAGCACACCGCAGAAATCATTTTCCGCAGCAACTATCAGGAGGTCAGCAGCAACGTGTGGCTGTGGCAAGAGCTGTGATCAACAATCCCAAACTTATTCTGGCCGATGAGCCGACAGGAAATTTGGACTCAAACAATGGTAATGAAGTTATGCAGCTATTGACAGAACTGAATGAAAGTGGTACTACCATTATAATGGTGACGCATAGTGAACATGATGCCAAATTTGCACATCGTGTGATCCGAATGCTGGACGGAGAAGTAATAATGGAAACGCAATTCTAAAGATCATGTTGTACACTTATTTCAAACTCGCCTGGCGAAATCTGCTCAAAAATAAAACGACTTCATTCGTTAGTATCATCAGTCTTGCTCTGGGAATATGCTGCTTCTTTTTGCTGGGAACGTATATCATCAACGAGCTGCGCTTTGATACTTTTCATAAAAACGCTGATCGCATAGTATATATGTCCTTTAGCTATAAAGCACCCTCTGAACAGAATTTTACAGAGACCGCATGGACGCCCAATGCTGCTGTCCCGGCATTTGCAGAGCAATTTCCGGAGATTGAAAAAGGTGTACGGCTCTTTCAACGGGGAAGTGAAGAACATAAAATACCTGTTCAGTACAACGGCAAAGTATTCAATGAAGATGGACTGACCTTTGCAGATGAATCTTTCTTTGATGTCTTCAGCTTTGATTTCATAAAAGGAAATCCTGCTGTAGCTCTCAGGGAGCCAAATTCTATTGTTATTACTGAATCTACAGCAAAACGCTATTTCGGAGAACAAGAAGCTCTGGGGGAAAGTCTGACGATGAATAATACACCATGGAAAGTAACCGGTATTATCAAAGATATTCCTTCCTATTCACAGATACAGTTTAATATTATTGGCCCGTACCATTCCTTACCGAGATTTAAGAATGTGTCATGGGGAGCTGCAAATGATATTTCCTACTTGCTGCTCAAGGCTCCGGATGATATTGCGGCAGTACAGTCCAAGATTGACAACTATCTGAAAGAACAGTTTGCAGAAGAAATTGCAGCAGGTTATCAGGTGAAGTTCCCTTTACAAAAATTGCTCGATGTAAGGCTGCATTCCACGGTGATGGGAGGCCCTAAACAGATCTATATTTATCTCTTGTCTGTAGTTGCTTTTTCTTTACTCCTGATTGCCTGTATCAATTTTGGAAATCTTATTATGACCAAATCCAGTGAGCGGGCTCATGAGATCGGAGTGCGAAAAGTAATCGGTGCATCCAGAAAACACATTTTTACACAATTCGTGACGGAATCCTTTTTCACTTCGTTTATTGCATTATTAGTGGGTACTATCGGGACTATTCTGCTCATTCCTGTTTTCAACAATTATACGGGTATACAGCTTAGTCTGGAGTCCTGGAAAGGTGGTTGGTTTATGCTGATTATTATTATTCTGTTTCTCGTTATTTCCTTTATTTCGGGAGGAGCACCAGCATGGATATTGTCTTCAGTCAAACCCACAGACAGTCTGAAAGGAAAGATATCGAACAGTAAAAAAGGAGCTTTATTAAGTAAGATTCTGATTATATTTCAGTTCAGTTTATCCTTACTGTTTATTATTTCGACACTTATTGTCAACGGACAGATGCGTTATCTGCAATCCAAAGACACGGGAATAGCTCGCTCAAAAGTAATTGTACTGGATGCATCTGAGCTATCGGTAACTAATTTGATATCCTTCAAGAATACGATTACTAACAATTCGAATATACAAGGAGTAACTGCATCATATGATTCTCCGGTAAACATTAATGGTGGTTACACCCTTGAAGCCGATGTCAACTCTTCAAAAAAGAGTATTAATATCACTGGTATTCCTGTTGAAAAAGATTTCTTATCGGTGTTTGATATAAAGCTGATGTCGGGAGAAAGTTTTAACGATGGTGATGTTACTCGTTCCGGCACGACAGATATAGAACCGGAATATGCCTTTATTATTAATAAAACAGCGTTAGATCAGTTAGGTCTGAAAGCTGAAGAGGCCATAGGCAAACCCGTAAATCTTAATGGAAGAAAAGGCAAAATAAAAGCCGTTTCAAATGACTTTAATTTCGCTTCTCTTCATCAGAAAATAGGCTCGATTGTACTATTTGTTGAATACAGTTGGTTTGGCAAATTAATGGTCAAATTGAAGGATACAGCACATACACAGGAAACCCTGGGATTTCTGGAAGATACCTGGAAAAAGTTCAGTAAAGACAAACCCTTTGAATATCACTATCTCGAAGAAGAATACAACGATCTTTATCGTACTGAAGCACGTACACTAAAAATCCTGACCTTGTTTTCTGTTGCTACTATTTTAGTTTCTGGTCTTGGTTTATTTGCGCTGTCATCATTAGTTATACAGAGAAGAGTCAAAGAGATCGGAATCCGTAAAATACTTGGTGCGTCTATGCTTTCAATTGTAAAATTAGTATCCTCCGAATTTTTAAAACTTGTACTGCTCTCTCTTATAATAGTCACTCCGTTTTCATGGTGGATTATGCAAAAATGGTTGCAGGGATTTGCGTACAGAACAGAGATCAAATGGGAGGTATTTCTATTTGCCGCTGTAATCGGAATTCTCGTAACAGCACTCACGGTCAGTTTTCAGGCTATCAGAATAGCAAATTCCAATCCGATCAATAGTCTGAGAGACGAATAGTACACTAAGTCATACGTCATTTATAAAAATTATGTTTCTAAATTATATTAAAACTTCTCTTCGGTTTCTCACCAGATATAAGGCTTATACCTTTATTAATGTATTTGGTCTTGCCATCGGTATTGCAGGTTTTTTATTAATAGGCCTTTGGATACATCATCAGATAAGCTATAATCACTTCCACACCCATAAAGACAGGATCTATATCGCTCAGCATATGAGAGATGTCAATGGAGAAATAAAGAGAGGCTCAGCCACTTCCGAACCTCTTGGTCCGGCCTTGCAATCAGACTATCCTGAAGTTCAATCCAGCAGCCGCATTGATAACGGTTACAGCGTTACTTTTAAAATAGGAGAAAGCCTCCTGAATCAACCTGTCACTTTTGTCGATTCTTCCTTTTTCGATATATTCAGTTTTGAAATTATCAGTGGAAGCAAAACTCCGTTTGACAAACCTGATCAGATAGCAATCACCCAAAAGACTGCGACCAAATTATTTGGAGATGAAAATCCTCTGGGACGCACCGTTTTAATGCAAAATAAATACCCTCTTACTGTAACAGCAGTTGTTAAGAACCCTCCCTCAAACAGTTCTTTCTATTTTGAAGTTCTAGCAGACTGGAACCTCAGAACAAGTCTGGGATATAATGATCAATCGACACGACCATGGACCAATAGTTATGTAAGCACGTATGTACTTCTCAAAGAGGGAACAGATCTAAATAAATTCAATGTCAAAATCCGAAATATAAGCAAAGAGCATGATCAGGCTTCCTCACTGGAGGTGATCCTTTATCCATTTATGAAAAGTTACCTCTATAACTCATTCAAAAACGGAAAGAACGACGGAGGAAGAATAGACAGCCTCTACATCATGGGGTTTATAGCTTTAACGACACTTGTCCTTGCCTGTATCAATTTTATGAACCTGAGTACAGCACGAAGCGAGAGAAGAAGAAAAGAAATCGCTATACGAAAAACTATGGGAGCTACCCGCAGGATGCTTATAGGACAATTTCTGATCGAATCTATCCTGATTGTTTTCTTCTCAACGATCATAGCCATTATATTGACTATTATACTTCTTCCTCATTATGAAAAAATTGTTGAAGAGCAATTTGTTATTCCATATACGGACCCATTGCCCTGGATACTATTAGTTATTTTTATTATAGTCACCGGTATACTGGCGGGTAGTTACCCTGCATTCTACCTTTCGTCATTGCAGACACAACGTGCTTTAAAGGGTTCCGCCTCTTCTTCCGGATTTACACCCAGAAGCGTTCTGGTCACTATCCAGTTTACCTGCTCAGTTGTATTGATCTGTTCCACACTTTTTATCATCAAACAAGTTGAATTTGCAGGACAGCGCCCTTTAAATTTTGAGAAAGATCCATTGCTGACTATATACCTTAATGAATCGGAACTGGAAAAAGCCGGACTTATCAGCAATGCCATCCTTCAGTCAGGCGCGGCGACCTCTATTACTAGGACCGGCTCTCCGATGTCAAGGACCTGGAGCAGCTCCACTGCTATCAGCTGGCCGGAACGTCCTGAGAATGACAAAACATCTATTTACAGATTTGGAGTGGATAAAGATTTCGCGAAAACTACAGGTACTACTATCATACAGGGGAGAGATATTGATATTAGCAAGTATCCTGCGGACTCCACCTCTGCCGTATTAAATGAATCTGCAGTAAAAACAATGAATCTGAAAGAGCCCTTAGGTGCTGTCATTGACGATAATTTCAAAAAGTGGACTGTGGTAGGAGTGGTGAAAGATTTTGTTATTAATTCTCCTTATCAACCGGTAGAGCCGATTGTTATTTTTGGTCCTGCTTCTTATTTAGGTATTCTCACTGTCAGGATGAATGAAAACAATTCTACCGACAGTAATATCAAATCGATAGAAAAAATATTTAAGAACTTTTCTCCTGAATATCCGCTTCAATATGAACTTGTATCCGAGCAGTACGATTCTAAATTCCGGACGGAGGAAAACTTGAGCAAGATCTTGTCATTCTTTACTCTTTTATCTCTTATTATTTCATTCCTCGGACTTATTGGACTAACTGCTTTTGAAATTGAAAGAAGGAAAAAAGAAATCGGAATACGTAAAATTCTGGGGGCCTCTAACCGCGCTATTACCGGGATTCTTTCTAAAGAATTTTTGCTGATAGCGGGTATTTCTATAGTAATCTCCTATCCTGTTACAACCTACCTCATGCAGCGCTTTCTTGACAAATTTGCATACAGAATTCCCTTATCCTGGATGGTATTTGCTATTGTAGCTATTGGGATTTTAACCATCACAGCAACGGTTGTCTCCCTGCAAACCAGACAGCTGTTACATCAAAAACTTGTAAATCATCTCAGAGACGAATAATTAATCCTATTTAACACTACAATTATGAACTGGTTATCTATTAAATTAGCATTTCGTCAACTCTGGAGACAGAAGCTGTTTACTATACTCAATGTCTTAGGCTTGGCCATCGGTATTGCCGGATGTTTTTCCATAGCCCGTATTATAGATTATGAGCTCAAATTTGATGGCAACCATCAGGATCGCGATCAAATCTACCAGATTATGTCTCACTCCCGGTTTGAGGGAGTCAGCAATAATTTCGGAGGAGTTCCCCTTCCGTTATCCTCCTATCTTGCAGATCAGCGTTCTGAAATTGAGCTGGCTGTGCCTGTATATCTGCGATATTTCTACAATGTAAATACAGAGAAAAATAATGAGGATTTCAAAACCCCTACATTGCTTATCTCCACTAACGGGTCCTATTTTGATCTGGTTGATTATAAATGGCTGGCTGGAAACAAAGAGAATGCACTGAATGCTCCAAATGAGGTGGTACTCACCGCTTCCAGAGCAGCTTACTATTTTAAAAATACTGATCCGAAACAGGTTTTAGGAAAGGTTCTCGTCTATAATGACAGTCTGTTGTATACCGTATCAGGTGTAGTTCAGGATCTGGATTATCCGTCCAGTTTTGAGGGGAAGGAATTTTTTCAGATTCCGGAAAAAGAACTCACAAACACAGATTGGACTGCCAGAAACTCTAACCATCAACTGTTTGTAAAAGTAAATTCAGAAAATAAAAAACAAAGATTACTTCAGGCTATCAACAAAAAGCTGGATGATGAAACAAAAGAATTAAAAAATAAATATAAATATGAGGGGTGGTTTGAACTGCTGCCTTTAAAGGATAAGCATTTCACTCCTTCGGCCAATAACGGCGCACATTCCATAAATAAATCCGTTCTGTATGTCTTGCTGACTATTGCTATTTTTCTGATTATACTGGCCTGCATCAATTATGTTAATCTTACAACAGCCCAATTACCCAAACGTGCAAAACAAATAGGTATTCAGAAATCTTTAGGAGCTAGTAGTTATAAAATTATGCAGATTTTCTTTACCGAAACTTTTGTGACAATAGTCTGTGCAATTGTTATAGCGATCCCGTTTTCTCTCTTTTTTAATCACAGCTTTAAAGACATTATTCCTACAGATATAGCGGATTTTCTAAGTGCTGGAGAAATTACCGGCTTTATAATCGTCTTTACAGTTGTGCTGACCCTGATCAACGGCTTATATCCGGCATGGCTGAGCACGAGGGTCAATACAGCCAAAATTCTTAAATCTTCATTAGGTGAAGGCAGAAAAAAAATCTGGCTGAGAAAGGTTCTGATTATTTTTCAGTTTACAATATCTCAGTTATTTGTTATTTGTACCATCATCATCGGACAACAATTACATTATGCTCTTAATGCCAATTTAGGTTTTGATCATGAAGCAGTGATCATTCAGGAAATTCCTCACAGACTCTCCGAAAAGGACATTACTAATCCACGGACATATGTACAGGCGCTAAAGAAACATCCTGAATTTGCTTCCGTAGCATTGGGTCACACCCCGTTCAGTACTTCTATGTGGGGCAATTCCTACTACCGCATGGTAGATACGACTAAAGTAAGGACACAGATCAACTTAAAGTTTATCGATGAGTCTTATCTGGATCTTTATAAACTCAAAATACTTGCGGGTTCAAATTTTATTGACCGCAGTGATAGTTCAAGGCACATTATTATTAATGAAAAAGCAGTTCAGAGTTATGGTTTTGATTCGCCTCAGGAAGCAATAGGACAATTGCTGAAAGATGGAGCAGATCAGGACATACGCATAATAGGAGTAGTTCATGATTTTAATCAGTTTGATTTTAGAAGCACAGTGGGACCTATCGCGTTTTATTATGGGAAGCCGGATAATTTATTAAGCATCAGCATCAAGCTTTCCAGTACCGATAAAGCAGAATGGGAATCTGCTATTAAAGTCATGGAAAAAGAATGGAAGAACAGCTATCCGGATCAGACATTTCAATACAAATTCTATGATCAGCAAATAGAAGAAATGTATGAAGAAGACAGAAGAACAGCTAAACTCATTAATATCTCCGCTACAATTACACTTTTCATCAGTTGTCTGGGATTATTCGGCCTCATCACACTGACTTCTTATCAGAGGACAAAAGAAATCGGTATACGTAAGATTCTTGGCGCAAAGAACAAACAGCTCTTTATTTTACTGACAAAAGATTTTATCTGGCTGGTGCTTATCGCATCCGTAATTGCCACTCCTATTGCGCTTTACTTTATGAAAAAATGGTTGGAAGATTTTTCATTTCGAATTTCGATAAGCCCATGGGTATTTATACTGGCAAGTATTGCAGGTATTCTTATTGCATACATTACAACCAGTATACAGGCCATAAGAGCTATAAGACGCAATCCTGCAAATAGTCTCAGGGATGAGTAAAGATCTGTTATATGTTTAGTTTAGTTAAGGCCCGTACTCCATTGGATTCGGGTCTTTTTTTGTCGGGAATATAGTAGAAAATAAGGTAAAAATTATCAAAAAACCAACAAAACAAGATATTATTAGCAAATAATAAAATAAACACCCTGAAAGCAGTTTATTTTTATCAAATATGTAATTTAAATCATTTTCAATACTATTATTTACTAGGTTTGTAGGCAATAAATAACCATATATTTTTAAACAAAACAAACCTTAATCATGTCCTCAAAAGTTCTGTTTGAACAGGAAATTTCTTCCTATACAAAAAAAACGGAAGCTGCTACAACTTTCATTAATATTATCAGCCGGCTATGGTATGAACAAGCGATTGAACTTGTACTTTTCAGAAATCAACTGATTGACAGACAAAACAGTCACATTCTTAACCTTCACCATGAAGCGACAGTCTTTGCAGAAAACAACATCAGTATCTTTGACAGCCTGGCGGTTGCTGATGCACTGCAGGATCTCCGCCTTCCTCCATCGCGTATAGATGTAGGAACACTGGCTATGGAAATGAAGAATGAAGGCATCACACCAACTGATCTTCCCGATTTTCTGATTCGTAAGCTCTGTAAAGCCCATCAGACAAAAGAGCTTACGCCAAGAGATGTTGTCCTATACGGATTCGGGAGGATAGGAAGACTTCTGGCACGCGAACTCATTGCAAAGGCCGGTTCCGGCAGGCAACTACGTCTGCGCGCAATTGTAACACGAGATCAGGTCAACGAAACCACACTCCGTAAAAGAGCTGCCTTGCTGCAACATGACTCCATACATGGTGATTTTGAAGGAACGGTAGAAATAGACAGTACAAACAAGGCTCTTATTATCAACGGACTGACAGTCTATATCTTATCAGCACAGGTACCTGAAGAAATAGATTACACAGCGTACCAAATCTCAAACGCACTTGTTATAGATAACACAGGAGCCTTTCGTAATGCAGACGAACTCAGCCGTCACCTGAAATCAAAAGGTGCAGCAAATGTATTGCTTACCGCTCCAGGCAAAGCTGTACCCAATATTGTTTACGGTATCAATCAGGATGAAATCGATGTCAGCAAGACAGCAATCTACTCTGCGGCATCCTGTACAACAAATGCGATAGCACCTGTATTATACGTCATCGAAAATACATTAGGGATAGTCAAAGGTCATATTGAAACGATCCACGCCTATACCAATGACCAGAATCTGGTAGACAATATGCACAAAAAATTCAGAAGAGGACGTGCCGCAGCACTTAACATGGTGATCACCGAGACAGGTGCGGGAATTGCGGTATCCAAGGCCATTCCTTCATTAGCAGGTAAGCTTACTTCCAATGCCATCCGCGTGCCTGTACCGAATGGATCTCTTGCTATTTTACATCTGGAAACCAAACACGCAACTGATGTAGAAACACTAAACAAATTGATCAAAGCTGCTGCACTAAAAGGTGATCTGGTAGAACAGATCAAATATGCCGTTAATGAGGAACTGGTTTCATCCGACATCGTAGGTACTTCATCTTGCTCTATTGTAGATGCTCCCGCAACTATCGTATCTGCAGATGGTCATAGTATCGTACTTTATGTATGGTATGATAACGAATACGGATACGCTCATCAGGTCATGCGCCTGTCCAGACATATTGCGGGTGTAAGAAGATTTGTTTATTATTAACAGCCGTTCATTTTGAAATTAATCCGGTAGTGAGTATTTATAATGAGATAAATACTTACTACGGATTGATCACAGTAGCTTTTTACAGATCAGGTATTTCATAATCACAGCTGTCGCACCTGCATGCTGACGCACATACTTCCGTGCTTCCTCTCCCGAAAATGTACGTTTTTCTGATTGCTGAAGCTGTGCAAAGACAGTCTGTAGCCCTGCTGCATTGGAAATCGAAAAGCCAGCGCCACATTCAATCAGATCCTTTGCTTCCTGAAACTTATGGTATTTGGGTCCAAAGATTACAGGTATTCCGTAAGTCGCAGCTTCTAATGTATTATGTATACCTGCTCCGAAACCTCCTCCGATATAAGCTACATTTCCATAGCCATATAGCGAAGATAACATTCCGATATTGTCAATAATCAATACTTGCGCACTCCGGATAACCTCAGCTGAATATGTCGTGAAACCGGAAAATCTAAGTGCTTCTGGGAATAAATCCAGAATAGATTGTATATGTTTATCATGAATCTCATGAGGAGCTACTATTATCTTCCATTCGCCATATTTGCCGGACAGATCATGCAACAATACCTCATCATCCGGCCAGGTACTCCCTGCAATCAACACCTGGTGCCCGGCAACAAATTGAGTCACTTCGGGTATATCCTTTTTCTGTAACGGTAGCTGTATTACTCTATCGAAGCGGGTGTCACCGGTTATTCCGACATTGCGAAAACCATTCTCCTTTAACAGGTGAAGGCTTTCTTCATTCTGAACAAAGAAATAAGTAACACATTCCAGAATTTTCCTGAAGAATCCGCCATAAGGCTGAAAAAAAATCTGTTCAGGTCTGAAAATCGCAGAAATCATCAGCAACGGAATCTCCCGCTGTGCCAGCTCCTGAAAGTAATAGTGCCAGTATTCGTATTTGGTAAATACCACAAATTCAGGTTGTATAAGATCTGTAAACTGTTTTGCATTCCCCGAAGTGTCTTCAGGTAAATAAAACACATAATCAGCAAGATTTGTATTTTTACGTATCTCATACCCCGATGGAGAATAAAAAGTTATGATAATTTTTTTGTCAGAATAATTTTTTTTTATTTCTTCCAAAACGGCTCTTCCCTGCTCAAATTCACCAAGCGATGCGAAGTGAAACCAAATGTGTTTTTGGCCTGTTTCAACCGTTTGACTCATTCGCATATACCAGTCCTTCCGGCCTTCAGTCCATAGTCTTGCTTTCGTATGAAAAGGTGATATCAGACGTAAAATAGTACCATAAAGTAAGATTCCCAAAGAATAGATCAGACGCATGTTCGCAAATTATTGCTTATCTTGGTCAAAGA
Source organism: Sphingobacterium sp. UBA5789 (assembly GCF_002418355.1). Classification (NCBI taxonomy): domain Bacteria; kingdom Pseudomonadati; phylum Bacteroidota; class Sphingobacteriia; order Sphingobacteriales; family Sphingobacteriaceae; genus Sphingobacterium; species Sphingobacterium sp. UBA5789. Next base: position 443,278 of record NZ_DIDX01000001.1, on the reverse strand, counting down.
TATTAAACCCTTTCTGAATTAGCGGATAGAAGTGAAAAATAAGCATCGCAAACGTATTCTGATAACTGGAGCAGCAGGTTTCCTGGGTTCTCATCTTTGTGATCGTTTTATTCTGGAAGACTACCATGTTATCGGCATGGACAATCTGATCACAGGAGATATACGGAATATTGAGCATCTGTATAAACTGGATCATTTTGAATTTTATCACCATGATGTTTCCAAATTTGTCCATGTTCCGGGACACCTTGATTATATCCTGCATTTCGCCTCTCCTGCCAGCCCTGTGGATTACCTTCGTATACCGATTCAGACCTTAAAAGTGGGATCTTTAGGCACGCATAATTTACTCGGACTTGCCAGAGCTAAAAATGCCCGTATACTGGTTGCTTCCACTTCAGAGATCTATGGAGATCCGACAGTGAGTCCGCAATCTGAAGATTACTGGGGAAATGTCAATCCCGTGGGCCCCAGAGGAGTGTATGACGAAGCCAAGAGATTTCAGGAAGCGATGACTATGGCCTATCATAACTTCCATGAATTGCAAACCCGTATTGTACGCATTTTTAATACGTTCGGACCTCGTATGCGGCTCAATGACGGACGCGCTGTACCCGCCTTTATTGCGCAGGCGCTGAGAGGAGAAGATCTGACGGTATTCGGAGACGGACAGCAGACACGGTCATTCTGCTATGTAAGCGATCAGGTAGAAGGAATCTTCAAAACACTCCACTCCGATTGTGCAGATCCAATCAATATCGGTAATCCTGAAGAAATCACTTTACAGCAACTTGCAGAAGAGATTCTGCTGATTACAAATAGCAAAAGTAAGATTGTTTACCAGCCACTGCCTGCTGAAGATCCCAAACAGAGAAGACCGGATATCAGTAAAGCAAAAAAGATATTAAGCTGGGAACCCGTCGTATCCAGAAAACAAGGACTGGAACAAACCATAACGTATTACCGTACGTTACCGCTAACGCATTTAGAACATAAAGATTTTACATACTATAATAATAGATAATGAGCAAAATACTTGTAACAGGAGGAACCGGATATATTGGTTCGCATACTGTAGTAGAATTATTCAACGCAGGATACACACCTGTAATTATTGACAACCTTTCTAACTCCAATATCCTTATTCTGGATCAGATTGAGAAGATCACTGGCATGAGACCCGAATTTCATGAGTTTGATTTATGTGATGCAGATGCGGTATCCGAATTTGTCAAAAAGAATCCGGATATCAATGGAATCATACACTTTGCAGCTTCCAAAGCGGTGGGTGAATCGGTTGCTGATCCGTTGAAATATTACCACAACAATTTCTTCTCGCTGATCAACCTTTTGGAGACGTACCGCAATAGTCCTGTCAACTTTGTATTTTCTTCCAGCTGCACTGTATATGGTGAACCGGACATCCTGCCTGTCACAGAAAGCGCACCTGTCAAGAAAGCAACCTCCCCATATGGAAATACAAAACAGATCGCAGAAGAGATACTGGAAGAAACAGCCAAAGCATATGAAAATTACAACATTATCGCTCTACGCTATTTCAATCCTGTAGGTGCACATGCGTCTGCTTTGATCGGCGAATTGCCGATAGGAGTACCTCAAAACCTGCTTCCGTTTATCACACAGACAGCTATTGGAAAAAGAGAAAAATTAACTGTGTTTGGAGGTGATTATGACACACCTGACGGATCATGTGTCCGTGATTATATTCATGTAGTAGATCTGGCAAAAGCACATGTTGCAGCAATTAAACTTCTTGAAAAAGGAAATCCAAATGGTAAATATGATGTATTCAATGTAGGTACCGGAAATGGATATACGGTCTTAGAAGCGATCAAAGCTTTTGAAAATGTATCCGGTGAGAAGCTTAATTATGTAATCGGACCGCGTCGTGAGGGTGATATCATCAAAGTATGGGGAGACGTTACAAAATCTGCACAGCAACTGGGATGGAAAGCAGAATTAGGTATCGAAGAAATGATGTCCAGTTCATGGAACTGGGAAAAATATCTTAAAGACAACCCAATCGGGTAATAACAAAAGAGGCTGAAAAATTTTTCAGCCTCTTTTGTTATTATTTCCATTGAAAGTCTATTAACAATGCTTTATGATCCGTCGGCCATACCGCCAGCGGAAGTATAAATTTGTCTTTTGAAACTTCGGTTGCTTTCTCTCCTCTGAGGATAGATTCTTTAGGGCCGACAATAGCAGCTTTGACAGCCTTTAACCTTTGACCTGATTTATAAAAAATAAAATCAATCCTGTCCCGCTCATCGGCTGTCGCTCCCCATACCAGCTTACTGATCTCGACATCTTTATTGTAGGAAGGAAAGGTAAAGCCGGGGTGAGTAACTTCATTTGGATAGACCTTACGATACGCATCCTGAAACCCTCCTTCAGCCAGCATCTTCGTAATCGTCCAGGGAATAATCAATCCCTTATGATCATATTTATCTTTAGTCCGTGCTGTCCAGTCCAGATAAGATGGTTCGTTAAAATCGCCACCAAGAATTACCTCATGCCCCTCGCCGATTTCTTTCGCAGCATCTTCCATGAAAATCTGAATAGCTTCATCACGACTGGAGGAATTATTGTTGGCTAACACAGAGTCTGCATCTATAATAGGTGCCGCAAGTTTTGCCCATGTATCCGCATGATAACCTCGCGGCAGATAATTTGCGCCCTTTGTATATTCCAGATGTGCTGTATAGAATACGACTGTCTTTCCCTCTGAGGGTGAAACAACGGCTTTGTGTATAGTTCCTTTAAATTTATTGTCATCGCCCACACGCCCGTAAGAAGTCAACGGATAACGGCTTAACAGACCGCTGTCATCGCTAAAAAATGAATAATAGGTTAAACCTTTTTTTGCGAGTGCCTCCACTATACGTTCGTTAAATTTTGTCTGATGGTAATTACGTACTTCACTAAATGCAATCAGGTCAGGCTTTAGACGCGCAATTTCATTGGCTATAGCTTCAAAACCTCCCGGCACAACTGTTCCTTCCTGCCATATATTAAACTGAAGAACACGTAAATTTTTGGACTCTTGTCCCCATACAGTAACTGTAAAAAAGAACTGTAAAAGAAAAAATATTTTTCTCATATCAATTAATCAGGTTTGGATCTAAAGCTACTCATTTCTAACATAATTTTCTCCAAAGAACTTGTAAACAAAAGTTTATCTACAAAAATATTACGCTAACTGACTTCTGAATCTGAATTATCCCGATCAAATACAATATTGAAAAGATCGTCTGATTTTTCCCCCAGCTTCTTGCGCAGGCGCTGTCTGGATTTTTTGACAGCATCTACTGTAACACCCAGCATATTTGACATCTCCTTATGGGAAAGCCCCAGCTTCAATAATAGTATAATACGTTGATTAGACTCTGTAAGCTCCGGATAATTTTTACGTAATTGCTGAAGAAAAAAGGGATATTCTCTTTGAAAAGCAGTTTTAAAATTAGTCCAGTTTTCTTCAGTCATCAGATGGGAATCTAGCAAGGACTGCAACTGGCTCTTCTGCTGTTTCAGAGAAGGGGAAGAAGATTTACTGATCTGTTTAATCTCTTTGGTTAGTAGATCAATCTGTTCATTTTTTTCAGCCATATAACTTCGGTAAGAAGCCATAGTCTCATTTGCTTTTAATAGTCGTTGATCTGAGAGCACCTTTTCAACCTGAAGCTGAAGGATACGCTTGTCATAATTATCTTGCCGTGCTTTATTTTTTCGCTTAAAGATATTGAAGATCAATCCGATAATGACTAATAAGATAATGACGAGAACTAAATAAGTTCCCTTCTTAAATTTCTCTTTCTCATAACGCTGACGTGCCAGTTCGATATTGTGCGCATATCTTTCTTTCTGAGCCAGCCATTTGGTCTGTTTGAGGATCATATCTCCATCCGAAGTAGCCAAGGAATCATTCAAAACCTCCAATCTACGGCGTGCCATTAACTCCTGCTGTATATCTTTTTGCATCAATGCAATATCAAGCCGCAGACGTACAATTTCATATTCGGATCTCTTAAAATAAGGTTTAGCGACAGCGTACTTTTCGGCTTCACTGATCACTTTTTCAGCATCCGGGATCTGATGAGCTGCAAGATATAACTTACCTAACAATATCAATGCATACATCGTATTCTGATCACTTTGATGTTTTGTAGAGTAGACAAGATCCTGTTGCACAAAACGAATAGCCTGATCTATCTGTCCTCTTCCCTGATAGATAAGCGCCATATTTCCCATTGCCTTACCCATCCGTACTTCATCATTCACCCGGGATGCTGTATACAATGCTTTCTTAAAATACATTTCGGCACTTACGGTATCCTGTTTTTTTAACAGGTACTGGCCGATATTATCCTGAATAGCAGCACGGTCACAGAATAGAGAGGCTGCATATTTTTCCCCTCTTTTCAGATAGACAATCGACTCATCATAATCGCCGATTGTACCCAAGAAATAGCCAATACGTTTAAAAGATTCACAGGGAAATAGAATGTTTTCTGGATTTAAGGAATTGATTTGTTCAATTGCCTGCATAAATAAAGGAAGAGCTGCAGACATATCTCTGTAATTGTACAGATAATGAGCATAATTAAGTATGGCCCAGAGTTCCATATCCGGCTTTTTATTAACAGACGCTGTACGTATAGATTGCAGGTATAATTGTGTACTCTTAGGATTAATACCATCGTAAAACAATGCATAGCCATCAGCCATCAGTCCATAATAGGCAGCCCTCAGACTGGAATCCCGCCCCTTATCTGCTTGCCGGATGATGGGAAGGAGATAGGTCTTAAGCTGCGACGTATCTGCAGGAAGCGTCTGTTCTGTAGCCAGTATAGATTCAAGCTGTTGTTTACGGGTAGTAAAACTTTGTAATTTTAATTCCTGACTTTCCGCATAAAAACCAGCTATCAAAAAAGGAAAAAGCAAATACAGTAACTTCACGACATATTATTATTAGCAGGTTAATATTATAACTTTAAGGAAGATACAAATATATTATCCTTTTTTATAAATATTAGTGATTATCCTCATATTACTTATCATTTATACTAAATTCGAAAAACGAAGTATTGACAACACCTATATTATTGATAAAAAGTACAACACTTTATTTCATTTATATTTACCTTTATTAATATGTCACTACATCAAGATCCCGAACTTAAAAAAGCCGTACTCACTCTTCCGCAAAAGGAAAAAGATAAACTATTGGTCCGGCTCATCAGTAAGGACAAAATGCTGATCAAACAACTTCATTATCAACTTCTGGAAGATGAAAATGATCTGGAGGAACGGATTATCCGTTTGCGTGCACAACTTCAGCAACTCTTTGATACCGGCACCTCACAGGTAGGTGGTTCTCCTAACTTCAGCAATTTTACCGGTCTTAACAGATTAGTCAAACAAGCCAGCGGGATGGTAAATGAGCACGAAAAGGTAACTAAAGACAAAGTCAGTGAAGTAGAATTCAGAATATATATTCTCAGACGTGCAATCCAGGGATATCCGGAGCTGTTTCAGTCTTCTTATCAATCTGCTGCACACAAGCTGCATAAATATATAAGCGGCCGTCTTAAACATGTACTGACCAGATATGATAAACTACATGAGGATCTGCAGTTTGATTTCAGAGAAGATTTACAACGTATCCTTGATACTGCTAACCAAAATGCTCTTCAAAGTTATATGCGTGATCTTAATCTGCAAACTGAACTCTGAAATATGGTCTGATGATCAAATTTACTTTTTGCATTATTAGCAGATTAAAAGATTGATTCAGCATAAAAAAAATGAGTATTGCTACTAATTTTCAGGTTAAAATTTAGTCAAACACTACATTTTAAGTAACTTCGCGATGTCAAAATACTTCGCGCGTGGGAATTCAAGAAATATTAGAAAAATATGGTCAGAGTGCACAAACACAAGCGCTGACGAAAGCTATTCAGGCTAAAAATCCTAAAATTCAACTCAAAGGTCTTATCGGATCATCAGATGCGGTGGTAGCCGTGGCGTCTTATTATTTACAGGAGCGTCCTTACCTCTTTATTCTGCCCACGCATGAAGAAGCTTCATATTTTTTGAGCGATCTGGAAAGTTTGCTGGACAAACAGGTTCTTTTCTTTCCCTCTTCTTTCCGCAAAGCTTTTGATTTCACACAACTGGATGCTGCTCATGTACTGCAACGTGCCGAAACACTTAGTGCACTGAATCATGCCTCTGAACTACCTAAAATGGTGGTTACCTATCCGGAAGCCCTTGCAGAAAAAGTCATTAACAGACAAGACCTTCAGAAAAATACACTTGAAATAACACAAAACAGTAAGCTTTCCATAGAATTTATAAATGAATTCTTATCCGAATACGATTTTGAACGCGTTGACTTTGTCTACGAGCCGGGGCAGTTTGCCATTCGGGGAGGTATTGTGGACATCTTTTCATTCTCTAATGACAAGCCCTACCGGATTGAGTTCTTTGGAGATGATATAGAAAGCATACGAACGTTTGACATAGAGGATCAACTATCGGTCAGCAAGATACACACCGTGACAATTGTGCCTAATGTACAAGCTAAGTTTCTGAGCGCTCAACATATTTCATTACTGGAATATATTGATAAGGATACAGTTGTATGGGTGAAAGATATTCAGTTTTTAACAGATATCGTCAAAGAAGGGTTTAAGAAAGCCAACCAATTTTGGAAAGCACTGACAGAAAAGGAAAAAACACAAAATCCGGAATGGATCAATCCGGAATATAGCCTTAGTGATGAACGAAATCTGGGGGCTATGCTCCATGATTTTCCAATAGTTGAATTCGGAAAACAGTATTTCTACAAAGCAGATCAGACCATCACTTTTGACACCCATCCGCAGCCCTCTTTTAATAAAGATTTCAACCTGCTTCTTCATAATTTCAAAGAGAACGAAAAACAACATATTCAGAATCTTATTTTTTCAGATTCGACCAAACAGATTGAACGTATATTCACAATCATCGAAGATCTGGATAAAACAGTCACCTTTATTCCGGTACATAAAGCATTGCGGGAAGGATTCAGGGATGATGAATTGAAACTGGCCTGCTATACAGACCATCAGATTTTTGACCGCTATTACAAGTACAAGCGCAAAAAAGGATATGAGCGTACACAAGCCATTACCCTGAAGGAACTGCGGGATCTGAAACCTGGAGATTATATCACCCATATAGATCATGGAGTGGGAAAATATGCCGGTCTGGAAAAAGTAGATGTCAACGGCAAATCGCAGGAGATGATCCGTCTTGTATATGCGGACAATGACCTGCTCTATGTTAATATCAACTCCCTGAACCGGATATCAAAATATTCCGGAAAAGAGGGTACAGTTCCTAAGATGAACAAACTAGGAACGGATACTTGGGAGAAATTAAAGAAAACAACCAAACGTAAGGTAAAAGATATAGCCCGGGATCTGATCAAGCTCTATGCAAAACGTAAAGCACAGACCGGAAATGCATTTAGCCCTGATACCTATCTGCAAAATGAACTGGAGGCATCCTTTATCTATGAAGATACACCGGATCAGGAGAAAGCTACAGCCGATGTGAAACGGGATATGGAGTCTCCGCATCCTATGGATCGCCTCATCTGTGGAGATGTGGGTTTTGGTAAGACAGAAGTAGCTATCCGTGCAGCTTTCAAAGCTGTGGCAGACAGCAAGCAGGTAGCTGTACTTGTCCCTACAACCATATTAGCACTGCAACATTACCGGACTTTTACAGAGAGACTGAAAGGTCTTCCCTGCAATATTGATTATGTCAACCGTTTCAAAACAACTAAGCAGATCAAAGAAACCTTAGCAAAACTGACTGAGGGAAAAATAGACATCCTTATCGGAACCCACCGACTGGTCAGTAAAGATGTAAAATTTAAGGATCTGGGTCTGATGATCATTGACGAAGAACAGAAATTTGGTGTTTCTGTCAAGGAGAAACTCAAAGTTATGCGCGCAAATGTGGATTCGCTGACACTTACTGCGACTCCTATACCGCGCACACTTCATTTTTCGCTGATGGGAGCACGGGATCTTAGTATTATATCCACACCCCCTCCTAACAGGCAGCCGGTACAAACAGAGCTTCACGTATTCAACGAAACTCTGATTCAGGAAGCTGTCAGTTATGAACTGGATCGCGGGGGTCAGGTATTCTTTATCCACAATCGTGTTGCAGATCTGAAACAACTGGGTGCGTTGATCCAAAAGTTAGTTCCCGGAGCCCGTGTAGGTGTAGCTCATGGCCAACTGGAAGGCGATGATCTGGAAGATGTAATGCTGAAATTCATCAGCCATGAATTTGATGTACTGGTAGCTACCACTATTATTGAAGCCGGGCTTGACATCCCTAATGCCAATACCATTATGATCAATCATGCACACATGTTTGGTCTCAGCGACCTGCATCAGATGCGCGGCCGTGTAGGGCGATCCAATAAAAAAGCATTTTGCTATTTATTAAGCCCTCCTTTATCTACACTTACTTCTGAAGCATACAAGAGATTATCCGCCATTGAAGAATTTTCAGAACTGGGATCAGGATTTAATGTTGCTATGCGTGATCTGGATATAAGGGGATCAGGAAATCTGCTTGGTGCAGAGCAATCCGGTTTTATAGCAGAAATTGGCTTTGAAATGTACCATAAGATTCTGGATGAGGCTATACAGGAACTGAAAGACGATGAGTTTACAGATCTTTTTGCAGACGAAAAAGAACGTAAATATGTGTCCTTTACACAGATCGACACCGATCTGGAAGTCCTTATTCCGGACGAATATGTAACTAATATTTCGGAACGCTATAATCTGTACACTGAATTGTCCAAACTGGAGAACGAAGAGCAGCTAACAGCATTTGCCCGCTCTATGGAAGATCGTTTCGGCCCTATTCCGCGAGAGGTATTTGAATTGTTTAATACATTGCGTCTGCAATGGTATGGCAAGCAGATCGGTCTTGAAAAAATTTCTTACAAGAAAAACACACTTAAAGGCTTTTTCCTTAACAATCCGAAATCTTCTTATTTTGAATCCGATCAGTTTGGAAAAGTACTGGCTTTTGTACAAACTAACCCAACAATCTGTAATATCAAAGAGGTCAAAGGACAACTCCGTATTGCTTTTGAAAACATTTACAGCGTTAGCACAGCTCTCGATATTTTACGGGACATGAGTAAATAAGATCGGAAAGGAAATATTCAGAATAGTAATAAAGTATTAAGCGTTTGCTGTATAATGAAACAGCAAACGCTTAATTATATTAAAGAAGGAACAACCAAGATCCGTAATCCTGACTTTTACTGCGCATTACCGACAAAAAATGTCGCATTAGCCATCATCAGTTTACCATTCTCCCAGAAATTCCTGAAGATAATATCATCTGTCAGGTAAGTTACTGATCCTTTTCCGACGGATTGCACAGCAAACACAACCCCATTTTTGAGGTATTTTTGCAGTTTCTCTCCTACAAAACCACTTGTTCTGGCATTTTCTCCAATATATCCTACATTCCATCCTTTATCATTTCCAGCAAATTGATAGATTTTATCGTCTTGTTTTAAGGTATAATAGCTCTCATACCCAAACATTAGCGGATGAGAAGGATCAATCGTCAATTTGAAGATAGCACCGGCAGTATAGTTTGTCAGTGCATTCCGCTCCCTGTCCCCGTATTTAACCGTCGTTTTGGGTGTCGTTGGCAGTATGGTATCCTTCTTCACTAATTTCATCGAACTCCACGATTGGCTGCTAAGCTGATCAACCGCTGTCTGCATAGCGATTACTTTACCTCCGGCCTGAATCCACTTTGTAAACTGCTCAGATTGTGCTTTATCTTTCAGGAATGGATATTTTCCGGAAGGAAGTATCAACACATCGACTTTCGACCAGTCGGTACGGTCATAATCTCCGACATTGATCAATGTAATCGGATACTTTAATTGCCGGTCGAAATAATGCCAGATTTCCCCACTATTAATGGATGAGGTCCCCTCTCCCGTAAACATTGCGACCTTTGGAGCTTTGATCTTCACAACCGAAGGGCTACCGAAATCACGTCCTTTATCTACATAACTGGATTGCAGACTATGAATACGGATCTGATAACGATCTCCCAAAGCAGTTAGTTCACCCGCAATGGTATTTGCGAATTTCTCATTTCCTTTCTTGAGAATCACAACGGATCCGGAAGGAAAGATTTCATTGCCAATGGTAAAGGGTTCTTCGGAATACTTGATAGCATAACCTTTCTTCAACAGTTCAGAAGTAATCTGTGCGACGGCAAAGCCATTCCATTTTATTGCATAACCCATTGTTGCCGATAACTGGTTGCGAATACTATCGCTCTCATAAGACTTCCCGAGCGCAATAGCAGATTTGGAAGCATATGCTTCCAATCCATATACATATGGCATTGCCCATGCAGTGATATCGTAGGTGACTGAATCATTCAATTTTGCGTGAGGCTCAAACAGTACCCGGATCAGAGCCGCCTTGGGTTGATTCGCAGGGATCACCAGATCCTTTTCTGCGCATACAGCGCTTTCCTCTTTTGCTGTAGTATAATTATATCCTTTAAAACTTCCTTTTCCAGTATAAGTCTGAATATCGTTATTCTTCAGGAAGGTACGCAGAGCATTCAGCTTTGCAGCATATTTATCTTCATACTTAATGACATATGACTGATAAGAAGAGAGTTTCCCACTTACAGCCTGATTATAAAAATCTCTAAACTCTTTGATCAGTTTAGGTGCATTCTCAGCAGAAACCTGCACAATATTAATTCCGGAAGCATGGTGATGTATGGCACGATCTACCAGTGTCAGCGTATCCAGCTCATCGGTAACCACACCCAAACCTGCTGATCCGTTGCCTGCCTGTTCATAAGTCATACCAATAGAACCTGAATACGTCGGATACGTATCTCCATAAGAAGGATAGAACAGGTCAAATCTTTCCTTTGTAAAATACAGCCATCCTTTCTCATCGAAATAACGGGCATTGAATCGTCCTATTGTTTCCTGAAAAGCTCGTTGCCAGGGTGTGATTACCTCATGTAAGGGCTCTGCTGCAGGAGGAAAGAAGTATGGATTATTAATTCCTTGTTCGTGAAAATCAACGTGTACCTGTGGCAACCACTTATTGTAAAAAGCAACCCTTTGCTGGCTTTCCACCTGCGTCTGCCAGGCCCAGTCTCTGTTCAGGTCAAAATAATAATGATTTGGCCGACCTCCCGGCCAGGGCTCATGATGCTCACGGGCGTCTCGTCTGGCATTCAGCTGATCACCTACGACACTATTATACCAATTGACATACCGGTCAGTCCCGTCAGGATTGAGACAAGGATCAATAACGATCACTGTCTTATCCAACCATTGCTTAGCCTTTTGATTCGCCGGATTAACCAGATCATAGAGTGTCAGCATAGATGCTTCAGCAGATGATGATTCGTTACCGTGAACATTATTACTCATCCAGATAATCGGAGGAGTTTGTTCATCCGCCTGTTTTCCATCATTTAAAGAATGTGCCAGCCGCAGGTTATTCTGACGGATCTCTTCAAGACGATTTATATTCGATTCTGATGAAATAAAGGCAACATATAGAGGACGGCCTTCATTTGTCGTGCCGTATTGTTGCATGCGAACAGTTTTAGGACTCTGTTCAGCCACATGCTTATAATAACTGATTAGCTTCCAGTGTGGCGTCAGTTTGGTTCCTACAGGATATCCCAAAAATTCAGAAGGAGATTTAAGCTGTGCCCATCCGGTAACTGTACATAACAGCAAGAAAAAAAGGAGTCTTATTTTCATTTGTATATAATTTGTTTTGCAGGTGATAAAGCCATGCCTGCACGAGGCAGATGTTTGATTTTTAATTGAATTAAATGAGCTTTTTTTCTGACAACTCACACGTTATTTTATGCGTCTCACTTTCGTAAATAAAAAATCAACATGGTTTCATCTTAATAGATTGATCAATTTAGGATACAAGAATATTCTTTTAACTAAAATTGGCATTTTATTTTACTTAACCAAATTATAAGAGTAATAGTATAACAAAAAAGGCATTTCATGAATATGAAATGCCTCAAAATCTTATATTTTACTATTTTAAGCGATACGTGTTGTGCCATCTGCAGTTTCTACAATGTATGGCGTAAGCGATACGCCGAACTGCTGTTGATAAGATTCACTGATTTCTTTTATAAATTGATCTGAAAAGTCCTTTTTGATTAAATTGATAGTACATCCGCCGAAACCTCCACCCATCATGCGTGCGCCTAATACTTCAGGATATACACGGGAGGCATCTACCAGAAAGTCCAGTTCTTCACAACTCACCTGATATGCTTTACTAAGCCCTTCATGTGAAGCATAGATATGCTGCCCTAAAGAAACCAGATCCCCCTTTTCCATCGCCTGACAGGCTGCCACAACCCGGAGGTTTTCTTCTATAACGTATCTGCATTTGATATACACATCCTCATCTCTGTTCTTCACCACCTCATCCAACATCTCTACCGTAACATCTCGGAGGCTTTTTACTTCCGGATATTTTTCACGGATCCAGGAAACTCCCAGCTCACATTTTTCACGACGTTTGTTGTACTGAGAGTCTCCCAGCGAATGTTTGACATTCGTATTCAATAACAAAATCATATAGTCACCCAGCTCCAGCGGAAAATATTCATATGTCAAAGAGCGACAATCCAGTCTGAACACCTGATCTTTCTCGCTGAGAACAGAAGCGAACTGATCCATGATCCCACATTTTACACCAACATATGTATGCTCAGCAAGTTGCCCTATTCTGGCGATATCTATCCGCGAAAGATCCAGTGAAAACAATTCATTTAAAGCAAAAGCCGTGGCGCATTCTACGGCTGCTGAAGAAGAAAGGCCTGCTCCTGCAGGGACATCTCCGTCAATGAATAAATTGAAGCCTCCGACATGTAATCCCCGTTTCTGAAGTTGATCTACTACGCCCAAAATATAGTTTGGCCATTCCTTTTCAGCAGGCTGCATATCTGTTACAGATATCTGAAACAACTCCCTGAAATCTGCAGCGTAAAGATGAATTTCATTATCCTCTCTCGGTGAGACGGCTACATACACAGCTTTATTGATCGCTGCAGGCAGCACAAAACCATCATTATAATCGGTATGTTCTCCAATAATATTAATGCGTCCCGGAGATTTAACAATAATAGAACTGGGATGCTGAAAATGATTATAAAAACTATCTTGGATATTCTGGATATTCATCTTAGTTACTTTGTTGTTTATAATGGATGCCTGATAATTCTCTTAACTTTTCTGCTGCATATTCCGGAGTGATATCACGCTGAGGATTGGCGAGCAGTTCATATCCAACCATAAATTTTTTGACTGTTGCGGAGCGTAATAATGGAGGATAGAAATGCATATGCCAATGCCATTCCGGATGATCTCCACTATTGACAGGAGCCTGATGCATTCCTGCTGAATAAGGAAATGATGTCTTGAACAGGTTATCATACCGGATCGTGAGCTCTTGCAGCGTTGCAGCCAGATCCAGCTTTTCTTCTTCAGTAAAATCTGCAACAGACTGAATGTGTCTTTTACTAATAATCATGGTTTCATATGGCCAGCTTGCCCAGTAAGGCACCAACGCCACGAAATGTTGATTGTTGATGAGAATACGTTCTCTCTTCCGGAGCTCCAGTTTCAGATAGTTTTCGAGCAATGATACTCCGTTTTTCTCAAAATACAGGCGTTGTTGTTCTGTTTCCTTTTGGATTTCAACCGGAAGACTTCCCTGTGCCCATATCTGTCCATGCGGATGTGGATTGCTGCAGCCCATAATGGCTCCTTTATTTTCAAATATCTGGATATACCTGATCCATTCTTCTCGAGATAAAGTATTAAATTCGCTTTGCCATACATCTACCACAGCCTTAATTGATGATACATCCATTTCTGGTAATGTAAGATCATGCCGGGGGCTAAAACTGATCACTTTACAGATCCCTCTTTCTGTTTCAGCGACTAATAGTCCATCTTCGTCTTCCGTTCCCGCTATCGTATCCGGCAGTAAGGCAGAAAAATCATTAACAAAGACAAAGCTTTCTTTATAAGGTGGATTTATCGCTCCATCTGCACGTACATTGCCCGGACACAGATAACATTTTGGATCATAAGCAGGTCTGTTGTCAGCCGGCAAATCTTCGACCTGTCCCTGCCACGGACGTTTACTGCGATGAGGGGAAATCAAAACTTTCTCTCCTGTCAGCATATTGGTTCTGCTGTGCGGAATATCTGCAAAGGATAGGTTCAGGTTATTCATTACTTACAATTACTTTATAATTTGAGCATTACATCAATATGTAAAGTTAAATTTATAAAGCAGGTAAGTTACTATAAATTATTAAAAAAAAATAACAATCAGTCATTAAATCAGTTCAGGGAAAAACTGTCTTGAAAAATCCTTAAACGACCGGCTTTGTTCCTTTGATCAATTCAAAAATGGTAATTTCGGGTAGTATACCCACACGTCCGGGATAGCCAAGGAAGCCATAGCCAACGTTGACATAGAGTTGTTTGTTTTGCTTTTCCCTGTAAAGCCCCGCCCATTCCTTATAAATATATTTGACCGGGCTCCACTGAAAGTTTTCAGTGCGCACACCAAATTGCATACCATGTGTATGACCTGCAAACATAACATCTACATCTGTATCCAGCACTTCTGCGCGCCAGTGAGAAGGATCATGAGAAAGAAGTAACTTAACAGGTTGTTCTTCAGTACCCATAAGCGCTTTTTTGAGATCTCCCTTTTTCGGAAATCTGCCTGTCCCCCAGTTCTGAACACCTACTATAGCGATCTCTTCGTTACCAACCTTTAATGTTCTGTTTTCATCCATCAGAAGATCCCAACCCATTACTTTGTGCGTATCGATTACATCCTGCAGATTTTTTCTCTTGGCAGGTGAATCTTCCTTGCCGTAATAATAATCTCCGTAATCGTGGTTCCCTAATGTGGAAAACACACCCAGATCAGCTTTCACACGGGTGAAGATATCCTGATAATCCCGCATTTCAGAAGCCACATTATTAACCAGGTCACCAGTAAAAAAGATGGCATCAGGCTTCTCACCCAATAACATATCGATACCACCGGTCACAGCCTTTTTATTATAAAAACTCCCGGAATGTACATCTGAAATCTGTGCGATACGCATACCATGAAAGGAAGCCGGCAAATTGGGCAGATAGAGCTTTTTTCTCCGGATACGATAGTCGTATGCACCGGAAACTATCCCCCATCCTAAAGGCAGGATAGGCAACGAAGCGATAACAATACCGGATTTCATTAAAAATTCAGATCTTGAAATTCCTTTTTTAGGTGTCTCCGGTAAAGGCTTTTCTAATTCCTTGATTCGATCTTCCAGCTGCTCTTTCTTACGCGCAGGTCTCAATAATCTTGAAATCCATACGCCTCCTCTCCGGATATCATCGATCAGGATAACCAGAAAAAAGAAGAATTTGCAGGTAGCGGTCAGAAAAAATGCGACCAGTATAATCGAGCGGTAAGTAAGTGGAATATTATACTTCATACCGATAAATACTCCGGTCAAAAGCAAGATGGAATAAGCCCACCAGGCATAACCGAACCATTTCTTATGTACCAGTTTAATTTTAGTAGCCCGAAGTGCGAAAAAAATATAAAAATCTAATATAAAAAGTATGACAGCATTAATAATCAACATCGTCTATTGCTTTAATTTTTGTTATTGAGCGCCAAATTTTTTAACGCTTCTATCCATTTGGGATCATCATTCAGACTTTCAACCAGATGAACTTCCTCACCTCCCGCAGCCTTAAATTCGTGCGCATATTCTACCTGAATTTCATCGAGTGTTTCAATACAATCCGCTACAAAAGCCGGGCTGAATACCAGCAGTTTTTTTACACCCTCTTTAGCCAGACGCTGCAAGGCATCTGAAGTATAGGGCTGTATCCAGGGGGTCTTACCAAGACGTGACTGAAAACAAATTGTATAGCTCCCCTCCTGTAGTCCAAGTTTATGTATGATGGCTCTGGAAGTAGCATAACACTGTGACAGATAACAATACGGATTAACCTCGGCTTTACACGAGTCACAACCCGTATCCGGGCAGTTTAATGTACCTGTAGGATCCACTTTTCCTAACTGACGTACAGGAAGCCCATGATAACTGAACAGGAAATGATCGTACTTAGACAAATCCAATGCTTTAGCATGATCTGCAAACACATCGATCATTAACGGATCATCACAATAATTACTAACGAAACTTACTTCAGGAAAGTATTGCCACTTGCGCATTAACTCCATAACCCTGTCAATAACAGATCCGGTAGTCGCAGATGCATATTGAGGGAATAATGGAATAACCCGGATAGACTCTAAAAACATACCTTCCATCTTTTTGAGCGCCTGCTCTATAGATGGGTTCTGATAACGCATCGCCAATTCTACATGATACTCTTGTCCCAACTGTTCCTGCAGCATTTCTGCCTGCAGTACACTGTAATACATGAGTGGAGACCCTGTTTCCTTATCCCATATTGTCTTATATACTTTTGCGGATTTGGGAGCACGTGTAGGTGCAATGATTCCTTTCACCAACAACATGCGGTTGAAATAAGGAATATCAATTACGCGACCATCCATCAGAAATTCGGTCAGATACTTACGAACATCCGGAGTACTAGGAGAATCAGGAGTTCCAAGTTGAACCAGCAGAATGCCTTTGGTTGCTTTTTTAGTCATAGCCAACAAAAATAAGGATAAATAAAGGTTGAGCCGCCTTTATAAGGAGAATATGAAACTTTCATGACGGGACACTACAGTGCTTCTATGGCTTTCTGTACATCTTTCATTAACCACATCGGTGTAGAAGTCGCTCCACAGATACCGACGCTGTCATTTTCACTAAAGACACTGCTATCAATCTCATCTGTACCAGAGATAAAATAGCTATTGGGATTTGCCTTCTGACAAACATCAAACAGAACTTTTCCATTAGATGATTTTTTTCCGGACACAAACACGATTTTGTCATACTGACGAGCAAAGTCTCCCAGATCTTCGTATCTGTTTGACACCTGACGGCAGATCGTATCGTTAGCTTTGACATCATATCCACGTTTGATCAGTTCCTCTTTAATTTCGTAAAACTTATCAACGGATTTGGTTGTCTGACTATATAGGGTAAAACTGGCAGGTAAATCCACATTGTCTAATTCGGTAATATCCTGAAAAACCAATGCTTCATCATTTGTCTGTCCCTGAAGTCCAATAACCTCTGCATGGCCGTGTTTTCCAAAAATCAAAATCTTCTCCTCATCATCATGAGAGGTTTTGATTCTGTTCTGCAATTTAAGCACTACCGGGCAGGAGGCATCAATCAGTGTAATATTATTTTTGAGTGCAATTTTGTAGGTTTCCGGAGCTTCGCCATGTGCACGTATCAACACTTTTTCATGTTGAAGAGCAGGCAGATCTTCATGATTAATAATACGTAAACCTTTTGCTTTCAGTCTTGCAACCTCTTCATCATTATGTACAATATCTCCAAGACAATATAAATAACCATCCTCTTCCAGAATCTCTTCGGCCATATCTATAGCATACACTACACCGAAACAGAATCCGGAATCTTTATCTATTGTTACAGTCAGATTTTTACTCATAATACAAAACTAAGCATTACATATCATATCTGATATGCCGGATATGATAATTTACATTTGGAAAACTTTGTACAAGACTTATGTTCTGCTTATTACCTGATATTCTCATTTTTTATTTTCGAACTTACATTTCACCTTTTAGTTGCTAAATTTCATACCTTTGCAAAAATTTTAATATTGTAATGGCAACTAACAGAACTTTTACGATGATCAAACCAGATGCAGTAGCAAATGGTCACATCGGCGCGATCTTAAACGACATCATTTCAGGCGGTTTCAAAATCGTAGCATTGAAATACATTCAATTGACTAATGAATCTGCAGGAAATTTTTATGCAGTACACAAAGAACGTCCTTTTTATGGTGATTTGGTAAGCTTCATGACTTCGGGACCAATCGTTGCAGCTATCCTGGAAAAAGACAATGCTGTTGAAGATTTCCGTACACTTATCGGTGCAACCAATCCGGCTCAGGCAGCTGAAGGAACAATCCGTAACAAATACGCAAAATCTATTGATGCAAATGCAATCCACGGATCTGATTCTGATGAAAATGCTGAAATTGAAGGAAACTTCTTCTTTTCTCAATTCGAAAGATTCTAGTCTGCAGACTGAAAAGAAAATAAAAAAATCCTTCCCGGAATCGGGAAGGATTTTTTTATTAGAAATAAGTGGCTAATCTATTTAGAAGCCTCTACTTTTATTTCTTTTACTCCTATATGCGTTCTTCCAAACATATCTACAGCCTGAATTTCAATTTTGTGATTTCCGGCCTTTAGCTTTGGTAGTTTCATTTTCCACAAGTGTGTAGAAGAGATACCGTCAGAAGGTCTTCTTCCGTCCAATAATTCTTTTGCCAGATCATAGCTGCTGACGGCATACACATAAGCCGGATCAGCTTCCTCAGCATAATCCATTGCTTTCCATGTACCGTCATCAATACGATACTGTACATTATCCCCTTTACGACCAATAAAAAAATTGGCATAAATCGGGTAACGTCCGGAGTATTTCTGCGCAACAATTTCAGGCCCGTAGATAGCGATCTGATATTGCGGATCCTTGCCTGCTACTTTATAATCAAATGTATATTGGTTGCCTTTGATATTCAATACAGCATATCCCTTTGGTGTTCCGTCACGCATAGTAGATACCGGCACCCCAAGTTCATTTTTAATTCCGGAATACCAATCGCCGGATGTTGTTCCTACATTATATTCATGATGAGGCTTAGACTGCTTCCATCCGTCCTTTTGATCATAGAAATTTTGAGTCTGGAAATGGGTATGCGCAGACAACGAAAGCGTATGTGGGAAATCAGCCAACAGATCGAATAATCGTTGACGATCTGCTACACGAAATACATCATCGTGCTCCAGTAATAATGGAATATGAAATGCCAATACAATAAGTCTGTCTTTTGGTACTAGCTTGAGATCATTTTCTACAAAATCCAGTTGCTCTTTCCGGAATCCGCCCAGATAACCTTTTCCTTTTGTAGGGTGGGGATACAAGATGTCATCCAGTACTATAAAATGAGCATTACCATAATTGAAAGAATAATTATTAGGGCCAAAAGTCGCTTCAAATGATTCATCAGAAAGAGAATCAGTAGTAGCGTCATAATTCATATCATGGTTACCCATGACCTGAAACCAGGGCAATCCCATTTTGGCAATTGTTGTCTGATATGCCGGATGCAAACTCAGATCATCGCCGACTAAATCACCCAGACTGATACCGAATTTTGCAATTTGCTTATCGCCAATCTGATCAATCACACCTTTTTTGAAAAACTCCAGTTCATCCAATGTATAAGCTTGCGGATCTCCAAAAACAAAAGCAGAAAAATTTGCATCTTCTTTTGCAGGGATTAACGCAAAATCTACGGGTTTTGTTAATTTTCCCGTAGCAGCTACACCTGCATATTTACTGGCCGGACTTCCTTCTGGTTTGTGTATGTAATAAAACTGAGGGTGATTGTTAGCATTAACCGGGATACTGTAATCTGTAGGTTTGATAACAAAAATAATATTATCCTTACCCAATGGAAGTTCATACTTACCCTTAGCATCGGTCTTTACAACCTGAACACCGTTACTGACAGACACATTGGGTATGCCAGCTTCTTTCTGCTCACGCACACCATTTTTATTGGCATCAGCAAATACAGTCCCTCTCACTACATCCTGTGCATGCAGGGTTGAGAGTATAGATAAAAAAGTTAAAAATGTCGAAATTTTCTTCATAGTAGCTATTTTGCGTTTCCGCAAAAATACATTTGCTCCATAAACCCAAAATCAGCACATTGTTAAGAAAATGTGAAGAAAGACACTATAGAAAAAGCTTTTAAAAAGTCCTTTTTGACAGATATTCATCCTCCTTTTCAGTCATACGCTTTTTATCTTCCGGCTTCTTGTCATGATAGCCACAGAGGTGCAATACGCCGTGTATCACCACACGATGTAACTCGTCCCGTTCTGCAACTTTAAATTTTTCTGCATTATCCTGAATCCGTTCGATACTGATAAAAATATCGCCGGCTATCGTATCTTCTTCCTCTGAACTATCAAAAGTGACAATATCTGTAAAGGTATCGTGATTGAGATATTGTTTATTGATCTCTAACAGATATGCATCTGAAGAAAAGATAAAATTCAATTCTCCTACACGCTTAAAGCCTTCTGACTTAACCGTATCTGCAATCCATTGACGGATTTTTTGTTTTTCCTTTGGTTTGAAATCAGTATCCTCTGCAAAGAAATTAATATTCTTCATGTTGTCCTATTTTTTAATCTTATAAAAAGCTTCTGCTATCCATGTAGGACTGCAGTATTATGGTTGCGGATATCGTATCTACCAATCCTTTCTGCTGACGTTTTCCCTTTTTCATACCACTCTGAGCAATCACGGCAGAAGCCATTTTTGAGGTAAAGCGTTCATCCACCTCAGCAACCGGAATAGTGGGAAATTGCTTTTTCAGTAAGCGGATAAAACCGACTACGTGGGAGGCTGACTCCGAGTCTGAGCCGTCCATTTGTCTTGGTTTACCTACCACAAAAGTTTCTACCTCTTCTGTTTGCAGGTAATTCTTCAGGAAGTCAAAAATTTCATTAGGATGCACAGTTGTGAGAGCATTTGCCACAATCTGCAAAGGATCCGTCACTGCAATTCCTATTCGTTTCGTCCCGTAATCAAATGCCATTAACCGCATATCTGTTTGTTTTTACAAAAATACTATTCCAAAATGACAAAAAGATTAATGTCTATGCAAGTGAAAATCTATAATTTTGCTAGACTATATTAAAACAATTCAAATGAAATATCCCGATAGCACAACAAATACAGACGGGATATTCCATTTGGCTCTTAAAAAAACAAATTGCATATATGAAATTAACATTTGTGACTGCTCTGTTATGCTGGATAAGTGTGATGGCATTTGGTCAGACCTACAGTTCTACGATCAGTAAATTCAGAGCAGATCAGCAGACAGCATTGGCGAAAGAACAATTTGGCCCGCTTCGTCCGCAGGATATTGCTCATCTGCGTTATTTTGAACCCGATCAGCAATATAAAGTCACTGCTACTGTGGAAATTCTATTCAATGAACCTACTTTTCGTATGCCAACCTACGATGGTACCAGTAATGAGTATAAGAGATATGCATTGCTTCATTTTACACTTAAAGGAGAGAAAGTAACCCTTACCGCTTACCAAAGTGCTGCTTTATTTCAAAATCCTGCTTATAAAGATCATTTATTTTTACCATTTTTAGATCAGACAAATGGTAATCAGACATATGAAGGAGGCCGGTATATCGATCTGGACAGTAAAGATATTAAAAACAAGAGTGTAGAAATCGATTTCAATAAAGCATATAATCCGTATTGTGCGTATAGTAACGGATACAGATGTCCCCAACCTCCTGCAGAAAACCATTTACAACTGGCAGTAGAAGCCGGTGAAAAGAAATATCTTGGACCAAAAAATGAAAGACCTGTGAACAAAAACGCAGCAAAAGGCTTCACTGAAGCTGAGAAAAAGAAAATAAATACAGGTACTGCCTCACAAATCATGTATGTATTGCAAGTGACGGAGCCGAATGACCTGGAGATCTTAAAGGCTCCTTCTCAAGACATCAAGTATGATGATCCTTTATTAGATTTACTATCCCAACGTATGTATGCGACTGTAAATGATCCGGATCATTCGGGCGTAGGGATTGCTGCTCCACAGGTGGGGATCAATAAAAATGCAATCTGGGTACAGCGATTTGACAAAAAAGATACTCCTTTTGAATTCTATGTAAATCCGAAGATTATCTGGCGATCCAAACTTACACGTAAAGGAGCAGAAGGTTGCCTGTCCATCCCATCCAGAAAAGAGGATGTATTACGCAGCTATGCTATCCGTTTACAGTACGTAAATAAAAATGGTGATATTATTGAAGAAAATATCGAAGGGTTTACGGCTGTCATTTTTCAACATGAAGTCGATCATCTGTATGGGATATTATTTACAGACCGGTTAGAAGAGCAGGCCGATACTCCGCATGTCTCTCTGCAGGACAAAATTGAGTTTTCCATTCCTCCGAAAAGTATACTCCCTTAATTCACTGCAAACAGGCTATCCGGAAAGTTTTCGGATAGCCTGTTTGTAAAATAATATCAACACTTCTGTGGCATCACATAGTAGCCTTGTTGAGATCTCCACGCGTTTCAGTATTTGATTTCTGAAGAAGTGAGTTTCCCGAATTTTTAACTTTTTCCGATAGTACTTGCCACCTTGTCTGCTGAGTTTGAGGCTTTGGTTACTTTATCCAAAGCACAGTCTAATTTATCCAGAAAGCCTTTTTCCTGTACTGCTGTAGATCCTGAAAACAGTAAAATTTCTTACCTGCAAACAGGTAATTTTGACTCTAATAATTCCGATTTTTCTAAAAAATATATACATTAGGAACTGAGGTATATATACTTCTGCTATCAAGACATTGAATCCTATGCATATCCGGACATTTTTAACCTTCTTACTCATGTTAATGTGCTGGTTTACCGCCCGGTCCCAACAGATATTATCTCATATGGATGAGAAGAAGTTTCTGGACAGTATACAGACTGTTATTGCGAATACCAAATCGGATAGTGTAAAAGCTAATGCTTACTTTTTTATATCCGACTACTGGAGATTTAAAGACACCATACAAAGCTGGGAAGCACTCGAAAAAGGGAAACAAATAATCACAAAAGAGGGAAAATTTGACAGCAAATTCAGGTATCTGGAAGGACTCTATTACTTCTATTTGGGTCAGCATTATTACAATTGGAATAAACCTTTGGCAGCCAGCGCCTATTTAAAAAGTGAAAAGATAATGGGGGCTTACAGCCATCCGAAAGCAAATCTGCTCCGTGCTGCATGCTGGTATAATTATGCGCTTATGGTCAGGGAACAGAAGGGAGATGCTTTCGTCACAGATATCCTGCTAAATAAGTCTATTCCCTTAGCCGACAAAACTGAAGATTATGAAAAGAGGGCACATTATTATGCGCAACTCGGAGCTATAATGATGTACAGCAGACAATTTGTTAAATCGGCATCATACAATAAGAAAGCGATTGAGCTTCTCGAGAAGAAAGACCCAAAATCCCCTACCTTACTTTTGTCTTATCTAACCGGTACTGAAAATTATATACAGCTCAAGGATTTTGCAAATGCAAAAAAACTGTTGGACAAAGCCTCTTCATTGTTAAAGATATACCCTGAATCTGTCAATGCCTCCTACTATTATTATCAGGCCGGCTCCTATTATCTATACAACAAAAATTTTGACGAAGCACTAAAAAACCTGGAAAAAGGGATTGAAATTGCACAAAGAAATAATCAGTTCCAGCTCAGGGAAACGTTGAATTTCCGGAAGTATGAAGTATTGGTCGGGCAAAAAAAATATTCGGAGGCTAAACGTATATTGACGGCTTTAAGTCAACCCAACAATGTAATCCTGCAGGATCTTTCTTCGAAAAAGGAAATCTATCATCAGATGGTACGGATCAATGAATTAACAAACAATACCGAAGAGGCATTTCATTGGTTAAAAAGGTATACTCTCTTTGAAGACAGCCTTCATAACAGTGAGATGAATATCAAAATAAACGAACTGGAGACAAAGTTCAGAACTGTAGAGAAGGAGAAACAGATAGGGGAACTTAAAGCTGCAAAACGGGAAGCAGAGCTTTCCTCTCAAAACAGCAGGCTGACCAGTTGGTCGCTCTTCATTACTTGTCTGCTCTTATTGGTTGTTGCTGGTATTTCTTTTCTATATTACAGAAACAATAAAAAACTTCTGATCGAAAAAGAAAACAATCATCTACAGCAACTTAAAGATCTCCAGCTGACAGAAAAAATCCGTTATGGAAAAGCACTTATGGCCGGAGAGGAAATAGAACGACAGCGGTTGGCAAGAGATCTGCACGATGGATTAGGCGGTGCTTTGGTCGGTATAAAAATGAGTTTGTCCGGAAAAATAGCAGAAAGTACAGATCAGGATTATGTATCAGATCTTATTCCTGTGATTAAACAACTCGACAATTCCGTCTCCGAACTGCGCCATATAGCACACAATATGATGCCTGCCAATCTGATTAAATTCGGACTTGAAGTCGCCATCAAAGATCTCTGTGAAACCATACCTCATGAACAGATAAAAGTTTCGTATCAGGCCTACGGTATTCGTAAAGATATACCCGAGCAGACGCAGCTTTATATCTACCGCATTATACAGGAACTGCTGAATAATGCACTTAAACATTCAGAAGCAACAGAAATACTGATACAGTGCAGTCAGGAAGGCGAGATATTCTCTATTGCCGTGGAAGATAATGGAAAAGGATTTGAAACAGAAACTCTGGATAACGCCAAAGGTATGGGATTTACTAATATTCGAAATAGAGTGGGGTTCTTGAATGGTCATATTGACATTGAATCTTCTACAGGAGAAGGAACCACTGTAAATATTGAAGTATATGTTTGAAAAAACAATTAAGATAGCAATCGTCGATGATCATCTCATCGTTTTAGAAGGTTTAAGCAGATTGATTGAGAGCAACCCGGAATATACAATCGTTGGCACTTTCACACATGGTTATGATTTTCTGACTTTCGTCAAAACAGAGCCTGTGGATATTGTGCTCTTAGACATAAGTTTACCAGATATCAGCGGGATCGATTTATGCCTTCAAATCAAAAAAGTGGCTCCGGATGCCGCAATAATTGCTATCAGCAATCATATTGAAAGAAGTATTATTCTGCAGATGCTCGAAAACGGAGCTGTGGGCTACCTTCTCAAAAATGTTGACCTGCATGAACTGAAAAATGCACTTCATGAAGCGCTCAGTGGAAAAGTAACCTTCAGCTCTGATGTAAAAGAGATTATAGCAAGACCTCATCTGCATGATCTGATCGAACTTCCCAAACTCACAAAACGAGAAAAAGAAATTTTACAACATATTGCATTGGGAAAGACGACGACAGCAATAGCTGATGAATTGTTCCTGAGTCCCCTGACGATAGAAACACATCGTAAAAGGATGATGAGCAAATTTAAAGCAAAGAATATGGCGGCTCTCATTAAGACCGCCATGGAGCATAATCTGATTTAATAATACAACAAAGGTCTCTTTTAAAAAGAGACCTTTGTTGTTATACTGAATATCGCTGTTAATTTACCTTTCTATTAGTTTTATTTCAAAAAGCTGATTCCACTTTTTACCAGTTAAGAAAAGACGTTTTCCTGCTTTATCATAAGCGATACCATTTAATTCGTTATCAAAAGATTGACGTTCAGGATTGGTATACATTCCTACCAGATTTATTTGTCCTGTCACGGCGCCGGTTTTAGGATCGATAATAACAATTATATCTTTTTGATAGACGTTAGCGTATACCTTTCCATCTATATATTCAAGTTCATTCAGTTGCTCTACTGCTCCGTTCTCATCGTATACACCGATTGACCCTTCCTCCTTGTATGTCTCTGCATTCAGGAAGTACAATTTGTTACTTCCGTCAGATTTGATCAGGCGCTGACCATCGTTTGTGAGCCCCCAACCTTGCTTACTGTTCTCATAATTGAAAGTTCCGGTTTGATTGAAAGTAGCTTTGTCAAATATAAGCCCCATATTGTTTTCCCAGGTCAGCAACACTATTTTATTACCGAATATCGTCATCCCTTCTCCAAAATATTTAGAATCCAGGTCCAGTTTTTTTAGTACTTTCCCTGTATTGACTTCCACTTTTCTTAATGAGGAAAGACCATACCGACCTGTAGATTCATAAAAAATGCCATCGGCAAATTCCAGTCCCTGAGTAAAAGCAGAGGTGTCATGCGGAAATGTATTAATAATTTCAAATCCATACTGCTTTGCTGATTCCGGAACAATTATGACATTAGAATACGCCATATCCTCTTTTCCTTCTGCATATACTTTGGCGGTCAAATTTTTGTTTCCTAATCCGATAGTCTGAGAGTCAACAACTAAACTGCTTGTATCCTGTTTGCGACCAATTACATTTCCGTCTACAGAATAGACCACAGAGTCTAGAGTCGTAGAAGCAAAATTAAGCTTCAGATTCACTTTCTGTCCCAGAATAACTACTTTCCCGGATTCGGGAGATACAAACTCCAGTTTTCCTTTTTTTGTAAAACAACTGCTGAGCAACATTGCTCCTACGGCAAAAACGCCAATAATTTTTTTCATTTAATCCTACAATTATGAGTACAATCAACGGCTTTCTATACCGAAAATGTATCCTCTTTACTCAAAGTTACGGAAACAATATGACTTAAAATACGCTTCCGATTTGTCAATTTTAAGGATTTTTTTTGTTTCCCGGAACACAATAACATATTTTAACCAATCGACATGGTTATATGGAGATGCTGATCTAAATTTGCTCCGCAATTTGTCCGGCTGATCAGCCGGACAAACTGTATCTTGGAACACTTATTATTCACTCCAAAATGCATCCTTTATCAAATTGATATGCGAAGGATCGCCAAGATAAACAGACACAATATCAAAGCGTATATCTCCCAGATGTTCTCGCTCTTCTATACAGGCCCGGGCTGCGCGAATCAATTTTCGTTGTTTCTGTATATCTACAAAATCAGCGGGTTCACCGTGAGCAATTGAAGCTCTTGTCTTTACTTCTACAAAAACAAGAATATCACCATCATAAGCCAATATATCGACTTCCAGTTTTCCTGTCCTCCAGTTAAGGGCTAAAATCTGGTATCCTAAGGCAGCCAGATGAGACAATGCCATTTGCTCTCCCTTCTTTCCTTGTTCCAGATGTTTTGCCATATTACTTCACAATAGTATTGCCCAGAAAATCTCCTAATACACGTTCCGCCTCTTTCAGTTTCTGATATTTACTCAATAGTATTTCCAGATTTGCCTGTTCCTGCTCGGTCCTTAACTCTTCCCGGATTCTGAGCATTTCGGATTCAACTTTACGCTTTTTGATGCGATAGATCGCCTGTATCACCAGGTTTTTAAGTAATTCATATTCCTGTGTGACATATATCTTTCGCTTATCATCATTCCAGTTAGGACTTAGATTGTAAGGTGATGCAACACAGGTTATGGCCAGATCGGAAACCAGCCGGTCTTCATGTGAGAAAAACTGTTTAGCCTGAGGTATTTCAAATCTTTCAGCATATTCTTTATACACACTAAGAATATAAGCACTCGGCTTATCTTCGAATTCTACATCATCGATACTGCCCAGTAATAATGGTGCAATAGGAATATCTCCGTCTCCTTCCCAGGTTGCCAGATAATCTCCATAATTGAGCAGTATGCGAATGATTTCACGCTCCTGAAGAATCTCAGGAGTGATTTTATGTTCGGGTTCGGGAGCCGGACCTCCACGTTCTTCGTCCGTCATAAAGAAATCCGCAGGTGGCCCATCTCCCTCAGACGGAGAAAAAGGGGAGGAAGAAGCGGGCGGGTTACGCTGATTTTTCTTATCAGCATCCTTTGCCTTTTTAACCCGGATATTATTCAGTTCAGAAAGCAATACCCGTTCTTCTATATCCAGCAGGTTACTACACTGACGTATAAATACAGCTACCTTAATCTCATCCGGTATCAAAGCAATACTTTCTACAACGTCCCGTATGACATCAGCACGCTTTATGGGATCATTTTCGGCATCTTTCAGGAGGATATTTGTTTTAAAAAAAATAAAATCTTCCTGATGATCCGCTATATATTTTTTAAAGGCATCTGATCCGAATTTCTGCACATAAGAATCAGGGTCATTCCCGTCCGGAAATAAAAGAATTTTTACATTCAGTCCTTCCTCCAGCAACATATCTGTTCCCCGCAGTGATGCCTTTATTCCTGCCGTATCACCGTCATACAGGATGGTAACATTCTTTGTAAACCTGGAAATCAACCGGATCTGTCCGGATGTCAGTGAAGTACCGGACGAGGACACAACATTCTCAACACCTGCCTGATGTACAGACAATACATCTGCATATCCTTCTACCAGATAACAGTTATCCGCATCAACTATTGCCTTCTTTGCAAAGTTAAGTCCATAAAGTACATCCGATTTATGATAGATTTCACTTTCGGGAGAATTGACATACTTTGGAGCACTTTTTTCAGTTTTCAGGGTCCGGCCACCAAAGCCGATAACCCGACCTGTAAGGTTTTGTATGGGAAACATAACCCTTCCCCGGAAACGATCGTACATACTGCCGTCATCCCGTTGTATAGAGAGTCCGATTTCTTTAAGATATTCTTCCTGAAAACCTGCAGTTTTGGCCGCTTCAACAAGAGCGGTCCACTGATCCGGAGAATATCCTAGTTCAAACTTTTTTATAATATCTTCCCGGTATCCTCTTTCTTTGAAATAAGCCAGACCAATGGATTGCCCCATATCTGTCTGCCACATATTGTCCTTGAAAAATTTCCCTGCCCATTGGCTCAGTACATACAGACTTTCACGTTTGTCCTGTGCCGCCATCTGTGCCGGGCTACGCTCCTGTTCTTCTACATCTATATGATATTTATTTGCGAGATAACGGATAGCTTCCGGATAGGAATATTTCTCCAGATCCATCACAAATTTCAGCGCATCACCACCTGCCCCGCAACCAAAACATTTATAAATACCTTTAGCCACTGATACGTGAAAAGAAGGTGTCTTCTCATTATGAAAAGGACAATTTCCGATCAGAGAAGTTCCCCGCTTTTTGAGGTCTACGAAATCTCCTACGACCTCTTCAATACGGGCCGTATCCAACACTTTATCTATCGTTTCCTTTTTAATCACAGCATCTTCCTTTTATGTTAGTAAAATTAGGCAATAGGATTGAGTAGACAAAATGATTACTTGCAACAAAGTAGCAAATACTTTCGTGACTAGCAAAATATACAGATTCTGCTCAGGCCTATATATTACAGAAAAACCTTACGTTTAAGGGACTTTCCCACAGTAGATTTGCCGTTATTATTCCTTATTTTTGCATCACAATTCATAAGTATGAAAAGAAGAATTAAGAAAATATGTTGTATCGGAGCGGGTTATGTCGGAGGTCCTACGATGTCCGTTATTGCAAAACAGTGTCCGGATATTCAAATTACTGTTGTCGATGTAAACAGTAATCGTATTGAAGCCTGGAATGATGTAGATTTGGATAATCTTCCTGTTTTTGAACCGGGACTGGCTTCTATTGTAGAAGAAGCCCGCGGACGTAATCTTTTCTTTTCAACAGATGTGAATAAGGCTATAGACGAAGCAGACATGATCTTTATTTCGGTCAACACCCCTACCAAAAACTATGGAAAAGGTAAGGGAAAAGCTGCTGATCTTAAATATATCGAACTTTGCGCTCGTCAGATTGCGGAAGTAGCCACCGCAGATAAAATTGTAGTAGAAAAATCTACCCTTCCTGTACGCACTGCTGCTGCTTTAAAAAACATACTGGACAACACTGGCAACGGAGTAAACTTCCATATCCTTTCTAATCCCGAGTTTCTGGCTGAAGGTACTGCCGTACAGGATTTATTGCATCCGGATCGTGTATTAATAGGTGGCGAGAGTGAAGAGGCAATAGAAGCTTTGGCTGAAATCTATGCTACATGGGTAGATCGCAGTAAGATTATAACTACTAATTTATGGTCTTCTGAACTTTCCAAACTTACAGCCAATGCTTTCCTGGCACAACGTGTTTCTTCCATCAATTCTATCTCAGAATTGTGTGAAAAAACCGGGGCAAATGTGGATGAGGTCGCTAAAGCAATTGGTATGGACTCCAGAATTGGATCCAAATTCCTAAAGGCCTCAGTAGGTTTCGGAGGATCTTGTTTTCAAAAGGACATCCTTAATCTTGTTTATATTGCAAGAAGCTATAATTTACATGAAGTCGCTGATTATTGGGAGCAAGTCATTCTGATGAATGATCACCAGAAA
Organism: Sphingobacterium sp. UBA5789; assembly: GCF_002418355.1. Taxonomy (NCBI): domain Bacteria; kingdom Pseudomonadati; phylum Bacteroidota; class Sphingobacteriia; order Sphingobacteriales; family Sphingobacteriaceae; genus Sphingobacterium; species Sphingobacterium sp. UBA5789. The sequence continues at coordinate 413,008 of NZ_DIDX01000001.1, read as the reverse complement.
CGAAGATTTGCAGATCATATTATCCAAACGCTTTACAACACCGTATCCGGAAAGAAAATTGCATTTTATGGCTGGGCATTCAAAAAAGACACCAATGATACCCGCGAATCGGCGGCGATCTATGTGGCAGATTACCTTTTAAATGAAGAGGCTGAAATAGTCGTCTATGATCCAAAGGTTTCTGCAGAGAAAATATATGCCGATCTGGATTACCTCAACTCCCGTAGCCCGGATGAAAACAGACGTTTGGTAAAGGTTGTGCAAAACCCCACGGAAGCCGCTGATAAAGCTCACGCTGTGGCTATCCTGACGGAGTGGGATGAATTCAAAAACTATGATTGGGCGCAAATAAAGACCCTGATGAAAAAACCGGCCTTTGTATTTGACGGGCGAAAATTACTGAACCGTAAACAACTTGAAGAATTAGGTTTTAAATACTACGCTATCGGCGAATAAAACAACTGTCTCCTGCTCTATTGGAGTACAGGAGACAGTTGTTTTTTATAATTGAATTCCTACGCCAAGTGATAATACCCTGTTTTTGGCTGTATTGTCAATGTTACTACCATAGAGATTAGATAAGCCCAGGCCATAACCCATATTGACCAGTAAACCCTTTTCAAATTTATAATTAGCCATCAGGCTAATTCCATAATCCTGTCTTTTCATATCTTTACCATCGAACTCAAAATCAATAGTTCCGTTTTTATAAACATCACTCTGACCTTCAAACTTTTGTTTTCCCGAAAGGTTAAATCCAATATAAGGGCCGGCACCAAATTGCAACTGATCATTTCCGATCAACATCTTACCAACGATATGAAGAGGGATTTCAACTACCCAAAGTCTGGTCTTCAGGTTACCATAACTCGTTTCACTTTCGAAAAATTTATCATTATAACCTTTACCTACAAGTGAAACTCCAGGCTGAATTGAAAAATATTGTGCAACTGGCAGGTCTATAAATCCTCCGACAAAACCGGACAGGTATGTCCTTGGATTTCCTCCCTCAGCAAATTGAAAAGTAGGGAAAGCTAATCCACCTTTGACTCCGAATTCAATCTTCGATTTATATTGCGCATGTACCGCAACACTCATACAGATAAAAGCTAATATTATGCAAAGTCTTTTCATATAAAATAAAATAAGTGTTTCTCAAATATACAAGATAAACCCAGACCTTGTACCAAAAAAGAAGAGCGGAATGTCAATTTTAACATCCCGCTCTCAGCATCCTTTATAGAATAGAGTTCATTAAATTCTGTTCTTATCTTTTCCGAAGATCAGATTTTTCAAGCGCTTACGTAAAGACACTTCACCTGTATCTCCATATCCGTAGCCGTAACCATAGCCATAGCCGTAACCTCTGGCAAAATCCACATCATTAATCACTACAGCCATATTTTTCAATTTTCCTTTCTCATACAGCTCTTTTGGTACATTCAGCAAGCGCTTATCCAGATAATTGGCCCGGGCTACATAAATGGTAAGATCGGCATTATCAGCGATCAGTAGCGTATCCGTTACCAGACTCACAGGAGCTGTATCTACAAGCACATAGTCATAATGTGTTCTGCAATATTCGATCACATCATTAAAATGTCCGTTCATCAGTAATTCAGCTGGGTTAGGAGCCACATATCCGGAATAAATGACATCAAAATCGTAAGATCCGGGCTTTTTGATAATAATGTTATCAATAGGCATTTCCGGATTAATCAGGAATTGTGTGATTCCGATATTAGTATGTTGAAGATGCGATAATCCTAAATAATCCAATACCTTCGGACTACGTATATCAGCTCCGATCAATACCACACTCTTACCAGACATGGCCAGAATACGGGCAAGGTTGGTCGACACAAAGGATTTACCTTCCCCCGATGTAGTGGAAGTAATGAACATAACTGATGAGCTTCCTTTCCGATTTCCCAGCATAAAGGAAATGTTGGTTCTTAAAATCCGGAATGCTTCTGCCAGTGAACTACGGTCATTCTCTTTGATAATAGGATCCTTAGCAGACGGAACTTCTCCCAGAATAGGAGCAGATAATTTCTCTTCAATATCTTTCCTGGAATGCACCTTATTATCCATCAGAAACTTGATGTACAACACTCCAAAAGGAATTAATACTCCTAAGATCAGTGCCCCAAGCAATACAATACTCTTTTTAGGCGCAACAGGAATATCAGAACCAAATGCTTTATCAATTATTTTCAGATTATCAGGAGTAGCAGCAGCTTTGATCTCGTTCTCTTCTCTTTTCTGTAGCAAGAAGAGGTAGAGCGATTCTACGATCTGTTGCTGTCTGGAGATATCTCGGTAGCCTCTTTCCTGTTGAGGGAGATGACTCAATTTACCCTGCAGCTCTGATTTTTTGCCCTTTGCAGCATTCAGTGAAAGCTGAACGGAAGTTCTGTAATTATTTAAAGAGCGAAGCAGGTTATTATTAAGTACGCGAATATTATCATTCAGATTCTTAACTACAGGGTTTTCCGAAGTTGATGATTTTAACAAATCATCCCGCTCCAATACCATTTTATTATATTCTGCTATTGTCTTTTCTATCGAGACATCCTCTAATCCCACGTTAGTAGGCAACAATTCCGTATTATTAGACTGTATAGATTCTTTCATAAAATCCACCAGGCCTAATTGCGTCTGCTGCTCCATGACTTTTTTATCCGATTCACTCGCAGTCTGAAGATATAATTTCGCTTCAGCCTCCACATCGGTTAGTCGATTCCCTTCTTTGAATTTTTCGGCCTCCCGATCCACACCTGTAAGATCTCCAGTAATAATAGCCAGACGATCCCCTATAAATTTAGAAGTAGCACGGGTCAATTTATGCTTATCCTCTGTCAAATCTGTATTATATTGATTAATCAGTTCATCTATAATCTGCTCGGCTTTTTCTTTTGAATTAGCCGTCATGGAAAAGTTAATAATATTGGATTGAGTTTCTTTATTAGGAGATATATTAATCCCCTTAATCAGATCCAGTATCATTTTCTTTTTCGGTACGATAGTAATTCCATATGAAGTATTCTTCACCTGATCTAATTGGTTCCCATGTGGAACTAATAAAACCTCTCCAATAGTGGTTTTGATTTTTTTTCCAAAATCAAACGTACCAACTTCTTTTGTTTTAATATCCTTTAGTAAAAACTTGGTATTTGATATGACCTCAATTACAAAACTTCCATTCACAGTGTCTTTGTAATCTGGGGATTGATTCAATAACACCCATTTGAAAGGAGATTGCTGTTCTGTAATGTCTTGAGAAGTCAGACTCTCTTTAATACTGTAATTAGTAGATAAATTCAATCTATCCACCACTTTGCCTACTAATCTTCGGGACTTCAAGACATCGATCTGGTCCATTACCTGTGAGGATGTAGCGGACGAAGCGGCCATTTCAGCCAGATCAGATAGTCCGGCCAACTCTCCTTTTGCGCTCTTTTCATCCGGCAATAGGATCTTTGCATCTACAGCATATTGCTTAGGTGTATAACGCAGGTACAAAAATGCTAGAGCTAATATTACAAATACGGAAATAACAAACCATTTCCAGTAATACAGATATTGCTCAAATAAAGCTTTTAAGTTTAATTCTTCTCCTTCGCTTTCCATAGAAGCATTAGGCAGAGTATGGTTGGGTTTTGGAGTCATATAGTATTAACGTACAATAACGGATATAATGGTAATAATTAATCCCGCAATTGAGATAATGATATTTGTATTCTGGCCGTAGTTAGCATTTCTAATCTGAGAACCGTTTGGCTCTACATATACGACATCGTTTTGAGCGAGGTAATAGAAAGGTGAATTAAGTGCATCTTGTTTTGTAAGATCTATTCTATTCATAGTCTTAGTTCCATCAATCTCCCGGATGACCAATACATTATTTCGCATCCCTTTCATGGTCATATCTCCGGCCAATCCTAAGGCCTCAAATATAGTTACACGTTCATTATTCAATGTATATGTTCCGGGTTTTGCGACTTCTCCAACCACGGTTACTTTAAAATTACTATAGGTGACATTCACACCTGGATCTAATATATAAGTTTTTAATCGCTGACGGATCAGATCCATTGCTTCCAGACGTGTCAATCCCCCTAATTTAAGTTTTCCTAATACCGGAAAATCAATTTCTCCGTGATCATCTACTGTATAAGTAGGTTTAAAAGCCATATCCGTAGCAGATCCAGCATTCATCTGATAAGCATTTTGTTGATTAAAAGGCTGGGTAGCTTTTATATCTGCAGCCGAAACCGAGATCGCCAAAATATCGTTCGGCTGAATCTTGGGAATATGCTGCTGATAAATTGTACTGATCTGAGTAGAGTCAGGTTGCAGATAAATAATCTCTTTGCGCGACCCGCACGAAAATATTCCGATCAGGGAAAGAAGAAGCAGTGAAAAGAAAAAAGCTCTCGATAAATTGTTATTCATATATTCTGCTGAATAAAGATTGATATGGTATTAAAAATTTCTACAATGCTTTGGCACAGCAATAATCAGTCCAAGGCACCATTCCTATCCCAATAAACCGTAAAAATACAATTCTTTTCAACAAGCAGGTACGTTTTTTTTAAATAAATAAACAGGACTTATATATATGTATTGCTTTCAAAAATTTTAAATAACAGCACAAACACCTATATATCAAAAACATACCCAAAAATCATAAATAAACCTGAACCTAAATTTTCATTCATTTCAGTTAATATTAGGTTATAAAACAGAGTTTCGTAGAAAGTACTTCATATCCTAAATATAATCCGGATATATCTCTTCAAAACTTGCACTATCCATACGCTATAGCTATATTAGCATCCAGAATACCAGAGACATCTACCAACGTTTCGTCAGAAAAACATTTATCACGGGAAAGAGTATTGTACAGACTTTTTCTGGCTGTGGTTATATGTCAATGGAAAACTGTAACACAAGGACTATTTCTATGCCTATTGACTTCGGAATACATTTATCAGACAGTATACATCATCATCTTCCCCAGGCGTTTAACAATATCCGAAGGGATGTTTATATTATTCTATTGACTCAGGATAAGCCATACAGGTTATATATTGGAGATTCAGAAGTTGAGCTTGCACCGCACACACTCGCCTATATTAATCCAAATATAGCGACACGCTTTATTCCTCAGGGTGATGCACATATGCATGTCCTTTATTTTACAACAGACTTTTATGCTCAATCATCCAGAGACACATTTTTCTTAAGCCAAAGTCCACTCTTTAAAGAGAATATCAATTTATTTCAGTTGTCTGAGGAAGGAATTTTATATTCTACAAATCTGATTAATCTGCTATATAATATAAGAGATAAATACAAAGAGAAGATATATCAGGATCTTCTGCACAATCTGTTAGAACAGATACTGCTATTGGGGATGATCTATAATCCGCATCATATCGAATATATTCACAGCGAAAATTCTGAAGAATTTCTAAGCAGATATTTCGGGAAATTATTGGAACAACATCTTGCAACAGAGAAATCTGTCAAATTTTATGCGGATCTATTGCAGGTTAGCTCCCGTAAACTTACAGCTGCAACAAGACAGGTCCTGGGTAAAACACCAAAAGAGATTATTCTCGAACATATTACACAGGAAGCGAAGCGTAAATTAATAAACACACATAAAAGTATTAAAGAAATCGCTTATGCACTTGGATATAAGGACGAGAACAATTTCAGTTCTTTGTTTACCAAAGAAGTAGGTTGCTCTCCAAAAATATACCGCCGCCGAAATCAATACCCGCCTAAAGACTAAGATTACTTAAATTAATGATCGTACTCATTAACATATAATTTCACAAGAAATTAATCGGATATTAAAATTCGATTTGTTAAATTTACAATATCACCTATTGAGGAGGCCCTATGAAATGGTTAGTACTTCTGTTCATAATTATAAGTGTAGCAAATACAGAAACTGTGTTTGCACAAGCCCCCAGACCTGTGCAATTAAATATTATCCTTCATGAAGTACAGCACCTATCCGTCAATCCTGAACAATCTACTACTAACCTTGAATATAAAACAGTAAAAGATTATCAGGAGGGTGTTTCCAAAACACAAAACAATCACCTGACAGTACTGAGTACTACACCTTATATTATAAAAGTACAGGTCATGGAAAATGAGCAGCAGGCAGGTACTTCTGCATATGTATCCTCTCCTTCTCTTGCGCTTTTTGCACAACCTACTAATTCTACATTTCCTGTTCATACCGAGCTGCAGCAACTCAGTACTAAAGATGCTTCTTTAATCAGTAGTGACCACCCAAGTACAGGTACATATTACGATGTAATCTACAAAAGTACAGGACAACAATCTGCTATAGATTTCATCAAAAATAACGAGAAAACCACCTACTCCAACACCATTCTCTACAGCATCGAAAGTAAGTAAATATTCTTTTGTAGAGACCCGTCTACAAATATAGGTGTTACAACAGTTTTTCATATTTCTTTGTTCCTTTTTCATCTTTTTGGATCCATTATTCCATAGTAATTTTGTCATGTCAAAGAAATACAAATAGTTTATTTTCAGAGACATAGCAAATTTTAAACAACAAACGAAAATGAAAAAATTCTTATTGGCACTTGTAGTTACAGGAGCTATGGTAACAGCAGCAAAAGCACAAACAGCAGCAGTAAAAGTTAATGTTATCCTTAACCCAATACAATCTATTTCTCTTGGAGAAGGTGCTTCAAACGACGTTGTAAATTTAGAGTACAAAACGGTTGAAGATTACAAAAACGGAGTATCCAAAACAGTTAACAATCAACTATACGTTACTTCCATCGGTGGAGGTTATAAGATAAAAGCTAAATCATCCGTTAACAATCCAGTAGCGACTACTGCAGCTGAAAAAAACATTGACGGTAGCACTGTAACGGTTAAGATTGAAGGAAAAGGAACAACATATACAAACAATATCCGTGATCTTGTTGCAGGTAAAGATGCTTACCAGTCAACAGCGACCTCAGGAGAGTCATTGAATGTAACATACGCAGCTGCAGGAAACAATGCTTATGTTGACAAAGTTTTAAACAAACAAAAAACCACATACACCGTAAATGTTGTGTATGAAATCACAGCAGAGTAATCTCAGAACATTTATAAATACAAAAAACTACATCTTATTTGGTGTAGTTTTTTGTATTTTAGGGCATTCTATAAGATCCTACCACTATGAAAAATCTGCTCATTAGTATACTGCTATTGGTATCTGCGTCCTCTGTATTTGCTCAGACAGGTATTACGGTAGGCCCTCCGCGGACTTATTTTGTAGCCGGTCCCGGCCAACAGCAAACACAGCGTATTTCGATCAGCAATCCGAGTAAAGATTATACAATGGAACTAGCCGTTTCTTTTGAAGACTGGCAGTATAGTACATATGGAGATAATCAGACTTTTCCTAAGGGATCATTAGCGACATCATGTGCTGCATGGCTATCTACACCGGAGATCTACTTTTCACTGAAACCTGAAGAGACTAAAATGATCAATGTCAATATCTCCGTACCGAAGGATTATATAGCATTAGATACAGTACCTGTACGTACTGCCATGATGTTTGTGACACAGATGAACCCTAAAACCGGTGTTAACAAAGAAGGAGCAAATATTCGTATAGCCCTTCGTTCCGGAATTAAACTTTATCAAGCTTTGCCAGGTAAAAATAATGCGGATATCGAGATTGAAGGACTTAAATACAACAAAGGAGAATTACAGACGCTTGAACTTAACTTCAGCAATACAGGAAATATTTGGGCAGACGGACAAATCGCAGTGGAATTACTTAATCAGGAAAATGGAAAAAAAACGGAGTTACCTTCGTCAAATTTCTTTACCATGCCACGGGATAAGCGCATCTTCCCTATCCCTTTGCCTAAAGAACTCGAAAACGGAACCTATCTTGCTTCAGTGCTTATTAGCTATGGAGATAAAGATGCTGTAAAAATCGGAGAACTTGAATTCAATTATGAAAAATCAAATTAATTTTCAGTTCGTTCTTATCATGCTTGTTTTCTTTGGTAACATCCCATTCCAAAGTAAGGCACAGCTGCGCTTTGATGTTTACAGTATACAATATCACAATGTAACTTCTTATAACGGATATGACAGCGGAGTAGGAAGTCATACTTTTCATTTTTCATATAACGGCACAAGCATCAATATCCCAAACTGGTCTGTAACTGCCCGCGTGAAAGCTCCTATTGTTCCGGAAAGTGGGAATAATGTATCCGGCCAACCTTTTCCGGCAGATAAGATCGGATTCAGGTTTACACATGACGATGCACAGTCTGTAAATCTATCCAGCATCGGAGCTAGTACTGCCCTTATTCCTTTACAGCAAAGCAATGAGGTTTTTATGATTCGCAATTCCAAAGCGCCGATCTTTTTTCAAAGCCAATATCCCGGATATATGCAATTTCGGCTTAATTACACCCTTCAGATTGCAGGCGGAGATTATCTGGATCTCTTGAAAAATAAAGATCCCTATAATATTATTGTTTACGGACTTCCTGTCCAGTACACTGTTTATAATGAAAAAGGAGAAGCAATATTAAGCAGAGATGTCTATTACAGGATTCAGATCAATAATACCCTTACGGGAGGATCTACAGAACCGGATTACAGTATTTCCATTATGGAGAATGCTAAAAACGGAGTGTTGGAATTTATCTCCTATGCGGATTATAAGAGAGGAGTAACAGCACAATACCCGGATGGCCTCCGCATCAATTCCATCACGGACTTTGAAGTCAATATCAAGGCTTTAGATCCTGAATTTAAAAATGCAGCCAACAATACACTGGATCTTTCAGTTTTGAATATACAATTGCAGCCCTCTACCGATGCCTCCAAAACATACAGCAACCCTATACTCCCCATAAGTACTTCTGCACAAACTTATCTTATAGGGACAGCAAATAAAAGCAAGAAAAAACCACAGTATTTTAATATTCAGTACAATGCATCTTTTGATCAGCAAAAACTTTCTACCATTAAGTCCGGAGCCTACCAAACTTCTATAATATATGTTCTGACTCCAAGATAGTCAGTTGATCTGCCATGAAGCATTTTCTATTTCTCATATCGATTGTATTACTGGGCTGTATGTTTCATTCAGAAGCAAAAGCTCAGCCTCACTACGATATTCAGATTAATACTGCTTCATCGCTGCATGTAGAAGAAGGTGTGGTCCAGCTTTCTGTAGAAGTTATAAATACAGGCTCATCCATTTTCAAAGGTTCTTTAAAAGTCGATGCTCCCGTCAATCTTTCTTTATTGAGTCAGAATACAGTTGAAATTGCCGCAGGCAAAAAAAAATATCTATCCTTTAAATTCAAATGTTCCGGCTTAGCAAACCTGAAGGGCAAAGCAATACAGATAACGGCGTATCAACAGGGAAATATAGTTTCGGATCCGGTTCGAATAAAATTAGATGTTGCAGAAAAACGTGCTGTCACGCTGCACAATATGACTGATGTCCAGTTGTTACAACGTGTGGGAGATCTTATTTACGTCAAAGCACTCCTACGGAATGAAGGAACATCAGACGAAAAGATCAACTTAGTATTTTCATCTCCGGACAGAGTAGGCAGCCGTTCATTTCAAACCATTTCCATGGATTTGCCTTCAGGGAAAGATACATTGATTACGTACAGCTTTACCGTTGAAAAGTACATGATGCAATTACCACGGTACAATCTCAATATTAACGGGCTATATCCTTCCAATGATATCTTTGGTAACCTTTCCCTTGTATTTAACAATGTATCTTCTGTGCGAAATTATGACAAAATGTTTCGTCAGGATCCGGATATAAATACCTACTCACGGAATAATATAGAATGGATAGCCAACAATATAGGTGAGCTTAACAGCATGTATTATCTCCGTTCTGTGGGTGAATATGAACTTTCAAAAGCGAAGTATCTCCGATATAACCTGTACGCTACAACATATGGAAAAATAACCGAAAGACCGCAGATTACAAATACCTGGATCAACTTAGAAAAAGATAATAAAGGTATTGTCGTCGGCAATCTACAGGAAAGCTATGATATGTTTTTTTATGGTCGTGGCGTTAAATTTTATACTGCAGATTCTGCTAAAAACAATTCTTTCGAAGCTGCTGTAGCAGAGAAATCATTTGATCTGTTGGCCAATAACACCACGGATCAGGGTTATTCGGCCTATGTCCGAACTGTATTAGGCGATCAGCTTCCTGATAAAAAATACTATTCGGGAACTTTATTCTACGATCATTCGCCTTATGACAGTACGGAAAGTTTTCTGTTCAGTAATACTTTTGGTTTCTTCAAACAGGCACAAAGGGACAAAATACGACTTGATGCTGATATTGGCGTCGGGTTAACCAACCGGCTGCATCCGTTATCGGGAATGTCAGATGATTCCAGACCTTCTGCAGCTCTGGGACTACGCCTCTTCACAAGACAAAAAGGATTCACCTATTCCAGTGACAATTATATCAGTACAGCCTATTATCCCGGAAACAGAAGAGGAAGCATTCAACTCAATCAGTATATTAATCGGAAACTGGGGAATGTAAGTATTACCGCAGGATACCTTTTTAATAAATACAATCCTAAATATCTAAACAGGAACTTGTTGTTCGATATGGAGGCAATAAATTCGCGTGCGAATATAGACTTTACTATGGCAGTCAATGACCTGCTCACTTACTCTGTCCAACCGAATTATACAACTGAAAGCGGGAATAGCTTTATTAACAACAGCTACCCTACATTAAGTATTAAAAGCTGGACATTAAATAATATTTTCTATGTACGTTCCAGAAATTATAAACATACTTTTTATATATCGTTCGAAACGGGTGTGAGCCGGTTAAAAAATATAGAAAATAATGCATGGATTTACAGGGGAAATTTTTCATACAACTATGATGCGTTCAATCTGTACGGAAATTTTCAAAAAGGTAATTTCCATATTTACGATGCTCTTCCTAATTTATCCGGTGTTGATGACCAAAACTACAGAGTATCGATAAGCCCTTCTTATCAAAAACAGTTTTGGAATAAAAAAATGTCTGCTACAGTAGGAGCAATACTAAATATCAGCAGTTATTCCGGAGAGAATTATATAGGCAATGCCTCTCTGCAATATCGGGTGTTGAAGAACACCATTTTAAGCAGTTCATATTACTACTATTATCTCAACAGCAAGAGCAATTTTACAAATGGATACGGCAATATCCAGGTTGGTGTGCGACAGAACCTTCCGTCAGGTGTGTCCTCCACTCTGCAAACTAAAAATGGGGATCTTGAAGTCTTCTGTTTTTATGACAATAATAATAATGGCATTTTCGATACAGGAGACAGCAAAGCTGTTAACTATACTTTATTGATTAATGATCTGATGCTCACTACTGACAGGCAAGGACAGGTCGCCTTCAAAAATATCCCATATGGAGAATTAGCTGTTGTATTCCCTCCGAAAGAAGGTTTTCAGGCAAATAATCAAAAAATTCTGATCAACAGGAGCAAAACAAAGCTATCGGTACCACTTCAGCAAAGTGTACAAATCGAAGGTACTATTCAGCTTGCTTATGATCCGGTACGCAGTATCGCTGTTGATACCGACCTGTTGGGCTATAAAGTTTATGCAAAAGATAACTATGGCCACGTATTTGAGTCACAAACCGACACCAAAGGATCTTACTCGCTTTTATTGCCTGAAGGGGAATATATCTTCTTTATGGATGAGGCCACTTTTCCTGAAAACATCTATCTGGATCAGAACTCCTATACGATGAAGGTGACAATAGGACAGAAAACAACAGCTCCTGCATTTAACTTACAGATCAAAGCAAAAAATATACAGATAAAGCGATTTTAAAAATAAAGCGCAGTTGCCTGCGCTCTATTCCGGGATCTACTAAATGAATTAGATTCATAAATCCAGGATCACCTTATCAATCACCAATTGATTATTTTTCAGCTACAGAACCAAATAGCTGCCTGTGTTCCTCCTTTCATTACAAGATCTACCGTTTAACCGGTTTGTTACTCATTTCGAAAAGAAGTTCACCCCCATTTTTTATGCTTTCATAGGATAGTACAAAATCTTTAATCACAACACCATTAAAAGATACCTTTTTGACATATACATTGTTATCCGATTGGTTTTGTGTATTAACAACTAATGTTTTCCCATTTTCCAGATTTAACTTAGCGGATTTGACAAGAGGACTGCCAATCCAGTAATTATTATCACCGGGTGATACCGGATAGAAGCCCAATGAACTGAAAATATACCAGGCACTCATCTGACCGCAATCGTCATTACCACCTAATCCTGCCTCTCCGTTTTGATATTGATGACGGATAATCTCCCGTACGCGTTTCTGTGTTTTCCAGGGACTTTTTGTAAGATTGTAGAGGTAGGCAACATGATGAGAAGGTTCATTACCATGTACATAATTTCCGATGATACCCTCTCGTGTAATATCTTCTGTCTGTGCAAAATAGTGATCAGGAAGATGCATGGTAAACAGGGAATCCAGATACGTTTCTATCTTTTGAGTTCCGCCCATTACAGTTATCATTTCCTTTGGCTGATGTGGTACATACAGACTGTAGTTCCATGAATTACCTTCAATAAAACCCTGCCCATGCGTATCCAGAACATCAAATTTGCTTCTGAAGTTTCCTTTGGAATCTTTAGGACGCATAAAGCCTATTGACTTATCGTACAGGTTCCGCCAGGATCCGGCACGTTTCATAAACGTTTCATAAACCTCCTTATTACCCAGTTTATTAGCCAATTGAGCTATACACCAGTCATCATAAGCATATTCCAATGTATTGGATACGGAAGTTCCTGAGACATCATCCGGTACATACCCGAGGTCAATATAAGCTCCGATTCCTTCATATCTTCTGGTATTAGCCGTCTGTACACAGGCTGCTAAAGCTGCCTGAGCATCACCTTTGTACACACCTTTCATTATTGCATCTACGATCACCGATACGGAATGATATCCGCTCATGCACCAATTATCATTGGCATAATGCGACCATATGGGCAACATCTTTAATACACTTTGATCATAGTGTGCCATCATAGAGGCTACCATATCCGAATTGCGGGAAGGATTGATCAGATTCATTAAAGGATGAAATGCCCTGAATGTATCCCATAAAGAGAATGAAGTATAATTAGTGAAGCCTTCGGCTTTATGTATTTCCTGATCAAGACCTTTATATTCACCGTTGTTATCCATATAGACAGTCGGCATCAGGCTGGCATGGTACATCGCTGTATAGAAATTAACAAGATCTTCCTTATTGAGCATATCGACCTCGATTTTTGCGAGTTCCTTTTCCCACTGCTGTTGTCCTTTCTGAACAAGTTGTTCAAAATCCCAGTCCGGAGTTTCTTCGTCCATATTCGCTAAAGCATTCTTCATACTTACCGGGCTTAAAGCGACTTTCATTGTGATCTGTTCACTATTATCTGTATCAAAATCCAGATGCATACGGATATTATGTGCTGCCAGATCCGGGAAATTATCCTGTTGATTGAATTTTCTCCAGAATCCGTTATAGACCGGCTTCCCGTCCAGATAACGTGCGCCATAGTTTTTGAATGGTTTAGATGTTTTTATAGCAAAGTAAACCGTTCGTGTACGTGCCCATCCGTTAGTTTGCCGATATCCTGTAATGAGGGAATCATTATGTACTTTAACTACTGTCCATACATTCTTGCCTTCATAATTATAAATACCTGCTGTCAGATCAAGGATTAGATGTGATGCTTCCGATTTAGGAAAAGTATAGCGATGTACACCTACACGCGCAGTAGTGGTCATCTCAGCGCGGATGCCATGTTTATCCAGTAGTACACTGTAATAATTTGGTTGAGCAATTTCATTCTGATGACTGTAAGGCGAGCGGTATCCGTCCTGAGGCCGTTGTGCAGTCCCGGGATTGAGCTGTAATTTACCTTGTGTTGGCATGACTAATACATCCCCCAGATCAGAATGCCCGGTCCCACTAAAATGTGTATGACTAAAACCGACAATTGTCGGATCGTCATATTGATAGCCGGCACAATACTTATACACATCCCCATTGTATTTCCCGTTTACTGCATAAGGAATTGTATCTGTATCCGGGCTGAGCTGTACAGCTCCGAAGGGCACGGTTGCTCCCGGAAAAGTATGTCCCATTTTGGCCGTTCCAATCAATGGATTGACATATTGGATAAGGTTTTGCTGTTGTGCCTGACTAACGAATGGAATATGCGCCAAAAGAACAAGAGATAAAAAAGAGACTGTTAACTTTACATTCATAGTGATTAGTTTAATGAGGGATCAGCAGCATAGCGGTCCCAGAGCTGATCCAGATCCTGACCAGTCTGTTGCTTCCAGAAGCTGTCGTTATATTTCTTTGTTCGCATTTTCTGATCCAGTGTTTTAATAATATTCTTCTTTACTCTTCTGTCCAGCCAGTAAAAGAAACGGGCTGTAATACGATAAGAGTCTGTATATTTCTGTTTTTCATTAAAGTCAGGCAGCTTCCAGTTTGCAGAAGCATTATCAATTCCTTCTGTAAATCTCACATAGTCTGCAATGCCTTCCGTGATCCACCACGGGCCGGCACCATTTGGATACCCCTGTACAATATGCATCACTTCATGTGTCACGACGTCAATATCATTGGGATTTTTCTTAAACCATCCCGGACTATAGCGAACAATGCCTCCGGCAGTAGCTGCTACCCCATTGTAACCCGGATCGATCACAAAAGAAACCTGCTTCCGTGTATGCTTATTATATTTCTTTGCTAATTTCGGATAATTAACAAAATAAGTATCAATAAGTTTTTGTTTTAAGGCCGGATCAAAATCTGCCTGCTTGTTGATCCATATCAAAGAAAATTTCCCTTTACTGAGTGTATCTACTTCAAAAGCCTCTTTCCGGTCATCATCTGTGTGCTGCCAGTTGTTCTGTGCAAATACCGTAACATTTCCCGTTCCCATCATTAATAGCAGGCAACACCAGATTCGTTTCATTTTTTTCATTTTTTATTTTTGGTTGATTTCTTTGTTATTGTTTTCCATTCCTCACTCATTGAATACGGAGCGGCAGATGCATCTGTTCCTCTCGACAGATTAGGTGTAGTACTCATATCAAAATTCAATACTCCGCCCTGTATTAAACCTTGATGACTCAGCCAGTTTTTATTATAGGATTGTCCGTTCAACTCCAGATTATTAATATAAATATGCTGATCAGACGCATTCTTCGCAACAATCTCTACTTTATGCCCATTTTCAAAATGAAGCACAGCCTTTGGGAACAAAGGGGCACCTATTACATATTGATCAGTGGCCGGACACACCGGGTAGAATCCTAATGCTGAAAAGACATACCAGGCTGAGGTCTGGCCGTTATCCTCATCACCGCAGTATCCGTCTGGAGTAGCCCTGTACATCCGATCAAGAACCTGCCTGACCCAATATTGTGCTTTCCAGGGTTGCCCGGCATAATTATACAGATAGATCATATGCTGAATGGGCTGATTGCCATGCGCATACTGTCCCATATCGGCAATCTGCATTTCCCGGATTTCATGAATTGTCCCTCCGTAATAGCTGTCATCAAATACAGGTGGCTGTGTGAACACACTATCCAGCATCTGTATAAAAGTTGCCTTCCCCCCCATCAGATCGATGAGGCCTTTGACATCATGAAATACACTCCAGGAGTAATGCCAGCTATTTCCTTCGGTAAAGGCATCTCCCCATTTCAACGGGTTAAAAGGGGATTGAAATTTCCCGTCCTTATTTTTTCCACGCATCAGATTGGTGGATGGATCAAACAGATTACGATAATTCTGTGCACGATTTGCGTACAGATCTATTTCTTTCTGTGGCCGTTTTAATGCTTTTGCGAGTTGATAAATAGCAAAGTCATCGTAAGCATATTCCAGAGTCCGTGCTGCATTTTCATTGATTCCCACATCATACGGAACATAGCCCAGCTCATTATAATAGCCCACTCCCTTACGGCCGACTGCTGTCACCGGACCTTCATTGTTTGCTCCATGCAAAAGCGCTTCATAAAGCGTATTTATATCATATCCCCTCAATCCTTTCATATAGGCATCAGAAACGACAGAAGCCGAGTTGTTTCCAATCATAATGTCTGCATATCCGGGACTACTCCATTCCGGCAGAAAACCGCCCTCCAGATAAGCATTTTTCAATCCTTCCTGCATTTCAATATTTATAGAAGGGTACATAAGATTAAGGAACGGATACAATGCCCGGAATGTATCCCAAAATCCTGTTCCGCCATAGAGATAACCCGGCAAAACTTTTCCGTTATAAGGGCTGTAATGTATAACTTCCCCCTCCCGGGATATTTCATAGAGCTTATTCGGAAAAAATAAAGTACGGTATAAGGTCGAATAAAAGGTTCGCATCTGATCCATATTCTCTCCTTCTACTGCAATACGGCCAAGTTTCGCATTCCATATATTTCGTCCGTCAGATACCAGCTGATCAAATGACCTGTTGCCCAATTCTTCCAGATTAACCAGGGCCTGCTCTGCGCTGATAAAGGACGATGCGACTTTGACATGAACAGTTTTGGAATGATCCTTAATTTTAAATCCAACAATAGCGCCTGTCTGGTTTGCTGTTGATTTTGTTTTTCCATTGAATCTTGATTTGTCTTCCCAGGTCGAAAAATTATCAAAAGGCTGATCAAACACCAAGACAAAATAGTTTTTAAAATTTGGGAGTTTCCCTCTTGAATATCTTGATGAATATCCGATAATCATATTCTTTTCCGGAATAATTTGTACTTCAGACCCTCTGTCAAAGGCATCCAACACGACAAATGCACTATCCGTAGGCTGGAAAGTAAATCTAAACATAGCTGCCCGCTCAGTAGGTGTTATTTCTGCTTTGACATTATGATCAGCGAGATATACGGAATAATGATACGGTTTGGCTGACTCCGACTTATGAGAAAACCAGCTTGCTCTTCCTTCCTGATCAAAAACGCCCTTTCCGGTTACAGGCATAAGGGAAAATTGGCCGTAATCATTCATCCACGGAGAAGGCTGGTGTGTCTGCTTAAGCCCTCTTATTTTATCCGCAGCATATACATACTGCCATCCATCGCCATTTTTACCCGTCTGCGGAGTCCACATATTCATACCCCAGGGCAATCCTATAGCCGGATAAGTATTTCCATTGGAAAGTGATGGTTTCGAATCCGTACCCATCAAAGGGTTTACCAGATCTACGGGCTCTATTGAACGTCCATGGATCTTCTGTGCTACTGCAGGAATCGGATTTAGGCATCCAATTGTCAGAAATATGCCTATGCTTAAACCTGAAAGTTTATTCTTTATTTTCATCGGTATATATTAGTCTCGTCATCAATATATCAGAGCAGTATTCCGGCTCTGTAAGGAGATCTTGTGCTATATCGGTTTATACAAGATCTCCATTCGTAAATTATGCGTCTAGCTTTCTGCTGTTCAGGTTTAATACCTGTTACCAGCCGGTGTTTTGCACCATTTTTTCATTCTTTAAGATTTCTATATTAGGTATCGGAAAAAGGTAATCTCTTTCCTTTTTAAATACTCTTGTTTCAATGAGAGTTTTTGTATAGAAAGCATCTCCGTCTGCATTCAGATTTAATCCGTATACAGCACCTCCATCTGTGTCTTCAGCAATTTTCCATCTTCTCGTATCGAAAAATCTCACATTCTCAAACGCCAGTTCGACCTGTCTTTCCCGACGTATTGCTTCCCGCATAGCTCCCTGAGAGACCGGAACAGGAATATTAGCAGAACCATAGACAGGTACTCCGGCACGCTCCCTGATCAGATTAAGATATTTGAGAATATCCGCATTTGCCGGCTCAGATTCATTTAGTGCCTCTGCATAATCCAGGTAAATATTAGCCAATCGGATCAGAAGGGCTCCGCGGCTGTTTCCATTTGCAGACACATTCTTCCGAACGGTATATCCTGTTGGTGTTACATCTGAAGTACTTTGCGACCTTCCCGAATTACCGCTATAATTGAATTGAGAAAGTACTGCCGTGCTACTATTTGCCTGATTTAGCCAGTAACTTCCATTGTAGGTAATACCAACATAAAACCGCGGCTCTCTGTTTACATAGGCTCCGAATGTAGTTCGGGAAGCCACATCATAAGGGGCTTTAAAACTGACAAATCCATCTTTTGTATAGCCGGAAGTTTCATCCGTTATAGATTTTCCGTTATTCATAAAATAAGCATCTACAATTGTTTGAGTTGCTCCCAAAGCTCCTCCTCCCTGTGCACCGGAAGGAAATCCGACATGCTTGGGCGTACGGTCATACTGTGCATTATTACTGCTGTTGGACCGGGCAAAAATCCATTCCTGATTCCAGTCTGTTGTCATTACATTGCGACAGGACAGATATGCAGCAACAAAAGGATCTGCATTACTCACCTTATAAAGCTGATAGTAATTAGGTACAAATTCGTCAATAAAAGCTTTAGCTGCTGCTGCTGCATCTCTCCACTTTTCCGGATTTGCAGCTGCACTGAACAGCGGAGTACCGTCTGTATTTTTTACTCCGGAAAAAGCGGCATTACCATTAAACAAAGGACTGGCATTCAACAATAAAGCTTCTACTTTATAGGCCTTTACCACACCTTTTGTAATACGCCCATATTCATTGTTACTGGGTTCGTAGGGCAAATCTGTATACGCTTTATCAAGCTCTGAAACGATATAAGCTATACAATCATCAAATGGCGTACGAGCGAGCTTCAGATCGGAAATAGGCTTGTTGATATCCAATATCTCCTCTCCCAGGATCGGCACAGGCCCATAAGCTCTTACCAGATAGTAATAATACAAGGCGCGCAATGCTCTTGCTTCTGCCTTGTAAGTCGTCTTCATCAGATCGTTTACTTCTACAGGATTCGCTCCGTCTATATTTTGAATAAAGTAAGACGCATTCCGGATACCCCGGTAGTAATTGTTCCAGAAACTTTCTATCGTCCCATCGGTATTACTCCATACCGATCTGATCATATTGTTACTGTAATTAAAATCCCAGGTATATTTGGCTTCATCCGAAGATGCCGTCCACGGACCAGAATTCTGAGTAGCCACAAACCGCTGAACCATTTCATTTGGAATAACGGAATAAATATTGGCCAAAAACTTATCGGTATTAGCCTTGGACTTAAAAATATCTTCTACGGTAATGACATCATCCGGCACCTGATCCAGATACTTATTACAGCCACTAAAGCACGACATGGTCAACAGTGCAAATAAGATATATATTGATTTTTTCATGATCTTTGATTTAATAGATGAGTTAAAAACTGGCCTGAACACCTAATGTTACTGTACGGACATTCGGATATCGGGTACCGTTACTGGTATTGAGTTCAGGATCCCATAACTTAAATTTACTCCAGTACAGCAGATTGACTCCCTGAATATATATCCGGGCATTTTTCATCCCAATACTTTGAAAAGTTCCCTTTTTAAAATTATACCCCAGATCGATGGTTTTTAACCTCAGGAAATCAATGTCTTTGACCCACCATGTAGAACTGACAGCATTATTTTTATTTGCGGCATTTCCATAAGCCAACCGGGGATAGAAAGCATTGGGATTAGGGTTTTCTTCTGTCCAGCGATCTTCTGCAACAGCAAATAAGTTACTTCTCTCCGCTCCGGTACTGTTATTAAATGGAATGATACCATCTCCCGAAATCTGTCTGTCAGCACCTGAAATTCCCTGAAAAAATGCTCCTACATAAAACTGCTTATACGTGACATTGAATCCGAAACCGTAAATCGTATTCGGCACATCTCCGTTACCAATGCGTGTTACATCGTTTGCATTGATAACACCATCTCCATTCAGATCCTTGTACCGGATATCACCTACACGTTGTGCCCCCAAAGCACTCTGGTCCGCATGTTCTGCAATCTCTTTCTGAGACTGGAATAAGCCATCTGCCACATAACCAAAGCGAGACAGATAATTTACTCCCCGTCTTTCCATATAGTCGAATGGCTGTTTTGGTTGATCATTTTCTATAACCTTATCTCTATTGTGGGTGAAGGTTGCCCGCATATCCAGATAAGCCTTACCTATAGCAACAGGAGCCAGTTCCAGAGTTGCATCTATACCTTTATTATCAAGAATTCCCAAATTACCCCAGGGAGAACTGTTCAGTCCTACATAACCCGGAAGCGCACCCCGCTGCAGGAAAACGCCTGAGCGTCTTTCTTTAAAGAAGTCTACCGTCAGTGATAATTTAGATTTTAAGGTTTTGATCTCTACCCCAAGGTTCTGTTTATGAGATTCAGCCCATTGTACATTTGTTCCGTAATCTGTAATAGCCGTTCCGCCATATCCCACATTATTAGATCCATTACCGAAAGTATAACCTCCGGCATCAGTATTGACTAAAGTCAGATAGCCAAAACGTCGTACACCACTGTTAATATCCAATGCTCCGCCATCTCCGACTATACCATTGGAATAGCGTAGTTTTAAGAAATCAAAAACATCTTTTACAGGTTCATAGAATTTTTCATTAGAAACAACCCACCCGACTCCGAAAGAAGGGAAAAATCCGAATTTCATATCCGGAGCAAAGTTTTCAGAACCGTTATATCCGAAATTTCCCTCCACAAAATATTTATCGGCGAAGGAATAAGTTAGTCTTCCCGCTAATCCCTGACTTCTGAAAGGCAATGAAGAAGTTACGCTATTGGCAAATGCAAATGTTTTCTCTCTCTGATTGAACAAAAGCATAGCACTGATGGTATGATCCTCTGCAATAGTGGTATTATAGTTTAAAGATGCTTCTGTATAGAACTGTCTGTTTGCATCATTACTTTTTGAGAATGCCAGATCATCTGTTCCCTGTGATATGATATTCAATATTGGGTTTCCATTTTCATCATATGGAAACAATCTGTTGATCAGATAGGTACTTCTGTTACGGACCCGATTAATAGTATGCGAATTCCAGATATCGAAGGAATATAAAGCAGAAAATGTCAATCCCGGAACCCAAAATTTCAGATCCTGAGTCAATCTTGCATTCGTCATAATCTGATTAGAGAAGATATTCTGAAAACCTGTCTGTGTGACAAGCGCATAAGGGTTGGGCTGTGCTCCGGCACTGCTGACTCCCGGTACCAGATTACCCGGGTACATCACCGGATATAGAACCGGATTGGTCTGCATAACATTGGAAAAGGCATCCTGCGGATTTACACCCGGATAGTTGATATTTGCAACATATCCCTGCATTCCCAATTCAAATTTGGTGGTAGAAGTCCAGTTCATTGATACATTGGAGGTGAAATTGTACCGTTTAAATCTTGTCGTGGCATCATAACTCTGTAATGCATCTGTACGCAGCAAACTTTCTTCATCATAATAGGCACCTGAAACATAATAGTTAGCAAATTCAGACCCACCTCTTGCACTGAAATTGGCTCTGCGATTAGTCGATACACTTCTGAATAATTCATCCATCCAGTTTACATTAGGGTATAAATAAGGATCTGTACCCAGAATGGTATTGTTTATATAGTTATTTGAATATTCTTTCTCCAATCCTGTCGCTATCCGGGCCTCATTCCTAAGTTTCATATACGTCACTCCATCTGTTAATTCAGGTCTTTTAGTAAAGGAAGTCAGTCCCTGATTGTAGTTGAACATGAGGACAGGTTTCCCGCTCACTCCTCTTTTGGTCGTGATGAGAATTACTCCGTTTGCTCCCGCAACACCATATACAGCGGTAGCTGAAGCATCTTTTAATATGGTAAAGGATGAAATATCCTCCGGATCGAAGCTATTGATATCCCGTCCCTGAATACCATCTACCACCACTAAAGGGGAAGCATTATTTCCGGACTGATTAAAGGTCGAGATACCTCTGATCCAAAGATCAGCTCCGTCAGATCCTGGAAGACCTGTCCGCTGTACACCGATCAGTCCGGAAATCCGTCCTGCTAATGCTGCACTCAGATTAGCTATAGGTACTTTAAGATCTTCAACTTTCACGGTAGACTGAGCACCGACCAGACTGATTTTCTTTTGCTGTCCATATCCGACCACAACGACTTCATTGATACTGTTATTAATCGCTTTCAGGATAACATTAAGGTTGATAGTTGTATTGATAACGGTTCGGTAATCTTCATAACCGATATAACGAACCACTATGGTGTCCCCTCTTGCTGCAAGAATATTAAATTGCCCTGACGGATCAGTAGCAACAGTCTTTTTAGAAGCCGTATTGACGATAGTAACACCATCAAGCGGATTATTCAGTTCGTCTTTTACTGTACCGGTAATATCCAGTTCTGACTTTGTCTGGGCAAATGCAGCAGACATACAGACTGTACCGATCAGCAGCCAAAGGCTGATGAGTAACTTTCTTTTCATATTTGGTTTAGTTTAAAAATTGATTAAATAGGATTGGCCTATTCAGGCACGTTGATAACTCTCCATTCCGCAAGCTGAAACAGTCCTGTACCACCCCGGATAGCTTTCACATTCATACGGTAATAGCGGTATTTCTCTTTATTACTGATATCAAAACGTACTTTTTGATTGCGGGAAGCAAACAGATAGCCCTGTTTACTGTCTACTGATACCCATGTAGATCCGTCATTAGATCCCATCAGTTCCCAGTCTTTAGGATCACGATCCTGGGCATCATTAGCCGACGCCAGAATGTATGCACCTACAGAAATACCTCCCGGAAAAGAAAGTTGCATGTAAAGATCATCATAGTATGGATTGATCAGAAACTTGGTGTTGTAGTCCTGGTCGACTACTTTCAGAGATCCCTCATTTGCAGTTTTCCCGCCAGAGTTTTCACGGTTAACCGAAAGGTTACCATAGGCAGTGATGTCCATCTCAGGTTCCTTTTCGGATTCCAATAGGTCATATTGCCTGACTTCGGTTTTGTCGCAGCCCGTCAGACAGGCAAACAGTCCGCAAAGGACAAATGCTTGTTGAAATTTGGTTAGCTTTTTCATAAAATTAAGGTAATTGTTACACTAAAACGGATTAGCATATCGAAATTACAAAGCCTTAATTAATAAAGTTGTTAACCGGTTGTTAATGACAAAAAATCAGGACTGAGGTATACGAAAAATAAAGCCCACCTTATAGACGGTTTCTAATTGAACATAAGCAGAATGCGACAACAGTTTTCTGATACGGGACACAAATACATCCAGACTTCGGCCGAGAAAGTAATCGTTTTCTCCCCATACGGCTAGCAGGATATCTTCACGTTTGAGGACACGGTTAGGGTTCAGTGCAAAATACTTCCAGACTGCAAATTCGCGTTCGGTTAGTTTTACCTCATAATTATTCTCAAAAATCAGCATCATCTGATCCTGAATAATGCGCATATCTCCGATAGCCAGATCTGCAGATCGTCTGACCTGCTGACGATTAATAATATTGTGAATACGCCAGGAAAGTTCCTCTATATCAAACGGTTTCGTGATATAGTCATCACCCCCAAGTTTTAACCCATAGATCTTGCTTTCTTTTGTGTTTCGGGCAGTCAGAAAAATAAAACGTTGCTCAGGTTGCGTTTCCAGCAGCTGATGAACCAGATCAAATCCTGTATCATCAGGCAACTGGACATCCACAATTAGTAAATCAAAAAGTTGTTTCTGACACAGCTCTTCTGCTTCACGGCTTGTTGTCGCCAGTAATGTTTCAAATCCGGAAGTTTGCAGATACTGTTGGGTAACCAAACCCAGATCAATATCATCCTCAATAATCAGAATCTTTCCCTTCATAATTAACGTATTAACTAACTTCAACCATAGGAATAAGCAAGATAAATTCGGATCCCTCTCCGACGACCGTATCCACTTTAATATCCCAGTCATGCTGTGCTACGGTCTGTTGCACATAATACAATCCCAGTCCTACCCCGTTTTTAGCAAACTCTTGCTTACCTCTGAAAAATTTTTTAAACATATGCGTCAACGTTTCTTTATCTATCCCGTTTCCGTTATCCTTTACATGAAGTTCAATTAATTGTTCCTTCGCAGTCACCCATATGTATACATGTTTATCTTTTTGATTGTTGTACTTAACCCCGTTTTCCACCAGATTATTGAGCAATGTCGTAAACATAAATCTGTTTGTGAGAATATGAAATTGCTTTTCTTCATCTTTTGGAGAATAATCAATTTCAACCTCTTTCCCATAATTAATACGCAGGTCTGTCACACTTTCATCCAGCAGCTCATGAAGATTATAGATATCTTTTTCTACATGATGGGGGCTGAACTTACTCACATTGATAGCCTGATTGATAAGTTTGTCCAGACGACCGGTTTGTCTATCAATGATATCCAGATTGATAGTAGTCATAGCTGTGCCATCTGCAGGAATGTCTCTTCTCACGTTTTTGCTCGCCACCTGTATAGTTGCCAGCGGAGTATTAAATTCATGGGTAATATTGTTCAGAAAATCGGTTGTCATTTCATTCATTTTCTTTTGTCTAACCCAATTATTGAAGGTTAGAAAATAAATTCCGACAACAGCCAGTAAGCAACAGCCCGATAACAGAAGTAAAGGAAGAATATTTTTGAGAACCGCTAAAGTTTTACCGTCTTTATCTGCATACAGTGAAAATTCTACCCGGTTGCTATATTTCAGATGAGAAGAAATAAATAAACTGGAAACCATCTGATGGTGCTGGATCAATTTTGGATCCCCTTGAATAATAGTCATGGTATCCTGAGATAATAATGGTCCCGAGTCTAATAAATCAATGAAATTATGCCCGTCAAAAGTAACAGAAATACCTCCCAGAACCAGTGTATACTTAAAATTAGGATCAAGATTCTCTTTTTTCAATAACTCTCCAAACAGGCTATCCATTGTAGAGCCGTCCCGAAGTTTCCGGACGATCTCATCATAAATTTCAGTACCGCTTTTTTTGAATAATTCAGGATTTTTTTGATATAAACTATCCAGTGTTGACATTTTTGGCAGCAATACGGAATCAATTATAGCTTGTCCTCCCGGAAACAGCTTATCATTGATAATGGCTCTTTCATAGGCTACCTTAAGCTTACTTTTCTCCTTTTTGAAAAGGTCATTGCTTTTGATTTTATAGGTACCGGATATCAATTGATATTGCAGAATCATCAAAACAATAAAACTGGCAATAGCGATAAGTTTATAAATTCTTTCGGTATTCAGGTACATAAATCAGCGATTGGGTATTCGCAAATTTGGTAATTATATAGCAAAGAGTCCAATTTAATTTTATTACACAACTTATCTCCTCCAGATAAATCCTTCAATTGCTCTTCTTAAAGAAGGGAACGCGGACCTTTTATCCTCTGTTTATTTCTATGCTCGGTTGAATGTCCAACTGTTCGTATATCGAGTTCTGAGAGACAAATTCGGGGACAATATTTTTTAGAATTCTGACTAATTCTATTGGTTTTATAGTTCCTGAATGGCTATCCAGTATTTGCTCACAAAGCTTATCCAGCAGAACCTTTTTCTCATTCAGATCTTCACTGTTGATTTTGGCAATCATTATTTTTTCGTGATGTGTCCTGATTGTATTTTCATTATTTGCCAGCAGTTCTTCATATATCTTTTCTCCAGGGCGTAATCCCGTTATCCTGATATCAATATCTTCGGGGTAGCGGTAGCCTTTGAGCCGGATCATACGTTTAGCAAGTTCTATGATCTTTACAGACTTGCCCATATCAAAGACAAATATTTCTCCACCTTTACCCATTACTCCTGCTTCCTGAACGAGTTGGCAAGCCTCAGGAATAGTCATAAAATAGCGTGTAATATCCGGATGCGTTAATGTCAAAGGTCCGCCGGCTTCCATTTGTCTTTCAAACAAAGGAATAACAGATCCGTTTGAACCCAATACATTACCAAAACGGGTAACAATAAAGGCAGTCTTTAATTGTTGCTGACAGCTATTTACGTAAATTTCCGCAGCTCTTTTTGTCGCACCCATCACATTTGTCGGATTAATCGCTTTATCCGTAGAAACCATGACAAATTTTTTAGCGTTGTACTTAATAGCCATATCCGCCACATTCCGGGTGCCGATAACATTTGTTAAGATAGCTTCATACGGATTTTGTTCCATTAACGGAACATGCTTATAAGCCGCTGCATGAAACACGAGGTCAGGACGAAATTGTGTAAATATCTCCTCCATAAAAAGGCGGTCTCTCACATTGCCAACAATATAATGCACCCGTTCCGGATGAGTCGCAAATAGCGTTTGCTGTACATCATATATGGCCGATTCTGCCTGATCAATCAAAATTAACTGATCATAATTTTGTACCGAAATCTGCCTGGCCAGTTCGGAACCGATAGAACCTGCAGCACCTGTCACCAATATCACTTTTCCATACATCTCATGCTGTATAGCGGGATTATCCAATTTAATAACCTTTCTGCCTAAAAGATCCTCAATTTTCAATGCACGTATCTGCCGTTGATTTCCGGCATTCAGCATGGTATTAGACGGAGGCATTATTCGTATCTCCAGTTCCAGATCCTGTGCTTTTTCAGTAATACGCTCCAGTCTCTCCGGATCATTATTCTCCACAGCAATAATAATCTGCTCGATATTACACTCATGGATCAATTGCTTGTCCAGACGATCCAAGTCCAGAATTTTGAACCCAGCGAGGCGTTTACCTACTCTTGAAGGCTTGTCTTCTACAAATGCAAAGACTGAATATTTGACCCTGACGTCATCTCTCAATAATGACAAAGCCATTAACCCAGGTCTCGAAGCGCCGAAAATCAAGACATTTACTTGTTTTCTTTTTCGGAGAAAAAAGGCCTCATAAATAGTTCTGTAGAAGATACGTGCAGCGACCAGCACGACCATACTCAGAAATGCATGCATAAAGAGTACAGCGTATGACATGCGCAGGTAATCGTCCAAAATCGAGTTTTCCGGAATAAAAAAGCGGAAAACAAAATTTGCAGCCATTAATGTCAGCATCGCCACCCATATGACTTTGAATACGCTTATCGCATCCCGGATACCCGTCTGTCTGACAATTCCTCTGTATGTACCATAGCCAATAAAAAAGAAAAGATAGACCAGAATAATCAGGACACCTTTTTTCAACATTAAGTCCAGTTCAAAGCTGCCCTTAAAACTATTAATAATAAAGTTGGAGAATAAATAACAGAAAAATACAATTGAGATATCAATTAATAAAATAACCCATCTGGGATTATCCTTTCTTAATCTTCGCTTTAGGTCTGTAAGGTTCCACATATCACATTTACCGTGACTACAAATATGCAAGTATTATTCCACATTCGTATCAATTCTGATAATAACTAAATTTGGACAACTTTTTGCTATAACATAACTCAGCAGATATATACTACCGTTAAAGCGTTAAAGTTTATAAAAACGGAATGGATTTATAAGTAATATTTATTATTGCTTTACGCAAGTATATTGATTAACATATATTCAAAAATATGAAAAACAAAGACAAAATCAACATTCCGTTAATTTTAAATACATTTAAAGAAAATAAAAGTAGATACTTTGCTACATTTTCAAATTAAATAACTTATCTTTGTTATTCATAAATATTTAATTGTGTTGTAGCAATTCGGATCAATACAACGTTATGATTAATAATCGTACAGTATAAACAAGAACATGAGCCTTCTATCAAAGTTATTCCGTAAGAAAGAAAATACACTTCATCATAATGCTCTGGCATTTATGGAGGTTGATATGCACAATCATCTATTACCAGGTATTGATGACGGAAGTAAGTCAGTAGACCAATCTGTAAAACTAATTGAAGGATTACAGGAATTAGGACTAAACAAGTTTATATGCACCCCTCATATCATGGATGGTGTGTATGCCAACACCAAAGACACTATTGATGCTGCATATCAAAAACTTAAATCTACTCTTGTATCCAGAGAATCAAAAGTAGAGCTTAATTTTGCAGCGGAACATATGATTGATCAGGGGTTGGATGTCATCATAGCGGATAACAAATTGTGCGTAATGCCGAATGATTATGTACTTATAGAGATGTCCTATTTAGCAGAATCAAAGTCTTTATTTAGGACGATCATGGATATACAAGCTATGGGTTACAAACCAATATTAGCTCATCCGGAGAGATATAACTATTATCATCAGAACTTTAAGATCTTTAAACAAATCAAAGATGCAGGGTGTGCTCTTCAGCTGAATCTGCTTTCAGTGTCCAGATATTATGGCAGTAATGTAAAAACCACTGCGCTGACATTGATAAAATCGGGACTATATGATTTTATAGGAACAGATATTCATCATGAAAAACATCTGGCAGCTGTAAAAGAAGTCGCTACAAAATATCCGTTGGCAGATCTTCTAAAAACTTGCCAGCTTCGCAATCATGAACTTCTGACAAGCAGCAATCCCAGCAAAGAATTTATTGCAGTAGGCTAATCTGGAGTAGAACAATATTATGAAAGCAACCTTTGAAGTGGGTTGCTTTTTTTTGTACACAGTCTTCCTATGTGATATCTACAAATCAATTGATCAGAAAAATAGTCTGTTTATTTAAGCGCTGTATTTTCTGAGGAATTTTTCCCTTAACATATATTTGTAACGATATTATCAAATTGTTTTGGTGAAAATTTCAATTTTATATGCTATTATTACGGTGCTTAAACCTTTTTGCATATGAAAAACAATCTATTCCGCTTTAAACAGAAGCATTTCTTTCTATTCTTCTCCTTTAGTCTAATATCCTTATGTGTGAGCGCTCAAAATACGCACACCTTTACTGAAGGACTACATGTAGAGATTCCCCAGAATTATGGTCGGGAAGCACTCTATACAGATGAATTATTGTGGCAGCTTTACAGCAATAAGCTAGCTACACCTTCTGTTGGTAAGACTTTAGAATTGTCATTATCCCAAAATAAATGGATAAAAGCGACTGCAGATAGTACAGGCTTCTTTAGACCCCAACGAGGAAGTGGAGGAAATCTGCAACAGCCAAATAATCCTCCCGGACCAGGGCGGATTGCGGAACAAAATACAAATCCAAGACCTGCACAACAATACCGGGGTCCCAGACCCAGCTATTTGTACCTGACCTACAATTCATCCAAAGAGCAAACTGCAATATTGAACGTGAAGGGTAATAGTGCGGTTCTTGTAAACGGAGCCCTGCATTCTGGTGATCCATATCGGATGGGCTGGATGGACATTCCGGTACACTTAAAAAAAGGACTTAATGAATTTTATGTCCGCGGAGCATATATATCAGCCAGTCTTACTTTTCCACAGCATCCGGTACAGTTTTCTACTCAGGATCTTACTCTACCGGATATTGTGCAGGGAAAAGATAACAGCAATCTCATTGTAGGAATCGTATTGTTAAATAACAGCACTCAAAACCTATCTGATCTACAGATACAAAGTATTACAAACGGTCAGAAAGTAATCAGTGCTTTACCTGTCATTAATGGAAACAGTAGTAGAAAAGTAGCTGTACGTATTGACGGATCTGCTATTCAGAAAACAGGAGACATTACCTCTCAACTTTCTTTATTAAAGAATGGAAAAGTTATTGGTAATACCCCGATCCAGTTGAGAAGTGTAGATCAAAAAACAGCTTACAGAGTTACATTTGTAAGTAATATTGATAATAGTGTACAATATTATGCGGTCAATCCTGCTACAGGAGGAGAGAAACCTCAGGATGCACTTTTCTTCTCTGTACATGGAGCAGGAGTCGAAGCTCTTGGTCAGGCACAAGCGTATCAGGCTAAAGATTGGGGAACACTGGTGGCCCCTACAAATCGTCGTCCCCGTGGATTTAACTGGGAGGACTGGGGGCGCTTAGATGCTTTGGAGGTCTTAAGTTTGGCAAAGGCTCAACTGCAGCCTGATACGCAACGCGTCTACCTGACAGGGCACTCAATGGGGGGACACGGCACCTGGTTTTTGGGTGCTACCTATCCGGACAAGTGGGCTGCAATAGCACCATGTGCAGGGTATCCAACCCTGAAAGGTTACGGGTCTGCAGATGGATTAGTACCAGAAAAAGGACGTAATGCTCTGGAAGAAGTATTACTTAAATCGGGTAATCAGAGTGACGTCATTGCTTACGTAACGAATTACAAACCATTAGGTGTCTATATATTGCATGGGGATGCAGACCGCACTGTTTCTGTGGATTATGCAAGACAGATGCGAAATATCCTTGGTGGATTTCATCCTGACTTTAGCTATTATGAATACCCTGGCGGCTCGCATTGGTATAGCAACGAAAGTGTAGACTGGAAGCCTTTATTTGATTACTTCAAGTGGCACAAAAGAAAAACACATAACGAGGTTGATCATATCGATTTTATGACTGCTAACCCCGGAATATCTGCATCCTATTATTGGGCAACCGTTTATCAGCAACTCAATCCATTGGATTATTCCCGTATCCTCTTAGACCGCGATATGGTAAAACGAAGTATTGTAGGACAAACAACAAATGTACAGACGCTTCGTCTGGATCTGAGCGGATTTAACAAAACAGAACCGGTATCTATAACTTTAGATAGCTTAAACACTCTTGAACACCATATCACAGATTCCAAAAGTTCTTTTGTCTATCTGAAAAAAGAAGGAACATCCTGGAAAGTAATCAACGAGCCAAGCCTTGCACATAAGGGGCCTCACAGAAACGGAACATTCAAAGAAGCATTTAACAACAGGATGGTCTATGTTTACGGAACTCAGGGAACTAAAGAAGAAAATAATTGGGCTATAGAGAAGGCAAATTATGATGCAGAAGCCTGGTACTACCGGGGTAATGGGGCATTTGATATTATCGCTGACCGGGATTTTGAAGAAACCAAATATGCCGGCCGAAATATTATTCTGATTGGTAATGCAAAAACCAACAGCGCATGGAATATTTTACTGAAAGATTGTCCGGTTAAAGTGGAGACTGGCAAGGTTAATATTGGGGAGAAAAGCTATTCAGGAGATGATTTAGGTGGATATTTTTACTGGAAGAAACCGGGATCAGATGTTTTATCTGTGGGAGTTATTACCGGCACAGGAATCGCAGGAATGCGTGCAGCAACGGCTAATCAATACTTTGCCGGTGCAAGTGGCTTTCCGGATTATATGTTCTTTAAGCTGGCCATGCTGAAAGACGGAGTGGAAGGTATTGTAGATGCCGGATTTTACAACAATGAATGGAATGTAAAACCTAATTAGAAATAATAAAGAGCTGGAAATATCCAGCTCTTTGCTTTTACTTATTATTGCAATAATCACATCGGTTTATTGATTATTATATTAATGTTAATTACTTACATCTGGCATTAATCACTATTTCTTTAGCTGGTACCCTTTTATTTTTTAATTCTATTTTTTGATATCCGATTTAACAAAAATGGCCGGAGCAAATACTTTGTACTATATTAGAAGCTGGTCTTTACTATCTTAATGCCGGCAACAATTTATCCCAGATTTCCTGATACAATTTGGGATCATTACTTAATCCGTTATCTTCGTCATAAGCTGTTTTATTGTGGATATCACCTCCAAAGATCTTATCCACCTGATAAATATTCAATGTTACTAAAGCTTGATTAGAATTACCCGGCTGAATCAGAAAATTACATGTTCTCCATTCTCCCATTTTAGCTGAGAAAACCTTATTATACTTGATATAGGTTTGTACCTGTATAAAGCCTGATGACCGGTCTACAGCAGTAATCCGGTATCCGTTATTATGTAAGTATCGTATGGATTTTGTAAATGTGGAGTCTGCAGTCGCATCTACATTTTGCTGCTGAAATGTATTTATCTGTTGTGCAGAAAGGCTGAGGGATAGAAAAACAAAGAGAATAACTATAAAAATTCTGAACTGCATCATAACTTGCTGATATTGAAAGGTTATTTCATTATCAGCAAGTTATCGAAAATCATTAAGAATGGCAAACGAAGAAACTTTTATCGGGCTGAATAAAAATGTTCCAGCTTAATTCTTTCTCTGAGGAGCTACCGATTGGCATCTAACGGCTGATGTTAACAAAATAATCCAACGGATAGGTATGATCGTCAAGCTTTGCATTTTCGATACCATAGTCCGCAAAGACTAATAGCTCACTATCCGGTTCTAAAGCCCGGAAAGCAGTACCATATCCTACCGGTACATGCAATACTCTATGTTCTTCTGACTTTAAGATTTCTGTCTCTACTGCAAGATCTTTTGAAGGTGAATCCCAATTATCAATCTTAACCAGATCTACCGAAAATGCTCCGGACAATACATAAAACCAACGCTGTTCTATCCGATGCGCCCGCCAGCCTCTGATCAATTCGACATCTGCATTCTTAATAATATAAAACCGTTTGACCAATGACATATCAAAATCATTGACAAATCGGATCTGACCTCTATGGTCTTTGGCAATACCGCCAGTGATGAAGTTTATCATTTGTATTTCATATAGTAACTACAGAATTTCCCAAATGAGATTCGAGTATTTGCTATTACTTTTAGAGTATTTCATTTTTTCTTTTTAAAAAAAATTTATCCCTCTTAAAAAGAAGCTCAAAAGTATGTATCATAAAAGAGGAATGTAACAGTTTCAATATATAATTCTAATAATAGAAATAGCTGATAAGTTTAAATTTTTTCTGATACATTCCATTAGAAATTGTCTTATAGATTAACCCACAAGGTGTTCCCACTGTGAATTATAACGGTTCTTTATCAATTCCACATCAAAAGCTACCATTTCTTTGACCAAAGCCGCTAAATCATATTTCGGTTTCCACTTAAGTTGCGTCTTTGATTTCGTTGGGTCGCCAATAAGTAAATCCACTTCAGTAGGCCGATAATAATTTGAGTCAATACGAAGTACCACTTTTCCTTTATCTAATTGGAATTCCGGATTAGCACATGAAACAACTTTTGCAATCTCCTTCTCCGCCTCACCTTCAAACGACAATTCTATACCCACTTCCAAAAAAGCTAATCTAACGAAGTCACGAATTGATGTAGTAACTCCAGTTGCAATCACATAATCCTCAGGTACGTCTTGCTGAAGAATGCGCCACATAGCCTCGACATAATCTTTAGCATGGCCCCAATCTCTTAATGAATTCAAATTACCCAAATAAAGACATTCTTGCTTTCCAAGTGCAATAGCTGCAGTAGCCATTGTAATCTTGCGTGTAACAAATGTCTCACCTCGTCTAGGAGATTCATGATTAAACAAAATGCCATTACATGCAAACAAACCATAAGCTTCCCTGTAGTTCTTTGTGATCCAAAAACCGTAAATTTTTGCTACACCATATGGAGAACGAGGGTAAAATGGAGAATTTTCATCATAAAAACCTCTTTCATTCTTATTTTCCTCTAATCCTCCGTACAGTTCAGATGTAGAAGCTTGATAAATACGAGTCTTCTTCTCCAAACCTAATATCCGAACTGCCTCTAATATTCTTAGGGTTCCTATACCATCTACATTTGCGACATATTCAGGAGAATCAAATGAAACTTTTACGTGAGACATAGCACCTAAATTATAAATCTCATCTGGCTGTACTTCTTGTATAATTCTAATAAGATTTGTAGAGTCTGTTAAATCTCCATAGTGCAACTTGAAACGCACATGTTGTTCATGTTGATCGATATATAAATGATCAATTCTTTGGGTATTAAAAGATGATGCCCTTCTTTTTATACCATGGACCATATAGCCTTTCTCCAAGAGTAATTCTGCCAAATATGAACCATCCTGTCCAGTAATACCTGTAACTAATGCTGTTTTCATTTTTAAAAATATTGTAAAAAATTGAAATATAATAAACTTTACTATAGATAATCAAAGCTTAACTTCTTTGAAATCATGTTGATTATCTAAGAACCATTTGTATGTTCTATTAATACCCTCTGTTAATTCAACTCTATGTCTCCACCCTAGTTTATGCATCTTTGATATATCCATAAGCTTTCTTGGAGTTCCATCTGGCTTGGAAATATCCCAGATGATCTCTCCTTCATGGCCAACAACTCGTTGGATTATCTCAGCTAGATTTCGAATTGTTAAATCCACTCCAGTACCAACATTATAAAGATGTTCGGGAAGAACGTTATTCAATGCAAATACAACGGCCTCAGCAAGATCATCAACAAACAAAAACTCTCTCATGGGCGTTCCTGAACCCCATAGTTCAACAGGGGAATGTCCCTTTTCTTTAGCATCGTGAAACTTTCTTATCATCGCAGGGAGTACATGAGATGTATGAAGATCGAAGTTATCATTGGCACCATAAAGATTTGTAGGCATAAGACTTACATAATCTTTACTAAACTGTTTTCTGATAGCTTCACAAGCTTTAACACCTGCAATCTTTGCGATAGCATACCATTCATTGGTCGGTTCAAGACTATCTGTTAATAAATAATCCTCAATAAGTGGCTGTGGGGCATGTTTGGGATAAATACAAGATGATCCAAGAAAAATAAATTTTTCAACACCTGATTTAAGTGCTCCATCTATCAAATTGTTTTGTATTTGCATATTCTCCATAAGAAACTGATATGGATAATTGTTATTGGCGAGTATACCACCTACTCTTGCAGCAGCGTCAATAACGACCTCCGGTTTTTCTTGCTCAAAAAACCCAATAACAGCATTTTGATTACGGAGATCAAGTTCTGTGGAACTTTTACAAATCAAATTAGAATATCCCTTTATTTCAAGACTTCTTTTAATCGCTCCGCCGACCATTCCCTTGTGCCCGGCAATAAATATTTTTGTTCCGTTGATAATCATTAGATCAAATATAATTGAATATTTTGTTTAATATTTAACAAATCGTTTTATGAAGTATTTCTTTATTAAAAGGTAAACAACACTCATACTGATTAACAATGTTATTGTGACTAATAGTTGTTCAGCAATAGTACATTTTGAAAATACAATGGCTACTAAGCCAATTATAAATTGTAAGACAGCATAAGCACTAGCAACGACTAACTTATTGATCCCTCCTTCATTACTTAAATATTGATATAAGTGAGATCGATGCGCTTCGAAAATATTCTCCCGTAAATAGAGCCGGCGAATAATAGTCCATACCGAATCGAGACCGTACACAGATAAAAATAAGATATAGATAGGCTTTTTTGTTACAATTATCAGTAAACCAATAACAAACATAAGGATATATGCAATAGCCACAGATCCAACATCACCAGCAAAACATTTAGCTTTTGTACGAAAATTGAAGAAAGTAAATACCAACACTCCCATAGTAATAAAAATGAGAAAATCAGAGGCAATAAAGCTAATCTGTTGATTAACAAGCCACAGCAGTGCTATAATACTGAGACTATATGCAGCGGTAATGCCATTGATTCCATCCATAAAATTATATGCATTGATTACACCAACAGTAATAATAAACCCTATTAATAAAAAGTACCATGGCATGGTAAAGAGATCCAGTTCATAAGCCATCAAAAGTACAGAGGTAAAATGAACAACTAATCGGATCTTGTTGGATAATGTAAAGATATCATCTAAAAAAGAGATAAGAGTTATCATAGTGAGTCCAATAAAGAACCAGGGATAAGTAAAGTCAAATGCTAAAAAATATGCAAGTATAGCCACATAAAAAATGACCCCTCCTCCTCTAAGCGTCACAGTTGAATGTGAAGATCGCTGATTTGGTTTATCAATAATATTAAATCGATCAGCTACTTTAAAATAGATAATCTCTGTTGCAAACAATACAATCAGGATCAATAAATAAAACATTTATCTTTAAATTAGAAATAATAATTTAGCACACCATATGTTGATTAGGAATACTAAATAAAGTAAAAGAAATGGACAGACATATTATTTTGTAATATAAAATTCATCTTGGCTGACTGAATACTTAAATTAACAAAAATCCGACCAAATTAATCACGGTGAGAAAAAGATTTTATTGTTTTACGTAACCCTTCCTCCGTTGTATAGGGCAGTAATTCAATCTCGATAGCCTTCTTCACTTTAGCATTAGATACTACATAAGACTCCGTTAGTTTTTTTAATCTTTCGGAATTTAATGCAAGTTTAAATGTATCGCCAACTTTTGCTCCAAAGTGCATTAAAGAAGGAGAAATATGCCAGAGCCTAGGTTTCATTTTCAGCGATTCTGCAATAATCTCTACTAACAAATTGGTTGATAAGGACGTATCGTCTGCAAAATTATATATACCTGATGGCACATCATCCTTTTCTATTATCTTTTGCAATAAATAACAAAGATTGTCAATACCTAAAAACGATCGTTTGTTTTCAAATGCTGCCAGTGGCCATGGAAAGCCTTTTTCCACTATGTTATATAAAAGTGTGAGATTACCTTTATTTCCCGGACCATGTATCATACATGGACGAATAATGAAAACCCTCTTACCAAGTGGAAGCTTTTTCGATAGTAAATATTCCTCCGCCTCTAACTTTGACTTACCATAAGGGGTCTGAGGAGATGCTTCTACGTCCTCTAAGAGTTCGCCCTCTACAGTATCAGCGACTGCTTTGACGGAAGAAAAATAAAAAAAATCTTGAATATTCGTATCTAAGAATTGGTCAAAAAGTCGAATAGTCAAATCGCGATTTACTTTAAAGTACAACTCTGCGTTTGTCGTATTGGAAGTATCATGTGC
This sequence comes from Sphingobacterium sp. UBA5789, assembly GCF_002418355.1. Classification (NCBI taxonomy): domain Bacteria; kingdom Pseudomonadati; phylum Bacteroidota; class Sphingobacteriia; order Sphingobacteriales; family Sphingobacteriaceae; genus Sphingobacterium; species Sphingobacterium sp. UBA5789. Next base: position 376,144 of record NZ_DIDX01000001.1, on the reverse strand, counting down.
CTTTCCTGCTAAATGAATAATAGCACGTGCCTTAACTAAAGAAAGACGATCTGGCCAATCTAGCATTCTTAATGACAACGCTTCTACGTTTACACCAGAGTTTAGAAAGTATGTGTTAAGATTTTGCCCTACGAAACCGGAAATACCACTGACAATTATTGAATACTGCTCCACAATAAGTAAATATATTTATACACCATAATTTAAACATTTATACCTAAACAAAAACTCTCTCGATGAGCTTATCTACAAAACGGAAATGTATGCGCAATGGGTGAAATTTTAAACCATTCGACTTTAACGCTTTTATAATTTCTTTCGATATACGTTTATAACTACTCCATCCTGAACTACTAATTCCACCAACAAGCATCCTATGCGTAATCAGTCCAGAATATTTCCATTTTATTTTGTGTATTAGAAAATATCTGATTATAAGTTCATAATCTGCTCCAATTTTGTAATCCAAAGAATAGCCTCCGTATGTGTCAAAAAGTTTTCTGTACATAAATATGGATGGATGTGGTGGCATAAAACCTTGCTTTAGTTTTGATGGCTGCCAAGTATTAGACATATATTTACGGAGAATCCGACCAGTATGATCCTCTTGTACGATATTGCCTATGATCGCATCTAAATCGGTTGAGGATCTAAATATCTTAGCTACATCAGAGACAACATCCTGATTGTAGAAAACATCGTCTGAGTTAATAATGCCTACAACATCACCCGTTGAACAAGCAATTCCCTTATTTATAGCGTCATAAAGCCCCTTATCTTTCTCTGATTTTATAATTGCAATTTTATCCGTATAGGTATTAATAATATCTAATGTACTATCCGATGAGCCACCATCAATTACAATATATTCTAAATCATCGTAAGTCTGACTTGCAACAGATTCAAGCGTATTTCGTATTGTCTTTTCGCTATTGTAGCAAACTGTAATTATAGATATCTTCATTAGAAATAATATTTTAATATTAATTTAGGAATACGAAAGATTACGCTAGTCCGAAACTTAATCTTTTGAAATAGTGAATAGGGCGATTTCTCTGCTGTAGGCGATTCATTATTACCGTGGCGTCGATATAAAATCAATTTCTCTTTCACAAATTTTGTTTTAAAGAAGAGTTCTCCTACAAAGCCAATCCAAATATCATGCATAGGTATTTGTTTAGGAAATGGCAATATTAAATGTTTAACCTTTTGATTGAATGCCATACAGCATCCTAAATATGAGTTACTTTTCAGATTCTTAAGAAGACCAGGTCCGGAATTATTCAAACTAAAAAAGGACTCAGTTACTATCTTTAAATCTCTATCAACAACTGAGCAATCGCTCACTACGACATCATATTTACTCATTAAGGGACGTAATATATCAACCTTACTATCAGTCCAAACATCATCCTGATCAGCTAAAAATATTAATGGGTTCTTTGCCTGTTGAATTGCAAATTCAAAATTTCTAATAGGGGAGCTAAATTTACGCCTTTCGTATAACTGTATTCGATCGTCAGCAAAGTTCTTAATTATTTCCACGGTTGCATCTGAAGATGAATCATCTGATATAATCACCTCATCATCAATGGCAAGTTGTGACAATATAGATTCAAGTTGTTGCTTTATAAATTCCGCCCCGTTATAGGTCGCCATGCATACCGAAATTTTCATTTTTTTTACTTTTTAAAAAACTATACGCTACTAAAACTGCAATCATCCCTGTCGAACTAATCAAAAGGGGATTTGTACCTGCGATAAATAAATAAGCCAAATAAGCCACAATCGCACTACTATATATCCGCCAATATCCATTCTTAAAAAGATACATTATTGGATATAAAAGAAGAACTAAAAAAAGTATCGTTACAGGAAAACCGAAAGTTCTTAATAAATCAAGATATGTTAGCTCCGTTTGTGGTAACATTTTAGCACTACCCCGTGAGTAGAACTCACTACCTAAACCCTGACCGTGAATTAGATAATTGGGATTTTTATCAAAAAGCTCTAAATAGGAATTGAAATGATCCCCTTTGACATCGGAAGATTCATCCTTAACGTCAAAGTTTAATTGGCTAAAGAAAGTCACTGCAGCATAAAGTAATCCCAATATATATATGATCTTAGCAAAGAAATGTTTAGAATATATTCTGTAAAAATAAAATGCTGCAATAATTAAAGCCATTAGGATATTTGCTCGGGTACCCGTCAAGAACAAAGTAAAAAACACAATTCCTGCAATAGAAATGAACTTTATTTTTTTGTGTTGTAAATATTTATCTAAAAAAAAGCAAAGACTAAAAACCAATAAGGGTGACGTTCTGTAGTAAATCATTACAATCTCTACTCCATAAAATGCTCGATATCCTATTTTAGCTACATCCTTAGCTATAACGTAGTTGTATATCGGTAAAAGAAGAGCTGGAAAAAAAGTAATAACAATGTAGATCGGCAAGGTAATACCGCATATAATCAATGCCCATTTAGACACAATAGAAAAGACATCAATCCTCATATCGTAAATGATGAAAATAAGTGAAAATATACTTATTGATTTGATAAAACCAAAAGCAAATTCATCGTTTACGAAATTGTTCTGAAGAACAGCAACAAGTATACCATAAATTGAAATAGCTAAAAAAGATACGCTAACTAGAATTAAATCTCTACGACCATATGCAGAACTATCGGTACGTAGTATCAGCCATGTTGCCCAGATCAGCATGAATATGGGCATTTTCATATGAAATATAAGATCACCCGGATCCACCACAAGCACAACAACTAGTAGTGCAAATAAGCGGATTATTACCCTTCTGAAATTTATCATTACTTTGTACCTAAATAATTTCTAGCGAAAATTTTACAAAACTCAAATGTACGATATTTTACACTAAGCTTACAAGCCCGCGCTCCTACAGTAACGAAATATGCACAATAGTCTAATTTTGTATGAGCAGATAAATATGATCCTTCACAATAAAATTTAAATCTCCTCTTAGCATTTTTGACATCTACCTCAACAATATCAGAAAGCTGATGATAGCAATAAATGTTCATCACAAAAAAGTATTCATATATCCTTTTGAATCTATCTAAAAATTCAAAATCACTAAAATATAAGCGAATACTTTCATTATATCCTCCAGACACAAAAAATGATTCAATATTTATCATGACACCACTATTGAGAATTGTTTTGCCTTTTAATTTCCAGATCCCTGGACGGGCCCTTTTCCATATAACTCCTCGCTTCAAGAAATAATTAGACGGAGAAAAGGGTACATTGCCTGAAAGCAATATCGGAGCAAAAAGTTTTATAGTAGGATGATCATTTAAAGCTTCAGCATATTTTCTCAATGTATTGCTTGGAAAATCGGTATCCTGATCTGTCAGTATTATCCATCTGGCGCCCTCATCTTTAGCTAGACGTGAACATTCATTATAAGCCTTACTTACGCCTGGATTAGTTGGATCGTGAATATAACATATTTTACACCAAGCCTTCATATTAGCTGGTAAAGATTGCCTCACAGCACTATTATCATATACATATAATATATACGCACCTCCACTTTCATAGACTGATGCAGTTAGTGTTTTATACGTCTTAGAATCTTCTAATTTACAGTTGTATAAAACTATACATATTGCAATATTATCTTTTTGCATTGCTGTTGGAAAATATTTGCGTTAACCAATTATCTAAACGAAGGTGCTCAATCGCTATAGAATTGCGTATGGGTGATCTAACAAAATTGACATCAAAACAATAATCCGGAGACTTTAAAATGGTGATCATCTCACTATCAAAAAAGTCCTCTTTTACTATATGACTATTTGTGGTTAACAACCGATGTCCATCGGAAAGTGATTCAATCGTGCGTATAGTTAAACCAACCTGACCCTCAACCGGAATATCAACAACGCATCGCGACCGAGAAAGTAAGTCTGAATACTCTTCTGTACTTAATGTTGTATGTTTTACAAATTGTCCGTCAGACATAACTGCTCGATAAAATGCACGGTAACTCTTATCAAGCGCATATTTTATGAAGTGAAAGAACCTTTTAAGCATGCCTGTTGGTTTATTATAATAGAGCCAAAAGAAATACTTGAGTCCCATTTGATCTGCTTGATCTGCAACACACTTTAAGGCATGCAATCGATTTATACTATGTAAGCCTACTCCGCCAATGAAAAGTAGATCGTATGTATATTGTTCAGTACCTAATGGCGACTGTGTCATAGTATAAAAGAGTGGCAAATATTCCACAGCTCCTGTAGCATCATCACGATCAAAGGTCAAAACCCTATCAAAGAATGAATACAAATGGCTATAATCATAAACAGCTAAGGAATCCCAAGTGTAATAAATCATAACGATTCCAGGATTATTATTTTTTATACTTTTAAGAAAGCTTTGAGTTATCGAAAATCCTCCCATTACGAATAAGTAATCGTAATGCACATTTGCAATCTCATGAAGTATACTCTCGTTATACCTCTGCTTCGCATCACCAACAAGCAATCTCTTTGCCCGAGAGACAAAAGAACTACTTATTGCCGGATCTTCTATAAAAATTTTGTTTTCATAAAATGTAATGTCTCCACCTAGTTGATGTAAAGTCTCATTAATCTGCTCGTGATATGTATAAAACACCTGCCCGATAAACAAAATCTTTTTCCCGTAAAGTATTCTCTCCATCTATTTATACAATCCTTTTGCCTTCATTTCTTCGATAGATTTCATATATGTATCAGCGGCGATATCCTGTGTCTTTACCCACTTAGTGAAGCGGCTCAAACCCTCCGAGAACGAAATTTTGGGTTCAAAACCCAATCGTTGTTTTATCTTTGAAAGATCTGCAAAATTATGCCTAATATCACCTAAACGATAATTTCCAGATATCTGAATGGGGACTTTAATACCATAAGCCTCCGTAAGACCTTCTGCAACATCTACAACTGTTGTAGCTATACCTGTCCCAACGTTGAAAACTTCATTGTTTGCTTCTGGCTTTTCAATTGCCAGAATAGTAGCTTCTACAACATCGCTTATATAAACAAAGTCTCTCGACTCCTTACCGTCTTCGAAAATATTGATTCCATTACCATTTCTAATACTAGTTGAAAATATAGATAAGATCCCTGTATAAGGATTCTTTAGTGATTGACCTGGGCCATATACATTTTGATATCGAAGAGCGACGCCTGCTTTACCTATTGAAGGACAAACGGTCATGACAAGTTGCTCTTGAACCTGTTTGGATATTCCATAAACTGATGAAGGATGGATTTTGGAATCTTCATCTGTCGCAACGACCTTGAGATTAGAAGTACCTGAATAGGTTACTTCAAAGCACCCATTATCCATATCTTCGCCAACACGATGAGATGGATATACATAACTATTTTCGTCATTTTCATATTTACCCTCCCCATATATAGATCTTGAGGAGGCCACTACTACTTTAGATACTTGATTAGGGCTGTTTGCTAAAATATCAAGCAACAAAGCTGTACCACCAACGTTCACGTCACAATAGTTTTGAATAGCATACATAGACTGTCCAGTTCCGGTCTCAGCAGCATAATGAACCACAACATCCACACCCTTTAACGCCTGTTCTAAAAGTGAACGATCACGAATGTCACCCCGATAGAATATAACTTTATCTTTTATCGAAAGAAAAAGGGAGGAATTAGTCTCCGCATCTTCTCCATGTATCTGAGGTGAAAGATTGTCTAACACAACAACATCATAACCACGATCTAATAAAGATAAGGCTAAATTTGAACCGATAAATCCGGCTCCGCCGGTGATAAGTACTTTTTTCATTTTCATTTTATAATTATTTCATCAAGGCCTAATAGTTTACGAGATTTCGCAACTACACGAACGTATCTCCCTTTAATGTCCTTACTTGTGAATGTATATGTGCTACTCTCTGCATCATGCGTTTTGTGAAGCGGGCGAATATTATACGTATTCCATTTATCATATCTCCTTCCATCTTGCGACACAAAAACCTCTATATCCGAAGGATAATACATCTTTACAATGTCCGCCTCCATAAAGTTTATTGAAACCGTATGAATTGCCATTTTAGATTGTAAATCTATTGTTATATCTAAAAGGCCATCCTGAAAGACAACCCACGAGTTATTTTCCAAATTTAAATTTGCCGATATCCCATCTAATAAGCCATTGTCTCCAGCATGGATAGAGCTTGATTTATGAACAATTGTAAATGGCTTTCGATAAGCTTTGTTCTCCTCCACCAAGATACTGGGTTTGTCATCAAAAACGAGCTTAAGACCATTAACAAAGTCACTTTTAAATACTCCATTCTCGCCCATGAACTTGGAGCCGTTTGAGTTGAGGGTATTCACCAGACTTGTCGCTGCATTATGAATTATTTTATAATCTGCAGGATCAAAACTATTGAAATTTTTAGTAAGAGCATTTAGATATTGCGTCGTCTGAACAAATTGATAGGGAGCAAGTAGAGATGCAACATGACTTCCATCACTAAACTTTTTACCATTATTTGTCAATCCTATTTTTTGCACATAATCATTGAAATTTCTTAATTTAAAAAAATTAGTAGTTAGCATTGTGGCACCATCGAACAGACCTATATTATTATAATTATGCTGTAAATCTAGACCAGTATCATATATTAGCTTCATGGCAGCGTCTGCATCTAATCCATAATACCCTTGCACAAAATCTTTGATCAATGTGTCAGTATCTAATGTAGGGTCCCATAGAAGCTTCGATACTACATACGATTTTATCTCGTCAAATGCCCCTCCTCCATAAATATTGCCTTGTACGAAAAGTCCCTTTATCCTCTTCTTCGAGAAAAACTTAATATTCTCTCCTATAGCCGTCAAGTTTTGAAGAGGGAATAAAGTATGCTTAAAATTTGATATGTAGTCCCAGATCATTATGTTGGAAGTCTTTTGCAACCACGGATCCAAAATTATATTTATATTTTGCTGCTCTAATGGGGTAACTCGATCGAAGTCTCCCGATGTACAAAACATAATCATGACATTGTCTACCGGTCGAATCCTGCGAGGAGCTTTCTGTGTCTCTCCATATGCTAAAGTAACAATAGTTTTTTCAGGAAACGCAAGAGCAATTTGATTTACAAAATTCAACAAGGAGCCTGCTTTAGATCCATTGTCTTTATCTATTTTAGAACAGCGATCACATTCACAATGTGAATCATTGTCTTCCTGTCCAACAAACCAATACTTGGAGCTAGGATTTCGCTCGATCATTACAGAAAGAGCGGTTTTAACCTGATGAACTACAGATTCATTTGAGAGACAAAGCTGTTCAGGTATTCGCTTTCCATTAATTAAAGAATAAAACTCTGGATAAGTTTTATAGAAGTTAGATGGTGGCACGAAACGAAAAAATGTATGACCCCAAGCTCCACCCCAAAGATGATTATCCTTTCCTTGAAATGCTTGTAGCTTATGAAATGATCTATATGCTGGATCTTCGGCTTCGGATGTATAAAGAAGTCTATATGAAAAATGTGGTTTGCCTATGTAAGAGATACCACTCAAATTCTGTTTATCTGTTTTTACATACCTAGTTGAACTTTCAGTTAACTTATCTACTCCTAAAAATTTATTAATAAAATCGTTAACTCCATTAGAGAGGTCTTCTGTCGTCTCAGCGACAATATAGAGATTACCAAAGTGTTCTTTCCATATAAATGCATTATTTGGTATGGTTGTTAGATGCAATTCTTTGCGCTGCTCTTCGGATAAATCAGAACTTAAAGAAATTAAGATACTTTTCCTTTCTACAGATTGCTTATTGACAATTTTAATATTTACTCCACTGACCATTTCGACAGCCGATTGCAGTAAATTTGCTATCTCTATTATTTGAGGAGTTTTTTGATTAATCACGATGTTATAATTACTCTTTCCTTGATTAAAAAGATATTGATCTTGGGAATAAGAATATAACGGTAACATAGTGAGAATAACTATAATAAATCTCGCACTAATCGTAAACACTAAGTATCCTAAATTATGTGTCATGAAAGAAAGTTCCCCTCTTTATCTGTACGTAGCCACATTTCATGTTTAAAACTATATCGTTTTACTATTCGTGCCGGAGTTCCTACTATAACACAAAAATCAGGAAAAATTCCAGACACAACAGAATTAGCTCCTACTACACAGTGTTTCCCCAAAATTGTTCCAGGAAGTATTACGGAATTATTGTATATCTTTGTTTCTGCCCCTATACGAACTGGTTTCACATTCAGATGCGCTTTTTCAATAGGAATATTTACATCTTCATAAGGATGCTCTATATCGGTGATTGTAACATTCGCTGCAATAGCCACGTAATCTCCAACAGAAATATTATCTGCGCAAGTTAAATGTAAGTTCTGCTGGATACTAACAAAGTTACCAATCGAAATTGATGGTCTGTACTTAACACCTTCATACTCCTTCACTCCCTCTATTCGACAATTCTTATAAATATAGCAATCACTGCCAATTGAAATCACATCTGGTGTTAGTTGCAACGGCAAACCTATAACATTCCGCTGTCCCATCAACTTAAATGACAATCTCAAAATAAAGTCTACATACACCTTTCTAAAGAAAAATCTTCTAACTCTAGTAAATATTTGCATTAAATTATAAATTTAAAGACTTTGTCCTAAAAATATTGGTGACTCCTCGAAAATAAACCGTAGGCACCAGAAAACTAATGAATAACAGCAATTTTATTAATACATTTAATATGTTAACTGATGGATCCCACCTTTCCAAAACAATTACCAACAATATATACAGTAACATACTTTTTAGTTCGATCTTTAAAGCGAATGGTGTAGTCATCTTGAAGAAGAGAATTACATCCATTACAAAAAACGCAAGTGCTGAGGCAAAAATTGCGACTAATACTCCCCACTTCGAAATAAAGATAATATTTATCACTATGCTAACCATGCCACCTGCAATCATAGACAGACCAATATGAGAAGTCTTCTTTTCTGCACTTAACAAACTACTGAATAGCACATTATATGCTGCAAATAATATACCGAAAATTATATAAGGAACCAAATTACTACCACTATGAAAATTTTGAGAAGTAAAAAAATAAAATATTTCTTTGCTATATATGGCTAAGAATGCTGCTAAACCATAAACTATAAACAAAAAAACATTGGATGTTTTACGAACGAAATGAGTAAAGTCTACTGTTCCAAAACGTTTAAAAATTTCCGGCTCCAAAGCTCTGTATCCACTTTGAATAACGACATTCAACGCTTGCGAGAATGTGACGGCGACATTATAAACCCCTATAATTGCTAAACTAACGTGCCTCTCAAGTATAATTCTATCAGAAAGTGACATCACTAAATATGCTAATGCTCCTGGCAATAATGGCAGTGAAAATTTAAGCCCTTCTTTTATCTGGCTGAAATTAATATTCAGAATAGCATTACGTGCAATGATTCCCCATGATAAAAAGAAATATAAACATAATGGTATAAGTTGTCCATAATAGCTACCAAGAAGACCAATGGACTCAACAACCACAAAATAATATACAAGAACAAACTGTAGGATAACTCTTGAAATACTTAGAGAAACAAAATAAACGGCCTGTTGTCTAACACGAAACAATACCATGGGAACTACAGTAAAAACCTCAAGAAAGTTAGTAATAATCGCTAAACGGAAGTAAGGGTCCCAAGGTACCTTAATTGAAAAATAAGAAATTATAGTAGGTAATGTAGTATATATTATTAAAAGGAGACCTATGTTAAAAAGTGCCATAAATAGAAATACATTACCAATTAACCGCTTTTTATCTATCTCAGTTTTGTATTCGAAATAATATCTCAAAACATAGGAATTAAGAGATAGAGTACAAAAAACATATAGGAACATCACAAACGCAGATGTATAGGATAATATTCCATAGTCTGATGTTGTGAGATATGCTGTAAAAAGGGGAAGTAACAACAAACTTATTACACGGGGAAACACTTCTCCTAGCGCATACAAGATTGTATCAGAAAACAGCTTATTACGTAAAATCATTATTATTTGTAAAGCTTAGTCAATAAATTCTTCAACTGTGATAACTGCAAAGGTTTGTAGAAATCTAACTTTTGCTCATTGCTATGTGTTAAGTCTGATAACCTAAAATCTGAAGGTGATTTAAATAAGGTAACCCCTTGTAAAGTGAAAAACTGACGAAAAAACCAGTAGTTTTGCCTTTCAAACAGATAAACATGCTTTTGTGATTGTAGTAGTTCGAATATGACAGACGAATAAATTACAATATAATGGTCAGTTTGTGCAATAAGATCACTAATACTCATCTGAGCAGGGACAACATTGATATTAACATACTTAGAAAAGAGTTCTTCATATTCACGAATAGAATCATACTGTGCCGGGTGTAGTTTATATTGAAAAGAAATACTTGGATGTAGCTTTGCTAATGATATCGTTAGTACATTAAGTTCGTCTTCATGTTCTTTAGTAGATATAATAGCCACAGCATTTCCTCCAACATGAGATCCGGAAATATTATGTATTGCTGTCCCAATCTCAACCGACTGTGTTGGAATATTATTACTCTCACTCCAAAAATTTGAATATGTAAGGAATAAATCTGGAAATATAATATCGGACCGATCATTTGGTTTTGTACCATAATGCCATACAATGTTAAATTCGATCACATCTGCATGCTGAAATTCTAATACTGGAATATCTAACTTTTGCGCAGCAAAGATTAACCCCTTCTGGAATCCATTTTGATGAAGAAAAATAGCTTTAAAACGCCCAAAACGAAAAAGAAACTTATAAAAGTAATAATGTACCTTAAATTTGAAGTAAATATTAAGCAATACATCTCGGGATACTATCTCATACCCATACGTCTCGCGCAGAGCGCATATTATGAGATCCAAATTCTTCACAGGAATATCACTAACATACTTATCCCAATAAAAGCTTCGAAAAGCTTTTAACAAATAAAAGGTGATATCTCCGACACCATTTTCACGATACTTAGGCTTGCCTGTAACAGTTTCGTATAGTAAAAACCTGTTTGAAATTAGAGGTTTAATAGACTCTAGATACGGATCATAGTACCTGCCATCTTGGTCAACAAAACGGGACACCCCGAAAAAAAAATAATCTTTTCGGAGAAGTATTTTCAATAGTGATAAAACTTGTTTAACAAACATAAACATCTTAGATGCCGCACCAACCGATGGTCTGGGTTTACTTTTAATATCTTCTTTGTATATTATATAATTCCAAACCTCTGCTCTAAAAATATCCCATAAAGGAATATCTTTATTTGAACGAATGTTGAACAGTTTGTAATCTGATTCCATCTTAAAAAATAAGTCTGGATCCTCCAAAATTCTTTCTCTATCGTCACTCATAAATCACTCTTCTATCCAATCAAATTGATTTTCCCTGACAACCAGGATGACACTATAATTTTGTTCCCAACGGATTTGATACCGATAGGATCGCATAATCTACCCTCTGCATATCCAAAAGACAACATTTTTTTTACAAAAGTTAGATCACGTGTATACCAAAACACATTTCCTTGCTGTTTGTCAAGAAAACAGTAAAATTCGGAATGGGCAACTATATCATGGGGAATAAACATCTCATCGAATATATGCCTTCTCACCATGCCAGAAGCTAAACTAACAATGATACAACTACCGAAATGTCCCCAATCAAAGATAAATAACTCGTTTCCTATTACGCGGAATCTCCAAGGCTTTTCCATGTCTTGGACACGACAAAGCAAAATATCTTCCTGCAAGTAAACGTTACCATCTGAAGCTATCCGACACAATGATCCAGCATAATAAAATCTATATATATCTTTATTAATAGTCTCTATCTGGTAATGCTGCCCCTGATCACGGGATATTGCAATCTTATTATTGTAACAACTGCTAAAGATAACATGATCACCATACCGGTCGATTTGAGTCAACATCAGACCCTGTCCGGACAAAGCAGGGATTGTTTTATCATTTATTTTAACAGAATCCTTAGACTCCAATACACACATATCTTCCCCAATTAATTCTATATCCCAAGGATAGTAGTAGGTATTACTATTAAAGAATTTTGTATCCTCAACTACGTTATCTGAACCATCTATGAATATTTGTATTAAATAGTTTAATCGTTGACATTTAAGCTTCAATTCCAACTCAGAACTATCGCTTTGAATCAGCATAAAATATCTTCTGGACATTTTCTCTGCTATTTCCTTCCACTCTGAGGTAGTTAACTCCAGATAATTGGCGTTATCACAAAGCAGTAAATAAGTCAGGAAATCAATTCTATCAGTATCTAAAGAATCACATGTATAAAAAGTTTTTGATTCTACCCATAATAGATCATCTACGATATATTTTCTATCGAGATCCTCATAGAATCTTAAACTACTTTTTTCTTTCCGAAAAAATTCTGACACCTTCATATTTAAGGTTTAAGATGTGCGATAACTTGGTTCCCGTATTTATCATTAGTCGCTACAGCAAAGCTTTCAACCTTATTTAATGGAATAGTATAGTCATCAAAGGTATAACTAAAGTCTTGTGAAGAATGGTTCAGATAGTCAAAATTGTCGTGAAAGTACTTTCCGTCTTTTGTCTTAATCGCTAAATACGGTTGTGGACCGAAAGTTTCTCCCTGAGTTACTGATATTATAAGCTGATTCCGCTCTAAAGCAATATTCCACTTAATACTATTTTGAGTCCTTTCTGTCTCATCAAATAAAATCTGTTGAAATGCAGAAAGTGTCTCGCTAAATTCAAAATCAACATCAGGAAATTGTTTAATTACGCTTGATAATAACACTCGAAAATCATCGATTTCTTTTTTCATATCTCGCCAATCATGATTTGTAATTCCTAAATAGACTCTTTCTCCATTTTTTGCTCGTTCGAATGCAACTGCAATCTCATCAAATGTGATATTCCTATGTCGAGAATTCATATTCAGAACACGTGCAACATAGCGATTCATGTCACCAGTTTTTCTCCAATCTCTATGATTAGGATGGTACATGGACCAGTCAAATGGAGCTCCTCGCCAGTCGCCAAATCTGCCATTGGTAAGATCTCTCTGCAACTTCGGTTGAAACTCTTCCTTAATAGCTTGGTTGGATGGATCAAAAGGTATCCATTGCTCAAGAAAATGATTGGAATCAAATCGCACCGTGTGAAAGCCAGCTCTGTTCACAATCGGAAACCAACTTCTCTCTATTAACCTTCTAGACAAAATTTGATGCAGTTCGTCCATGGAATTCTCATAAGAGGTAGCTGGTATATGTGCATCCTTAGAAAAAGAAATTGGATGAAAATGCCAGTGCAATTCATCACTTTGTGAATTGGGCTCTGCAATTCTTTTTTGATAATAATCAAAAATTTTCAAATATCCCAAATCTCTTCTTCGAGGATTCTCACCTGTGAATCCAACGTGATCCATGACATGCCAATTGTAGCACCAACCGTTGCCTTCAGAATCTACCATAGCCTTACGATACTCCTCTGACATAATCTCATTGAGCATCTTATCAATTTTTTCCCAATCACCTAAAAAATTAATAGTATGGGGATCGATTATTAACCTCAACTCTTCCCATAGTTCATCGGTGACCTCAATCTCACGGCTTTGCAATCTCCGAACGTTTTCCTCTGTCGCCTCAAGTTCTATCCCAGTTACAAACTTTACGCGTTTGAATAATTCGCCTAAACTTTCGTACAATGGTCCTTCTGTGTCAATATGATGACATATATATACCTTACCTTTCATTATTGTTCTTTTTATATTGCGGTCCATCCGCCATCAACCATTAAATTATGTCCTGTGATAAAAGATGCATCTTCCGAAAGCAAAAACGATATTGCTGGAGCCATCTCACTAGGATTACCAAGCCGTCTTAACGGCGATCTTTCGCTATATCGTTTTATAAATGAGGGTTGCTGATTCTTTTCATCTAATACGCCTCCTGGTGAAACGCAATTTACTCTTACATTATACGGCCCATAATAGGAAGCTAAATATCGTGTGAAGTTGATCACTCCTCCTTTGATCGCTGAATACGCAGCTGGCGAGGTCCCGTTATAATCTTGATAAAGTGTAAAATCGTTACCTACAACACCATAAATAGAGGCAATATTAACAATAGAACCAGATCTTTGTTCTTTCATAATCTCCATAACTTTTTGACAGATATAAAAGGTGGCATTTAATTGCATATTTACATTCTCAGACCAAGACTCAAAGGCAATATCTTCAAATTTATTCCCCCAATCCGCTGTTCGAGGATAAGCAAGATTAACTAAACCATCAATTCTCCCGTATCGACTCATCACCTCATTTACAGATAGGTCAATCCCATCCTTAGCAGCTATATCGGATTCTAAAAATAGTTCAGCCTCACACTCATATATTTTGATATCAATGGCCACCACCGTTGCTCCATTTAAAACTAGATGCCTTACAGATTCGCGACCAATAAGTCCACCCGCACCCGTGACCACTATTACTTTATCTTTTAATCCTGTATACATAACTCTAATACCTTATATGCTTCTTCAATCGGATTGAAAATAACCTTATTTTTCAATATTTCGTTAATAAAAAATTCCATCTGTACACGATAAGTATCTATAATTCGTTGTTCTGATGTATAGATTGGCTCATTATCATAAAAAACTGTATTGGATAGCAGATCAACTACATAGGTCCCCTCTTCTGCCACAATTTCTATAGTACGTTTTGCATCTTTACGATAATAGTTTAGAATAACTGAGACGGGGAATTCAGGATATTGCCATAGATAATTTGCATAATCATAGGCTGAAATCCCTAGAGATGATGTATTGGAGTAGAAAGATCTTGCGGATACCGGTTCACCAAACAACCAATATACATAATCTAATTCATGTATTAAATCTATATGAACACCTCCACCCATTTCTTTATTTGCGCTATACACTTTCTTGAAATCTACGCCTGGCCTCCAATCTGGTAGAAACGAACCACAATATACATTGACTTCGTTAACTCGTTTATTAGAGATTAAACTTTTTAGGTAAATAATCGAATCCAAAAATCGAAGATTGCAAGCCACATAAGAAACTACCCCACTCTTTCGTATATCCTCAATAAGCTCATTAGTAGAAGAATTCAGTCCGGAAAACAAAGGCTTCTCTACAAACAAGGGCTTCCCGTAGACACTAAAACGCTTTATATATTCAAAATGGTATTCCGTCGGATTAGCAATTAAAATAAAATCAATGTCATCTAAGTTTAGATCATCAATGCTAAACACATTAGTGACGCCTGGGAAAATAGATGCATTTTCGGAATTGCTTCGCATTGCCAAAATTTCAATAGCCGGAACTACAGCATGAAGTGCCAATATATGTTTTTTCGCTATAGATCCCAATCCGATAATGAGTACTTTCATAGATTTCTAATAATTGAAGTTAAAGTCCAGCCTCTTGTTAGTAACCAAGAAAGACATTATTTCAAAATCGATTACATGATCTAAGTCGAAACATAGATGTGGTACTTCATAAACAATACTTTTCTCCGTTATTACTGTCCGATATCCTTTTTCAAAAAAAGAACTCTTAAAAATATAGAATGAGGCATTAAGATCGAACACGCGTGGAGCAGACTGTCTGGTCATAAATTGCCCCTTCTTGCATAGGGTATAAAATCCATCGTCAGTTTCCTCTACCATATTGAAGTATGGATTGCGATTAGCTGGACTTACAGAAAAGAGATTCAACGCATGCTTATTTTGGAACAAGAGTTTTATAGCTTCGTCCAAGTCAACAATAGTACGCAAAGGTGAAGTGACATCCAAATCCATTACAAAATCATAGCGGATATTATTTTTTTGTTCCGCAAAGTTCTTAACATCGACAATAGCGTCCAATTTACCTGCGGTGTCACTTGCAAGATGCTCCGGCCGTTGATAATCCAGTTTAATTTTTGATCTTCCTAATTTATATACCACCTCTTTTATCTCAGCATTATCTGTTGAGAGATAAATATCTATGTCATATTTGTCACTTAATTGTTCTGCGATTTCGATTGTATAATCGATCAAAGGTCTCTCATTAATAGGTCTGATATTTTTGCCTGGGATACCTTTTGACCCACCTCTAGCACAAATTGTAATTAAACCTCTCATCTAAATTTATAATTTTATATGCTTTATATCTTCCTGTGCTTTTTTATAGTCTTCATGCTTCCCGATATCCAGCCAATACCCGTTGATAGGGTAAGTAATCAACTTAAGATTCATTTCTATAACTCTGTCCATTAAATCTGTTATATCAAAGAACTCATTTTTTGGTATCATATTTAAAAGACTCTTTTTTAATATATAAATACCAGCATTGGAATAGTAAGTGTATCTTGGCTTTTCTTTTAAAGAACGAACTGTATTTGATTCATTTACCTCCAAAACTGCATAGGGAACGTCTACATGATATGAGGTCGCTGCAACAGCCATATCCGCTTCAGATTCTTTAAAAGTCCTAAAGAAATCGCCAAAATCTATATTAGTCAACAAGTCTGAATTCATAATAATAATATCATCATAATTAAAATGATCTACTAAGAGAACTGACCCAATAGTACCTAAAGGCTTATCTTCACATACATATTTAATACTAATCTCCTTACTTGATCCATCACCAAAATAATTTACCAATTGATCGCCTAGATAATTTATACTTAGATGTATTGTACTTATTCCAACTTCCTTTAACCGATCTACATTATGTTCAATAATAGGTTTATCACCTACAATTAGCAAGGGTTTAGGGGTCCTTTCTGTCAATGGTCTTAAGCGCTTTCCTTCTCCACCAGCCATCAATACAGCATCTGCAGGGATTAATGTTTTACGTATTTTAAAGTCAAGTATATCAACTATTTTTTGTTCTGAATTAGTTATTGGAACAATCTTAAGTAAATCTTTCTTAAGTTTTTCTAACTTATTAAAGTCATGATCATATTCTCTTATATATATTGGATTAGGTTGTATAAAATCTACTAAACTGTTGTCAAAGCCCAATCCCTTAATAAATCCTCTACGAAGATCTCCATCAGTTAGTGAACCTAATAAAGTTTTATGATCATCTACGACAAAAAGAATGGAAGAAGGTGCTATAATATCTAATTTTATTAAAGCATCTCTTACTGATTGCCCTTTATAAATAATATGTTTTTCAACTAGAGATTTCATACAATTGTATTAAAATGTTTTTCTATAGTAATAATATTATCTATTATCACTTTTGCTATTCTATTTGCAATATTGTCTTGATAGTAAGGATTAATTACCTCCTTTAGCTCTCTGTTAAGATATTTTCTCCTAACTTCATCAAATCCTATCCTAATTCCTTCGAGAGTACATGGAACATTAAAGACACTAGCAGCCTGTACCCTCCCCCTTTGTCTATCACCAATATTCAGAGTAGCAGTATTTAGCGAAGGCGCTTCTAGTATACCACTTGAACTATTGCCCACTATTGCTGTGCATTCTTGGACTACAGATAAAAAGCGTAAAGAACCTAATGATGTAAAAGCTTTTGCTTTTACAGGATTCTTAATCACATAATTGTCTATCATCTGGTTAATAATCCTACCATCTGTATCAGCATTAGCTTTTGTAAATATAAAAAAGCTATCCTGCTGTTCGTCTATTGCATCCAGCAAAATTTGAAACTGCTCTTTTGAACTTAATTCTCCTAAAGTTTCCGGATGAAAAGTAATCTGATAATTATATTTTAAGAATTTAATCTCTAAAACCTTTTCAAGTTCTTCTTTAGTCAAAAGTTTAAGATTCCGAATATTATCTAAACCTATAGCACCAACATTAAACACTCGATTAGGATCTTCCCCCATCTGAATAATTCGATTTCTATATTCTTCGGTTGAAGCAAAATGAAGATGGCTCAACTTCGTTATTGCGTGTCTAATAGCATCGTCATAGGCCCCTTCCGTGATCTCACCTCCATGAAGATGCGCTATCGGAACCTTAAAAATTGTTGCTGCAGAAGCAATTGCCAACATCTCATAACGGTCTCCTAATATAACTAATAAATCAGGCGATAATCTAGGTAACACATCAGCCATACCGTTCATAGCAAGCCCCATTGTCTTAACAATACTGCCCGATGTATCTGACGATAATAAAATCTCTACTTTTTCATTGATTGTAAAACCATCAGCTTCAATTTGCAAATAAGTCAAGCCAAATTCAGGAGATAAATGTGCACCAGTAGCAATAATTTGTAACTCTAAGTCGGCTGACTGCTGTATTAAATCCATTAATGGTTTTAATAAACCATATTCTGCTCTTGTCGCTGTAACTACACAGATCTTTCTCATCTACAACACAATTAGTTCATCTTCGTTAAAATCCTGAATGGCAACCTTCCCGATAACATTATCCCATTCCATTGGCGAAATCCCATTGCCTGGTCTTTTGACGGTTAGGTTATCTTCCGTAAAAATTTCTCCTTTTTTTATATTCTGAGAGGCCACTAAACTTTTACGCGCTATTGCCATGTTCTTTTTCTCTGATTCACTAGGTTCTTTAATACCAGAACCTGAAATAGCTTCTTCTATATTTCGGATAGCACTAACCATAGTTTTCAACTCTATTGGTTCTAAAGAGGCAGCATGATCCGGCCCCTCCATTGTATTATCTAGTGTAAAGTGCTTTTCTATTATTTTCGCACCTAGAGCTACCGCCGCAACAGGAACTTCAATTCCTAAAGTATGGTCAGAGTACCCAATATTTACACCAAATTCATCTGCAATGCTTAACATAGCTTTTAAGTTGACATCTCTCATTGGTGTTGGATATTCGGTATTGCAATGTAAAATCGAAATATCAGATACACCTTCTTTTACAAAGATTTGAGTCGCAGCTGCGATATCTTCCATTGTGGACATACCTGTTGATAATATAACTTTTGAGAACAATTTAGCTGCCTTTCGGAGATAAGGTAAATTTGTAATTTCACCGGAAGGTATCTTGACTAAATCCAACCCAATATCTTTCAAATATTGTAAAGAATCTAAGTCAAATGCGGTAGAGAAAAACCGAACACCTTTTTCTTTGCAATAAGCAATTATTTTTTCGTGGTCTGTGTGTGATAGTTCCAACTGCTTAAGCATCTCTAATTGTGAGTCTTCACTATTACCGGTATTCGTAATCTGATAATCTGCCTTTTTCGCATTTTTAGAAACAAGCTTATCCGCTTTAAAAGTTTGGAACTTCACATAGTCAACTCCCGCTTCAGCAGCTGCATCAACCAACTTAAAAGCATTGTCTAGTGAACCATTATGATTTACCCCTGCTTCGGCTATTATTAATACTCTACTCATTGTTTTATTTTTCTAACTGGATTTCCAACCCAAGTCCCGTTATCTTCAATATCTTTAATAACCACTGATCCCGCTCCTACTACAACATTCTCTCCAATAGTTATCCCTTGTTTAATTATCGTATTTGCTCCAATAAATGTTCCTGTACCGACCGTAACACTTCCTGCTAAAACAGCTCCTGGTGCAATATGAACTGAATCACCTAACACACATTCGTGCTCTATAATAGCTCCGGTATTTATTATGCAATTTTGTCCAACTGTTGCTAACGTATTCACAACACAATTACTGGATAGGAAACTTCCTTTACCGATGTGAACAAAATCATTAATTACCGCAGCCGGATGTATAACAGTGACAACCTCTTTACCCGCGTCTATAATCCGCTCAGCCACTCGTCTGCGGATATTATTATCTCCTATTCCCAGCACAAACTTATCGATCCTATTCCAATCAAAGGATTCGCTACTCTCATCACCCAAAAATGTCAATTGATAAGGGTTATTATGCTTTATCTTAGATCGATCACAATAAAAATGAACGGGTATTCCCATTTTCCTACAAGCATCCAATACCACAAATGCATGTCCAGAATATCCTATTATTGCAACACTATCCATCTTTCTATCTTACACTACTAGGAATGTTCACAATTCGTTCTTCTAAAAACTCCGCATTGTGTTGAGCATCTCGCTGACAATGTTCATACATAGGCAGGCGATACATAAGATTCCAAATTGGCCTTGTCATTACCCCATTCTGATTTGTATGCTTTAGAAAATTTTCCCTATCCGTCTTATTATTCAATTCAACACACATTAACCAATAATTAGCTTTCGTGTCTGGAGTTTCTTTTCTGAATTTTATTCCTAAATCAGTAAACAATGCAGCATATTCATGTGCCATCTGCCTTTTATCCTCTAAGAAACTTTCTAAGACCTCCATTTGAGCACAAGCTAACGCAGCATTTAGATTCGGCATTCTAAAGTTATATCCGAGTTCATCATGGAAAAATTCATAAGGATGTGGTCGTTTAGCTGTTGTTGTTAAGTACTTGGCATGTTTTCCTAGCTCTAAATCATTGGTAATTAAAGCACCACCACCACCACAAGTAATCGTTTTATTGCCATTAAAAGAAAATCCGGATACTAATCCAAGGGTACCGGTATGTTTCTCCTTATAATAGCTACCCAAAGATTCCGCAGCATCTTCTACCAATGGAATATTCCATTTATCGCAAACCGCTAATAATTCATCTAGATGTACAGGAAAACCAAAGGTATGCATCGGCATACAAGCAGCAATGCGATGTCCGGTAGATTTATTATAACAACCATCTTCGCGAAGCTCTCCAAACTCTTCTAAAAAGGATGATAAAGCCTTTGGAGATAACCCCATAGTATCTAAATCTACATCTACAAAAATCGGCGTTGCATGATTATAAACAATGGCATTAGCTGTTGCAATAAAAGTTAACGCTTGGGTTATCACTTCATCACCAGCTTTCACACCTGCCAATCTTAAAGCTACCTGAAGAGATGCTGTACCGTTTACAACAGCTACAGCCTTTTCAGCTCCTGTATAAGTTTGCATCATTTCCTCAAACTTATCTACATAAGCTCCAACAGACGAAACAAATGTAGAATCTATAGTATCCAGAACATATTTTTTCTCATTACCTCGGAACCGCGGTTCATGAAGAGGAATAAACTTATCAGTTTTATATTGATCTCTAATAAAAGAGATTATATTATCTATATTCTGCATAATTACATTTTAGCGTCGAGATATTTCCCTGTTTCTTTATGCCCAAAGTCCGGAATCATTTGAAAAAATAAATCAACAATTTGTTCTTTGTCCCACTTTTTATTCGATTTCATATTCTGAATAGCAGATTTAAACAACTGTAGTTTATCTTCTTCAATCTTCAATTCATTCTTAATTACACCTAAATTTTCAAATCGATTCATATCAAGAGTTTCGTGTTCTGTAAAAAACTCTTCAAAATCTTTCTCGCCAGTAGTGTCACTTCCTGTAAATAGGCAAGGCCATTTCCCTTCTTGAGGTAAAGTATGGACTAACGCTCTAGCTTCATTTTCATCTGCACACAAATAAGGCTCATACCCCATTTCTTTCAAATATTTTTCGGCAATCTCTGCAAAAGTAATTAAGTGCAAATTCTCACTTAATTTAGGGAAAAAGATATCCCTATTTTCACCAAATATACAAGACATTAAACATAATTCGCCAGACTCTTTCGGGATGACGAAATAACGCTTAATATCATTAGGTGCAACAATAGGTTGCCTCTTCTCAATACGCTTATTAAATCCATGCAATAAAGAACCATCCGAAAAAGCAACATTTGCAAAACGAGCTGTAGAGATAGTAATTTCTTTACTACGGCGCATAAGAAACATTTCCATAATGCGCTTAGACGCTCCCATCATATTCACAGGATTTGCAGCCTTATCCGTAGATACGCAGAAGTATTTTTTTACCCCTTTGTCAATAGCTTGTTGCAAAGTTTTGTCTGTATTGAAGACATTGACATCGATCATACGCATCAAGGTATAGGGATCCTTTTCGCTACGTACGTGTTTTAATGCTGAAAGATTTAAAACATAGTCGTAATCACCATCTGCTTCCCAAAAAGCATCGTATTCAATAGAACCGATATCTAAAGCAAAAGTCTGAAAGTCTCCTTCGATATATCCAAAAGAACTTCTGATATCGCGAACTAGTTCTACCATATTATTCTCAGAAATATCTACAACATGTAATTTCTTAGGATTTCTTTTAAAAATCTCCTTTGTTGTTGCCTGGCCAATAGAACCGGCTCCGCCAATAACTAAGAATTTTGAATTGGAAATAATAGCTTCTAGCTCCTCTTTATGTTTTTTTATATCTTCATTAAAGAGCTCTTCCTTTCGACCTATAAGATTTAAAATATTCATATTACCTTACAATATTCAATAAATATTCACCGTATCCAGATTTTCTTAACGGTTCAGCAATCTGCAATAACTGTTCTTTATTAATATATCCCATACGATATGCTATCTCTTCAATAGCGGCAATTTTCATTCCTTGACGCTCCTCTATCACCTGAACAAACTGACCCGCCTGCATAAGCGAATTAATCGTACCAGTATCTAACCAGGCTGTACCTCTGTTAAAAACACCAACTTGTAGTTTACCTCTTCGCAAGTATTCTGCATTAATATCGGTAATCTCCAATTCTCCTCGGGGAGAGGGCTTAATGTTTTTTGCAATTTCTACAACATCATTATCATAAAAATAAAGTCCAGGAACAGCATAATTAGATTTTGGTTTTTTCGGTTTTTCTTCAATAGAAACAACTTTATTATCCTTATCAAATTCAACCACACCATACCGCTCCGGATCTGAAACCTGATAAGCAAATACCACTCCACCATTTGGATCTGCTGAATCCTGTAGTAATTTAGACATTCCTGATGCGTAAAAAATATTATCTCCCAGGATCAAAGCAACTTTATCCTTACCAATAAAATCTTCCCCCAAAATAAAAGCCTGAGCCAATCCATCAGGACTTGGTTGCTCCTTATAGGAAAACTTACATCCAATTTGAGCACCATCTCCAAGCAACTTTTGGAAATTAGGAAGATCTTGGGGAGTTGAAATAATTAATATCTCATTTATACCCGCCAACATTAACGTAGACAACGGATAATAAATCATAGGTTTATCATACACTGGCATTAACTGTTTTGAAACAGCTAATGTCAAGGGGTGTAAACGAGTACCTGAACCGCCTGCTAATATTATTCCTTTCATTTTTTTTAGTTTTCGATTTCTATATTCCTAGCAATCATCACCTTAAGGCTATCTTTCCAATTGGGAGTTTCAACCTTAAATACCTGCTTTATCTTTGATTTATCTAATAAGGAGTATCTTGGTCGTTTAGCCGGTGTAGGATACTGCGTAGTTGGAATTGGATTTATTTTACAATTTAAACCTTTAATTTCACGAATGGCTAACGCAAAATCATACCAGGATAACTTTCCTTCATTACTATAATTAAAAATACCTCCTTGCCATGTGTCAGAGTTAATAATATTTACGATTGCCTTTGCCAGATCATTTGCATAGGTCGGCGAACCAATCTGATCATTGATTACTGAAATCTCCTCCCGCTCGGACATCAAGCGAACCATAGTTTTTACAAAATTATTCCCATAAACTGAATAAACCCATGAGGTACGGATAATAATTCCATCAGGAAGCCATTTTTGGATAGCATGCTCGCCTTTCAACTTTGTCAATCCATATATATTGATAGGATCTACTGGAGCGTCCTCTTTCAAAGGGATATTGGAATTGCCGTCGAAAACATAATCTGTAGAAATGGCTATAAGCTTAGTTCCATGAATACGGCAGTATTGAGCAATTTCCGATGTTGCCAGATGATTAATCTGATCAGCTAACTCTTGTTCTGATTCCGCCTTATCTACAGCAGTATAGGCTGCTGCATGAATAATGACATCAGGTTGGTATTGTGCTAAAAGATCTTGAATGATCAATGTCTGATCTAAAGGCAAGTGTTTACGGTCTAAGAAATGACATTCCTTTTCAGCATCATTTCTTAGTATATCTTTAAGTTCAGATCCTAATTGTCCGTTTGCTCCTGTAATTACTATTCTCATATTCCAAAAATTTCCTTAAAACTGGGAGCGGCTTTGTCTTTATCAGATAACAACATTTCTTCTAAAGGAATTTGCCAGTCTACAGCCAGATCTTTATCCAGCGGATGCACACCACATTCTGATTCTTTATTATAGAAATTATCACATTTATAGAAAAAGGTTGCGGTTTCACTTAACACGACAAAACCATGTAAAAATCCTCGCGGAACAAAGAGCTGCAGATTATTCTCAGCAGATAGTCTGACTGCAACGTGTTGGCCAAACGTAGATGATCCGGCACGTACATCTACAGCAATATCAATTACCTCCCCTTCTAAAACCCGAACCAGTTTAGCTTGTGCATAATCTCCGGATTGCGCGTGCAATCCTCGCAACACCCCTCTTGTGGAATAAGACTGGTTATCCTGAACAAAATGCGTGTTAGTTCCAGTAAGATCATTAAAGGTTTTTTCATTGAAACTCTCCATAAAATAACCGCGCGAATCGCCATACTTAGCTGGCTCTAACACAAAACAACCGGAAAGTTTTGTTTCTGTAGCTTTCATATTTAATTGTTGATATAGTTATAATGATAAATGGTTAAAGGGGATTAGCATCTTTATTATTTAAACTCGTTATAAGTTTAGCAATCATATTTTTAATAAAATGTATTCGTTTAAAGATATCTTCATTCTTTTGCATAAATCCTAAGCGGACAGAAATTTCCAATTGTGTTTCGAGTTCACTTGTCGACCCTAAGGCAATATAAAGAAACCGGATAAATTCGGCTTTTCCTTTTCTTCCAGCCCCTTCAGCAATATTAGAAGGAATTGAAACTACTGATCTTTTAATCTGGCTAGTCAGACCAAACATTTCCTCTTTAGGAAAGTCTACAGTAATTTTATAAACATCCTCAACAAGTATCATACTCTCTTGCCACAGCTTTAAATCCTTATGCGAAGTAACCATAGACTTATCCCCTCTAACTTTATAACCTCTTAACCGTTTCAGTTTATAACCCTTTTAACTATCTATACTGCTCCTCATAATACTTTTGATAATCCCCAGAAGTAACATGGTCCAACCACTCCTGATTATTAAGGAACCAATCGATAGTGACAGAAAGTCCTTCTTCAAAAGTAACTGATGGCTGATAACCGAGTTCCTGATTGATCTTAGCAGCATCAATTGCATAACGGAGATCATGTCCGGGGCGATCTTTCACATAGGTAATTAACTGATTGGCAGTTCCTGCTGGGCGTCCCAATTTCTCATCCATCTGTTTACACAATTCTTTAACCAGGTCAATATTTTGCCATTCGTTAAATCCACCTACATTATAACTTTCACCATTTTTCCCTTGATGATATACGAGATCAATGGCTTTAGCATGATCAATTACAAAAAGCCAGTCGCGTGTATACTTACCATCACCATAAATAGGAAGTGGTTTATTATTTAAGATGTTATGTATACATAAGGGAATAAGCTTTTCAGGGAAATGATTAGGTCCGTAATTATTGGAACAATTGGTCAATACAATTGGTAAACCATACGTATCATGATATGCTCTTACAAAATGGTCCGATGAAGCTTTAGAAGCCGAATAAGGAGAATGTGGATCGTACTTACTTTCCTCGGTAAATAATCCGGTAGCACCGAGTGCTCCAAAAACCTCATCCGTGGAGACATGGTGGAAGCGTTTTCCCTCAAAGTTATCCTTCCATATTTCTTTAGCTGCATTCAACAAGTTAACAGTTCCGATAACATTTGTCATAACAAAAGCTGTAGGATCTGTAATAGACCGATCGACATGTGATTCTGCCGCTAAATGTATAACTCCATCCGGTTTATACTGGCGGAATATATCCAGAATTAGCGCAGCATCCGTAATATCAGCTTTAATAAATTGATAATTTGGTTTATCCTGAATATCTTTTAAATTTTCCAAATTACCCGCATAGGTCAATGCATCTAAATTGACAATATGATATTCCGGATATTTTGTAACAAATTCACGCACCACATGGGAGCCAATAAATCCGGCCCCGCCGGTAATGATAATCGTTTTGCTCATATATTTCAAGTGCTATTCTTAAAAATTTTATAAAATCATAGAATTACTAATGCAATGCAATCCTTTTTTTCAGCAATCTATTCCTGAGAACTTCTTCGGTATAAGCTAATTTTTTGTTCTTCAAAAGGTTGATTAAAATAAACTTCCACCTTTTTATCCAAACGTGAGCCTACCTTGTCCGCTAACTGCAATAAATATGCCTGATTTATTGTATTACCTAAAATAAGTACCTCAATAACTCCACTATCTAATCCTTTTGCATAATTACCAATTAAACTAACTTCCTGAATATCCCCTGATTGTTCTAATATATGATCAACAAACTGGTCAATTCCCAAAAAAGTATGAATCAAATTTTGAATGGGCTTAAATAGGGAATGTTTAGTATTAGCTCTATAAAGTATTCTGTTTTTATCTGTTTCTTTATCCAGATACCCTGCATCTGAAAGTTGATTGAGTTCTTTTCGAATTGCATTTGTTGACTCCTGAAATTCTTCTGCCAAACCTCGCAAATGGCTCTTATTACTTGCTGAAACGAAAAATTTAATCAGCAATTTAAGTCTGGTTTTTGAAGTAATTATAGATTCTAACATTGGACAAAGTAACTGAGTAACAAAAGTACTCACAATGATTTATATTAACAAATCTTTCGGGTTTAGCATTTTATTTTTGTTAGTTAGTCTATCAGTTTCGACTGATGTCTTTCCAAAGTATTATAAATCTTCTTGACATCCTGCGATTTTTCTTTCTGCAATATTAGAAAAGCATCTTTAGTATATACCAGTATAGTATTCTTTAATCCTACGAAAGCAGTATAGGTATCTGTCCCAATAGCCATATTACCATTTTCATCTACCGGATGACCCGTCTGTTTTAGATAATCATACATAGATTCAAAAGATCCCAGATCCGACCAGTTGAAATGCGTTGCTACAACGCGAATCTTCTTCGAGCGTTCCATCACTGCATAATCTATACTAATGGCAGGAACTTCCTTAGACAACTGTTCATCTAATACATTATCTTTCCGGTGTTTCCATGCTGCTAAAGCCGTAGCATATACTTTTGGTTCAAACTGCTGCAATTCCTGTAGAAAAGTATCTGCTCTGAAACAGAACATTCCTGAGTTCCACAGAAAATTTCCCCGTTCAATAAAATCTTCTGCAGTATCCTGATTTGGCTTTTCTCTAAAGGAAATAACCTGATCCTCCTGATATTCGATATAGCCATAGCCCGTTTCAGGGCGTGTAGCCTGTATACCAAAGGTGACGATATATCCTTGTGAGGCCTTTTCAATCCCCTTTTTCATCGATTCTTCATAGGCCTGTTCGCCCACAATCACGTGATCCGAAGGAGTTACGATCAGAATATCATCTGATTTAGCAGCAAAGGCAGCAAAAGCAATTGCCGCAGCTGTATTTCGGGGAGTGGATTCAACTATATCTATATATTGTATGCCATTATTTTCCATCACTTCGCGACTAAGCTGATGGTTATCTCTGTTACCAACAACAATAACCTGATCAGCCAAAGTCTGATTACGGTTGACCGTCATTTCAAACAATGAGCCTTCTTTGAAAAGACTCAGGTATTGTTTGGGATAACTCTTACGTGACAAAGGCCACAAACGACTTCCGACTCCGCCAGAGAGAATAACATGTATTATATTGCTCATTTTTATGTTGTTACTATATTATTGATAATGTTAAAAGGGTTGATAAAGTTTATATGGTTGATATGTTAACACTTTCGTTATATCTCTTGTTTATGATATTTAAAGTAAGTAACATTGACATTATTCTATTTTTGAAATATTGTTCAAAAATTTGATATAATAAAAAGCTTTTTCTAATTAGATTCCTAAACATCTTTTAACTCCTGGATTTTAGATTCTTAATCAGATTTGAAAGCATACTTTTGATAAGGCGAACCTTTGGGGTATACATATCTACATCTTTAATAAAACCCAATCTGAATGCTATTTCTAATTGCGTCTCTAATTCACTAACTGAACCTAAAGCAATATGTAAAAATCGTATATACTCAGCATTACTTTGACGACCCACACCTTCTGCAATATTAGAAGGAATGGAAATTACTGATCTCTTTATCTGGCTAGTCAATCCAAATAATTCATCTTTTGGAAAGACAGCAGTAATCTCATAGATAAGCACAACCAAATCCATTGATTCCTGCCAAACTTTAAGATCCTTATGATTCGCCATTATTAACTATTTAAACCCTCTCAACTGTATAAACTTTTCAACTATGTCACTATTTATCCGATTCTTTCTCGGCTACTACTCTTCTTAATCCGCTACTGGAAAACCGGTGTGTCCGTTTATTATAATAGATCTCAATACCCTTATCCACACAATATTGACGTCCTGTGAAATCCTTATCCCGATATTCCTCTCCGATAATCCGTATATCAATAGGCATTCCCTGGATAATATCCGCCAGATCCTGCTCACTGGTGTAAGGAACAATTTCGTCCACATAACGACAGCCCTCCAATTGAATAAAGCGCTCAACAATAGTCTGTGTCGGTTTATTTTTCTCCGGAAAGACCTCTGAAGGATCCGTATTCAATCCAACAATCAGGTAATCACAATTTCTCTTAGCTTCTTCCAGCATCATAATATGACCGGCATGAAGCAAATCAAAAACACCGAATGTAATTCCTATTTTCATATGTAAATTGTATTAGTCAAAATTAAAAATTAAAACAACACTCCTGTCAAAAAAACATAATTTGACTCCCTTCCTCTACTATAATAAAATTAAAGTCGGGCATCTACTGATTGCTTATCCCAAAACCCTTTTGCATCAAATATTACTCCATTTTCTTTGACCAGAGACCTGGGCTCAATCTGTCCAAACTGATGATGAGCAACAGCTAATACGGCTCCATCATAAAAAACAGCAGAAGGTAATTCCTTTAAAATACGGATACTATATTCCTTTTCAAACGCCTCTTCGTCTACCCAGGGATCATAGACATCTACAGTAAGTCCGAAATCCTGCAGTTCCCGGATAATATCCATTACTTTTGTATTCCGGTAATCTGCACAATTCTCCTTAAATGTAACGCCCAATATCAAGACATTGGCACCCATTAAAGCGGTTTCTCTGGAGATCATAAGCTTTATTAGCTTTTTGGCGATAAAAGTCGCTATCATATTATTCACCTGACGACCTGATAAGATTACCTGGGGATGATAGCCTAGACGCGTTGCCTTGTATGTCAGGTAATAGGGATCTACAGAAATACAATGTCCGCCGACCAATCCGGGCTTATATTTTAAAAAGTTATATTTTGTTCCGGCAGCTTCCAATACCTCATTAGTATCTATCCCCATGCGATCAAAGATCAACGCCAACTCATTTACAAAAGAAATATTGACATCTCGTTGTGCATTCTCAATAGCCTTAGAAGCCTCTGCGACTTTGATAGAAGGAGCAAGATGTGTCCCGGCTGTAATAATCTGTTTATATAACTGATCAATAAAAACGGCTATTTCAGGTGTGGAACCGGAGGTTACTTTTACAACTGAAGACAAGGTGTTTACTTTATCTCCCGGATTAATTCGTTCAGGCGAATATCCAACGAAAAAATCTCTATTAAATGTGAGTCCGGATTCTCTTTCCAAAAGAGGCACACATTCTTCTTCTGTACAGCCCGGGTAGACAGTAGATTCATAGATTACAATATCTCCTCTTTTTAATATACTTGATACAAGACGTGTAGCGGATAAAAGAGGTTGCAGATTCGGGGTATTAAAGGCATCAACTGGGGTAGGTACGGTAATAATATATACCTGCGCATTTCTTATATCCTTAAGATCACTACTGGCAGAATAACCTATAGCGAAAGATGAAGTATTTTCATCTTTAATCAGCTTGAGTAATTCTTGTTTAGAAATTTCTAAAGTACGATCATATCCGCTATTAAGTTCAGCAACTCTTGTTTCATTGATATCAAATCCAACAACCTGATGATATTTTGAAAAAGCCAGCGCCAAAGGTAACCCTACATATCCCTGTCCGATAACGGCGATGTTCATACTATTCTGCATATCCGTGAATTATGATTGTACAATCAAGACCTATAATTGCGTATTTTGTGCTTCCTTCTCCGCTACAATACGACGAAGACCTGAGCTTGAGAACCGATGGTCACGGCTATTGAAATAGAGCTCAATACCATTTTCTTCACAATATTGACGTCCGGTAAAATCACGTTCCTTGTACTCATCTCCTACTATACGGACATCAATTTTGAATGCGCGCAAAATATCTTCCAGATCCTGTTCTGTAGCATAAGGAACAATCTGATCAACATATTTACATCCTTTAAGCTGGATATAACGCTCTACAACAGTTTGCGTAGGTTTATTTTTCTCCGGACGATCTATGGTAGGATCTGTCTGCAGTCCGCAGATTAGAAAGTCACACTGACGCCGGGCATCTTCCAGCATTTTGATATGACCGGCATGAAGCAGATCAAATGCACTAAATGTAATGCCTATACGGAGATCTTTATGTTGTATATCTTTCATTTTAGTCTTATATCATTTTTTTAAAGTATAAAATTACCGCTTTATACGAATCCACTTATCAAAAGTCCAACAGCAATAAGCAAATTATATGCCTTATATATGCATTTAATAAATAAAGATAATTTAATCTCTTCCAATTGTAAAGTTAGCAATAATGAATTGATTAATTGGCCACGGAATAAGTGAAAACAGCACGTATCTTGCTGAAGCACCTGCTTAGACCTCATTCATGAATAGTCAGATTAACAACACTTAGCTCATGGGCCAACTTAAGCTTCCGCTGTTATCCTCGTCAACGGAAGTATTGAGGTGAATGACACGCTTGATACGAACAGGATTTAAGCCTTCCTGATAAAAAAGAGGAGAGAAAAACTAATTCGCGAAACCGTTGTCGCTTCTATGGCGGACGTCTATCTACGCCTAGAAGACTATAACTATACTAAAACCTCTCTGCTCTGCGGGCATCTCTCCTTGAAAAGGAGAGAATTAATCTGGTTTGATCCTTGTCACTTCTTTGGCACCAGTGTCTACTTTTATCTAATTCATTAAACAGCCGGATCACAAGCACCGCTTCGCTTATGCTTGCGCTATATAAAATAAAAACTTACTCCGCCTGATTAACAACTTTATGCCCGGCTTTCATCAGTTCGCAGTCTCTTTTAAATAAATCTACATCTGATGCAACCATCTCCTGTACTAATCCGGCCAGGTCGTATTTAGGTTTCCAGCCCAATTGTGTATTCGCCTTTGTAGGATCGCCAATCAGCAAATCTACTTCTGTAGGACGGAAATATGCTGGATCAACATGAATCAAAACATCTCCAGCCTTGACTGTCGGAGTATAACCTTTTAACAAAACACTTGTTATAGCTTCGTCTATATAATCCAGAATTCCAACTTCATCGACTGCTTCTCCTTCAAATTGCAGGTGAAAACCGACCTCTGCAAATGCCATACGGATAAATTCACGAACTTTTGTGGTTACACCTGTCGCAATTACAAAATCTTCCGGTTTTTCCTGTTGAAGAATAAGATACATCGCCTCTACATAATCCTTTGCGTGTCCCCAGTCCCACTGAGCATCCAGATTGCCTATATACAACTTATCCTGCAAACCTAATGCGATCTTAGCCACAGCTCTTGTAATGTTACGCATTACAACAGTTTCTCCACGCAATGGAGACTCGTGATTAAAAAGAATACCATTACAGGCATACATACCATAAGCCTCCCGGTAATTGACCGTAATCCAGTATGCATACATCTTTGCTACAGCATAAGGAGATCTAGGATAGAAAGGTGTAGTTTCCGATTGCGGAACAGCCTGTACAAGACCGTATAATTCTGAAGTTGAAGCCTGATATATCTTTGTCTTTTTCTCTAATCCTAACAGACGCACAGCTTCCAGAATACGCAAAGTACCTATTCCATCTGCATTGGCTGTATATTCAGGGGGTATCAAAGCTAACCTTAACATGGCTCATCGCAGCAAGATTGTAGATTTCATCCAGCTGTATTTCCTGAATAACACGGGTCAGATTCATGGAGTCTGTCAAATCCCCATAATGGAGCTTTATCCGTTGATGCGGATGATGGGGATCCTGATATAAATGATCGATACGGGCAGTATTAAATAATGATGATCTACTCTTAATCCCATGGACCATATACCCTTTGCTTAAAAGCAATTCGGCTAAATAAGCTCCGTCCTGTCCAGTGATTCCCGTGATTAATGCTGTTTCATCTTTATATGATTACCGTTTTTTCTGTTATGTGATATCGTTACTTTGTTTATCTGCTTTTACGCTCTGGCTGTGTCCTTACAACTATTTTGATAAAGTATATTTGAACAAAGCAAAACTACAATTTTACTTCTTTATAGCGATCAGTATTTGCTAAAAACCACTGGTAAGTAGTTTGTATGCCCGTCTCCAGTTCAACCCTATGTGTCCAACCCAGAGCATGCATTTTAGACACATCCATTAATTTACGTGGAGTACCATCCGGTTTTTCCGAATCCCACAAAATTTCACCCTTATGCCCTACAATTTTTTGTATTGTAGAAGCCAGATCACGTATACTCAGATCTTCTCCTGTACCTACATTGTACAAATGCTCGGGCAAAGTGTTTTCTAATGCAAAAATTGTGGCCTCCGCCAGATCATCTACAAACAAAAACTCCCGCAATGGGGTCCCTGATCCCCAAAGTGTAACCGGCTGATCTCCCGCCAATTTAGCTTCATGAAATTTACGAATCATAGCAGGCAATACATGCGAGCTGTTCAGATCGAAATTATCATTTACTCCGTACAAGTTAGTGGGCATCAGACTGACAAAATCTTTACCATACTGCTTCCTGACAGCTTCGCAGGCTTTTACACCTGCAATCTTTGCTATTGCATAAGCCTCATTAGTCGGTTCCAGTGTATCTGTCAATAAAGAATCTTCCGTCAATGGCTGTGCAGCAAACTTAGGGTAAATACAGGAACTGCCTAAAAATATAAACTTTTCGACATTTCCCTTGACCGCAAAATCAATCAGGTTGTTCTGGATCTGAAGATTCTCAATCAGAAATTGATAGGGATAAGTACTATTGGCAAGTATTCCACCTACGCGCGCAGCAGCATCAATCACGACCTGAGGATTTTCCTTTTCAAAAAAATCTCCAACCTGTTGCTGATCCCGAAGGTCAAGCTCACTACTGGTTTTGCCAATAATATTGGTATATCCACGGGCACGTAAGACCCGTTCTATTGCCGAGCCGACCATTCCCCGGTGCCCTGCAATATATATTTTACTGTTTAATAGGGGATTTGCATCCATATATTCTGATTCAATTGAAACCTATAATCCGGTATTATGAATAAATGTGTTTAGGATCTACTATACAATACCTTCACTTCCATTTTGTGATTCGCCATTTTTAGCTATCTCATCCGGCTGAATCAATAATTCTTCCGCAGGAAATACACGATCTAACAATTCCTGGGTGACTTCATTTTGCTTCAGGTAAAGGAAAGCAGCTGCTTTTGCATCTGACAGGGCCTCATGATGATTCAGGTCTATACCCATAATCTCACAGCATAAATTAAGCTTTGTTTTTTTAAAGCCCTTATCCCTATAGATTTTGCTTGTACACTCCCACATGACTGGTAAATGAAGTTCACGATAATCCAGACCACATGCTTTCATTGTTTTGGATAGCACCTCCCGATCAAACTTCTCGTTATGAGCGACCATCTTTCTGTTCTGAAGAAGATCTTTAATCTTTGGATAGATCTCCTCAAAAGTAGGTGCATCTGCGGTGTCTTTGGGTTTGATGCCATGAACACGCGTCGTCTGCCACATGTATTCATTCTTAGGAGGTTTGACCAGACTATAAAATTCGTCTGTGATTACACCCTGATCAACACGTACAATACCAACAGAACATACACTATTGTAAGCAGCAGTTGCTAACTCGAAATCTATTGCAATAAATGATTGTAATGCCATGTAGGTTACAAATCTAGATAAACTTAGTAGGATATACAACTTTCGTAAAATTAACAGATGCTTCAGACATCAGTCAATATTTTACAGATTGAGGTAATGAAGAGTCATCGATCTGTCCAAGAAAAGGTTAAAATAAAGTTCTTTATCTGATTTAACGGGCTGATCAGTCCAGACACTGCCGCAACCGTTTATCCTCCAACAAGAAGCTTTTAGTACCCGTATTTATTTTTCCATTTTTCTTTAAGAGACTGGCGAAGCTTCTCCTCTGCCGCATTTTTCCCGGGATCATACAGTAAAGCACCACTGATCTTATCCGGCATAAACTCCTGATCTACAAAATTACCCGGAAACGCATGTGAATATTTATATTCTGTACCATAATTAAGTTCTTTCATCAGTTTAGTAGGTGCATTCCGGAGATGAAGAGGTACGGACAGATCCCCCGTTTGCTTTACAAGAGCCTGCGCTTTATTAATAGCCTCATATGATGCATTGCTTTTTGCTGAACTGGCAAGATATGTCACCGTTTGGGATAATATAATCCGCGATTCCGGCCAGCCTATGACATTTACCGCCTGAAAACAGTTGTTAGCCAGCAATAACGCATTGGGATTGGCATTGCCGATATCTTCTGATGCGAGGATCAACAAACGGCGGGCAATAAAAGAAGGATCTTCTCCACCTTCAATCATACGGGCCAGCCAATAAACAGCAGCATTAGGATCACTCCCCCTTATCGACTTGATAAAAGCTGAAATAATATCATAATGCTGTTCTCCTGTTTTATCATAGATCGCCATATTCTGTTGCACCTGTTTAAGCACAAATTCATTTGTAATAGGTTTATTCAGACTCAGAGAAGCATTTACCACAAGTTCCAGCACATTCAGCAGCTTTCGGGCATCTCCTCCCGAAAGACGCAATAAAGCTTCATATTCTTTAACTTCTATTTTCTCTTCTTTCAGAAATTCGTCTTCAGATATAGCCGAGTTTACGATACCGATCAGTTCTTCTTCCGTCAGATGTTTCAATACATATACCTGACACCGGGATAAGAGGGCCGAGATTACTTCAAAAGATGGATTTTCTGTTGTGGCGCCAATTAATGTAACCAGTCCGCGCTCTACAGCTCCCAAAAGTGAATCCTGTTGGGACTTCGAGAACCGATGAATCTCATCTATAAAAAGTATAGGTTGTTCCTGATTGAATTTTTGCAGTTGACCCGCCTTCTCAATGACTTCCCGGATATCTTTAACACCCGACTGTATTGCACTGAGACTAAAAAACGGCCTGTCCAATGCTTTAGCCATTAACAACGCTAAAGTGGTTTTCCCAACTCCGGGAGGACCCCAGAGTATCATCGATGGAATATTATTTTGTTCCAGTGCATTTCGCAATACCGCACCTTCTCCTACAATATGCTCCTGTCCGACATATCCGACAATATTTCGGGGACGCATTCGTTCTGCTAATGGAATTCGTGTTGCCATGATAGTAACAAACTTAACAGATTTTTCATGGACTTTCAACGGATTACAATAACTTTACAGAAGGACCTCTCCTGAAGAGCTCTGTTTTCACA
Organism: Sphingobacterium sp. UBA5789; assembly: GCF_002418355.1. Classification (NCBI taxonomy): domain Bacteria; kingdom Pseudomonadati; phylum Bacteroidota; class Sphingobacteriia; order Sphingobacteriales; family Sphingobacteriaceae; genus Sphingobacterium; species Sphingobacterium sp. UBA5789. Next base: position 340,270 of record NZ_DIDX01000001.1, on the reverse strand, counting down.
TATGATGTTATCTTTTTTTATGACTAAATATAAAATGCATATTACCGGATTAATCTTATTCTTAACGATTGGTCTGTTTTCAATTTCTAATCCATCTTTTGCACAGCAAAAAGATCAGGAAGATCCTGCCGGTTACATCAGCAAATACAACCCTAACTTTGCCGGTATAGGCCCTCCTGTCTATTTTGTTCCTGCACCCCGTACCACAGAAGAAATTCTGCATGATGCATATAAGAACAAACAAACCTTCGCAGATACAATTGCCATCGCGCTTACCTTACAACGCTTTCTGATTGATTATAAGCTGACTTCCAATTCTGCCCAGCTGCAATATCTGATCTCCCCTCTCCCTGCAACACCGCAGGCATGGGAAATCATTATTCAGCAGACCCGCAATGCAGACAATATGAATACGCTGTATGGCCTTTTGAATGAGTCCGCATTGTATGCGATCAAAAACGGAGCTTATCCGCTTGCATTAAAACAACTGGAAGAAGCACTATCTACGGTACAAAAGACAGAAAACAAAAATGATCTGTCCATTATTCAGTTCAATTTGGCAAACCTTTATCTGTTTGATCAAAAATTTGAACAGGCGGCCAACTTTCAGGAGCAGTACTATAAAAATGCGATTCAGAATAAAACATACCTGGATCAGGCGAATTCTTTGGTTAAGATTGCTACAATTCAGGCATTTGACAGAGATTTCAAATCTGCAGAGCAAACCATTATCCGAAAAGCCATTCCGCTCTACAACAAAACCCGCTCTTACGAAGGGAAGATACTGGCATGGGAACAACTTGCTCTGATCTATCAGATGCAGAAAAAGCATACACAGGCGCAATGGTTTCTCCTACAGGCACGCGAACTGGCAGAGAAAAAAAGTCTGCCCGGAGAACTGGCAGAACTGGAATATATGCTGGCCGAATCCAAATTTGATGATGGCAACCTGAAAGTTTCCAAAAATGAATTTATAAATGCCCGAAAATTAGCCGAAAAAGAAGACAATAAGCTTTTGCAATTGGCGATTGAAAACAAAATCGGTGAACTGTTTATGAAATTAAAAGACTACAACTCCGCAAAGGAATCACTCGAAAAATACTGGGCACTACGAGCTGAACTATTCAAATAAACAGGCTTAAGATATATTAAAGCAATCCTTAGATCAAAAAAACTCCCCGTTTTCTTATGAAACGGGGAGTTTTTTTTGATAAGGCCTTTATATTTTACTTCTCCAGAACTTCCTCCAGAAACATCATCAAATGTTGCCAGGAGCGTTTTGCAGCCAATGGATTATAATCCTGCGATTTAGGATTAGTGAACGTGTGTTTGCTCGCTGCATAATAGATCATTTGCCAGTCAGCCGCAGCGTCATCCAGTTCTTTTTGTAAAGCCACAATATCACTTGCCGGCACACTTGCATCCGAAGCTCCATGTAATACCAATACTTTAGTACGGACAGGGCCATTGGCTCGTTCACCCTTACCAAGACCGCCATGTATAGATACCACAGCTTTAACAGGTAGTTGCGCGCGTGCAGCTTCTAATGCACCCGTTCCGCCAAAGCAATACCCAATAACAGCTATACGTTGCGGATCCGCTCCTTGTTTTACCAGTTCATCCAAAGCCGCTTTGATCCGCCGCTGATATAACGCATAATCGGATTTGAACTGCCCTGCAATTTTACCGGCTTCAGCAGAAGTCTTTGGTATATTTCCCTGACCGTATATATCAGCAATAAAAGCTGTGTATCCTGCTTTTGCCAGATTTTCAGCAGCAGTCTTTGCTTCATCATCAATCCCCATCCATGCGGGCAGAATCAATACTCCCGGTTTATTTTTCTGATCTGCCCCGGATAATAATCCCTTTAGCTTTTGTTCCCCATCGCTATAGTCTATGTCCTTAAGCTGAGCAAAACCTGTCTGTACCATTCCCATTGTAAGTAGTATTAAAAGAATTGTTTTCATATCTGTATTTGAATTAGTCGTCATCCTGTATGTTTAACCCTCATGTTTTCATTTTGTTTTTTTATAATGTTACTTCCGTTTAAGACACAGATTTGTAATAATATTTGACTTTGGATGTAAAATAGTTACTATATTTAGTCCTTGTAACATATACATCATACATTTTTATTTAATTTTAACGTTTAAGAGTCGAACAATCAATTTTGTTTCACGCGAATGAATTTTAACAACTATAAATTTATGTTTAAAAATCTAGTATTTGCTCTTTCTATCGTTTCTATTGTAGCCTGTGGCGCCAAGCCAAGGGTCAATCTGGAAGAAGGGGAAGGAGGCGTAAAACCCACCATGCAGCACGAGATTATAGCGAAAGAAGTGGCAAATCTATTAGAGAATGTCAGCTATAAGAAAGTTCCGATGAACGATTCGCTTTCTAATCTCGTCTTTAATAATTTGATCAAATCCATGGATCAGGGCAAAACCTATCTCCTCCAATCGGATGTTGATGAGTTTCAGCAATACAAAAATGAACTAAGTCAGGATTTCAAAAGCGGAGATCTTTCAGCTGCATTTCATATTTTCAATGTGTATTCAAAACGCTACCTGGAAAGAATGAATTATGCATTAGCACAGATTGATGTTCCTCAGGATTTTAATCAGGATGATTATTATACGGGTTATCGCGAAAAGCTCAATTGGTTCAAAACAGATGAAGAAGCTAAAGAACATTGGCGCAAAAGAGTAAAATATGATCTCCTGAATCTTAAACTCAGCAGCACAGGTAAAGAAGATGATGCCGCTAAACAAAAAGAAACCTTGCGTAAGCGTTACAACAATCTGATTTCTCAGGCAAAAAAAACAAATGCTAATGATGCATTTCAGTTGATCATGTCTGCATTAACAGATGCTGTAGATCCACATACAACATACTATAATCCTTCATTTGCACAAGCTTTTAACGAAGGTATGTCCAACACATTCGAAGGTATAGGAGCCCGACTGATGATAGACAATGAAGCTGTTACTATTTCAGAAGTATTGCCTGGAGGGCCTGCTTTCCGCGACAAAAGTCTTCATATGAATGATAAAATCATCGGTGTCGCTCAAGGCGAAAAGGGTGAATTTGAAGATATCATAGGATGGCGATTAGATGCTGCCGTAGCGAAGATCAAAGGACCTAAAGGTACAATTGTAAGATTAAAAATTATCCCTGCCGGTCAGGAAATGACCGCTCAGCCAAAGATTGTTTCCCTGAAAAGAGAAAAGATCGTTGTGGAAGAAGAATCAGCTAAAAAAGAGATAAAAATGGTAAAGGGAGATGATGGCAAAACCTACAAAATAGGGGTGATCAATCTTCCCAAATTTTATATAGACTTTGATGCTTATCGCAAACGCGATCCAAACTACAAAAGTACAACGCGTGATGTAAGATTAATTCTGGATACATTAAAACAGGAAAAAGTGGATGCTGTAATTCTGGATTTAAGAAGCAACGGCGGTGGATCCCTCCAGGAAGCAATCGAATTGACCGGATTATTTATTGATAAGGGCCCGGTAGTACAGGTTCGTGATACCCGCAATAGAATAGAAGTGGATAATGATGAAGAAGCAGGTATGGCCTGGAGCGGACCGTTCGGTGTTATTATCAACAGATTCTCGGCTTCAGCCTCAGAAATCTTTGCAGGAGCTATTCAGGATTATGGCAGAGGACTTATCTTAGGCTCCCAGAGTTATGGAAAAGGTACTGTACAATCTGCTGTCGACATGTCCCGTTTTATCAGTGCGACAAGCCGCTTATTGTTAAAGGCAGAAGGTGAAAAAGATCCTGACACCCCTAACGGTGCGCCTGAATTCGGACAGATCAATATCACAATGGGTAAATTCTACAGAATCAATGGTAGCAGTACACAACACAAAGGTGTGTCGCCTGACATTACTTTCCCAACGCAGTTCTCTGCAGAAAAATTCGGCGAAAGTTCAGAACCTGCAGCATTGCCTTGGGATCAGATCAAGTCTACAAACTTCAAAAAAGTTGCAAACTTAGATGACGTTACCAAAAAACTGGAAGCTATCCATAAAGCAAGAATGGAGAAATCACAGGAATATAAATTCTTACTGGAAGATATCGATACTTTTAACAAATTAGACTCTGTCCCTAAAGTCACGCTGAATGAAGCTAAACTGAAAAAAGAACGTGAAGCAAATAAGGTTAAAAACCGAAACAGAATCAATGAGGAATTAAAACTGCATGGTAAGCCTGTATGGAAAGAAGGCGAACCTCAGCCAAAAATAGATTTTGACTATGTAATGGATGAAAGTGCCAACATTATGGTAGATTTCCTCAAACATAAATAAATCGATCGCATATTAGAATGCTTTAAAGCATTTATTGAATCCCCTGCACTCTTTGTTGTAGGGGATTTTTTTGTGATGATCGGATTGGAAAAATTAGAGCCTCATAAATTAAAGTTGCGTCTGACGGTGTCCTCACCAGCAACTTAACACTTACTAAACCATTGATGGGGACACCAACGGACGCAAGTAGATACTATTGAACCTCTCCCTAACCCTCTCCTCAGAAAGGAGAGGGAACAGGTTTTACTCTTAAATTCAGGTCACGTATGGCCGTGTACCCACCGGCAACTTGACACTTACTAAACCTTTGCCGAAGACTCCAACGGACACAAGTAGATACTATTGAACCTCTCCCTAACCCTCTCCTCAGAAAGGAGAAGGAATTATTTTAGAAAACAGAGCTAAAAAAGGGCAGTACTCAATAGTACCGCCCTTCCGTAATAGTAAGATATTTCTAATAGGTATTATTCAACAAGTTTTGTAGACAATTCCGTCTCAATCTCAGACAACAATGACTGTTTAGTCATTAATATATTATTCTGTGATCTGGCCTTTGTCCATCTTCCGAGTCTTGTATTATACTCGCCACCCAACATGACAAAATATCCCAGATCTGCTGTGTTATATTGCAGACCGAGTGTATTGCTGCCGCTCAGATAAAAAGGCTGAGGTTTCAGATCAATAGGATTGATCTTATCATAGTAATCTGAATTTGCTATACGGTAACCTCTGCCATTTCCGTTCAAACTACCACCGCTACCAATCACAAACATCACATCTACCGGATAAGTAGCCTCTGTAACGGTTGTACCTTTGAAAATGGCAATACCGGAAGCAAAACCGGAATTCGCAAGAAGTCCCCCCGTTTTATTTCCAAAGTCAAAGCCATTTTTATTGACATAATCGTAGTTTAATATCCAGTTTGCAGCTGAAATATCCGTGGAAGCTGATCCGTTGATTAATTTGTATATACCTCCGACATAGAAAAATGTACCCTTTTTAGCAATCCCTTTTGTCAGGTTCAGCTTATATGTACGTTGATTACCTGTAGCCCAGCCTTTTTCAGGAAAACCTGTAGGCTGCGATGCTCCTGCATTATTTGTTACGACAACAGCGTATGGAGTAACTGAAAAATCAATATCCTGAGTAGCCAGAAACTGAATGTATTCATAATTTCCATCACCTCCTTTTGCATCGCTAACAAATCCGGATATCACTACTGGTGTTTCTTCTTTCTCCGATCCCAGCACTACAATATCCGCAGCACTTCTAACAGCCTCATATGGTTTCAGGGTACCGTCTGCAGCCTGCTCACTGAAGATAATACCATAATAATTAGCCATTCCAGGAGGACGCATTGATGAAAATGAGGTATTTGCTTGAGTTTTCAAAGTCATATCGCCAAATCCGTCGTTGATCACTTTATCTCCTGCAAGCGTTGCCTCCGGCCCCGGAACAGGTGTAAAGATTCCTTTCACTATCGCAACGAGTGTACTTTCGTATTGATCCGGCTTATTCAGAATGGCATTGATATTAACACGGTTTAAGGGAATGTTGACTCCTTCTGCGACCTTATTGATCTTCGAATTATCCAAACCTGAAATCTGTAAAATACCATTCACGCGTTCCAGTTTTCCGCCAACTACATTGACAACGATAGAATCGCCAGGAAGATAGTTTTTGGCAGCATCCCCCAAATTAATAGCAATCCCTCTTAGTTTATTAAGACGTCTTTTGTCCTGCATAGTCAACAGACCTGCAGGAAGATTACCTTCTCTGTGATCGGATGTGACGACACCGGTCAGCATATTTGACCCCTCAAGAGATTCTGTATTCAGCTCAACAGCACTCCCTTTATAAAGATTTCTCAAATCATATATCCCATAATAAGGACTTATTTCACCTCCCGGATAATTTCCATCTTTATTGCAAGAAGAAAAGATCATCGTTATAGCAAAGGCGAAAACTATATAGTTTAGAGTATTTTTCATCTGTATATATTTTGATATCATGAATATTATGGTTTCTGCCACCAAACCTTCGTATTGATTTCATCCGGCCCCTGTATACCAATAGCTAACTTATAATTAGTTGGGTTAGTAGATTGTATAGCCACAGGGTAGGTCATACGGGATGGCATCTCTCCGTTATTCTGTAATCCTTTACCTTTTGGCAATACCGGATATCCTGTTCTTCGGTATTCAAACCATTGCTGCATATCCACCAGAAACAAACTGTAATATTTCTGCAAGTGTATCTTTTGCATTTTAGCTTCAAAACTTTCACTCTCGCTCCAGTTAAAATCTGCTGCATCCAGATATTCATCAATCGGAACAGACCATGTTGGTAACCACAAGGTAATACTGTTCTTTACACCACTTTTGAAAAGTTCACCCGCATTCTTGCTTGTCCAGCCTTTCAGTGCAACCTCTGCTTTAATAAACTCCACTTCGGCATAGTTCATAATCATCCCCGTCATCGGGTCTGTCATCAACGTAGTCGCATTATAGTCCCCTACTTTCTGATTTGTAGAGTAGAAATATGCCTTACGGTCAAATCCTTCTCCCGGAGCATACCCGCTTGGCACACCCACAAATCCACCTTGATAAGGAGCAATACTCCATCTGTTTACACCATTCGTCCCCAATGAGGTATTGATACGCGGGTCATTCCAGTTAACAAGATTGTCGATAAAGAAACTTGCAATTCCAGGCTGTCTGAAATCTGCTTCCCGTACCGTCGCAAAAGGTGAAGTATAGGGAGCAACTCCAGTCCAGCGTAGTATAGCCGAATCATCATTACTTGTCATAATCGGATAGTTTGATGCATTCGTCTCCAGGATCTCTTTAATTTTAGCCTGTACCAAAGCACTGACCTCTGGTTTTCCTGAAACACGCAACAATAATCTGAGGTACAATGAATTTCCCAGTTTTCTCCAACGGGAAACATTTCCCTGAAAGACAGGATCCTGACTTGCATTAATAGATTTATTCGCTTTCAACCAGGCATTTGCAGTATCAAGTTTTGCAAAAATAGCCGTGTAAATATCCTTTTGCGTATCAAACTTAGGTTCAATAATCAAGGAATCCTTTCCTAAAAGAGCTTGCGTATATGGAATATCTCCATAGGTGTCCGTTAGGATTGAAAATATCCAGGATTGATTGATCAATGAGATCGCGCGGTATGATGCATTATCATTAATCCCGCCATCTGCCTTTTTATACATTTCTCTCCAGCCGTTGAGTACCGGATATAAATTGTTCCACATATAGTCCGCCCAGTTACGTCTGAAATCATAACGGAATACCTTTCCTTCAGAATCTCCAACATTCACTGTCACCTGCATTAATTCATTATTAAAACCCCGGTTACGGTTCATATTATACGATACCGAATTGACCAGTGCCGGAGCCATAAACTGATACGGATAAGCTTCTAACGATTTATTCGGATCTGTATTAATCTCCTGAAAATTCTTATCACATGATTGGAAAAACAAACTCATTCCAACACATGCACATATGATATAAATAATGTTCTTTTTCATCTTTTTAACGCTTAAAATCCAACAACTATATTAAATCCAAAAGTGCGGGTTGAAGGGAATTGCGCCACCTCAAATCCTTTCACAATATCTGTACCGCTCAATGTTCCGAATTCCGGATCAAAAATTGGCCAATCCGTCCAGATAAATAAATTACGGCCATATACTCCTACTGTAGCACGCTGGATTTTCAGACGCTTGGTAACATCTTTATTCAATGTATAATCAAAGCGGGCTTCACGGAACTTGATAAAGTCAGTAGAAAAAACACTTCCTTCGGCATTATCCTGACCATAGTGTGAACGGTAGTATTCATCGATATTCTTAGCAATTACATCATTTTTACGATAAGTGCCGTCAGGGTTCTGAACAACCCCGTTCCCAATGATACCGTTATATCTTCCCGGCAATGTATTTGTTGTTTTACCCTGTTCGGCCAGCTTGTAATGGGATAAAGAGTGAGATACACCACCAAACTGCGCATCAAATAACACACTCAGTTTAAATCCTTTGTAACTAAAATCACTACCAATACTCGCTCTTCCTTTTGGAATCGTATTACCTAAATAGATAATCTCATCAGACAATAGCGCATATCCTGTATTAGCGTCATACACAACCTGTCCGTCTGGAGAGCGTTTGTAACCGTATCCGTACAAGTCACCCATACTTCCTCCTACTTTTGCAACCAGCTGACCTCCGGCTACCGGACCGGTCTGTATTACTACAGAACTATCCAGTAAATTATCTATACGGTTGGTATTACGTGTAAATGTGGCAAACATGTTCCAGTTAAAACCATCTTTGTTCTGAACAGGTTTACCATTCAGACCAATTTCCAGTCCCCTGTTGCTTACTGCTCCGGCATTGATCACGTACCTTCTGTATCCTGTAGACGGATCTATATAGCGTAATAAGTGCTGATCTTTTGTTTCACTCTTATATAAAGCAACGTCAATGCCTAAGCGGCTTTTGAAAAACCGTAGATCTGCACCAACCTCATATGAATTTGTCTTCAAAGGTTTCAACCCGCCGTTTCCAAGAGTAGTTGGCATTTGAAGCCCCCCTGAATAAAGACTTCCGGCTGTTTCATAAGAATATCCTGTCAGGTATGGATCTGTACCCCCACTACCAACTCCAGCTATGGAAGCTCTCAATTTTGCATAATTAATCTGTTTAGGAAGTGTGAAATACTCTGAAGCGATAAAACTTAGATTCACAGAAGGATAGAAAAATCCAAGACTCTTATCCGGTACATCGACAGAAGCCAATGTACTTGACCAATCCTGGCGACCTGTTACGTCAAAGAATAAATAGTCTTTGTAACTTGCTGTAAGCAATGCATATAGTGAATTTACTTCAAATTTGGACGAATAGGGACGTGCATCCAACGGTCCTTTTGCATTTGCAAATGTATACACACCCGGGAAGGTCAGGGAATCGGCACGCAACTCTTCTTTTTTGTATTTATTCTGCATGCGGCTTCCCCCAAAAGTGGCAGACACATTCCAGTCCTTATTAATCTTTTTGTCATACTTTAACAGGAAGTCAATTGTATTTTCATTAGAAAAAATACTTTGTGTCCTGAAACTGCCCTGCGTCAGTTTGCTACCTGCATCAAATGGACGCTCCTGCGCTCTGTCTTCATATGCAAAGTCAATAGATGATCGCAACTGCAAGCTCCACTCTTTATTAAACTGGTAGCTAGCCTGCACATTTCCTGTTACCCCCTGACGATTAGATCTGTTGATAAACTCATTTGAGATCGCATACGGGTTTTCAGGATAAGAACTAAACGGATATCTGATCTTAAGTCCCTCTTCTCCCGGACGCCAGTAATCTTTTAACCAATTCAAATCTGCGTTTGGCTGCCAGAATATAAACCAATACATCAGTGACTGATTTCCATAGCCTGCACCTGGAAGGTTATCACTCCATTTATTGGTATAATTGATTTTGGAACTGATGGTTAATTTATCGCTCACTTTTGAATTTACAGATAGTGCGACCGTATTTCTTTTGAAACCTGTATTAGGCAGGATCCATGAATTATTAACATTTGTTGCTGAAAAACGAGCCGTTGTCCTGTCTGTACCACCATCTATACTCACAGAATTGGTATAGGTACGTCCTACATCAAAAATATCTCTGATTTGGTTTTTGTATGGTACCCATGGTGTACGCTCCTTTCCTGTCGTATTGGTCAGAGGATCATACTGAAAAAACATCTGTCCATCAAATTTAGGACCGTAGGCCGAACTCGTTCCGCTTGTACTTGTGCCATCTGCAGTTGTACCATAAGAGTAATAATCCGAACCATCTAAACCTTGCCCGTACTCATATTGCATATCAGGCCAGCGGTTTACACTTTCAAATGCAGTATTTGAATTTACGGTAACTCCTATTCCTTTTTTACCTTTCGAGCCGGATTTTGTAGTAATAATAATGGCTCCGCTGGCACCTCTGGCACCGTAAAGTGCTGCAGCACCCGGACCTTTCAGTACCGTCACGTTTTCGATATCTTCCGGATTGATGTCATCAATACCTGATCCGTAATCTGCCGGCATATTATCGGCTGAGGTTCCATAAGCATTCTCACCTCCTATAGCAGTCTTACGCCCGCTACCATTACTTACGACAATACCATCAACGATAATCAAGGCTCCCGGATCACCATTCAGATTTGATTCTCCACGGAGAATAATCTTTGTAGACCCCGTAGGTCCGGAATTAGAACGCATCAGATTCACACCCGCTACTTTTCCCGAAAGGGCATCCGTCCAGTTGTTGGAAAGGGCATCTGTAAATTGCTCTCCCTTCACTACTGTAGCGGAATATCCCAATGCTTTCTCATCTCTTTTAATCCCCAATGCAGTAACAACAACTTCAGACAAAGCAGTTTCATTTGGCTGCAGACTGATTGTCAGATTATTATTCTCTTTGTTGATGGTTTGATTATGAGTGGTATACCCTATACCACGGAATGAGACCTGCGTTCCTTTAAGAACTGAAAAGCTAAACTTTCCATTTTCATCTGTCTTACTGATAGATTTATTACCAGCCAGAATCGTTACTCCCTCGACAGGATTACCATTGACAGCATCCTTTACGACTCCTTTGATATCAAACAGTTCTTGTTCCACAGCTTTGACAGGAATGACATTCGCCAATACCCCTTCCGCTATCCCGTGCTGAAATGCTCCAAAACAGAAAAGAAGAATAAAGAGAGTTTTCTTCATATTCGAAATGTAGAATTCTTTCATAGTATAAATTGGATTTAGTTTTGTTTACTTTTATTAAAAGTTACGTTTGGTTATTTTTAGTTTTGATTGGTTATTCAAAACAAATATATAATAACAATTGACATTTTCATTAAATAAATTTGTCAAAAGATTTATGGGATTGTGTTGATTTGAAGAGACTGACATGTGAGTAAAATAAATAAATGCCCTTTTTTATATTAAAAAAGCGTTTTTTAAGGCAGCACAAAGGTTCAATTCTAATATTAAGCCAATATTAAATCCAAATTAACATTTTATAAAAAGTTTATATATACGTAACTTTTATATAGACAATAAAAGTAAATGAAAGAAAAAGAGCTTATCTTTTGGATAAACTCTTTATACAATTATTATTTTTTGTTACCAAATCCAATCTCCCGAAATCCGGAGAGGAGTTTCAAGTTGATGTTTTATAAGGTAGTTTTTCAATACATCTCCTGACAATATCGCCACAGGCAGATTATCCTCATTAGCCAGTGAATATGCTAATATTAATCCGTTTTTGGTGGTTTGTTTCATTCCTTCTTCAGAAACCAATCCAAATACATCTCCGTCGGAATGATAGTATAAACCGGCATTATTGGGAAGCTTATCTCCGGCTCCTCCTGCGTAAGGTATTCCTTTCAGCAAAAACGGCTGATGATCGCTATGAAGCCATGCTCCCGAAACAAAGATATTTTTAAATGTAGAATCTGCTTTAGCATACGACGCTCCCCACTTTGCAAATAAATCCTTTACCTCAGAGCGGGAACTAAAAAAACCTGTTGGTGCATTAGTCATATCATAGTTAATCATATAACGTACCTTTTCCAACTCGTGATGCTTAATCAGATCTTCAACAAAAGCTTTAGAACCCAGCAATCCCTGCTCTTCACCCATGAACAGCACAAATTGCACCGTACGTCCAGTCTTTAGCTGTAATTTTGCAAATGTTCGGATCATATCCAATACTGCAAATGAACCTATTCCATTATCGATTGCACCTGTTGCGAGATCCCAGCTATCTAAATGTCCGCCGACTACAATTTTTTCATCCGGAAATTTTGTCCCTTTGAATGTTGCAATAATGTTTCTTGCCTGTATCATACCGGCTTCATTTTTCATATGAATTCGTATTGTACCCTTTCCATTTTTCTTCAATTCCTCTTTTAACTGCATACCATCCTCCAAACCTATACACAGAGCAGGAATTTTAATCAACTCCCCATCAATAGAGGCCGTTCCGGTCAATAAAACATTTCCCTTAACCTGATTAATAAAAACAATGCCTGCAGCACCATATTTATAGGCGATGGCTGTCTTCTCTGATCGATGCAGAGAAGCAGTTCCAACCGGAGAACCAGGCAATACGCCCAGATAAACCAAAGCGATTTTTCCTTTTATACTGATTCCGGCCTTTACATAGTGATCTTCCAGTCCATTTCCAAGATCAACAACTGATGCCTCTACATCACTGGTTACCGGAGCATGCGCCAGACTGACTGCTTTTACAGGTGTGAAATTTTTAGCACTTACTTTTACTTCCACATGTAATGTTCCTCTGTTCCACCCCCGGGCATCAAAAGGTTGAAATTCAACTTGTACACCATAGGATTTAATGAGGTCATACACATATTGCTCAGCTTTACGGCCATTTACAGACCCCGTAAGCCGATGCCCGATTGTTGAAGTGATATGACGGAGATTATGATATCCCTCGTAATGATGATCTACCTCATCAATAATTTGCTTATATGTAGTCACATAATCCTGCGCATATACAGGACTGACAAATAAAAAAAGAAGAAAAAGGAAACGATTCATACTGAAATAAAAAAGGAGGTCATTATTTACCTCCTTTAAAGTTACAATTTCTATAAAAATTATGCAGGACTATTTTTTAAATGTCCACCTTACATAATTGATATTCTTGTTATGTGCCAGGTACTTCTTCTCATAGTACGTCTTTATAGACAGTACATCATCCACAAGTTCTGAATGATAAAGATCATCAGTCTGAGCCTCTTTGGTCAAACCAAGAAGATCAATCTGTTCTAAAGTATAGGCATAAAAACCGTCATTATCAGTCTTCAAATGCATCAGACCATCCGGTTTCATTATATATTGGTACCGTTCTAAAAATTTAGGATTCGTTAGTCTCTTCTTTTCCCGGCTGTCCTGAGGCTGAGGATCCGGAAATGTTATCCAGATTTCATCTACTTCATTTTCTTCAAAGTGTTCCAGTATAGTTTCGATCTGGATTCTCAAAAATCCGACATTGTTAATTCCTTCCTCAAGAGCAGTTTTCGCTCCTCTCCAGATTCTGTTTCCTTTATAGTCTATTCCGATAAAATTCTTTTGCGGAAACAGCTTGGCAAGATTGACGGTGTATTCTCCTTTTCCACAGGCTAACTCCAGTACTATCGGATTGTTATTACCAAAATGTTGAGTACCCCATTTTCCCTTTAATTCCTTTCCTCCATCTAATTGTACAACATTTTTGAAAGTGGAGACTTCCGCAAATTTCCTTAACTTATCTTTACCCATTTTTAAAAAATATGGGCAAAAATAACGTTAAAATCATAGAAGTCAAATCTTAAAACAAAAACTAAGCTGAAACTTAGTAAGTTTCGCTATCAGGAGGGATACCAAAATGAGGCGCATCTTCCTCAATCACTGGTTTGATTTTTTTTTCTTTCTTTTTTCCGGGACGGATGTAATCAGACAATTTGGATATTGCAGAAGATATCTTGTCTTTATTTACCTGGCCAATAGCGGTTTCAGAGGCCAGCAAAACAAGTGCTTTTTTAAGCCATCCAGCCCGCTTCAGAAAAAATTTATTCAATAGAAAAGGTACGCCTATGCGCAATGCTTTTGTTGCCCATCCACTACCTTCACCATCTTCGGTTCCTTTATTGTTTCCGGAAGATGAAAATAACTGCGAGACAATATCAACCCCGGGAATACGGGAAGTAATGGATCTGAAGAAACGCACAGGTGCTTCTATTTTCCTATTTAACAAATGATACTGATCCTTCAAATAGGCTTCCTGCTCAAACTTCAGCTCATTAAGCCTCGCAATTTCGGCTTTTAGCTCGGTGAGATTATTTATTTTTAAAGGTTTCCTCATTACGTTTCCCATTTTCAGATTTTACATCTTCCTCATCCTCTTCATTCCATTTCCCCAATAGTTTTCGGATAGAAAGATCCATAAATTTAGCTTCCAGTTTTGTCTCCGTCAATCGTACTATTACTACCAGAAGAATGAAAATACCGCCGGTGGTTAAAAAGCCCAGCGCATTACTGTTCATTAATTCTCCTAAATAAAATGCAAAAGCCAGACTAAGGAAAAATACAATAAATAGCGTCAATACAACTTTACTGATATCTAAGATAAGACTACCTAACATACGTGATCCGCGAGCGATAGCCTTGAGCTTCAAAAGCTCAATCTGCGAATCCAGGTATTCTTTTGACTTTTGAAAAGTACCGGAAAGAGAAAATTTTTGTTCTTCGTCCATGCATTCCATGTTTAACAGAAAGGTATATGACAATTATAGAAAGACTACCTTTATCAGTAATCCGGAGAATAAGTTAAAATTCTCTGGCTGGCAATTTTCTGTAACCAACCATACACCTTTCATAAAAATTTATAAAATTAAAAAAGCAGTATGCCTTTTTATATTCACGCATGCTCTTCCAGCTCCCCTTCTACAGAGTGTCCGGCTTTGTTTATTTTAGATTTGACTGCTGCTACAACTTTATCTTTAAAGTCATTCAATTGGTCAAATTGTTCTTCTGCTCTTTCTTTTAAAGCATCCCCAAGGTCAGAAAGAGATTCATTAATCTTATCTCTTGTTTCAGAACCCTTTTCTGGAGCAAACAATACACCTAAAACTGCCCCAGCCGCAAGACCTGCCAACAAAGCAGCTACTATTTTACCGTTATCATTCATGATTTTTAATTTTAATTGCTGTTAATGATTCTACGTGTTACTTACTAAACAAGTGAAATAGCAAATCGTTTGCCAAACACCCGATTTTTAATTCATTTATGCCGAAATTTCTTCCTTATCAAAATACAAAATTTATCGATTCTCAACAAGTTTATTTTTCCAAAAGCCCAAACAGCTTGCAGTTTCACTAATATTTTATTAACTTTAGAGAAATCGCACCAACTAAATTATGCTCGTAAAAACCTATTGCAGTGCCGTTTATGGCATTCAAGCCACAACGATTACCGTTGAAGTTAATATATCCCCAGGGGTAAAGTATTATATCGTGGGTCTTCCGGATAACGCCGTCAAAGAAAGTCTTCAGCGTATTGAAACAGCTATATTAACCAGCGGATACCGTATGCCACGGCAAAAAATAGTGGTCAATCTTGCTCCTGCAGATATACGGAAAGAGGGGTCTTCCTATGATCTGGCTATTGCGACTGCAATTCTTGCCGCATCCGGACAGCTGATAGCTGACAAAATGGATCAATATGTCATATTGGGAGAACTTTCACTTGATGGAAAAGTACAACCTGTCAAAGGATCCCTTCCTATAGCTGTTCAGGCATCCAAAGATGGATTCAAAGGAGTAATCCTACCCAGTGCCAATGCCAGAGAAGCTGCTATTGTGGAAGGATTAGAGGTACTGGGAGTTGAATCATTTCAGGATGTTATTGATTTCTTTGATAAAAAGAAAGTGCTTGAGGCGACGCATGTCAATATCAACGATGAATTTATCCAGAACATTAATAATTACGATGCAGACTTTGCGGAAGTAAAAGGGCAGGAAAACATTAAACGTGCACTGGAGATCGCCGCAGCAGGCGGACATAATGTCATCCTTATCGGCCCTCCCGGATCAGGCAAAACTATGCTCGCTAAGCGACTTCCAACTATATTACCTCCACTCAATATTGACGAATCATTAGAAACAACAAAAATTCACTCTGTTGCGGGTCAGCTTCCCGTCACCGGATCTTTGATGACAGTAAGACCTTTTCGCGCTCCGCACCACACAATATCAGATGTAGCACTCGTAGGTGGAGGAACACACCCTCAGCCTGGCGAGATCTCCCTTTCACATAACGGAGTGCTTTTCCTTGACGAGCTTCCTGAATTCAAACGCTCCGTATTAGAAGTCATGCGTCAGCCTTTGGAATCCCGGACCATTACCATATCCAGAGCCCGGTTTTCAGTTGATTACCCAGCCAGTTTTATGCTTATAGCTGCCATGAATCCATGTCCCTGTGGCTTCTATAATCATCCGGAAAAAGAATGTATATGCGCAAAAAATATAGTGAAGAGGTACCTGAGTAAAATATCAGGTCCTTTATTAGATCGTATTGATCTGCATGTTGAAGTGACTCCTGTAGATTTTAAAGAACTTTCTTCCGTCAGGATCGCAGAGAAAAGTTCCCTTATCCGTGAACGCGTCATAAAGGCTCGCCATGTGCAGCTACAACGATTTGCACACTTACAAACCATACATAGTAACGCACAGATGAGCACAAAAACAGTTCGTGAAGTGTGTATTCTGGATGAGACAGGGACACAACTACTCAAAGCAGCAATGGACAGACTTGGTTTGTCAGCAAGAGCCTACGACCGTATTCTGAAAGTGGCCCGCACAATAGCAGATATGGAAGAATCTGCACATATCCGAAATGAGCATCTTGCTGAAGCTATCCATTTCAGAAGCCTGGATAGAGAGAATTGGGCTGGTTAGTTCTTATCGGCTTTTTCGCCATTCCTCCAATGGGAGGTAGTCACCATTAACCACATCCATCACCTCAATATCTCCGCAGGTCGCTTTATTGACGTAGAAATGGTAGTAAGGCTCGTATCGTAATTCACCGTTATAGCCGGCAGTAACTGTATAAACCTGTTTGCCATTAATATCGGCACTATCTACCATAAAAGAAATATTAGGCTTATCAGAGAATAAAGAATCCAAAACAGCTTTCTGTTCTTTGATCTCCTCTAACTCACTTAGCTTTCTGACCACCTCTTCAACAGTACACCCTTCTGGTTTCGCAACATGAGCGATAGTCACATTTTTAGTTTTTGGTTTATCATTCCCCTGAGAACTGCTCGAATTACAGGAAGACAATAACAGTATACAGAAAAAGGAGAGGATTATGATTTTTGCCATATAGGTAATGGATTAGATTAGTAAATGTACTTTTCTACGATCAAAAGGAATCGGCATCAAAACTGACTCATAAAGTGTTGTATAACATCCGGGAAGAACAAAACAGTCAGCAACAGTCCTGCAAGGGCACCAAACAGGTGGGCACTATGATTAATCCCGTCATTTGCTTTTCTGGACGCCCAGTAACTATAGCCCATAAACAGTACGGCAAACAAATAAGCTTTCATGGGAATAACAAAAAATATACCCAGTTCTGCCTGAGGGTCAAACAGAATGTAACCAAATAAGACAGCGCTTATTGCTCCGGATGCGCCCAGACTATAATATCCGGGATTGTTCTTTTGTTGTAAAATCGTCGGTATATCACTCAGGACTAGACTTAAAAGGTAAAGTACTGCGAACAAAAAATGCCCCCATACACTGATTCCGGCAAAAATGGACTCAAGTCCGAATCCAAAATAATAGAAGGTAATCATATTGAAGAGCAGGTGCCCCCAGTCTTTGTGGATAAGTCCGCTCGTAAAGATTGTATAAATTCGATGCTTACGGTATACACTGTAAGGATGCAACATCAGTTTACCAAAAAGATGTTGATTAGAAAACAGGTAAAGGCTAAGTCCGATAGTAAGTATAAAAATTACACTGGATACGGGTGATTGTATAAAATAGTTGATGTTTTCCATACTAAAATCTGTCCTCCAGCATGAATACATATAATTCCTTTGGACCATGTGCGCCCAGCACCAGCATCTTCTCTATATCTGCTGTACGGCTTGGACCTGTAATAGTGGTAATCATTGTCGGGAGACGATCTCCGTATTTTTGCTTTATTCCATTAAGCGCATGCTTTACATCCATCACCAATTGAGAGGCTTTGGCAATCACAATATGTACAGGCGGATAAATGCTTAACCGGCGTCCTCCTGCATTTGCATTGGAAATCATAATACTTCCATTCCTTGCGATTAAGGCTTCGCATGCTGTAATCCCGACCTGTGCCTGTTCAAAATTCTGATCATCTTTCATTAACGGGAAGCCATATTGCCCCAAAAGCTGTTTGATACTCTCTTCCCAGCCGTAGATTCGTGTTACATTCTGCTGTTCAGCAAAGGCAATCAGATTTTCAATCAGGTTAATCTCTCCGTCGCAATAAACAAATTTGCCTGATATGGCAGTGAATTCGCGTGCAAAGGTTACATCCAATGATTCCTCCTCATCTTTATACAAAGGGGAGTCTTCAAAATCCGGATGCGGATTTTCTCTTTTCTGTAAAAGAGCCTGCCGAATTTTTTTCAGCATCTTTTCTTTTGCGGTCGTATTCTTGATGTTCATTGGAGAAGTATTGACGGCTATAAAAAACGATGTACCGTAAGCAGAGTTACAGTACATCGTGATCCGTTTTATTTAATTACGAATTAGAGGAATCCTGGTTTTTTTGTTCAGCAATTCCTTCTGCAGACTCTTCCGGTATAGGAGGAATCGGCAACTGTGTCTGCGGAACACCGGAAGACTTACCATTTACAAATTCGTCATAAGTTGTTCTGTTTACGAAAGGGCGTTTACCCAGAATCTCTTCCAGATCAGACTGGAATAAGATTTCTTTCTCAAGAAGTTTTTCTGCAATCTTGATCAATCCTTCCTGATTTTCCAGCAGTAGCTCTCTTGTACGCTCATACACTGCAGAAATCAACGTTCTTACTTCTTCATCAATAAGTTCTGCTGTCTGATCAGAATATGGCTTCTGGAATTGTGATTCTCCTGAACTGTCTCTGAAAGATATATTACCCACTTTATGGTTCATACCATAGACAGCAGTCATAGCATATGCCAGCTTTGTAATACGTTCCAGGTCATTCTGAGCTCCGGTAGAAATACGTCCAAATGTGATGTCTTCGGCTACACGTCCGCCCATAGTCATACACATACTATCCAGCAATTGCTCTGTAGTATACAGGAATTGTTCTTTAGGCAGGTACTGCGCATAACCCAGGGCAGCGACTCCACGTGGAACAATAGAAACTTTAACCAAAGGATCAGCGTGCTCCAGAAACCAACCTGCAATAGCATGTCCGGCTTCGTGATAAGCCACAATTTTTTTCTCCTCCGGAGAGATAATTTTATTTTTCTTTTCAAGTCCTCCGATCACGCGGTCTATCGCATCCTGAAAGTCCTGCATATCGATTTCTTTCTTATCCTTACGTGCTGCGATCAAAGCCGCCTCATTACACACATTTGCAATTTCGGCACCGGCAAATCCCGGTGTCTGTGCAGATAATTTTTTAGCATCAACAGAAGCGGAAAGTTTTAATGGTTTCAGGTGAACATTGAAAATCTGCTCTCTACCTATTAAATCCGGCTTATCAATTGAAATCTGACGGTCAAAACGTCCCGGACGTAACAATGCAGTATCTAATACATCAATACGGTTAGTTGCAGCAAGAATAATAACACCCAGATTTGTTCCGAAACCGTCCATTTCCACTAACAACTGATTCAACGTGTTCTCACGCTCATCATTACCGCCCATGATAGAATTTTTTCCGCGGGCACGACCAATAGCATCGATCTCATCAATAAAAATAATACAAGGCGCCTTTTCTTTCGCCTGTTTGAAGAGGTCACGAACACGGGATGCTCCCACGCCGACAAACATCTCCACAAAATCTGATCCCGAAAGAGAAAAGAAAGGAACCTGTGCTTCTCCTGCGACAGCTTTCGCAAGTAAGGTCTTACCTGTACCCGGAGGGCCTACCAAAAGAGCTCCTTTAGGAATTTTACCTCCCAAATTCGTGTATTTCTTAGGATTTTTCAGGAAATCTACAATTTCCATCACCTCTTGCTTGGCTTCTTCCAATCCGGCAACATCATTGAAGGTGATATTAACCTGAGATTCCTTATCGAATAATTGCGCTTTAGATTTACCGATGTTAAAAATAGCACCACCCGCACCGCCAGCTCCGCCATTCATTCTACGCATCAGGAACAACCAGATCACGACAATAATAAGCAAAGGAAGCATAAAAGTCACGAACCAACCTGTCCATGGATTGGAACGATCTTCAGGGATAACGCGAATCCGTTGTGACGCATCAACATTAGCCTGAGAAGCTTCTAGTTTCTTCTCTAAAGCATCAAAGGAACCATCTGTAAAAGTATACTGCGGACCCGGCGAATTGCCTAATTTAAGAGCATTCGGCGTTGGCGCCACATCTTTATATTTACTATCTTCTTTTAGTTTATTGGGTTTAATATATACTTCGACCTGAACTAAATCATTTTTCTTATAGGCAACGAGTTTCTCCACGTCTCCCGTATTGAGCATCTTCGACTCGAACTCGCTATAGGTAGTTTGCTTTGCTGTCTCTCCGTTTAAAAAATACTGCAATCCAAAAAATCCCAAAATCATAGCGATCCACAGCCACATCATATTGAACTTCGGTGGCATGGGTGTTACTTTTTTACTGGGTATTTTATTCATTATATTCTCTTGTTTGTGAAATTATGTTTTTCTAAAATCTATTAAGCACTCTGATAAGTCTTGACATCAGCATCTCCCCATAAATCTTCTATGCCATAATGGCTTCTTTTTTCTGTTTTGAAGATATGCACGACGACATCTACAAAGTCAATCAGAATCCATTCTCCGTTTCCATGACCTTCCTTATGCCAGGGATCCTGACCCAGCGCTTTGAAAATCTCTTCTTCTACACTTTTAGCGATCGCATTGACCTGCGTAGTTGAGTCTGCATGGCAAATTACAAAATAATCGGAGACGGAACTGTTAATATTTCTCAAATCAAGCCGCACTATTTCATTTCCTTTTTTCTCCTGCATTCCATGAACAGCAATCTCGGCCAGCTTTGAAGATAATCCTGCGTTTTTATTTTTAACCATTAAAAATTATTATAGTTTTGATCTTTTAATTCTTTAATCCTCTTTTCTGTGCAAAATAACACATTTCTGCGACTTTACATGGGTCTAAACTTAATAAAGTTGGACCGGGTGGCTTCTACAAATGATTATTTCAAAGAACAACTGTCAAATTTCAAGCCACTTGAAGAGGGTTCTGCCATTATGGCAACAGAACAATTTCAGGGAAAAGGCCAAAGAGGTAATGTCTGGAGATCAGAACCTGGCAAAAACCTCACTTTAAGCATCTTACTTTATCCTTCTTTTTTAGAGGTGTCCAAACATTTTTTTTTAAATGTGGCAATAAGTCTGGGTATTGCAAAATGGCTACAGACCCAAACAAAGGCACAAATAAGTGTAAAATGGCCAAATGATATCATGGCTGACCAAAAAAAAATCTGCGGAATTCTTATAGAAAATCAAGTTAAAAAAGATGTTTTTTCGAGTAGTATTATCGGCATGGGGATAAATATCAATCAAACTGATTTTCCTGCTGAAATCAGTCATAAAGTCTGTTCTTTAAAAAAAATACTGCAACAAACAGAAGACATTTGTATAGAAAGCCTTCTTCCTGAACTCTTTTATTCTTTAGAAAAACAGTATAACCGGTTAAAAGCCGGGGAGGAGACGGAATTATTAAATGACTATAATTCAATCCTCATGTGGCGTAATGAAAAACATAATTTTCTTATTGACAATGTAAAAGTTGAAGGAACTATTACAGAGGTAGACAAGGACGGATTACTATGGGTTGATTTCGGCAAAAAGGTCGTATCCTTTAATTTAAAAGAGATCGCCTATCAGTTATAGGCAACGACAATTTTACTTTGATATTAGTTTAAGAAAGAACTTTTACGTTATTTTTGTACAAGGTTAATTAAACCTTTTAATGAGATTCGTATTCATAAATAGAGGTATAACATATTTAAAAGATAAAAATGAAAAAATTAAGTTTATTAATCGTTGCTATATTATTTACAGTAGTAAGTGCGCAGGCACAAATTCTGAATCCTGTTAAGTGGTCTGTTGCCACTAAAAAGACAAGCAATACAGAAGCAACAGTGTATATAAAAGCAACTATTGACAAAGGATGGCACATTTATTCTCAGAATGTGGGAGAAGGTGGCCCTGTAGCTACTTCTTTTACTTTTACCCCTTCTAAAGACTTTACATTAGCAGGTAAAACAGTAGAGCCGACTCCAAAATCAAAATATGAGGATGCCTTTAAAATGAATGTGAAATTCTTTGAGAAAGAAGTTATTTTTGCTCAAAAAGTCAAACTTAAAAAAGGACAGACAGCAGTAAAGGGTAAGGTAGAATTTATGGTGTGTGATGATTCCCGTTGTCTTCCACCGGACGAATATGCTTTTACTGCACAGATCAAGTAATTTAAAAATATTAAGTTAATATGAATTTGGCGGTAAACTCGTTTACTGCCTTTTTTTTTATTTTTACTATTTCTTATTCATAAACATGAAAAAACTTCATTTTCTTTTACTTACGTTATTTCTAACATTTTCAACGGCTTCATTTGCATTGAATGTACAGGATAGTAGCTCCACTGATAGCTCTGTATTGACGGAGATTCCTTCAGATCTGGAGTTTTCAGATGGTCAGGATGAAGCACCTTCTACAGATACTATTACAGCAGATACGACCGTCGCAAAGCAGATTACACAGGCTAATACAACCGACAGTAGTCAGGAGAAATCGCTCTGGACTATTTTTATTGCCGGATTGGTTGGCGGATTTCTTGCCTTTCTGATGCCATGTATCTTCCCTATGGTTCCGTTAACAGTGAGTTTTTTCACAAAGAAAGCCGGTAGCAGAGCAAAAGCTGTACAGCAGGCGCTATTGTATGGATTCTTTATTATTGTTATCTATGTTGCGTTAGGAATGCTGGTCACCATAACCTTTGGTTCTGATGCACTGAATGCCTTATCAACAAACGGATTCTTTAATTTCTTCTTTTTTATTTTGTTGGTTGTTTTCGCAGCCTCCTTCTTCGGAGCGTTTGAAATTACACTGCCAAGCTCATTTGTTAATAAGATAGATTCGAAATCGGATAAAGGCGGTCTTATAGGATTATTTTTCATGGCTTTTAGTCTTGCAGTCGTATCCTTCTCCTGTACCGGCCCTATTATCGGCACATTACTTGTCGATGCTGCCTCCAAAGGAGATCGTCTGGGTCCGGCGATTGGGATGTTAGGGTTTTCGGTTGCATTGGCTATACCTTTTGCATTGTTTGCCTTATTCCCATCCCTGTTAAAGTCAATGCCAAAATCAGGTGGATGGCTGAACAGTGTTAAAGTAGTTCTGGGATTTTTAGAACTTGCATTAGCTTTAAAATTTCTTTCCAATGTAGATCTGGCTTACCACTGGAACTGGCTTGACCGGGAAGTATTTCTTTCTCTTTGGATTGTGATCTTTGGTCTTATGGGACTTTATTTGATCGGTAAGATCAAGTTTTCCCATGACAGTGACTTAGCTTATATGTCTGTGCCCCGCACGCTGTTAGCTATCATTGTATTTTCTTTTGTTGTCTACATGGTTCCAGGACTGTGGGGAGCTCCGCTGAAATCTATTTCTGCTTTTCTTCCTCCTTCAGCAACTCAGGATTTTGATCTTAGTACAGGTGTAGCAGCAGGCCCGGCGGCACACGATGGTAAGGTAAAGAAATATGCAGAGATCTTCCATGAACGTGGTACACCAAAAGGATTTGATCCGTACTACGATTATGATCAGGCGCTGCAGACTGCAAAGGAAGTAAACAAGCCGGTAATGATTGACTTTACAGGATGGAACTGTGTCAATTGCAGACAAATGGAAGCTAATGTATGGACAGATCCAAGAGTTGCCAAACTGTTAAAAGAAAAATTTGTTATGGCAGAATTATTTGTGGATGACAAGACCGAGCTGTCTACTGAAGAACAATATGTTTCTAAATTCAGCGGCAAAAAGATTCGTACTATAGGTAATAAAAACAGTGACTTTCAAGCCTCTGCATTCAATAGTAATTCACAACCGCTATATGTTATTGTAGATACGGAAGGTAATGTATTAGTACCTCCAAGCGGGGCAGATTATAATATTGACAGCTACATCAAATTTTTACAAAGCGGTTTAGATGCTTTTAATGCCAAAAAATAAGATTTCTTATTATCTTTGAATATATGAGTAAGATCCAGAATATTGCCGTATTAACATCAGGAGGAGACGCTCCCGGAATGAATGCTGCCATCCGTGCAGTTGTCCGTACAGGTATCTATTATAATTTAAATGTTTTTGGTATCCGTAGAGGATATGATGGAATGGTAAGTGGAGATATTATCAGTATGGATGCCAAATCCGTAGCTAATATTATCCAAAGAGGCGGAACGATACTTAAAACTGCCCGAAGTGATGAATTTCGTACAATAGAAGGCCGACAGAAAGCCTACGAAAATCTGAGAAAGCACGAAATCGATGCATTAGTCGTGATCGGAGGAGACGGAACATTCACCGGTGCTTCAAAATTTATTGAAGAGTTTGATTTTCCGGTCATGGGTTTACCGGGAACGATCGATAACGACTTATTAGGAACTGATTTTACAATTGGTTACGATACAGCTATCAATACTGTTGTAGATGCTGTAGATAAAATCAGAGACACTGCAGAATCACACGATCGTCTTTTTGTCATCGAAGTAATGGGTCGTGATTCAGGTTTAATAGCTCTTCGCTCCGGAATAAGCACGGGAGCTGAGGCGGTATTGATTCCGGAAATTAAAGTCGATTATGATGCCATTATGACTCGTCTTGATAAAACACGTAAGAATAAAGCTTCCCGTATTATCATTGTCGCCGAGGGAGATCAGGAAGGCGGAATGGTTGTGGCAGATAAGATCAAAGAAAGCTTTCCTTCATACGATGTGCGCCTTTCGATATTAGGGCATATACAGCGCGGTGGATCACCAACATGTATGGATCGTGTATTAGCGAGCCGTGTAGGTGTAGGAGCTGTCGAAGGACTGATCGAAGGCCGAAGAGGTGAAATGGTGGGATTGATACACGGAGAGGTCAAATACACCCCGTTCAGCAAAGCAATTAAACACATTGATAAAATTGATGACAATCTGACAAGGATTGTCGAGATTCTATCTCTATAAAATAAGAAAGGAGGAGCAAAATGCTCCTCCTTTCTTATTTTAACAATGTATTTCTATACGCATCTGTTATCTCAGGCAGCTTAATATCCTGTCCTTCTTTTTGCAGTGAATCCGCAAAATTATTAGTTTCTCCAAGAGCCTTAATGTAAGCTTGCACTACATCGTCCTCTACATTGATTTCCTTTCCTTCCCTAATATCAACCTGATAGCGGTTATTTACCAGTTTGACATGACCATAAAACCGATATGCAGCAGCTTTCAGCAGGGATAAATCTTTCTGTGACAACTGATCGATTCTCGCATCAGCGGGGAGGTTAACTTCAATAAATTCGCCATCCTTTGCCAGCTGATCAATGGGTGCATCCAATGGTACACTGGCCAAAGCAGAAAGGTTGATAATGGCCACTCCTTCTTTCTTAGGAGATTGACAAGCTGAAGTTAGAAACAAAGCAATTAATAAGGAATAGAATATCCGCATCTTAAATAGTATTTTGAATGAATACAAAAGGCTTTCCATAATTGAAAAGCCTTTTTGTATGGTTCTTACTTTTGATTTATTATTTCAGAATCTCAGAGAGTTTAGCGACAAGAGCTTCTCCTCTCAGATTGGACGCCACGATTTTACCCTGAGGGTCAAGTAAAAAGTTCTGAGGAATACCCCGGATTGAATACAATTCAACAACAGCTGATCCCCATCCTTTTAAGTCTGAAACATGTGGCCATGCCTGAAGATTATCTGCTTTAATTGCATTTACCCAGGCATCCTTTTTTCCCTCCTGATCCAAAGAAACGCCAAGTACTGTGAAGTTTTTGTCTTTAAACTGATTAAATGCAGCTACGACATTTGGATTTTCATGTCTGCAAGGTCCGCACCAGCTTGCCCAAAAATCAACCAGCACATATTTACCTCTCAATGAAGAGAGTGCCAAAGGTTTGCCTGTTGTATCAGGAAGCGTAAAGTCCGGCGCTACAGATCCAACCGCTAATTTTTTCAGATCTGCAATTTTCTGCTCCAGCGCTTTTCCTTTTTTACTGTTTTTCAGCTCGGCTGACAGGGATTTGAACTGAGGTTCTACAAACTCACTTACGGACTCCGGATCAAGTTTTTCTTCCAGAAGACTTAAGGAAATAAAGCTATTAGGATTTGCTTTTACATATTCATCATTGACTACCTGCTGTTTTTCAAAGATAGCCTGTGCTTTTTCCTGAAGAGCTCCTACAAATTCCTGGTCATTTTTCTGCTCGGCAGTAGCTGCCATATATTCATTATTCAAGGCCGCAAACTGTTCCTCAAAGGGCTTAATCACTTGCTTGTACGCAACAAGATTATCATTGATCTGATTGCCACTGATTTTCGCATCCTTCAGGATCTTATCTCCTTCAATCTTCACCACTCCTTTTGAAAGGTATACTGCTGTCAGATCAGGTTGCGGAATAGACTGAGGATCGAGACCTTCCGGAGAAAGAACTACAAATGCCTGAACCGGTTCTGTAACAGTACCATGAAACTTAAATTCACCTTTCACAACTGCTGTAGAATCGAGAAATGCCTGGCCATTATCTCTATATTGAATATATGCCTTAGCTTTATCACCAACATTGGCAAGTTTTCCATGAACAGTAAAGTCCTCTTGCGCAAATACCAGTGCAGGAATAAGGCTAAGTCCTAAAAAAATTGATTTC
This sequence comes from Sphingobacterium sp. UBA5789, assembly GCF_002418355.1. Lineage (NCBI taxonomy): Bacteria > Pseudomonadati > Bacteroidota > Sphingobacteriia > Sphingobacteriales > Sphingobacteriaceae > Sphingobacterium > Sphingobacterium sp. UBA5789. The sequence goes on along the minus strand of NZ_DIDX01000001.1, from coordinate 313,258 downwards.
TTCATTATTATTAATTCTAATTTGTTTAAAATCTATTTCCGCTATCTATTATAACGGTTATTAAAGAGTTTTCTGCGGATATCTTTACAAAAATTTTGTTACCATCTTCCACTTGCTCCGCCTCCGCCAAAGCCGCCGCCACCGAAACCTCCAAAGCCACCGCCACCTCCGCCGCCGAAGTCACCTCCGGAAGAACCGCCACGGCCACCTCCGCCCAACATGCCATTCAACAATGTCCACCAGATCAAATCGTTAGCACCACGACCACCTATTACGCGACCGCCACCATTACCGCCGCCACCGCCACCCTTTCGGGCAGCCAGCACAATAATGACGATAACTACAAAAATAATAATCTTTAATATACCTCCTCCTGAAGGCTGTCCCTGAGTCCTGTCAGACGGATCACTCCGGTATTCACCTTTTGTATAAGAGATCAATGCACTCGTAGCCCGGTCTATTCCTGTATAATAGTCACGCTGCCGGAATGCAGGTTTGATTTCATTCTCAATGATTCTGTATGCTATAGCATCCGGCACTGCACCTTCTATTCCGTATCCGGTCTGTATAGTCACCGCCCGGTCTCCCAAAGCTACTAACAGTAAAATACCATTATTGTACTTTTTATTACCTACTCCCCACTTTTGTCCCAGTCTTACAGCGTAATCTGCAATATCGTAATCACCGGTTGTATTCATCACCACTACAGCAATCTGTATGGAAGTAGAATCCTCAAAAGCCAGCAACTTACGCTCAAGCTCCTGTACTTGTGTACTATTTAATGTGTTTGTATAATCATTAACCAGACGATTAGGGGTTGCAGGAAAATCCTGAGCTCCTGCTCTCAACAATAGCATAAAGAAGAGCGAAAGCAGGAACATCGATCTTAAATATGCTTTTTTAATTTTAGACATACTATCTATACGTATATGAGTCATTAGTTATCACCAAAATAAACCTCATTCGGCAATTCATTGATATCATCTGAACGACGGGGGTAAAAATGCTGAAGTTTTTTCGCCACATTGTGTACACCGGCAATCAAACCATTGGCAAGTTCACCTTTCCTAAATGATTCTGCCATTAATTCCTTTGTAGACTCCCAGAAATCACCTTCTACCCGCTCGTTAATACCTGCGTCACCTATGATAGCAAAGACATGGTCGTCTGCAGCCATATATATCAGGACACCATTTCGCTGAACGGTATTATGCATTTCCAGTTTTCCGAAATAAGATACTGCTCTTTTTATAGGGTCCTTGTCTTTACACACACGTTCCATAACAATCCGTATCTCCCCGGAGGTCATATTTTCTGCCAGACTTATCGCGTGAGCGATCTTTTCCTGTTCTTCGCTATTTAATATCTGCATCTGCAAGATTAAAAAAAGATGAACAATCCGGATCTGGGATCCGGATCGTCCATCTTATGTATGATTTTCATTAAAATGATACCTGAGGAGCTTTATCAGATCCCTCAGCAGCTTTAAATGTCCCTTTTGATTTAAACCCGAAGATTCCGGCCATAATATTATTCGGAAAACTTCTTACAGTGGTATTGTAATCCTGAACAGCTTCATTGAACGCTCTTCTTTCTACAGAAATACGGTTTTCAGTTCCTTCAAGCTGCGCCTGAAGTTCCAAAAAGTTTTGATTTGCTTTCAGATCCGGATAAGCCTCTACACTCACTAATAATCGTCCGATAGACTGAGAAAGTGCATCCTGAGTCTGTTGGTAATTAGCGATTGATTCTTCTGTAAGGTTAGAAGGATCTACTGTTACAGATGTTGCTTTGGCACGAGCTTCGACAACCGCAGTCAAGGTTCCCTCTTCATGCTTTGCGGCACCTTTAACGGTATTAACCAAATTAGGGATCAAATCTGCACGACGCTGGTAGGCATTTTCGACCTGAGCCCATTTTGCTTTTACATTCTCATCTTTGGAAACCATTGTATTGTAACCGCAGGAACTGAATGACAATGCTGTGAATAAGCCCACAATTGCTACTAATAATCTTTTCATGTGTAAAGTTTTAATCTAATTAACTTTTAAATATACTAAAATGTTTTTATACCACATGGGTATAGCAAAGCACATACCAATAGCATTTTTCTCAAGCTTATTTATAACACCGCTATCCCTGGGTGAAATATTGTCAGTGAATCCTTATCTTTGTGTCGTTTTGGGATAAAAACCCAGCCAGACCATGCAAAAAGAAATAGAATTAGCCATTGCTCCTGAGTATATACAGGATGAGGCTTATATCCTCGAAAAAGGAATTAAAGAATTGCGCCTGCCAGCAGGACGTATCAAAGGATTCAAAGTCAGAAAACGCTCTATTGATGCCCGGGGCAGGAATGTTGTCTTTCGCATCAGGGTAATCTTTTTTATTGACGAAGAGCCTGTTAACAGCATTTTTCATCCAACTCTTTCTACTGTAAAAGACGCCAAACCGGTCATTATCATAGGTGCAGGCCCCGCAGGCTTGTTTGCGGCGTACAGATGTATTGAACGAGGCCTGAAACCTATTGTTATCGAACGTGGGAAGCCCGTCCGTGAGCGACGCCGGGACTTAGCAAAGATTACGCGCGAAGGAGCTGTCAATCCTGAATCCAATTATTGTTTTGGTGAGGGAGGAGCTGGCACATATTCCGATGGAAAGCTCTATACCCGGTCTGACAAACGTGGTGATGTGCAAAATGTACTACAGATTTTTGTCAATCACGGAGCAACCTCGGATATTCTAGTGGATGCACGTCCACACATCGGCACCAACAAACTGCCCCATATTATAGAAGCGATGCGGGACACCATTCTGGAATATGGCGGAGAATTTATCTTTGACCAGCGTGTCACTGATATCAACGAATCCTTTGGCAATGTAAGAGGTGTCACACTGGCAAACGGATCGCAGCTCAAAGCTGAACATGTGATTCTGGCTACGGGACATTCCGCACGCGATATTTTTGAGCTTTTCAGACAAAAGAACTGGTTAGTAGAAGCAAAAGCTTTTGCGCTGGGTGTACGGATCGAACATCCGCAGGAAATTATTGATCAGGCGCAGTATCATTGCAGCACCCGCCACGAAAATCTTCCTCCAGCCTATTACAGTTTGGTAGAACAGGTCGATAACCGGGGTGTATTTTCATTCTGTATGTGTCCCGGAGGCATAATTGCACCCTGCGCGACAGATGAAAATGAAATCGTTGTAAATGGTTGGTCTCCTTCCAGACGTAATAATCCGCATGCAAATTCAGGTACAGTTACACAAATCAATCTGGAGGATGTACCCAATGCTGCCACCGATCCCTTTGCTTTATTGGATTTCCAACGTCAGATCGAACAAAATGCATTCCGCTTAGGCGGAGGCAATCTCGTTGCACCAGCTCAACGTATGGTCGATTTTGTAGAAAAGAGAGTTTCCAAAGATCTGCCCTCAAACTCATACAAGCCCGGCACTGGAAGCGTAGATCTGGATGAAGTGCTTCCTGATTTCGTGTTTAAGGCTTTGCGGGGAGCGTTACCTGTATTTGGCAAAAAGATGAAAGGATATTATACTAATGAGGCCATATTAGTGGGTGTCGAGTCTCGGACTTCTTCTCCTGTACGGATTCCCAGAGATAAGGAAACCTTACAGCATCCACAAATAATAGGACTCTATCCATGTGGTGAAGGAGCTGGATATGCCGGCGGTATTGTTTCGGCAGCTATTGATGGCATTAACTGTGTGAATGCCATATCATTACTATAAAGTTGAAATTTTATTTGTCAGAATAAAGCACAAACCGTATTTTTGCATTACCAAAAGCGAAAGTAGCTCAGTTGGTAGAGCACAACCTTGCCAAGGTTGGGGTCGCGAGTTCGAATCTCGTCTTTCGCTCAAAAGGAAAGCCTTTGAAGATCTTCAAAGGCTTTCCTTTTTTATATAATCTTCTACGAATCTACACTTTCTGCTAAAATTTGTTTTCCGTTTAACTTTAGAATTCTTACTTTGACGGCCTAATCTTTATTATAAAAATTCTATCCCGACATGATCTTCAACAGCAGAAAAGACCCGTTAGTTCTTGGAATTATTTTCACCTGTTGTCTAACAATAATAGTTTTATTCCTGATAATGTATATCAAAGAAAGGGCTACTCTGTTTCAAATCCTTATTTCGCTTATCCCTGCTTTGACAGCAACAGGGATATTACTTTGGATGACTTTCCGTATAACGTATACCATCGGGCTGGAATCCATTGATTGTATAGCGGGATTTTATAAGGAACGAATACAGATAGATGCTATAAGAAGAATTGATAGAGATACAACTATGTGGATGGGATTTAAACTTGCAGGAGCAAGAAAAGGCATCATTATTTATTACAATACATACGAGGAAGTATACCTGAGCCCTGACAATAATGATCGATTTATAAGTGAATTAATCAAAGTAAATCCTGCTATAGACATTCATAAAAAAAGCGTTTAAGATTGCTCTTAAACGCTTTTTGAAATCCTTATATTTCTTAGTCTCTCAATCCGGCATCTACCAGATTTTCGACATATTGACGTACTACCGGATTAGAAAATCTTGTTGTTACATCAAATGCAAACGCATGTACCAGAAGCAGTCGGGCCGACTCTTCGCCGATACCGCGGGCTCTCAAATAAAACAATGCATCATTGTCAAATTGTCCCATTGTACAACCGTGCGAACATTTTACATCATCTGCAAAGATCTCCAGCTGAGGTTTGGTATATACCGTCGATTTATCACCAATCAACATATTATTGTTTTGTTGAAAAGCATTCGTTTTCTGTGCATCCTCGCGAACAAAGATTTTACCATTAAAAACGGCAGTAGAAGTATCCTGAGGTATGTTTTTATACCACTCATATGATTCACAATGTGGTTTCATATGATCTACTACTGTATGATTATCGACAAACTGGTTATCAGCAGTCAGATTAATTCCGTACAGGTGACTTTCTACATATTCAGCATCCAATCTTACGTTGATATCATTACGGACAAAAGTTGCTCCCGGGAAATTACAGTTATAATTATTATATAAACTATATTTTTCCTGATATACTTCAGTATGATTGAAATAATGGCTTACAGATTCCGAAACCTGAAGATAGTAGTGTTGTAATTTTGCATTCTCCTGTACTACAATTTCAGTTACTTTATTCTGCACATTCTTTGCTGCACCTTCTAATGTAATGAAGGATTCGATAATCTCTGCTTCTGCATTAGGCTCCAGTACGATCAGATTACGGGTTTGCGTGAAAAAATCTTCCGCTCCGGTCGCTACGTGTACTATATGAATAGGCTTTTGCAGTGCCTTGCCTTTTGCCACATCTATATATAAACCTGATGTATACAACGCTGTGTTCAACGCTACAAAAGGATTCTGTGTCTTATCGGCATATTGTGCAAAATGCGCAATAAAATTACCTTCCTGTGCTGCATCATCAATAGGCTTCACTGTCAATCCGATCTCTTCTTCAAGTGAAGAAAATGCCAGTACATACTGACCGTTTACCAAGACTATGCGATGTGCATCCAGATCAGGAATATCAGCTTTACTGAAATCCAAACCATCAATATCCACATCCGGATTCAAAACATATGTTTTGTTTACCAGACTGTGAACATTTGTATATTTCCAATCTTCATTTTTCACAGTTGGAAAACCAACCTGACGAAATTTGTCAAAAGCATCCTGACGTAATTTAGTCAAGGCTACAGTTTCGGAAGCACTTTCCTGCTCCTGAAAACCGTCTACCAATTGTTGAAATAATGAATCTGCTATCAATGTACTCATGTTATTATCTATCCGTCTGCTTGCTACTTCATCCATCCGCTAAGATCCTCAAGCATTTTGTGTGTCTAATTCTTTTAACCAATCGTAACCTTTTTCTTCCAGCTCCAAAGCAAGTTCTTTCGGACCCGATTTCACAATACGTCCATTGTAAAGTACGTGAACAAAATCCGGAACAATATAATCTAATAAACGCTGGTAGTGTGTGATCACAACAAAAGCATTGTCTTTTGAACGTAATTGGTTAACACCGTTTGCGACAACGCGTAATGCATCAATATCCAAACCGGAATCTGTTTCATCCAGAATAGATAATTTTGGATTCAACATCGCTAATTGGAATATTTCATTACGTTTTTTCTCACCACCTGAAAATCCTTCGTTTAATGAACGGTTGGCAAGATTTGCAGAAAACTCTACAAGCTTCTGTTTTTCTTTTACCATCTGTAAGAATTCTTTAGCTTCCATCGGCGCTAAGCCTTTATAAGCACGAATATCATTTACAGCTGTCTTCAGAAAATTAATGTTTGAAACTCCGGGAATTTCTACCGGATACTGAAAAGCCAGAAACAAGCCTTCACGGGCGCGATCTTCCGGAGAAAGATCCAATAAATCTACACCATCCAATAAGGCTGTACCATCTGTTACTTCGTAGCTTTCACGACCAGCCAATACATTTCCCAATGTGCTTTTTCCGGCACCATTAGGCCCCATAATAGCATGAACCTCTCCTGCTTTTACTTCAAGATTTAAGCCTTTTAATATTTGTTTGTCTTCAACAGACGCATGTAAATTCTTAATACTTAACATATTCTTTATCATTTGGAGATCAGCGGTATTGTTCGGCAAATTGCTCTACTTCTGCTGACAGCTCCTTATATTTTTGTCGATATTTAATTTTATATATGATTCCGCTTACTATCCAACACTTCCCTCTAAGGAAATAGCCAGTAACTTCTGTGCTTCTACAGCAAACTCCATCGGCAATTGATTCAGTACCTCTTTGGCATACCCATTAACAATAAGCCCTACCGCCTTCTCCGAATCAATTCCTCTTTGATTAAGATAGAACACCTGATCTTCCCCGATCTTAGAAGTCGTGGCTTCATGCTCCAGTACGGCTGTTCTGTTTTTATTTTCGATATAAGGGAAAGTATGCGCTCCACATTTGTCTCCTATCAATAAAGAGTCACACTGTGTGAAATTTCTGGAATTGTCCGCATTGGGACCGATCTTCACCAATCCTCTGTAGCTGTTGTGGCTTTTCCCAGCGGAAATCCCTTTAGAAACAATCTTAGAACGTGTATTTTTTCCCAGGTGAATCATTTTTGTACCTGTATCAGCGACCTGCATATTACGTGTCAATGCTACAGAATAAAATTCACCGACAGAATTATCTCCTTTGAGAATGACTCCGGGATATTTCCATGTAATAGCTGATCCTGTTTCTACCTGTGTCCAGGAAATCTTACTGTTATCACCTTTACAGATACCTCTTTTTGTTACAAAGTTGTAGATACCACCTTTACCGTCCTTGTCACCAGGGTACCAGTTTTGAACAGTAGAATATTTAATTTCAGCATCTCTTTGAGCAACCAGTTCTACTACTGCAGCATGTAACTGATTTTCATCACGTGTAGGAGCAGTACATCCCTCCAAATATGAAACGTATGATCCTTCATCTGCAATAATCAGCGTACGTTCAAACTGCCCGGTATTCTGCGCATTGATACGGAAGTAAGTTGACAGCTCCATCGGGCATCTTACGCCTTTAGGAATGTAAACGAAAGATCCGTCCGAAAATACTGCAGAATTCAATGCAGCATAAATATTATCTGTCTGAGGAACCACTGTTCCCAGGTATTCTTTTACTAATTCAGGATATTCCTGCACAGCTTCTCCAAAAGAACAGAAAATAACGCCTTGTTCTTTTAGTTTTTCACGGAATGTAGTCTTGACAGATACAGAGTCAAAAACAGCATCTACCGCTACTACACCGGCCAATATCTTTTGTTCATCCAATGGAATTCCTAGCTTTGCGAAGGTAGCCAGCAATTCAGGATCCACTTCATCCAGGGAATTCAACTGTGGTTTTGCTTTAGGGGCAGCGTAGTATGAAATAGCTTGAAAATCAACCTCCGGATTTCTAAAATTTTGCCAGGTAGGCATCTTTAACGTCAAAAAATGACGGAAAGCTTTCAAACGCCACTCCAATAACCACTCCGGCTCATTCTTCTTTTCGGAAATAAGTCGAACCGTATCTTCTGTCAAGCCTGTCGGAGCAATATCCATTTCAATATCAGTTGTAAAACCGTATTTATACTCCTCCTGCTCCAGCTCTTTTAAAATATCGTCATCTTTGGTACTCATATCTCTGCTCTTAATCAAAAATCTTCTGAGCATTATCACTCAGTTTCAAGCTACAAAGGTACGACTTTAGAACCTAAAAAAATACTTTTTAATCGGTTAGATGGCTTATTTATGACAAAAAATATGACTTACATCACTTTTGTTCTTTCTTATCCACTGCAATCTCACTCCACAAGGGCAAAAATAACATAAACACCTAAAAACAAAATAGTTAAGCGAAAATTTAAACTTTTTATGTCAAGAATAATTGTTTATATAAAGAACCTATAACCAAATATTATTCGGATATTTTTTATTATCTTTACATTTAATCATAAAACTAAATTGAAAATATGCCTTTTCAGCCTGACAAAACTGACTTAAAAATTTTGAAGCTTCTTCAAGAGAACGGTCGGGTGACCAACCTGCAGTTAGCTTCAAGCATTGGCCTTTCTCCTGCCCCAACGCTGGAACGCGTACGTAAGTTGGAGAATTCCGGATTCATCAAAAGCTATCATGCTTTTGTGGATGAGGAGAAGCTTGGGCTGGGAATCAAATCTTTTATACAGATTTCTTTAGATTTTCATACCCATAATGCAATTCCTGAATTTGTGGAAGCTGTAAAGGGAATTCCAGAAGTAACAGAGTGTCACCACGTGACCGGAAATTGTGATTTTATCTTAAAAGTGTATGTCAAAGACATTAAAGCTTATGAAGCTGTCATCATGGAAAAGATATCTAAAATCCCTTTTGTAAAGACATTCCAGACGATGATGATCATGTCTACCAGTAAAAAGGAGCCTATCATCCCTTTGGAGTATTAGCCTATGGATAAGACTGTACCTGAGTTTAAAGATTTTGCATTAATTCTTGCCTGGCCCGATTCAACAATACGGGGCGATGAGGCCTGGATGATGTTTTTCAAAAAGATAGGAATCGTAAAAAATTTAAATTTCAAAGTCGGTCATACTGGCATCGTACTGGTCAGCGCATCCTCCGGAGAGCTGTTGTATTATGATTTTGGCAGGTATATCTCCCCACGAGGACATGGAAGAGCCCGATCTAAAGAATCAGATCCAAGACTGACCATCGACTTTAAAGCCCGGTTTGACAAGGAGGGAAAAATAAGCAATCTGGAAAACATTGTCCACTACTTTGAGTCTATGCGGGAAGATATGCAGGGGTTCGGGGAATTGTATTTCTCAGTAGCAGAAGATATCAACTTTGATCAGGCGAAAAAATATGCGGATACTGTTGTACTTCAAGGATCTACACCCTACGGAGCAGTAGCTCGTGGAAATAATAACTGTTCCCGGTTTATTACCCGACTTCTATTCAATTCCTCTCAGAAATACACCTGGTTGCACTGGATTAATTTTCCGGAAACAATAAAATGCAGTCCCATTAGTAATGTTGTAAATGCAAATAACTGCAGATCTGTCTACTCTTACAGTCCGGAAAATGGTTTAAAAAACTTCAGAATGAACCGCTGGCAATCGTTCCTATTCCTACTCAGCAAGTTGGCAGATAATGTACGGAGCAAGAAAGCAGCTTTACTACCTGATGATCTCATCATTGGCGGAATGGAGTGTGACGCTAAACCGACTTCTATTCCGGAACATGCTCAATATCTGGGCGGAGTGGGTGAAGGAGCATGGTATGCTTTCCGTATCATGGAAGATCGTCAAATAACCATTTCCCGTTATACCCCTACAGGCGAGTGGGAATATGCAGTAGTCGGTATCGCCGATCCGGCTTTGGATCCGGAACAACCTTTTCAAATTACGTATGACAGTCATCTCCTGACAACACATGTTATCCAGGCTGGTGTGAAATTTAACATCAGACATGTGAAGAGACTTTCAAACACGGAGCTTCCATTTCCGAGAACTGCAGAACAATCTGCCTAATCCGTTTCTATCCGCCAGTCTATCGGCAATCTTCCATGACCTTTTAAATATTCATTGGCCTGTGAGAAATGTTTACAACCAAAAAAGCCACGGTACACAGACAAAGGTGAGGGATGCACTGCAGTCAGAATCAGGTGCTTACTTTTATCAATCAGAACTGCCTTTTTCTGAGCATAACTTCCCCACAGAATGAATACGACATGCTCGCACTGTTCCGAAATTTTTTGTATGATCTGATCTGTAAATAATTCCCACCCCCTTTTTTGGTGCGAACCCGCCTCATGTGCTCTTACGGTAAGAGTTGCATTAAGCAACAGCACCCCCTGTCTGGCCCATTTCGTGAGGTTGCCAGTTGCAGGATACTTAAATCCCGGAATATCTGTCTGCAATTCTGAATAAATATTGCGCAGAGAAGGGGGAAGAGCAATACCATCCGGCACAGAAAAAGAAAGACCATGCGCCTGGCCATCATTGTGATAGGGATCCTGCCCCAATATAACAACCTTAACCTGATCCAGAGGAGTCAGTTTAAAAGCATTTAAAACCAGATCTTCCGGGGGAAAGATAAGGCAACGTTGCCGTTCCTGCTGTACAAATTGTGACAATGACCGCATATAAGGTTCTTTAAAGAGTGGCTTCAAAATCACATCCCAACTTTCATCATAACGCTTTTCCATATTTCAAATTTACAATTTTTACAATTTTATGCTGCCAACAAGTTGTACTTGCGGCTAAATTAATGGATATTTGCAATTTAAAGTACAAAATCAAAGACACATGTCAAATCTAATTCGAATTATTATCAGCTGTCTGCTGTTAGTCGGTACCGTTGTCCTTTTTTGGTTTGGACAATGGGGATGGGGAGTTTTAGGCATTCTGATCACTATATTAGCCTGGGTAACCGTATTTTTCAATGAAAATATGCTGTTAGCTCAGTGGTTTATGCGTAAGGAAAAAATGGAAAAGGCAGAACAGTGGTTAAACAGAATTACAAACTATGAAAAACAACTGATCCCTGCACAGCACGGATATTACAATATGCTAATCGGGCTTATCGAATCCAGAAGAGCACCTTTACAATCTGAAAAATTCTTTAAGAAGGCCCTATCGCTGGGACTTCATATGGATCATAATATAGCCCTTGCAAAATTGAGTCTGGCAGGTATCGCTATGGCTAAGCGCAACAAAAGAGAGGCGGAGAAGTACTTACAGGAAGCGAAGAAAGCGGATAAAAATAAATTGCTGACCGAGCAGATCAAGATGATGAAAGATCAGATGGGTATGATGGATCGTCAACAAATCCGATATTCAAGATAACACAAAAAGGCTGTCATTTACAAATTGACAGCCTTTTCTATAAATTTACCAGCTTCAGTGCTATCCTCAAAAACGAGCTTCACAACTTTCGCTTTATTTCCTTTCGCCCAGTTATCTACTGTAATCTTAAAAGCTACCGGAACTTCATCTTCCATGAAATAGTGAAGGTAATTCTGTCTGTCGGACAGCTTAATCAACACTTTTCCCATCTGCATTGTGGAATACATATACGTCTGCCCCTTAGCGTCCAGCACTTGAGTTGCAAATGTATTCAGCTTAAATTCTCTCGGATTTTTTTGATAGGAGATTAAAAAAAGATCCAATGTCAGTGTCTTGGTCTTTGCATCCACACTTACATTTTTAACATCGACCTGAATATCATCGACCAATTCGGGCACAGTATCGGATTCCTGCGCTGAAGACAGATCAGGAATGGCCAACATTCCCAAAAGAAGGATACAGTAACATATTATATTTTTCTTCATAACTATTATTAACGTTTTAACGCCGGCTTCATTGCGCTGCCGGGTTGAATCACTAAAAATAGTAATTTATCACAAAAAACAACAAGACTCTGTTTCGGAAAGTATTATAGTCTGATCCATATCAGCATACATACTCAATAAATTTTCATAAATTAGAAACTATTGAGGGTGGAGTAAAAGGATGTTATTATCCCAATCTACTATTCTGATGCAGTAACAGACACAAAGAAATGAACGATTCCAAATTTAATATTGCTGTTCTAATAGATGGAGACAATGCTCAGGCGAGTCTGATTAAAGAATTAATAGCTGAAGTCTCCAAATACGGGAAAGCTACAATCAGACGTATTTACGGAGACTGGACAAGTCCGCAAATGAATAGCTGGAAAGATATATTAAACGAATATTCAATAAATCCAATTCAAAAATTTTCTTACACCTCCGGTAAAAACTCTACTGACAGTTCCCTTATCATAGATGCGATGGATATTCTGCACGGTAAGAGTGTGGATGGCTTCTGTATTGTATCCAGTGACAGTGACTATACCGGATTAGCGAAGCGGATCAGGGAAGAGGGGCTGTTTGTTATGGGAATAGGCCGAAAGATTACGCCTATCGCATTTGTTAACTCTTGTGAGATTTTCACTTTCACAGAGAATCTGGTAGAAGTAGAAGAAATTGCTGCTATTGCTGCGGATAATAAAAAAAGACCGGCAAGAGCCATTGCTGAAAAGATTAACAAAAAACCGGAGTCTGTTAAAATCACCAAAGCTACCTTACCCAAATCAGAAATGATCAAAATTGATAAGGCATTCTCAATTGCGACAAATGAGGATGATGAAACTTTTATTGCTAAAATAGGACTGGCTTTACGAAAGATTGATCCGAGTTTTGACGCCCGTACTTTTGGATTCAAAAATCTTACCCAGCTATTAGACAGTCTGGATAAATATGAAATTATAAAAAATGAAGTTAACGGATTAAATCATCCTCTTGTTAAGCTGAAATAGCTTAAAAAACCTTTATAAGCAAGTACAAAGCATTATGCATTTACGGACATTTTATGAATATGCCGTATATGAGACCACACGGCTTGCCCTAAGCTTTTAAACTCGATATATCCTATTCCATGATCCTTGCAGGTCTGCTTTACAAGTTTATTGATTTCCGGATAATGAATATGGCTGATCTTAGGAAACAGATGGTGTTCAACCTGATAATTAAGCCCTCCGAGTAACCAGGAAAGCAATTTATTATTTGTTGAGAAGTTGGCTGTTGTTTCAAGCTGGTGAACCATCCACTCTTCTTTTATATCTTCATGTTCCTTTACAGTAGGGAAATGGGTTTCACCTACAACATGCGCTAACTGAAACACAAATGCAAGGCATAAACCACAGCTCACAAAAGCGATAACAAGACCTATGCATGCGGCCTGCCAACCTGCAAAGCAGACTGGTAAGACAATAAAAATCCCCAGATGAAAAACCTTGGTTATCCAAAAAATAGCCTTCTCTTTTGTGGGAAAGCGAAAACTTTCGCCTCCTTTATTCATTGTTCCTCTGAAATATTTCTCATAATCCTGATAGAATACCCAGGCCATATACGATATGGAATAAAGCAGAATAAAGTAGATATATTGAAATCTATGATACCAGCGAAAGGGTTGGTCATCATGCAACCGCATAAACTTTACATCTATATCGTGATCGTGCCCTTGTACGTTGGTATAGGTATGGTGAGCAATATTATGTTTGAGTTTCCAGAAGAATATACTCCCTCCCAAGAGATTGAGACTGTAGGAGAATACACGATTAACTTTTTTATTTGCAGAAAAAGTATCATGCCCTGCATCATGCATAATATTAAAACCAATACCAGCCAGATTGCATCCGAATATGATACTTAATATAATTCCTAACCAGGCTGGATAAGAGAAAAAAACAAGAAATACATATATGGACAGGGCCGATACAATAAGCAGAATTGCTTTTAGAAAGAGACGAAAATCTCCAACTTTTTCTTTAGAAGTCGTACCGAAATATTGATTTACTCTGTTACGGAGGTCTTTGGAAAATAATGAGCTACCATTATTTATGAATTTTATTTTTGACATCAGATAAAATTACGCTCCGAATAGAGCACTGATATTAATGATCTTGTCAGAATGTAGTGTTCAAAGATAACAAATTTAAAGAGTTAAGGATCCATTTCAAAGTTAAATATATGTTAATAACGCTTTGACCGGTGAACCATTTTGCTGACAAATGCCCTGTCCAATTAAATAAAACAGAGACAATTGTATAAAAGTGCATTTTTTCAGATATAGCTGATTTCCAACTTTTTTAGTTTTTTTTGTTACAATTGCAATATGTTAAAATGGCATAAAACAACAATTAAGGCCTTTTACCATAATGAAAACTTTTTTTAAAAGTATTTCGAAATTTAACCAAAATAAAACCGTACTCTTGTATAAATAATTTTAATACAATACAATGAATACAGGAACTGTAAAGTTTTTTAATGAAACTAAAGGATTTGGTTTTATTACTCCTCAAGATGGTAGTGCTGATGTTTTCGTACACACTACAGGACTTAAAAACCAAGTTAGAGAAGGTGACGAAGTTACCTACGAAGTAGAGCGCACTCCAAAAGGATTGAACGCTATCAATGTGAGATTAAGCTAATTACTACTATAGTTTTTTTTGCATAAGCAGTTTTTTTTATTAAGAACTGCTTTTTTTGTTTCCTGTTAGTGCTTCAACGCTAAATCTTATCTTTCTCCTGCGTCTCTGAAAGCAACACCATTTCGTACAGATTCTCAATAATCTCATTGGCTGTCGCCATTATGATGTCATGTGCTTCCCCTGTAAAGAGACATTTTTTATTTATGAATGAATTTTGATATTGGATCTGAAGGAAAACCGTTCCTACTGGATTTTCAGCACTAATGGCCTTATCTTCAAATGCAATTCCTGTGAGAGCGACAGCGATGTGCGCTTCATATCTATCCTTTAAGCCATTTAATAAGGCATTCGTAACCTCTTCAGATACAGCGCCGGCTTTTTGGATGAGATCCGGCTCAACACCCAGACTCAATATTTTCATATCATCATGATAACAGACAATTGAACCTAAGAAGTAATCTCCGGAATTAATTTCCAGACTTATCACGGACGCTACAAATCCTGCTGTCATACTTTCTGCAAGTATGAGTTTAAGATTTTTTTTAGAAAAGTAAGCCCCGCAGAAGTTCAGTTTATCGTTATTAATCTCCATGTGTAATATTAAGTTTAAGTGCTAAAAGGCTATTTTACCTCCTGTTGCCGGAATAGTTGCTCCCGAGATATAAGAAGCCGCAGCAGAAGCCAGAAATACAAAAATAGGTGCAATCTCCGCTGGCTGCCCCGGTCTTCCCATAGGTGTATCTTTACCAAAATTCTCATGATCGGGAATCGTGGAAGGTATTAGCGGGGTCCATATCGGACCTGGAGCTACTGCATTTACACGAATGCCATTATCAGCTTCCAGCATCATCTGCGCCATATTGGCTGTAAAGTTTTGTATAGCAGCTTTTGTCGCAGCATAAGGTAAGAGTATCGGATTAGGGTGATACGCGTTTACAGATGTTGTATTAATGATGCTGCTTCCTTCCGGCATATAAGGCAAAGCCTCATGACATAAGTAAAACATCGCATGTACATTTGTGTCAAATACCTCCCGCCATTCGTCAGCTGGTATGGAGTCGAAATCCTTATAAGTCCGCTGATAAGCGGCATTGTTTACTAAAATATCTATTCCACCCCATTCCTCTACAGCTTTCGAAATCAGTAACTGACAATGTCTCTCATCTCTAATATCACCCGGCATTAATATCGCATTTGCTCCTGCCGCTTCAACCCAGTTTTTGGTATCGATGGCATCTTCGTCTTCATTGAGATAGGAGATTATTACATCTGCACCTTCTCTGGCAAAAGCGATGGCAATAGCTTTACCTATTCCCGAATCTCCACCTGTGATTAACGCTTTCTTGCCTTGCAGGAGTCCATTTCCCTTATACGAATTCTCTCCGTGATCAGCCTGAGGATCTAATCCTTTTTCAAGACCGGGTGGATATTGTTCCTGTTTTCTAAACGGTGGCCCGGGATATTTATGAATAGGATTTACGGGCTTATTAATTTCTTCCATAACATAATTTTTACTTCCCTATCTATCCTTAAAAAAGACAAAATAGAGTATTGCCAGAATTACTACTGCAATTAAGATGGTCCAGTATATCGCATATCCTGCTGGTTGATCATCCGGTTCTTCCAAGATAGTCTTTGCTACTTTTTTCTTTCTGAATAACATGGCGTTCCTTTCTATCTAATATCCGTGTTAGAGGTGTCGGTTACATTCGAATCTATAGGCATTACCAGAGAGTCCGCCTGATTCTGATTATAACGCGTGTCTTCTCCATTTGTAGGCGGTACAGTAGTCGATTGTCCGCTATTATCTGTTTTAGAATTTCCACATGCAGCCACAGAAAGCATACAGCCTGCAGCGAGCATCAATATTAATTTTGTCTTATTCATAGCATTATGATTTTTAATGGGTAAAAAATCTGTATACTATAAAAACACCCTTTATCAACAGTAAGTTTACAACTGTGTCGATAAAGGGTGTTTATACTGAAATTCCGCGTATTTATACGGGGGAATCTATTTTGCTGATTTTTAATCAATTAATCCATTAAGAATAGCAAATTTGATCAATGCAGGAGTATTTTTAGATTTTGTCTTATCGATTAGACTTTGTCTGTGTCCTTCTACAGTTCGCTTACTCAGAAACAAACGTTTTGATATTTCCAGATTTGTAAGGCCTTCGCCCAACAATTCCAGAACTTCCAGTTCACGAGAGGAAAGGTCGAGTTCAGCAGGATCAATTTTGGTAGGTTGTGTTACTGATTTTTCAATAAGCTTATCAATAAACTTCATTGTCAATTCTTCACACAGGAACCTTCCTCCCTTTGCGACGTGATTGATGCAGAAGATCATTTCTTCCGCAGCCACATTTTTTACCAGATAAGCTTTAGCTCCGCTTTGGAAAGATTTGGAGACATGCTGATCACAATCCAGCATGGTAAGAACAATAACCTTAAGAGCAATATTACGGGATTCTATCTCTTTCATGAGTTGAAGACCGTCAATATTATGCATACTCAGATCGGTAATCAGGATATCGGCCTCTGTTCCTGAAGTCAAAAGATCTAATACTTCTTTTCCGCTTCCCACCTCCCCTACAACTTCAAAATTGTCCTGAGAATCCAACAATAATTTGATTCCATTTCTGACCACCAGGTGGTCTTCTGCTAATATTATTCTGATTTTTCTCATATTCATATTACTTGCAATGTTACAAGCACGGTAGTTCCGGTATTTTCTGTTTTTATTTTTATATTTCCATTATAGAAATTGATTCTGCTCTGAATATTTCTCAATCCAGACCCTTCTTCCATACATTCCTGTACATCTTTCTTAAATCCTTTTCCATTATCTCCAACTTCCACATTTACCCAATCATCTTTCATCGTTACTTTTACCCGGATTCTTGTGGCTACAGCATGCTTCATGCAATTGTTCAGGAGCTCCTGTACAATCCGGTAAATAGCGAGTTTCATCTCATCAGATAATTGTTCGCATTTCTCCTGTACCAGCGGAATGACCTGAAAATCCGGAATAGTGATCCGTTCAGACATAGAACCAATAGCTGCTTTCAAACCAAAATCATTCAGTACGGATGGAACAAGATCCATGGATATATTCCTGATCTGAAAAATAGCTTCATTTAACATTTCTTTCATAGGTAGCATCCAATCTTTTTCTCCCGATTTTAGAGTCTGGTGTTGAAGATTGAGCCGGATTGCATACAGTAACTGCGCAGTACTGTCATGTAATAAACGTCCAATATTTTGTCTTTCCTGTTCCTGAGTAGCAATAATAGTATGGTAGATCTCCTGCTTTAATTCCAGCAACTGACCATTTGGACTAAACTCTTTATCAAAGATAAGCAAACAATATTGCTCATCGCCAACCTTTGTTTTGTACTTACGAACATAAGTATCTGTTATTAACACCTTGTTTTTGTCCTTTACAAATCTTAAACTTACCAGTAAGGGAGTCTTCAATGCCTGACTATTCTGTAAAACAGATTTTAAACTAAGCGCATCCTCTCCTGCCAGAAATTCAAAAACCTGCCGGCCCAACATTTCTTTCGGTTTATACTCCAGCATATTTTCCAGCTTCTGATTGAGACGTCCTATTTGAAAATACCGGTCAAGAAGCAGAATCCCAAACGGCCCTTCTTTGAAAAAAATATCGAAACAGAGTTGGTCCCGATCAAAATCTTCCTCGAACAGCGAATACTGCCCTTTGATGTAGTCAGACTCATTCTTTTGATCGCTAAAGTTGTTTGCTCCGTTCTCTATTTTTTTGTTCATATATTTCCGATGATTCCGCCTTTTAAGATTAGGTATACTATCCTTTTTCTCATGGTATCCGTCGTAATACAACAACTCTTGTTTTTAAATGTTTTACATCTTATCCTAATAATTTAAGTATAGCTTTTATCTAAAGAGAATTTCCTTAAAACCTTTTTTAATCGGTTCATTAGAAGATGCTGCCTGCTCCGTAAAGTAAAACACTCTGTGGCATACAGCCCCTCCTACAAAAATAAATCGGACTAAATATAATTGTTAAGTATGTAAGAGATATAGTGATACCCTATATTTTCCATGCTATTTATATAAATTACGTATTTAACGCTGCTTTTTTCTGCTTAATTGCGGCAAATACCTGACTTTAATTATTATAAAACATGAGCATCGTGTCGCCGTTTTTATAGTACATCTAATCTCTGAAATTATGAAACATCAAATTCCTATTCAACATACTGGCCGTAGTATGGATGCTTCAGAGTCTGTATGCTTCCCTGAAAAAATGGATGCTAAAGATTTTTATGAAATAGTCCATAACCGACTACTTAGGATAGATAAGTGGTATGAGTTAGCAGATCTTCCGATGGCTTCTTTCGTACAAATTGATCAAACTGGAAAGGAGACCTTCGATTTAGCAAAAGTTGGCAACTACATTAAAATTGACATTCCGGGACCAGGTCTATTAAGTACTCAGGGTTTTGATTTCGTAAGAATTGAACGCATTGACGAAACAGATGAGGATAACCTTCAGGAGGTAACTTTAACATTACGCCCAAGTTCGGATCCTAATGATAAGTCAGATAATGAAACTAAGCACTTTTTCAAGAATGTAGCGACGTCCACCATACAGATTAAACGTATCAATGCGAGTATAAATGCAAATTATTTTGGCCGGAATGAACTCATGAATTTAGAAGCAGAAGCGCTTACAGATAAACTACGTAATTTTTTTGTTGGGATGGGAGCCCGTTTGGGTGCTTCTTATCCACAATGGAAATTACTGCTTAAAGGATTAATAAACAGCAATATTATTCAGGGAAACCGGAATAAGCCTCTATAGCATCGTTACCGCTCAGAAGACTTTTTATTCAAATTCTCCTGCTGTCCATTGCTTGCGTCCATTTAGTTCGGTTACAGCGTTTACAAAAGCCTTCGTCTGGTATTGTTTCCTCTACTCTTCCACAATACATACAGGCAAACGGACCAGATTGAGACTCCTCCTTTACCTGCCGGTAATCATCCGGGAATAGGGGTAATCCGTACTTTACTTCCTTATCTGCATAAAAAAGTATGCTCATTGTTCCATCTATTTCTAATACTGCCATTTTTACCTGACCCAGATGCTCTACGGATTGATTGCGCAATTCAGAGAAAAACTCCATCTTAGAAAAATCTCCGTCATGCTCATGTTTCAGATCAAACTCGCCTGCTCTGACCACAACCATAGCCTGACCTTCCAGCATTTTATTGAGGAAAGCAGATTTTGACGAAGCCCATGTCACGAATTTATAAATCAGTATTACTGAAAATAACACTACAAAAGCATACAGCACGGGGAGCTCTTCCTGAAACATCGGATCTCCTGCAGCAGAACCGAGACTCAGGATGATCGCCACTTCAAAAAGGGTCAACTGCCGTACACCTTTCTTGCCTGATAACCTAAGGATAATCAGGATCAAAGCAAACATAATAACAGAGCGAACAACAATCTCTCCGAGAAAACCCCATTCCACTCCCTCTAAAAAGATCTTTCTAAAGCCGTCCATAGAAACTATTTTTTAGCCGTTTTTTTCTTCGGTTCTTTAGGGTAGGTATGCATATCAGGCATAGTATGAAGCTGCCCGATCTGAGGATCTACCCCTGCTTCTCCATCTTCCTCTTGTTTTTTATCCCTTTTTTCAACTACTGACGTAATGGTTTTTTCCTTTTTGGGTTGTCTGTCTTTATTAATGATTCCAACTTTTGCATTCTCCTTTTTAATAGCCATGGTCTTTAAGTTTTTATGATAATCTGTTTTAGTAAAACACAGATATTACGGTGAAAGTTTTTGAGGTCCTGTCTCAGGCAAAGGTTTATGTGATATACCTGATCACATAGGATTAATACGCAATGTATGCTGTATCCTAAACATTCTCTTACAGGAGGCTGTTTAATACATACATCTATACACATATATTATGAACAAAATAGCCATTTTAGCTGCAGACGGTTTTGAGGAAATCGAATTAAAATCTCCAAAAATATATTTGCAGAATAAGGGATATCAGGCAGACATTGTATCGCCAAAAGATATAGAATTTGTACGGTCATGGAATCATTTTGACTGGGGTCCTTCCTACCCGATTGATGTACATCTTGCAGAGGCTGATCCGTCAGTTTATGAAGCACTGATTTTACCCGGAGGGACACTGAGTCCTGATGCTCTTCGTGTCTTACCTAAAGCACTAGATTTTATCAGGCATTTTATTGAACAAAAGAAACTGATAGCTGCAATCTGTCACGGTGCCTGGCCGCTTATAGAACTTGACTTTGTAAAAGGAAAGAGAATGACTTCTGTCAGCAACATCCGCTCCGATCTGAAAAATGCAGGGGCAATCTGGGAAGATGATGCGGTCATTCAGGATGGCAACCTGATCAGTAGCCGCACTCCGGATGATCTCGAATTCTTCAACAGCGCTATTACAGCATATCTGGAAGAAGTATTACTTTAAATTTAACCATTAACATAAATGCGGGCTTTTCATAAACAGAAGAGCCCGCATTTTTATTTTATACGTTTATAAGGGCTACACTGTAAGATCTCCATGGATACCATCGTGATCTGGCTTTCCGGTTAGCAAAGATTTTAGCATTTTGAATGCTGCTACGGGAGCAATATTCTTATTATCCCAATAATGACCTTCTAAAATTTCTACTCTCAATAAAACAATCCGGGGATCTTCCGGTCCATCAAACCAGATTTCTAATGCGGGACTCCAAAGTTCATTGATCTTCTCCTGATTTTCCAGTTCTTCGGCTATCCCATATAAATTCAGAAAGCCTGCTCTCTTACCACTTTGCATCATAAGATTAACAAAAGGATCTTTAGCAACTTCTTCATCCTTGTGTGTCTGCGAAGAAGTCATAAACCACAGATAACCATTATCATCTACCTGTAATACTGTCATTGGCCGTACAGAAAGCGGCACTCCGGTACGTATATCCGTACAGAAAAAGCATGTTTTGGCATCATCTACAATTTCTCTTATTTTTTCTAAGGCCTTCTGTCCGTCTAGATTTTCTTCTCTGTTTTGTTCTGTGTTCATATTATTTCTCCTGTTTATTTAATATTCTGTGTTGTAAAAATTACAGACTAAGCTGTCTAAAAAAAACAATTGCTCAGGGGATAAGTTTCGATATCAGGATCAATCAGGTATAAAGAAATCTAATTCGTATTAATACGGAAATAATAATAATTAATACCCCTTCTGAAGCTTTACAATAAACATAAATAATTGAATGTCAACACATTAAATATATTTTATAAAATTTCAAAATAAACTTTTCGTCAGATTTTACGTTTCTTCTTTACATCGATATTTATTCATTACTAAAAAGGAGAAGATATGACAACGGAAAACAAAACAGCTGAAATTGTGAATGATCTTATTGAAATCAATAATGACAGAATTGAAGGATATACCAGAGCATTAGAAGATCTTAAAGACGAAGAAAATCTTGATCTCAGATCTCTGTTTGAAGATTATATCCAACAAACCCGTCAATTCAACAGCGAACTTAATCCATTGGTTGTCATCAATGGTGAGGAGCCAACTACAGGTACACGTACATCAGGCAAATTGCACCGTTTATGGCTGGATGTAAAGGCTACATTTAGCGGTAATGACCGTAAGAGTATTCTTGAGGAATGTGAACGTGGAGAAGATGCCAGCAAAAAAGCTTACCAGGAGGCATTACGTGAAGCACCGCATCTTCCTATTAACGTGGTAGATGTTATCAGAAGTCAGGCTGAAAAACAATTGCAGGCTCATGATCGTATACGTGATCTTAGAGACAGCAGTAGATAAAATTTAAGTTATTTGCTTCGGTCTTACCGTATATCCAAATGATAAATTCAGATTAAATAATCAGACTATGGATACAACATACAATTATATTCATGAATTGAGAAATCGTCAGATGGCTTTACGCGCCAAGATCGAAGCAAGTACTATTGCTGGAGAGATCCAATTCTCCTATGGACAGGATTGTTATCAGGAAGAAGCCAGATCTATGGGGCTGCGCATGATTCGGGACGGTCTTGACTTGAAAGGTGAACAAATAATCCTTGGGTTTGTGAGGGAACATTATCCGGATTATGTGGAGGAAGAATTAAGATGGATCAGCAAGATGATGCGCTATCTGAATAAGATTACAGATACTCTTATTGATAATTTGCTTGCAGAGGGATACATCGCTCTTCATGGTAATATTGATCTTCCAAATGAAAACACCTTATTTTATCCGCTCAAAATATTAGATGAGGAGAGTCTTTTATATTATAAACTGAATATCAATACGCTCGTTGATCTAAGCCGTTCTCAGGATCTTGAGCATCTGGAAGGTTGGGTATATTATAAGTCCTAGCATTCTCTAAATATCAATCATTATAGGTAAAGTAAGGCAAAGGAATTGCCTACTTATATGCACCGCTGCTGGAATGAGGTTCCAGACAGTAATTCAGAATATAGTCAACGGTACAATTTTAATAATTGTACCGTTTTTATTTCCGGAAGCTTCTTTTGTTTATTCTGATCTTTTTATAGTTCGTTTATGAAATTAACCTTCCTTTGAGCTTAATAAAAGTTGAAAAATTGATTGTAAAAAATACTTCTTCCGAAGTATTAATACCTGTTCCAAAAGAATTAATCCTCTTTTAATACGATATGTTCTTTTGCTCAGGAACATTATGTTGACTTCGCTGTTTATATACTTACAGCACATAACAGTTGCCGGCAAATTTAACATTATCTACACATGAGAACTGCTATCATCGGAACATACCCACCCAGACAGTGTGGTATCGCCACTTTCACACAAGATCTTTATAAAGCGATGGTAAAATCATCTGCTGAAACACACAGTATATTTGCAATGTCGGATGGATCAGAAGATTCCTTTCCGGAAGAAGTCGCTTTTGTAATAGACCGAAACAATGTGGATAGTTATAAGAATGCAGCTCACCTGATTAATTCGTATTATGATGCTTGTATTATTCAGCATGAGTACGGAATTTTTGGAGGAGACACCGGTGAATTCATTCTCGAGCTTCTGTATAAATTACAAGTTCCGGTGATAACCAATTTACACACGGTACTCCAGCAGCCTAATGCTAATGAACAGCGTATTTTGCAACAACTGTCTATGTATAGCAGTAAAATAACAGTGATGACTGAACGCGCAATTCATATGTTGAGCGATATTTATCAGGTTGATGCTCAGCTGGTCGAACTCATTCCACATGGAGTGCCGGATTTCAATTACGACCAGGAGGAAGCGAAAGCAAAACTTGGATTAAGTGATAAAAAAGTCATGCTTAGCTTTGGTTTTCTGGGAAGAAGTAAGGGTTTTGAAACCGCTATTGATGCAGTCGCATCTGTGAAGGATAGTGATTTTAAATATATAATACTTGGATCTACTCACCCCAATATTATACGACATGAAGGGGAAATATACAGACAGTCTCTTATGGATAAGGTGAAAGAACTGGGTATAGAAGACAAAGTAGAGTTTGTCGATACGTTTGCCACAGAAGAATTACTGGTTCAATATCTGAGCGCCTGTGATATTTATGTAACACCATATCCTAATGAAAATCAGATAAGCAGCGGTACATTATCATTCGCAATTGGTGCAGGTGCGGCAGTGCTTTCGACTCCATACTGGTATGCTAAAGATCTGCTGGCAGATGATCGTGGAATTCTGTTTGACTTTAAAGATTCGGAAGGCCTGGCTACTATTATCAATCTTTTACTGGAAGAACCTTTACTTATGGCCAGATACAGATCCAATGCGCAACTATATGGACAGGAAATGTCATGGACTAATATTGGGAAGCGACATTTGGCTTTATTGCAAAGCCTTAAAAAGACAGATGCCAAGCCAACTATTTCATTCAACAGCCGGACTCTGAAAAAGAATATAGCGGCTCTGTTTCCCACGGGCAATAGCAGACTCTCTTCGTAAACCCCATAAATGAAATGAACAAGTCGTATTTAAAGGTAATGGATGAAAATCCGGCAGCCGCTGCCCTTGATGTAGATCTTATTACTGAATTAGCAGAAAAAGTACCTTCTTTTGACCTCAGTCATATAAAAAGGTTAACCAACCATGTAGGAATACTGCAACATGCCACATACATAACGCCAAACTATCATCACGGATACTGTATTGACGATAATGCAAGGGCACTTATACTGGCTTTGATGGCTTTTGAAAAAGACCCGTCTGAAGACCACCATCAATTGATATCTACATATCTGGCCTATATAAATTACATGCAACTGGAAAACGGAAAATTCAGAAATTTCCTTTCTTTTTCACATGTTTTTTTAGATGATGAAGGCACTGAAGATGCCATGGGCCGTACCATATGGTCATTAGGCTATTTGCTGAAAAGCAATGTAAATACCAGTTTTCACAAATTAGGAAGAGAAATATTCGACCGTGCGGTACGCCATCTTGATGGGTTAAGATCGCCCCGGGCTGTAGGCTATAGTCTTTTAGGATTGGTACATCTTTCCGAAAAATCTCCAGAAGATGCCGGAATGAAAGAACTGATCAATCGTCTCGCTCACTATCTTGCGGAGGAATACCGGCAAAATTCAACAAGCGAATGGTCCTGGTATGAAAAGGTAATATCGTATGACAATGCAATACTACCTTTGAGTCTATTGAGAGCTTCTGTAGTACTGGAGAATGAGTCTCTGAAACTTACGGCAATGGAGAGTTTTCATTTTCTGGACAATATATTATTTAAAGAATCTTATCTCTCCATCATCGGTAATGCGTCCTGGTATAGTGAGGGTGGAAGTCCCTGTATATACGGGCAACAACCCATTGAAGTCACATCTCTTGTATTACTTTATGAAGAGATGTATAGCATTACGCTTGAAAAAATATACAAACAGCGCATGTTGACTTCTTTTTTGTGGTTTTTTGGAAAAAATAAACTGGGTCTTCAGCTCTATGATCCATCCTCCGGAGGTTGCTGCGATGGTCTTGACAGTCATGGTGTCAATCTGAATCAGGGAGCAGAAAGTACAATATGTTTTTGGTTGGCATATCTAAACATCAACCGTCTGCTGTCCTGAAGCATCTTACTATGTCAATGCGTCCAGTAGCTCTTTCAGATCTACGGATGCATATGTAGAAGCATAATCTGACATAGCATAAGGAATGATAAGATGTCCGTTGTGAATAATCTGTCCACAGGAATATACTACATTTGGCACATACCCTTCTCTCTCATCTGCATTAGGATATAGCAAAGGTTCATTCAACTTTCCGATTATCTTCGTAGGATCTTCGAGGTCCAGTAAAATTGCTCCTAACGTATATTCCCGCATAGGCCCTACACCATGTGTCAGGACAAGCCATCCTTTTTCGGTTTCTATAGGTGATCCGCAATTGCCCAATTGTACCAGTTCCCAGGGATATTCCGGTTCTTTCAGTAAAGTGATATCCTGTTGCCAGGTATTGATATCTTCTGAAAATGCAATGTAATTATTTTCACCATCTACCCGGCATAACATGGCATATTTGCCTTTTATTTTCCTTGGGAAAAGAGCGGCTCCTTTATTAGCAATCTTACCGTTAATGGGCTGTACTTTAAAATGAATAAAATCTTTGGTAGACATCAGTTTGGGCAGAATCGTGAACCCATCATAAGCAGTATAGGTCGCATAATAAGTCTGCTGATTTTTCTCTCCTCTGAAGCGTACAAATCTGGCATCCTCGATTCCATTTTTCTCCGTATCGGAAATTGGAAAGATAACCCTTTCTGAAATAGAAGTATCCAGCGAATAAGTCATCTCATAATGAGAAGAAGCCAGCCACATAATCTGTGACATCAGTGTCTGACTATCCTGAGTCAACTCATTTTCCTGCTGCATCTCTTTGACAAATCTCCGGAGTTCTTCATATGTAAAGGAATCTGTTAGTTTGGCTCTGATAACAGCAAGCACATCCTCTTCGGGATCATGCATCTGTAACAGTTTATCTATAAAATCTTCTTTCTGATACCGGTGACTTTTAAATTGTTTTGGTTTTTCCAATAGGGTACCCACTTCGTCCAGATAGATATTGAGGTCTTTGTCAATAATAGCTGAGCGGAATACGATAGAGGATACATGTCCTTCACCAGTGGCTCTAAAACTCAGGATAATCCGCTTTTCCCCATCCTTTAATTGGGTCTGATCAGGCGATTCTACTACCGAAGGATTAAAAAATGCGGCAGCTTCAATAGAATATTCCATTGTAAAATAGGCTCCTATGAGGAGCTTTTCCTTATAACTAACATCCTCATCTTTAATATTCATTTCCCTCAGGATGGTTTCCGTCCTTTTATAATTTTTTTCTAAAATAGACACCACACTACGATGTCTCTTCGAGAAATTACGCAGCACCTGATTAAGTGTATCTGCTTTTTCCTGTTTGCTCATTTTCAGCACCCGCTGAACTATTTTGATAGATCGTTCTACACTGAGGTTAAAATAACGTGCTAATACACGTCTGGAATCGGGCTTAAAAAAGATGCTTTTTCTGACTACATTCAGGGTCATAGGATTTATATTTATTTTAGAACGGTCTTCTAACCCAAATTGTTTGTGCATTTGAAAAAATTATAACCGGAAACTGTAGGAGTTAAAACCGCTACCTCTTCTACTGTAGTCATGGGAAATGTCGATTTTAAAGTTTAACTTTATAAAAAATCGCTATCTATGATCCCCAATCAGATTCTGTGTGAGAATGAGCCTATTCATTTATGTGGCCGTGTACAACATTTCGGCCTTTTATTGATATTGGATCAGAAACTCAGTATCTCCGGTATCAGTGAAAATTGGGGAAACTACCTGCAAGAAGAGCCTGATCTTTATCTTGAACAGGACGCCGTTAAGTTTCTTTCTTTTCATTTCGCGGATCATGCAGAAGAAATTAAAGAACGCCTCGATCACTTCTCTCATTCTATAGAAGGTCGCTCTGTTATTGAACTAAAGCTCGGACAATCCGATTATTACCTGAGCATCTATAGGGTCAATGAGTATATCTATCTTGAGTTTGAAGCTACTTCCAATACACCTCCGTCGTGGCTGAACTTATACTCGTATTCAAAAAAGATAGATCGTTCTAATCAGAAGGTATGGGAACAACTTTGCGAAAGTGTGCATGATGTCATCCGATTTGACAGAGTTATGATCTATCAGTTTCTGGAGGACGGAAGCGGCAAAGTCATCGCTGAACGTGTAGCGGAAGATTGTGAGCCTCATTTGGGATTACGATATCCGGAATTTGATATTCCTAAGCAGGCTCGCGCACTTTATCTGATACACCCGACGAGATTGACATCAGACATCTCTGCTCCGACTTATGCGATCAGAAGTCAACGACAATTAGATTTCGACCTTACCTACACCACAATACGGGCTCTTTCACCGGTTCATTTACAATATTTGGAAAATGCAGGCGCTCAATCGAGTATAAGCTTTTCTATTATTGTACATGACAAGTTGTGGGGGCTTGTCACTTGTCAGCACAGGACAGCAAAAGCCGTAGATCTTGCTCAAAGGCATCTGGCTGTATTGCTGACACAATATGCTGTCACCAAATATCTCAGTAATGTTAAGGAAAAAGATATTCAATTACTTAGGGAGATCAATACGTTTGAACTTGAACTTAAGGAGAAGCTCCTCATAAAGAATGATATTCTCTCCGCTTTATCTTCATCTATTCAGTCCCTTGGCGATCTTATCCACGCAGATGGAGTAGCTATACGTTATTCTGACCGTATCATTACACACGGAGCGGCCCCTTCTCCAAAAGAGATTGAAAGCATACATCAATATATCAATGGTTTCACAGACAAGCTGTTATTTAAGGATCATAATTTTCTTCTGAACCATAGCAGCAACTTCAGCTTTTGTCCCTGCTTTGCGGGCGTCGGAAAAGTAGATATTGACAGTAGCCGTACTTTTAGCATTTATTGGTTTCGAAAAGAATATGTGTATGAAGAAAAATGGGCAGGAAAACCGGAGAAAGTATTAAAATATGATTCTCAAAAAGATCAGTACTACCCTTCTCCGCGTACGTCTTTTGAAATATGGAAAGATGCTGTAGAAGGCACAGCTATGAAATGGAACAAAAACGATATCTATTTTATGCGACGTGTAAGGCAATTGATCAGAGAAAGCATGCTTCGCAAATCTGTCGAAATAAAAAGCCTCAATAAAGAACTTATTCTGTTGAACAATACACTCGACACCTATTCCAGCACGGTAACACATGATTTGAAAAATCCGCTTTCGACAATAAAACTATCTGCTCAGTTGATGAAGATGCGAAAGGAAACAGACCCTGTATTTCTCAATAAAGTATCTACCAATATTCTCGATGCGGTATCCTTAATGGAAAATATGATGTCTAAGATTCTGGAATTCTCTCGAGCCCGGGTCTACAACTTCAAACCGGAGCGTATAGAAGTTTCCTCGACTATCGAGCAGATTGCACAGCAATGTCTGGAAATTTACAATATGCCTCTTTCCAGTATTCAGACAGGAACACTTCGTCCGGTATGGGGTGAAAAAACATTGCTCTACCAGTTGTTTATGAATATCATCAACAATGCAGTGAAATATTCCAGCAAAGTAGAAGAGCCGCTGATTACTATAAACAGTACGTTGGAGGGAGACTGGATCCGGTACGAAATAAAGGACAACGGAATTGGTATTGCTCCTGATGAACTTAAGACAGTGTATGAAATCTTCAAAAGGTTACCTAATGCATCGTCCTATGAAGGAACGGGAATAGGACTTGCTATTGTAAAACGCATTGTCGAAAGACTCAACGGCAAAATCGATATCCTCAGCGAATTAGGCAAAGGTACTACTGTAGTTGTCAGGCTTCAGGAAATAGAAGATTAGCTCTTTAACGTTCCTTATGATATTATGTTTTGTCATGATCCGGAGGAGGCAGGACTTTGACTTCCTTTTCAACCTCTTTCTCCTCCACATGCACAGCAAAATCAGAAGGCTGTATCGGAATACCTTTTATAGCGGCATATTCTCGTGTATAAATGGCTCCAAAATAGAGTATGGCCGCTGTATAATATACCCACAGCAAAACTAATATAATGGATCCTGCAGCTCCATAAGTAGATTCTGTGCCCGAAGTCTGGAGGTACAACCCGATAACAAATCGTCCGATAACAAATAATATCGCGGTAAAAAAAGCTCCTGAACGCACAGTCCGCCACGCAATCTTAACATCTGGCAGCGCCCTGAATATTATTCCAAACAGAATAAATATAACAGCAAAACTTATTGAGAAATTGATCGCATCTAACAGAACTACCGTAATATCCGGAAAGTAACGTTGCAAACGATCTGTAAATGCAAGTATTACCCCATTCACAACCAAAGTAACCATCAGCAGAAACCCCAGACTTATCACAAGAGAAGAAGATAATAAACGGTCTTTGATGACCTTTACCCATCCCTTTTTAGGTTTGGCACGTACATGCCATATTCTGTTTATCGAATTCTGAATATCTCCGAATACCGATGTTGCTCCGATCAGTAACGTAATAATACTTACGACAAGAGCGAGATTTGACTTACCTGATAATTTGAGATTCATGATCACTTCCTGTATCTGCCGGGCAGCACTTGGTCCTACAAGACCTTTCATCTCCGTAAACACTTTGCCTTCGATAGCATCCTGACCAAAAAATACACCAGCCAAAGAGATAATTAAAACTAAAATAGGTCCTATTGAAAAAATAGTATAATAGGCCAGTGAAGCACTATACTTGAGACAATCCTCATTTATAAATCCCATAGCAGATGTCTTTATAATGGAAAAGAAGTCTTTAACAAAGTTGCCACCTTTCGAATTTGTCCTACTCATCTTTTTCTTTTTTAATTAAACCAGAGTTTCATCTCTTATATAACAAGAGACTATAAGCAAAGTTTACCTAATGGGCAGAGTCGGGCATTAATACGCACGCCTTAGTAGAAGTACGCATTATTAAAAACTTAACCGCAACAGCAGAACTATCTGATTACTAATCCGTTCTTCTATTAACAAATGAATTAAACCTTTGAAAACATAAAATCATATAATTATGGCAACTACAACAGCTAAAAGCAGCAGTGCATCAAAAACTACACCTGCGAAATCCTCAAATAAAGAAGATTCAAAAATTAAAGCTAAATCCGGAGCGGCTAAAGATCTGGCAGATTTATTTGAAGACGGTTTGAAAGATATCTATTGGGCAGAAAAAGAGCTGACCAAAGCATTGCCTAAGATGGATAAAAATGCAACTTCTCCGCAGCTTAAAAAAGCTATTCAGAAGCACCTCAAAGAAACGGAAGAACATATCGCCCGTTTACAAAAATGCTTCGAATCAATTGGTAAAAAAGCTAAAGCTGAGAAATGCGATGCTATGGCCGGGCTCATTGAAGAAGGCAAAAGTATAATGGAAGAAACAGAAGTCGGCAACGTAAGAGATGCAGGTATCATTGCGGCAGCACAGAAAGTAGAGCACTATGAAATAGCTACTTACGGAACCTTAGCTGCATTTGCAAAAGTATTGGGTAATAAAGAAAGCTTAAAACTCTTATTAATGACACTCGAAGAGGAAAAAAGCTGTGACGAAACTTTAACGGGCATCGCCGATACAAACTTAAATTCGAAAGCAGAATAATTATATTCTGTATTTAGTTGTGATTAAAGCGGGTTTTAATATTAAAATCCGCTTTTCTATGGTCAATCTATAGCAGGCTGTCAGCATCCTTTTTCATATTAATGGGCTCCCGACCGATAAATCTTTCTTTTCCTAACAAAAAGTTTATCGCTTTTCCGACATTCCGTACAATACTATCTTCCTGCTTTAAATGAGATATATAACGGATAATCTCCAATTGCAGGGATGGAGTTAGAGTCTGAAAAACAGCCTCTGCTTCTGAATTTTGCGCTAAAGCTTTTGCCAGAAGTGGATGTATCTGGATTTCAGGTTTATCAGCATTAAATGCTAACGTAAAGTCAGCCGTATCTCCAACAGTTTTTCCTGCAGCTTTGAGCATAGGGCCATTGATGTACAGGCGCCATTCGCCTGCATACTTAACTAATGTCTGGGTAAAAGCAATCCCATCAATGGTTAACGATACAGGAATTTTTCCTTTATGCTGACCGGCTGCTGTTATCAGTTCCCGCAAAACAAGTTCAGGAACAAACACAAATGGATTAATACCTATTTTATCAATGACCGCAATAAAGCCCATTGTCTTACCTGTTTTAGAATTTCAATTCTTAAAGATAAATAAACGAATAAGGGGATCAAAAATAAATACGTCTATTCGGGCATCACTTTATATGTAGGATCATCTTCTACATTCACCTCAATGAGACCAGCCGCATCCGCAAGCAGTTTACGGGAATCCGCACTCAGGTGCCGTAATATGACACGTTTCCCATTCTCCGCGTATTTCGATGTCAGTTTATGTACTGCGTCAATAGCAGTCATATCGACCAACCGGCTTTCCTTAAAATCGATAATAATCTGATCCGGGTCTTCAGCCACATCAAATTTTTCTGTAAAATGAGTGGCTGATCCAAAGAAAAGCGGACCATTTATTTCATAAATCTTATTACCTTCCGCATCTATACTCTTCCGGGCGCGAATCCTTTTGGCATTGTCCCAGGCAAACACCAGAGCCGATATTACAACGCCCACCAAAACGGCCAAAGCCAGATTGTGTAGCAGCACGGTTATAGCAGCTACCAGTATGCCCACAAAAATATCCGATTTAGGCATTTTATTCACAAGCCGTACCGAAACCCACTGAAAGGTACCTATAGAAACCATTATCATCACGCCTACCAAAGCGGCCATGGGAATACGTTCAATAACAGGACTGCCAATCAGAATAATAAGCAATATAGTCAATGCTCCTATTATGGCTGAAAGCCTGGCTCTGGAACCGGCATTCAGATTTACCAAAGTCTGAGCGACCATGGCGCAACCGCCCATTCCTCCAAAGAAACCATTCACTACATTCGCCGTACCCTGTGCCATCACTTCCCGGTTTGAGTTTCCTTTTGTATTGGTGATTTCATCCACCATTGAAAGCGTCAGCAAGGATTCAATCAGTCCTACTCCTGCCATAACCAGTGCATAGGGAAATACGAGCTGTAAGGTATCCCATGTCATCGGAACAGTTGGTATATGAAAAACAGGAAGGGATCCGCTCACGGATGCGATATCAGATACAGTCTTTGTCTCTATACCTCCGGCAAGCACGATCACGAAGAT
This sequence comes from Sphingobacterium sp. UBA5789, assembly GCF_002418355.1. Taxonomy (NCBI): domain Bacteria; kingdom Pseudomonadati; phylum Bacteroidota; class Sphingobacteriia; order Sphingobacteriales; family Sphingobacteriaceae; genus Sphingobacterium; species Sphingobacterium sp. UBA5789. The sequence continues at coordinate 280,347 of NZ_DIDX01000001.1, read as the reverse complement.
GACCATAATTGCCACCAATGAAGCTGGGATCGTACGGGTCACTTTAGGAAAGAAATATACGATCAACATCGTCAGTACTGTCAGTCCGACCATAATATAAAGAGCAGATCCGGACAACCAGTGACTAACCCCATTCTCCACCACCTTAAACTGATGTATTTGTGCCATAAATATAATGATAGCCAGACCATTCAGAAAACCATACATTACTGGTTGTGGAATAAGTCTTACAAACTTACCCCAGCGGAATAGCCCTACTAAAAATTGAAGTACACCCGCCAGAATGATCGCAGCAAACAAATATTCCACACCATGTGTTGCCGCCAAAGCAATCAGCACCACCACTGTTGCTCCCGCTCCACCGGAAACCATTCCGGGCCGCCCACCTAGCACAGCTGTAATCAGTCCCATCAGAAATGCAGCATATAAGCCTGTAAGCGGGCTCAATCCAGCCAGAATAGCAAAGGATAAAGATTCCGGAATCATAGTCATAGCGACAGTAAGACCTGCAAGGATCTCAATCCTATAGTTGACCTTTTGCTTAAAATCGAAGAAGGGGAGAAAAGAATTCATATATGAGTGCAAATATAAGGCTTATACTCCGAAACCTCCATCGTGTATTATGGCAGTAAATAAGAAGGATTCCGTAAATTGCACAAGCGATAGGAATTACTGTTTTTCAGGAAAACCAGTTTACATTATCAGTTGTTATCTTATAAAACACTTACCATACATATGAAAAATAAATACTCTTATAATTGCCTGTTAATCATCTGCGCCCTTATTTCCTTTTTGTTCATCCAATGCCAGACCATTCCCGAAAATGTGAAAGCTGTAGAAAATTTTGATCAAAGCCGTTATCTTGGTAAATGGTACGAAATAGCTAGGTTTGATTTTAAATTCGAGAAAAATCTTAAAAATACAACGGCCACTTATTCGCTCCATAAAGATGGTTCTATAAAAGTCGTGAATACAGGTTTTGATACTGTGGAACGTAAACAAAAGGAAGCTATTGGAAAAGCTAAGTTTGTAGACGAACCTACTAAGGGAATGCTAAAAGTCTCTTTTTTTGGCCCGTTTTACTCAGGATACAATGTCATAGCTCTTGATTCCGCATATCGATATGCGCTGATAGCCGGCAAAAATCTTGACTACCTGTGGATCCTCTCACGGACCCCCACTCTTCCTGATCAGATTAAAAGAGAATATCTGATCAAAGCCAGAGAAGCAGGCTATGACCTGAACAAATTGATCTGGGTACAGCAAGATTCTGCGAAGTAAAAATACGTGAAAACACAAGAATAATACCTGTTCGTTATTATCTCCTAAACAAACATCGGGGCTTGCCGTTATAGATTTATAGTTTTCCTTAATGTATCAATCATGAGCAAAGATCACGGAAATCAAATCAAGGATGATGAAAAATACGAAGCTCTGCGCCATAAAGGCATGAGTAAAGAAAAAGCAGCACGTATTGCCAATACGCCTGATGCCAGCCGGAAGGGTGGAAAAAGTAGTGATCTTGATGACCGCAAAAAATCTCAGCTTTTGGCTGAAGCCAAAAAAATTGGAATAAAAGGAAGACATAGCATGAATAAAAGCAAACTTATTGATGCTATAAGAAATCATTGAAATCGATCAATTACAATAACACAACAGTAACCTTGACCCTGCATTTTTAAAAGATGTGGGGTCTTATTTTTCAAAGCTGTAATTTATTTATGAAGACCTCAGCCCCCTTGCCACATGCGGCACTAGATATCAAGCTTAGATATGTATCCGATAAGCAGCCCGGATATACCCGAAAAGAGAAAAACGGAAAATTCGTTTACTTTTCAGATAAAGGTAAAATAGCTGACAAGAAGGTATTAGACCGTATCCGGGCATTAGTACTTCCTCCTGCATGGCAACAGGTTTGGATCTGCACTCAGGCAAACGGACACATACAGGCCACGGGTATAGATGCTCGCGGCCGTAAGCAATATCGCTATCACAATGACTGGTCTGCCTTCAGAAATCTGAAAAAATTTGATCGCCTGGAAGGGTTTGCAAGAAAACTGAAACTTTTGAGAGTTCAGTTAAAGAAAGATCTGAGACGCAAGAAACTCACAAAAGAGAAAGTATGTGCCATAGCTGTAAACATCATGAGTCACACTTACATCAGAGCAGGCAATAAAGCTTACGAGCAGGAGTATGGATCATTTGGGTTGACAACACTGAAAAACAAACATATTAAAATCGAAAGCAACAAAGTTTTTTTCAAATTCAAAGGAAAGAAAGGTGTGGTCCAACAAGTGTATCTCAAAGAACCTAAACTGGTAAAAATGTTGAAAAACATTAAAGATATACCCGGTCAGGAACTCTTTCAATATTATAACAAGAATGGTGAAATTGTACGGTTAGACTCGGGTGATATCAACTCCTATCTGAAAGAATCCATGAAGGACGATTACACGTGCAAAGATTTCAGAACATGGGCGGGATGTACGCTCGCATTAATGATCATGGCCGGGATACCAGTTGCTGAAACCGAAACAGAACGCAAAAAAAATCTGCTTCATATTATAGACGAGGTCGCTTCAAAATTAGGAAATACACGAACTGTCACGCGGAACTATTATATTCATCCTGAATTACAAAATCAATATCTGGATCAGCGTCTGACACCTGTACTCAATCGTATAGTAAAGAAAAACACAGACAAGTTCACGCTCACAGAAATTGCCGAAAAATCCTTTTTAAAGTTTCTTTTATCGCTTCCTTCGGCATAGGTTTTACGAAGACATATCTCATTTGTGATCTGGAGGATAGATCAGCAAAAAAAATCCCTCAAGCTAAAGACTGTAAACAGCCAGTGCCTGAGGGAAAAGAAAAATGGTATAATTATATATATTATTGATAAACGGCTAAAACATTCTTCAATTTTTTTCTTGCCATATGAATCCGCGTTTTGACCGTCCCCACAGGCAAATTCAGATGTTCTGCAATCTCGTAGTATTTATATCCTTCAAAATACATAGTGAAAGGTACATAACAGCCTTTATCCAGTTCGGAAAGGGCTTGCTGAATATCGTCCATTACAAATTTATTCTCTCCCCAGTTATGAACAGCTGAAAAATACATCTGTGAAGAACTCACCTCTTCCTCGGTTGTAATGAATGACTGTGTTTTAGAAACTCTGCGATAACCGTTTATGAAGGTATTCTTCATAATAGTGTATAACCAACCTTTAAGATTAGTTCCCTCTTTAAAATTTTGAAAGTAGGTCACAGCTTTGAGAAACGTCTCCTGAAGAAGATCGTTGATTTCTTCATTATCTTTTGTAAAGCGTTTTGCAAAGCTCCGGAGTTCATTTGTTTGCTCCATAACCTGAGTATTAAATTCGTTTCTAGTCATAATAGTAGATTTTTTATTTCCGCTTTGAAGCATATTACCGTTAACTCTATTTTGTTGAATCATCGCAAGACATTATTCAAAGGCCATGCTAAAACAAGTGGTTTTTTTCTTTCAAAAAGCGTATAAATACCTATAAACTTTTGGTTAAACAAACGCCCTTCTCCATAGAGTTAAAAAAGCCCAATTATCAGCAAGGCAGATACGTATTTATACGCGTATTTAACCCCGATGAAATTGAAAATTTTGGACTCTGAAACATAGAGAAGAATTTGGTACAGGCGTATACAGCTCTAAATGTCTATTTAATAATACAAAACAGTCTTTTAGACTTCTCTTCAAAACATTAAAAATCAACCGCATACACCGAAACCTTCTATCCATTACATTGTTTATATGAGTATGAGAGCAATTTGGACAGGAGCAATAGGCTTTGGACTAGTAAATATTCCGGTTAAGATATACAGTGCCACGCAAAGCAGTTCACTGGATCTGGATATGTTAGATCGGAAAGACAAGTCAAACATTAAGTACAAAAGGGTGAATGAGAAGACTGGTAAAGAAGTCGCCTGGGAAAATATCGTCAAAGGATATATGCTGAAAGACAAATATGTAGTTCTTGAAGAGGCGGACTTTGAGGATGCAAGTCCTGAAAAAAATAAAATGATCAATCTCCAGTCCTTTGTTAAACTGGAAGAAATAGATAGTATCTATTTTGATACTCCCTATTATTTAGAGCCGCAGAAGGGAGGAGATAAAGCCTATCAATTGCTTTTGAAAGGATTAGAAAAAAGCAAAACTGCTGGTTTAGGTTCCTTTGTTATGCGTAATATTGAGAATCTGGTCATTATAAAACCCTACCAAAATATGCTGTTGCTCAATAAACTTCGATTTGAAGAAGAAATCCGCTCCCCTGAAGAATTAAAAATTCCGGGAACTTCCAGAATCAAAAAAGAAGAAATGGATATGGCCTTACAACTTATCAAACAACATAGCCATAGCTTTGATATCTCCGGATATAAAAATGAATATACGCGAGATCTGCTTAAAATCATCAAACAGAAAGACAAAGGCAAAAGGGCCACTATCCGAAAGATGACTGTAGAAAATACAAAAGCAGCAGATCTGTTGGCTCAGCTGAAAGCAAGTTTAGCTTAAAATTTCTCTAATGCTTTTTTGATATCGGCAGGATGTTCAAAAATATCCTTCCATGGATCTTCTCTCTTTTCAAGACGATCAGTAATAGAAGTTATATTAAATTGTTTTATATCCAGCCCTTCCTTTACTTCTTTCCAATGTAAAGGCGTACTGATAGTAGCTCCTGGCTTGGGGCGGACGGAGTAAGGCGATGCAATAGTCTGTCCCCTCCGGTTCTGCAGATAATCCAGATATATGAGTCCCTTTCTTTTCTGTGGATCCCTGATCAGACTCGTTGTGTCCGGATGTTCTTCATAAATCATCTCTGCGATAAACTGTATAAAATCACGAACTACATCATAGGTATATTTTCTGTTTACATAAATATATATATGCAATCCTGTAGATCCGGAAGTCTTAATATAATCTGTCACACCTGCCTGTTTAAAGAGACGATGAGCCGTTCTGGCGACATCAATCAAGACCTCAAAATCAGCGCCGTTGGGATCCAGATCCAACACGGCAAAGTCCGGGTATTCTTTCTTTTGATAGGTAGACAGCCAGGGATTAATTTCGATAGATCCTAAATTCGCAATGTAAAGCAGCGTTGCCTTATTATTACAGATCAGATAATCGATATTCTTATCTGTACTTTCAGAATACATGGAAACAGTGCGCAACCAACCCGGAATCTGCTTTACGTCCACATCCTTTTGAAAAAAACTCTTTTCTTCTATCCCATTTGGAAAACGGTGCATGGAGATCGGTTTATCTTTGAGATAGGGTAACAGAAGATCTCCAAATTTCTCGTAATATGCTAACAATTGTCCCTTAGTATATCCATCCGATGGCCAATATACCTTGTCCAGATTAGTAAGCTTTACCTGATGACGATCAACTGTAACCACCTTATCTTTCACCAGCTCTTCTTCAGGGTGCTCTACTTGTACATCCTTCACATTCTTATCCATACGCAACCCTTTAAAAACAGGATGACGAAGATGATTGTCTGCTGTCCATTCTGAATAATAGACTTCGCATACCAAATCAGGCTTCACCCAGGTCACCTCCTTTTCTTTTGCTACAATGACTTTCGGGTCAAAAGGTTTTCCTGATTTCCTGTTATCTTTTAGTTTATCAAAAACATCTTTTAAAAGATCCTCTGTAAATCCTGTTCCGCAGTTTCCAAGGTAAATCCATTGCTCCTTTTCGTAATATCCTAACACTAAAGCCCCAAAAAAGGAACGGCTACCCTGAGGCTTTGTATATCCGCAGATCACTGCTTCCTGAGTTTTCCGGAACTTTACTTTAAGCCACTGGCTACTTCGTTTACCGGCATGGTATAAACTCTCTGTATCTTTTGCTATGACTCCTTCCCAACCCTGCTTTTCAGCCTGTTTCCTGATTTTTGATACCGTTCCTGTCAAAGCTTCAACAGGCGTTATTACAGATTTTTTCACTCCTTTTAATAACAATTGAAGCAGATCCTTTCGCTCCTTCAATGGATATTGACTCAGATCATTTTCATCCAGACTTAGCAGATCAAAAATATAATACCGAATTACGAGAGAAGGTGGCAAAGGCTCTCCACTCTGCAAAAGCTGGAACTGAGCTTTCCCGTTTTTATCTTCTATAACAACTTCTCCGTCCAGCCAGACATCACGTTCGAGAGACGACACCGCTTTGACGATACTCGGGAATAGCTTATTCATCTGTTTTCCATTACGAGAATACAAAATAACGTTTTTAGAGGTCTTAACAGCGATTATCCGGAAGCCATCGTATTTTTTTTCATACAACCAGCCCTCTTCATCTGGTAAATCTGTAGTGAGTCGGGTTAACATGGGAAGAGGTTCCAGCAGTTCAACCTTTACATTTTTAGCAGGTGAAGGAGACAATTTTGATTTCTCTTTTGATGTCTTTGCAGGCTTCTTTTTATACTGTTCTCCTTGATCCTTAATCTTCTTACTGACATAGTCTTCAGCATTGTACGGTTTATCTACGGCGAATTTATCTTTGTGTTTGATCAACAGCCACGATTTACCATCTCCATCTTTTATACGTACTAGGGCAAACTCTCCTTTTAGTATTTTTCCATGAAGAATAAATTTAACTGAACCTTGCTCTACATCATCCAACAGACTTTTCTCTTTGCCATTCTCCAACGGCTGAAAATAGCCTTCGTCAAATATAGAAACAGTCCCGGCGCCGTAGTTTCCTTTAGGAATCTCTCCTTCAAAGCTGGCATAATCAACAGGATGATCTTCCACCTGCACCGCAAGTCTCTTATCCTGCGGAAAAAGAGAAGGACCTTTCGGCACTGCCCAGCTTTTGAGCACTCCCCCCATCTCCAGACGAAAGTCATAATGCAGACGACTTGCATGATGACGCTGCACAACAAATCGTAGTTTAGCCGGTTTATGCGAACTTGTGGCTCCTTTTGGTTCCGAAGTTTCCTTGAAATTGCGCTTCTTATGGTATTGCCCTAATTTATCCATAATCCTATACTTTCTATATAAACATCAGGATATTAACAAAGGTTTACAGCCTACTTATCATTCTGTCTCTGAAGTAGACACGCTCTATAATTCTCGCTTTGGATAGCTGAGCATATAAGTTAGGAAGAACGGAAGACGCCACATTCCTTATTTCGGAATTATTGGCATCCGATACAGCCTGTTCAAAAAGAGGAATGCTACGTTCATAATCTTCAATGACCATTTTTATAAATCTATAATCAAAGTCCGTATTCTTTTCTTCTTTCAAATCGGAGACTTGCTGTGCATCGATAGCATTCATAACCGCCGGAATAGCGACATTTAAATTGTCTCCTAAAGCCATAATCTGTTCTACATCTTTCGTATGGCATTCTTTTAAAGCCAATGCAAGATTGCGGATAGAATCTGAACTGGTCATCCGCAAGGCTTGTTCTGAAGCATTTTTTAGTTTAAGACCGCTTTCCACGGTTTTTATAAAAAAGCGTTCGGCATCAAAATAAATATTGTAATCCAATATCGAAGCTGATACTACGGAATCTGTGAGTGGCGCATTTTTAATAGATGTAGGTTTCTGGCAACTGCTTAAGTTCCATGTGACTGCAGCCAGAAGAATATATAGGTAAGCTTTCATGATCCTGTGTTGTATAATTACTATAATTACACACAGGAGCCACAAGTGTTGAGGGGAAAAACACCTTAAAAAAAAGAATAATACCTGTTGAATAAGATTAAATGCGCAATTGGGAATTAGCTTATATCTGTAAGGCTGATAATCTTATCTGTTCCGAACCGGAATACTGAACGGCCCTTCATGCTGATTACTTGTCCGCGTTCATAACCATTAGGCAGATCTACAGCTAATTTAGCTGAATAATCGATTTCAATTTCGGTCTCTTCGGGAGAATGACGAACAGCCAAAATTTCCTGTTTGCGTTCCGAAAACAACTCTGCCGCCTGTACGGCCTGATCCCAGAATGCACGGCGACCTAATAAAGATAAGTTGATCTCACCATCAGTAATATTAACAAAACGTATTTCATCATCCAGATCCGTAAGCATACCTGCTATATCGAGCTGATTATAGGCTTCAACATAATTGCGGATCAGTTTTTCTCGCTGGGTATAGTCCATTAACGTAATCTTTCTGCTGATTTTATCAGGCGTTCATCTTTACGTATACCACCGAAAGCGAGAGATAGAAACACAATAGCTACAGGGAATAAGAAAAACCCGACGCCAATATTACTTGCGGAAAGATATTGGGATGTTTTAGACAAAATATCTCCGGAAAAAGAATAAAGCCAGAAAAAGAATAGAACAAGCAAAACAATCTGTAATAAAATCAGTTTGATCTGCATCTTACGATCTTTAAATTTAAAGATGATATATACCGGGATCAAACCCAAAACGACTGTAGCTATACTCTGCAGAATAAAAGACTCTTCTTTTACAGATTCACCATTAACAGCCGTATAAGATCCTGACACTAATAATTTTCTGCCTATTCCCGCTACATCAATATATTGCAGATAGGGAAACAGAAACAATGCGAAAATAGTCACTCCCGCTAATAATAACCAAACCGTTTGAATACGCTGTATCATAAGATTATTTTATTGTAACAAAACAAACTTAGATAAATTTGCTTTTATATGCAATATTATTGACTGTATATAAAACTAATTTATCGGTTTCTCCTTTGCCGTTAAGCCGTAATTTTTTAAGAGAAAATATACTGTCATCTCCACAAGTGAATGTATGACAGTTACTATGTTTTATTAACAATGCTAATGTCAAATTGTTGCGTCAAAAATTGAAGTTGAATTATAAAATCATCCAAATCACTACATTTGCAAAGTGGAACTAAAAACGAAACGTTTCTTTCTGGAGATAGCCTATCAGGGCACCGCATATCATGGTTGGCAAATCCAGCATAACGCTGTTTCTGTACAGGAAAAGTTAAATGATGTACTTAAAACCTTACTTCGTAAGGACATTGAAACAATAGGTGCAGGCCGGACAGATACAGGAGTACACGCGAGGCAGTTATTTGTTCACTTTGATGCCCTGGCGGAAGGTCTGCTATTACAGCCCGATAAATTTGTGCATTCTCTCAATGCTCTTTTACCTCATGATATAGCAGTATACAGCCTTTTACCGGTAGATGACGAAGCTCATGCCCGTTTTGATGCAACTTCAAGATCTTATGAATATCATCTGCATTTCAAAAAAGATCCGTTCCTGTTACATGCTTCCTGGTTGACAAGAGATATTCCGGATGTAGCAAAGATGAATGAGGCCTGTCAGTATCTTCTGGGAAGACAGGATTTCGAGTGTTTCAGTAAATCCAACACACAGGTTTTTACCAATTTTTGTGATATATCAAGAGCTGAATGGTTATGGAAGACCGATGACCATCTTGTTTTTCATATTTCTGCAGACCGGTTCCTAAGAAATATGGTCAGAGCAATTGTCGGAACCTTATTAGAAATCGGACTGAAAGGAAAAGAACCTGTCTATATAAAGGAAGTCATAGCGAGCAAGAGCCGTTCAAAGGCCGGAACATCTGTTCCAGCGCACGGATTATATTTAACGGAAGTGGTTTATCCTTATATTAGTAAACGTAAATAGAATAAGCAGTGAGTGATCAAAAGATAACAGGAAAAACATACGACAGTAAGCTATTAAAGCGCATGATCAAATACATGCGCCCCTATCAGACAGTATTCTGGATTTCGGTCGTATTGACTATTTTGCTTGCTGCTGTAGCGCCCGCACTTCCCTTGCTGATCGAGCATACATTAGACAAATATATCCTCACAGACGATGCCTCAGGTCTTAATAATATGCTGATTGCCATGTTGGGACTTCTCGTTCTGCAAACTATCATAAGGTATTTTCATACGTTAATGACGAATACACTTGGACAGTCTGTCATCAGAGATATACGTATTGAAGTATTTAATCACATCACTAATCTCAGACTCAAATACTTTGATAATACCCCTATCGGAAGACTTATCACGCGTACAATATCCGATCTGGAAACGATATCCAATATCTTTTCCGAAGGACTTATACAAATTATAGGTGACTTGCTGCAACTACTGGTGATACTCATAGTCATGTTCTATACCGACTGGAAGCTGACGCTTATTGTTCTCATCCCAATGCCTCTGATGGTAGCAGCGACCTATATTTTTAAAGAAGCAATGAAATCTGCTTTTCAGGATGTACGGAAGTGGGTGGCTAATCTAAATACATTTTTGCAGGAGCATATCTCCGGAATGGGTATTATTCAATACTTTGCCCGGGAAAAACAAGAGTTACATAAGTTTAAAGACATCAACTCCCACCACCGGAATGCGCATATCCGTGCCAACTGGTACTTTTCTATATTTTTCCCGGTATTAGAACTGATCATGGCCATAGCACTCGGTCTTCTGGTCTGGTTCGGATCCAAACAGATTATCGCAGATGTAATATCTCCCGGAGTAGTGGTGGCATTTATCATGTACATAAATATGATATTCAGGCCGATACGAGAGCTTATAGATAAATTCAACACCTTACAAATGGGGATGGTGAGTGCTGAAAGGATCTTCGATGTACTGGATACAGATGAAGCGACTCCCAATTCGGGTACGCTTAAACCGGAAAATGTCAAAGGAGAAATAGAATTTAAAAATGTGTGGTTTGCCTACAATGATGAAAACTGGGTACTAAAAGATGTAAGCTTCAAAGTGCAGCCGGGAGAAACACTTGCTCTTGTAGGTGCTACAGGTGCCGGTAAATCCTCTACCATCAATATTCTGAGCCGTTTTTATGAAATCAATAAAGGGCAGATCCTTCTGGACGGGATAGATATCCGGGAATATGAACTCAATTATCTGCGTAAGACTATAGCTACTGTTCTTCAGGATGTTTTTCTATTCTCCGACTCCATCAGAAAAAATATCAATCTGAATGAAGATCGCATTTCGGAAGACAAAATAATCGATGCTGCAAGACAAGTCGGAGCTTATGATTTTATTCAACGTCTACCCGGAGGGTTCGACTACGAGGTGATGGAGCGCGGAGCAACATTGTCAGCCGGTCAGGCACAACTTATTTCTTTTATCCGGGCACTGGTACACGATCCTAAAATCCTGATACTGGATGAAGCTACATCTTCTGTAGATACCGAAACAGAAGAACTTATCCAGTCTGCCATTGACAACCTGATGAAAGGAAGAACCGCCATTGTCATCGCGCACAGACTGTCCACAATTCAGAAAGCAGACAAAATTATTGTTCTTGATAAAGGAGAGATTAAAGAAGTCGGCAACCATCACGAATTACTCGCTATAGACGGTTATTATAAGAAACTGTACGACCTTCAATTTCATTCGGCCGGAATCTGATAACTTCAGATGTATTTACTGAAAATTTTATCCTAAACAAAAGCGGGGTTTTCTATATGAAAACCCCGCTTTTGTTTTGTTATGTGATTAGTTCAATCCTCTTTTCTTCATAAGATAAACCGGATTCGGATCCGCACCTCTGAATGTACGATACATTTGTGCCGGATTTCCTGTTCCTCCTCTTTCAAGAATATTTCTTCTGAAAGAAGCTGCAGTTCCCTGATCATACAAGCCTTTTTCTTTGAATGCTGCGAAAGCATCTGAATCCAGTACCTCAGACCAGATATAAGCGTAATAGCCTGCAGAATAGCCTCCTGAGAAAATATGCTCAAAATAGGTACTTCTATATCTCGGTATTATAGAGTTGATAAGTCCGATCTTGTTCATTGCTCCTTTCTCAAAAGCATTGATATCATCTTTGACAGGAGCTGTAATGGTGTGGTAATTCATATCCAGTAAGGACGCCGCCAAATATTCAACAGTAGCAAAGCCCTGATCAAATGTGCCTGCCTTTTGCATCTTGGAAATCAGCGAATCCGGAATTGCCTCTCCGGTTTTGTAATGTTTGGCATATACTTTCAATACCTCAGGATCTGCCGCCCAGTTTTCCATGATCTGCGAAGGAAGTTCCACGAAATCTCTTGGTACCGATGTACCGGCCAGACTTTTATATTTAACATTAGACAACAATCCATGCAAAGCATGTCCGAATTCGTGGAATAACGTTGTGGCTTCATCAAACGTAAGCAATGCTGGTTCATCACCTATCGGTTTAGTAAAATTACATACTATAGAAATAACAGGAGCGACACGCTTACCCTCTTTTCTATATTGTGAACGGTATGATGTCATCCATGCGCCTCCCTTTTTAGAAGCTCTCGGAAAGAAGTCGGCATACAACAGACCCAGATGTGAACCATCTTTATCCTTCACTTCATAGACTTCCACTTCAGGGTGATAGACCGGTATATTATTTAAAGCGACAAATGTCAGACCATATAATTTATTTGCAACAGAGAAAGCTCCTTCTCGTACAGATTGCAGACTTAGATAAGGCTTGATGTCCTCTTCATTCAACGCAAAACGTTTTTTACGGATAATTTCAGCATAGTATCTCCAGTCGTATGGTGCCACATTAAAGGTATCTTTTGCAGCAATAATTTCTTTCTGAATATCAGCAGCTTCTACTTTCGCTTTTGCCAAAGCCGGTGTCCACAACTTGTTCAATAAGTCATATACATTAGCCGGATTCTCCGCCATAGATTCTGACAATACATAAGCTGCATGATTTGCAAAGCCTAATAATTTGGCCTTTTCCAGACGCAGATTAGCGATTTTACGAACAATCTCTTTGTTGTCTGCATCATTTCCGTTATTTCCTCTCAGGCTATAAGCTTCCCAGATTTTCTTACGCAGATCTCTGTTCTTTGCATATTGCAGAAATGGCATAATAGACGGGTTTTTCAATGTGAATACCCATTTATCTTTCAATCCTTTTGCCTTAGCTACTTCCGCAGCTGCCGCTTTCAGATCAGCAGTAAGCCCTTCCAGATCCGCCTCTTTATCTACAACCAATTCGAATGCATTGGTTTCTTTTAATACGTTCTGTCCAAACTGAGTTGTCAATACAGACATCTCTGCATTTATTTTTTTCAGCTTTTCTTTGTCCTTATCCTTCAGACCCGCTCCCGAACGTATAAATCTTTTGTATGTTTCTTCCAGTAACTTGTTGTCTTCAGCATCAAGTCCCAGTGCCTGTTTCTTTTCCCATATGGTTTTGATTTTACCAAACAGGGTAGAATTTAAGGTAATCTCATCATTATGTGCAGACAATACAGGTGCCATATTCTTAGCTAAAGCCTGAATAGTATCGTTAGTATTCGCTAAATTAAGATTAGAAAATATAGTGGAAACCTGACTTAACAAACCTCCGGCATTTTCCAAAGCCAGAATAGTATTTGCAAAAGTTGGTTCATCCGTATTATTAACAATAGAGTCAATCTCCAGTTTATGTCGTTTTAATGCTTCGTCAAATGCAGGCTTAAAATGCTCATCTTTGATCTTGTCAAATGGAGGGACATTGAAAGGTGTATCATAGGCTAAAAGTAACGGGTTGGTCGTTTCTGTCTTCTGTTCATTATTACAACCGACCACAGTTGCCGCAATGATCATGAACATGGGCAAAAAGCTTTTTTTATTCATTTCTGTTTCTTGATTTGTTTTCAATGTTTTTTACAAAGTTAACAATTCCACCCGGAATGACTGCCTTTAGCATACACAAAGACTCTTTACTTTCAGAAATTTATCAGATTTTTGTAAAACAAATACATAGATGTAACTATTATCAAAATATTACGTCTATTAGCATAATAATTAGCAACTTAAAAGATGAATAGTGTATCTCGCTTCTTCTGGTACTGTGCAGGTGTACATCAGGACACGCTGGCCAAATATCCTGAAGAACATAATAAATATGTCAGCATTGGTGCTACGATATTTTTCACAGGGCTTTTTGCCGCTCTTTCCGGTGGATATGCATTATATTTTGTCTTTAGCGGTAATGACCTTTCCGTTGTATACGCCATAATCTTTGGACTTATATGGGGCCTGGCCATCTTTAATCTCGACCGTTACATCGTGCTGAGTATTGATAAAACTAAAGGAAGCGGCAAGCAATTTCTTCAGGCTTTCCCACGTATCTTACTGGCCATACTTGTCGGTGTTGTTATTTCCAGACCCCTCGAGTTAAAGATATTTGATAAAGAAATCCGCGAACATCTGCGAGGTTCATACCTGAGTCAGCAACGGGCAAAAATAGATACCCTCAATCAGACATTTGAGAATAAATATGCAACTGAATATGGGCAGCTCAACGGGTTAAAAAAACAGGCAGACTCATTAGACAGCAGCATAAAGTCAGATAAGCAAAAACTTAATTTTGAAATCTTTGGCAACAAAACAACAGAGACTTCCGGAGTCATGGGATACGGGCCTTATGCCAAAATGAAAGAAGCCCAGCTCAAAAAGCAGGAAATTTATCTCGATACACTCCGGACACGCATTCAACAAAAAGAAGTCGTACTCCTGGAACGAAAGTCATTTGAGGGAATCCTGGATCAGAAATTACTTTCGAATAAAAGTCTGGACAGTGCAGTCAATATAGCCGGATTTGCAGATCGTAATGCAGCGCTTGGCAATCTTAAGTTTAAAGCGGACGGCTCTGTTGATCAGGCTACAGAAAATGCCGTACTCTTTATTGCGCTTTTATTTATATTTTTTGAATGTCTGCCCGTATTTGTCAAACTCATGAGCGGACGTGATTCCTACGATCAGGCTTTATTAAGTCAGCGCGAAATCCACAACTATGAATCGCACACCAGTATCGCTGTGGAGAAAAGTGCTATTGATAATCTGGAAGGTTTCAGAACAGATGTATCCATCAAAAAACGTATGGATAAACTAAATAACGATTACCACGAAGAAAAAGAAGTATAAAAACTCCCAGATCTGCTTATTGACATACAGTAAAGGAAAGTATGTTAATAATGCTGTCTTTTCAGAATAAAATTCATATTCCTTTAACACATTTTTGCTTGCAGCACACACATATTGGCTTCATTTTTGGATAATTGATGTTACCGCACTTCGATCGGGAGTACGGATTAAATTAAGATTAGGAGGTAAAATATGATTGGAATCGTTGGAGGAGCCAGGCCACTTGCGGGACTGGAACTTATAAAAAAAATTATGGAAGAAACAATTGCACCAACAGACCAGGATCAGTTGCCTGTGCTCTTGTCTTCACAACCTCATCGTATCGCAGACCGTACTGCGTATTTACTTGATAATACACAGACAAATCCGGCATATGCCATAGCGGAGATTATACGTGAACTGGAACAATCCGGAGCTACTGTAGTTGGGATTCCTTGTCATACCGCACATGCTGTTCCCATATTTGATATCATCCGATATGAATTACAGAACAAAGAGCATAAAGTACGACTGCTGCATATGGTAGAAGAAACATCGGACTATATTGCAGCACATTTCACTGCACCTATAGTTGGCATTCTGACCACCACCGGCATCCGCAACACAGGACTTTATAATCACGTATTTGCAGCAAAAGGCTTGAAAGTTATTCAACCTCCTGAGGAATGGCAGGAGAAAATTCAGGCAGCAATACATGATGAGCAATACGGAATCAAAACCAACTCCTCTCCTGTTACAAACCGTGCAAAGGAAGAATTGATAGGGGCTATTCATGAACTTAAAAAAGAGGGGGCTACAGTTATTGTATTAGGGTGCACAGAATTATCCCAGGTCTTTCGTGAAAAAGAAATTTCAGGTATGCCTCTTGTGGATCCGAATCGGATTCTTGCACGTGCACTGATCCGGACAGTTGCTCCGCAAAAGCTTAAAGACTAAGTAATAAAATAAAAGTGGCATTATGTTGAAGATAACGCCACTTTTATTTTTTTTGCGCATTCTTACTAAAATTCTATATTTACGATTGAAAACATTATTAAGCTAAAAATATGGATGCACAAAGAGTGGACAGTTATTTAATAACTCAGGTCAAATTTTTCTCACCTCAACACCTTAATCTGTTGAGAGAGCAAATGTTACAAATGGATGAAAGTCGGTTTGTACAAATACAGATGCTGTCCTTCAACGATCCTATGATTACCCTGTTGATCTCGATCTTCGCAGGTTCATTCGGTATAGATCGTTTCATTATCGGAGATACAGGTCTTGGAATAGGAAAGTTATTGACTTGCGGTGGTCTGGGTATCTGGACAATCGTTGACTGGTTCCTGATTATGGATGCTACAAAAGAAAAAAACTTCAGAAAAATAGCAGCTTTGCTATAGATCAATAAGAACATAATCCGTACTGTATTTATAAAATATACCGTACGGATTTGCATACGACCTCTACCCAACAGGATCATCTGTCACTTTGACACCTCCCTGTCTGCTATTTTAGTTGGCACAAATATTGATGTTTAAACACGTAAATACAGGAGGTTAATCATGCAAAAAACAATCCATCGTGCAGAAAACCGTGGTCAGGCTGACTTCGGATGGTTAAAAAGCTATCATTCTTTTAGCTTCGGACAATATTACAATCCGGAGAATATTCATTTCGGCGCATTACGTGTGCTGAATGATGATCATGTAGCAGCAGGTCAGGGATTTGGCCGCCATCCGCATGACAATATGGAGATTGTAAGTATCCCGTTAGCAGGCACACTGGCCCACAGCGACAGTATGGGTCATGGAAAAGATATACAGACCGGAGATGTACAGATCATGAGTGCCGGCACAGGTATTCAGCATTCTGAATTCAACGGTAGTAAAACAGATGATGTAAAATTCTTACAGATCTGGATTATTCCTAAAGAGGCGGACATAGAGCCAAGATACGATCAGAAATCATATGCCCATCTTGATAAAGATAATAAATGGATCACGATTGTGTCGCCTGATGAAGCGGATGCAAATGCTGTATGGATAAATCAGGATTCCTGGTTCAATCTTGCTGATCTGAAAAAAGGAAATACTTTGGCCTATCCCTTACACAATCAGACAAATGGTATTTATCTCTTTGTGCTGGAAGGAAATGTTTCTGTGGCAGGAGAACAACTGAGCCGCAGAGATGCCATAGGAATACAAGATTCAGCCAACATCAGCATAGAAGCAGATACAGATGCACAACTTCTTCTGATAGAAGTGCCGATGTTTTAAAAAAACTGATCTCAAACACAGATAATTGAGGGTCTGACTTATCGTCGGACCCTTTTTATTAAAACTTTGTTTGGCTTTTCAGGTTGTATATAAAATAATCCTACTATGGCAGAAGCGACCCGTACACCTCTAGCACAAATATCTTCTCTCTATTCCAGACAATCGGACTACAAAGAAAAGGCCAGACAACTATCGGTAGAGCAACGCATTGCACTTCTTCGGGATTTGGGTAAAAAAATAGAAAACAGTCACGCTGCCATTAAGGAAGCACTATATCACGATTTCAGAAAGAATACCTTTGAAACAGATTACACTGAAATCTACGTTGTCGAATCTACTATAAGACATGTCTGCAGGAATCTAAAAAGATGGGCAAAAAACCGAAAGGTAAAAAATAATCTGATGTATATCACGACACGCTCCTATCTCCAGTACGAACCTAAGGGCAATTCTCTTATTATTACTCCCTGGAACTATCCGTTTCAGATTCCGTTGATGCAAACAATCAGCAGTATCGCTGCCGGAAATACCGTTATGCTGAAATTATCGGAATACGTTCCGCATACCAATGCAATAATAGAACAGATAATCAGCTCTGTATTTGAGCAGGAACACGTGGCTGTCACTAACGGACAAGCTGAAGAAACTACACATTTATTAAATCTGAAATTTGACCATATTCACTTTACTGGTTCACCACAGATAGGGAAGTTAGTTATGCAGGCAGCTTCAAAACATCTGTCTGATATCACTCTGGAATTAGGTGGAAAATCACCTGTCTTTATAAATCAAGATGTAAACCTCCGATTAGTAGTACGAAATCTGATATGGGGTAAATTCGTAAATGCAGGCCAAACCTGTATTGCACCGGACTATGCTCTCATAGACAATAAGGTGAAGGATACTTTTGAAAAAATAGTACAGGAAGAATTGTCAATGGCTTTCGGATCCTCAACCGATCAGTCGCCGGACCTGGCCCGTATCATTAATGACAGGCAATTTGACCGGTTGGAGCGCGCTCTCAAACAAGCACTGGAAGCAGGAGCCCGTGTACTGGCTGGTGGAGAAACGAATAAGACGTCCCGTTTTATTTCCCCCACCATATTGACAGATATCCCGGCAGACAGCAGTTTAATGACAGAAGAAATCTTTGGACCGATATTACCCGTTATTTACTACGACACTTTAAGTGAAGCTTTATCCCTTGTATCTCAAAAAGAGAAACCTCTGGCGCTCTATATCTTCAGCAGGGACCATCATTATACCGATACTATTCTCAGGAATACGACAGCAGGTTCTACGGCCGTAAATGATATGCTGATTCAGTATATGCATCCTCATCTTCCCTTTGGCGGAGTCAATCATTCGGGCATAGGCCAGTCTTTCGGACAATATGGTTTTAAATCCTTTTCTCACGAACGGACAGTAGTCTCCGGGAGCAGAAGCCTTCCGATATCGCAGGTTTTCTGGTATCCGTATACCGCCAAAACCGAAAAGCTGTTCAAGTTTATAAAACGCTTCCTGTAAACAAAAAAAGAGTTGTCAGAAATCTGACAACTCTTTTTCTATGTATAATGCGATACGATTACTGGAATTTTTTCGCATTGATTTTACGTTCATTCTCTGTCAGGTAGATCTTACGCAGACGTGTACTTTCCGGTGTTACCTCGATGTACTCGTCAGCCTGAATATATTCCATAGATTCTTCCAGTGAAAATTTGATTGCAGGAGCAATACGTGTATTATCATCCGTACCTGAAGCACGCATATTTGTCAACTGCTTACCTTTCACGATATTGATAGTCAAATCATTATCACGGATATGTTCACCCAAGATCTGTCCTTCATAAATATCAACTCCCGGATCTACGAAGAATTTACCACGATCCTGTAATTTATCGATAGAGTATGCAGTAGTTGTACCTTTGTCAAGTGAAATCAATACACCATGAAGACGTCCAGGGATCGTTCCTCTCCAAGGCTCGTATCCTTTCAGACGGTGAGCCATTACAGCTTCACCAGCTGTTGCTGTCAATACGTTGTTACGAAGACCGATGATACCGCGTGATGGAATCTCAAATTCCAGATGCTGCATTTCTCCTTTTGTCTCCATCACTAACAATTCACCTTTACGTTGCGTTACCAACTCGATTACCTTACCGGATACCTCAGCAGGAACATCTACCACCATCACTTCAATAGGCTCACATTTCACACCGTCAATCTCTTTAACGATAACCTGTGGCTGACCTACCTGAAGCTCGTATCCTTCGCGACGCATTGTTTCGATCAATACTGATAAGTGAAGAATACCACGACCATATACCAACCATGCATCAGGAGATTCTGTAGGAACAACGCGTAATGCAAGATTTTTCTCTAATTCTTTCTGCAGACGGTCATGGATGTGACGTGAAGTAACATATTTACCCTCTTTACCGAAGAAAGGAGAGTTATTGATCGTGAACAACATATTCATGGTAGGCTCATCGATATGCATAACCTCCAGTTGTTCCGGGTTTTCAAAATCTGCAATAGTATCACCGATATCAAATCCTTCGATACCTACTACAGCACATATATCACCTGATTTTACTTCTGTAACTCTCGCTTTACCTAATCCTTCAAATACATACAATTCTTTCACACGTGATTTCACGATTTTACCGTCACGTTTTACCAATGATACCGGTTGTCCTTCTTTGATCAGACCACGCGCTACACGTCCTACTGCGATACGTCCTACGAAAGTAGAATAATCAAGAGATGTAATCTGCATTTGTAACGTACCTTCTACTACCGGAGCAGACGGGATATGTTTCAGGATAGCATCCAGAAGGTCTGTAAAATCTTCTTTAGGTTCTTTCCAGTCTGTAGACATCCATCCTTGTTTAGATGAACCGTAAAGTACAGGGAAATCTAATTGCTCTTCATTTGCATCAAGACTGAAGAAAAGGTCAAAAACATTTTCATATACTTCATCAGGACGACAGTTTTCTTTATCCACTTTGTTTACAACAACAATTGGTTTCAGTCCTAATCCCAAAGCCTTCTGCGTCACGAAACGTGTTTGAGGCATCGGTCCTTCGAATGCATCCACCAAAAGGATAACCCCGTCAGCCATTTTTAGTACACGCTCTACCTCACCACCGAAATCGGCGTGACCAGGAGTGTCAATAACATTGATTTTTACACCCTGATAGGTAACAGAAACGTTTTTAGACACAATGGTGATACCGCGTTCGCGCTCCAGATCATTGTTATCCAAAATTAAGTCGCCTTTGTTTTCCGAATCTCTGAAAAGATTGGTAAAGTGTAAAATTTTGTCAACCAATGTAGTTTTACCGTGGTCAACGTGTGCGATGATCGCTATGTTTCTGATATTCTGCATCTAGCAAATGTTTGTATATAAAATTTGAGGGTGCAAAGCTAACGATTTTACACCACAATTTTTATATCATCACTAATTTTTATTTTATAACCCCCAATTCCTGACCGACTTTAGTAAACGCAGCAATAGCTTTGTCCAGGTGATGACGTTCATGACCAGCCGATATCTGTACTCTTATCCGGGCTTTTCCCTGAGGAACAACAGGGTAATAAAAGCCGATTACATAGATACCTTCTTCCAGCATTTTTGTTGCAAATTCCTGTGCCAATTTAGCATCATACAGCATTACAGGCACGATTGGATGAAATCCCGGCTTAATATCAAAGCCCGCAGCAGTCATCTGTTCACGGAAGTATTTGGTGTTATTTTCTAATTTGTCACGAAGCTCTGTTGTCTGACTCAACATATCGAGTACAGCTACCGAAGCACCTGCAATAGCCGGCGCCAATGTATTTGAAAATAAATACGGGCGGGAACGCTGACGTAACATATCTATAATTTCTTTTTTACCGGAAGTAAATCCTCCACTAGCTCCGCCAAGTGCTTTTCCCAGTGTTCCGGTAATGATATCCACACGGTCAATCACATTATAGAGTTCGTGTGTACCCCTACCGTTTTTACCGATAAAACCTGTACAATGCGACTCATCGATCATCACCAATGCTTCATATTTATCGGCAAGATCACAGATCTGATCTAAAGGAGCTACCGATCCGTCCATAGAGAATGCACCATCAGTCACAATAATTTTGTGACGGGCTCCTGAAGCAGCTTGCAGCTGAGCTTCAAGATCTGCCATATCAGCATTTTTATAACGGAAACGCTGTGCTTTACACAATCTGACTCCATCAATGATAGATGCATGATTCAGCTCATCTGAGATAATAGCATCTTCCGCACCAAATAAAGGTTCAAAAACTCCACCATTAGCATCAAATGCTGCTGCATATAAGATTGTATCCTCTGTTCCCAGAAAAGTTGAAAGCTTAGCTTCTAATTCTTTATGAATATCCTGCGTACCACAGATAAAACGTACAGAAGACATTCCGTATCCATGTGAATCGATAGCCTGCTTAGCTGCTTCAATCACTTTAGGATGAGAAGAAAGCCCCAGATAATTGTTTGCACAGAAATTGATAACTTCGGCACCTGTGCTTACTTTAATATCGGCTCCTTGAGGTGTCACGATAATACGTTCTTCTTTATACAAACCAGCTTCTTTAATGGCTGCGATCTCTTTCTGCAATGCAGGTTGAAGTGTCTTATACATAATAATCTATTTTAGCACGTAAAAATACAGTTTTATCTCTGAAGAAAGGGACGCAGAAGACCGGTTTAAAGAAAATTTAATCCAAATTGCACAAAAAGAAGACTGTGGAAACGATTGTTTAATTTTCACTATTCATAACGGAGAGCTTCAACCGGATCGAGGCGGGAAGCTTTAGATGCAGGATAATAGCCTGAAACTACTCCAACAAAGATACAGACAGCCATTCCGAGAAACATCCATTTCCATGGAATAATAAAGCTGGCACCAAGCGCAACAGCCAAAAGATTTCCAATCGAAATGCCGAGAATAATCCCGGCTAATCCTCCCAGAATACAAATAACAATGGCTTCCATAAGAAACTGTTTTCGTATTACTCCGGGAGTTGCCCCTATAGCTTTTCGCACCCCGATCTCACGTGTGCGTTCCGTCACCGAAACAAGCATAATATTCATAAGGCCAATAGATGCACCTAATAATGTAATAGCAGCAATTGCAATTGCACCATAGGTCACATAATTCAGATTCTGCATAAGCATCTGTGCTACTGCATCTGATTTTATAATTTCAAAATTAGAGGTTTGTCTTGCATTCAGGCCACGTATCTTACGAAAAGTAAGAATTGCCTCTCCTTCTGCCGCATCCATTTTGAGCGGATCCGGAGACATAACAGTGATGACATAGGAAGGATTCGCATTCTCCATCATCATCCTTGCTTTAGAGATCGGTACAAAACAAGCTTTATCCGCTCCGAATCCGGCACTTGAGCCTTTACTTTCCAGCACACCGATCACTAAGAAGCGGTCATCTCCCACTGTAATATACTGACCTAGCGGATTTGTATTGTTTTTAAAAAGTTTCGTCGTTATCTCTTTTCCGATAATCACGACAGAACTTCCCAACTCCACATCTTGTTTTGTAAAATTCCTTCCGTCTGCAATTTTATATCCTGAAGTCTGCAGGTAATTATCATCTCCGCCTATTACTCCGATATTTGGATTAGTTTTCTCACTCTTAAATTTAATAGTAGAAGCCCAGGTTACATTTGCATTGATAGACACAATAGCATCTGTACTGAACCGGTCTTTAAATTCAATAGCCTGTTTATACGTAATCGCAGGATATACTTTGGGTTGACTCCCCTGATCGCCGATCCGCACATTAAGTCCCCTATTACGAATATTAAAGGAATTAGAGCCCATGGAAGAGAAAGAGTTGGTCAATGAACTCTGGATCGCATCGATAGAGGTAAGAACGCCTATCAAAGCCGTAATACCAATCGCTATGATCAGAGCTGTCAGGAATGTCCTGAGCTTATTGCTTACAATAGATTGCAGCGCAAGCTTGACATTTTCGCGGTAAGACATATTAACGGACATATACGATTGTATTATTTATATCAAATTAATCGATTAAAAATCAAAAAACAAAGGCCTTGATAAAATATCAAGGCCTTTTCAACCAAAAACCACCTTATGAAATCTAATTTACTAAATTCTTTATGTTACAAGCGGTTTATTTTACCCTTGTAAAAGTATCCGTACGACCAATAAGACTTACACCTACATATCCCCGGATATCCAGTTTATCTCCTTTAAGCGTCATCTTACAGCTATATGTTTTTCCGGATTTAGGATCATATACTTTTCCGTTTTCATAGAGATTCTCTTTTACCTTTTCAAAGTTGGTCAGATTCTCCATTCCAAGAACAGCTCTGCTTTTGAGTTTATCATCCGGATTTTTTACATCTTTTTTTGGATGACCGGATTCATCGTTTGGCGTTTTAAGCCAATAAATCTTCCCGTAAAACTTATCACCCTTTTTATAAATCTCGACTCTTGCCTCTCCGCTTGGGTTCTGCCATTTACCGATTACAGGATCCGTTTGAGCAAATAGAGCTACTGTTACGAATAGCACCATTAATGATAGCATTAATTTCTTCATGATCGTTACTGTTTATAATTGCAAGAGTGAATATACGAAAAAATAATTATGCAAGCATAGCATTTTTTTATTTTTTTTATCACCTTACCGTATCATGACAGAGCAATATGAGATAACTAAAAGTTTAGAAAGTAGTTGAAAATCTTCTTTTTTAGAGTTTAAATTGGTTTTTGGCACTTATTTTGAACGTTTTTATCCGGAACTTTTAAACCATTTTGCTATGAAATTTATTATTAGTTTATTACTTACCGGCGTTGTAGTAGCAGTATCAGCCTGGATCATTCCGGGAGTTTATGTTGCAGGTTTCGGCTGGGCAATTGTAACCGGACTGGTTATCGGATT
The DNA here is from genome assembly GCF_002418355.1 of Sphingobacterium sp. UBA5789. Classification (NCBI taxonomy): domain Bacteria; kingdom Pseudomonadati; phylum Bacteroidota; class Sphingobacteriia; order Sphingobacteriales; family Sphingobacteriaceae; genus Sphingobacterium; species Sphingobacterium sp. UBA5789. Next base: position 256,219 of record NZ_DIDX01000001.1, on the reverse strand, counting down.
TGTTAATGCGACTGTAGGAAGTATTCTTCGCTTATTTACCTTCCCTTTGAATTGGTTGACTTTAGGTTTGGTGTCTTTTATTATTACTGTACTTATGGTATTGTTAAGTGATAAAATTATGGGCGCTAAATTCGATGTCACCGGATTCTGGACAGCGGCATTATTTGCAATTGTTGTCGCTATTGTAGAAATGATATTATCCGCAATCTTGGGATCTTCAAAAGATAATTGATCTGTCCAAGTTTACAATACATACGGGATCCGGTTTAATATCGGATCCCGTTTTTGTTTTCACATATTTGTATTGTTTATTACAGCGTGTTTACTTTAGTTTTTAAGATTTTATGATGTAATATCTTCGTTTTCTTGTTTTTAATCTGCTAATTTAGAAAAAATCAAAATAGCGACTTTTAATTTCAAGATATGTGCGAACATCATCACGACCATAATCATACAGAGATCAAAGAAAGCCCCTGGTGGGTCACACAGAGGAACTTGCTTATTGCCCTTTTCATCTTACTGACCCTTCTGCTACTGGAATATGCTTTCCAAATTACTATCCCTTCCTATTTACAACTTCTTTTCAGCGCTGTAGCTTACTTACTGGCAGGCTGGCCAGTCATTGATCTTGCGGTCAGAAAAGCTTCAAGAGGTGACTTTTTTAATGAGTTTGTACTAATGGCGATCGCAACTATCGGAGCTTTTCTGATCGGAGAATATGAAGAAGGAGTTGCGGTAATGGTATTCTATCAGATCGGGGAATGGTTTCAGGATAGTGCCGTAAACAAAGCGAAAAGAAATATCAAAGCTTTATTGGATGTCAGGCCGGAGGAAGTTACGGTGATCCGAGACGGAAAGGAACATGCAGTACATCCAAATGAAGTACATATAGATGAGATTATCCGTATTAAAGCCGGGGAAAAGGTAGCCCTAGATGGTATATTATCCTCGGATTCTGCATCATTTAATACCGCAGCTCTTACCGGCGAAAGCAAACCGGACACAAAGTACAAAAATGAAGAGGTCTTAGCCGGAATGATCAATCTGGAAAAAGTGAGTTTGGTACAGGTTAAGTCCGCTTTTAAGGACAGTAAACTCAGCCGTATTCTGGAAATGGTGCAGGACGCTACCGCCAGAAAGTCACAGACCCAGCTCTTTATCAGTAAATTTTCAAAGGTATATGTTCCTATTGTATTCGGACTTGCGGTAGCAGTCTGTCTGCTTCCGGCATTATTTGTTGATGAATATATATTCAGAGAGTGGTTTTATCGTTCACTGGTCTTTCTGGTGATCAGTTGTCCATGTGCATTGGTGGTCTCCATTCCGTTAGGCTATTTCGGAGGAATCGGACTGGCATCCCGGAATGGAATACTCTTTAAAGGAGGCAATTTTCTGGACGCAATTACTACAGTAGACAGCATTGTGATGGACAAAACAGGGACATTAACAAAAGGCGTATTTGAAGTCCGGGAAATCAAAACCACTGAGAATATTACACCTTCTGAATTGCTCCGTTATGCCAAAGCAATTGAATCTCAGTCCACACACCCTATTGCTAAAGCCGTAATGCGATATGATAATAATGCAGAACCTGTTCAGCCTGCCGAACAGGTGGAGGAGATTGCCGGACACGGACTGAAGGGAATGTCCTATGGCCGGGAGATTCTCGCCGGAAATACAAAGTTGCTCGATAAATTCGGCATCTCCTATCCTGCTGAAATCAAAAATATCGTGGATTCTATCGTTATATTGGCTATTAATCAACACTATGGAGGTTATATTACGGTTGCTGATCAGATAAAGGAGGATGCGGCGGAGGTTATCCGTAAGATGAAAGACAGTGGCCTGCATACGGTAATGTTATCGGGAGACAAGGAGTCTGTTGTCCATGATGTCGCTCAAAGGTTAGGCATAGATGAGGCATATGGCAATCTGCTGCCTGAAGATAAAGTAAAGCATGTACAGGCATTACTCGATCAGAACCGAAAAGTTGCATTTGCAGGAGACGGTGTAAATGATGCTCCTGTGGTGGCATTAGCGACAGTAGGAATTGCTATGGGCGGATTAGGAGCTGATGCTACAGTAGAAACGGCAGATGTGGTCATCCAGAATGATGAACCCCGTAAAATCCTGGCGGCAATCCGGATAGGTAAATTGACAAGGAATATTGTTTGGCAGAATATCATATTGGCCCTAAGTGTAAAAATCATTGTTCTGATTCTGGGTGCCGGAGGAGTGGCCACACTCTGGGAGGCGGTGATTGCCGATGTGGGTGTTGCTCTGGCAGCGATCCTCAATGCTGTTCGCGTACAGCGAATGAAAGTGTAGTTAATGGTCAAATTCAGGAATATAAACAAGGGCTGTTACATACTTTGCAACAGCCCTTGTTTATATTCAGATAGCGCACAAATTCTACTTAAGCTATTCCGGGTTTTATCTTTTTCTTTTTTGTTTTCTTCATCTTATTTAACCAGATCATAACTCCTGTGACCGGAAGTGAAGTCGCAATCAGACAGGAAATAAAATACAGCAGCTTGGTAAACGGACCATATACATCTCCAACATGCAGACTCTTTACAGAAGAGGATATGCGTTCATTCAAAGGCTTTTCCGAAAAAACTTCCTTTTTCAGAACTTTTCCGGAATACTGATCCAGCAGCAGTCTGTCTGCAGTGGACGGCGCAAAAAATCCTTTTTTATACTTGGATATAGATACTGTACCAACAGAATCGGAAGCCAGAGAGACCATATAATCTCCCGGATAAACAAGTTCCTTATCCGCTATTGCCAGGAGCTGATTCACACGCAGAGAAGCATGTTCCGGCCCTGGATATATTGATTCTTCTTTCTTTTCCTCTTTTGGAGGTGCTGCACCTTCTTTCGGAGCTTCCTTATAGGTCCCCCAGGTCTTCTGCCAGCCTGTCCGATACCAGTCAAATGACCAGAAAGGTCCCGTTACACCCATCAGAAATAAAATAATACAACTGTAAAAGCCCAATGTATTGTGCAGATCATGATTTATACGCTTCCATTTTGCAGACCATTTGATCTTTAACCCGTTCTTCCAGCCTCTTAGACGCTGTGGAAACCAGATAACGATTCCGCTGATCACCCCTAATGTAAAGAGCAAAGTCGCTGTCCCTGTGATCCAGCTCCCCAGCTTTCTGTTTTCCACTCCTTCAATAAGAGGTTTCTCTATTTCATTCAGCATAAGCCAACGGTGCAGGCTAAACATCTTTTGCATAAAAGCTGCTGTCTTTGTTTCCTTTTCCTGCGGATCACCCAATAATTCACCGGTATACGGGTTGATCATCATCTGATTGGCTCTTTGACGCCCGCCAGCCGGAGGACCAGCCTTTTTCTCTTTTTGCTGCCCTTCTTTTTTATTTTTTCCTTCTCCGTTTACAGCAAGACTTTCTTTACGCTCATTTTTGGATTCAGGTTTTTCAGGCTTCTTCTCAGACTTACCTTCTCCCTCAGATTTTCCTTCTTCTTTTTTAGGTTTGCTGTACAAGATGGCATAGGCCCTCTCCGGATCTTCGCTAATTCGAATTCCTGAAATTTTGCCTTTAATTTGTTTTTTCGCTGCAACGAGAAGATCATCCGCTGTCATTGCCTCTTGGGAAGTCTTTTCCACTTTAAAAAGATGCGGGGCTGCAGCTTCACGGATCTCGGTATTATATACATAGATTGTACCCGTCAGACATACAATCAAGACAACGATACCACTGATCAAACCAAACCAAAGGTGAAGGTCGTTGAAAAACTTACGGATTTTCGGCCATTTTGAATCCGCCGTTATTTGTTTTGATTTATTCATTTTCTCTCTCTTTAATGATTCATCAAATAAAAATCAGGCAATGCTGCTTTACAGCATTACCTGATGTAATTGTTATGTACTCCTATTTATTGACTACCTGAAAATATCCTGATAGCATAAAATTAATTTGCATCCCACCATACTTTAGAAGTCAGGACTCCATTCTCTCCCTGAGCCACTACATTTTGATTATTTGTATTAACCTCTGTTTCCGGATACATAAATCGTAAAGGATGTGCTCCAGCTGTAGGCGAAGATACAGAATTCGGGAAGTTTGGAAAGCCAAGGCGTCTGAAGTCATTCCATGCCTGAATATTATTAATACTATTCAATGCCAGCCACTTTTGAGTTATTATCCTTTCAATCTTATTCGTAGCCGTTGCATAACTGACGCTGTTCTGATTGATATAGGTCTGTATATTATAATTGTTGACATTAAACAAATAGTTGAATGACGCCTGAACACCGCTTTGGTACAGTTGACTTGCCACTCCGCTAATCCACCCTCTTTCTACAGCCTCGGCCTGCAGGAAGTTGGCCTCCGCCAATGAAATAATCATACTGACCTGATTAAATGATTTTATAATCCCTGCCGGTTGGTTAGAATTCTCTGTCGGACCTTTGAAGGCTGAAGTCGTTGCGGCTGCAAATTCATTAGCAATCGTGTTGTTTCCGAAAATTACTCCTTTATAATCTCCTGCAATACTTGTATAATTCTGTGCCAGACGAGGGTCATTAAATTCCTTATACTTGCTGATCAGGTATTGAGTAGGGCGTATATTTGCATAATTTGCAACTGCTACACCTGCATTATTACGATAAAACGTTTCATAGAAAGGATTCATTTTAGTCGCAGTATTGAGGTAACCGGGATTCACGCTCGCATTCTCTAATAGAAAACCTGACCCCTCCTGTACAATTTTCGCAATCTCCTGTGTAATGTAAGCGGACTGTGCAGAAACTTCTGATTGTCTTAAAAGTGCTCTCAATTTTAATGTATTTCCAAACTTTGCCCACTTAATTTTATCTCCTTTAAAGAGGACATCATCATTTGTGGGCAACAGGGATGCAACTTTGATTTCCTGAATACCTTCAGTGATCAGGTTGATAGATTTGGTATACACATCTTTACCCGGCTCATAGGATGGGTGCAGAACAGCTGAACCTTTCAATGCTTCATCGAATGGCACATTGTTATAGAAATCTACAAGGATAAAGAAGTGATAAGCCATCATAATTTTGGCTATCCCTGAATAGAATTTAGCATCTTCTGTATTTGCCTGATCCAATATTTCCTTGTAATACAAAAGATTGTTGTAGTTTGATTCCCAAACCGGAACTCCGTCACGGGTATCCCGGATAGCCGGCCCATTATACGTTTTCAGCGATGTAAATGAACTAACCCCCTCATTGGATGTTCCCCAATAGCCGCCCCACAATCCTCCGATCTGGTTTAACTGAATAGCCTCATTCGCTGCTGTTGTAACCAATGCAGCAGGCAATTTGGCATTTAAACTTAAATTTTCCTTTATCGGAGAGTTCGGATTCACATTTACATCCAGAAAATCACTACATGCTGTTAATGTAATAGAAACGAATGCCAGCAAACCTATTTTTATAATATTGTATTTCATCTTCGTGTTATTAAAAAGTCATGTTAACATTAAAGCCCATTGATCTTGCTGAAGGAATCTGTCTGAAACTGTTGTATCCGTCTGTTTGATTATACAGTGCTTCAGGATCACCTATTGTGTTAGAAGAATGTCTGATAATAAACAGGTTATTTCCTACAAATCCAATACTTGCTTTTTTAATCAGCTTCTGCCCTGCCAACCATTTTCCCGGTAAATCATACCCGATATAAAGCTCTCTTAGTTTTAAATAATCGCCTTTTGCTGCAGTGGTTGTCTGGATATTTCCATATGCAGTCCACCAGGCTTTATCTCCTTTAGAGTATACATCGGTATTCTCAACGATAGAGCCGTCCGCTAACCGTACCATAGAATTTGGCATAATAAACGGCTGCCTGTCATACTTAGCCGTTTCCGGGTGGGTCCCGGCAGCATACATCCGAGGCACAACCTCAGAATACATCCAGCTACCTAATCTCGAATCGATCTGAAATCCTACTGTCAAGGATTTATAGCTGAATTTGGTATTAAATCCAAACAGATAAGGAGGAACCATTGTACCTAATACTTTCTCGTCTGTAGATGGAATAACATTTCCGTCTTTATCCAGTACAATCTTTCCGTTCTCCCTTAGAAAATCGGTCATACGAAGGGTAGGGTATTGCAAACCTTTGATGGCATACGCCTGTCTGAAAATATTAAACTCATCTCCCGCATATAGATTTTTCGCTTTGGTATCTGTATAACTGAAATTAACCCCAAACTCCAATGTTACATCTTTATTTTTAATAGCAGTACCGTTAATCATGACCTCAAGTGTCTTATTGATTACCTGCCCCGCATTCACAATAGTAGAATTAAATCCCGTGGCACTGGATATTCCGGCATTGAAAATCTGTCCGTCAGAATCTGAATATGCGTAAGCGATATCGGTCCGCAATCTGTCATTAAAGAATGCCAGTTGGGTTCCCACCTCAAATGATTTTACAAATTCAGGTTTGATTAACAAATTCGGTTCTGATAGTGATGGCGTAAATCCGACCAGACTACCAAAAGGGAAACCTCCGGTCTGACTGTACGTCAGGTTTAATCTGTAAGGATCTAAGGTAACATTACCAGTCTTGTTATACGAAGTGTAAATCCGTCCATAACTTAGAATACTGCTGTTCTTAAGACTTTCTATTGCATCTGTAAACACAAATGATGAACTGATCCCCGGAGAGAAGTAACTGTTATTATTCGGATCCAGGACGGACACCTGATCATTTCTACCTGTTAAAGTCAAAAACAAATAATTTTTGTATCCCGCTGTAAACTCACCGTAAGTTGCCAGTGAACGATATTTCGTTATAGTAGATCCTCCGGTCAGCTCTCCTGTTCTTGAACCTTGGTTGAATATATCTTCAAACAATAAATTTGCAGCACTTACGTTGATGAGTTTCGAATCATCCATCCGAACATTCTGTCCAACCAATAATTTGGTCGTGAAATCACCGAAGTTCTTGTGAAAATTCAAAATCAAATCATTATTGAAGCGTGTGAATCCACGGTGTGTATCATTTACTGAACCATTGATATTTCGTGTAGCAATATTTGATACTAACTTACGGTTAGTGACCCTTCCCGGTTCGGACTGGAAATAAAGACCTGTTCTGTAAGTCGCATCAAACCAGTCTGTAAACTCATAATTGAATTCCAGTTTTGAATTTAAAGTATGCTGATCATACATATTTCTATTATTATCCGCCATAAAAATAGGATTTCTGGTACCTGCTACTGGATTATACCAATTGAGCGGATGATTTGGAGAGCTTGGATCCTCCCAGTTTCTTGCTTCTTTATAATCTATATTAGCGGGCTGAGTATAGACTGATAACCAGGGACCATCACTTGTTGTATTGTTCTTGAAGAATACATAATTCATATTAAATGAAGTATTCAGCTTATTAAAACGGCGTGATCCGTTAAATCTGGCACCTGTACGACTGGATCTGTCACCCGGAATTACTCCTTTTAAACGGACATCCTGTAAAGACACAAAGTAAGAACCCTTCTCATCTCCTCCGGAAAATGATAAATCATTCTGGGTAGTGATTCCAGTATCAAAAAAACCTAACCTGTTATCTTTAGACGGAGCAGCGTAAACTTTTGTTGGCTGTACTCCGTTGATTGGCAAACCGAAATCTCTGGTTTCCCCATTAAATTTATCTCCCCACGACTCGTTAGCAACTGGACTGTAAACACCATTCTGCCCTTGTCCGAAGACCGTCTGCGCCGGAGGTAATAAAAATACATTTGAGAATGTAGTACTGTTACTGAAATTGATCTGACCTCTTTCTGATCTGCCCGATTTAGTCGTGATCATAATAGCACCATTAACACCTTCAGATCCGTATAAGGCCGCAGCATTTGCTCCTTTAAGCACAGTGATATCCTGTATGTCATTTGGATTGATACGGGTAATATCCGGCAAAGGAACTCCGTCTACAACATATAAGGGGTCATTTTTAGATCTGTTCAAAGAGCGTGTTCCTCTCAAACGGATCTGAATACCCGGATCTGTTTTTCCTGTTGTCAGATCCGTAGCATTAATCCTCAATCCGGCAACCTTACTTGATAAAGCCAGTAAGGGATTGACCACTTTACCTAAATTAAGCTCTTCATTGTTGACCGATTGTGCAGAAGTACCCAATTCTCTGGACTGTCTTTTTATACCCAAAGCCCCCGTTACAAGAACTTCGCTAAGCACATGAGGATCTTCTTCCAGGCGAAAAATAAGATCGGACTGACTCGTGTTAACGACGACCTCAGCAGCAACATAACCAATATGGGAGATCACTAATGTCTGTCCGCGATGTGCACGGATACGGAAGGAACCTTGAGAACCTGTAATTACGCTTCCTGAACGCGGATTTTCTTTCACCGAAACCGACACGCCACTGATAGGCTCATCACTTTTCTGATCCAGAATACGCCCTTCCAGGGTAATATGGGTCTGCGCCGATGATTCCGAAACGCACATCGACATCCATACAAGTAATAAGATTGAAAAGTATTTTTTTAACATATCTTAATATTTTAAATTGAATAAGTATAAAATTTTCTATATTTGATTTAGATTCAGTCTAAATAAATAATGCACGAAGATAGAGTTAATCTAAATCACCGAATAACGCAATAGGAAATAAGACTTATAACATCGGAAATTTCTGTAAAGATGAAATTGCTTAATACGAAAACACGTACACTTCATTATGATCATCAGGATTATGGTATCCGGTTGATCAATCCGTATACTGCATACGAGTTTATTCCTGATCACGAAGGTTATCTTGTACTAATAGCCATGAAAGAAGGATGTTCATTATCAGCCGGAAATCATAAACTCATCCTGAAAGAGAAAGAAAGCACCATCATACGACTTGATAAAACGAATATAAAAGTAAGCTCCAGACATCCTGAGGCACAATGTCTTACTTTACTCTACAAACCTTCCTACCTGAAGCATATGGATATGTCTGACCAAAGTATTCTTCAGATAGATGCCGGAATCCGCAAAGTTGAAAAAATGGAAAGTGAAGTTGCTTCCAGAACTTATATTAAAGCTGTTGATCTTATGCGCGTGAAAGCAACTCATACTCTTTTACCTGCTTTCTATAAATCCAAATCCCTTTATATTTTATCCTTATTGATGGATGGTATACAGCGAACAGTATCTTCTATACCGGCTGAATTGAGGGAGGCTGATATTGAAAAGATCAAAAAAGTAAAATATATTATTGAAACTAACCTGAATAAGAATTTTACTATTCAACATCTGGCGAGAGAGGTAGGCACGAATGTTCAATACCTAAAGCAGCATTTCAAACAGTACTACGGACAGACCATTTTTAGTTTTATTTCCGAATGTAAGATGCAAAAGGCTCAGCACCTGTTGAAAGAGCGGGAACTTACGATCAGCTTTATCAGCCACCAACTGGGTTATAAACATGCCAGTCATTTTACAAATGCCTTCAAAAAATTCTTCGGTTACGTCCCGAATACAATCCGCTATTTGTTTATTCTTTTTTATAATGAAATAGTTGCGATAACAGAACTTGGCCTTTTATAATGAAAACGGCTCCCTTTGTTTAAAGAGAGCCGTTACTTATTATACTTATAGATTGATTAATCGAATTTCCATCTTACAAAAGCTTCAATCGCTTCGTAATCTGCCAGACCTAACTGGTCATAAAGTGAAGCGGTTTCACTTGTACGGTCTTCTGCACGCACCCAGAATTCACGCGGATCGTCGCCCGGGAAAACAGGAAGATCTTTCTGCGACTGGTGTTTGAATATAGCCAAGCGCTTGCGGTACACCTCTTGCGGAGACAACGGAACAGCCATTTCGATCTCATGGATCGGAAATTCGTGCCATGCTCCACGGTACAACCACAACCAACAATCTTTTGTCCACTCATCTGTCTGACGTAATCTTTTTACGGCTTCCAGAATAATGTCAAAACAAATCCGGTGTGTTCCATGCGGATCGGCAAAGTCACCTGCAGCAAAAATCTGATGAGGTTTTACTTTACGCAACAGTTCCATCGTCTGAACGATATCATCTTCAAAAGATACATTTTTAGAAAATTTCTGTCTGTCGTAAAACGGAAGATCCTGAAAATGAATATTTGATGCCGGAAGACCAACAAATCGTGCTCCTGCGATTGCCTCACCCTTACGGATTAATGCTTTTATCTTACGAACAATGTCTGTATCGATCTGATTTGGTTTTTTACTGGCGAAGATATCACGGCTTTCATCATATAAAGCTTTGATTTTACTTGCATCAATACCCATTTCATTTGCAAAATCTTCTGCAAATTCCAGGTATCTCACCACATCATCATCCCATACAGCTGTATTACCACTGGTCTGATAAGCGACATGTACATCATGTCCCTGATCTGCAAGACGGATAAATGTTCCTCCCATAGAGATCACATCATCATCAGGGTGTGGAGAAAATACGATAGATGTTTTCTTTGCCGGATTAGCACGTTCCGGGCGTTGAGAATCATCTACATTTGGTTTACCTCCCGGCCAGCCGGTAATGGTGTGCTGCAATTCATTAAAAATACGGATATTGATGGTATAAGCAGGGCCTTCTTCGGTTACAAGCTTAGCCATTCCGTGACTGTTATAATCTTCTTCCTGAAGTTTTAAGATTGGCTTTTTCACTTCTAAAGCCAACCAAACAACTGCCTTCTTTGTCAGTTCAGGTGTCCACTCTACATCTTCTGCCAACCAGGGTCTGTCAAAACGAGTCAATAAAGATGCCGCATCTGTATCCAGAATAAACTCTACATTATCTGATAATTGCAGGTAAGTAGCCGGAATTTCTGAAGAAATTTCACCTTCAACAGCTTTTTTAATGATTTCGGCCTTATTTCCGCTCCATGCCATCAGAATAATTTCTCTGGCCTTGAAGATCGTACCGACACCCATTGTGATTGCTTTGCGAGGTACATTATCTTTACCACCAAAATCTCTGGATGCATCACGACGTGTAAGATCATCTAATGTAACCAGACGTGTTCCTGAATTCGGAGCTGAACCCGGCTCATTGAAACCAATGTGACCCGTACGTCCAATACCCAGAATCTGAATATCAAGACCTCCGCAATCTGTAATTTTTTGTTCGTAAGCCGCACAGAATGCCTGTACATCTTTTGCATCCAGTGTACCGTCAGGTATGTTGATATTTGCTTTATCGATGTCTACATGATCAAATAATTTATTATTCATAAATGTCACATAGCTCTGCGCAGCATCTGGTTGCATCGGGTAGTATTCGTCCAAGTTAAACGTCACTACATTTTTGAAACTCAATCCCTCCTCCTTGTGCAGCCGGATCAATTCCGCGTACACTTTTACAGGAGTAGCACCTGTTGCCAATCCAAGAACAGCCTGTCCGCCATTCTCTTGCTTAGCCCGGATAATATCAGCGATACGTTTGGCAACAACCTTTGATGCCGTATCCTGGTCAGGGTACACACTTACTGGAACTTTTTCGAAGCGTGTCTCTTCCAACAAATTTAATCTAGCCATTTTAGATATAGAGTATTAGATAAGGTGAATAGCAAATTTAATAATTTCTACGGTTTAACCACAGCATGTTTGCGCTTTTTTGCAAGATTTTGTCGGTTATATCGTTTTTTGCCCTTAAACAATCGTTTGAGCAACATATTTAAATTAAAAATTAGCGAATATTCCTCAGTAAATCAAGGGCTTTAGATAATGTCTCCGCTTTCTTGGCAAAGCAGATACGAAGGAGTTGCTGATTGACTGGTGTAGAATAGAAAGCAGAAACAGGAATCATAGCGATTCCGTTATCTTTTGTCAAACGGACAGCAAATTCTTCTTCCGGAAGTGTGGATATTCTGCTGTAACAAACATTTAAAAAATAAGTACCCTGTGAAGGAATAACCTCAAATCCCGTGTCTTTCAGGCCTTCAGCTAAAAAATCTCTTTTTTCCTGAAAGAAGGAAGGTAAAGACAAATACGTTTGCGGATCCTCCAGATATTTTGCAATAGCATACTGCATCGGTGTATTGACACTGAATACATTAAACTGATGAACTTTACGAAATTCCTTAGTTAATCCCGCGGGAGCAATGCAATATCCGACTTTCCATCCCGTGGTATGCAACAATTTGCCAAAAGAAGCAATTATAAAACTTCTGTTTCTCAATTCCTCATATTCCAGAAGGGAATGAATCGCCCCTCCATCATATACTATATGCTCATAAACCTCATCGCTGATAATAAGAATACCAGTTCCCCGGACAATATGACAAAGTGCCGTAAAGTCTGCTGTTTGAAGTACTCTGCCTGTTGGATTATTAGGATTATTGATAATGATCATTTTGGTCTTATCCGTAATCTGTTCTTTCACATATTCCCAGTCTATCTCAAAATCCGGGGCAAGCAACCGGACAGCACATGCTTTACCGCCGAAGAGTTCTATTGCAGGCCTGTAACAGTCGTATGCCGGTTCGAAAATGATCACTTCATCACCCGGACTTATTGTGGAGGCTATAGCCGTGAATATGGCCTGAGTACCTCCTGCTGTTACCGTAATTTCTTCTGCAGAATCAACCGTAACACGATAGAGCTGTTCAACTTTCGACGCAATTCGCTCTCTTAACAACGGAACTCCGGCCATCATAGCATATTGATGGTGGCCATCCCGCATGGACTGCTCTACAAGAGCCAACAGTTGAGGATCCGGATCATAATCCGGAAATCCCTGCGAAAGATTCAATGCACCATATTGCTGCGCTAAAGCTGACATTCGGGTAAAAATGGTCGTTCCTACATTCGGAAGTTTAGATGATATATGGATGGACATATGAAAAGACTGATAAATATCCACTAATATAGTAGATTATTCCAGAATTATCTGATCAAAAGAAAGATGGTTTTCTATTTCAGCACATTCAACAATTTGATACTGATCATAAATCCATTTTCAGCAGATGCTCCTTGCAGATTTCGTACATAATCTACCCTAAATATCCTGTATTTTCCAAATCCAACATTGTCAAATCCTGCCGTAAACTCGTGATATGGCTTAAATTTCGGAACAGCCAGATGATGATACCCTAAAACGAGATTCCATTTCAGCAAGTTTAATAAAGGAACTTTGTTCATGACATACCCCTTAAAATTATGTTCTGCATGCATTTCAAAATAGGCATCATTGGTACTACGCGTGTAATAAGGTAACATCAGAAAATTATTAAGGTATCGGGAAGCCCGTTCTACATTTGTCTCATTACCATTGAAATGTCTGAAATCTGCAAATCCGATACCCGAAGCATTAAAGAACTTACCGGCATTCAGTGCGATGCCGAAAAGGCCCTTATTGTTAAAATCAAAATCCTGAGTCAGTCTTCCCTTTATAAGCTGATATTCATACTTCTGCTCTGAAGCCCCGAAAGCCTGCTCCCAACCAAGTAAAAGGGTCGGAAAAGTCGGGTCCGGAATCGAAAGACGTTCATCCGGACGCTCAATAATCTTAACCCCTGGTCTTATACGTGCTGTAATATTGTATTTAAATAAATGATGAGGATCAAATACAGGAACCGTATTATCCTCCGGCAATAATGGGTTGTTAGAAGTATATTCATGTTCTCTACCGGCAAAAGAGTAATCCGTATTGTTAAACAAGGCTCTCCTGTCGGCATATTCAAGAGATAGCGAAGCTGCGATCTGATCTATCAGGTTTCGGGAATAGGAAATTTTAGCAAAATCCTTTTGATATATTTTCATATAATTTTTCCGTGAAAACAAGGAATAGGCCATATTCAAAAACGGATCTATAGGTTCGGCCGGATTAAACTGTTCTACAGAACGGCCACCTTCAAATGTAAGTATGTCGTAAGTCTGTGTATTAAACCGATGTAAAAGTTTTCCTTTCACGCGCAACTGCTCATCAGCAAGTCCATAATTGAAAGATACCTCTCCCCGGCTGTATTTACCTTTTTCGGACTCGCCTTTTGCCGCCGAAAATCCCGCATTAAAATTCCAGCCCTGCACGGTATTGAAACTCGTAGACAGCAGGTTTGATAAACCTCTGTACCGGAGTACAAAATGATCGGGTGTGTTCCGATACGTATAACCGATTAACACATCCAAGGGTCTAAATTGATTATTCTTTCTATCCACAGAATCGATATATCGCGGCGAATTTCTTACCTGCTGAATACTATCTTTCTTGCTATAATCAGCAGATTCTTCTGCCGTTAGTGGCACAGGTCTGTTCCTTTCCCAGTAATCAGTTCCTTTTTTATTTGCCAACGGATCTATCCTGGCAATAACATTCGTAAAAGTCTTCTTCTCAAATGCATTCACATAATTGTAATTCGAAAAATTGTGTATATACCGGCCATCAAACGCAATACCTAATACACTGATCTGAAACTCTATAGTTTGCAACATCTTGGACCATTTCTGATCCTGTGCATTATAAGCATATTGCTGTATCAAATGCAGTGTATCAATAATTGGTTGATTCATCTGTGAACCTTTAATAATAAAATCGACCCCGTATATCTCCCAGCTCCCGTCTACAATATAAATATAGCCTTTCACTACCGGCTCGGATTCGCGCACAGGTATCACTCTTATCTTGTGAACACGCATGCTGGGTTCTACATCAATGACATTTTCTCTTTTAAATTTATAATAGGAGAATGCAGCATTAGCCAAAGGAGATACAATACTTGATCCCAGTGTTACATGGTTAGCATAGAAATCAAAATTCGTTCCCTGAGCGGTATTGAAGCTAAATCCTTTATCATCTCCGCTCACTTTTGATGCGACAATGTGTTCATTTATCTTGTCTGGTTTCTGAAAACGGATCTCAGATACCGTTTCAGAAAGATATATAACCCCTGTACGGGCTGTGTCTAATGCCAGCTCGTCATCGTCAATCTTTTGTCCAAGTATCTTTTTTGGTAACTTCTTTACTCTCAGCAGTCCTTTTGAATAAAAGTCTGCTGTATATTTATCATTTTTTTCTGCATTAACCTGTCGTGATGCAATCGCCTGCCGGATAATTCGTACAGCAGGATCTTCCCCTTTCATCGTCACCACGACTTCCTCGATCTGCCGTTCTTCAGGTTCCAGACGTATATTGATAATATGAGGCTGTTCTTTTATTTGTGCTGTCACGATCTGTGTCTTATAACCCAGGTTTTGAAAGATAAGAGTACGGCTTTTCTCTTCTTTGGAAATTTTCAACTCGTACTGTCCCATCATATTGGTAGATGTTCCGGAGGTACTGTTCTGCAGAAAAACAGATACCGAAGGAAGGGGCTTTCCGGACTGATCCGTTACTACACCTTTAATCTGAGCTGATAATGTGCAGGATAAGAGCATTACACATAAAAAGGAGAGGATATTCTTCATCAGTAAAGTATTGATCGACAAAATCTATTGACTATTAGGTTAAAAAGCAAATATAATTGTGTGGATTTTAATATTCTGTTAAAGTTTGTTAAGAATAGAAATAAACATCTGCACAATCCTAAAAACAGTTATATGACAATAATATTACTCGACTAGTTTAATAGATTACTTTATATTTGTAGAAAATAAATATACATATGAAAAAGATATGCCTATACCTTCTTTTTGCTATTCCGGTATTTGCTTTCGGGCAGCAAGGATCACAAAAGAAGGAGCTTACCAAGCAAGAATATATAGAGCTGGTCAAAGCCCATCCGGATTCAGTTTCCAGTCTGATCTCCCTCCGGAGAGTAGGTGGCTATGACCCGGATTATAAAGAGATGCAGGAACTTTATAACGGTCTGAATAAAAGCGTTAAAAAGTCTAAAGAAGGAAAAGAATTTCAGGACTATTTACGGGTATTATCTACCGTTGCAGTAGGAAAACAAGCTCCTGAATTTACTCAAAATGACACAACCGGAAATCCTGTTAAACTAAAAGATTTCAGAGGGAAATATGTCCTATTAGATTTTTGGGCGTCCTGGTGTCCGGACTGCCGTGTAGAAAGCCCTGATCTGGTTGTTACTTATGAAAAATTCAAAGGCGATAAGTTCGAAATACTGGGCATCTCCTTTGATAAAGATAAAGCTGCCTGGACCAAAGCTATACATGCTGATAAAAGACACTGGAGACATGTATCAGATCTGAAGCGCTGGCAGAATGATGTAGGAACATTATATGGTGTAAAAGCCATTCCACAGAATGTCCTTATCGATCCTAACGGCAAAATAATAGCCCGGAATCTGCATAAAGAAGCGCTCGACAAAAAACTGGCAGAGGTCCTTAAGTAGTAAATGGACGAAAACAGAATAGCCCCTGAATTAAATCAGGGGCTATTCTGTTTTACCGGCAGATTATACAGGCGAGCAAGAAAAGACCACAACTGTTATGAGCTCCTTCAACTAACCAAATAATGCTCTGAATATATCCTCCAATGTTGCCATAGGACGGATGGCGATATTATACTTTTTAGGGTCAAGACCTTTTATATTGAACTTGGATATAAAAATACCTTCAAAACCCAGTTTTTCTGCTTCAGCAATACGTTGTTCTATTCGGTTTACGGCCCGTATCTCTCCGGACAATCCTACTTCACCTGCGAATGCAAAGGTTGTTTTTATCGGCATATCCTGTTGAGAAGAAATAATAGCAATAATCACAGCCAGGTCAATAGCGGGGTCTTCTACACGTAAACCACCTGCAATATTCAGGAAGACATCCTGTGCACTCAGGCGAAAGCCAAACCGCTTTTCAAGAACAGCCAGCAACATATTTAATCGCTTGGTATCGTAACCTGTAGAGGATCGTTGTGCATTACCAAATGCTGAATTGCTGACCAATGCCTGTACTTCTATCATCATAGGACGCATCCCTTCAAGCATCGCAGCAATTGAAACGCCACTCACGGGCGCATCCCGCTGAGAAATCATAATCTCGGACGGATTGGAAACTTCTCTCAGACCAGCTCCCTGCATTTCATAGATACCAAGTTCGGAAGCAGAACCAAATCTGTTTTTTACTGCCCGGAGAATGCGGTATACGTGATGACGGTCTCCTTCAAACTGCAGAACGGTATCGACCATATGCTCTAATACCTTTGGCCCGGCAATAGAGCCGTCTTTAGTGATATGACCGACAATAAATACCGGCGTACTGGTCTCCTTTGCAAACCGCAGAAGCTCAGCTGTACACTCTCTGACCTGAGATACAGATCCCGGAGCAGATTCAATCTGAGAAGAATGTAGCGTTTGAATAGAATCTATTACAATAACATTGGGTTGTACAGCTTCTATCTGTTTGAATATATTTTGTGTGGATGTCTCCGTAAGAATATAACAATCCGCTCTGGAAGATTGCGAAAGGCGTTCTGCCCGCATTTTGATCTGCTGCTCACTCTCTTCTCCTGAAATGTAAAGCGTTTTGACCTGAGGAATAGAGAGTGCAAGCTGCAACATCAGTGTAGATTTACCTATACCGGGCTCTCCTCCTATCAGGACTAATGATCCGGGTACAATTCCGCCCCCAAGAACCCTGTTGAATTCCTGATCAGGAGTCAGAATGCGCGACTCATCCTGATAAATAATTTCGTGTATGATTGCGGCCTTATTCGCTCTCTTAGATACTGAAGCACTGGTTGTACTTCGCCATTCAGGAACCTTGGAGTTACCTTTCTCGACGACTTCCTCTACAAATGAATTCCATTGTTTACATGAGGGACATTGACCTAACCATTTAGGGGATTCATATCCGCAGTTTTGACAGAAATATGCTGATTTACTTTTAGCCATTATACGAAATTACTAAAAATAATCAGTGCATATGCAGTGATCATAAACAGTATGGATGAAATTAAGACAGGAATAGCGATATATTCTATACCACAGAATGACTTCTGTGTATGAATATATCTGATTATTTGAAAATGAAATTTAACTAAAGAAAATCAACCTTTTACCAGTCCTTTGATTTTGTAAAAAGACCACTTGATTGCATACCATATCAATCCAAATGTGTTCTCTTTTGTAACATCACTTGCCAGAGATGGTGGCAACAGCTCATATACACTAATACCGAAAAGGTGGGCTATTTTATAGACCTGATCAACTTTTACTTTTGTTTCCCCTCTTTCAATTTTAGAATAAGCTGCCTGGGACATATCTAATTTAAATGCCACAGCTTCCTGAGATACTTTTAAGTTTTCTCTCTTGATACGAATGTATTCTCCAATTTCCATATCCGTTACCAATTAATTCTGCTATAAATATAATAATATAAAAAATTATAACCTACGGTTATAAGAAAAACTTCAATTACAACGCTAAGTTATAACATACAACTCTGGGTTGTGGTAGCTCCTCTCATCTAGATCTAGCTTTGGTTTAAATATTAAATAACCCAAAATGCTATGAACAATTTAGAAAAAAAAACAACAGAAACTCCGGTTGAATTAAAAGAATTAACACTAGAGGAGCAAATCAATATCAATGGCGGATCCAGAAATGATCCTAAACAGGAAGATCTGTGGGATATCATTTCCAAATGGCTTTTCCAATAGGAATATCTATTGAAAAATTGATTTAAATGAATTTATAAATTCAATAAAAGCCGGTGGTCTGACACAAAATGCCAAAACTGATCCTAACAAAAAAGCAAAAATATGCAGCCCCTTATTAACTTTACTTTTAGGAACGAAGCTCAGCAATAGAATCACAATAAGTACCGCTAACCAAAATTGTGCGCTTACTTTTATTGCTTCTATCCAGAAACTACTCATTTTTTGAAGAGGATAGTATAAAAAGCTGAATCCATATAAGCCAAACGTTAATCCGGAAGCACCAACAGCTGTATATGTAAAGTCATCTTTTTTGATATAGGTTTGAAAAAGATTTGGGATGATAACTAAGCATATAATTATCAAAACAGAAAGTAAATATGCTGCTGTCGTCCCATATTCTTGCTTTATCAATCCAAACAGATCGTATAAAAGCACATAAATCAGTACCACATTGACCAGAAGATGTATCCAGCTTCTGTGAATCAATGCCGAGGTAAATAAGGTATGCCACCTTTTGCCCCGGCATATTTCATACGGGTGCAGGAGCAGTTTATAAAAAAACGGTTTATAGTAAAATCCGATAATGCTGCAGATAATAATAACAGGTACCAAAGTATATGACCATGGTGACTCTGCAGGAGTAGGTAATATATCAAATATTGCCGGCATATGTAGAATGTGTAAACGAATGTATTGTTTTTTTTATAATATAATCACGGTCAATTGAACAAAAATTTTCTTTTCGTATATTGACCTACAAACCTGACACTTGTGATTTTTCCCAAAAAGAACATTAAATACCTGCTGTGATTATATTTTTACTTTTCATATTTATGATACCGTTTCTCTACATTCCGGCATCAGTATCTGCAGAAGAAATCCCTCTCCCTGCAAATAAAGATTCCACTATACACTCTCCGGTAGATAAGGAGTTAATTGCTGATATACGGATTCAGCAGTACAACGAAAAAATGAAGAGGTATGATACAGTCCTGCTTATTTCTTCTGCAATTATCTGACACAGTCCGCACATAAAGCTTAGACCCATTATCCCATATCTGCTATAGAATCACCCATGAAAAAAAACTGCCTTGTAAAACAACACGATATCAAAGACTGCGGAGCAGCATGTCTGGCATCTGCAGGGGCTCATTTTGGATTGGAACTTCCTTTAGCCAGGATCAGGCAGATCTGTTACACCGATAGTCAGGGTACCAATGTTCTGGGCATGATACAGGGACTACAGACCATGGGTTTCCACGCCAAAGGGGTTAAAGCAACAGTGCAGTCTCTTTCCAGGATACCCCTTCCTGCTATTGCGCATCTTATTCTAAAAAACAAACTGCATCATTATGTTGTCATTTATGAAGTGAGTAAAGACAAGGTCTCTGTCATGAATCCTGCTCATGGAAAAATGGAGCAATTCAGCATTCAGGAATTTACAGAACTATGGACAGGAGTTCTTATCCTGATGGAACCTAATGAGTTTTTCCGGCAAAAGAAGGAGAAGATCAGTAATTATACCCGATTCTGGAATCTGATCAAACCACATAAGACCATGATCATACCGGCGCTGCTGGGCGCACTGTTATATACTATACTTGGTCTTTCCATGTCCATTTATATACAGAAAATAACGGATGAGGTGCTTGTTGACGGAAACCTCCGTTTACTCAATCTGCTCTCCGTAATCATGATTGTAATTCTGGTATTTCAACTTTTTATAGGCTCGATGAAAAGCATTATGGTACTAAAGACCGGACAACGCATAGATCGGTATCTGATTCTGGGATATTATAAACATTTACTGCAGTTGCCTCAGCGTTTTTTTGATACCATGAAAGTCGGTGAAATTATTTCACGGGTGAATGATGCTGTCAAAATAAGAACCTTTATCAACGATGTATCCATTCAGATCATTGTGAACGTATTTATTATCGTCTTTTCGTTTACACTGATGTTTATTTATTACTGGAAGCTGGCCCTTATTGTCATGTTGGTTATTCCTCTGTATATCTTTATCTACTGGGTTTCCAATAAACTAAATAAGATGGTGGAGCGAAGAATGATGGAAGAAGCAGCCGATCTGGAATCCCATCTGGTTGAATCCTTACATGCTATCAGCACCATCAAACAGTTCGGAGTAGAGAATTATGCCAATAAGAAAACCGACAACAGTTTCAGTAAGTTGCTCGGCACCATCTATACTTCAGTAATGAATACCCTGTTTTCTACAAATGCTTCAGATTTTTTGTCGAAATTATTTACCATTATACTCTTATGGGCAGGAGCTGGATATGTAATAGACCGCTCCATCACGGCCGGAGAATTATTATCGTTCTATGCATTGATTGGCTACTTTACCGGTCCCGTATCGCAACTTATCGGCACAAACAAAGCTATACAAAACGCCCTCATTGCAGCAGACAGATTATTCGAAATCATGGATCTGGAGCGGGAAGAATTAACAGGGAAAACTGATTTGTCCCGGGATTCGACAGGAGATATTAAACTGGAAGATGTATCTTTTAGCTATGGATCACGTGCCCGTGTTTTCAAGGATTTTTCCTGCACATTCAAAAAGGGACAGACAACAGCTGTTGTTGGAGAGAGCGGTTCCGGCAAAACAACGCTGGCAGCACTGATCCAGCATATCTATCCGACCAATAGCGGAAAAATATCCATTGGCTCCACCAACATCAGAAACATCAGTAAGCACTCCCTTCGAAACCTTATTTCCGTCGTTCCACAGCAGGTAGACCTCTTTTCGGGAAATGTTATTGAAAATATTGCTCTTGGAGAAGACTCTCCTGACTTTAGTCGTATTCTTGAGATTACGACAGCATTAGGTATCCGGCCTTTTATTGAAAAATTACCTGAGGGCTTTGAAACGCATCTGGGTGAAAACGGGACCGTATTATCCGGTGGCCAAAAACAACGAATCGCTATAGCAAGGGCCCTCTATAAAGATCCGGAAATCCTTATTTTGGATGAAGCCACATCCTCGCTGGACACCGAGTCGGAACTTCTGATTCAACAAACGCTGGCACAGTTCAAAGCGCAGGGTAAGACGATGATTGTTATCGCACACCGCCTCAGTACGGTTGCCCATGCAGACAGCATAATGGTGCTCAAAGAGGGCAAATTAATGGAAGAAGGAAGCCACCATCAACTCCTCACAAAAGATAGCATATACCGATCGATGTGGCAAAAACAAAGCTTATCCATTTAAAATTAAAGAACATGTACATGCAAGGTGTTCAAAATTATTTCAAACGTTGATAAGTTGAGCATATGCCCGTATCCTTCCTAAATCCTGATCAGTAAAAAAACAATCAAAACAAAAACCAAAATCATTAGATTTGGAATTGATCAACCAAATAATACTGAGGTTATGCTTTCCGATATTTATAGAGAAAAATCGCCATTGTCTGAGCAAGATTGTTTTGTCGTATTTGACCGCAGAAAATCCTCGTTCACATTTCCAGTACATATCCACCCTGAATATGAGATCAATTATGTGGAAGGAGCATCCGGAGCGTTGCGTATTATTGGAGACTCTGTAGAGAATATCGGAGAGAAAGATCTGGTATTAATTGCCAATCCGGAACTCAAACATGCCTGGAAAGACGGAGATTGTACATCCACCAATATCCATGAAATTACCATCCAGTTTCATCCCTCATTAATCGAACAATGTCTGGATAAAAAACAATTTCAGAGCATTCAGCAGTTGTTTTCCCGTGCGTCAAAAGGAGTTCATTTTGGTGCCGCCACCATAGAAAAAGTACTCCCGTTACTGCGGATCATAACAATGGAAAAGGATGGATTTTATGCCGTTATGAAGTTGTTTATTCTTCTCTATGAATTGTCAAAAGGAGACGACCTTCGGGAACTCTCCAGTGAAACTACCATAGAAATGACAAAGAATGAGATTTTACTACACAAACTTCAAAACTATGTATCTACTAATATTGCAGAAGTAATCCGGCTTCCTGAGGCTGCAGATGCATTAAACATGAGCAGATCCACTTTTGCACGTTTTATCAAATGCAATACAGCAATGAATTTTACAGATTACCTGCTGGATTTCAGAATAAATATGGCTATGCGAAAACTTAAAGATGCGACCCCTATATCCGAGGTGGTCAGCCTTTGTGGTTTTAACAGTATTTCGTATTTCTACAGGGTCTTTAAAAAAGCAAAAGGAATTACACCTGCCGAGTTTAGAGACAACAGTAAAAATCAACAGTTGATTATTTAAATGGTGTCAGACGTTCACTATATTTTTCCATTCCTTTCCCTGCTCTTCCCTTAAGAGTGAATAGTTCAATAAAATTGAGTTAATTGTACAACTGCAAACAGATAAAACAACCTGTAAAAACCTATTTAACAGCTAATTAAGATAAATTAAGATCTTTTGAGTACAATAAAAATCTCCAGAAATAAAAACTAATTTTCTTGACAGAGAAGATCTTCCTACTCCTCTTTTAGTATATCCGCCCCAAATAAAGATTAAAAAGTTCAATCCGATTGAAGCAAGAGTTCAATTTACGGAATATGTTTTCCTGTAGTTTAGCTCCGGACAAATTCCAAAAACAATCCGGATAAACTAATGATATACATCAGACATCAGTGAATCCAACGCTCGTTCAGGAAGATACAACCATCAACCCAGAAAATTATAAACCGTATGAGAAGAATTATTTTAATACTCCTGCTTGGAGTCTGTAGTCTATATGCTTGGGCGCAACAGGCTATCACTGTCAAAGGAACAGTCAGAGACAAGGAAAACAAACCAGTAATCGGAGCTACAGTCGCCGTAAAGGGTAGTTCTGAAGGAACAAAAACAGATATTGACGGGAATTTTACGATCAGTATCGCTCAGGGTAAAATACTCCAGTTTTCATATGTAGGAATGCAAAAATCTGAGCATACAATTTCAGATGCATCTTTTCTACAGATTACATTAGATGACGACAATCAGTTGGATGAAGTCGTTGTGGTCGGATACGGAACCGTCAAAAGACGTGACCTGACAGGTGCTGTCGCTTCCGTGACAGGCAAAGATCTGCAGGCTGATGTTGCAAAAAGTGCCAGCGGAGCTTTGCAGGGCAGAATTGCCGGAGTTACGGTATCGAATACAGGAGGCCAGCCCGGCTCAGGCATGAGTATCAATGTCCGTGGACTTAGTTCCTTAGGGGCAAATACGCCATTGTATGTCATTGATGGTGTATACGGAGATATCAATATGGTAGACCCTGCCGATATTGCTTCCCTGGAGGTCCTCAAAGATGCGTCCGCAGCAGCCATCTATGGTTCAAGAGCCGCAAATGGTGTGGTACTCATTACCACCAAAAGCGGGAAAAAGGAGATGGCCCCTACCATCAATGTAAATTTCTATTCAGGAGTACAGCAGATTACCAAAAAACTGGATGTGCTGGATGCGCAACAGTGGAAGAATATCATGAAACAATCAGGCTATCTCCCTCAGGAAGCGGTAGACTATCAGGGTACGGGAACCAATTGGCAGAATGAAGTATACAGAACTGCTCCTGTAACCAAAGCTAATGTTGGTATAACAGGCGGGTCCCAACAGGCCACGTATAGCTTATCTGCCGGATATATCAATCAAGAAGGGATTCTGATCAATTCAGGTTATGATGCGTTCAATATCCGGTCTAAAAACACCTTTTCTTTTTTCAATGACAATTTCAGATTAGGCAATACCTTATTATTGAAAACATCTAATAAAGATATCAACAGATTAACGATTACAGATGCTCTGCGTCAGAATCCTCTGATGCCTGTTTATGATGCAGACCAGCTGGGCGGATATGCAGGCATTTCTCCGTGGATGAAAAACATGGACAATCCCGTAGGCGCTTCCCGCCTGTTTGATAACGAAGTACATAGCACAGAAATACTATTCAATGCCTATGCAGAGGTCGATCTGTGGCTGAAAGGACTGAAATATAAACTCAACTTCGGTTATAACAAAGACAATGGACGCAACTATGCCTATAATGCTCCTTATGATTTCGGATCCGGAGCAGTACAATCTAAACTAAATGAATCGGCATTTTTTGAAAACCAATGGTTGCTGGAACATACGTTACACTACGACAATACTTTTGAAAAGCATACCATATCCGCACTATTGGGATATTCTTCTCAGAAAAATTCGAATCGCGGATTTGGTGCCGGTCGTAGTGATATCCCATTCGGAACAAATTCTATAGGCGCAGGCTCCACAACGCAACAGACAACATCTGGTCAGCTACAGGAATATGCGTTGCTTTCCCAGTTTGCCCGTGCAATGTATAGTTATGATTCCCGCTATATGTTGACAGCTTCTGTACGAAGAGACGGCTCCTCCAGATTTGCAGATGGCCACAGGTACGGCGTATTCCCGTCGGTATCCGTCGGTTGGAATATCATGAATGAAAACTTCTTTGCTCAGGCTAAAAACAAAATCAGTGAATTAAAACTTCGGGCCAGCTACGGGATTCTTGGCAATCAGGAAATCGGAAATTATGCGACACAGAATATCAGTTCTAGCGGAATCAATTACATTCAGGGAGGAACATGGTGGATGGGTAGCAACACCGGAGTTGCATGGGTTTCTCCAAAAAACCTGACATGGGAAGAAACCAAAACGAGTAATGTGGGATTGGATGTAAGCATTCTGAATGGCAAGTTTGGTTTAAATGCAGATTATTATGTCCAGGAGACGAATGATGTGTTGCTGAGCATCGCTATGCCAAGTTCTGCGGGAATGAACGGAAGCCCTACGATGAATGCAGGAGTAATCCAGAATAAAGGTTTTGAACTCCTGTTAAATCATAAAAATAACGTTGGTGAAGTTCACTATAACATTGCTGTAAATGCATCAACTGTAAAAAACAAAGTCAAGGCTGTAACGGTTGGCTCTACTCAGGAATTTGGGGGATATAATCCTCAGGGAGAAGGCACAATCACCTGGGCAAAGGTCGGTGATCCTATCGGGGCTTTCTATCTGATTAAGACCAATGGACTGTTTCAATCTGAAGAAGAAGTAAAGGCGCATACCACTCAGAATGGTCAGCTTATTCAGCCGGATGCAAAACCGGGAGATATCCGTTTTGTAGATTTCAACGGAGACGGCAAAATCACGGATGATGACCGGCAATATGCAGGAAGTCCGTTTCCGGATTTCAACTATGGGATCAGAGGAAACGTTTCCTTTAAAGGAATTGATCTGGGCATATTTTTCGACGGTATGGCGGGAAATAAAATATACAACTATACCCGCGCACGTATGGAGTCCATGAATGAATTTACCAACTTCGGTTCTAATGTAGAAAATGCATGGACAGAACAGAACAGAGATACAGATGTCCCACGTTTTACACAGGAGGATAAAAATAAAAACAGCCGGAGAGTCAGTGACCGTTGGTTAGAAAGCGGTTCTTTCTTCAGACTCAAAACACTGGAAATCGGATATACTTTCCATACACAGTGGGTAAACAAAGCAAAGTTCAAAAATCTCCGTCTCTTCGCTGCAGCAGACAATCTTTTCACATCGACCAAATACAAAGGATATACACCTGACCTTGGACAAAATGACGATCAGAACGGAGGTGGCTCAAGCACAATGTCCAGAGGCACAGACCATGGACGATTCCCATTGGCCAGAACAATTATGATGGGTCTGCAAGCGAATTTCTAACATTTAAAAAGTAAAACATGAAAACCACTATATTAAAAAATATATCATTTGCTGCGATAGTCACACTATCTCTATCCAGCTGTAAATCAGACTTTTTAGACCTGGTCAATCCAAACCAGGCTGTGGAAGAAACATTCTGGACTTCTGAAGCCAATGCTCAGGCTGCTTTGGCAACTGTTTATTCGCCAATACGGGGACAGATGTACGGATATTTTGGCGGATATACAGGATGGCATACCATGAACAGGGCCGATGATGTCTGGTTCATCCTGGGCGAAGAAATTCTAAACTGGGAACCGGCGACCTATACCAATACAGCAAATACCGCAGAGAGCGATTTCGGAAGATTATACAATTGTATCAACAGAGCAAACGTCGTCCTCAAAAATATCCGGAATGTTCCCATGAGTGAAAATAAGATAAATGAGCTGTATGCAGAAGCCAGCTTCCTGAGAGGCTATGCTTATTTTCTACTCGCCAGCAACTTTGGGGATGTTCCGATACGCTTGCTCCCTGCAGGTGAGAGTTCTGATGAGATTATGAAAAAATCTTCTCCGGAGGAAGAAGTCTGGAAACAGGTTACAGAAGATTTCAAGACCGCAAAAGAATATCTGCCTGTCACAAGACCGGCTGCAGAAGCAGGACGTGTGACGAAAGGCGCGGCCATTGCTTACCTGGGAAAGGCTTATCTTTTTATGAAGCGTTATCCGGAAGCGGAAACGGAGCTGGCAACCATTATGAAAGCTCCGTATAGCTACGATCTGGTTGAAAACTTTGAAGACAATTTTACAGAATATAAGGAACTGAACAAAGAATCCATATTTGAACTTATCTATGACGGTAGCTTCGGCAGTGGTTCCTGGGGATCTGAAGAATCTACCAGTACGCAGGGCTTTGTGATTGCCAATTTTGTAGGCCCGCAGGGAACCGGAGGATGGTTTAAGTGGATGCCAACAGCCTCCATTGTTAAAAGCTTCACGGCAGAAGAGCGGCCTGCAGGATCAAGCTCCCGATTTGACAAACGGATGTATACCAGCCTTTTCTGGAAGCATTCGGACTTTGAGTCGACTGTTCAGGATGGTGCATGGTTTGGGAATATGTCATTTGACAAAATATGGGAAGCTTCTGCAACCAAACGCCTTCGCGGAGAACCCGATTTTCCAACTATAAATGCTGTAAAAGGCCGGTTCTTAATTAAAAAGTTTACCAACTTTTATAAAAATGAAGCCGACGCAAACAGCATGTACAATCAACAAAATCAAAATAATAACCTTCGTGTAATGCGCTTTGCTGAGGTGCTGCTGTTACATGCTGAAGCTTGTATCAAAACGGGTAAACTTGGCGATGCTGCAGCGGATCTTACACGTATCCGAAGCCGTGCCGGACTGGCATCAAAAACCTGGGCTAATGCTGATGAATTATGGAATGAAATGATCCATCAGAACGAACTGGAATTCTTCTTCGAAGGTCACCGTTTTTTTGATCTGAAACGGTGGTATTCTTACGAACAGATGAAACAGATCCTCGTTACCAACAAAAAACAAGGTGCAGAGAATTTTCAGGCCAGGCATTATTATCTGCCAATACCACAGGGAGAGATGAATACAAATACTGCGATCCAGCAACATCCGCTTTGGAGATAAGAACTACTAATGCAATTCATAAAACCATACAGGGGGCAGCAAAATGTTCCCTGTCTTTTATCACAAAACATTATGCCTGGACAATTTTTTAGGAGGGGATTCCATACACTGGTATTGTTCCTTATCCTTTTGCTTTGCGTACGTTGTAAGGATGACAAGGTCGAAGCAACAAGTGCCGACCTTCCCTTTCGTGCAGCTCTTCAAGCCATGATTGATAAAGGAGTTCTTCTCCAAAAATATACAAAGGGTGCTGAATATTATGTTTTTCATTTTGAGACAGGAGAGATCAGTGTGCCTGTATCTAATGTCAGAGATATCAAAGAAAGTCCTGAACTATGGTCTACACAAATCACATTTACGGATCACCAGTCCATCGCTATCCCCTCAAAAGGAGATAAGCTTGACTTCATTGTAAAGGATATCGTTTTAGACCCTTCAGGATATAATCCGCTCGCTGCTATGGTAGATGTACTATTACCGGCAGCAGGCAGGATCAAAGTCATCGTGAAAGGCAAATCCGGAGAACAAGGTACAATTACACACTTACTGCAGGCACAAACTCCAAGACAGCAAGTACCGGTATTCGGACTGTATGCCAATTTTAATAATAAAGTAGAACTTGTATTCACGGACAAAGATGGTCTTGAACGTGGCCGTACTTCTATATCGATCCAAACAAAACCTCTTGATATAAGTTCTTTCCCCGCTTTTGAAATCATCACTGCTCAAAGAGCCCGAATGGAACCCGGATTGAATCTGGTAAGTTATCCGGGAGAGAGCGAACTGGACACTTCCTGTCCCTATATGTTGGATGCCGATGGAGAGATCCGATGGATATTGTTGCTCAAAAAGTCTCCGGATCTGCAGTCTTTAGGTGCCTCTATTGGTCTGAAGAGACTTAAAAACGGGAATTTTCTGTCAGGAGATATGTATCAAAACCGAATTGTTGAACTGGATATGTTCGGAAAACTTGTCCGGCAGTGGGATCTCAAGAAATTAGGATACACTTTCCATCATGAAGTATCAGAGGCCAAAAACGGCAACTTCCTGATCACAGTAACAAAATCAAGTGCGCATCTGAATAATGGTAAACCCAGAATAAACGATCATATTATTGAACTTAATCCAGGCTCAGGAAGCCTGGTAAATGAATGGGATCTAGCCAGTATGCTGGACAGTTCGCGCTATGACAAAGGGGATGAAAATACTCCTCAGCAATTCGCACAGACTCCCTCCAACTGGGCACATAACAACTCTATTACGGAGCGGGGTAATGATCTTCTTGCGACCTTACGTTATCAGGGGATTACCAGCTTTAATCCATCCCATAAACTGAAATGGATTATTTCACCACACAAAGGATGGGGAGCAAACTATCAGTCTTATCTCTTACAGCCTGTTGATAAGCAGGGACAGCCGATTACAGATTTCAGGATCATCTCCGGAGAAGTCGCTCATCCTGATTTTGACTGGCCATGGGGGCCACATACCCCTGTAGTAATGCCAAACGGCAATATCCTTGTTTTTGATAATGGCTACAATCGCCATTTTAAACCCAATGACCTAAGCTCGGACCAAAGCTACAGCCGTGTAGTAGAATATGCGGTCGATGAAGGCAAAAAAACTGTACAACAAGTGTGGGCATATGGACAAAACAGAGGAAGAAGAACCTTTTCACAGGCTCTTTCAGGAGTACAATACCTACCCCAAACCGGAAATATATTATTCTGTCCCGGCATGGGAACGGTAACCAACAAAGGCTACGGGGGCCATATCATCGAAATCGATGGCAAAACCAAGGAAGTCATTTATGAACTGGAGATCAGCTCCCCTAGCTACACCGCTTTTCACAGGGTAACACGCCTTCCCCTATACTCGGACAACCTATAACCTATTGATCAAACATGAGCCAGCAGAACAACATGAGGGGACACTTTTTTAACCAGCGAAAAACATTACTTTTTGACAGACACGAAGAGTTACTGACGAGAACCAATATGCCTCAATCGGATTTCAATGGGATTATAAATCGCTATAAATATCCGGTTATCAGCAAACATCATATTCCGTTAAACTGGAGATATGACCTTAATCCCGAAACAAATCCACATTTTTTAGAACGAATCCCGGTCAATTCTACATTAAATGCAGGAGCAATCAAATGGAAGGGCAGCTATCTTCTCCTTGTTCGTGTAGAAGGGGTCGACAGAAAATCCTTCTTCGCTATAGCCGAAAGTCCCAATGGGATTGATAATTTTCGATTCTGGGAGCGCCCCTTATCTTTTCCTGATAATGATGAACAGGAGACAAATGTTTATGATATACGCCTGACAGCCCATGAAGACGGGTGGATTTATGGCGTTTTTTGTAGTGAAAGACATGATCCGAAAGCTTCTCCGGGAGATTTGTCATCTGCTATCGCTTCAGCAGGCATTATCCGGACAAAAGATTTTACACATTGGGAAAGACTTTCCAATATCAAGTCTGACAGCCAGCAACGTAATGTCGTCTTACATCCTGAATTCGTAAATGGCAAATATGCCCTGTATACACGCCCTCAGGATGATTTTATTCTGGCCAGAAACGGAGGCGGAATTGGTTGGGCACTCACAGATGATATCCGCCACGCCGTAATTCAAAACGAGATAATCATTAATAAGCGTCATTATCATACCATTAAAGAGGTTAAAAACGGAGAAGGTCCTTCTCCGCTGAAGACTGCTGAAGGCTGGCTGCACCTGGCACATGGTGTACGACATACCGCAGCCGGGCTACGATATGTACTCTATCTGTACCTGACTGATCTGATCAATCCGGATGTACTGATTGCCGAGCCGGCAGGCTATTTCATGGCTCCGGAACAGGATGAGCGGATTGGTGACGTATCCAATGTACTGTTTTCCAATGGCTGGATTGCCGATGAAAACGGAACCGTTTATATTTATTACGCATCCAGTGATACCCGCATGCACGTAGCCGTTTCTTCGATAGATCAATTACTGGATTATTGTCTTCACACGCCGCAAGACGGTTTAAGAACCATAGAATCTTTAAAAAAAATTAATGAGCTCATTGACAGAAACAATATATACAACCAAAAGCATGAATAAAAAGGTGAGTGTATTCATGCTGTTATTTACGTTCTATCCACTAACAAGAATGGGACAGAACAAAGACAATGTATATTTTATATATTAACCTATTACATATTAGTCGGCTTTCAGGAAAAATTTCTGGAGACTAACCGGTGACTACTATATTACACTTGTAAAGAAAGAGAAAAAATGTACCTTTAGCCGCTCCTTAAACAATTATATTCCGGTTGATACATACAAAAGGATAGCAGATTTCCAATGAAACTCCAGTTTATAGACATTCTTATTATTGTTGTATACCTCATTACAATGATTGTCATCGGCTTATTGCTGAAAAAGAAAGCATCTAAAAATCTTGACTCTTATTTTCTGGGCGGCAAATCTCTTCCCTTCTATTTACTGGGTCTCTCCGATGCTTCCGGAATGTTTGATATTTCAGGCACCATGTGGATGGTTTACCTTGCTTTTGTGTATGGATTCAAGAGTCTGTGGATTCCGTGGCTGTGGCCTGTATTTAATCAGGTTTTCCTTATGATCTATCTCTCGATATGGTTGCGGCGCTCCAATGTACTTACAGGAGCAGAATGGATACGTACACGGTTTGGTTATGGACGGGGAGCCAATCTCTCGCATACTATCGTGATCCTCTATGCCCTGATGGGTGTACTGGGATTTTTAAGTTATGGATTTATCGGGATCGGCAAGTTTATGGAAGTATTCTTTCCCTGGGAATTTGTCTCCCAATATATTCCGCTTCATCTTGAAACAGCATCCGTCGCACAGGTGTACGGAATTTTTTTCACCGGTATTGCAACTTTCTATGTGATGCTAGGCGGTATGCACAGTATTGTCTGGGCTGATGTTGTACAGTTCAGTATCATGACCGTATCCGGAATTGTGATCGCTGTTATCGCGATGAATAAAGTAAGCCCTGAAATGCTGGCAGCTCACACTCCTGCAGGCTGGGATTCTCCGTCTTTTGGCTGGACACTGGACCTCGACTGGAGTAATCTCATCCCCTCCATTATGGACAAAATCAATGAAGATCAGTATAGTCTGTTTACCATATTTGTGATGATGATGCTTTTCAAAGGAATTTTTATGAGCATGGCAGGTCCGGCAGCCAATTATGATATGCAAAAGATATTAGCCTGCAAAAGCCCAAAAGAGGCAGCGCTCATGAGTGGTTCTGTATCTGTCATTCTGTTGATACCAAGATACCTTATGATTATGGGCTTCACAGTTCTTGCACTTGTCTTTTTCAGCGAAGACTTTAACAATATGGGAAATAGTATAGATTTTGAAACTATTTTACCCAGAGCAATTAATGAATTTGCACACGTAGGGCTGGTGGGTCTTTTACTGGCCGGACTTTTATCTGCTTTTATGTCTACATTCGCCTCTACAGTCAACGCAGCACAGGCCTATATGGTCAATGATGTATTCCTGAAATATATACACAAAAAAGCTTCAGCAGTGACACAGATCAGAGTGAGCTATATCGTATCTGCTCTTGTCGTGATTATCAGTACCATTATTGGTATGTATGTCAGCAATATCAATTCCGTATTGCAATGGATCGTATCCGCATTGTATGGCGGATATATTGCAGCCAATGTACTGAAGTGGCATTGGTGGCGCTTCAATGGGAACGGTTTCTTCTGGGGCATGCTTTCAGGTATCATCGCATCCATGATTGCACCGCTGTTTTTTCCGGATATACTTCCTCTTTATTATTTTCCTGTACTCCTGTTGGTATCCGTTACCGGATGTATAGCAGGCACATTGCTATCCAAACCTACAGAAGAAAAAGTATTGATAGATTTTTATATCAAAGTACGTCCCTGGGGATTCTGGAAGCCTATCATCCAGAAAGCAATGGCACAATATCCGGATCTTAAGGAAAACACAAACTTCAAGCGTGATATGTTCAATATTGTTATCGGCATTATCTGGCAATGCAGCCTGACCCTCATACCCATGTATATCGTAATCAAGCAAGGCTTTCCATTATTTACCAGTATACTGATCTTAGGAATTACCTCACTGATCCTCAAGAAAAACTGGTACGATAAGATGAATATCGAGGAGAAAGAATATAATGAATTTATGAAGAAAAACTTCAGAAGTATTGATCAGAAATTCTAATGTACTTCGTTTTCGCGCAGTAAGCGTAGAAAATTCCCACCCATTATTTTGCCTACATCTTCTTTGGAATACCCTTGTTCCAGAAGTGCTTTAGTCAATAAGGGGAATGTACTTACATCTTCCAGCTCACGCGGAGGAGATTCGATTCCATCATAATCGGATCCTATGGCCACGTGGTCTACACCGACTTTCTTAACCAGATAATTAATATGTTCCAGCAATTTGGACATCGGAGCATTAGCCTCATGCTGTAATTTCTTTGGCAGTTTTTCATATTGGCGGGTCGGGGATAATTTATAGTTCCCTTTATCTCCAAAATGCTTGCGGTAAAGTTTCTTGACCCGTTCTGTATATGTCGGATCCAAAAATCCCGAATAAAAATTTACACCGATTACTCCGCCATTTTTCTTTAAGGCTTCCAGTTGTTCGTCTTTCAGATTACGATAATGTGGCATCAAAGCATAGGCATTACTATGAGATACCAAAATCGGTTTGGTAGATGTGGCGATAACATCATAAAAAGTCTTTTCACCTCCATGAGAAAGATCTACCATCATCCCCAGTTCATTCATCCTTCTGATAATATCCTTTCCATGCGCTGTCAGTCCCTTACCTTTATCAGAGCTTGTTTTGACCTCAATAGCTGCTGCTGTAACCCATGGAAGATTATAATTCCACGTCAATGTAAGATAACGGACTCCCCTGTCATATAGCTTTTCCAGATTCGCAATTTTGCTTTCAATCATGTTGCCACCTTCGACACCTATCACCGCAGCAATCTTTCCTTTATTCAGTATGGCATCTATATCTTTGGAGCTTTTGGCCAGTTCGATCTGCTGCGAATTTTTCGAAATCATTTTCTCCAGCGCATCAATCTGGTCGTTTGCATGATTAAATGCACCCTTTTTCCATTTCTTATCATCCGACCATACAGCAAAGACCTGTACATCCACCCCACCTTCTTTAAGCCTGGGGAGATCTGTATGGCCTGTATTCAGCCGCTTACCAATATCCTTGCTTTTGAAAATAGATTCATAGATCACATCATTATGGCCATCCACAACAATCAGATCCTTATGAATCTGTTTGTAATCCTGGGCAAATACAGAAGAGAAAGTACTCATAAGTGTAATTCCTACAGTTAACTGTTTGACTATTTTAATCATAAGAGTATCTTTTATTCCATGTATATAATTTGATTTTCAATGGTCATATGGAATATCCAAACTATATTCATTGGTGTTTGTGCAGCCTGTACGACATGGATATTTCATTAGAATACGGCTTTACGACGATTGACAGACCCTACTTTTATTTCTTTACTTCATCAAGTGTCTCATATATGGCATCCTGAATCCGGCTGCGGATATTCAGGTCCAGCAATTTGGATGAAACCTGCGGGTGAACTCTGTTGGATAAGAAAATATAGATAAGCTGATTAGACGGATCTATCCAGATACATGTACCGGTGTATCCGGTATGTCCATATACGGAGCTATTTGCACCTTTAGAAGGATATTCATTTTTTGGATTCGGATCCCAACGGTCAAATCCAAGTCCTCGTCTGCTCGTTGCGGATTGTTTGCTGGTAAACAAATCCACTGTTTCTCCTTTAAAATAGCGGTTTCCCCCATACTCTCCTCTGTTTAAAAGTAACTGACCATATATGGCCAGGTCATTTGCAGTAGCAAAAAGCCCGGCATGTCCCGCCACTCCACCGGCCATTGCAGCTCCCTGATCATGGACATAACCTTGTAAAAGGACTTTACGAAAAGAAGTGTCATGCTCTGTAGGAATAATATTTTCTTTTGCAAAACGGTCTCTTGGAAGATATCCTGCAGTCTTCATACCCAAAGGCTTATAAAAGTTCTTCTGTACATAATCCTGCATAGGTACGCCCGTCTGATGCTCAGCAACTTCTTTCATGACATACATACTGATATCACTGTATACATAATTGCCGACCGGCTTGACCGGAGAATTTAGCATTTCAGGCCACATCACATCTCTGTAGTAATTGTTCAGCAAATAACAGCTATCTGCAACTTTCACCTGATGACTTGCCGAAAAACGACGTTCCAGATCTCCGGGTTTCAGGTTTCTGTAAAATGGAATAAAGGGAGTAAATCCTGCTTCATGCAACATTACACTTCGTAAGGAGATGTTCTTTTTATTGGTTGCCTGTGCCTGATACAGGTAGTCTCCTATGGTACTATCCAGATTGATCACATGTTGTTCTGTAAGACGCATAATAACAGGCGTTGTTCCTGCAATTTTGCTCACGGAAGCTAGATCAAAAATATTACCTATAGTCGTAGGCGTCTTTTTGTCATAAGTGTGATATCCGTAACCTTTTTCAAAAATGACCTGTCCATCCTTAATAATCATCACTACAGCACCAGGAGTCGCTTGTTTGCTGATGGCTTCTGCGGCAATCTCATCTATTTTTTTTGTGAGCTTATTTAGATTAAGAGAGCTGTTCTGCCCCTCTGTATACTGAAGTCTGGTTTGATTCGTATTGAAACCGGCTCCCTTTTGAAAATAAAAACTATAAGTCTTATCCAGTTTTGCGGTACTGGAGATCCCGCCAAAAATTGTCATAGCCGCGTTTTTCTGCGTCTGACTATCTGTATTTGTATTAAACAGAATTGGTATTGTAAGGCTGTTCAATTTCGTCAATCCGCTTCCGTTACCGAAAACCACAAGGATGATCTTTTTATTATTTTTACGGGCCTGCACCAGTTGGTAGACGAATTGATCCGTGATATCCGCATCATGTAGTGGAATAATAACCGTATTCGCATACTTAATACTCTCATCCAGTTTTTCCAGCCCCTTTGTTTCAAATTCGGTGTAACGTTCGGCCTGAGCAATAAAATCCGCAAATTTATCTGAAGAAGGGCTGGCAATAACAATTTTATAGTCATCCAGCTTTTTAAGAGGAATTATTCCCTCTTGATTAAGGAGCAACACACTCTCATTTTTGACAGCAGATTTATACTGTCCATACAGAGGAAGTGTTCCCAAAAAACTACAAACAGTTGCTGCGATTACCCATTTATGGATTTTCATACGTCTTTAATTTAGGGTTTACGATGATAAAAGTAACGAATAAATTCTTTTTTGCTGTAAATTTAAATTTCAAAAATGCACAAACATGCATTCAATTGTCTTTTTTATTCCAATCCAGTAAAAATATTACATACAATCTGCTAAAATCGTCACTTTTTTATCAAAGAAAGATTGTCTAAGTTTGTTTAATGCCAGAGGTTATCGACAATAAAACCATTTTCTCCTTACTGGAAGTAACGAAAAGTATTCAAAAGACTATTGCGGATCGTTACAAGAGTATGTATTGGATTAAAGCGGAGATGAATAAGCTGAATCATTATACGCATTCCGGACATTGTTATCCTGAACTGGTTGAAAAAAAAGATGGTAAAATTGTCGCAGAAATTCGTTCTATCCTCTGGAAGGCGGACTACAACCGGATCAACATAA
The DNA here is from genome assembly GCF_002418355.1 of Sphingobacterium sp. UBA5789. Lineage (NCBI taxonomy): Bacteria > Pseudomonadati > Bacteroidota > Sphingobacteriia > Sphingobacteriales > Sphingobacteriaceae > Sphingobacterium > Sphingobacterium sp. UBA5789. Next base: position 219,559 of record NZ_DIDX01000001.1, on the reverse strand, counting down.
ATTTTATGAAGACGGTACGCGAGCCGCTTCGCGAAGGTATCACCATGCTTTTTCAGGCCAGCATCTCCTACGATCCTATGTATGGATTGAGTCTTAAAATTGTAGATATAGATCCGACTTTCGCACTGGGGGAACTGGAAAAAGAAAAACTGGAGAGCATACAACGTCTTAAAGAAGAGGGCATCTACGATCTGAACAAGTCTCTCCCTTTCCCTGTAATTCCCAAGCGTATAGCTATTATTTCTGTAGAAACAAGTAAAGGATTATCCGATTTTTACAAGATCATTCACCAGAACCCCTGGGGATACCGATTCGAATGCACTCTGTATCCTGCCCTGTTACAAGGGGATAAATCTGTTCCTTCCATTATTCAACAGCTTGGTATAGTGGCAGAACATCAGGATAAATATGATGTAGTTGCCATAATCCGGGGAGGTGGTGGAGAAGTCGGACTATCCAGCTATAACAATTATCTGCTGGCAAGAGCTATAGCTATATTTCCATTGCCTGTTCTTACGGGTATAGGACATTCAACGAACCTCACAGTAAGTGAAATGGTGGCTTATAAAAATGCTATTACCCCCAGTGAATTAGCTGATTTTCTTCTGCAGAGATTTCATAATTTTGCTATCCCGCTGGATCGCGCCTCCGAAACAATCCGCCATTACAGCAGCCTGATATTTGAACAACAGGCTCAGAAACTGAATGTCTTTGCTACAGATATCAGATGGACTACGCAACATATGGTCCAGATGGCTAAAAATAATATCCATATTCTGGAAAAAGATCTTAAAACCGGATTTCAGCAACACGTAAAGGAGCAACTCTCTTTTCTAGAAAATACAGAAAAGCTGCTGCAGTTAGCTGATCCGGTACATCTGCTGCAACGCGGATTTTCAATAACAAAAATAAACGGGCAATTACTGACTTCAACGGTACAGGTCAAACCGGGAGACAGCATCAGCACACGCGTGCAGGATGGAGAAGTTTCCAGTACAGTACATGCCATTAATACCCACCAATATGGAGACTAACTACAGCTATACAGATGCATTCAACGAACTGCAACAAATTGTCAATGATATCTCTTCAGGAAGCACGAATATTGATGAACTGTCCGAAAAGATCAAACGGGCAGCTCTCCTTATCAAAGTCTGTCGCACCAAACTGATTTCTACAGAAGAAGAAGTAAACCAGCTCCTGGCAAATCTTGCACCTGCTGAGGCGCCTGTTAGCCCGGAAGAAGAGTAACAGACGTGCTTATAACCGAAGTGTAAAGATATTGTTGTTTAATTAGTTTCCGTCGATCAGGGTATCATAAGATATTTTAATTCCTTAAATTTGCCATGCTGCTTTCGAAAATTCACTGAAAAACAGCGTGATAAGTCACCATTGCATGCAAGATTCTGAAAAAAACAGCCCTAAAACTCATATACTTATAAAAGGAGCACGAGTCAATAACCTCAAAAACATTGATGTCAGTCTTCCGAAAAACAAACTTGTAGTTATTACCGGAATGTCCGGTTCGGGAAAGTCTTCTTTAGCCTTTGACACCCTCTATGCAGAGGGACAACGCCGTTATGTAGAAAGCCTTTCTTCCTATGCCCGTCAGTTTATGGGCCGGATGAATAAACCTGAAGTAGATTATATAAAAGGTATAGCGCCGGCTATTGCTATTGAACAGCGTGTCATTACCAGCAATCCAAGATCTACCGTAGGAACATCTACAGAAATCTATGATTATCTTAAACTCCTTTTTGCCCGTATAGGCAAGACTTTCTCTCCTGTTTCAGGAAAGGAAGTAACTAAAGATACGGTATCAAGCGTTGTAGACTTTATTTCGAAAGCACAGGATGAGGCTACAGTTACCATATTTGCTCCCTTAATCCCGCTGAACAACAGAAAACTAAAGGAGGAGCTCTCTTTACTCTTACAAAAAGGCTTTGTCCGCGTGTGGTATCAGGACAAGATGCAAAAGATAGAGCAGCTTATAGATGATAAAAATGTGGCGAACAAATCCTTCAAAGATGATGAGGTACAAATTGTTATTGATCGCATCCGGTTAGATCAGGAGGAAGAAACCATCAGTCGTCTGGCAGATTCTGTGCAAACTGCTTTTTTCGAAGGAAAAGGAGTCTGTACTGTTGATATAGATGGTGCTAAGCATTTTTTCTCTGATAGATTTGAGCTGGATGGTATTACATTTGAAGAACCCACTCCCAATTTTTTCAGTTTCAATAATCCATATGGAGCCTGTCGCCGTTGCGAAGGTTACGGAAAAATCATAGGCATAGATCCGGATCTGGTGATTCCTGATAAGAGTCGCTCGGTATATGATGGTGCTATCGCACCATGGCGCGGCGAAAAGATGGGAGAATGGTTGCAGGTTCTTATCAAATCTGCACTCAAATTCGATTTTCCGATACACCGTGCATATGGGGATCTGACACCTGAGCAGCAAGAATTGCTGTGGACAGGAAACTCTTATTTCCGAGGATTGAATGAGTTCTTTCAGGAACTGGAAGAGCAAACTTACAAAATCCAGTATCGTGTCATGCTATCCCGCTATCGGGGCAAAACAGATTGTCCGGATTGTAAAGGGTCTCGTCTGCGTAAAGATGCAACCTATGTCAAAGTCGCTGATCGTTCGATCACCGACATTGTACTGTTACCATTAGATCAGGCGCTCACTTTTTTCCGGGAGATAAAACTGACAAAAAATGAAGAGATTGTCGCAAAACGGTTATTGGCAGAGATCAATAACAGACTGCAGTTTCTGTGCGATGTAGGACTGAGTTATCTGACTCTTAACCGCTTATCCAATTCTTTATCCGGTGGAGAATCTCAACGCATCAATCTGGCTACGTCACTTGGAAGCTCATTAGTGGGATCCATCTACGTTCTAGATGAACCTTCTATAGGATTACATCCCCGTGATACACAACGCCTTATCGGGGTGCTGAAATCACTACGCGACATTGGAAATACGGTGATCGTAGTGGAGCATGAACAGGAAATGATGGAAGCTGCGGACTACCTTATTGATATCGGTCCTGAAGCCGGTATTAACGGGGGAGAATTAGTATTTGCAGGTACCTACTCTCAGATCCTGAAGGATAAAAAGAGTCTGACAGGCCAGTATCTGAGTGGAACTGAGCAAATTGATATTCCAGCCAAAAGAAGAAAATGGCATGATAGCATCAAAATTAAAGGTGCTCGAGAAAATAACCTCAAAGGCATAGATGTTGCCTTCCCTCTCAATGTATTTACCGTTGTTTCCGGGGTGTCCGGTTCGGGAAAAACCTCTTTAGTGAAAAGAATCTTATTTCCTGCTCTCCAAAAAGCGATAGGTAATTATTCCGGAGAGCAAACAGGTATCTTCGACGCTATTGAAGGCGATATTAACAGTATAGAGCAAGTGGAAATGGTCGATCAGAATCCGATAGGCCGGTCCTCCCGATCTAATCCGGTGACGTATGTAAAAGCCTGGGATGAAATCCGTGCCCTGTACGCCAATCTTCCGGTTGCAAAAGCGGGAGGCTTAAAACCTGCTGCATTTTCATTTAACGTGGAAGGCGGACGCTGTGATGTCTGCCAGGGCGAGGGAGAAGTAAAAATCGAAATGCAATTTATGGCGGATATTGTGTTGCCATGTGAAGCATGCGGAGGCAAACGATTCAAACCACATGTCCTGGATGTACAGTTTAAGGACAAAAATGTATCTGATATATTAAGCCTGAGCGTAGATGAAGCCCTTGAATTTTTCAAGGATCAGGCTAAAATTATTTCCAAACTACAACCTCTGCAGGATGTAGGTCTGGGCTATGTAAAACTGGGGCAGTCTTCCAGTACCTTGTCCGGAGGAGAAGCACAGCGAATCAAACTTGCCTCCTTCCTGATCAAAGGGAACAACAGTAAAAAGACCCTTTTTATTTTTGACGAACCGACTACAGGTCTGCATTTTCATGATATCAAAAAATTACTGAAATCTTTCGATGCTTTGATCGCTTTAGGAAACAGTATCCTGGTGATCGAGCACAATATGGAGATGATCAAATCTGCGGACTGGGTTATCGACATTGGTCCTGAAGGAGGAAATAAAGGCGGACAACTGGTTTTTGAAGGAACTCCGGATGAACTCACCAAATGCAAGGAATCTTACACAGGACAATACCTAAAGAATCATTTAAACAACAATTAATATTACTATGAAGCTAAAAAAAGTACTAATATTAGCCACTGTCGGAATACTGGGATTGACTGCCCAGGCACAAAATCAACCTGAACGCCCAAAACTGGTGGTCGGGTTAATGGTAGACCAGATGCGCTGGGATTATCTTTACCGCTTTGCTGACCGCTACGGTAAAGGAGGTTTCAAAAGACTGTTAGATGACGGCTTTACCTGCCAGAATACATATATTAATTATATCCCTACTTATACTGCTATCGGGCACAGTTCGGTTTACACCGGAAGTGTACCGTCTATTCACGGTATAGCAGGAAACGACTGGATCATGGAACAGACCGGAGAATCTATGTACTGTACACAAGATACAAGTGTTACAGGTGTAGGAACTACTGAAAAAGAAGGAAAACAGTCTCCACGCAATCTGTTAACATCTACGGTGACAGATCAATTGCGCCTGGCTTCTAATTTCAAGTCAAAAGTAATCGGTATTGCTCTCAAAGACAGAGGAGGAATTTTGCCTGCCGGTCATTTTGCAAATGCAGCTTATTGGTTTGAAAGCAAGTCAGGTAACTGGATCAGCAGTAATTTCTATATGGATCAACTGCCAAAATGGGTACAGGATTTTAACAACAAGAAACTAGCCGATAAATATCTGAAACAAGACTGGAATACACTTTATGATATTTCAACCTATACTTCCAGTATTGCTGATGACAATGTATACGAAGGAAAATGGGCAGGCGAGGATAAACCAACATTTCCTCACCTTACTTCCAAGCTGATGAAGGATGAAGGTTATGAGCTGATCAAAACAACTCCATATGGCAACCAGTTGACTCTGGATCTGGCAAAAGCAGCTATAGAGAATGAAAAAATGGGAAATAATCCGACAAAAAACACGGATTTCCTTTGTGTAAGCCTTTCATCCACAGATTATGTAGGTCACCGCTATTCTTTATCTGCTATTGAAATTGAAGATACTTACCTGCGTCTGGATCAACAGCTGGAAGAGTTTTTCAATTATCTGGATAAAACAGTAGGACAGGGTAACTATACTTTATTCCTGACAGCAGATCATGGTGCATCCTATAACTCCCGCTATTTTATGGATATGAAAGGAAATGGAGGTTATTTCTTTTCCCGTCAGGTAATGAAAGATCTGGATGAAGCATTGAATGCAAAATTCGGAGTTACCAAGCTGGTTAAAAGTCTGATGAACTATCAGGTTCACCTGAATTACCCGCTAATCGAAAAATCCAATCTGGATGTCGATAAAGTAAAAGAAGAGATTATCAAAGTATTGAAAAAAGAAGAAGGAGTAGCCTATGTAGTAGATGTGGAAAAAGGAGACAATATGGCGATTCCGCAACCTATTCGTGAGCGCATCATCAACGGGTACAACATGAAAAGAAGCGGAGTTATCCAGATTGTACTGGAACCGCAATGGTATGACGGATCTCCGCGCTCTACAGGAACCACGCACGGCACATGGACACCTTATGATTCCCATATTCCGTTGATATTTATGGGATGGGGCATCAAACCGGGTGTTTCAAACAGAGTGGTTAATATGACAGATATTGCGCCGACTATTTCTTCTTTACTGCATATTACTGAACCGAACGGCAATATTGGTAAGCCGATACTGGAGGTATTAGGTCAATAAAACCATCATATGAAAATCGCAATTAATTTGCTTATTTTTGTGGATTATCAATGGAGTTAAACTATGCTTTCTAAGAAAACAAAATACGCAATCAAGGCTTTGATGGTTTTGGGACGAAATTACGGGAAGGAGCCGATGCAAATTGTTAAAATAGCTGATGAAGAAAATATTCCGAAAAAGTTTTTGGAACAGATCTTATTAGAAATGCGAAACGCTGGTATCCTGTACAGTAAAAAAGGTGCTGGTGGCGGATACAGCCTTAACAAAGCTCCGGAAGATGTTTTTCTTTCACAGGTTATGCGTCTTATAGATGGACCTATTGCATTATTACCCTGCGTAAGTCTTAACTTCTATCGTTCCTGTGATGAATGTACAGAAGAACATGTCTGTGGTATACGCGATACTTTTATCGACGTCCGCAATGCTATGCTGCAGATCCTGAATGATACAAGCATCGCACATCTTATCAATAAAGAAAAAGAACTAAATCTGGATATCAGGCCTTAAGTTCTGCCGGAAAGCAAGATATAAAAAAGCACATTGCATTAACGCAATGTGCTTTTTTTGTAGTATTTCCTTTTTATTTTAACATTCGTTAACCTTATTTAACATCATGCTAATTAACAATAACTTATTTTTACTGTACATATTTGAACCGATTAATTATGAAAAATCTCTACCGGTTATTGTTAATAATCTCCTTAACTATAGGCATTTCGCAACACACATTTGCACAGATTAATATTTCCGGTAAAATCCGGAATTCCAGTGATTCTCCTGTTTCTTCGGCTGTAGTAACGTTGTATCAAGGCAAAGGTACCGGTAAAATGATCACAGCAGGAGCCACAGATGAAAATGGAGAATTCCAGCTTACGTCAGATAAGGGTTCTTATTTGCTGAAAGTTACTTTTTTACAAGAACTTCTTTATCAAAAAGAAATAACAGTCGAAAAACAACTTGATCTGGGCCTGATTACAGTCGAAAAAGATGGTAAATCTAAAGAGCTGGCTGAAGTAGAGATCAGAAAGTACAAACCAACTGTCGTTTTCAGAAACGGGAAATTAGAATTCAGTCCCAGTGTAGTTGAAACGGGTTCGGTACTGGAAATCATGAAGATTGCTCCTACCGTGCAGATACAGGAAGAACAGATCAATCTGCTTGGGAAAACGGGAACAGAAATTCGCATAAACGGCAGAAAAATACATATGAGCGGAGAACAACTGACTTCTTATCTTGCCACTCTTTCAGCTAACATGCTCGAAAAGCTCGAGATAGTACACAATCCGGGAGCAGAATATGATGCGGATGCCAGAGGAGGAGTTATCAATATTGTATTGAAAGAGTTAAAAGAAAAGGGAATTAATGCCTCCACCTATGTAACCCAGACAAAGTCCAAATATGCAAACACTTCATTAGGAGGTAATTTTAATATGTTAACCGGAAAGTGGCAGACCTGGGGATCTGTGGGAGTAGATAAAGGAAAAAACTGGACTTACGGCACCAATGACATTTTCTATACTTCGGGACTATGGCAGGACAAAAATGAACAGACAACCCAGCAAAAAAGTCTGTCCGCTACTGCCGGAATCGAGTTTGTACCGGATTCCAGCAATGCCATCAATGCTTCTTTTTCTTATTATAAAGGCCCTTCGACAGGAGAAGAATATAATCAGTCCTTTATATACAATGTCAAGAAGATACTGGATTCGACACTACGAACTACAGGAACGAATCCTCAGGATTACAGCAACTTTTCCTATAATGTGAATTACGTACATACATTCGGAAAGAGCAACAGAAAACTAACATTTGATTATGCGCAGGTATCTACCTTGTTTGACAGAGAGCAGGATTTCACCAACTCGGTCGTCAAAGAGGGAAACGACACACAAAGGCAACGCTTCTTTTCCGGAAACAATCAGAATGTGGCCGTACAGACAGCTAATCTTGCCGTGGATCTTCCTAACAAAATTGTAAATCTGAACGTAGGAGGCAAACTTATCTTCAACAAAAATCAGAATGAGACTTCGTTTTATGAGTTTGTAAATAATAACTGGGATGCGAGTGAAGATAAGTTTGACAATTTCAAGTATAAGGAACGTATTCAGGCCCTTTATTTTCAGGGAAATAAAACTATAGGCAAGTGGGAATTGCAGGGAGGACTTCGTATGGAAGCTACCCAAACAGAAGGCAGCAGCATTACGAATGAACAGATCACAAAAAGGAATTACACGAAATTCTTTCCCTCTTTCAGTGCATCATTCAATAAAGATGAGAACAATACGTTTAATCTGTCTTATGGCAAAAAGATTCAGCGACCTGAATTTTCATGGGTCAATCCGTTTGCCTGGTATACCAATGCATACGAATATTCTCACGGAAATCCTTCCCTGCAACCGTATTTCAGTAATGATCTGACCTTTATGTATGTACTCAAACAAAAGTGGACATTTTATGCAAGCTATTATTCTGCACGTGATATTTATGCGGAATACATGAAAATCGATACGACAACCGGACAGCGTGAAAGCAGAGTGGACAATTTTGTGAATCAGGATATTCTCAGTCTGTACGCAAGTACTGATTTCAATCTGTGGAAAAAATGGAAAATGTCTCCTGAGTTAGCTTTTCAGGCACATAAAAGAGGTTCAGACCTGGCATTGATTGATGATACTAGCGGCTTTAACGTAACTGCCGGTCTATACCAACAGATTCAGGTATTGCCAGACAACAAACTGGTGCTGACTTTAAATTCATCTTACAGTTCGCCCAGCAATGCCAGTGTATTGGAAACCAAAGCCAGATTTGTACAGCATGCAGGCATCACCTACCAGGCTGTTAAAGATACACTGCAAATTTCTATCAACGGCAATGATCTGTTCAAATCCGGAGCTTTCCAGTATGATGCATATGTTAATGATATTCGCCGCACACGGTACAAATATTCCAATAGCCAACAGGTCAGCATGACGGTCCGTTATAATTTCAAAAAAGGTAAAAAAAGAGAAATAAATAGATCTAATGCAAATGATGATGAAATGCGTCGGGCAGGATAAAACAAAAGCGGCCGGAAATATTTTCGGCCGCTTTTTTTTTTTTCTGCCCGCCCCGTTTCTTTTTCCTTTTTTTTTTATTTTTTTTTTTTTTTTTTTTTTTTAAAAATAATAAAAAAATAAAAAAAAAAAANNCCGCCCGCTTTTGTTTTATAATACATCCATCAGATGTTCAAATGCCATTCCTCTGGAAGCTTTTAACAGAATTGTACTATTGATTACCGGCCGGTCAATCAAAGCTTGCTTAGCCTCTTCCGAGGTTTCATAAAATTCCGCTTCAAGATAGGCTTGCTTTTTGAATGCCTTTCCGACAAAAATCAAACGGTCAGCTCCGATAGATTTTGCCCGTTGCACCACCTTTTCATGTTCTGCATCAGACTCATCCCCCATCTCAAACATATCCCCCAATATGATCACCTTGCGGGAAGCATCAATGACTTCAATATTATCCAGTGCCGCAGCCATACTGCTTGCATTTGCATTATAATAATCAGCTATAATGGTATTATGCTCTGTCTTTGTCACCTGTGAGCGGTTATTTTTAGGGACATAACGCTCAATTCCGGTATTAATTTGCTCAGCACTGACACCAAAGTATAATCCTACAGCTATTGCTGCCAAAAAATTCTCTGTGTTATATGATCCTGTCAATTGTGTGTGGACGGTATAGGAATCAGACTTATCCTTTTCCTTCCATTCAATCTGCAGGAGCGGATCCGCCTTTAGCAATTTCCCGATTACATCGTTGGTTTCAGCAAATCCGTAGGTAACTACTTCACTTATTTTACGTGTGGCAGCCATTTCATTCAGATGCGGGTTGTCTGCCTGAAGAAACAACGTACCATTGTGGTTCTGTAAATAGTCATACAATTCACCTTTTGTTTTCTTCACCCCCTCAAATGAACCAAATCCTTCCAGATGTGCCTTTCCTACATTTGAGATCAGACCATGTGTTGGTTCCGCAATAGTACACAAGAAAGCAATTTCTTTGAGGTGATTTGCACCCATCTCTATTACTGCAATTTGTATGCTCGAATCAATAGATAATAAAGTCAGTGGAACTCCGATATGGTTATTAAGATTTCCCTTTGTTGCATACGTCTTAAATTTCTGCGACAAGGTAGCATGTAACAGTTCTTTCGTGGTCGTCTTGCCATTTGTTCCTGTCACACCGATAACAGGAATACTCAATGTTTTACGATGATGATTAGCGAGCTGCTGTAGGCTTTCCAAAACATCATCTACCAAAATATAACGTCCGTCTTTAGCATATGGTGCTTCATCAATAATCACATAGCTCGCACCGGTTTGTAAGGCTTGATCAGCAAAGCTGTTTCCATTGAAATTAGACCCTTTAAGCGCAAAAAACAAACTTCCCGGCAAAATATTACGGGTATCTGTAGATACATATGGATGTTGTAAATATAAATCGTATAGCGCTTCAATAGTCATGATCAAGAATTTGTTTCACAAACTTAGATAAACTTGCAACTATATGCAAGAGTCTGTCGACGGTTAACAAATATGAGCAAGATTCTTCCTTATAAAATCAAACCATATGCTCCGTAAAATCTGGAAAATATTATTGTAATTGATACGCAATCACGCTATTGCCATTAAAAGTAGGGATATACACGATTTTTTTCTTTGCATCATAACCAAGATCGGCAGTATTAAACTCTCCTTCAACATCTAAGAGTTTCTCAAAATTTCCATCTGCCTTTACATAATACACCACACCCGGCCAACAGGTAACAATATAATCCCCGTTACCTACAGCTTCTATTCCATCCCCGCCATGCTCAAATCCTTCTGCCAGAATCTGCTTTTCTTTCGTTTGTGCATGTACACTCCACAATTCCGGACCGGCAAGTACCAAAAGGTTATCCCCAACCACCAAAAGCCCGTTCGCACTTTCTGCATCCTCCAGAAAAACCTCAGGTTTGTGGTTAATCAGTTTAAACACTTTTCCTAAACGCGTATCAGAAACATATACTGTCCCTTTAGCGTCAATTGCTATATCGTTTAAAAAAGTAGCATCGGGGACTTCAATCTTCTCCAACACTTTACCGCTTTTGGCATCCACCACTACGACATGGTCTATATCCGCTACATAAAGTTTGTTCTTATACAATCCTAATCCTTTAGGTGCATTCATTCCGGTAGCCCAATCTTTCTCTTTTACTGTCCCATCTGTATTTAATAGGGCAACACCTCCTTTTCCGTCTCTTTCCATTCCTCCTCCGTCAATTAATGACACATACAATTGTTTGTCAGGTACTGCAAGAACAGATTCCGGAACAGGCATTTCTTCTTGTGTACGCCAGATTTCTTTTAATTGATGTTGTGCCTCTGCCATTGTAATGCACAGAAAGGAAAGGGAAAGACTTAGAATTGTGTTTTTCATAATATAAAGAGCTTATATTCTTAAAGATACGAAAAAAATTAATTCCCGTCTTTCGTCAGCCATTTCGGTCGTTGCGGAGCCTGATAGTTTTTCATCTTTTCCAGCAGATCTTCGATATTATCACTAACCAATAACATATCCCTGTTTTCTGCAGAGAGCAATCCTGATTCTACCATGTGATTTACAAAAAGGATAAGATGATCGTAAAATCCATTAACGTTTAACAGTCCTATAGGTTTGGAATGCAGCCCCAACTGTCCCCATGTAATCATCTCGAACAGTTCTTCCATTGTACCAAAGCCTCCGGGCAGCGTAATCACGCCATCACTAAGGTCATTCATCATCTGCTTCCGTTCATGCATGCTTTCCACTACATGCAGCTGAGTCACTCCTTTATGCCCGATCTCTTTGCTATTCAGAAAATGAGGAATCACACCGATCACCTCACCTCCCTGAGCCAAAGCGCCATTTGCCACAGCACCCATTAACCCTACATGACCACCTCCGTACACAATACGTAGACCTTCGTCGGCTAATTTTTGCCCTGCGAAATAGGCACTGTTCATATAAACTTCATCAAATCCCGGACTTGACGCACAAAATATAGCCACACTCTTCATAGTTTTAAAGATAATGATAATCCCAAAACATTCAGATTTTGCATGTATAAAAAAACCGTAAGTGCATTTCAGTATCAGATAGTAAAATACAGGCTCATACAGTCTCTCTTTACTCAATAAAGCTACCGTCTCCCTTTCGACCCTTTCCCTTATCGTATCTACTCTTACCGAATAATTCCGGACGATAAGAAAACTGGAGTAAAAAATACCTGCTATTGGTATTAGTTACCATATTATTATATCCCAGATTACTGCTTACATAGTTTGTAACTGCATTTTCACGCGTGGCATCCATTATAACAAAACTCAATATTCCATTTTTCTTCGGGAACAACCTCTTCTCAATATTTGCATTGATTACAAAAGGAGATTTGTTCGTCATCAGGTTGGTAGTGTTATATACAGCCTGCGAAAGATCAACATTTACCGCCCAGTCTTTAGGCAAATAAACTCCCAATTTCATATTGGCGAAGAAACTGTTGCTGTACGTGCTGCCATTAGTAGCAATCAGTGTATTTTTATCCCGCAGACCCTCGTACTTAATTTCCGGCGCTATATCTATCCATTTTACAGGATTGTATAAAACAGAGACATGATATGTCTGGCTAAGTGATCTGCGTCCTTCTACCTTACCATTTGCCATATACGGATTGTCACTTTGCATAACATTCCCTGTCAGCTTCAGCGTAGAATTGAGTTTATTTAAAAACTTGCTTATCGTCAGATGACTCTGAATCTGGTTTCCACCGGCCATATTCACATAGCTACTTTCCGTAATCAGTATATTCTTGTCCGCTATAATCCGCGCGGTGCGATTTGACGTTATGATTTTTTCGTTTTTGGCATACATCCCCAACAGGGAAATGCTTAATCTCATTTTGCGGAGGAAGATCTCGTACCTGATGTCGGCGGCATTTCGTATCGTATTTTCCAGCTTTGGATTACCGACCTGCACATCATACGCAGTCAGGTAATATACTGTAGGATTGAGCATAGTGACCGCCGGCTGTGACACGCTTCTGCTGAGACCAATATTCAGACTTCCTGTTTTATTATTTCTGAAACCTACAGTAAAACGTGGTGTAAACAAAAAATCACTGCGTTTAATGGACTGTCCGTTTTGTGTTATTTTTCCGGCAAGTGACTGAAAAGACCCTCCCAGTGAGGGAGACAGAAAAACACCATTTTTAAAAGATACCTCGGGTTCGATAGCAATGGGGATTCCAACATTGGTTTCGGACTGATAATTACTCAATCCCGGATTATAGACCTCTATACCCTGACCATCAATCAAATAGGAACGAATATTTCGTAACGCATATTTATGTTGCACACCCAGATTGAACTGATATTTGATCAGATCACTTTTTTTCCAGATCAGCGAGTTGGTCAGGTTGGTCGACCAGTTACTATTGTTTTGCGGACGTGTTTGATATACCGAGCTATCCGCCTGAGTGAGGTCTGACGGATTATTGTATATATCATTCTTACTGGTTTCATCCTTTCTTTCGGTATTTAAGGAGCTGTAAAGCCCCGTCCGCAAGATTAGCTTTTTTGTTGCCTGATATTCATTCCTTACGTTTAGATTATACTTTAACGCATTTCCCTTTTCGTCTTTTTCCAGCAATTCGAGCCCCTTTACAAGACCGGATCGCAGCCCCCGTTCCACACTGTTTCTGTCAAAGACAGTATAACTTAAATTCAGTGCGCCACTCATATTCAACCCAGCATTTCCCTTATTCATATCGAACATCGTTACCAGTTCGTGATGCTGATTGCGTTGTTTTTGGGATTGCAGATTATCCACAGCAATATTACCTTGTTCATAGTAGGTTTCACTACGGCGTTCTGTTCCTTTTTTGATATTATCCAGTTTGAAGTCGTAGGTGGGTGTCAGATTGAATTTACCGATTGCCAGGTTCTGACTTATTCCGGCAAATGTATTTGCTGCGCAACCATAAGATTCTGTTTGCCTGCTTTCCCGGATTGTAACGTTTGTTGTCATTCCCGAAATGGATCCGGGTACAGCATCAGATTTGATACCCAGCGGTCGTTGTGAATAGCCCAGCTTGTAACTTCGCTGATCTTTTCCGTCTATAGTCCTGAGTCCGGCTTGTCCTTTATAACGGTCTTGCGTTCCTCCTTCGAGACTTATATCGTACATCTTTCCGGCCGATTTATCTGCTTTCGTAACGACATTCAACACTTTAACACTTTGTTCAGACTTCATTCCTTTGCCCATCAGTCCCGATTCGTCCCGGTCAATAATCTGAATACGCTCTACGATATCGGCGGGTAACTCTTTCATGATTTCACGAACAGAACCTTTAAAATATGTCTGATTATTGAACAAAGCCTTTACGACCTGTTGTCCGTTATAATATACGCTGCCATCCGGATCAATAGTGATGCCTTCCATCCTGCGCAACAAATCTTCCAGCCGGGCATAGTCCCGTACAATATAATCTTTGGCCCAAAACTCTGTAGTATCCCCTTTTAGCAAAGGCCCCCGAAGTCCGGAAATGGTCACTTCCTTCAGCTGCTCTTCTTTGATACCCAGCCGTATAGGAGGAATATTAAGCTGTGGCTTTATATCACTGTTAAAATATTTTCGGTTATAAGGTTTATGTCCTGTTGCCCGGATACTCAAAAGAAATTCTGCAGATTTCACTTCTTTAAATCCATAAAAACCAAACTTATTGGTTGCAGTCATTAAGCTGTCTTTGCCGGAGACCAGACTGACAGTAGCACCTTCGATCGGTTTATCCAGAGAGTCCCGCAGCAGACCGGAGACATTTCTCACAGGCAGTGCCGTTGTTTTGGTCTGCGCATCAGCAGTATAAATACCACAAAACAATGTCAAAACAAAAAAACAGAGATTAAGAATAGTATCTTTTTCCATTATTTACATAGAAAGAATATGGATGAAAGGAAACCAGAATTGTAAAAAAATTGAGTATTTTTCATCTTGAATTTAATTTAGGTCGCTTAACATTATGTTTCTTGTAAATTCAGTATAAAACATCCTTTCATACAGTTTACGGGTTTCTATAACCTCATTTAGTTGCTGTACACTAAACAGATTTCTTCTGATGACATCCGACTCTCCTTTTAACGCGATGTCTCCTCCGCGTAATCTTATCTTGAAGTAAATGTTATTTCCAAAGTTCTTTTCCAATAATTCCAGCGGTATCTGTATTTCACTATCAAACACACTTTTGAAATCATTTTTAGGATTATAAGGAATAATTCCCTCTTTTGGCATATTATCTTCATAGGTACATTCTACCAGAATTCCATAGTCATTGTACTTGGGCAAGACCTGATTCCTGATAGGACCACAATTATCTATTTCCAAATACTCCAAAACATTTGAGGTCAACTGTTCAAATTTTTGCCACGAAGTGAGGTGTGCATATGAAATTATAAATGACGTAGAATCTGTTTCTTTTTTATCAAAAAACAACTGTACTCCTCCCCCCGACATGACTTTCCCACCGTTATAGTCTTTCAGGATTCGTATGTACAGAAAATCGTTATCCCGCTGAAATGCGTAGTGGAGTTTATTTCGTTCGTCATACTGAAATTTCACTCCTTTCCAGTCATCAAATTTTCCATCAATCACGATTTGTGCATGCGCGGTAATAAAAAAAAGTACTTTTATAAAAAAAATTAAAATCAGTTGTTTCATAAAGCCGTTACAAAAGATTTCTGAATATGATAAATTACTTTTTGGTGTTAGCTAAAACAGTTCTTCCAGAATGTATTTGATTTTTTCTTGTTCTAACAAGACTTTGGTTTATGCAAACGAGAAAAAACTGTAACCTCATAATATTAAACCTATGCTCCAATAGGATTATCGCACGAGTTCAGAGTACACTTGAAACATTTTATCCGGCAGTGCTGGAATTTTGATCTGCAGTCAGTCCCATTCTTAAATTTTTTTAAAAATGATTATTAAAATGCCGACACAAAACAATTATATTCACAGAACACAAACACCTTTCTGTAAAGTAACAAATTTTTATACCAAAAAACAAAAAAACACCTGTTTCATATTCCGGCTAAAGCATTCTGTAATCTAAACAGAACACCGAATGATATACCCTTCAAATAAAGATCAAAATAGGATAAACAACGTGTTTTTAGAGAATCAGACCACATTTCTAACTTTCGCAGGCATAGCTTGCATATATACTTAGTCAAAATATAATGTACTTATTTGATAAAACCTAAAATTACACAGCATTAACAAATATCACAACAATGTAAAAAATTAAATCTTGGCGAGAAATTTATTATTAATTTACTTATTTTTCGGGAAAATTATTTACCCAAATGCTTAGTGCCCGAGTCGCCATATTTGTTTTTATTCCTACAATTTTATTGTTTGTTACAGCATGCTTCAATAGCAAGGACGATAAAGTTAAAAAATATGAATTCGACGACAACCAGAAAATAGAACAACTTCTTATTGAAAACACAAAAGCAAAAAATTTTTTAGTATTAATATTAACCGTTCCTAAGTGCCAGTTATGCTTCAGTATAAAAAACATCACAACTCGTACGTCCGGATTACCTCCTAATGTAATTTTCAGATCTGTTGATGTCAACAAACCAAGCAACAAGTGGATAAGTCAATTGATAAGAGATTATTCATTCCCTACAACTTTAATCTTTACACCAGAAAACAAATTAACAGCCTATATTAAGGGTGCTAATATCCCTAACATCAAAGAGGGGTTCCAGAAAGCTTTTAACGGAAGTACCTATTATTTCGATGCAGAGTCTCCTTTTTTGAATACATATACAATAGCCGGAGAGGACAGCCAGTCTTTCAAACTGAATTTTCTGGACAATCTCATTTCGGCCTACATGGCATTGCAACAGAAGAAAAAGCCAAACGAAAAGCTAGTAAATACATTAAAAACCAACAGTACAAACTATCCGTACTTTTTCAATACATACCTCCTTTATAAATTGTCCGGTGACAGAAACCGGGCGAATGACCTGATCTACAGCTATAATGATAATATCGATCAGTTTCTGTACAGCACGCTGAAGAAAGAGGTTGCTACTCTGGAAGATCCTAATAGTATGTCGATAGCCCCCAGAATCTCACTGCGCAAGGATTCTCTAAACTTTGGAACACGCAGAAGCGGTGAATCAGGGATTGTAGATATCCATATCCGAAATACAGGAAAAAGTACACTCCAACTAACAGATATAGCCCCCTCCTGCAACTGTCTGCGTATAAAATGGGATAAAAAGACAGACCTTGCGCCGGGTGAAGAAACCAATATCGAAACCACATACCACCTGGACAACAAAGGTGCATTCGAACATAAAGTATTTATTTTCTCGAATGCCATGGAGGCTCCGAAAGAGTTTACAATAACCGGAATCGTAAATTAACAATATAACTAACCTTAAATTTTAAAATTATGAAAGCAACAATTATTATGTTAACCCTGATTCTGATGAATCTTTGTTATCTTAATCCGGCAAAGGCACAAGGTGGCTGGACAATTGATATTAACGTGGACATATGTCGTGAAGTTGGAATTGATGACGGCTTCTATCCCAATTTTTCGGATTGCAGATGGTTTTATAGGTGTGATCAGGGAAATACATATGCAATTCAATGTCCTGCACCATTGATATGGGATGTAAGAACCAATACCTGTTCATGGCCCTTCTCATCTTTTAATGTTGCCTTGAATTGTCCTTATCCGAGAGCAGGAGACTTGTAGATGAGAATATATATGAACAGCCTTTAAATATTCTAAGCACATGAAATTATTCCACCTTACTTTTTTGATCCTTCTGATACCGCTGGCCATAAAAGCGCAAACATCTCCTACTGAAGGCATGCAATATGATCCGGAGAATGCGCTTTACTGGAAAATATCCAACGACAGCGAAAATCTCTATATAAGGCTGTATAAGGATGAGTATGCGCAAAAAATCAGGCAGCCCGGAGGTGTGTGGTTTTTTTTCAATCCAAAAGGAGAAAGAGACACTGTAGCTGTACCCACAATACAGTATCCAATATATAAAAGACCAAGGAATCTGGAGATAATGGGTGTCTATCATTTTAAAGATATACCAGATGGTGAACTGCCAAAGTACAATTCCTATGGTATATTGACGGAAGGAAAATTGGAAGAGAAAAAAGGAACCTCTACTTGGAGCAAAGATCATTTGATTTTTTTCTCTTATATCACTGTACCCTTGCAATATATCCGGACAAATGGCTCTAAGCTGGCTATACAAATCCTGCTCAAGGGAGTGCGGAAAGTTCCGCTTCCAGAGGGTACGGTATCCCCCATACTGATTTCCACAGTAATGGGATCGCAGGACGTAAAGGATATGCTGTATGCAACAGACATCTGGACACATTGCTGGATAGATTATGAAATAAGGTAAGGGTAACAATATGCTGTTGGTATATACAGATTTTTCAATTCTAAGCACATGAAATTATTTCACCTTACTTTTTTAACCCTTCTGATACCGCTGACCATAAAAGCGCAGACATCTCCTACTCGGGGTATGCAATATGATCCGGAAAATGCACTCTACTGGAAAATATCCAACGACAGCGAAAATCTCTATATACAGTTGTATAAAAACGAGTATGCACATAAAATCAATCAGCCTGGAGGTGTCTGGTTTTTTTTCAATCCAAAGGGACAAAGGGATACTGTAGCTGTACCTGCGCTGCAGTATCCTATATATAAACAACCAATGAATCTGGATGTGATGGCTGTCTATCATTTTAAAGATATAACCAATGGTGAACTGCCAAAGTACAATGCCTACGGCATATTGACCGAAGGAAAACTGGAAGAGAAAGAGGGTACGTCTTTTTGGAATAAGAATCACCTTGTTTATTCTTCTTCTCTCACTATACCTCTGCAATATATCCAGACCGGCGGCTCTAAGCTGGCTATACAGATCCTGCTCAAGGGACGACGAATAGTTCCGCTTCCTCCGGGTGCTGTATCTCCCATACTTATATCCACACCAACAGAAAAGGAGGTCGATGATATGTTATATGCGACAGACATCTGGACACATTGCTGGATAGATTATGAAATAAGGTAAGGGAAACAATATGCTGTTGGTATATACAGATTTTTCAATTCTAAGCATATGAAATTATTTCGCCTTACTTTTTTAACCCTTCTGATACCGCTGACCATAAAAGCGCAGACATCTCCTACTCGGGGTATGCAATATGATCCGGAAAATGCACTCTACTGGAAAATATCCAACGACAGCGAAAATCTCTACATACAACTGTATAAGGATGAATTCGCACAAAAAGTTAAGCCCCAGGGAGGGATCAGGTTTTTTTTCAATCCAAAGGGACTGAGGGATACTGTAGCTGTACCTACGCTGCAGTACCCCATATACAAAGATCCTATGAATCTGGATGTAATGGGTGTCTATCATTTTAAAGATATACCAGATGGCGAACTGCCAAAATACAACGCCTACGGCATATTGACCGAAGGAAAATTGGAGGAAAAAAAAGGTACGTCTATTTGGAGCAAAGAGCATTTAATTTACTCCTCTTCCATCACTGTACCCTTGCAATATATCCGGACAAATGGCTCTAAGCTGACTATACAGATCCTGCTAAAAGGTATGCGTACAGTTGCGCTTCCTGCGGGCGCGGTATCTCCTATACTTATATCAACAACAACTGCCTCACAAGAGGCAAAGGAAATGTTATATGCAATAGACACGTGGACACATTGCTGGATAGATTATGAAATAAGGTAAGGGAAACAATATGCTGTTGGTATATACAAGATTTTTAGTTTTCAGACATATGAAATATGCCTGTAGTAAAGACTGCACAAACATGAATGAATATAGTTTGGATATTCCATATGACCATTGAAAACCAAATTATATGCATATGAAATAATGTAAAACTGCTTCTGAGAGACTATCAGAAACAGAGCTGTTTTAGTCCCAAAACATTCAGATTTTGCATGTATAAAAAAACCGTAAGTGCCTCGCGCGCTTACGGTCATAACTAACTAAACATTGAAACAATCTTTTATTGGGCCCGGCTTTTCTCTTCGTTACCGGTGTCCTTTTTATTGAAGTTATTTTTCAGATTTCCAAACTTATACGTGTAGGTCAATCGGACTACACGGCGATCATGTGTCTGGCGGATTCGGGTATTGAATTCACCAAAGTTTGTGGACAGATTATGATTACCTGTATTGAATATATCGTTTATGGCCAGTTTGATCAGGCTTCTTTGGTTCTTAAAGGTCTTGGTAACTCCCAGATCCAGATTCCAGCGCGATTCCAGCTTATAAATGTTATAAGAAAACGGAGACATATAGTTCACATTAGCCTCTGCAGACAACAAAGATGAGATCTTGAAAGTATTCATGGAATTTCCCTGAAACATTACCGTCTGACGGTTTAATGCGTTATTGGCAACCTCTCCTTCAAACTTCATGTAAACAGCTGTCAGGTTGTTATACATCGACCAGAATTTTGTCACCGTCACCGGGACATTCAGATTGATATAAGCCTCTTTATTTCTTCCCAGATTTTCGCGTGTTACCCAGGTTGTATTCGTTGTCGCATCCTGCCCCATACTCTCCACTATCGCATCTTTCTTGACGGTGTAGCCCATAGCGACGTTATACTTTTGCAATAAAGTATAGTTAAATTTATACTCATCTGCATATTGTGGATTCAGATACGGATTTCCTCTCTCAGATGTAAACTTATCAATGAAATAATCGAACGGATTCAGATACTTATAGTTTGGACGATTGATTCTTCTTGCATACCCAACAGATACAATATGATTGGGACTCACCGTATAGGTCAGTGTTCCGGTAGGAAACAGATCCAGATAATCACGTTTTGACCGTTTACCCATTGTTATGGAATTACCATCAGACTGAGTATATTCTGCTCTTAATCCGGTTTTTAATCCCCATTTTCCAAACTGACCTGAATAATCCACATATCCGGCAGCGATTTGTTCTTTATAGATAAAGTGATTTGTACGGGTTGTATCATTAATCCAATTATTACCCTCAAACTGCTCAAATAAAAGATCGTTATCAGATGTCACATTGGAATATTTAGCACCTACATCCAAGGTATGATTTTTATTTATAGGATGAGAATAATCTAATTTCGCAACGTAAATATCAATCCCTATAGGCATATCGCTTTGAAGCAATTCTGCTGCACCTATCAGCTGGTTATCAGGACGGAAAGTTCTGTTATCATAATCTGCTCCTTTGTTGTTTCTGAATCTGCTCCAGTCCAGATCCAATACCAGTTTACGTCCGGCAGAATCAATTTTAAATTCATTGTTAAAATTGACAGAATAGTTATTGAAACGCTCTTTGTAATCCGAAACTGATCTTACAATCGAATCTATAGGATTGTTGACAATTCGTACTTCAGTTGTACTCCAATTATCATTCAGTTCTTTATTGTTACGACCAATGAATTGCAGTACCATTGTATTCTTTGCTGATGTTTTCTGCTCTATACCAAATTTGTAACTATGCGTCTTGTCCCGTGCATCAATCTGACTAATCTGAGAAAAATTAGTATTTATTCCATTATTTGCAATAGTTCTGTCGACGTTGATATCATTGATATAGCGCTCATTGAAATAGGAATATGATGTAAACACATTTGTATTGTTCTTTTTATAATTTACAGACAAGGAAGTGTTGCCTCTGAATCTGCGTGCCTGTGCAGCTGATATATTGAAATTTCCGTTGAAGCCTTCAATTTTATTCTTCTTCAGCACGATGTTGATCGTACCCGTAGATCCTTCTGCATCGTCTTTACCTGAAGTAGCAGTAATAACTTCCACAGACTTCACCTGATTGCCATCGGTACTCTTCAATAAAGTTGCCAACTGATCTCCGGTCATATAAGTCTGACGGCCATCTATCGTCACATTGATACCACTCTGCCCCATCAGCTGAATATTGTCATTCTGATCTACACTAACACCTGGAGCTCTTTTGATAATTTCCAGCGCATTATTACCCGCAGCCAATGGTGAATCTTCTACATTCAGAATCAACTTCCCCTGTTTATTCTCGATCAGAGGCTTCTTTCCCTGTACCTCTACTTCTGCGAGTACAGTTGAAGAATTTTTAAGAATAAGATCAGCGACTCTTCTGTTCTGACCATTTATATCCGTGATTGCTGATTTTTCCTTTGCATATCCGACACTGTTTGCTTCAATGATATATTTTCCCTCCGGAACATTTACAAACTCATACTCCCCCTTTTCATTGGATACTGTGGATTTCAGAAGCAATTGTTTTTCCGCCACATACAGATACATGGTCGCCGCAGCAACAGGTTGCTGTTTTTCATCCACAATCCTTCCTTTCAGGTTGTTGTCCTGCGCCCACACATTCAGTTTCCCAACACAGAATACGGCTGTAATAATTAATAATTGTACTAGTCTTTTCATAGATTTTAAAAATAAGGCTTCCCTGTTCCGGAAAATTCTCTCCGAAATAAGCTGTCACTCCGATGTATTGATGATCAGTTTGTGCGGTTGGCCTGCTGTTGTTTACTGTTTTATATAGGTTAGACGCTAACGGGAAAGAAAAGGTTGCATTCCTTTCCCGATTTCGCTTTCTTTATTTTTTATTCTTCTCCTTCGTATCTATTCTCACACCATCTTTCCCAATATTCACCAAGGTGTCTTTTGAGTTTTTTGTTGTGATCTTGATTCCATCTTTAGAGATATTTACATTTGTTTCATCATCGCTGTGATTAATGGAGTCCTGTTCAATTGTCACCTCTTGATCTTCTGAAACTTCTTCTTTCGGTTCAATAGCACATTTCAATCCCAGATCTGTCACGTTCCACTCCGTTTCTTTCACATCCTCTTCATATCTTACTTTGCAATCGTAGTAAGAGATATCTCTTAATTTATGTTCCAAAGAGCGATCAATGATTACTTTAGATCCTACAGGCAGGTAAAGAGTTACAGTTACTTCCTGATCTCTGTACAATTCTTTCTCTCTTAATTTAAAATGACTGTCGAAATGTATGCCCAGACTATCCTGAGTTACCTGATATCTGATCTGCGAAGCACGATTGGTCGCCAGCTGATAATTTTTACCTCTTGATGAGTATTCATATTTGATATAAGGAGCTTTCAGAGAGTCTATTTTTTCAACTCTAACCCTGATATTATTTTTCAGAAAATCGCTAAGATCTCTGTCATCTATCTTGATTGTTCTTTTGGTATTGCTTTCCTCTACTTTGATCACTCTTACATCACGCTCACTCAGGTGATAAACGGCCTGTCTCTGAAGTGGCTTTTCTTCAACGATTGTACTTTCTTCCTTAAAGTCTTTCATCGTATTAACCCCATAAGAAATACTTACTCCTGTCGCCAGTAACCAAACAATAAATAAGGAAATCGATACATATTTATTCATGGAACCTTTATTGAAAAGCGCCCGTATAATACTGTAAAATATAGCGATCATAGGTATTGCGATTGCAAAAGCAGCTGCTATAAGTGCAATATAGGCCTGATTCGGTTCCATGAAATTGACCGGATACATAATTCCGTTGTCACTAAATCCGGAAATTCCGAAGGCGAAGAAAATTACAGCGATCAATAATCCCAGTAAACTCAATCCTATTGAAAAGGCGATTACCAATCCTATTGCCTTTACAAACACAGTCAAGATCTTGACGATAACATCGCCGGCCGAACGAACTCCTTGACTAAGAGAATCGCCGGCCCCCGAAAAATTTTCGCGAAACCCACTCATTTCTTCTTCAAAATTTTTCTTAAAATTCTGCAGATTCGGAGCTTCTCCTCTCATTTCCATTTTATCTGCGCGGGTGACAGCTACAGGCATAATAATCCAAAGAATCACATAAGCCAATATACCTGAACCTCCCAGAAGAACAAACAAAACAAACAGCAGACGTACCCAACGAGCTTCAAGTCCTACATAATGCCCAATCCCGCTACACACACCGCTGATAACCGTATCATCCGGATCACGCATCAGCTTTTTGCCAAAAGTAAAAGACTGGTTATTTGTATAATCCTGTTGTGTATATCCTTCACCATAAGATTCATCCGCTGTATCAAAGTCACTCACTCTTCCCATCTGAGCGATCACATCATTCACATCTTCGTTGTTAATGACTTCTTTACGCCCGCTCTCGATACGCTCGCTAAACATCTCAGCAATTCTGTTTTCGATATCTTCCAGAATCTCTTTGCTATCCTCCGATTTACCAAAATGGCGTTTGATGTCGATCATATAAGATCGGAGTGTCTCGTAGGCATCCTCTTCTATGTGGAAGACGATCCCGTTAATATTGATAATTATTGTCTTATTCATGATATATGTCTCTAATTGTTTAGTCTTTAGTTTATTCTTCCTTCAATTGATGTGGATACGGCAAATACCAGTTCCTTCCAGGTCACATCTAATTTTTCGAGAACCTGAAGACCTTCTGCTGTGATCTCATAATATTTTCTTGGAGGACCTGAAGTTGATTCCTTCCAAATATAACTCAGCAAACCATTGTTCTTAAGTCGAGTAAGTAATGGATATAGGGTACCTTCTACTACCAGTAACTGCGCCTTTTTTAGTTCGCTGATAATATCTGAGGCATATATCTCCCCTCGGGAAATAATAGAAAGGATACAGTATTCCAGAATCCCTTTCCTCATTTGTGTTTGTGTATTTTCAGCTATCATAACAATACAAAGATATATGCTTTATCCTGTACTTTGCAATACATAGTACTATAATTTATGAAAATAAATACACAATACCCTGATAATCAGCAAAATAATTTTTTGTGTTTTTTTCTAATACTGAATCAAAAGGTTAAAAAAATTATTATTCCGTTATTTTTCCCTATTTTTAAAACATGGAAGGCTGCTTAACCTTCCTTAAAATGAAAGCATATTTTAATGAGATTTTTAATAAACTATTCATGGACGATTTTGTGGTCCATAATCGTTCTTATATTGATCAGCCTTCCGTCCAATGATTTCAATGGCGTCAGTACGTTCGAAGGATTTGATAAACTTGTACACACCGGTTTCTTTTTTGTCTTTACGATCCTGTCCTACTTCGGATCGGTTTTACAGTCCAAAAGAAGAGCAACCAAGCTGAAGACAAGTATTATAATCATACTGATAGCAGTATCCTTTGCCTTTCTTACTGAAGGGATACAACTGTATCTTACAACGACAAGAAGTGCAGACTGGTGGGATATCTTTGCAGACACTGTGGGTATAGGTATGGGCGTATTTGCCTATTCATTACTCTATCATAAAAGAACAATATGAAAAGAAAATACTGGATTTTTACACTTCTGATTGTCCTCACGACAGTATGTTTTAGCTCCTGCTCTATCTTTAAGAAAGACTGTGGATGCCCGTCTGTGAATTCAGGCAAACGAAAATAATATCAGGCTCTTGCCAGGGTAGCGATAGAGACGCGTACTCCGCTGATGCCGGATAGCATACTGGCAGCGGAGGCAAGGGTCGCTCCTGTAGTCAATACATCATCGACAAGGAGTATATGTTTATCCGTCAATGCTTCTTTATTTAAAATGTCAAATATACCCTTCACATTGTCATATCGATCCAGTCTGGAATACATCGTCTGACTCGAAGTTTCTATCGTTCGTACCAGATTGACGTTGTCCAACGGTATACTCATTGACATTGCGAGTCCCCGCGCAAAATACTCCGCCTGATTATAACCTCTTTTTCGTTGACGCTTACGGTGTAAAGGAACGGGAACAACGAGATCCACATCAGCATATTCTCTGGTTCTCCTGAGGACCTCGCCATATTTTATACCCAGAAAATAACCAATTTCAGGATGTCCGTTGTATTTGAGTTGATAAAGAATACGCTCTACGCGAGTTCCTTTAGATAGAAACAACATAGCTGTCGCATTCTGAAAGTCACACTTCCCTCTTAACTGGCGGGTAGGTTCATTGTTACTGTCCAGATGAAAATAAGTCAGCGGTAAATGATACAGGCATGTTGTACATAGAAATTTTTCCTGATAGAGCAATGCTACTCCGCAGCCAAAACAACATTCCGGAAAAAATAAGGATAGAAAATCTTTCCAATAGAACGCCAGTTTCATATATTCAAGTCATTGGTTTGCTTAAAGTTAACCAATGATAATGAAAATAGAAAGCCGGTTAGACAGCTTCCTCTTCTTTGATTGCTAACTGTCCGCAGGCAGCATCTATATCTTTGCCTCTGCTACGTCGTACATTTGTGATGATGCCCTGACTACGCAGATATTCAGCGAAAACATCTATTTTATCGGCATCAGCATTGGTAAAATCTGCTAATGATATGGGGTTGTACTCAATAAGATTGACTTTGCTTGGTACATGTTTACAAAAACGGGCCAGCTCTTTCGCATCTTCAAGTTCATCATTAAAATTATTAAAGACTATATACTCGAAGGTGATCGGGCTTTTGGTTTTTAAGTAGAAGTATTTCAGGGATTCAGCAAGAGCTTTCAGTGTATTTTGCTCATTGATAGGCATGATTTCATTACGCTTCTCATCATTAGCAGCATGTAAAGAAAGTGCCAGATTAAACTTCACCCCATCATCGCCCAGTTTTTTAATCATTTTGGCGATACCTGCAGTAGATACAGTAATCCGTTTAGCGGCCATATTCAAACCATCCGGAGAGGTGATCCGTTCTACAGACTTCATCATATTGGCATAGTTAAGCAAAGGCTCGCCCATACCCATATATACGATATTTGTCAGGGGTTGTCCGTATTTTTCTTCAGCCTGTTTGCTGATCAATACGACCTGGTCATATATTTCATCTGCATTCAGGTTGCGTTTACGGTCCATATATCCGGTTGCACAAAACTTGCAGGTAAGACTACATCCCACCTGAGAACTGACACATGCAGTCATACGATCGGTAGTAGGAATAAGTACACCTTCAATAACATTGTTATCATAAAGCCAGAAAGAGCTTTTTATAGTTCTGTCTGAACTGACCTGCGATTCTTTGACAGTCACAGCATTAATAGCAAAATTTGCCTTCAATGTGTCTCTCAATGCTTTACTCAGGTTGCTCATCTCATCAAAATCTGTACAGGATTTCTGCCACAGCCATTCATATATCTGCTTGGCGCGGAATCCCTGCTCTCCCATTTCAACTAACTTTTGCTTCAGCTGATCGAGTGTTAAACTTCTGATGTCGATGATGTTACTTTTTACTGCCACGGCGCAAAGTTACGGTAAATTTTGGAAATCCGTCTTTTCTAATGACACAGCAGTATCAAAAAAAGGCTACTCCGTCTCCGAAGCAGCCTACTATCAATCATCTGTTTTACTATTAATTCACATATTCTATAAGCACGGAAGATGCCTTATCATTAAATGATGTAATACAACTGTTAGTGGCATTCAATACATAACTGCTGCCTTTAAAATAGTCCTGATCGTAAAGTGTTACCCGTATATTCGGAGACAATAATGCTCCGGAAATATCATTATCTGAGATCCCTTTAGCGACTAATTCTGCTGTTGTATACCCTCCGACCGGCAGCTCGACTTCATATCCGCCATAACTGCAATGTTTATAAAATTTGGCTGTACCCCCGCCACCATAAGGCTCGACAATAACAGAACTGGTCTTATCATTAAAACCATAACTTCCTGCCAGACAGTCTGCACTTGCAGTCATGAGCAGCGGAGTTCCGGCAAAGTTGTCCTGATCATATAACCTCACTCTAACGCCGGTCATCGGCACTTTTATCCCGGAAACATCATTATTTGCAACTCCTAACGCGATCAACTCTGCTGTGGTATAAGAACCATATGGAAGCGTAATATTATATCCTCCGTAAGAACAGTTTTGCGTTACGGTAGTTGTATTTCCTGCAAATTTTGGAATTCCGTTTACAAAGCTGAAAGAATATCCCTTAGCGCTGATGTTCCCATTTTCAGCAAGCAACCGTATTGTAAAATTATAGGATGTATTGCCTAAGGAATGTAAATCACTTACAGGCATTTCTATATGAAATGTATTTCCGGAAGGAGCATTTACCCACATGGGAGAGTCATGATCTGTATTCGTCGGACTACTGACAGGGTCAAAGTAGTAAAGGACGTTTGCCAATGTCTGATTACTGGTAAATGTTCCTGAAATAACCATTTTTGATGTTGCTGTATTGTAATACGCTTCTGTAAGAGAAACATTTGTAGTCAGACTTCCATATTGTCCGGGAACGACAGACGGCTGAAACAGTTCATTGCGAAATAATATAGCACAATCTCCTTCTGAAAGAAAGGTTTTTTTGCCGGTCTTACCATAAGTAGAATTTCCGCTTCCCATCAATGAGGTCCCTAATACCGGAGCTTCTGAGACTTTCTCTTTGTTGTGAGGCAGGTTTAATCCATGTCCCAACTCATGGAACAGTCCGCCGATATAGGCCGATGTCGTAGTTGGCATAGCCGCCAGACTGATGTTAGGATTATCGAGGGCAAAACAATTTCTTCCAAGGCCGAAGAAAGGCTGCCCACCACCATCTGTACGTTGAGGCAAAATAATCAGATTGTGGTAAGTCGTAGAAAATTCCTGCGGATGGGTGGATCTATACGCATTTATTTCACTTATAATGGCATTCGCAGCTGTTGTACTGTATGGGTAATTTGCCTGAGGTTGCGCGCCCTGTATTGTTATAATTTTTACACGATTAGTCGTACTGTCCAGCGGAAGTCCTAAAGTTTTGCCTCCATATCCGTTACGGGTCATCTCCGCTGTAATAAATCCCTGAAAATGAATCAGCAGATCACTCAACCGTTCTTTGTAACCACTTACTGCCGGATTATCGGACGGAACAAAATAAATGATATTCAGGTTCCTGGCATTTGAAACAAAGCCACCGGCATTCAGCGGGAGACTGGCAACAGTATTTGTATTGGAAAGTTTTGAATCGGATTGCGTATCCGTTACATTGGGTTTCTGACAAGCATACAGCATGCCCAATACCCCCACCAGTATTAGTGTTTTTAGATTGTTCATAAGTAGTTTATTTGATTGGTATCAACCAAATATAATGATCTATACGCCTAATATTCTTGCGTTTACAACGAAAAAATTACGAAAACGTTTACGTGTATAAGATACATTTTACTGCTATTTATTTATCAAAAAATGCCGCTATTTCCAGGTATAGCGGCATCATTTCTCACAAAAGACAGCAGTAAATTTTATTGTTTCCTGCGTTTTTTATATTTGCGGATAAATACGAATCCCAATACTCCGATCAGTAAAAACGGCCAGATGCGAATCAGGATAATAAAGAAGGTTTCTAATGCAGTCCACCCGAAACGAACCGCATCTACCAGCTTGGTGCCAAAGCTGTCTGCCCCGATGGAAATATTGGATTGTTCCTGATAGAGATAAACCGAAAGCGTACTATATGCGACTTGTTCACTTAAAGATTTGAGAGAAGCAGCCGTTGCATCAATTTCTTCCTGAATAACCCGTATCTGCTCCTCAATCTCTAAGATCTCCTTGACATTCCGGGCTTTGCCAAGCAATTCTGTATAACGTTGGAGGTAGGCTTTTTTACTTTTCAGCCGCGAGTCCAGATCATAATACTGCCCGGTCATATCCTGAGACTGAATGCTCTTACTTGTAATATTGTCCTTCCCGCCTTCCAGTTCTGCAATGAATGCTTCATAGTCTTGTACAGGAATCCGGATATTAAGATTATACGAGGCTATTGAATTTCCTTTTGAAAGTGTCTCTTCTTCATAGAACCCTTTATGTTTGCCGACCAGCGCATCGAGAGATTTTTTACTTTTCGCTACGTCCCGGGATTCCACAGAAACAGATCCTGTCTTGATGATTTTTTTCTGGGGCACAACCAGACTCACCTTTGCCGCGGCATCAACCGCAGCATTCGGCTCACTCTGATCTTCCAGTTTCAGCTCCATAGGTTCTGCGGCATCAGGCTCGGACAAAGCGACCTTAGAAGAGTCCGAAAGCTTATTACACGAAAATAGGACAAGTACTGCTGATCCTATTAACAAGATTCGTTGTACATTTTTCATTTTTTTGAATTTTAGACATGATGCAGCATCAAATCAAATTCCATAAAAGAAAAATGAATACTTATTTATTCGGCTTTAGCTAATGCTTTTTTAACCGCCGGAGCTATTTTTGTACCGAATATTTCTATAGATTTCATCATCATATCGTGATCCGGACTACCGACATCCATATGTGCTGAGAAACGTGTCAAACCAAACATTTCCTGTACATGAAGGATTTTTTCTATGGCTTCATTCTCACTTCCGATGATCAGGTGTCCATGGATAGAACGACCAAAATCATATTGTGATCTTTGGTAAGGAGGCCAGTTGCGGCTCTTACCGATTCTGTTCATCTGAGCAGCATATACAGGATAGTAGTACTCCGCTACTTTTCTACTGTCTTCACCAAAGAAGGCATGCATGTGTACACCCACCTGAAATTTATTCATATCATGTCCGTTGTCTTCATAAGCCTGACGGTACATCTCGAACAAAGGTTGAAACTGCTCTGCAGCTCCTCCGATTATGGCAAACATTACCGGAAGGCCCAATTTACCGGCACGAATTACAGAGGAAGTCGTTCCGCCGACAGCGATCCAGATCGGAAGTTCGTTGTGCACAGCTCTCGGAAATATCTCCTGATTAATGAGTGATGGTCTGAACTTCCCTGTCCAGTTAACCGTTTGTTGTTTATTGATACGGAGCAACAGATCTAATTTCTCTTCAAAAAGCTCACTATAATCTTCTAATTTGTATCCGAATAATGGAAATGATTCAATAAAAGAACCTCTGCCGGCCATGATTTCGGCACGACCGTTGGAAAGTAAATCTACAGTAGCAAAATCCTGATATAACTTAACCGGATCTGCAGAACTTAATACAGAAACTGCACTTCCTAATTTGATATTTTTAGTAACAGATGCCGCCGCCGCTAAAATAATCTCCGGAGCAGCTACAGCATAGTCTGCACGGTGGTGCTCTCCCATTCCAAAGAAATCCAGACCGACTTCATCCATCAGTTTGACCTCTTCAATAATTTGATGTAAGCGCTCCTGTGGTGCCTGTATCTTGCCGGTCGAAGAATCTATTTGAAGATCTCCAAACATTCCTATTCCTAATTCCATAATATTTCCCATTTTATATCAACAAAATTAGATAAGATTGGTTGTGCCTGCATTGATCTATGATAAGAAACGCTTGTTATGAAAATATATCTGTGATACTTACCCGTGAATAAGCTCTTTATTACCGTAGCTCTGAATCAATTCTCCTTCAAAAGTCAGCCATTCTTTCCACCGCTTGTCAACATCTACATCTGTAGAATATTTTCTCGCAAAATTCAGAAATGTAGTATAGTGATTTGCCTCAGAGACCATCAGGTCATGGTAGAATTTGGCAAGATCCTGATCCTTGATGTTCTGGGATAATACTCTGAACCGTTCGCAGCTTCGCGCTTCAATCATAGCCGCAAAAAGCAGGCGATCAATAAAAGCCATATTACGGCTTCCGTCTTTTTTTGAAAACTTCATCAGCTGGCCGACATAGTCATCTTTACGTTCTCTTCCCAGCGTATACCCTCTTTCCCGGATAATCTCTATAACCATCTGAAAATGTTGCATTTCTTCAATAGCAATTGCCGTCAATTCGTGCACAAGATCTTCATGTTCAGAGTTATACGTAATCAGTGAAATAGCATTTGTTGCTGCTTTTTGTTCACACCATGCGTGATCTGTAAGAATCTCCTCTAAATTTGATTCTGCAATATTTGCCCAACGGGGATCCGTTAATAATTTCAATCCTAACATATACAAAGTAAATAGTAGAAGCTGTTTAATAATCTGCTGATATCAACCTTTTCTTCTTTTAAAATATAAAAATAAGGATATTATGCCGCTTTCAGGCATCTACATTGTCAAATTGATTCTTAATGATGCGATGTCAGTTCGGAGATCACAGCATTCGCCACCTCATCTTCATGTCCGTCAAAATGATGGTCCCCTTTCAGTACCTGAATACGCACATGTTTTGTGGACAGTTGTGAGGAGGGAAAATCCCGGGTATCGTTTCCCATCAACAGAAGGGTTTGTGTATTTTCTATTTTATTTATTTCAGCAATGACATCGAGGCTTCTTTTCACATGACTTCTTCCGACCATATCTGCCAGATGAATCTCCAGATCGGTAGATGTGGAAGGTTCTATCATGACAGCGCGATACAACTTACTTTTGAGATCTGCAGGAAGTCTGTTTACAAGAAAGGGAACCGCATCGGCACCAAAAGAGAATCCCGCAACGACAAATTGCGTATTAGGTCTTTTGTCCAGTATCTTATGAAGGTAGCCAGCCATATCAGTGGCAAGCTGCTGGGGACTCTTCTTATTCCAGAAATACTTTTTGGAATCCACAGCAGAAATACCATATCCCTTATTTGCCAATGTACTGCAAAGATTGTTCGAAAAAGTATTCAATCCGCCATCTCCACTAAAAAATAAGATAAACGGAACTTTTGTATTTCCCTGCCATTCTTTCATAGGTACCGTATTTTGTTGAGCCTGTACGACCATTAAGATCATAAGTGCTCCCAATAAACCCCAATTCTTTTTCATATATAGACCTCTCCTACTTTCCCGGCTTCATTACCTTCGTCAACGCTACAGGCAATTGCAATAAATCAAAATCATTACTGAATACCAGGTACTTATTTTCCCAGATAGTTGCATATTTCTCCTTGAAACTCCGTAACGTCTGATAGTGCTTAAAACTTCCTACTTTCTCGGAAGCAAACTTCATAATCTGCTCTGCCGGATTGTCCGGATTACTGAGTCCGCTCATAGGAATCATTCCTAAATTAAGGTAATTCAGATTTTTTTGTTGTGCGTAACCTATTAATTCGACGATAAGCGCATCCATACATCCGCCGGGAGCTTCAGCACGTTTACGGATCAGATCATAGGTGCATTCTTCAGGAGCAAAATCCGGAATAATGTTTAAAAATGCCTGTATTTTTTTTTCTTCATCTCTCACGACAATCACATCCTGATACTGTATGGTTTCGGCTTCAAACATACCCTGTGAAAAGATCATCTCTTTTTTACCAAATGATACTAACCATTCCTGCGAGACAGCTTGTAGTTCCTCTACCAGATCAAAGCTGTGGGGAGCATACAGAATCTCCGCATTATACCCTCTCTTTGTGAGCGCATTAAGCCCGTTTCGTAAGGACTTGCGATCCTTTCCGCTAAGGGAAAACGAACGTGTTTCCATAATAGCTTCCTGACCAATGATGATTTTCTGCTTTTTCATATCCATGAAATAGACCAGACTGCTTTCATCTACCCTGTAGTATGCCGTCTTCAGCCCGAGTCCGTGGCAATATTCTTCAAATTCAGCAATCACTTCTTCCTTATCCTCTTCTTCACAAACAGGCTCGTCGAGTACTATCGCAAACTCATTTGCTGTTGCATAAGATACAAATCCATCCGTCAGCGTAGAGAAATAGATCTGCTTATCTGCAGATACCTTGAAATAATCCATTGGGGAATGTCCGTAGAGATGCAAGAGGCTCTTGGCTCTCTCCAGCTCGTGACCTTCCTGTATTTTTTCGGGGTGTACGATCTTCGGGCGAAGAATAGTATATAATAATAACAACCAGGAACACAGCCCGAGTAACCGCGTGATGTTGAGAAAATCGCGGCCGAAGTTGGTGCGCGGATCTAATTCATCATCCGAAAACAACAGAAAACTGCGGATCGTATGATAAAGCGATTCCTGCCAGGAAAAGTCTTCTCCGAAGTGTTTTTTATCAATAAAATAGAAGCTCAGAAATTCGAAAAGCCCCACTGCGGCCAAAACCGTAAAGAATGTTATAAAGCCAATCCGGATCCAATTCAGATTTGTCTTGATATTATACTGTCTTCGGTTGCTCATCAACAGGAAAAGGATAAGCAAAGCAACGATAGATTCTTCGTAATCAAAGGCTTTTCCGAGATGTCCGAACAACGACAGTACAGTAAAGATAATAGCCGCAACCCAGGCTAACCGAAGACCCTTCAAGAGATAGGCTGATGTCACCATAAGCGCTATTCCCATGACCAGTACCATTAGCTTTGAAGCATGCATCGCTTCTGCCGGCAAATAAAATTTCTCCAGCCGCATCCGTTCAGCGAGAGGAGGCGTTGCAACGGAAATCAGGTTGACAAGCCCCAAGAAGAAAATAGATACTGCTGGAAGAATCCGTACAATAAGCTGTTTTCCCCGCCATAAAAACGAAACAATTCCGGCAAACAAAGGCAGCCAGAATTCAAATACCCGATACAGTAATGTAATTCCTAAAGCCTGATCGTGCGCATATCCATAGGCTGTAAAAATGTATAGCATTGTAAATTCCACAGCTCCCAGTCCTCTTAGAAAAGGAGAAATAATCATCAGCACCACTGAAATCGTATAGCCTACCGCAGCGGCTTCGAAAGAGATGTGTACACCTAATGCATACATACTTATAAAGGCATGCAGAATACCACAGCATTCGATCAAAGTAGAGAGAAGAACGGTATACAACAGATGCTTTCGGTCCAGACTGCCGGAAAAGACTTCGTCTATCTGATGGATTACTTTAGGAAACCGACGTTCTACCAGCCTGTAGAGCTTTCCTCTGGTTCTAAAGGACCAGAAAATAACAAAAGCAATTCCCAAAAGCAGACCTAATGCCAGTAACGCCAGCCAGGCATCATTAAAACTGCGATGATCCCACACCGTGTAGATAATAACCGGAACTCCGATAATAAATACCGTCAACAGGCCCACATAGCCGTAAATCGCCCCCGCCTGATGGATTTGCGTAGCTTTGAGCTTGCGCCGGCGTAGCTGTGCCGTGGTATAGGCGAGCGAGCTGATTCCTCCTGCCGGAAGAAATACACTTAAAAAATTACGTTTTAAAAAAAGCTCTATAGCATCTGAAAGATGCAAAGATGCTCCAATAGTACGGAAACTCTGTATGTACATCCAGCCCTGAAGAAGAATATATAGCAGCGTAATACAGACTCCGCCAAGAAGCCAGACAGGATCGGCCTGCTGCAATTGCGGAAGAATGGACGCTAATTCTTTACGTTCACTACGGAAAAAGAAAAAAGCCAAAAGGATAACGAAGATGGCTACGATCTCTTTCCAATATGTCTTTGGGGAAAAACCCTTTATTTTTTCTTTGAGCAATGCGTTCATTATAACCTCATTGGTGAAACGAATGTAGTATTATTTCTTAATAAAGCAATGTTAAAAAAAATTAACCATCGTCTTAAAATTGGCTTAACTTTGGACTTCATGCAACAGCAAAAAGTATTGATCATTGGCCTGGTGTGGCCGGAACCGACATCCTCAGCAGCAGGATTCCGGATGCAGCAATTGATAGAACTTTTTCTTCAACATGATTTACAGGTCGTCTTTGCCTGTGCTGCTCAAAAGTCTGCATACAGTCTCGATCTTGCCACAATGGATGTAGAAGAAGCCCCGATATTGCTTAATGATCCTTCTTTTGATGCTTTTATTCAAGAGCTGAATCCTGCTATGGTGGTATTTGACCGCTTTATGATCGAAGAGCAGTATGGATGGAGAGTAACACAGCACTGTCCGGATGCACTAAAGATACTAGACACCGAAGATCTTCATTTTCTTCGCCACGCACGTCAGCAAAATACGACAGATACCACTCCCGACCTTTACAACGATGTCACTAAACGCGAACTAGCTGCTATCCTGCGATCGGATATCAGTCTGATTATCTCCGAGACAGAGATGGATCTCCTGACTTCTACATTCCGGATAGACCCTCGTATACTGTATTATCTACCTTTTTTGGAACAGGAAATTGATGATGAAAGAGTTGCATCATGGAAGACATTTGAAGAAAGAAAAGATATGCTGTTCATAGGCAATTTTCTGCATGAGCCGAACTGGCATACGGTGCTGAATCTTAAGAAAAATATCTGGCCGTTACTTCGCAAAAAAATGCCTGAAGCCTCTCTTTATATTTATGGTGCCTATCCTTCTCAAAAAGTCTTACAACTTCATAATCCTAAAGAGCGTTTTTTTATAGCCGGCCGGGCAGAAGATGCCAGAGAAACGATGGCTAACCACAGGTTGCTGATCGCACCTATCCCTTTTGGTGCTGGTATAAAGGGTAAGTTTATAGATGCCATGCAAACCGGGACACCTTCCGTCACCTCTTCAACAGGAGCCGAATCAATGGCTGACCGGGTTAACTGGCCTGGTGCAGTGGAGGATGATATAAACCTGTTTACGGAGCAGGTCACGATACTTTATCGTGATAAAGATGTCTGGGGAGCTGCTCAGAAAAAAGGTATTTCGATTATCAACAACCGGTATTCCAGCAGGAAGTTTGCGGAGACGTTTATACAAAGGTTATTTGAGTTGCAGCGCACTCTTGTCTTACACCGGCAAAATCATTTTGTGGGGCAGATCCTGCAACATCATACTTTGCAAAGCACCAAATACATGTCCCTCTGGATTACAGAAAAGAACAAATAAGATAAGCCATCTTTTTGAAGACACCTTATCTTATTCCAAAATAATACTACCTGTACTTCAATTAGTTATTGTAAAGTTTACTGTGAATCTTCTTTAATTCATCTACCGGAATTTTTATTACTTTTCTGTCATAGGTCATAAGACCATTAGTCTCAATCTCTACATCTGTAGTCTGCGTATATACTGCTGCCGAAAGACCGGCCCGGATCAATTCAGGAAGGCGCCCTATAAGCTTAGCATACTCGGATAACAGTTTCTCTTTATCATCATAAGACTTATATCCCCAATTGCCTTTATCCAGCCACACATGGTCTTTGACCGGAAGTCCCAATCCTCCGAACTCGCCCAATACCAGAATTTGTTTGCTGCCATATACAGCCGGATCCGGCATGGCAGGTCCTGTATAATAATGCAGGTCAAGTATTGGACTCAATCCCACGAAAAAATTACCTCCACTCGCAGCATTGACCAGCCTGCTCGTATCATATTTCATTGTCCATTCCACAATATCTTTCGTTTTGAATTGTCCCCAGGCTTCATTAAACGGAACCCAGACAACGATAGACGGATAATTATGGAATTTATCCATGATCGCTTTCCACTCTTTACGGAATATTCTTTCTGATTCTGCAGAACGCACCTTATCAAATTTAAGATCTGGTGCCTGCGCTATCAGATCGTGATCCGCATCGACTTTCTCTCCCTCAGGCATTTTGACCCGAAGGTGCTGAGACCAGTTGTTATCCCCCCTGTCTCCGCTAGGCATATCCTGCCATACCAGCATCCCCAGCTTATCACAGTGATAATACCATCTTGCGGGTTCTACCTTAATATGTTTACGGATCATATTAAATCCCATTTCTCTGGTTTTCAGAATATCAAATACAAGTGCCTCATCTGTTGGAGCAGTATATAATCCATCCGGCCACCAACCCTGATCCAATGGTCCGTACTGGAATACAAACTCATTATTCAGCATCATACGCTGTATGCCATTCTGATCCTTGGCCATAGATATTTTCCGCATTCCAAAGTAGCTTCCTACTTTATCTATCACTTTCCCTTTGCGTAGTACCGTTATTTTCAGATCATATAAAAACGGATTTTTAGGAGACCATAGTTTTGCATTTGGAATGGACAAAGTCGTCGCTCCGTCGGTCAGCAACTGCTCTGTAACCTTTACTGATCCGTCCAATGCTGTTACTTTTATCTGATCACCCGTCTGAAGATTACTTGTCTCTACTGTCAACTGTAGCTGCGACTTATCAATATCAGGCGTTTGACGGGTTGACAAGATATACGTTTCAGGAACAGCCTCTACCCATACGGTCTGCCAGATCCCTGTGACTGGTGTATACCAGATAGACTCCGGTTTGTTGACCTGTTTACCGGCAGGCTGTGGCCCTTCGTCTGTCGGATCCCAAACCCGAACAGCAATCTTTTGTTTTGTGCTTTTATTCAGTGCTGAACTGATATCAAACGAAAAGGAATCATACCCTCCTTCATGTGTTCCGACTTTTGTCCCATTTACATAGACCTGTGCTGCCCAATCTACCGCTCCAAAATGTAACAATACCTTCCCTTTCCGCAGAGAGGAAGGGATTTCAATTTCCCGGTAGTACCATAATACACTATCTTTTCCCACAGATCTGCCCACTCCGCTCAAAGCGGATTCTACGGCAAAAGGAACTAGAATATCTCCGTCAAAAGATTCCGGAATCTTCGGATCAGCAGCATCAGGCAAAATAGTGTATCGCCACAGGCCATTAAGATTTTTCCAGTTATTATTACGTGTTAATTGCGGTCGTGGATACTCGGCATGGGGAGAAGATGCATTTACTTTTGTCGCCCATTCTGTGGTAATTTTTCCGGGCACTATTTTCCATTCCTTCTGAGCAAAGACCTGAGCACTAGCCAGCCACCCCATCAGTATCAGCAATATTCCTTTTTTCATAATCATTAGTTTGTTTCTTTTTTGTTCCAAACGTTTTTCAGTTATTTAACGGTTGAAAAAGCATAGGTAGATTTTGTATGGTATACCTCATCCGGCCGAAGCACAGTTGAAGGAAAGTTTGCATGGTTGGGACTATCCGGAAAATGTTGCGTTTCTAAACAAAATGCGGATCTGTAAACATCTTTACCGTTTCTGAGTGTGTTTTTTTCCTGCATAAAATTACCGGAATAAAACTGCAATCCGGGTTCACTGGTATAGATTTGCATTTGTATTCCCGAATCTGTACTTTTTACGGTTGCCACCGGGCCCGTAGATTTCTTATTAAGAACGAAGTTATGGTCATACCCTTTTCCGAAGCTCAACTGTTCGTTTTTTTTGTCTATGTCAGCTCCTATTTTTTTCTCCATCCTGAAATCAAAAGCTGTTTCTCCCACATCGGCGAGCTCTCCTGTAGGAATTAATGAACTGTCAACAGGTGTATATTGATCCGCATCTATCTGAAGGGTATGGTTCAGAATGCTCCCGGATCCATTCAGATTGAAGAAAGCATGATTGGTGAGATTCACAACGGTTGTTTTATCTGTTGTTGCTTCATATTCCATTGTCAGCTCATTATTGGCTGTAATGGTATATATTACTTTTACTGTCAGATTTCCCGGAAAGCCATTATCCTGATCCGGAGAAACCAGTGTACAGACAAGTGTGCTGTCTCCCACTTTTTTGAGGTTCCATTTTTTATACTGAAATCCTGTTTTACCTCCGTGCAATGTATTCAGACCATTATTGATCGTCAATTGGTAGTCTTTACCCTCAAGTGAAAATTTACCTTTATTAATCCGGTTTCCATACCGGCCTATTGTCGCTCCGAAGTAAGGTTCGGTAGCGGTATCATAATCTGCCGGGTCTTCAAATCCAATCACAACATCGACAGGATTTCCATTTTTATCCGGTACCTGCAGACTCATAATTCTGGCTCCGTTTTCACAGAATCGAGCAGTCATCCCTTTATTATTAGTAAGAATAAATACCTGATATGCTGAATCTTGCAAATTAACCTGCTGTTTTGAGCTTTTATCTGTGGAGGATTGACAACTTAACAAAGTTCCGATAGTAAGTACAAACAATGTGATGGTGATTTTCATTGGTTAGCCGTTTGTATTATCATAATAATATGTATGTCGGTTCCTGACATACATATTGTTTTTCAAAGGTATCTGTATATAAAAATAGTTCTAAAATTTCTATATACGCACATATAGAGTATATCTATTCTGTGACAAATAATCAGCTCCCCAACGGAGAAGTCAGGAGAGATGATTATTTTTTTATCGGGGCAGGTGTTTCTATAAAGATTTTATGGAAGCACCATATTCTATTCTTCTATATATTTTAATACAAATAAGAATAGGTTGTAAATTATTAGAAATTTGGGTCCTGATTATCCTGTTTCTTCGCCAGTTGCTGACTGTCTCTTGTATTTTTTTGTACAGCAATAGCACCAAACAATGCCAGTAAAAAAGAGAAGGCATAAAATCCCTTTTCACTCGGAAGCAGGGTTGCATTCCAGAGTCCTATGGTCAGTAATACAATGGCCAGAATCGTCGAAAACCAGCTAAGTCCATAATAGATATCTGTAACCGGAATATTTTCCAGTCTGTCGCGGACACTCTTCTGAACGGATATAACAGCAAAAAGGCCAAACATTAGAACAGTGAAATAATAGCCCTTTTCGTTTAACAGCATCTCCGCTCTCCATAGTCCGATAAGAAAGCCCGCTATTCCTGCTGCAAGAGCAATCCAGGAAGCAGCAATAAATGCACTTGATGGTTTTTGATTCATATAGTTGTATAATTGATTTGTTGTAAAATTCTAAACGAAGGAATTCTTCTTCATATTTTAAGTGAATACAATCTTCTTCATTACAAATGGCTGATATATAAACGTCCAATATAAAGAATTTATTTTCTTCTTACTATTCCGGGGAATCAACTTTAAACTATTTTGCTCTTTTATTTTCAGTGGCTAAAGAGATTGTTTCTTCAATTCGCTTTTGCCTGGTTTCCGGTCTTTTCGCATCATAAATCCATTTCAAAATTTCCTTTTTTGATGTTCTCGAAAAGCTTTCCCAATTTTTATATGCTTCTTTATTTATAAGAAAAGCATGCTCTAAATCCGGAGGAACCAACAGATTCTCCGCATTATCAGATGCATCCCACATTCCGTTTTTCCTGGCCATATCCACGACTTCCAAACCTGCATCCGTCATCAGATTCTGCTCCATCAAAAGCGCAATTTTTTTCTTATTTACAGCACTCCAGTTGCTCTTTGCTTTTCTTTTGGAGAAAAACTGAAAGCATCCATCCGGCTCCCGCTTCTTCTTGAGACTATCAATCCAGCCATAACAAAGCGCCTCTTCCACGGCTTCAGAGTATAACACACTTTTCACAGCAGACTCTTTCCTGAAAACGACCAGCCACACTGCATGAGCAGTCTGGTGATTATCCGCAAGCCACTGGCGCCATTCCGCTCTTGATTTAGCATATATCACCTTAACTCCATTTCTGATTTCTTCCATAACATTGTTTATTAAGAACTCAGGAAAGCAAACTACCTTCATTTACAAGATCTTACCAACTAAACTTACACAAAAAAAACCTTCTCTGAACAATCTTTATTTATAAATGCGACTATTACAGAAGCACTTTGACACCCAAAGAGATATTCCGGCCGGGAAGAGGTGCAAGATATTTCAAAAAGGAATTTTGTGGTCTGGCTTCTATGTTCAGCAGATTATTACCATGCGCATAGCATTCTACTGTCTGTCCCATAAACTTCAATCTATATCCGACCCGTCCCGCAAGCAGAGAATAAGCTGGCATTGGAGGCTCCGGATTTATATTTTTCCCTAAATAACGTTGTTTCAGATAGCGGTCAAAGGATACATGAAAAAAGATCTTATCAAACTGCAACGATCCTGCAAGGCCGTATCGGCTGGTAGGAAGGTTTGGCATATAATCTCCTTCCGCCCATTTACGCATATTATCATCTGCTGTGTTTTCATTTTTGACCAGATCAAAGAAAGAGGATATCTCCCACGTTCTGTCCTTAGTCCAGGAAGCTTTGTAGCTTAGTTCAGCTTCCCAACCTGAAATTTTCGTATCGGAAGCTCTCCATTCCTTGACCAAAAAACCTCCGGATCTGGATATTCCGGTATGTGCCAGATAAAGGTAATTGTCAAACGTTGTTTCATAATATGTTGCACTCAGCTGAAAACCGTACGCCTGCCAACCGGCTCCGAATTCATAGGTTTTAGCAACCTCTTTTGGTAATCTGTCATCTCCGTTTTCTTCAATCATAATTGCGAAATGATCATTACCGGCGTATAGTTCGTTTACATCGGGAGCGCGTTCTGCATGATTGTAGGATAACTTAAGAAAAGCTGTTTTCAAAATATTCCAGCGCAGATCAGCAGAAAAATGATTCAGATCAAAATTCCGGTCGGAAAGCTTTCCTCCTGCCATCCCGCGACTCGTTTTATATCCGGCATCATGTTCTGCCCGCCGTACGACCCAATCATGTCTGTAACCAACATTCAGCAGTACGGGTTGGAAAGTAAATTGCTGTAAGGTAAATGCCCCGACCTCCCGGCTCCAATTATTGGGTAAATATCTTTGTGCTCCCGTTCCATCAATTTTTAAAAAGGAAAAATCTATTCCACTGGTTCCTTTCCAGAATTTTTTAATCTGATGTTCCATATCTGTTCGGAGTGCGTGTCTGGTACTGTTGAATTTATTAACCTGGTATATTCCCACCAATTCTCTGTCATCAGATCGCTGCATCATATAATTGAGTTTCCAGGCGGATATAATGGAAGAATCAGCGCGATAAGCTGTTTCAAAAAGTGCACTGTGAGCCAGAGCCCTTGTATTGATCGGTGCGTAGTCCGGCATTGGCACCACCACATCATGTGAATGCTTAGGTTTACTTGTCATCGCAAATCCCGGAATTCCATAATATCCCTCCAATGCACGGTAGCCTAAGCCTATCCGCCACCGATCCTGAATATAACTCGTTCCGATATTTATCGCCCGGCTCTCCGCATGGCTGTTGGGCATGATACCTCTGGTCACGGGTGCATAATCCGAAATTCCATGTACTACAGTAGTCGAAAGAGGTATTTCGGGGTCTTGTCCCGCGATATATTTGTCATTGGGAGGATTGAGCACACGCTCAGTACCGATAACAGAATGGGATTCAAAAGTATAAAGATCTGCTTCGGAAAGACCCCATTTGGGATCATTCAAATGATCCAGTACAAACTGGCTTAGGTAAGGATACAGGCTCAGGTTACGAATCGTCTCTCTATCCACATGAACCTGTGCCATTGTTTCGGTCAGGTGGTCAATCTGGGGATCATACGCTATCGGAGCTTTGGTATTTCCCGGAATTTTAAGATTATTATTATGCTGATTCATTCCCCCGAAATGCCAGGCCCATTTTTTTCCGAGATTACCATTGATATCGACGGCCTGTCTGGTTCCGCTATTCGTACCGCCTTCTACCGTGACCCGTCCTCCAAAAGGTTTTGCAAATAATGACAGCGGAATTGTGTTATCGTGCATATCCACAGCTCCTCCAATTGCCTTACCTCCATAGAGCACGCTCGCACTCCCCTTATACACATCAATTCCCAGTAAATTATCCATATCAACATTGCTGTTCAGATTGGGACTTATACCAGACAGATCATTGTAAGATAATCCGTTAGTAAGGATTTTGACACGGTTTCCACTCAGACTTCTGATCATTGGTGCTCCTGAATTCGGTCCGAAGTTGGCATTCTGTACTCCAGGGACACGGCTCAAGGTTTCGCCCAACGTCCTTGCCTGCAATATATCGAGGTCTTTGCGACTCAGCTCAGACACATTTCCCTTTGAGGATTTACTGCCTGTTACAATAGCTGTGGGTAGATTGATCTTTTTCAGACTATCAGCAGTGACTTTTTCCTGCGCCTGAAGAAAGGAAACTGAAAATATACTTGTAGATAGCATAAGTACTAACGGAATGCGATAGTGAAGCGATTTCATATGGTGTTGAGAAGTAATGTTTAAATGATGGTGCAAAAATATAAAAACAAATTTTAAATGCAACATTGTTGCTTTTTATTGCAATATATTCCTACCTTCGTCAAAAAATACATTTTATGAAACGCTACAATTACTCTAAACCCTTACTTTTCGCTTGCGCCACAGCCTTATTGCTGTCTACGTTTTCGGCTTGCAAAAAAGATGAAAAAACACCTGATCAATTACCTTCAGAACTTTCCCTGCTTTATGGCGAAGAGAAAGATCTGACGTTACACGGTTCTTTAGCAGAACACGGGGATGTCTCCTTGCGACTGGAATACGCTGAAACGGAAAATATTACGATTTCGGGAACAACCAAACTGCACGATAAATTAAGTCAGGCCTTCACCATTCAAAAGAATCAAAATAAAATTCACATTAACAGTAATGTTCTATACCCGAATGGAGTCGTTTCTGTAACGAACGGAATCAAAATTCCGGATACTTACAAAGTAGCAGTGGTAGCTACTGCGGCTAACGGCACTGTAGTGGGCAGACAGACGGTAGGAATCAAAGTATCTCCGGCTAAAGTGAGCATTAAAGGAGTCCAAAACAACGGCGAAACTCCCTTTTCCTATGTCTTATACAATGATAAAGGAGCTAGTTTTGAATTGGATGCATTGAAAACACCTACTACGGGTACTTCCTGGTTCTTGCCAAAACCTGCGGACGGAGATACGGCAGTCAGTATAGACGGCAATCAGATCAAATTTGCCGCCACTGCCGGAGACCCTCAGAAACAAGCTGAAAAAAAATATAATCTTGCACCCGCTTTGCTAAAAGATGGATTTCCAGTTGCCTCAACTCCATTCCAGGTTATATTTATTCCGCAA
The DNA here is from genome assembly GCF_002418355.1 of Sphingobacterium sp. UBA5789. Classification (NCBI taxonomy): domain Bacteria; kingdom Pseudomonadati; phylum Bacteroidota; class Sphingobacteriia; order Sphingobacteriales; family Sphingobacteriaceae; genus Sphingobacterium; species Sphingobacterium sp. UBA5789. The sequence continues at coordinate 175,049 of NZ_DIDX01000001.1, read as the reverse complement.
ATCAAATTCTTCTTTGGGATGTACTATCCGGAACACAACCTGACGATCAGACTCAATCTGATTCATATTAGCTTATCTAACGGCTATGTCTCTGCTGCTCCTACTTTATATCCGGATAAATACAAATCTTCATTCAGTCTTGTTTCGATAGAGAAGGATGGCAAAGCTTTTACAGATAGCAACAACACTTTTGCTGTCAATCCTGCTACCGGAATTGTAACTGTTAAAAAAGATGATGCTTTGAAAGAAGGAAGTTATAAGTTTATAATAAAAGCGGTTACCACTACAGGTCTGACCTTTGAAACAGATCTGACACTAGCCATGTCTGGTGAATAATAGTTAAGAATTGGTTTGGTTAATTAATAGAAGATGGCGGTTTGTGCTTAGTGTCTTGATTACGGACATTAGGTACATCGTCATTTTCAAACCATTGGATACACATTGATTTTGAAAAACAACCTATCTTAAGTATATTACAACTTAAGCTGAAAAACAGCTTAATAGACTTATGCTTTCTGGAAAAGTAAGGGTGCGCACATAATCAAAGAAAATGAAGGTAAAGAAAATAGTAATTATTCTGGCAATGCTTGCTGCAGGTGGAATTGGCCTTTTTATTTTCATACTCTATGCAACCGTCAAAACCAAATCTACCGACATCAGTACATACTCTCCTTTTAAAGAATGGGTAGGAAAAACCGTTACCCTCAAAAAAGAAATGTTCCTGTTAGAACAGGATAAAAACCAAATTGAAGAACCTGTATATCCTTATTTACTAATTGACAGCTTGCATCCGCAATGGCAATATGCTGAAGCTCAAAAAAATAATTCAAATAGTGACATTAAAATAATTGGAAAAATTCCTGTGGGCAGTAAACTCTCCATTGAAAAAGCAAAGCAATATACAAATGGTGTTTCGGGTTTTTCGCAACCAGCTCTCCTGGGAACTTTAAAAAACGTAGAAAAAGAATTTAAGATCACATTCGAATGGGGAGATCAGAATATAAGCAAAGCTATGGATGGAATCAAAGCTTCCTGGCTCTTTCAGCAGGCTCCCTGGCAGGAAACTAAGGACACCTCCTATTACATTTTGCCTGAAGCAAAATGGTGGTAGAACCTCTATCCATTATCTGAAATAAGGAATTCTGAATCCCTTGATTTTTCATTTTTTTATTATTTTAGTTTAAAATTTGAAGGATATATACCTATTATTATCCTTCCTCATTTATCATGAATTACAAATGAAAAGATACATTTTTATTCTGACGCTTAGTCTTTTGCCTTATTTTGCTTTTTGCCAAAAGACAGTTGTTCCAGGTAGTCCAGATATTAAGGCTTCTTATCTAAAGCCTGAAAAATCTTTATATACAGTTTATTATGTGAAAGATACCAGCTGGACAAAAATGGGTTCTTTAGCTTATGATATCTCTGTATCCAACAATCAGCTAAGCCTTACATACAAGTATACAGACAAGAGTAATGAATGGTCAAAGCAGCGGGTTTCTATCGCTGATGCAAAAACATTAAGACCAATCAGTTATAAATCAGAAGGAACGGAAATAAAACTGGACCTTAATTTTGCAGAAACAATAACCGGAAATTACTATTCCAAGAAAACCAAAAAAGAAAAACAGCTAAACTTACAGCCAAATAGCAAGTTTATAGATTTCAATCTGGCAGATCACTTTATCACTACACTTCCTCTGGATGTTGGGTACAAAGCCGTTATTCCTCAATTTTATTATGATGAAAAGTCTGATGTATTAATTACCAACTACATTGTAAAGGAAGTAAAAAGTTATATCTATTATTCGCCCCGGACCGGAAAGCATGATACCTGGTTAGCAACGGTACTGGAAGAAAGTACAGGAGCGATTTACAACTATGTGGTTGATAAAAAGGACCATCGTCTCTGGCAGAGAGAAATGTCTATGGGCAAGGGAATGTGGGAAATCTGTGTAAATGAGGAAATAGATTACCAGCCGATCAAAAACGCATTCGATAAAGAACAAGCGATGCGGCAGATTACAAAGGGAAACAGCGTTATTATTGGAACGGCATACGCAAAGGAAAATTCAGGTAAAAAGCTCGGAGGACTCGTCAATACAGCAAAAAAACAATTTGCGCCAAAAGGAACAGAAATAACACTTTTTCCAAACTCTGCTTATTATGAGGAATGGGTAACTGTAAATAAGAAGATAAAAAAACAGGGAAAAATGCCAGAAGTTCCCTTAGATGTAAATTTTGGCTATGGTATTAAGAAGGCAAAAGTATATGACGATGAAGGTCATTTTGAATTCTTAGATCTTATGCCCGGAACGTATGTTGTAATGGCTAGTTTTGATTTTACCAATTCCTACAATTATTCTTATGTATCCGGCTATACGAATTATTACAATTACTGGGGCTATACAGGATCAACAACACATTATGGTTCATCCAGACAGCAATACAGAGATAAAGCAAATGTCGAAAAAGAGGTGACAATAGCCAAAGACGGAGAGAAAAAAGAAGTAAACCTGAAAGATAACTAAATAATTAAAACCGGTTGTTTTTATAACTGGCATTGATCTTTTATTGTTAAATTATCAGCGTATCAAAGATGTAAAACCCGGCAGATACGGTAAACGGTATCGTTACATTATCATACCCGTCACGGCTCAATGCCTCCGTAAGCGCTGTAATAACAGATAGTAGTGCTAATACCAACAGTTCCTGTCCCTGCAAGGGATACCGGAATATAAGGCAGGAAACCAACATAATCAAATAGGCGCTGACAAAAAAGAAAAGCGAGCCGACAATCGTTTTATGTGCTCCCCAGATCTGATATGCCCCCAAAGGCCATCTCTTTCCGCTCAATGCGGCAAGCGGATCACTAAGGGCTAATATAAGAATAGGAAGATAATAGTATATCAGCTGATTATTCAGGATAGTATAGCTCAGATAGCAACCGTATACGGCCACCGGATAAGCCAGACTGCCAACAGACCTGCGCTCAATAGCATGAATCGACCGGAGTAAACGGAAACGTTCAGAACAGATTAACAGAATTGTAAATGTAGTACATAGGATTAAAACCCACCAATGATTATCCAGCATCATTGGAAAAAGCAATGCCAATAAGCCTGTACCTGTATGTACGATTTTGCGTGTAAACTCGACCCTTACTTTAACACAGTGATATAACAGTTCTGCAACTGCAAACAGCGATAAAAAAAGTCCGGACAGTATCAGTACATTACATATTCCTGGATCCATATCTGTTACCATATTAATCGCTCTAGATGCCCTAAACCAAAAACCGATCCTGTGAAAATAAAGCTGTCATACCGGTCCAGTATACCTCCATGTCCCGGAATCAGCCTGCTGTAATCTTTGGTTGCACAAAGTCTCTTATACCAGGACGCCAGTGCATCTCCTGCAAATGCACAGATGCAGATCAATAGCGGTAAAATCAGGCTAAACCCATCAAAGGTACCGGCATGAACAGTAATAAGCAGACCTGTTATATAGCCTGTGATGCCTCCTCCAACTGTGCCCGCAGCAGTTTTGTTCGGGCTGATATTCGGTAATATCTTACTTTTACCAAACAACTGCCCGAAGAGCTGCGAGAAGCCGTCAAACGTAAAAATAATGGTATAGATATACAGCAACACTTCAGGAGTACTGCTGATAACAAACCGATAGAAACCAATAGCAATACCGATATAAATAAGGATGGACACAACACCAAAAATTACACCCCGTTTGGAGAGGCACCCTACCAAAAAAAGCTCAATAAATCCCGTAAAGATTAGTCCGGCAGCCAGGTAAATCAGCATTCCGGTTTGAATACTGCCCGCTGTAATAAGGACGATCAGTAAATAAAGAATATACTTAATCCACCGGGATCTTTTCTGCTCCGGGTTGCTGTTTTTATTTAGAATTGCCGTAAGCAGAGCACCAATTCCGAAAAATAAAATAACTATATAGAGAAGGTTCAAAAACATCATTTCTTTGATTTGTTCCACACGAATAAACTGCTTTTTACATTCGACCGGAGTTCGGGCAAGACAGACACTAAAAGTAATTCTTCCATATAGGCCAGAAGGCTGATGACCAGCATAATATAAAAGTAAATCGTACTTACTCCGAATATGAAAAATGTGAATATAAAAACACCCTGCACATATCCCGTTACTTTGTAGGACCAGAGGTGAAAACTCGGGAATCTGCGAAAACGGATCAAACTTACTAACTGAGGAAGCAGCCACATCCCGATAAGCAGACTGAATTCTATCCTATGCTCCATAACAAAAGATTTCTCCAGCATTATCATTCCCGCAAAAGCCATAATGTAGGTACCGATATCGGCCAGAGAATCGAGTCTTGCACCCAATTCCGTTTGTAAGTGAAATAAACGGGCAATAAGCCCATCCAGGATATCCGTTATCAGATTGACAGACAGAAGTGTGATAAAAAGTGGTTTGTCTCCTACACGCATTGCATAGATAATAAAAGGCAAAGCCAGTATACGGTATATGGATAAGGCATTGGGCACATTCCATATGTTTTCTTTTTTAGCGTCCATAGCTATACAGATTTCTTACGTCCGAATTTCTGGTGAGCACTTGTAAAATGCCCTGCAGATAACGCTGCTGCGATAGAGAGTTCGCCAGCCAGTACAAGACCTCCACATATTTCAGCAAATTTTCTGGCCTGGCCTGCTCCATAGCAATCCATCATTTCCAGACACTCCTGCTGTGTCGGCAGGTGAGTTCCTCCACCAACTGTTCCAACCATCAGATTGGGTAAAGTCACACTTGCGTACAAGGAACCATCCTTATTAAGCTCCATACGTGTTATACCAGTCGCCGCTTCTGCCACGCAGGCAACGTCCTGTCCGGTTGCCAGAAATAAAGCCGCTAATCCATTCGCATAATGTCCGTGAGCTCCTATAGCACCACTTTGGATAATGCCCATTGTTGAGGAGCGCCAGTATTCTGCCATAAGTTCAGGCGTAGTTTTCAATACCTGCCGGACAATAGTCTCCGGAAGCACAATTTCAGCTGTCACCTTTTTACCCCGGACATTTGAAAAGGATAGAGCAGTTGCCTTTTTATCGCCGGAATAATTACCTTCTACAAACCAGAGCTTAGGCTTTACAGGACTGTTTGATACCAGATACTGGCATATGGCATCTGTACATATCGTGACCATATTCTGCCCTGCCGCATCTCCAGTCTGGTACTCAAAAGTGATAATGAGATGGTTTCCTTCGATCTGAATTTGCATATTAGCTAATCGGGCAAATCGACTGGTTTGTCTTGTGATTTCCTTCAGTTTTTCTTCCTCCGGAAGTAGCCAGCTGACAAACAGACCTAATTCGCCGACATTCTCAAATTTGAACAAGGGACTGCGTTGTACACCTTCCAGCAGACATATTGAAGTAATACCACCTGCCATAAAACAGGCTCTTGTGCCGCGATGATAAGAGGCCACTAAAGCGCCTTCACTCGTTGCCAGAGGGACATAAAAATCAGCATTGGCGGCAGAACCCGTAATCCGTAACGGGCCGATCACTCCTGTTGGTACACAAGACATCCCGATATAATTTTCAATATTTCCGTTAAGAAGATCCGTTTCATCTCTGCTCTCTCTTCCCGCCAGACAGGGAAATTGTTTTCCGGTAATCTTTTGTAAAAACGAATGCCGCTGTTCCAGACCTTCCCTGTTTACCTCCTGAGATAACGGAAGCGTACAGTCAACTGCTAATTCTGCAGGTTTGAGGTTTTTGAGGTTGTGTATTATACCTTTAATGTCTGTATTTTCAATTGATGAGGCCATAATAATTGATATTAGTAAACACAAACATATTGCGATTTTCGTTGTTTAATTTGTGACAAACAATAATAATATTTTGCATTTTTGTGAAAATCACAAAATAAACCTATGTATCAGGAACTGTTAATCCGCGAAATCCAAAAAAAAACAGGCCAACACCAGTCGCTTATAGCGGAAGTATCTGCTGCTTTGGATATCAGCTATGACGCTGCACATCGGCGTATATCGATGAAAAGTAAATTTTCTATTGAAGAATCTGTTCAGCTGGCAAACTACTTTGGTTTTTCAATGGATCAGGTTTTTCAACGGAGTGAGCATGTTTTGGTTAAAAGAACAAAGGAGATTCAGACGTTAAATGACTTCAGCAGTTATCTGGATAACTCTCTCAAATCGTTAATGGATTACCTTCCCGATACAGAGACCAATTTCTATTATTCCGCTAAAGATATTCCGATATTCTACACGATAAATATGGATCTGTTATCTACATTCAAGCGGTATGTCTGGCTGAATATGTTGAATATGGAAGGTTTGGATATTTCTTTTGAAACCTTTGAAAAAAATGCCCGGATTATGGATAACAGCAGAAAATTAAATCACTTCTATTCTGCCATAAGTGCTCATGAAATCTGGAATGATACGACGATAAACAGTACTCTGCAACAAATCATGTATTTCTTTCATGCAGGTCTTCTAACTGCAGATAACGGAAAATCCCTCTGTGAAAATCTTAAAGAACTGATATTTTCCCTGGAAAAAAAATGTACCGCACAAAATGAGCAATACCGTCTCTATTATCACGATCTGCTGATCCTGAATAACAATGTTCTCGTGGCAGATAAACAACGGAAATCTTTGTTTGTGCCCTATACCATGCTGGGATATTTTATCACCAATGATACAGATACTTGCAAGCATGTTTCTAATTTTTTTCAGCATCAGCTCAAAAACTCCAAACTTCTGAATACTGCCGGCACCCGTGATAAAAAGATGTTTTTTAACAGGGCTTATCAAAAAATAGATCTGTACAAAAATCAGATTACTTCTTTTAATGATATTGGTTAAAGGGGATTATATTTACACATTCTGATAATTACGTTGCTTTATGAAATCTCAAAATTTTGACCTTAAACTCTCCGGAACTCCGCTAGAGTTTGGGGATACACAATCGCTGGAAAGTTATAAATTCCCAAATGGCAAAGGGTTTCCGGATTCTTACAAAGATTTTGTGCTGACCTATGGATATGGCGTGGCTCTAAGAGAATTTCTTATTTACATACCTATGGAAGACTACGGTGATTCCCTGTTTGTGCGATCGGAAGAAATCAAAAGTACGTATATCGAAGATGTTTATAATAATGATATTTGGTTTGAACTGGAACCGGATGGTTCTCCGGAATTGTTAAAACGATTATTTCCTTTTGCCAGCAGCGAAAATGGACTTTATCTGTTCTGGGATTATGAGTCGAATCCCCAACCACATGAATTTGACATCTATCTTACCGATTTCCGGGGTACAGGTTTTAAGAAAGTGGGAGGATCACTATACCGTGTCATCGATAATCTGACACACAATGGATCTGAACATACACCTGTTTTCAATAATCCGAAGGAACGGATTTTTAAGTGTCTGCTGAGACAGGATTAGCATAGAGTGGCTAATTCTTTAGAAATTATCCTTAATAACTTGCTTCAGGTCGTAATATAATTTTAGAGAACCAGGTTGGAGGCTTACTTTTGTCTTCATCAGGAGACTGGTACACATATTTTATATGTTTGCGAAATTTGTGAAACTCTTTAAAATCTGTTAACTCGTCAGAAGTTAAAATATTGTAATGTCCTATAGTATTGCGAATCAGGTAAGCCAGACTATCATTCTGAAATCCTTGCTTCTTTGATAGGGAATAAAAATTATTATCAATATTTAGCACAATACTATCTTTCTTAATTCCTCTGAGCAGAATATAAATCTTGAAATCACCTGAATATCTCATGCTTTCTTCAGTAGACTTATTATACGGACCATTATCTACATTGTTGTACAGATATTCAAAAGAAGCTGTATCGAGATATTTTTGACCTAAATCTCTAAATAAATAACTGTACTTTTTTTGTTCCTCTTCAAAGTCTGGAAACTTATAGCCACTATCATCTACGTCTCCATTCTCATAGTAGATCTCCATTACTGTCGAATCTTCTTTCTGCGATTGACTATTATCAATTTTAGACTCATTACAGGCCAGCAATATTAAAAATAAGCTTAACCAGAATGCATTAAAAATAATCTTCATAATTTTTAATATTGTTCCCCAACGACATTTGGTCTTTTACCGGTTTGCCTTATCAGATAAAATTCCCTGACTTTTTTGATTATGCGACTGTACTATTTAAAAAAAAGTAATACTATTATTTTTAACCTAACCTTTATTAAAATAAGGTTACAGAAGATTTAAAAAATAATGCGGATAAGGGTTTTACCAACAAAAAGAAAAAACCATATAAATACCGTCGAAATAAATACAACAACAGGTAAGCTGATTAAAGGAATAATAAATCCTATTATTCCATCATAATAAACATTGTTTACTTGCATTGGTTTTAATCCAAATGAGGCTAACAGAGCTGCCACTAGTATAAAAGGCAGGCCTCCAAAAAATAAGGTCCAATACAACATTCCAAAAGATAAATCAGTATTGCCAATTTTCTTAAAATAATCTTTCATCATATATATTTAACAAAGAAATCAAAACCCTCAAAATTCTTCACTTATAAATTGCGTAAAATAGGTCTATAATTACTTCTTACCTACTACATTTTTATCAGAAAGTTTATTCCAAATATCTACCGCCCCCTGAACGATAGATTCTGCAACTCTACTATCTCTATCATCAACTACTTTATAGTTTAGCTCAGGATTTTACTGTATAGATTCGAAAATTATCTTAGTTAACGATTTCTCCGATATCAGAGTAACAAACAAAAATAAAAAGACAACAGAACAAAAAGTATTGACCCCACGGTCAACCAGCCATATTTACGCTTTTCCTGCTTAGACCACTTTTCATATCTGTCAAAGTATTTTATGTATTTATCCTGCCTGAAAACAAACGCATAACAGATCAGGCCAGAGCCAACCCCACAGCCTATTATAAGCAGTGTGGATATACTTACTTTCAACATCATCAGAACAGAAAAAAAGAAGAGAGCCAAACCTCCCCAAAGGAAACCGCCCGCAGCGACAGTACTAAGACCAAACCGCTTGTCTCCCCATGCCTTGTTGATTTCCTGATGAATATCAATCCCAAGCTCTTCATAGCGCTTTCTCTGAAAAGGCAATTTATGTATAAGATTTACAGGGTTAATTCTTTCGGTAAACAAATGTACCTTATAAAAAGCTCTGTAAATACAAAAGTGTAGAGTATTAAAATATTTCTCCATAACTACCTCTCATAATAATAATTAACGGACTGCTCTCCCGCACTGCTACCCATATATCCTCCGGCTAAACTTCCAATAAAACCACCAATCAATGCCCCAGGAACGGCCCCTACACCACCAAACCAAACACCAATAGCAGCACCAGCAGATGCTCCAATTTTGGCACCAGCCAATCCTCCAACTAGTCCTCCAGCACTGCTTGCTGCTGCTTTTTGAGCATTGTAACCAAATTGTCCACCATCCATCTGGTACCCTCTGTATGTTTCTATGCCTCCAACGAGTACAGAAGCAATGACGGTTCCTCTACCTGCCCATTTATACATACCAGCTATTTTGTATGCTCCTGAGCGACTTCCCGCATATTGATTGCCACCCCAAGAGCTATTATAGTATTTCCCATTCTTACCAAGCCATTTGTTGCCAGGAGCAACCAATATTTCCGATGCACCTAATAGTTCTCCTGTCATATCTAAGGCTGACTTAGTGCCTTCAAATCCAAAGTTTGCAGTTGAAACAGATTTAATATTCCCCATTATACCAACGGCATTACTAACCTGCCCCTGTACATTACTTAGCCATCTCCCACTCTCAAAAGAGGAGGTTCCCGTTACATTAACAGCATCCAATTCCCAACTAAAACCATTTCCGGCACTGATAACATGATTAGAAATATCATTTATAGAAGCTCCACTGCTATTGTTCAGATAATTGAAGAACGAAGAAATTTCATCACTATCATCTATGGTTATATTACCGTTTGCATCCACACGGTACATGCCATTCGGATCATGAAACAGAATAGGATCGTTTCCTACATATGCATAAGGAGAATAAGAAGAATACATTTCTGACATAGGATCCACTACATTCCATCTTCCAATCACAGGGTCATAGAATCTGGCTCCATAGTCCAGTTGGCCACCTAACTCCTCTTGCTTCTCTTTACCATTATAAAGATACTTATTATTTCCATATACCGGATTTGGGGATTTCTGTAACCCAAACGGATAGTAGTCATCTCTTTGTAAGACTTCCACTGCATTTGTATTCGGGTTGCGGTAGATGGTAGCTCTGACATTGCCCAGGTGGTCCGTCAGGTTGTAGCGGTAGCTGTATGTGCCGTTTGTATTCCGGTAGGCCACGCCTTCTGCGGTGTGAATCAGTTCGATTACTCCATTCTGGTATTCTATACCGCCTGCGTAATCCCGCTGTCCGCTGGTGTTTGCTATTTTACGAAGTTTATTACCACCTGCATCATACAGGTAGGTAATCGTGTTCCCTCCTCCTGTCACCTGACGGGGTAGATTCAGGTGATTGTAGCTCAGATTCATACCCATACGATCGGTCTTTGCGTTGCCGTTTTCATCATAGCTGTAGCTGCCATTGATACCACCGGATACGGTATTCAGCCTGTTGCCCGTATAGCTGTAACTGATCCCGGATCCGTCTCGGGTCAGATTCGTGATATTACCCATATCATCGTAGTTCAGGATTTCAGACATGCCGGAGGTGGGACTGCTTCCATTGATCAACCGGTTCAGTTTATCATAACTGTACACAAAATGCTGATTGAGGCTTGTCGTCTGCCCCCATTGCTGTTCGGAGATGTTGCCGTTCCATTGTGCTGCTGCTCCTTTGACCGGATCCTGATAACTGAGCTGCTGGCTGAAGTGGGGTGAGGTGGTGCTTGTCATCCATCCCCGTTCATTGTACCGGTAATCTGTTGTATTCACAGGGTTATTTCCCTGCTGATCTGCGCCTACTGTCTTTGTCTTGAGCTGTCCGAGCTCATTGTAACTGTTGGCCAGCAAGGTGACTTCCGGTTGACTGTTAATCTGTTGTCTGCTGTTGACCAGACGACCTACATGATCGTATTCATTGGTGGTTATTATGGTAGTGGTTTGTCCGTTAACGGTATGTCTGCGGGTACTGCTTTCCAGTTCTCCGGTGAAGCTGTAGCTGTTGTCCGTGATATCTGTGCCACCAATATGGTTCTGACTCTTGCTCTGGATCACCCTTCCTTCCAGATCATAATAGTGAGTGGTCAGCAGCATATTACCTGTACCCAGTGTGGTGGTTTTAGTTCCCGTCAACAAGGTCCTTACCCGTCCTCCGGAAGCCTGATTCCCTGTCGGAGCTCCAAAGCTGTTCTCCGGAAAGTCATACCGGTCGTAGTAGTTGATCGTATGATAGTACGCAATATTAGTCGGAAAGACAGCATTGGTATACCCCTGATCTGTAGTTGTCGGATTTTCCCAAAGCCGGCCTGCTGTCTGGCCATTGCTGTTAATCTGAGCAGTCAGCGCAGCTGCACTCTCTGTACTGTTGTAGATACCGGTCATAATCACCCGGCCAAATGCATCGTATTTACTGAACAGCCATTCTCCGGCTGCTCTGCGGTTAGCATCACGGCTCAGCACTATTTGGTCATTGGTATTATACACCAGTTCTTCTTTTCCTTTGCCCGGGATCTTCTTCTCTGTTAAGCGTCTGCGGCCGTCATATTTATAACCATAGATATATGCATCGTAGTTGGGGTCTGCAGCATCTTCACTAAAGCTGTTAACAGTCACTGCAGGAGGGACTACATAGCGAAGGTCGCCGAAGTCATCGTAGACATAATGCGTCTCCAGTTTTTTACTCTCTGTTTCCCAGACACGTTTCAGTACCACTCTTCCATCGAAGTCTTTGTATTCTTCTACAGTACCACTTTTACCATTGCTCCAGTTCTCATCCTTGATGGTGGTTTTGTACAGCCTGCCCGGTTGGTAATAAGTAGCCGAGGCTCCGTTTTCGGAAGCATTAAGCTGCCATAGTTTCACATCATTGGCTGCATTGGTGCCATAGTCTGTGCGTACCGTATGACCTGAGCTCAGCTGCCAGGCTTCGCCCGGAGAGCCCTGAGCCTGTACCCGGTTCAGCGGACTGTTTTCGAACTGGGTTTCCGAATAGGGATAGCCTGTTTTCTTTACTGCAGCATCCCAGCCTGTAGCTGGATTATAGAAATTCATTATATCCACTCCGGCTGTGGGCTTATAGCTGCCATCCATGCTTGCCGAAGCAGCATAGGGAAGATATTTTTTGCTCTCCCTGCCAAAGCCGTCATACTCTATATGCTGTACAATGTCCTGGTGTGTAGGGGAAGCCATGACCTGTATACTTTGCAGTGGCCGGCCCAGGCCGTCAAAGTACTGTATACTCTGGTTCTCCTCTTCTACGGTGCGGGACTGGGATAGGTTGGCTAATGTTACTCCTGCCTTGCGAAAGGTACGTGTCAGGATGTAGTTCTGGTTAGCACTCGGCTGGGTTTGTAAAACCGGGTGTGTCTGCAGGCTGCTGCTGGTATAGATCCGAACCGTACTGCCTGAAGGGATATGGAAGCCCGGTTTCAGCGTAACGCTGCCACTGGCTTTGATCTGCCCCTGGCCGCTGTAGCTGGTCAGAACCAGATCCGTATTTTGTCCCTTAACCGTGGATAGGGTTAGCAGGATTGATAAGGTTAATATCGTGGATAAAAGAGGTCTTTTCATAATCGGACTTATTGGGGGCGGTAATGGTAATGGTAGCTCTGTCTGAGCTGCTGAAACTGATCCAGAATGTGCTGCAACCGTTGCAGGCCGTCATATTGATAATACTCCGTCTGCCCTTTGGCATCGGTCTTACTTGTCATGCCGACTAAGGGTTTGTAGGTATAAGAAGTCACCTGAGACCCGGGAAGATTGGAGCGTAAAATGTCCATCTTCTGACGGATATAATCCGCTGTGACCGTTCCGCTATTCAGCGCATCGACTACACTTTGTCCACCAATGGCTGAAACGACGTCATTATAATGTGCATTGACAATTTCGGCAACAGGATACTGGCCGTTGTAACCCCAGAGGTAACTGGTCGAAAGGCTTCCGTTTTCAAGAACCTCCGACAGATTATTGAAATTATCATAAAGGATACATTCAAGTCGCTTTTCATATTGTTCATCGGGCAGGAAGGTTGTTTGCTCACCCTCCGGAAAAATAACGCCTTTTATTCGATTACTAAATTTAAAATCATTTGAAACAATGCCATTAGAATTGATCCGGAGTTCATAAATCGAATGTAAACGACTAAAGTTATCATACGTAAAGTGCTTACCTCCCAAAATTCGTTTACTTCCTCCATTTTCGACAAGCGTTACACTTTCAATTGGATTTGCAATTACATTTTTTTCAAGAAGTTTAGTTAAAAATGGAGTACTGTCAATATAATCATAGGGATAAATGAAATAATTACGTTTAACTTTTCCATCACTTGTTTGTATTTTATTCGTCCTTAGCTGACCAAAAACATCATCATATGTTGACTCCGTACTATTTGTGGTGGATATTGTAGTACCGTTAGCATCATATTCTGAGATCGTCTCTCTTGAAAGTCTGTAAACAGGGATATACAACATGAATGGAGTTTGACCAAACAAATCAGAATCAATAGATACCTGAGATGCCGCACAAGTTGGATTGACATATATCTTTGTTCTGAAAAACTTCATTACACGTAATGGATTACTGATAAGATCATACTTACGTTCAATCATCCGCTGGAGAATAAATTTCCCGGAAACATTATCCCATTTATAATAAGACTCCGATGGTGCATTTCCGATAAATACCATATTGTTTACAAACTCTTTCTGATAAGGAGAATTAGAAGAATGGAAACTATATGGAACAGCTAAGCTCAGATTTTTACTGTACCCTATTTTACCGGTTACTTCTCTTTTATTATTATACTGTATTTTTTGTACAGATTCATAATAAATATGTCTTCCGAAAATATTGGGACCAAGAATATTTGCCTGTCCTGTATACACCAGATAATTACGGTCATAGAAACAGGCACAAGGGATCATTTCTGCGCATTGATAATCAATCTTTAATTTTTGAAAATAATGGTTATCATCAACCTCTTTAAGCTCTCTAAGAACTTTTCCTTCCGAATAATTAAATTTATCCATATTAACAAGAACACCTGTATGATCAAAATTTTCAATAGTTTGAATACGTACGCCATCAGCAAAAATATTACGATTTGCAGTAGCGTGATATTTACCACTAACAGAGGCCTCAACATAGGAAGCGTTAAATAAATTATCGGAAGGTTCGTCAACAACTGTTGTTATAAGACGATAAATACGACCGTTTATCAGCGAAACCTGTAAGTTATGAGATTCTGACTGTGTATAATTAGTACTTCTATTCTTTATTATAACATTTTGATTAGTTGTCAAATCAATCAATCTGACAACCTGCATATCGGGTGGAGAGTAATATGGTCCAGGAGGTTTTAATGGTGAAAAGTAAATCTTTAAATAGCCTGTGTTATTCAGGACGTTCTCATTCACAACAAAATCTACTGTATCATGAACCGGGATCCTTTTAGATTTACCCGTTACTTTTAAATTTCCGTAAACTTTATTTAATTCTGTATTACTTTGCCCGCTATAAAAATTCGGTTCAAATGTAAATATTGTCTTTCCTCCAGTCGGATAGACAATTTCTTCCAGAATACCGGATTGAATTAAAGATGTATCTACACTTCTGTCCGATCCTCCGACATAGCGGTCTGTATCGATTCCCGGTAAAGAAAGAGGTTTTATTTTTGGTAAAAAATCAGATATCCGTCCATTATAATAGCCCCAGTAATCCTGTGCTGTTGAATTGGTTGCCGGCAATGGGTGAGACATGTCATATCTGAATCCGTATCTTTGATCATTAGATACTCCGATAGATAAAGAATTTAATTTCAATCGATAGTCAAATTGCGTAACCGGGTTATTTCCCACAAAGTAGTCGTATGAAAAGACTACCTTATTAATAATCTGCTGGTCTGCGTAAATATCAATAGAATTGAGTTGATGGCCGGGGAAATCATAACGGGGCACAGTATAGTTAAAAAGGACTTTGCCCGATTTCATTGTAATTTCCTTAATGCGCGGCTCAACCTGAGTATAATAGCTCAAATTTTGCTCATAAACCTCTCTTGGCATCCCATAATCTCTACTATCAGCCTGATATAGAAATTTCTTCACAAATGATTTTTGAACCAGCCATTCCGGTTTTACCGAAGAACCCGAAGGAAGTGAGGCATATGCAGAAACCGTTTCATATTGGTAAGCAATCGATTCACCCTTAATATTCTCAATCCGGGACAAAAACCAGGATTGGGTATAAGACTTTAATATTAATGGTATTTCCCAGGCGGAATCATCAAAAGTAACTTGAGTCGTTTCAAAAAAGTATCGGTTGCCATTAGTCGTTGTAAGCACAAATGAACTTGACTGATAAGAAGATTTGTTTATCCAATCGATTTTAATTCCGGGATCAAAATCATTGATAAATTTTCTTTTTGAGACATCATAAATAAATTTTCCACCTTCACCTGTAGGAAGTCTGAAACTAAAGACATCAGGCTCTCCATCATAGAATAAGTCCGCATATACTTGCTTTTGTTGGTTTGTCGTATAGCTGTATTTTTCTTCATAACTAACATTCAAATCAATATATCCTCGTTGTGCGTACTCATCAGGTAAGGCTCTTACTGACCGGCTAATAACTCCTCCTGAATTTAATGACCACCCCAGCCCTACAGAGGAGGCGACCTGAGAAACTTTTATTCCGGAGGCATTGTAGTCCACATCTACGTCATAAGCAAGAGATCCGGACTGTACTTTAAACAACGGAATTTTTATATCCGGAACTCCGGTATTTACACCAACATTATATTCTCCATACCTGAGAAAAGCTGCTACATCAGGGGAAGCTATCTGCGGCTTGATTTTATATTGGTCCGTCTGACCAAACAGATTAAAACTAAAAGAGAAAAAAGAATAAATTAAAATAAGACATTTAATTTTCGAAAACAGTAGCTTCAGAGACAAATTCACGGCGATTAATAATATTTAGTTTAATAAACCAGGTATTCATTGCAAAATTATATCGTGTAAAAAAAACAACAAAAGCATTATGATTACTTCACAATAAACTCACTACATTTTCTTAATAGAAAACACACAATAATTAACAATGACTGCAATTATAACAACTTTCATTCAAAATTTAAAAATTAAATCACATTAATAAATTACTTAATCGATCTTTAACAAATCGACAAACTTACAGAATTGGAAATTTGATTTTATTTATATATAAGAGCCTAATTATCAGAAGTAAATTAAGGCAAAAAAAAAGAGACTTCATCAGAAACCTCTTCTTGTATACTTAAATTAGCCCTTTACTTAGCAGGTTCTGCTTTTAGGCGTTTGAAATTGACTTCATTAGAACCCTGGCGATAGAACATACTATCCTGAGCCGGGGAAAAATCCATATAGATTTGAGCCGCCTCAAACATAAACTTGTCCTCTTTATAACAGGTTAACGGAAATGCGCCCTGACCGTCGGCCTGACCGTACAGCTCTCCCTCTTCCTGGAAAATCTTTATTTTGAGTGGAAAATCTGCAGATGAATACAGTCCTTCATACTGCTTTAACTGTTCCGGAGAAAGTTTCAGAACATTGGTTTCAAATTCTGGTAATTTAAGTTCAGGATCATAGATAGCACCCAGAATAGCGATATAGACAGCATTATGCTCATACCGCTGACCGTTAATTGTAATAGAAATAGCTATCTTATCATCCACATTGTATCCGGCGAGGGTGTGGGTACCATAGGTATCTCCTCCATGCCCCAAAAAGACATTCTTCTTATAAGGAATATACATAAATCCCTTTCCAAAACCATTATTATCTTTACCTGCTTTCATTTTTTCGAGCGTTTCCTTTTTCAGCAACTTACCTGCGAACAGCCCTTCAAGGAAATTGTTCAGATCCCGTGGAGTAGCCAGAATATCTCCCACACCAATAATATTCTGAGGATAAAAATCCGGAACCTCAATCCATTCATTAACATACTTGTAAGGCCGGAAATAGTTATTATTATAACTGTCAAAAGATCTGAAATCCTTTAATTTTAATGGTTTGACAATCTCTTTTTCAACGATCTTTGCGTAAGGTTTCTTATAGCATTTTTCTATGATCTTCGTTAATAAATAGAATCCTGAATTTGAATACCGCATGTCGGTTCCGGGCTCAAAAAGAGGTTTTCCATGTCGTATAACATTCAAGATAGAATCCACAGATCTTTTTTCTGTTAGCCAGGGTTCCCCCTCTCCAATATTTGTATAATCTCCCAAACCACTATTATGACTGAGAATCTGACTTAAATGAATCTTATCTGCATTGGGAATATCAGGAAAATAGGTGCTCAGCTTTTCCTCTAAATTTAACTTATCTTGTTCAACCAATTTCCAGAAAAGAACAGAAGTTACCAGTTTAGTCACAGAACCTATCTGGTAGCTTGTATGTTCATCAAAGGTTAGATCCTTGACTTTTGACTGTCCGAAACTTCGGTTATACACTTCCTTTCCATCTTTGTAGATAGATACGTTTCCAATCCCCTGATTGTAGTGTTCGATATGATTGAGAACTGAATCTAATCTTTCTTTTCGGATAGTCTGCCCTCCGCAAACAGAACCTATCAGAACGAAGGTCAGTAAGAGTAGTGATTTCATATATGATTTTGTTTTTCAGCTTAATAATTGTCAGCAATTTAATAATAAAATATAAGCTCCCAATTTTTCAGTAAGTAAAAATTAAATTAACCGTCAATCCAGGTTGAAACAGTAAAATGAGGCGATATATAAGAAAGGGTCGCCTGATTATAAGCGACCCTGACTTTACTTTGTTATGAGTTATAATGTTCTTCTTAAGGTTTTAAAACTTCTGCCAGTTTTTTCTCCAGGTCAGCTCCTCTTAAATTTTTAGCAATAATTCTTCCTTCCGGATCCAATAGAAAGTTTGAAGGAATTGCACGGATACCGTACTGTGTGGAGACATCATTTTTCCAGCCTTTCAGATCTGATAATTGAGCCCATTCCTGAAGATTATCATCTTTAATTGCTTTAAGCCATGCTGCTTTACCTTTTTCATCATCCAGGGAGATTCCGATAATGGTAAAACCCTTATTCTTAAAAGTGTGAAATGCTTTTACAACATTGGGGTTTTCAGCTCTACATGGGCCACACCAGCTTGCCCAGAAATCTAAAAGAACGTATTTTCCTCTGTACTCCTCCAGCTTAACAACTTTCCCCGATGTATCCTGCTGACTGAAAGCAGGAGCGACACTGCCCAATCCTAAAGCTTTTTGCAACAACAGCTGTTCCAGGTATTTTTTTCCTGCAGTACTGTTTTTAACTTCAGCAGAGAGCTTTTCGTAAAGAGGATAGATATCATTGTATTCCGGCGAATAACCACCAATCGCCTGCACAATATCCAGCGCAATAGGAGTATTCGGATATGTAGTTAAAAAGTCTTGCCTGATCACCTTACGCTTCTGGCTGATATCCTTATTTGTTTCATCAATCTTATTCTTTACAGCCAAAGACTCTCTCTCCGTTTCAGATAATCCCCTGTACCATTCATACAGTTTAGTCTGTTCGTCATTATGAGGTTTAAGTAATGCATTTAATTTCTGATCATCGGTATTAACTGCACCTCCTGTAACCGTTGCATTAGTTATGGAATCCTTGCTGGCTAGTGTAATCTTACCTTCCTCCAGATAAAATGGAATTGCATAACGGTAAGCCTGTCTCAGGGTAGACCCCACCAGAAGATGTGCTTTCGTGGGACCATCAACCTCTCCTGAAAATATAAATTTACCTTGCGGATCAATTTGCACCGAATCAGCCTCATTACCTTTAAGCAGATACGCTTTATATTCCTTCTTTACTGCGGGAATATGGCCTTGAACTTCAAATTTCGAAACCTGCGCCTGTACTGCAATGGGAGCAAGTACTAAAAGCAGGATTTGTTTTGTGATTTTTCTCATGATTATATAAACTAAATTAGTGTTGAATTCTTAAACCGTCTAATGCAAAATATGGCGGACTTAGCAGAGCCTGATTATTATCCTTATAATTTCCGTCAATAGTAAAAAGTATTTTATCTACACGACCCAGGGACTGCAGATCTACTCTGGTCCAGTTGGAGCGGACAATCTCTACTGTGGGATTCTGGCTGTCCCCTCCTTTTGTGGTTGCCAGATAAAAAGTAGTCGTTCCGGTGTGGGAACCATTCAGATAGCCTGTTATCAGCAAACGAATATAAGTAGGCGTTTTGCTTAATGCAGTCGTTCCCGCCAACCGGATAAGATCTTTTCCGGCTAACGTCGGAAGACGCCACCGACCATAATCTGCTGTGGAAGTACTGGATACATTCGGATTTCTGACTTTTGTACCATCCAGTTTATACTGTTGACTGCCGGCATCTAACGTCCCTGAATAGACAGATCCATAATTTGCCAGCAGGTAAGTATAAGTCGTGTTAGCGATCAGTACATGCTCCGCTACTACCGGAGCATCAAAAGAAAGAAAAGCCTGATCATCCTGCGCATGTCCGATAAGGTAGGTTTCAGTCCGGTTAGGCGTAGTTGTGTAAACGCTAAAAATTGTTGAATCAATTGCGCTTCTTCGTAATTCTGCTGATACACCTGATGATGGCGTAAAATCCGGACTTAATACCCAGGGATAAGAACGGTAGTTTCGGTTGGATAACGCAAATCCGCTGAAATCGTTATTACCCTTTTTCTGAACATTTACCTGCACAAATCCTGTAGATTCAGCTCCTGCACGATAAGGCGCATCCGGAATACGACTGGAAAATCTATCAAGTGTAATCTCATTGAATGTAATATCTTCCGGATAAGGTATTAAAACCTCTTTGACCTCGTCTTTGCAGGATGCAATACCTGTAGTAAGTGAGAGCCAGATAAGCGATTTGATTATATTCATCTTTTTCATATAAATAATTAAATAGAGGGGTCAATTAATCTTGTCCCGGATTTTGGATAGCTGACGGGTTATTAATAATCTCTGAATTTGGGATAGGCCAGGAAGAACGCGTTATGTCAAATGTCAATCCGTCTTTAATTGCTACAATCCAGGGCTGATTATCTTTTTTAAAGCGAATACTGGCAAAGAATTCACTGCCATTTTCCAGGCACAGTTCTAAAAATATTTCTTTAAAAATAGCATCATATAGCTGCTCCTGATTGAGTGGACTAAGGCTTTTGAAAGCCTGTGCAGATCGTTTCTGACGAAGTTCATTGATTGGCGCAATAGCTTGCGACACACTAGCTCCCGTACGGGCCAGTAGTTCGGATTTGAGCAAATAGAGTTCTGCAAAGCGGAAGTAATAAGTTGCATACTTTTCATCAACAGGCGAATTGACTTTCCCCTGATAACTTCCCAGGCGTGCTAACTTCTTAAAGGTATAGCGAAAAGTATTGTCCCATGTCTCCGGAGCTCTGACCTCTCCGGTAGCAATAGACCAGCGCGGATCGCCCGCGAACCAGTCAGTACCATAGCGCAGACCTGCCGTTAATGATCCTCCCGGAGCTAATGGCAGTGTATTTCCCTGATAGATAATCCCGTAGGTATACCAGTATCCTCCTGCGGAAGTACGGGAACCATCGTCTTCTAAATATTTTACAAAAAGGTTTTCGGGTGACTCCCAGGACCGCTGGTATACTTGTGCAAGATCACTTTGAAGCTGAAATTTGGCATTCGTTTGCTCCAAAACACTGTTAACCAGAGTCAACGCCTGTCTGAGAGGTTCTGTTTCATTACGGTAACCTGCACGATATAAGATAGATTTTGCCTTAAGTATTTGTGCAAACTGCCTTGAAATATAGCGTGGAGTATCAAAGTCCGGAGCATGTTGAATGGCAAAATCAAGATCTTCATTAATATGCCTGTAGCTTTCACCAACAGTTATACGCGGAGCATTCACATTGTCCAATGCTGCAGGTTTGTCCCGATAAATCAGCCCGTAAGGACTTTCATCTTCTGCCCACCAGTAGCCAAAATTCCAGAGGATATTAAGATTGATCCATGCTCGTACTGCCTTAGCTTCACCAAGCAGAGCATTTCGTTGGGCAGTATTGGCAAAAGCAGATTCAGGAAGAGCCTCAATACCCGTTATAGCAAAATTAGCAGAATTCAGACTACGGTAAAAAGCACTCCAGACAGCCGATCCTCCGGGCGTCTCCTGCGTATAGGACAGATTGTAGTCAGCTACACCTGAAAAATTTACAAATCCAGCTTTGGTTGCTTGTGCCACATATAGCGCTCCGGACCAATTATCATTACGGAAAGTCGAATATATGCCATTCACAGCTGCTTTTGCTTTATCATAACTTGTGATGGCATTGGATTCCGTGAGTGCAAACCTGGGCTGCTGATCCAAATATTTTTCACAACTGATAAGCAATGTAAATACGGAAATCAAAAGAATATGAAGGTTGAATTTTTTCATAAGTATTATTTTTATCTAAAAGTGAGTTTCACACCTAAATTAAACGTGCGTGCTGCAGGATATGCACTGTTATCTGTTCCCATCCCGGTACCGATGCTTGAACTGGACCAGTTGCCCTGCGGATCAAATCCGGGATAGGAAGTAAAAGTCAGGAGATTAGTCGCCTGGAATGTTAAATCTATTCCTTGTACCAGAGAATTGGCGAGTGATTTTTGAGGTATTCTGTAGCTTAGATTAAGAGCACTGAGCCGGATGTAAGAAGCGTCATATAACCAAAAATCGGAGAAAGTACCATTAGCTCCGTCTCCGTACTGCGTCATGCGAGGAATAGTTGCAGAGTAGGGATCTAACAGCGTTGCACTTTGTCCTGCGATCTTATTACTATGGTTGTAATTCCCTACATAGCCGACATCTTCAAGAGGCATACTCCACAGTCTTTTCTGACCGTAAGCATAGGTAAAAGTAGCATTGGCATAGAAATTTTTGTAAATGGCGGTAAGACCAAATCCACCAAAATATTTGGGTTCAGCGCTTCCTAAAAAAACCTTGTCTTCTGTATTAATGATACCATCTCCATTCTGGTCTTTAAAATACAGATCACCAATACTTTCCTGTGCACTTCTGTAATATTGTTTGGCACCTGTGGCACTCGTCCCCTGTAAAGCTATAATTTCTTCCTGTGTGACAAACAGCCGGTTATAGGTTTCATAACCAAACCATTGTCCTGTCCTTTCTCCTTCTTTGACCACGATATTACCAAAATTCAGCTCCGATGCTGTTCCGTTAATTTTCAAAACCTTCCCTTTGTTACTGGCAATGTTTGCATCAGCCGTTAATGTAAAATCCGGACGCTTAATAATATCATACCTTATATCAAACTCCAATCCTTCATTTTTAATAGATGCTACATTAGAACTAATAGTACTGAAGGATGAACTGGTTGGAAGTGGTTTGGAGTAAATAAGATCGTCAGATTTTTTAGAATAATAACCAAATGATCCGCGAAGTCTTTCCCTGAATAAACCAAAATCAAGCCCGACATCGACCATCTTGGTTTCTTCCCATTTGAGTTCTAAATTACCGATAGAAGACGGACTGATCGCGGGACTTTCGTTATATCTTGCGGAACCGATGTAAGTTTGCCAACCATAATTACCAAGGTTTTGGGAACCGGCTGTTCCTATAGACCCTCTTAATTTAAGATAAGAGATCTTGTCTTTTACAGCGGTATTTTTAAAGAAGGATTCTTCATGAATCAGGTATGCAACTGATCCTGAAGGAAAGATTCCCCAACGATTATTGGGACCAAAGCGGGACGAACCGTCTCTTCTTAAGCTTCCCCCAATAATGTAGCGATCTTTAAATTTATACTGAAGTCTGGAGAACTGGGAAACCAAAGCATAGGCGGTATAATCTTCTGTCAGGGCTCCCCTGTTTGCTCCCGAACTGAAATTATTGAGAATATCATCATCAGGGAAATTGCTGGCCGCCATCCCAAAGCTGGTTAAGCCTGTTTTTTCGAATGAATATCCAAGTAATGCCAGTATATCATGATCTCCATGTTGCCTGGAATAATTAAGCGTATTTTCCCAAACTTGAGAATTTGTTTTCTGATACTGCCAATTGCGGCTTCCATCATAATTAAAAGTACTGCCCCGGCGCATATACCTTAGCGACTCATTGTTGATATAGTTTGCCGTATAAGCCGTTCTCAAAAGAAAATGTTCCCAAAAATTCACTTCCAGAAAAGTCGTGGCATTGAAGTTTTTATTTTCTCCATTTTGTGTATTCAATAAAGTCGTATAAGGATTTTCAGTGTAAGGATCCCTGGTGAAAAGAGTTCCGTCCTCATTGTAAACAGGAATATCCGGTCTTATTTTTTTTATGACGTTAAGCATATAATCTTTATCGTCCGTATTTCGGGAGGAAGCATTTATTTGCAGACCAAATTTTATCCCCTTACGAATTCTTGCCTCAAGATTTGCCCGACCTCCGTAAAGTCGGTTTTTACCTGATTGGATAACCCCATAGTAATTTTGGTTATTGAGCGAAACATAATAGACCACATCCTGTGTTCCTCCCCGCAAGGAGAGCGTATGGGTATGGTTCCAGGGCGATTGGGTCATCTCTTTTAGCCAATTGGTATTCCCGTCATAATATGCTCCGGGTAGTATACGAAGGTCCGATTGGTCATATTCGCTCGTTCGCAGTTTAAAAAAGGCCTGTTCATCCAGATATAAACGTGTGAAATAATCGAAAGCTCCTCTGCTGATAACTTCTTCACGTGCAGCCCTATCCGCAAAATCTATATACTGCGGAGCATCAAAATAGGAGTACTCATTGAAGTTTTGAGTTTGCAGCCCCAATCGGGAGGAAACCTCAATCGTGGGCACCTGACCTTGCTTTCCTTTTTTTGTTGTGACAAGGACTACGCCATTTGAAGCTCTTGAACCATAAAGTGCTGTGGCAGAAGCATCTTTCAAGATATCAACACTCTCCACATCTTCCAGATTCAAGTTGTAAAGAGTGTTTGCCACATTTCCCGATGTATTATTAGAATAATCCGGTACACCATCGATAACCCAAAGCGGTTGATTATTGCCGGTCAGGGAAGATGCCCCCCGAATGATTACACTGACGGGTGATGTTGGAGAAGCAGATTGAATCGCAACGTTGACACCGGCTGCTCTTCCCTGAAGAAGGCTCTGAATATTAGCACCCATAGGTGCATTTTTCAGATCAGCCTCCGTAAGCCGGGTTAGTGATCCCGTTATATCTTTTGCCTTGGAGCGCCCATAAGCAACAACAACAGTCTCTTCCAGTGAGTTTTGAAGAACCTGCATGTTGATCTCAATACGCTCCTGGATATTTCGAAGGGGATAATGGACAGTTTCAAATCCAACATAAGAAATCGTTAACTGATCTCCTTTGACAGAGGGTATTTCAAAATTTCCAACGGCATCCGAGTGTGCGATAATACCTGTGATTTTAGATTTAATGGTAGCCCCGCTTATAGGACGTCTTGATTCGTCAAGAATTTTTCCGCGGATAAGTGTCCGCTGATCTGATTCCGGTAAACCAACAATAGCAGGCAGGAGTAAGAATCGACTTTTTTTAGTAGCAAGATTATGATTTTCAGAAGAATAAGCAACACTTATGGACAAACTAAACAATACCAAAAGTATCTTCAGCCAGGCACAAGTGTATGTATAGAAACGAATGTATTTCATTAAGATTAAAGTTTAAGTAAGCAAGAGGATGTTTAGCAGTAACTAAACTTTTGTTTTTTTGGATAAGGATAATGCGTTAGCATCTACCTCTTTGTGGATGTAGTATGTGATGTGCCAGGGGGCACATTCGAAATATTATAAAATGTTTTTTATAGGGCATTAGACGTTAGATTATTGTTAATTGCCCTGCAAATATATTACAATATCTATAAAAACTATAGACTTTATAGATATTTATTGTTTCAGAGATCTATAATAACGAATAAACAGCTGATTTAATGAACTTTATAAATTTAAATTTTTTCTAAATAAATACTGATTACATGAAGATTTTAACCCTATATTCTTCTTTTACTAAAGAATTATTGCTCATTTATGAATTAAATCAGCCGGTTTGTTTTCAACGCTTCGCTGCCTTAAAATGGAAAACTTCAGGAAATATCTGCAGGTTTGCAGATTTATATGGAGATCAATAACAGGGAATAATTAGTAAAGCTTCCGAAACAAAGGAAGAAATAATCCGGATCTCTGTCTACAGACATGAGATGTCAGCAATACAGAGATCCGGAGAAAATTTAAAATTTATACGCAACGCTTGCCATAAAATTAAACGGCTTTTGCGGTCTGGCATAATAGCCGTCACTTACCCAGTATTGTTTATCAAGGATATTATTTGCTTTAATACGAAAACTATATTTTGGCCTGTTGTAGAACAGCGTCGCATCCAGCAAGTTATAGGCTCCCAAAGTAAATGTATTTGCAGCATCCAGATATGCTTTTGAAATATAGGAATTTCCGACGCCAAGCCCCAGTCCTTTCAACTGTCCGCTAGTCAGCGCATAACTTGCCCAGACATTGATAACATGTTCAGGAGTACCCAATGCCCGTTTACCTACATTTGTCCCACTTACAAATTCATTATCATTATATCCATAACTTGCCACATAATTAAAACCCGTAAAAGGTTTACCTATTAACTCCACTTCAAGACCTTTACTGCTCTGTGTTCCATCTTGTACAGTATAATTCTTACCATCCCGCGCCTCTGTACGCAGACTATTTGTAACGTCAATATCGTAATAACTCACTGTTGCATTGAACACATCGGACAACTCGACTTTGAACCCTCCTTCCAGCTGATTTGCCCATTGCGGTTTAAATACCGAAACAACTCCATCCGGCTGCAAACGGTTCGGCACATTCTTGAAGCCGTTCATGTAATTAGCAAATAAGGAGACTTTTTCTTTCCATACATTGTACACCAATCCAAACTTAGGGGAAAGGGCTGTTTGGTTATAATTCCCGGTCTGTACTCTTGTCAGTGTATTGGTCGTCCCTTCACTGATAAACCGGTCTACACGCAGACTTGCCATCGCCAGTAACCGATCTGTCACATTAAATACATCAGATACATAGGCACTGTAACTTGCTTCTTTGGTCACATTCTGCCCCGTATTTCGTCCTGCCAGAACTGCACTGACATTCTCTATCCGAATCACAGGTGTCGCCGGAAGATTGTATAACTGTGCAGGTGCAAATACCGGTGTTCCATAACCTAAACCATCGTAACGTGTTTTTCTATAGTTAGACATATAGTCAAATCCGACAACCAATCTGTTTCGGAACTTTCCGATAAGAAAATCTCCAATGAAATTCTGCTGAAAGTTTTTACGTGCAGACTCTTCGTCTGTAAAAACACGTAATGTCCTGTCCACCAGACTATCTGTCTTCCAGATCATATCAAAAATATAAAGATCATCGTATCCTCCACTTCCCCAGGCATATTTAGTCTGCGAAAGCCATTTATCTGAAATTTTATAATCTGCCTGAAACAAGACGTTGCTGGAAGATTGTTTACTAACTAATGAATTGTCGTTAAGAGACTGCCGATAGTCCAGATGAAGCTGGTCAAAACTTGTTTTCCCGAGCTTGGAATCGATCATCCAACCCGCCGGAGTGATGCCACGAACAGCATAAAAATCAGCATCAAGTGTCAGTTTCAGCCGGTCATTGACCTGATAGGAAAGACTGGGGGCAATAAGTACTGTTCCGTTATTTCCCTGATCCTGGAAAGAATTCTCTTTTTGACGTGCCAGATTCAATCTGAATAATACGCCGTCTCCAATCTTAACAGGTGTGTTAATATCAGCTGTTAACCGGTTCATATCCCAGCTTCCTACCGTATAACTTACCTCTCCGCCAAAAGTCTCATATGGTTTTTTTGTAATGTAGTTAACAATACCGCCAAAGGAAGTCATCTGTGCCCCAAATAATGTTGATGTTGGACCTTTGATAGTTTCCACCCGCTCTACTTCAGCCAGGTCGATTCCTGTGCGTAAGTAGGTGGCCATACCATTTCTAAAGTTTTCACTGGTCTGAAACCCTCTGGAAAAGAAAGAAGGCATTCCGGCTCCGGTCTTGGATGGCGCAGCTCCTGGTACATTTCTAAATGATTCTTCCAGAGTCAGTGCCATCTGTTCTTTGATTAATTCCTTATCCACCACACTGTAAACCTGAGAATTTTCCAGATTTTTAAGTGGTAACCGTGCTACATAATCACTCTCCTTTTTAGAAGTGATGATATATTTTTGTCCGATAATAAGAATTTCATCCAATGTCTTGCCGTCTGCTGACAGAACAAAATCGGCGATCTTTTTTTCTCCGTCTGCAAGCTGCACAGTCTGAGATTGCTCCGGCAACCCCACAAAACTTACGGTAATAATGTAGGTTCCGGCCTCCATATTTTCAAATGTATAGCGGCCATCTTTATCGACACTTATACTTCTTCCACCGGAAAGTTTTACTGTACTGTATGCTGCAGATTTACCATCTGTTGTGGAGACCCGACCAGTAATAATGCCGCTTCTGTTCTCCTGGGCATTGATATTCCCGGAACAGATCATGAAGAATAATATTTGGAAAAGAAGGAGTAGTGATTTACTGTTTTTTAAAGAATGATACATTTTTGTTTTTGGTTATGTGTAAGTATTAGATTGAACTATATGATTAATTATCTATCAGGTCATACGTTGCCATCATAATACCTCTACCCTAACTATATTATCCAAACGAGAATAACTGTATAACCTGAAAAACAAAACAAAAATAGAAGCAATACGCTTGCTATCAGCATGTTAATTGCTCTGACTCTATTAATTATTTGAATGTGTTTTCATTTATATATATTAAGTCTAAATAAAAACAACAGCAAATGTATTTTCAAAATATTGAAATACCAAATCTTTTTAATAAATCTTAAATAGCAGATGGAGAGTATATACTTTTATAGTATAAGTGTTGGTTAGATTACACTCTGTTTTGAATACATAACAGATATAGCAAATTAAGTTCATTTGCTTTCTAATCTGTGATAGGAAGATTTATATAGAAGTTGTTCAGTTTTTCTGCCCGGCTAAAAAGCCCTCGTCCGCCTCAACTGCAGAAAAATCGAAAAGGGGCTTCTTTTGTTTTTCGCTGAATTACAAGAGCCATAGTTTGTTTAATTCCAGATTAATCACTATTTCAGAGGTATGACCATATTCCATGTACGGTCAAAACTGTAGGAACCATTCCCGCTGCCTGTCGCTGCAAAAAGGTGAGTTGGCTTCCCGTCTTCAAATAATAAAAACGGCCTTTCGAAATTCGCCTGAACTGTTTCAGTTCCGTCATCCCATCGGATTTTTTTGGAATATGCTTTTACAGGAGTAGAAAGCTCCCAATTGACCCCGTCACGCGAGGAAGCATGAATGCCACCGCCTTCTTCACCGCATATATGCCCGAATCTGTCTTTCATGATTAGTTCATAGGATTTTCCATTCCACCATACAAAAGGATCTTCTACATCGTTGGCTTTATTTTTCAGGGAATGAAATGAAAATATTGGATGATCAGATATCCTGTTGTAAGGGCCTTTAAAAGTTTTTGCCATTGCAGCACCCAAAAGCAAAGGTGGATTATGATCTGCCGGAGAGGATTTATAAACAAGGTAAATGCTTTTATCTGGTAATACTACAGGAGAGGGGTTTGAGGTAATCGAAGCATCCCATTTTCCCGGCCGAGGAGATAATATGGGAGAATCTGACCGCGTCCATGGACCTTTTATGGATTTGGAATAAGCCATTCCTATCCTTTTGTTCATCCAGGCTTTATGTGCCACTCCGTTGCTCCATACGTCTTCATCATACTGAGGGGCCGGATCGCTGTAAGTATTTCCAAAATAATAGAGTACATAGTATCCATCCGTTTTTATGATGCGTGGATTGTGTGTAGTACAGCCATCAAAATATTCTTTTCCTCTCGCAGGCAGTACAACTTCGACAAATTCATATGGCCCTTCGGGAGTGTCCGATACAGCTCTCACCACTTCAGAATTGGTAACCCAATTTCCAAATCCATATTTTTTACTCCATCTTGAAGCAAACATATGATATTTTCCATCTTCCCCTTTTATCACTGACGGATCCCATATCCAGTAATCATTCATAGCGAAACCACCACCTTTTGGAGCAGGTAAAAGTTTATCAATAAATGCATCTTCTTTGTTAAAGAGAAATATTCCGTCTTTCTGCATGGACAGAAAAAGGGGGACACCGGCCATTGTTTTCAAAAAGTTCTTTCGAGAAATATTCATTTTTGATTATTAAAAAATAAAGACCCTACTGCAAAATAAAAACTACATTTAATAACCTGCTTTTCTACAGATCGTATAATAACGTATTTAAATATCAGGTTTTTTTCAAAATAATCAATTACTTTTTAGATCTATAGGTTTTATCATACGAATGAATGTAACTGCAAATTCTATCTTTCAGGTAAATAACAGATTACCCCAAAATAAAAACAGGACAAATGAAATATATTCATTTGTCCTGTTTAGTAGCCCGTAGGGGAATCGAACCCCTGTTTCAAGAATGAAAATCTTGCGTCCTAACCCCTAGACGAACGGGCCATTATTTTTTTGGTGATGCAAATATAAGAGGATTTTTATTGCTTCCAAAATATTTTTCTCAGTCGCAACGTAAGCTATTGAGACTGAGAAAAATGTTTTTTAAATCAGATAAGATCGAAGCCAATATCACGGCGAAAATACTTACCATCGAAGTATATGCGGCCTGCATCAGCAGTCGCCTGCTGCAACGCATCAAACAGTGTATCCTGCAAAGTAGTGACTGCGATGACACGTCCTCCGGCACTTAACACTTCCCCGTTCTGCTCCTTTGTACCTGCATGGAATACGATAGATTCCTTTACATTTTCTATGTTAGATATCACTTTCCCGGATTCGTAATCACCCGGATATCCACCTGAAACCAACATTACCGTAACAGCCGTTTTTGGTGAAACCGTATACGAGCGGGTATCCAGATTTCCCTGCGCAACACCTTCAAGTAAATCAACCAGATCAGATTCAATGCGAGGCAATACCGATTCTGTTTCCGGATCACCCATACGTACATTATATTCGATCACAAAAGGCTCTCCACCAACATTCATCAAACCGATAAAAATAAATCCTTTGTAAGGAATATTATCCTTCTTCAGACCATCTACTGTAGGTTTAATAATTCGTTCTTCCACCTTGTTGAGAAACGTTTCGTCTGCAAACGGGACAGGCGAAATGGAACCCATACCTCCTGTATTGAGACCCGTATCACCTTCGCCGATACGTTTATAATCCTTTGCAGATGGCAATACCTTATATGAAGTCCCGTCTGTAAGTACAAACACAGACAGTTCTATTCCTTTCAAAAACTCCTCAACCACTACGACATCACTGGCTGCGCCAAATTTAGCATCTGCAATCATAGCTTTCAGTTCATCCTTTGCCTCCTGAAGGCTTTCGCAGATCAATACCCCTTTACCCGCAGCAAGACCATCCGCCTTCAGTACAATCGGAAGATTCTGCGTTTCCAGATAAGCAAGTCCCTCTTCCAGATTAGACCGGTCAAATGAACGGGAAGCCGCTGTAGGAATCTGATGACGTTGCATAAACTGTTTGGAGAAGTCTTTTGAGCCCTCCAACTGTGCTCCCTCCTGCTGAGGACCGATTACAGGAATATGCTTGATGTCTTCTCTGTTGAGAAAATAATCATGAATTCCTTTAACAAGAGGCTCTTCAGGTCCGACCAATATCAGATCAATCTTATTGTCCAGTGCAAACTGTGCCTGTCCTTCAAAATCAGTTACTTTTAAAGGCACATTTTCTCCATAGGCCAATGTACCTGCATTTCCCGGAGCAATAAATAATTTGTCTAATTTTTTACTTTGAGCAATTTTATATGCAAAGGCAGATTCCCGACCGCCTGAACCAATGATTAGGATATTCATACCGCAAATATATTTGTTTTGGCCGGAATGCGAGGATATTTTTGAGTCTAATCTGCTAATTATCAAATAACCTTTATACTTTCTGTATTTTTTCTTAATTTTCTAAAAAAACCGATCATGAGTCTTAAATATTTCTTCATGTGTTTGTTTACATCGCTTTCTATCGCAGCGATGGCACAAACAGCAGTCATTGACAATGTCTCCAAAAAACTCGACACCTATCTAAGTAACAATATTCAGGAAAAAATATATCTCCATCTTGACAAACAACATTACAGTGCCGGGGAGACCATCTGGTTTAAGGCTTACACTACCGTCGGAATAGAAAATCTGCTATCAAATATCAGTGGTGTTGGTTACGTTGAACTGATCGGACCTGAAAAGAAAATCATTAAATCCCTGACCATCCCCATGACTGCAGGACTCGGCATCGGCGAAATTGAACTGATCGATACCCTGACAGAAGGCTCTTACCGTATCCGTGCCTATACCAACTGGATGCGGAATAATGATGATGCCTACTTTTATGACCGAACCATACAAATATCAAACGGACGAAGCGATAATGTTGTTTCAACGACCTCCTTTATCCCGGCCTCAGATCCTGCTGAAAAGAAGAATACCTATGTAATCAATCTTAAAAATTTCGCAGGAGCTCCTTTGATCAACACAAATGTACAATACCGCACCTATACAGGAGACAAAATAGAAGACAAAGGCCGTGAAAAAACAGATGAAAAAGGAGATCTGACTCTCAAAACAGATAAAAAACTCACTTCAGGCTATATTCTTCTAACCTTCGAATCTACCGATAAGCGTCCGGTAAAGAAGATCATTCCTCTTCAGGCACCTTCCGATAACAGTATACAACTCCTGGCTGAAGGTGGAATTTTACTGGACAATACGTTATCAAAGATCGGTGTCAAAGCACTGAAACCAAACGGCATGGGCATAAAGGTCAAAGGCAAGGTCTTAGATAATAAAAAAGAGGTCGTTGCCGAATTTGAAACAAATGATCTGGGCATCGGCAGCTTCACCTTTAATCCGTTTAAAGATCAGCAATACAGTGCTGAAGTCAATTTTGATGACGGAACAGTTTCATCTGCAAAACTTCCCGAAACACAGAGCTCCGGTATCACCGTTGCTGTAAATCCATTTATGCAGGACCGTATTGCGGCACAATACAGTTTCTCTCCCGATCGTGTCGATCAGAAAGAAGTCTATCTGCTGGTACAGCACTTAGGGGAGCTCCTTTACGTAGCAAAGCAAAAAGTCAGTAAGAGCGAATTGCTATTTATGATCCCGAAAAAAAATCTGCCAACCGGTATCTATCAGATCACCTTACTTTCTGAAGCTGGCCTCCCTCTTGTCGAAAGAATGGTCTTTACCTCCAATCCGCAGAACGTCCTCCCGCTGAAAGTAAGTACAGACAAGACGGATTACACAACGCGAAGCAAAGTAAATGTTCGTCTGGATGATGCGATTCTGGAGCCTTCCAATTTTGCGAGCCTCTCTGCGGCTGTCATTAACCTAAACCGAAACGAGCCATATGACAAAGACGCTCCGAATATCTATTCCCAATTACTCTTAGCTTCAGATATAAAAGGATATATAGAGCGTCCCGGATATTATTTTGAAAACCCGGATAGCATTAACATCACGGATCTGGATAATCTCATGATTACACAAGGCTGGAGAAAAATTGAATGGCAGAAAATAGACTCATTAGCAAATATCAAACCCACATTTGAACCTCAAAAAATGCTGTCTATCAAAGGTGTGGTAAGAAAATACGCCCGAAAGGGAACAGTTCCGAATGCTAAACTACAGCTAATCTCCACACGAAATTTCATGGATTTTATCGATACCACCGCAAATGCGGACGGAAGATTTAACTTTGATAATCTCGTCTTTCCGGACAGTGTTAAATTCCTGATCTCCGCGACAGATGAGAAAGGCAAAAAAAATGTGGAAATCGATATTGATCCCACCGTCCCTCCGTTTGTAAAAGAAAACAAAAATGCCCCTGAAGAATCGAGCAATGTAAACTTTACATTTCAAAAAACAATAAAAGAAAACCAGCGCATGTTTGCAGAAATGCAGCAAAAAGGACTTTTAGAGAAAACTATTTTTCTGGAAGAAGTCGCTATTACACGACGTGTAGAGAAAAAAGCTGCTGAAAGCTCCCGCAATCTCAATGGCTCCGGCCGCGCCGATCAGATTCTGACAGAAGAAGATTTGCAAACCTGCCCTACTCTGGAAATGTGTCTTAACGGCCGATTAATGGGTGTCTATTTTCAGGGAGGCATTCCCTACAACACACGTGGAAATGTACCTATGCAGGTCGTGTATGACGGAATGTACAT
Source organism: Sphingobacterium sp. UBA5789 (assembly GCF_002418355.1). Taxonomy (NCBI): domain Bacteria; kingdom Pseudomonadati; phylum Bacteroidota; class Sphingobacteriia; order Sphingobacteriales; family Sphingobacteriaceae; genus Sphingobacterium; species Sphingobacterium sp. UBA5789. The sequence goes on along the minus strand of NZ_DIDX01000001.1, from coordinate 141,468 downwards.
TGAAGCTGATCAACTCAGTATGATTAATACCTTCGATATTGAAAGTATTGAGGTACTCCGCAGCCCGATGTACACCGCTATCTACGGCTCATACGGTGGCGGAGGTCTGATTGTTATCTCCTCAAAAACCGGAAAAGCTTCCATGACCAGCAATTTTGATCCAAAAGGAATAGCGACAGCCACACCGAAAGGATTTCACCTTAATAAGACATTTTTTAAGCCGGATTACGAAGTTAATGACCCGGAAAAAGCATTTACCCGTGATTACCGCTCAACAATCCACTGGGAGCCAAATCTTCTTATTAAAGATGAGAAAGGAACAAATTTTTCTTTCTTCACTTCAGATGAAAAAGGAACATACCAAATTACATTGGAAGGCGTTGATACAAAGGGACGCATTGGAAGAAGAGTTTTAAAATTTGACGTAAAATAATTAGAATATGCAGTTTATCACCATCAATACCGAAGAACGGATCACACACATTACGCTGGACAGAGGAAAGTCTAATGCCATGCACATGGAAATGATTGACGAGCTTACACAAGCCATTCTCGAAGCAGAAGAAGACCCCGCCATTGAGGGAATTATCTTACATGGGAAAGAGAATTTTTTCACCTCCGGACTCGACCTCATCACCCTGTATGCATACAATGAAGAGCAAATGAAAATCTTCTGGTTAAAGTTTATGACCTTGATACATAGACTCACCGCATTTTCCAAACCTTCTGTTGCGGCCATATCCGGCCATAGCCCCGCAGGAGGATGCGTACTTGGTATCTGTTGCGATTACCGCATAATGGCTCGTGGCGAATTTATCATCGGACTGAATGAAGTCCCGGTCGGTATTGTCGTTCCACCGAGTATTTTTAAGCTGTATAGCTTCTGGATCGGACAGCGTCTGGCTTATCAATATCTGTTAGAAGGGAAATTACTTAATCCGGAAAAGGCGCTTGAAGTCGGCCTTATAGATGAAGTGGTCGACCCGGACCGTATTCGAACCGCAGCATTACGTAAGATAAAGTCAGTAACACAATTTGAAAAGAACTCTTGGAGAAGTACCAAACAGAATCTAAGAAAAGAATTACTCGAAAGTATCACTCAACAGCAGGAGGCTGCTATCGATCAGGTACTCAAGCAGTGGTGGGCACCCGCAACACGGGCAGTGCTCAAAACAATTATTGAAAATTTAACCGCAAAAAAAGCATAATATGGAACAGTCAAAAGTAGAAGGAGCCTTAAAAGAAAATGCGTTAAAAGGAAAAACAATCGTTGTCACCGGAGGAGGAACGGGACTTGGACGAAAAATGGCAACTTATTTTCTGGAATTGGGAGCTAATATCGTCATCACAAGCCGGAAAATAGATGTACTGGAAATCACGGCAAAAGAGATGATGGCAGAAAAAGGAGGAACTGTTCTACCGGTAGCTTGTGATATCCGCAATATAGAAGAAGTAGAACATCTGCTCTCTGCAACAGAAGAACGATTCGGACGTGTAGATGCGCTGTTAAATAACGCTGCCGGTAATTTTATTTCACCTACTGAACGTCTGTCTGCAAATGCCTTCTCCACAATTATTGATATTGTACTCAAAGGGACGGTTAACTGTACGCTGACATTTGGAAAAAACTGGATTGCGAAAAAGCAACAGGCCTCAGTTCTGAATATTATCACGACTTATGCATTTACAGGCTCAGGATACGTGGTCCCGTCAGCTGTCGCAAAAGGCGGAGTGCTGACCCTGACCAAATCCCTTGCTGCAGAATGGGGAAAATACGGTATCCGGCATAATGCCATTGCTCCGGGACCTTTCCCGACAAAAGGAGCATGGGATAGGTTATTACCGGGAGATCTGGCTGAAAAATTTGACTTTAAAAATAGGGTACCGCTAAAACGTGTCGGAGACCATCAGGAATTAGCCAATCTGGCTGCTTTTCTGGTTTCAGATTTTGCCAACTACATCAACGGAGAAATTATTACCATCGATGGCGGAGAATGGCTACAGGGGGCGGGACAGTTTAGCGGATTCGAAGCAATACCGGAAGAAATGTGGGATATGATCGAACAAAGCATCCGCAAAAACAATAAATAAATGAGGAGAAGTCCCATAATTCTGATCCTAATGCTCTTGCTGCTGACGGGTTGCAATTCCAAAACAAAAAAGGAATCACAACAGGTTTCGGAACTGGCGGATTCGGGAAAAACTACATCCGCTCAAACGGATGAAAAAGTAGAAATTCAGGAAATTGCCTCTCGCTTTGTCAGGGCTTACTTAAGTCAGGACTCCGCAAAGGTAAATGCCCTGATACATCCTGAGTTGGGTTTGACTATCATTCTTAGAATCGGAGCTGGAGATCGCTTTCAACGGATATCAACGTTAGATTTTGCAAATCCTTTACCCGGTTTTTATCCTTACCCTGCATTTCAAAATGATTACGGAATCACATTCGCAAGCCTGCCGACATATAGTTGCGAACATGAGAAATGGAGTAAGGATGGTTGGTTTATAGATACGACCACTCACCCGAACACACTCTCCTCATTAGCCACATTTCTCGACCGCGTCAAGGAACAGGAAATCCCTGCAGAAGAAATCCAAAAGATGAAGACGCTGGAGCAGACGAGCTACAGAATTATTCTAACCGGAAAAGAATCTGTTATATTTCACATTACCAACTATCAGAATGCCTGGTATGTCACCCTTTTAGACCGCGCATACAGCAGCTGTGATGCTTAAAATTATGTTGTAATGCTTAAAATTATTTAGCAATCTCATTATTGATTGACTATATTTACTACCAATTAGAGTTTAGCATATGAGTACTATTGACACAAATACACAGGCCAAAATCAATCAATGGCTGGGATCTGAATATGATACGGAAACAGTAGATCAGGTCCGGAGACTAATAGATCAAAATGAAGAAACAGAATTAATTGACAGTTTCTACCGGGATTTGGAGTTTGGTACAGGAGGCCTTCGTGGTATTATGGGCGTAGGGTCTAACCGAATGAACAAATACACAATCGGAAAAGCGACGCAAGGTCTGGCAAATTACCTCAAAAAACAGTTCGCTGGTCAGGAAATCAAAGTCGCTGTATCATACGATAGCCGCAATAATTCACAGTCCTTCGGCAGATTGGTCGCCGATGTTTTTGCTGCAAACGGTATTAAAGTTTACCTGTTCTCCGAATTACGTCCGACACCGGTACTATCCTTTGCGATACGTCATTTTGGTTGTCAGAGTGGTGTCATGCTAACAGCATCCCACAATCCGAAAGAATATAACGGATATAAAGCCTACTGGAATGACGGTTGCCAGCTCACAGCTCCGCATGATAAAAATGTGATTGATGAAGTGAATGCCATTGCATCTGTAAATGACATTAAATTTGAAGCTATCGCTGAAAATATTATTCCTGTCGGAACAGAGATCGATGAGGCTTATATCAAAGCTAATGTGGCACTCAGCATCAATCCTGAAGTCGTAAAAGCGCAAAAAGACCTGAAAATTGTCTTCTCTCCCATTCACGGGACGGGCATCACTATTGTTCCGCAACTCCTTAAAGCATGGGGATTTGTCGATGTAATACTCGTGGAAGAACAGGCAACTCCGAATGGAAATTTCCCGACAGTAATTTATCCGAATCCGGAAGAAGAAGATGCAATGGCAATGGCCAAAGCTAAAGGTGAAGCTGTAGATGCAGATTTAGTACTGGCAACCGATCCGGATGCGGATCGCGTAGGTGTAGCCGTAAAAAATAATGCAGGTAAGTTTGAATTGCTCAACGGCAATCAGATAGGAAGTCTGTTGATTTATTATGTATTAAGTGCTAAAAAAGAACAGAATAAACTATCAGAAACAGCATACATTGTCAAAACGATAGTTACCACTAATCTTCAGGCCGATATTGCTGCGCATTTTGGTGTAAAGCACTATGAAACGCTTACAGGATTTAAATACATTGGTGAGCTGATGACAAAGTTACTTGGAAAAGAGGAGTATCTTGCCGGAGGAGAAGAAAGTTACGGATACCTGGTCGGCGACCTTGTCAGAGATAAAGATGCACCAAATGCCTGCGCTTTTCTTGCAGAAATGACCGCTTATTTTAAGAATAAGGGTAAATCAGTTTACGATGTACTCATGGACATCTATCAGGAATTCGGATGCTATCGTGAAAAACTGGTGTCACTGACTAAAAAAGGAAAAGCCGGAGCTGAAGAGATTGCAGCAATGATGGTCAGGCTTCGCGAAAATATTCCACAGACTTTGGGCGGTATTGCTGTAAAAGAAGTCCGGGATTACCAGAACAGTGTATCTATACTATTAGCTTCAGGAGAAAAAAAGGCTATCGAACTTCCTAAATCAGATGTTTTACAATTTATTACGGTAGATGGAGATGTGATCTCTGCACGTCCGTCAGGAACAGAACCCAAGATCAAATTTTACTGCTCGGTAAAAGAGCCTCTAAACTCAGTTGCAGAATACCACACGGTATCTCAGCGTCTGGAGGATAAAGTGGAAAAAATGATGGCCGATATTATTTAAGCTGACAATATGGAAAAATGGAAATTACTCGCTTCGGAATACATTATCAAGCGTCCATGGGCTACGCTCAGAGTAGACAAAATGGAGCTTCCGAACGGTAATATAAAAGAAGAATACTATGTGCTGGAGTACCCGACGTGGGTCAACATGATCGGAATCACTAAAGATCAAAAAATCCTCTTTGTACGTCAGTACCGTCATGGCGCAGATCAGATTATGGTCGAATTGCCTGCCGGTGTTGTGGAAGAAGGAGAAGATCCGCGCGATGCGGCAAGAAGAGAACTATTGGAGGAAACGGGATTTGCATTCGAGGGAATAGAAGAAATTTGTAAGCTATATGCCAATCCCGCTACCAGTGGAAATCTGACATATACTTACATCTTACAGGGAGGTGTAAAAGTACAGGAACAGGAACTTGACAACTCAGAAGATATCGAAGTTGTAGAAATGACTATAGAAGAGGCTAAAACTTTTCTGTTTGAAAATAAATTAGGACAGGCTCTGCACACCGCGGCCCTGTTCTATGCATTCCGTAAACTAGGCCTGCTTTAAAGCAAGCCTGGTTTTATTGCTTTTCAGAAACAATCTTTTGTAAACTCCCCGTTTGGAAGAAGCAAACACTGAATAATCCCTCTCTTTACGAATGTTGTTATCTCTAAACATCATTTCACTTTAGAAGCCGTAGGCTTTTTTGTACCTTTGCCGCATGGCGAGAGAAATTATTGAAACCAAGAGAAAAGCACTTCAAATAAATCTGAACCCCGATATTTACGGCACATTTGCCGAGATCGGAGGAGGACAGGAAGTCGCCCGAAACTTCTTTGGTGCCGGAGCTGCTTCGGGCACTATTGCAAAAACCATTTCAGCATATGACATGGCCTTCAGTGATGCCATTTACGGAGCCGAAGAGTCCGGCAGATATGTCAGCAGACCCCGCCTCAATAAAATGCTCCACCATGAATTTGAACTTTTAACAGAGCGTCTTCACGGAGAAAAATACTCTACAAAAAAGTTCTTCTCCTTTGCAAATACGGTTACAACGCTCAATTTCACAAAAACAAATGAACCGCATGGCTGGATCGGGATCCGTTTTCAGACGGTCACAAACGGCCCTATTAATCAGATCATCATTCACACCAGATTGCTAGACAATGATAACCAGCAGCAACAAAAAGTTCTGGGTACCATCGGTGTCAATCTCGTATATGCCGCATATTATTATACCAACGATATCCAATCCATGATTGAGTCTTTCGTAGATAATGTCTCCGCAGGCTCGGTGGAAATAGATCTGGTAAAAGTAGAAGGCCCGGTTTTTGAACGCGTCAATGAACGTCTGATCAACCTTTACCTTGTGGCTAAAGGATTTTCAAAAGCAGCGATCTTCAAACCAGATGGCAAAGCGGCACAGAGTAAGGATTATCTGTATAAAAAAGACATCATCATTCTCCGTACGAAATACCGTCAGAAATCTCTTCCAAACTTTGATCTTTTCAATCTTGCAGTAGAGCAATTCAAACGCAATACAAATGCAAATCCGGAAAATGTAGTCGTTATGATTGAGGTCTTGATGGGAAATGTACTGGATGAGGATTCAAATATCTCTAATGAGGATCTAAAATACTTCGCAGAGCGTGCGGAGTACCTCTGCTCTACCGGTAATACTATTTTGGTATCCAATTTCCGCAGAAACAATCACCTGGCTGAATATGTTACGCAGTTCAAACCGGGTAATATCGGCATAGCTTCCAATATCTCCAACCTGAGAAATATCTTCAACTCAGATCAATACAATAAAGATCATTATACAAATGAATTGCTGGGCTATATCAGTGGAATGTTTAGCAAAAATGTAAAGCTGTATGTCTATCCTTACATGGATAAAAATGAAAATATCATCACAACGGAGAATCTTAAAGTTTCGCCGGAAGCAAAGCCTCTATTCGATTTTCTGATACAGAACAGATATATTATCGATATCGAGAATTACGATCCGAAATTTGTAAAAACAATATAACAAAAAGGGCCTTACACGAGTAAGGCCTTTTTTGTATAAGGTGGAATCCTCTACAAGAACTTTTTATAAATAGCATACATGATCTTACGATCTTCATCCGTAAGAGTAGCTGTAGTAATGTCTCTTTGGATATAGTGTGTCTTAAATGCCTTGATTGCTGCATCCGGGTTCTTGGTGTCATATCCTATAATACGCAAAGCCATTACCGGATTGAAATCTAAAGGCGGCGTTTCCAGGAAATCATCATACCAGTAACCGAATCCTTTGTCTGCCAATGTTTTCCAGGGAAAACGGGTCGGATCATTTTTACGTTCAGGAGCCAGATCCATATGACCGATAAAATTGGCCTGTGGAATACCGTACTTTGTTTTCAGATAAGTCAGTAATTCGATCAGGCTATTGATCTGTGATTCAGTCCAGGGATCCGTAGTACCATTATTGTCCAACTCTATCCCTATAGATGAAGAATTGAGGTCTGTATCATTTCCCCATTTTCCTATTCCGGCGTGATGTGCCCGGTAATAATCGTTGACCATCTGCACCACCTTACCGTCACGGCCTACCACGTAGTGTGAACTAACACCTGCTTTGGCAGAATGAAATGTTTTAATGGTCTGGTCCGTAGAATTCTGTGCGGTATGATGAATGACAACATAGTTTGGCTTGCGCATACCAAAATTAATAGAAGCCACCCATTCTTTATCCTTTACCGGATACAATTTGGAAATAGCCTGATCTTTGGGAGGAACTTCTTTATATAGTTTGGCAAATTCTTTTGCTTTGCTTTTGTATACTTTCTCAGTTGCGGCATACTTTCCGCCTGAACAGGAGGCGATTACAAAAGAAGCCAGCATAATTCCCGTAGAAATTTTTAAATTCATAAATCATTATTTTAAACAAATATACAACCTGCAACCCAAATAAAAGACCGGACAAACCTCTTGGCACATAATTAGCATAGAAGCAACAGGTACTCTTATTAAACGAAAGAAAACAATTAATAATACATTTATTAGAACACTACAATTATGAGCGAATTTTCATTACAATCATTCATTGCAAAAACAAGGCAGGATGATTCAGAACATGATTATTTTGAGTTGGAAAAAGCACAAATGCTGGAAATCAACCTGAATAATCAATCTGTATGGACCAAAAACGGAAGTATGGTCGGGTATGTTGGTACTATCAAGTTTGAAAGGGAAGGTATGCTTTCCGGAGGGATTGGAAACTTCCTTAAGAAAACCCTTACCGGCGAAGGAGCCAAACTGATGAAAGCACAGGGCACAGGTCGGCTGTATGTGGCAGATTCGGGTAAGAAAGTTCAGATTCTGCAACTCAATAATGAGTCTATCTGTGTAAATGGAAATGATATCCTTGCACACGATCAGAGTATCAAAAACGAAATTACAATGCTGAAGAGTATTGCCGGAATGCTTTCCGGAGGATTATTTCAGGTTCGGTTGACCGGGAGCGGATATGTTGCCATTACAACACATGGCGATCCGCTTACACTGATGGTAACTCCGGGAAACCCTGTCTTTACAGACCCGAATGCGACTGTAGCATGGGCAGGACACTTAAAGCCGGAATTAAAAAGTAATGTATCATTCAAAAGTATACTGGGCCGCGGAAGTGGCGAAGAATTTCAAATGATGTTTCAGGGAGAAGGCTGGGTACTGATCCAACCCTATGAAGAAGTGTATTTTCAACAAAGCTAAATAAAAAAGGGGCTGTTTAGCCCCTTTTTTATTTATATCCTTTTATTTTAAAGCAGAATAATTCAGCTTATCCATAGCTTTCTGTAATTCAGCCAATGAGAAATGCTGGCCTCTTAATTCAACATTGTATCTGTCTTTTTCTAAAAAGCTTACTGAAGAAACAAAGTAATCTGCTGTTCCGTCATTTTCTTTGCTTTCTTCCGTTTTACCACGTTTTCCGTTAAACTCGCCGGTCTTCTCTACACGGTTTCCGTTTTCACTTTCACTTTCCACCTGATAACCAAGCACAAGCAAAGAAACAACGCCCGATCCAAGCTCACCTGCGCCATCCATCAATTTTACGGTGATTTCTTTCCCCGCTTCATCTGAATAAGTGGCATTTCCAGTAGCAATATTTCCATACATTTCACCATTCCCTACCGAAATACTGGTTCTCTTCAATCCTTCTAATGTTTCCGGAAAGAAAGATTTTAGTTCCTCATTAGATAACGGAGCCAGTCCTTTTAATTTCTTCTGTACTTCCTCCATTTTTGCCGCACCATCAGTCAGATTATTCAGGTTTTTGACCCCCGAAACTACGTCTGCGATACCGCCCTTTTCTTCTGTAGAAGTATCACCGTCCTCACTTTTTTTATTTCCGCCACAGGCAGATAGTAAAACTGCAGACAAAGTAAGAGTTGAAATAATTTTGAAATAGCTTTTCATATGTATAAAATTTGTTTTTTAAAAGACCGACGGGCGGATTCTAAACTGTACTGATTCGTATTTGTGGGGCTTGTACCACACAGATTTTCATATATAACTTATTTGTTTAACAAATATAAAAAATCCCGCCACATATACAATAATCTATTAAACAGCATTTTACTCATTCGAAAAAATTAAACACATCCGCTCTTCTGAGATATGTTTACTTCTGTAAAGCAATTAACAAAAAAAGAGGCATCGCTTAAAAGTAATGCCTCTTTCTGTATTATAATGAAAGGCTTATGCCTCCATGTATTCTTCAATAGAAGGACATGAGCAAATCAGCGTACGGTCTCCCTGAGACTCATTTACACGACCTACAGATGGCCAGAATTTATGTGCTTTCAGATAGTCTAACGGATATGCAGCAGTCTGACGGCTGTATGATCTTGTCCACTCATCTGCAGTCACGACAGCCGCTGTGTGCGGAGCATGCTTCAGAACATTCTCTGTCTGATCAATTTCTCCGGATTCTATTGCTGCGATTTCCTGACGGATAGCGATCAACGCATCACAGAAACGGTCTAACTCTGCTTTAGACTCAGACTCTGTAGGCTCAACCATAAGGGTACCCGCTACAGGGAAAGAAACCGTTGGCGCATGGAAACCATAATCCATCAATCGTTTAGCGATATCCGCAACTTCCACTCCTACGTTCTTAAAGTTCCGGCAATCCAGGATCATTTCATGCGCACAGCGACCATTGATTCCGGAATATAATACCGGATAATGATTTTCTAATCTGGATTTGATGTAGTTTGCATTCAGAATAGCTGTTTTAGTGGCATTTGTCAGACCATCTCCGCCCATCATAGCAATATACGCATGCGAGATAACCAGAATAGATGCTGAACCAAAAGGAGCTGCTGAAACAGCATGAATACCTTCTTCACCTGAAGTTTCTACTACTTCATGATTAGGTAAGAAAGGCACCAGATGTTTAGCGACACCGATAGGGCCCATACCCGGACCACCACCACCATGCGGGATACAGAATGTCTTGTGCAGATTCAGGTGACATACGTCAGCACCGATATGACCCGGACTTGTCAGGCCTACCTGTGCATTCATATTCGCACCATCCATATATACCTGACCTCCGTTTGCATGGATGATCTCACAGATTTCAATAATAGATTCTTCAAATACACCATGTGTAGATGGGTAAGTAACCATCAATGAGTTCAGATTAGCAGCGTGCTCCTCAGCTTTCGCTTTTAGATCAGCTACATCTATATTACCAAAATCATCACATTTCACTACGACAACTTTCAATCCCGCCATTGATGCAGATGCTGGGTTGGTACCATGAGCAGATGCAGGAATCAAACAGATATTACGGTTATGATCACCACGACTTTCATGATAAGCACGGATCACCATAAGACCTGCATATTCTCCCTGTGCACCGGAATTCGGTTGAAAACTCATTTTCGCAAATCCCGTGATTTCAGACAACCAGTCATTCAGTTCACCAATCAATTGCATGTATCCGGAAGTCTGATCCAGCGGTGCAAACGGATGAAGTCCGCCAAACTGTGCCCAGGTCACTGGAACCATTTCCGCTGTCGCATTCAGCTTCATCGTACATGATCCTAACGGAATCATAGAGTGACATAGCGAAAGATCTTTCGCCTCTAATGATTTGATATAGCGTAACATCTCATGCTCAGAGTGGTAGCTATTGAAAATAGGATGCGTCAGGTAAGCACTCTGACGAACCAATTCAGCAGGGATAGAAGATGCAATTGCCTTCTCCGCAGCATCAAAATCAACATCACTTAGTGTCTTACCTATAATTTTAGCAAACACTTTTGTGATGGTCTGAATGTCTTCAAAGGTAGTCGTTTCGTCTATAGAAATTTTTACTTCTGTTCCATTGTAATTGAAGTTCATTTCATTATTCAATGCTTCAGCTTTCAATGACCCGGCATGTTCTCCCAGTTCGAAACGAACTGTATCAAAATATGTTTTGTTCAGCTGTGTATAACCCAATGACTGAATAGCATGATCTAGTAATTGTGCAAGATCGTTGATACGGCTTGCAATATTTTTAATCCCCTGAGGTCCGTGATATACCGCATAGAAAGAAGCCATAATAGCTAGTAATGCCTGTGCAGTACAGATATTAGAAGAAGCTTTATCCCGACGGATATGTTGCTCACGGGTTTGCAGCGCCATACGAAGCGCATAGTTCCCGTTTGAATCAGAAGTAACCCCTATGATACGTCCCGGAATATTACGTTTGTAAGCATCTTTTGTAGCGAAGAAAGCCGCATGAGGACCTCCAAAACCCATTGGTACACCAAATCGCTGCGAGTTACCCACAACAACATCAGCACCCCATTCTCCCGGCGGCGTCAATAAGGCAAGACTCATCAGATCTGCTGCCACACAAATTGTCATTCCTTTTGCATGAACAGCATCAGCGAACGCTTTGTAGTCAATGATAGATCCGTCACCCAGTGGATACTGTAAGAAAACAGCAAAAACATCGTCTGTCAGATTAGATTCTGAAACAGATGCTATTTTCAATTCGATTCCAAAAGAGATTGCTCTTGTTTTCAATACATCAATCGTCTGTGGAAATGCTTTTTCTGAAACCAAAAAAGTGTTTGCTGCTTTATTCTTACGAGCAGAATACAACATAAACATTGCTTCTGCAGCTGCTGTTGCCTCATCTAACAAAGAAGCATTCGCAATTTCCAAACCTGTAAAGTCAGTAATAACCGTCTGGAAATTCAACAGTGCCTGAAGGCGACCCTGAGCAATTTCAGCCTGATATGGTGTATACTGTGTATACCATCCCGGATTTTCGAATACATTTCTCTGGATAACTCCCGGAAGAATTACATCGTAATATCCCTGGCCAATATAGGATTTGAATACCTTATTTTTTTCGGCGATTTGCTTAGCTCTTTTCAAATACGCAGTCTCACTTAATGCTGTTGGCAGGTTTAATGCTTTTTTAGCTCTGATTTGAGAAGGAACCGTTTGATCAATCAGCTGATCAACAGCGTCAACACCTAAAGCTGACAACATCTCATTCACTTCAACCTGACTTGGACCGTTGTGACGACTTTCGAATTTTTCTTGAAAATGTATTTTACTCATGGATGTAAAAAGTTACCGCTTTTTGTTCAGTACCGGCCCCCGGTTTATGGGGCTTTATTTCTTCACAAAACAGACGAATTTTGGATGTGCAAAGATACATATTTTCAAAGCCTAAAAAAAGTGATTTTTGCCTTGTGACACACGAAGTATACTTACCCTGTAAAACAACCGTTTGCGCTATCATTTTAATAAAATATATTGCCCGGCTAATCGCATTTGTAACACATTATTCTGACTTCCCCGTGAGCTTTTTTATAAATAAGAGAATCAGAGCAATCCTATTTTTCCATTATGATAATTTCCGGCTCAAAAAACCTGTGCATATTAGTATATTTATAATCCAGACACAGTCCAATAGTCTCAGAACCAAATTGTATAAACCCTAATAATCGGCTAATAGACAATGGTTTCACGTGGAAGAAATTCCTTATGCAGAAACCGGAAAACAAGAAGGCCGGTTCAGGTGTTCTATTTTATTACTACAGGAGGATGCAAACCTATATACCATGAGACAAACAACAGATACGCTATTGATGATCCGGCCGGCATCTTTTAGAAAGAATGAGCAGACCGCAATCAATAATTATTTTCAACAGACCATTCCCGGTTGGTCTGCTGAGCATATCAATACCTCCGCTCAGCAAGAGTTCGACAACTTTGTCTCCTTATTAAAACAACATGATATCAGACTTATCGTTGTACAGGATGACGGCCAATACGATACACCTGACAGTATCTTTCCGAATAACTGGATATCTTTTCATGAAAACGGGGAAGTAGTGCTCTATCCTATGTTTGCTGAAAACAGAAGAAATGAGCGTAAGATTGATATTTTCGCTCCTCTAAAAGAAGCCGGATACGCTGTAACTGATCGCCGGGACTTCACTTCTTCAGAAAATCAGCATCTATTTTTAGAAGGAACAGGAAGTCTTATTCTGGATCGGGTAAACCAAAAAGTATACTGCTCGCTCTCCCCAAGAGCTGATAGCGATCTTGTACACCGCTTTTGCCTGACCATGGATTATACCCCCGTTATGTTCGAATCCTTTCAATCGGTGGGCGATCTTCGTAAAGCGATATATCATACGAATGTGATGATGGCAGTCGGAGACCATTTTGCGGTGCTCTGTGCAGATGCAATAGACAATAAATTGCAACGTCAGCTGGTGATTGACAACCTTCACAAGGATAATAAAGAGATTGTATTTATTACAGAGGAGCAGGCGGGCAGATTTGCCGGAAACATTTTACAGGTACATTCCGTCTCCGGAGCTTCGTTTGTCGTGATGAGCAACCAGGCGTATGACTGTCTGCTCCCCATACAGATTGATATGCTCTCGCAATATGGCACACTCCTTAAAAGCCCTCTGAACGTAATCGAGACCTGTGGCGGAGGAAGTGCGAGATGCATGATGGCGGAAGTATTTCTGCCACAACAGACGACGTCTTAATACAGTATACTAAATTTGAAATCCAGAGGATTAAAATGCTTGTAAAGTTCACTGAAGAGCTCATCTCCATATTTGACATAAAGCAATGCAAAGTTTTCTGTCCGCTCCTGTAAACCACCTCCCGGAAACAGTTTTTCCTTTACTCTTTCAATCTGCGTCAATGCTTCATTATGATTTCGCTTATCTGCTTTCAGAAGCTTTTTCTCAAGATTCTTAATTGCCTTTTTTAGTCTGGCCTTGACGGCATCTGTACTAGGCCCGAGGCTTGGGTCAATTTTATGTGTACGTAGCTTTATTTTACCGAAAATCGCATTTAGCTCCATCCATTCATCATTAAGATTCAGGCGATGAGTAGTATGTCTGCGGACATAATCATTCTTAAGTGTGTTTGCCGGTTTAAATATACTTTTGAAGGTGAGATCCAGACGAAAGATTTTACCGGCAATAGTATCATCCGTGATCATGGCAGAATTACGGGGTATCAAAATCGGAAAATCAACAGCATACTGATCAAAATTTGCTTTTAACTGAAGCCAGTATACCATTTCAGCTCCCCCACCGATGTAGGCCAGATTAGGGAGTATTATTTCCTCATACATAGGCCGCATGATCACATTAGGGCTGAAGCGCTCCGGATAGTTATCAATCTCCTTTTCTAATTCTTCCCTGCTGAAATAGACATCCTGATGCAAAACTTCATAACGGCCGTCATCCAGCTTAACAATTCGCTCTCTGTACGTATCTGTTAAATAGAAAAAGTTGATCTCCCGGGCATGCACCTGAGTAGAAAAACCTTTCTCTTCCAGTTCTTCAGACGTTTTCTGAATAGCTTTATAGCTTTTTTCCTGAAGAATATCTTCTTTGATAACCGGAGCAAATACCTTTTTCAATTCTCTGCCATCGGCATCCAGAATAACTAAACCATACTCTTTAAAAAGACTATGTACAAAAGTTCTGGTTGCATCTGCCAGATTATTATGTTCAATGTACGCCTTATCGACTTTATCATTTAGTTTACAGGAATTGTCTGAAAGCCCCAATATTGCCTTATACTGTTTGACCGCCTCTTCGATACTTTCGGTTGCCATACGTCCGGTGGCAGATACAGCCGGAGTATCCCAACTTATTTTTTTTCCAAATACACGTGTATGATTTATCTCCTCAAAATCGTGATCTTCTGTAGCCATCCAGTATACAGGCACAAAGTTTTTATCCGGATGCGCCTTTTTCAGATCGTCTGCTAACCGGATAGCCGTAATAATCTTAAAAATAAAATAAAGAGGTCCTGTGAAAATATTAAGCTGATGCCCGGTGGTTACGGTGTAGGTATTTTCGTCCAGTAAGGCAGTAATATTGGCTTCCACGGCAGGAGCATCAGCAAGCAGGCCTGCATATTGAGTCCGCAGTTGATCGACCAGCAAAGGTCTGTGTGTGAAAGTCTTTTTGTGTTCAATTTGCTTTGCAAAACCATCCAGATCAGGTCGGTTTCCATAAAATGGCTGCAGCTCCGGATGATTATCCAGATAAGCGATTAAGGTCTTGGAAAAACTGTTGGTATCACGGTAATCTATATAAGTTGCTTTCATTCCTGCTTATTAAATTTTGGGTGCATTAGAAAAAAATACACTTGCCCCATAGGGAACCTAACAAAAATAAAAATTTAGCGGGAATGAAAGGCCCTTCTTATATTATTTGACAATAGTACCATAAAGATCGAAGTCTTCAGCACGGTCAATTTTTACCTGAACAAAATCTCCTATGCGCGCATAGGCATCTTTTGCAGAGATCAACACTTCATTATCAACCTCCGGAGAGTCATATTCTGTACGTCCGATAAAATAATCGCCATCCACTTTATCAACCAGCACTTTATAGGTCTTACCGATTTTCTCCTGATTAATATCGTATGAAATTCCTTGCTGAACCTCCATAATCTGTTCTACACGGGATTCCTTTACTTCTTCCGGCACATCATCAGTCAACGAATAAGCATGCGTTTTCTCTTCATGTGAATACGTAAAACAGCCCAGACGGTCAAAACGGGAATCTTCCACCCATTCCAACATCTCCTGAAAGTCCTGTTCTGTCTCACCCGGATATCCGCAGATCAATGTTGTACGAAGAGCAATATCAGGCACTTTATCCCGGATCTGATTGACCAGATCAATTTGCTTTTGTTTTGTTGTCCCTCTTCGCATAGATTTCAGCATATTATCTGAAATATGCTGAAGAGGCATATCTAAATAATTACAGATATTCGATCGCTCCGCCATCGCATCCAGTATATCCATCGGAAATCCGGAAGGATAAGCATATTGAAGACGAATCCATTCTATACCGTCTACGTCCGAAAGATTACGTAAAAGGTCCGAAAGATTGCGTTTGCCATAGATATCAAGACCGTAGTAAGTCAGGTCCTGCGCAATAAGAATTAATTCCTTTGTACCGTTAGAGGCCAGAAATTTAGCTTCATTTACCAGATCTTCCATAGATTTGGAAACATGCTTTCCGCGCATCAATGGAATCGCACAGAAAGAACATGGCCTGTTACATCCTTCCGCAATTTTAAAGTATGAAAAGTGCGAAGGTGTAGACAGCATACGTTCACCCAGTAATTCATGGCGGTAATCTGCCCCAATACTGGATAATAACTCGGGTAAATCATTTGTACCGAAGTATGCATCCACACTTGAAATTTCAGATTGCAACTCCGGTTTATAACGTTCGGACAGACAACCCGTTACGATCACCTTATTGATTTTACCCTGCTCTTTGAGCTCGCTGTATTGAAGAATGGTATCAATAGACTCCTGTTTGGCATTATCTATAAAACCACAGGTATTGATAACCACAATATCATTATTTTGAATATTAGAGGCCTCATGTACCACCTCCATTTGATTCCCTTTTAACTGCCCCATCAGCACTTCACTGTCATGAATGTTTTTGGAACATCCTAACGTAATCACATTAACACGGGGTTTCTGCTTAATTTCAGCAGGTCTTACAGATTTTGTTTTCATATTACCTTGCAGATTCTTTGAATAAAGAATCAACAAATTCTTTTTTATTGAACAATTGTAAATCGTCTATCTTCTCTCCTACTCCAATGTACTTAACCGGGATCTTAAACTGATCTGAAATACCAATTACTACACCGCCTTTTGCGGTTCCGTCCAATTTTGTCAACGCCAGCGCATTGACATCTGTGGCCTGGGTAAATTGCGTACACTGCTCGATTGCATTTTGCCCGGTAGAAGCATCCAGCACTAACAATATCTCATGTGGTGCTCCCGGAATAACTTTTTGCATGACATTCTTGATCTTCCCCAACTCGTTCATCAAGCCCACTTTATTATGAAGACGACCTGCAGTATCAATAATAGCGACATCATCACCATTGGAAACAGCAGACTTGATCGTATCAAAAGCAACAGAAGCGGGATCGGATCCCATAGCCTGTGCCACAACACGTACACCAACACGTTCTCCCCATAATTTTAGCTGATCAACCGCAGCCGCTCTAAACGTATCGGCAGCACCTAAAACAACTTTATTTCCGGCAGCTTTCAGCTGATGGGCAAGTTTACCTATTGTCGTTGTCTTTCCAACGCCATTGACACCTACCACCATAATCACATAAGGCTTATGGTTTCCGTATTCAAAGTTTTCAAAGTCAGAGCTGTTATTCTCTGCAAGCAAAGCCTGTATTTCGTCTTTCAGCAGATTATTAAGCTCAGAAGTATTGATGTATTTGTCTTTTGCTACACGCGCCTGAATACGATCAATGATTTTCAGGGTAGTTGTTACGCCGACATCCGAAGTAACCAGTATCTCTTCCAGTTCATCAAGAACGTCATCATCCACAGTAGATTTACCGACTACTGCTTTTGTAATTTTAGACAAAAACCCTTCTTTAGTTTTTTCTAAGCCCTTATCTAGCGCTTCCTGTGCTTCTGGCGTTTCTTGCTTCTTTTTGAAAAAATCGAATAATCCCATAGATGTCCTGAGCGAAACCGTGTAATGTAAAATGATTCTGTCGCAGATAGGTATATTCCCTTTGCAGAACAGATATACGCATCAAATATACGCAAATTTAGATGTAACGAAAAAAGCCCTTTCGGTAATATACCAAAACGGCTTTTGAGAATTTTTTAAAGAAAAACTTTAAAAAAGGAATATCTTACTGTTTCGTCTTATTTAGTAGCTGCAGCTAAAGCATCTTTCACTTTATCATTGTGAATCATGCTTGATTTGAAAGTATAAGCTCCAGTTTTTGCAGAACGAGTAGTAATAATAACCTTTGTAAATTCTTTACCGCCACCTTTTTGTAACGATGCAACTGCTTTCTTTGCCATGGTTTTATATTTTTTAACTCAATATCCCTGAAGGGATCTTGTGATAATGATTATTTAATTTCTTTGTGAACAGTAACTTTTCTCAACACCGGATTGAATTTTTTCAATTCAAGACGTTCAGTTGTGTTCTTTTTGTTTTTTGTGGTGATATAGCGAGACATTCCCGGAAGACCACTTTCTTTGTGCTCAGTACACTCTAAGATTACTTGTACTCTATTTCCTTTTTTAGCCATTGTTTTACTTTATTTTATATCCGCCTTGACGGGGATTGAATTTCAGAATATTTAATGCAACAGGCGACTGACCTAATTAGATAGATCCTTTTTTAATAAACGTATTAATAGCAGCAGTGATGCCGTTTTTATTAATCGTCTTAATCGCCGAAGTTGAAACTTTTAACGTAATCCAACGATTTTCTTCTGGAATGAAGAAACGTTTCGTTTGTAAGTTTGGATAAAATTTACGTTTGGTTTTTGCGTTCGAATTCGATACGCGGTAACCATTTAATGCCGTCTTGCCTGTTAAATCACAAATTCTTGACATGATATCTGATTTTTATTGTTGTCTGTATATTACTAATATGTCTTTTCGCAAAGAGTTTGCAAATATCTATATTTCTTTTTGCAAATACAAGACCTGAGCGGGAAATATTTAAAATATTTATGACACAGGATAGGTTGGAGCGCAAAAATAACTTTTTATTTTAATCTAACTTTGTATCTTTAATCAAATAGTTTTCAACAATTCACAATGAACAAATATTTACGAAGAGGGCTTATACTATCTGTATCCGGCATACTGATCATCTATGGGGGATACTGGATGATGCACCAAGAGATTGATCTCTACAAGATTATCATGATTCTCGGGGTCCTTGTTTTCAGTTGGGGATTTGTAACAATTATTTACAGCCTGATCCGTAAGATAGAAAGAAAGAGCATTATCGAATCCAGACAGGAAGAGCAACACAAAGATTAGAGAGGCAGATATTACAACTGTCAAATTCGTATTTTTGCCTGCCTCAATCGGAAAACCATGCTTCACAAAACAAAAGGTATAGCCCTCAAACTGACAAACTACTCTGAAAGTAGTGTGGTCGTGCAGGTTTATACAGAAAGTTTCGGCCTGCAATCCTATCTGGTCAACGGAGCAAAAAAACCGAAAGCAAAGATAAAGGCTAATCTCTTTCAGCCTCTTCATCTGCTGGAACTGATCGTTTATCACAAGGATAATAACAATCTGCAACGCATCTCTGAAGCACATCAGACTCCTCCTTTACTGGATCTGCCTTACCATATTGTAAAGAGCTCTATCGCCATTTTTCTTAATGAGGTACTGTACAAGTCATTAAAGCAACAACAGCATGACGGATTTCTGTTTAATTTTATTTTTCAGTCTATACGTTATCTCGATGAAACAGATCACAGTCTGGCCAACTTTCACCTTACTTTTCTTATAAAACTCAGCATGTTTTTGGGGTTCCTCCCGAATGTGGGAACAAAAGTTCTACCCTTTTTTGATCTGAGAGAAGGAAATTTCAGCAGCTCTCTACCCGCTCACAGCGATGTATTACAGCCTCCGCATACTGAAATATTTCATCAGCTTATCGGATCGACCTATGCCTCTGCTGCAGCCCTTAAAATCAATAAAGAAGAGCGTGCCCTACTGCTCTCTAAGATTCTGGACTTTTATAATATACATGTTGCGAATTTTGGGGAAATAAATTCTGTATATATACTTGAAGAAATATTCCGATAAAAAAAAGAGCCGTTTTCGATATCGAAAACGGCTCTTTTCACAATAAATATATCTTGAATCTATTAATTAGATAACTTTTACATTTACCGCGTTAAGACCTTTACGGCCTTGTTCTACTTCGTAAGAAACATTGTCGTTTTCACGAATTTTGTCAATTAATCCAGTAACGTGAACAAAGATTTCTCCTTCACCAGAATTAGGGATGATGAAACCGAAACCTTTGGCTTCATTAAAGAATTTTACTACTCCTTCTTGCATTTTGTATAATATTTAATTCCCTAAAGATATTTATAATTATTTAAAATCGGCAAAAAACATTAAACTAAATTCTCTTTTTTACGTCTATATTTCACTTATTGTATGAAAAATGGTCAAGTTTTTGACAGGTTTTCACACATAAAACAACAGATATGAAGAAAATAATATTAGGTATTTTAATTCTAGGAATTATGGGAACCACGTACGCACAACAACAAGTTACAGACAATCTACGCAAGGTATCAACAAAAGGAAAAGCTGAAAAAGAAGTCACACCGGACATTATTTATCTTTCTGTATCTTTAAAAGAGTACTACCTGGACGGAAATACCAAAAAGAAAGTAACTATTGAAACACTGGAGAAACAATTGTTTGATGCTGCTATAGCTAATGGAATCAAAAAAGAAGATTTCACCATTCAGAATATTTGGAGCTACAACAATAACGACGCTAAGAAAAAGAAAAACTCAGAATTACTGCAGTCACGTCAGTATCGTCTGAAAGTAACGGACCTTTCCAAACTGAACAGTCTGTTTGATGATGTAGATGCTAAAGGGCTTCAAAATACCTCTATCAATGAATATGACTATTCCGGAAAGAAAGAACTGGAGAAACAATTAAAAACAGAAGCTGTTAATGATGCGAAAAGCAATGCTACAATCTTAGCTGCAGCTGCCGGCGATAAAGTTGGTAAAGTATTAATCATCAATGACAATACGAGCTTCAATTTTGCTAATTATGCGCCGAGTGTACGCACTATGTCATTCAAATCTGCGGATGTAATGGGCGGAGCACCGGAACAGGAAAGTCTGGACATAGATATCAAACCTATCAAAATATATATGGAGATAGATGCGATATTTGAATTATTATAATCCGTGCCAAAAATTCTATTGCCCGAAGAAAAAGAACTCCGCTTAAAGCAGGATTTTGCCTGGGTAGAAAGAGTATCCTGGATACTGGACAACAAATTTAAGATTGGCGGGGTCCGGTTCGGACTGGATCCTCTTCTTAATCTGATCCCGTTTGCAGGCAATCTGGTTACCTTTTCGACATCACTCATGCTGGTCATGGTGATGTGGAGGAACGGGGTTAGTTCTAAAGCGGTGGTCAAAATGTTGATCAATATTATGATTGATGCAATATTGGGTGCCATTCCGTTTTTAGGAAATATCTTTGACTTTTTTAAGAAATCCAATCAGCGCAATGTGGAAATCTTGAGGGAACATTATTATGAAGGAAAGCACCAGGGATCTGGAGTCTGGTTAGTGGCAGCACTATTGGGTATACTCCTGTTGATTTGCGGGATTATGATTTTCATTCTTTGGCAACTTACCGGCTGGATCTATCACCTTATCTTTTAAAAAAAGATCTTTCTTGAAGAATAGCGTTAAGCGAAAGTTTAACGCTATTTTTGTTTATATAGCGATAGCATGAAAAATAAAAGCAGATATATAGCACTTGTGCTGATCATTCTCATGATCACCGCATTCTTAACAAATCCTCCGCGTGAAAAACATGAAGAGATTATACGGGACAAAGCAAAGCAAATCTTAAAAGAGCAGCTAAGTTACAAGCATCAGGATGCATTTGATTTTGGGATGCAGTTATTTGGAGACCAGATGATCAATCAGTTTATGAAGGGAAGCGTACAGATAGACAATTATTATTTATTCTCGACAACAAAGGTTCGCTGGGAAAATAAACAAACCGTGATCGGTATTGGTGCCTTCGGAAAAGTATGGTTAAGTAGTAAGATAGACGAAAAAATAACGGATATCATCAAAGTTCTTAAAAAAATATAACAAAAGGTAATGCTGGATATTCTATATCAGGATCAGGAGATTATCGCTATAAATAAACCGCATGGTTTGCTGGTGCATCGTTCGCCTATAGCCCGGGACGCTTCTGAATTTGCGCTGCAACTCCTTCGTGATCAGCTGCAGCAACGCGTATATCCTGCTCACAGACTGGACCGCAAAACAGGAGGCATATTGTTATTCTCTCTTACGAAGGAGATGGACAAGTCATTGCAACTCCTGTTTCAGGACCGAAAAATACATAAGTCTTATCTGGCAATAGTAAGAGGATATACAGAAGATAACGGTCAGATAGACTACCCGTTGAGAAAAGAGAACGGAGAAGAGCAAGAGGCTTTTACGGATTATAAGACATTGTCACGGACTGAAATTGATCTTCCTACAGGTAACTTCCCGACTTCCAGATATTCTCTTGTAGAAGCCAATCCGGAGACGGGACGCATGCATCAATTGCGAAAACATTTTGCTCACATTTTTCATCCTATACTGGGCGACCGCCCTCATGGTTGTAATAAGCAAAACAAATTGTGGAAGGAACGTTTCGAAATGGACACCATGATGCTTCATGCATCACTGCTATCTTTTGAACATCCATCAACAGGAAGTACGGTATACATAAAAGCACCTTTACAGCCGGAGTTTGAAAGGGTATTATCTATTTTAAAATTAGAGTCACCAAATCTTTAGTTATGAATACATTTATCTT
Source organism: Sphingobacterium sp. UBA5789 (assembly GCF_002418355.1). Taxonomy (NCBI): domain Bacteria; kingdom Pseudomonadati; phylum Bacteroidota; class Sphingobacteriia; order Sphingobacteriales; family Sphingobacteriaceae; genus Sphingobacterium; species Sphingobacterium sp. UBA5789. The sequence goes on along the minus strand of NZ_DIDX01000001.1, from coordinate 118,969 downwards.
AGAGGTTTTCTGTAAAATAATCGGCATCAGCGCAGCTTCCGGATTAGTATACAATCAGTCCCATCTGTATCTGATAGCTGATAACAGCCATTACATATATGACTATCTTCCCGAAAAAAATCAACTTCAGAAGTTTCCCCTGACTTCTTCCGAAATACTGGGAGAAAATATTATTAAAAAAGAAAAAGCAGACATTGAGGCAATCAGTCTGTATAACAATACGTTATTTCTATATGGCTCCGGTTCGACAGTGAAACGGAACAGGGGCTTTGAGGTCTTCCCGGATAAATCTTTCAATGTAAATCCGGTGGATCTGACAGCCCTTTATGCAAGATTGCAGAAGGCAGCAAATATTGCGGAAGCTGATTTCAATATTGAAGGTGCTATTGTGGAAAAGGACCGCATTCTCATATTCAACAGAGGAAACGGACCTCAGAAGCGCAATGTTGTTTTCCAGATCAACCGAAAGCAGCCGGAAAAGGAAATTCTGTGGAAGGATATTGCTCTGCCAGCCATCAAGACGATCAGCACTGGTTTTACAGATGCCATCATACACCAGGGTCAGATCTATTTTATTGCTGCAGCAGAAGACTCCAATTCCAATTATCATGACGGAGAGATCGGAGGGTCGCTCATCGGAGTAATGGATGCAGGCACATTTGAAATAAAGAATACTCTCGAGATTTCTACAACACATAAGATCGAGGGCATTACTTTTTATGGAGAAGATCAGAAGTCTGTTCAATTTCTGCTTTGTGAGGATCGTGATAATGACGAAAACGAGTCTATAATATATAAACTCACCTTGTCCAGGTAAACGATTGCACAAAAAGCGTAAACCCTCATTTTTTGTGGGTTTAATTTATAAATTTGTACAAAATTAAACTTAAGTTGTTTATGTCTAAAAATACAGCTCTTACGGAGCATCACATTGCGTTGGGCGCAAAAATGGTCCCTTTCGCGGGATTCAATATGCCGGTTCAATATTCTGGGATTAATGACGAACATGAAACGGTACGCAACGGTGTTGGCGTGTTTGATGTAAGTCATATGGGTGAATTTATTTTAAAGGGAGACAATGTGCTGGATTTACTTCAGAAAGTATCTTCAAACGATGTATCCAAATTATATGACGGAAAAGTACAATACGGATATCTTCCGAATGAAAATGGAGGTATCGTAGATGACTTCCTGACTTACCGTATTGATGAAAAGACTTATTTCCTTGTTGTCAATGCCTCCAATATAGAAAAAGATTGGAACTGGATCAGCAAATACAATACATATGGTGTAGAGATGAAAGACATCTCTGATCAGACTTCATTATTTGCAGTTCAGGGTCCTAAGGCTGCCGAAGCTTTACAGTCCCTTACTGATATAGAGCTTGCTCCAATGGAATATTACACTTTTGCTAAAGGTACTTTTGCAGGTGTAGACAATGTATTGGTGTCAGCGACAGGATATACCGGCGCCGGTGGTTTTGAAATTTATGTTGCTAATGAGGATGCACAGAAAGTATGGGATGCCATATTTGAAGCAGGAGCAGCTTATGGCATTAAACCAATAGGTTTAGGTGCAAGAGACACACTTCGTCTGGAAATGGGCTTTTGTCTGTATGGTAATGATATCGATGATAACACTTCACCATTAGCTGCAGGATTGGGCTGGGTAACGAAATTCACAAAGGATTTTGTAAATTCTGCTAATCTGAAAGCCGAAAAAGAAGCCGGAGTAAAACAAAAATTAGTAGGTTTTGAAATGATTGACCGCGGTATTCCCCGTCACGACTATGAAATAGTAGATGCAGACGGAAATGTTATCGGTCGTGTTACTTCCGGAACGCAGTCACCATCACTGAAAAAGTCTGTCGGATTAGGCTATGTTGATCAGGCTTTTGCTAAAGAAGGTACAGAAATCTTTATCCACATCCGCAATCAGAAGATCAAAGCTAAAGTGGCAAAACCGCCATTTGTAAAATAAAAAAGAAACGGGCTTAAAATTAAGCCCGTTTCTTTTTCTTCTTTGTTGTTGTCGTGGTCTTCAACGGAACCTGCTGAGGTGTTCTTGTCTTTCTTCGAACCTGTTTCAGCAACACAATTTTCAGGTAGATCAGTACGACTCCCAGCGCAATAGACAATCCGAAAATCAATGCATTCCCACTCTTGTAGGCTGTATACCCGATCATGATAAGCAGCATCATTCCCACATTCAGGCCTACATTATAAATAATCTCTTTTTTCATTTATTAAACCTATTTTTCGGAACGGAATGGATTACCCTATTCCGTAAAAACCAAAAATATACAGCTCCCGCAAGGATATTTCCCATTACAATGAAAATTGCTAATCCAAATCGTTCTACATTAGAAATTCTCCCTGAAAGAAAGATCTCTCTAAGAACGAGAAATACCCAGATCAGGGAAATCAATAAGGAAACACTTATAATGAGTGTTGCAAACTGTATATTGATAAAACAGGCCAGCAGGCCTATTACATAAAAAGCAAGACTAAACAAAAAAGCTTGTTTGGTCTGATGCTCCAGATTTTTCATGTGCAGACTAATAAACGTCCAGCTCAGGATCGATTTCTTCTTTCCAGGCCAGAATACCTCCCTTAAGGTTTGCCAGATTATCAAAACCTTGCTGCTCAAGAAGCATTACGGCTTGTGCACTGCGTTTGCCGCTACGACACTGGATAATAACAGGCTTGTCCTTCGCAATTTTTTCAGCTTCAATAACAATACCCGCCAAAGGAATATTAAGTCCGCCAAGATTAGATACTTCATACTCAAAGGGTTCGCGGACATCTATTAGTTGAAAATCCTCATTATTATCGATTTTTTGCTTTAATTCAGCAACGGATATTTCTTTCATGATTTCTTAAAATATTTTAATCAAATATAAGGATTTGCATTAAGGAAAAAGTAATAATGAATCCCTCTTTAATTAAAAATAATCCAAACCATTTCATCTCTCCTTCTTCCGGACGATTCGTATTTGTGCCACTGACAATACAATTTCTTTTTATTAAAAATCCGTATCTTGCCCATGTAAATACCTTTTTAATTATGAACAGAATTAATGCCTTATTTTGTGGTTTGTTCGTATGTGCCAGTCTGAACAGTGCCGCACAGAAATCCACAAGTCCTGTCGTAGATAACGCTTATATTACCACCATCCTGAATACACTGGCTTCGGACGAGATGCGGGGACGTTCGGCCCTGACAAAAGACATCGAGAAAGCAGCAGATTATATCGCCGGTGAATTTAAAAGTATAGGTCTTGAACCTTATGCGGAAAAAAACTACCGTCAGACTTTTCAGGTACAAAAAATTAGTCCGTCCATTCCAAAAGTTTCTATTGATCAGACTACTATCTCCCCAGAAAATGTACTGATCCTGAGTCGTGTAAAAGACTTGTATCTGGATGCAAAAAGTGGCGCAAAAGTGCTAAAGATAGAGGCTGGAAGTGATTTTTCAGAAGAATTTAGAAAAATTGTCCAAAGTGGAATTCAAAATGCTATCGTTCAGGTAGATCCCTCTTTTAAGGATCTGTTCAAACGTTTTCAAAAGATATATGGAAAAGAAAGTCTGGTTGCAGAGGGCAATGCGGTCTTCACGAATAGTTTTGTCTTTATTCTGGGACATCAAATCTCAGATAACTATCAGATAGAATTAAAGAACAATTATGAGACTATACCAATGTTCAATGTGGCGGGTATAATTCCGGGAAAATCCAAAGCAAACGAGTTTGTTATCTTTTCAGGCCACTATGACCATATTGGCATTCTGGCTCCCGAAGGACAGGATTCTATTGCCAATGGTGCTGACGATGATGCCTCTGGTGTAACAGCGATGATTGCTTTAGCAAAGCATTTTAAAAAGGTAAATAAGAATGAAAGAACTCTCATTTTCGTGGCCTTCACCGGAGAAGAGCTTGGTATGTACGGTTCCACTTATTTTTCCAAACACATTAATCCGGATCAGGTCACAGCCATGATCAATATGGAAATGATTGGGAAAGATTCCAAATTTGGCCCCAATACAATGTACATTACGGGTTATAATCAATCCAATCTCGGAGAATTGATGCAGCAAAATCTGAAAGGCTCTAAATTTAAATTTTATCCGGATCCCTATCCGCAGCAGAATCTCTTCTACAGAAGTGATAATGCTGTCTTGGCGGCACAAGGTGTACCTGCTCACTCTTTTTCAACCAGTCAGATGGATCAGGATACATACTACCATACTGTAAAAGATGAAGTAAGCACACTGAATATCGAAAATATTAAAGCCAGTATAGAGGCAATTGCGATTGGTATTACTGGTATCGTCAACGGTAAACAGACACCATCAAGAGTAGAGAAATTACGGGAGTAAACGCTGCATGACATAATCATCCAGCACATAGCCAAAATAAGGGATATCTACTTCTTCGGAGACGTGGAATCCCTCTTTTTTATAAAAATGGTAAGCCGGATTATTCCGGTTTACATTAAGTTCCAACACTTTACAGCCAAACCGCAAACCCTCCTCTTCAGCAAATGAAATAAGTCTCTTTCCGAAACCCTTTTTTTGCGCAACAGCAAGTAAATAAAGTTTTTCTATGCGTAAGACAGCGGTATCCTGAGGTTTCAGTCTGACAGATAAAAAACCTTGTTCCTCTTTATCATCATACAGGATATAAAACAAATGTCCGTCTTTCATTAATTGCCTGATAGCAGATGCTGTGTAACTCTTCTCCAGCATAAATTCAATCTGATCGGCTGATAAAATTTCAGGGTATGTAGTATAATAACTTGCCCGGCCAATTTGAGCAATAGTTTCCGCTTCCTGCTCCGTTGCTTTATGAATGGTAATACTCATCGTTCTTCTTCTATAAACAGATATGTAGGTTGCTCAAATTCTATCTTAAAAAATCCTTCCAGCGAAGTCTTATAGCGATTATCTCCTATTGCTGTTAATCCGGATGTATGAATTTGATCCGAACCGATAACACGTAATACCTCTCCCTGTGGTTTCCACTTTTCATAGGGAGACTTTACCAGAACGGTTCTTTTCGTGGTGGATATAATCACCATATCCAGCTTGTCTGCATAGTAAAGCAATAACTCAAACGGGATATGATCAGTAATTACATTGACGGCGCGATGTCCGTTTTCGACAAGATACTGCAGTGCGCTGCTTATATAGGATTGTTCTACTGGAAATATTCGGGTGTGTTCCTGTATATCTATATCATACACGGAATCATGAAGAAAAAGTATATCTACCTTAATACCCAGACTTTCGAGCGCATCATAACTTGCGTCACTGCTGATAAGGGTAGGGCTCCATTCCAGTAACTGGCCCAGGGACTCTTCATCGATAGCGTCGAGCACATCAATCAATAAAGCCGGTTCTTGATTTTCACGAACGATGTGGTGAGAAGACATATTAATTTCCTAATTTACGAAGTGCGATATAAGCCATCAGACCCATACCTGTTCGTAATGATTGCTCATCAATATCAAATGTCGGTGTATGTACCGCCGAGGTAATGCCTCGGGATGCATTTGCTGTTCCCAATCTATAGAAACAGGCGTCTGCTTCCTGAGAATAATATGAAAAATCTTCGGCTGCAGGCCACAGATCCAGATCAACAACGTTTTCTTTGCCCAGATAATCTTCTGCCAGCAATCTGGCCTGACGTGTCGTTAATTCATCATTAATTAAGAAAGGATAACCTTTACGCACTTCAAAATCACAGACAGCATCCATGCTTTCGGCTATGCCTACGGCCATCTTAACCATTTTTTCATGTGCTTCTGCACGCCATTTTTCATCGAAGGTTCTGAACGTTCCTTCCAGATATACTTCATTAGGAACTATATTTGTTGCACCATTTGCCTGTACCTTACCCCAGGATAATACTGTAGGTGTCCGCGGATCTGCCATACGGCTTACAATCTGCTGTAAAGCGGTAATGATATGTGCAGTTATGACAATAGGATCTATATTCTGGTGAGGATGTGCTCCATGCCCGCCCCTGCCCTTGACAGTCATAAACAGCTCATCACAGGAAGCCATATACTTGCCTTCCCTGAAACCGACTTTTCCGGTCTCTATAAAAGGCATTACATGTTGGCCGATGATAGATTTAGGCTCTGGATTATGTAATACTCCTTCTTTGATCATCAGTGATGCTCCGCCGGGAAGACGTTCTTCTCCAGGTTGAAAGATCAGTTTGACTGTACCTGAAAAAGTAGATTTGAGACGATGAAGGATTCTGGCAACGCCCAGCAGTGAGGATGTATGAGCGTCATGACCGCAGGCATGCATTATCCCCTGATTAGAGGAACCGTATGACCTGCCTTCTACCTCCTGAATCGGCAAGGCATCGATATCCGCCCGAAGAGCAATTACCTCTTCTCCGGGAAGATCTCCTTTTACTAATGCCACTACTCCTGTATTGGCCATTGTTGTAAACGGAATATCAAGCTGTCTTAACTGATCCTGTATGAAAGCAGAGGTATTGTATTCTTCAAAGGAAAGCTCAGGATGTTGATGCAGATGTCTTCTGATAGCTATAATATCATTTAAAAACTCTTCTGCCAGTTGTTGTACCTGTTCCTTTGAAATTGTCATGATTAGCAACTTTAACGATAGACATACACGTCTTCTGTAAAGACGAATACATTATCAAACTGAGACCTTAAAATACGCATCAGATTGTTTGCTTCTGAGCGACTTGTAAAGTCTCCCACTTTTACACGGTAGTTCGGCTCATCATAATTGACATAAGCCTCATACTCTTTATATAGGTTTTTGAATCTTCCCTGTTCAGCATATGCCTCATTACGGCTTGCTCCGGAAAAAATCTGTACTCTGAATCCCCGAACTTTGACACGCTTCATTTTGGACTTATCCACTACGGAGGTTTTTCCTATAGAAACGGTCTTTTTTTCAAGAGAGGGATTAATACCTTCTTCCGATCTGTAGGCTTGCAGAACCGAGATCAGGGAGTCCTTAAACACCTCAACCCGTCCTGATTGCTGAGCTTTTGCAAACACGGCAAATCCAAACATCAAAAAAAATAGTATTAATCCCTTTTTATACATAGTGAATACTTTATTCTTCAAAAAGATTAACTGTTTTTGCCGTGGCAATTTTTGTATTTTTTACCTGACCCGCAAGGACAATCATCGTTTCTGCCTACAGTCGCTTCTTTTCGGATAGGCTGTGTAACGACATTTTCTCTTGTGTCCTGTACATCTTCGTCACTCACTCCGGTCGGAGAAGTCAGTTCTGCTTTTGAAGCAACCACTCTTGCCGGCTGTGCCGGTATAGGACGGGCTTCAGCCACTTCCTGTGTCTGACCCGGGATTTCTCCTTTAAATAAGAAGCTGACAATTTCTTTATTCATCGAAGCTAACATCGATTTAAATAAAGAGTAAGCTTCCATTTTATAGATAATGATCGGATCTTTCTGTTCGTATACCGCATTCTGAACAGACTGTTTCAAGTCGTCCATCTCACGAAGATGTTCTTTCCAGGCTTCGTCTATCAATGCAAGTACTATCCCTTTTTCGAATGATTTGAAAACTTCTCTTCCGTTTGTTTCGATTGCCTTTTTCAGATTAGTTGCAACCTGAATACCACGAATACCATCCGTAAAAGGAACAACTACATTTTCGATAACATTACCACGCTCAGCAAACACATTCGCCAGTACCGGCAATGTCTGTGTTCCGATCTGAACAGCTTTATTGTGATAATGATTGATCACCTGATCAAACAAACGATCTGTTAATGTAGTAATATTACTTTGTGCAAATTCTTCTGCTGTAACTTCCGGATCCAAAGCAAACAGTCTGATCACTTCCAGTTGGAACTCTTCAAATGATCCTCCTTCTTTTGCTTCTGCTACGATATCCTCAACAACATCAAAAATAGTGTTATTCAAATCTACATCCAGACGCTCTCCGAATAATGCATTTTTACGTTTAGTATAAATAACTGTACGCTGTGAGTTCATCACATCATCGTATTCCAGTAAACGTTTACGGATACCGAAGTTATTTTCCTCTACTTTGCGTTGAGCACGTTCGATAGATTTCGTCAGCATGCTGTGTTGCATCTCTTCGCCTTCTTCCACACCCATTTTTACCATGATGTTAGAAATACGCTCAGAAGCAAACAGACGCATCAGGTTGTCTTCCAGAGAAACGAAGAACTGAGAAGAACCCGGATCTCCCTGACGACCTGCACGACCTCTCAGCTGACGGTCTACACGACGTGATTCGTGACGCTCTGTACCGATGATAGCCAGACCACCTGCCTTGATGACATCCTCACTTAGCTTAATATCCGTACCACGACCAGCCATATTTGTAGCAATAGTCACTGTTCCGGCTTTACCAGCTTCAGCAACGATATCTGCCTCTTTCTGGTGTAATTTAGCATTCAGTACATTGTGTTTGATACCTCTCATCTTCAACATACGGCTCAGCAATTCGGAAATCTCGACCGAAGTAGTACCTACCAGTACCGGGCGACCTTCTTCTGTCAGTCTTTGGATCTCCATTGCTACTGCATTGTATTTCTCACGAGCAGTACGATAGATCAGGTCATTTCTGTCATCACGCTGAATTGCTCTGTTTGTCGGGATTTCTACAACATCTAATTTGTAGATTTCCCAAAGCTCTCCTGCTTCTGTAGATGCTGTACCCGTCATACCAGACAATTTGTGGTACATACGGAAGTAGTTCTGTAAGGTAATCGTAGCGTATGTCTGTGTAGCATCCTCTACTTTAACATTTTCTTTTGCTTCGATCGCCTGATGAAGACCGTCAGAATAACGACGTCCTTCCATAATACGACCTGTCTGCTCATCTACGATTTTCACTTTTCCGTCATCAACGATATACTGATCATCAATTTCGAATAATGTGTATGCTTTTAATAACTGGTTGATCGAATGAATACGCTCAGATTTAACAGCGTAGTCACGCAACAATTCTTCTTTTTTATGAACTTTCTCTTCTGTAGTAAGCGTTGATTTTTCAATTTCAGCAATCTCCGTACCTACATCCGGAAGAATAAAGAAGCTTGGATCTTCTCCTGATGCTGTGATCAGTTCGATACCTTTATCTGTCAGCTCTACCTGATTATTTTTTTCATCAATGACGAAGAATAATTCCTTATCTACCTTAGGCATCTGACGGTTTTGCTCCGCCATGTAGTAGTTCTCTACCTTTTGAAGGATTTGTCTGTTACCACCTTCACTCAGGAATTTGATTAAAGCTTTATTTTTAGGAAGACCTCTGTAAGCACGTAATAAGGACATTCCTCCACCTTCTACATCCGAATCTCCGGCATTGATTGCTTTTTTAGCATCATTCAGGACAGTGTTGATATAGTTTTTCTGTGCATTTACCAATCGCTCGATACGTGGTTTCAATTGGTAGAACTCATGTTCATCCCCACGCGGAATAGGTCCGGAGATAATCAATGGTGTTCTGGCATCATCAATTAATACAGAGTCAACCTCATCGATCATGGCATAGTGCAACTTGCCCTGTACCAGTGCATCGGGAGTCTGCGTCATATTGTCACGCAGGTAGTCAAAACCAAATTCGTTATTTGTACCGTAAACAATGTCAGAAGCGTATGCTTTACGACGTTGAGGTGAATTCGGCTGGTGCTTGTCTATACAGTCTACACTCAATCCGTGGAACTCGAATAACGGGCCATTCCACTCGGAGTCACGACGAGCAAGATAATCATTGACCGTAACGATGTGAACACCTTGTCCTGAAAGGGCATTCAGATAAGTAGGTAATGTTCCTACCAATGTTTTACCCTCCCCTGTAGACATCTCGGATATTTTACCCTGATGTAATACAATACCACCGATCAACTGTACATCATAGTGAACCATATTCCATTTCACTTCTGTACCCGCAGCAATCCAGGTATTTTTCCAGAAAGCTTTATCCCCTTCAATAATGACATTCGGTTTGCGGGATGCTATTTCTTTGTCAAACTCAGAAGCCGTAACCTCCAGCTGATCATTTTCGGAAAGACGTCTTGCTGTTTCTTTTACTACTGCAAATGCTTCGGGTAAAATCTCCATCAACACTTCTTCCAGTTTTTTATCGCGATCCTTTTTCAGCTTATCTATTTTATCATAGATTTCTGTTTTATGCATCATATCGACATCATCCGCATCTGCCTCTGTTTTCAGGGCATTTATTTCCTCATCGATATCTGCTAAGTATTCTTTAATTCGGTTTTTGAAGTCTGTTGTCTTAGAGCGCAGCTCATCATTGGTTATACTGGATAACTTTTCGTATTCAGCTTTAATTTTGGTAACAATGGGTTGGATAACTTTGATATCCCTTTCGGATTTACTACCAAATAATTTACTTAAAAATTTTAACATAATTTTTTATCTATCTCAATTTATAGCATTTCTCAATAATGACTCCAAAACTATTTTGCAGACAATTTGACACTAATCGGGCAAATTTAGTTATTAGATATGATAACTTACAAAATCACCGGCTTTTTTTTATTGATTTTAAGAAAGAAACAATTTCTTATCTGTATCAGGGATCAGCTTTAGAGCCAAAGCATTATCAAACATATAGGCAATAGCCTTTCTGCCCTCTGTCCCGAGGTCTCTGGAATAGGAATTAACATACAGCTCAATATGTTTGTACATCACTTCTTCGCTCATTTCCTGTGCATGTGAACGGATAAAGTCAAGTCCTGATTTTGGATGTTCAAAAGCAAAGGCTACACTCTTCTTTAATATGCGGTTAAGCTTTTGTTTCACTTCATCTTCCAACCCTCTCCTGACCACAATACCGCCCAGCGGAATCGGGTACCCGGTCGTTTTTTCCCAAAAATCGCCCAGATCAACTACTTTATGAAGTCCCTTATCTGCATAAGTGAATCTATTCTCGTGGATAATCAAGCCCAAATCAATGTCTCCGTCAATCACAGCTTGTTCAATACCCGAGAAAACAACTTCCTGTTTATTTTGCAATTGCGGAAAAGCCAGGCCTAAAAGAAAATTTGCAGTGGTGTATTTTCCCGGAATTCCTATTCTCAAATCTGCCAGATCAGCACTTAATGTTCCTTTAGTATCCAGAGATTCTTTCAGTCGCTCTGCCAATTTTTCATCTTTTGTGATCAGCAAAGGGCCGACACCAAATCCAAGGGCACTCCCGGCATCCAGTAATTCATAGTCTTCTACCGCATAGGCAAAGGCATGGTAACTCAGCTTAGTTACATCCAGTTCCTGCTGAAAAGCTTTTTGATTAAGGGTTTCCACATCCTGGTATTCCACTTCAAAACTCAACCCTTCTGTATCTATCTTATTGTGAATGAGCGCATCGAAGATAAACGTATCATTAGGGCATGGAGAAAAACCTAATGTTAATTTCATTATCCAAATATTTTTAATGTATAAATCAATATGACTGTCCCTGCAAATGTAACCAACATAATACCCCTGGCCGTCTGCTCTTTGTCATTTCTATAAAAGTAACGGAGCATAACCAGGTTGACTAATCCGGCAATAACATACAGTGCAGCGGGCTTATTGGCTGACAGCATAGTCTCCAGAGCGGTATAAGTCGTCAGAAGATACGCAACCAAAGGAGCAATGACGCCGATTGCCATCCCGATTAAAAAGTTATTTTTCTGCATGATCCGGATTAAACATCAAAACTCCAGGAATTCAACTCGGGAATGGCATGATGTGCGGTCATGTCATATTGTGTCGGAACGACAGATACATATCCGTGATTGAGAGCATGTGCATCTGTATCTTCTCCGCGGTCTTCCAGTTGAAATTTGCCCGTAAGCCAGAAATAATCCCGGTTGTGCGGATCTACACGTTCATCAAACTCCTCTACCCAGCGAGCACCTGCCTGACGGCAGATCTTAATTCCTTTAATATCGTTTCCTTGCGGAAAATTGACGTTTAACAACGTGTTCTTTGGTAATCCGTTGTTGAGTACCTGTTGGGTTATACTCAATATATAAGGCCTGCAGGGATCAAAGTTCGCATCATATGTAAAATCATCCAGAGAAAATCCGATAGAAGGAATAGATTCAATAGCCCCTTCAACCGCAGCCGACATTGTGCCGGAGTACAGGACATTAATAGAATTATTAAGGCCATGATTGATACCTGATACACAGATATCCGGCTTCTTACCTTTGAAAATCTTATTTACAGCCAGTTTTACGCAATCTACAGGAGTACCGGAACATTTGTACATTTCTACTCCTTCATAGAGATTTACTTTATCCAGTCGCAAAGGTTTTCCGATTGTTATCGCATGTCCCATTCCCGATTGCGGGCTGTCCGGAGCTACGACGACAACATGTCCCAGTTTTTGCATTTCTTCAATAAGCACCTTTATTCCCGGTGCTGTTATACCGTCATCGTTAACCACTAATATGGTTGGCTTCTTTTTTACCATACTGCTAATTTAGAAAGAAAAAAAGAAAGCGCTAGCTAAATTAGCTAACGCTTAACGATCTTATTACAATAACTAAAGGATTACAAACTGTTGAACCAGTTTTCTACTTCTTCCTTCGTTTTTCCAGTTTTCTTTTGAATGCGGCCCAACAGTTCATCGGCTTTTCCTTCTTCGTATAACAAATCATCATCTGTCAAATCTGCATACGACTGTTTAACCTTACCTTTTAATTCGTTCCAACGGCCTTCCCATGTTAATTTACTCATCTTTTTCCTCCTTTGTTTTAATTTAAAAAATTTTGAGAATGTAATAAGATAACAACCTTACCCCCCTTTTTGTTTTAGAATACGAACTATTCCTCAACACTCTTCTTATAATCAACTCTTTATATTTTACCTGTATTTACCCTTTAGTTCTTAATTTTACTTAAATTAAGGATTGAAAACCTTTTCGTAGAATTATATGTCAATCCGGCCTAAAACCGTTAATTTAGAAATTTATTCACCCCTCATTACTATTAATTTTTTTCTAATATGAAAACAATATTTGAATCCAGATACGCAATCGGTCCTCAGGAAAGCAAAGCCCTTGATACTGCCGGTCTAAGAAAAAACTTTTTGATAGAAAAGCTCTTTGATGCAGATCAAATTCATTTTGTATATACACACTATGACCGATATATGGCCGGAGGTGCCATGCCGGTATCCGGAAAAATCAAATTAGATACAATTCCTGAATTATTGAAAGAAGAGTATTTTTTGAGTCGCCGTGAATTGGGCATTATCAATGTTGGTGGAAAAGGTTCGGTAGAAGTTGACGGAACGGTCTATGAACTGGAATACAAAGAGGCATTGTATATAGGAAAAGGAAATAAAGAAATCTTCTTTAGCAGCGAAGACCCTCAAAAACCTGCTAAATTCTATATGAATTCCACTCCTGCACACCGTAATTTTCCAACGAAAAAAGTTACTAAAGAAACAGCCATTAAAAAAGAACTGGGCACATTGGAAACCGCCAATCACCGTACCATTAATCAAATGTTGCTGAATACAGTGCTGGAAACTTGTCAGCTGCAGATGGGAATGACAGAGCTTCAGCCGGGTTCTGTATGGAACACGATGCCAGCACACACGCATGACCGCCGCATGGAAGTATATTTTTATTTCGAAGTGCCTCAGGAGCAATCTGTATGTCACTTTATGGGACAACCGGATGAAACAAGACATATCTGGATGCAAAATGATCAGGCCGTTATATCTCCGCCATGGTCCATACATTCTGGCGCTGGCACAAGTAATTATACATTTATCTGGGGAATGGCCGGTGAAAACCTGGACTATGATGATATGGACAAAGTGGCAATAAACGACTTAAAATAAAGAAAGATGAAAAAGACATTCATAGCTGCTTTTGTAGCTCTTGCGCTTGCAAATTCTTTATCCGCACAGCAAAAAATTGTAGTTAAAAATCCGGGTAATCATTCCCGTCATGAACTGATAAGCATCCCTTATTCCTCGTTCACAAAGCATTTTAAAGTAGATTCCGTCTTTACCATTGTCAATGCAGCTGACGGTTCCGAAGTTGCACATCAACTTGAAAAGCTGGGACAGTCTTCTCCACAGAATGTTCTGGTGGAAGTCAACGTTGGTAAACAACAGGAACTGACTTTAACGGTAAAACCTCAAAAGGGATCTGCTTTTCAGGCACGGACCTATGCAAGGTATGTCCCTGAGCGGAAGGATGATTTTGCCTGGGAAAATGATATTGCGGCATACAGAGCTTACGGCAAAGCATTAGAAGGCACAAGTGAAGATGCACAAGGTTTCGATTTTTGGTCAAAAAGAACATCCGAACTGGTTATTAATGAATGGTACAAGACAGGGGATTATCATGCAGATCATGGAAAAGGTCTGGACTATTATTCAGTAGGTCAGACGTTAGGTGTTGGTGATCTGGCCTTATTTGTCAATGGAAACATAAAGTTTACCAAACATTACCGCAAATTTGAAGTGCTGGACAATGGTCCTATCCGGTCGACATTCAAATTGATATTCGAACCTGAGGAAATTGAAGGAAACACGATTGAAATCTCCAAAACAATATCTATTGACGCAGGTTCTCAGCTCAATAAAATACAGGTAGAGCTGAAAAACAATAAGAAATCTTCTACAGCTGTAGTAATAGGACTATCCCGCAGAGGTGAAGAAAAACCAGCTTATCAATTTGCAGACAATAGTCTTGCATATTGGGAGCCTACACTAGCTGATAAGGGAACTACCGGTACAGCTGTATTGTTCGGAAAAGATAAAATAACGTTAGATACGAAGGATCCTAAACAGTTTCTGGTACACACGACTATTCCGGGAAATAAGAAATTTGTTTATTATAACGGTGCTGCCTGGGATAGAGCCGGAAAAATCACAAAAGCACAGGAATGGTTTGATTACATAAAGCAGCAACAACAAAATATTAGCGCACCGCTAAAGGTAACACTGAAATAACAGCATCAGAAGTCTTATCAGCATACAACTTTTAAAGATATATACTATGTCCATAACCCAAATGTTTGACCTGACAGGGAAAACAGCTATCGTAACAGGCTGTAAAAGAGGTATCGGAAAAGCCATAGCCGAAGCACTTGCAGAGGCCGGAGCAGATATTATAGGAGTATCTGCATCTCTGGAACTGCAGGACTCTGCTGTAGAAAAATCCGTTAAAGCTATCGGAAGAAAATTCAGTGCATATCAGGCAGATTTTTCCAACAGAAAAGACCTTTATGCTTTTATTGAAAAGGTCAAAGCAGAACATTCGCAGATTGATATTCTCTTTAATAATGCCGGTAATATTTTGCGAAAACCAGTCGCAGAACACCCGGATGAATACTGGGATGAGATTATCGAAATCAATCAAAATGCACAATTTATACTGACCCGGGAAATCGGAAAAGAAATGGTGGCAAGAGGGTCCGGGAAAATCATATTTACAGCTTCTCTCCTGACATTTCAGGGAGGAATTAATGTTCCGGGATATGCAGCATCCAAAGGAGCAATAGGCTCTCTTGTAAAAGCGTTCTCAAATGAATGGGCTTCAAAAGGAGTCAATGTGAATGCATTCGCTCCGGGATATATTGCAACGGACAACACAGAAGCGCTCCGTGATGATCCTGAAAGGTCAAAATCTATATTAGATCGTATTCCTGCAGGAAGATGGGGGCAGCCGGAAGATTTTAAAGGTCCTGCCATTTTCTTAGCATCTCAGGCATCTGACTATGTACACGGCACTATTCTTACCGTAGATGGCGGATGGATGGGAAGATAATCTCAATATAAAATAAATGGCTTCCGAAAAGGGAAGCCATTTATTTTACTGGTTGTATCCTGCCTATTAGAGCATTTCCTTTTCTTTTTCAGACATCTTTGTAATCATAAACCGCCGGACGTCGGCTATCTGAATCTCATCCAGGACATCTACCAGATTCTTTGTAACTGATTCATTTCCGGGTTTGATCAGCACAATCATATCTTGTCCTCCAGTACTTTGTAGTATCTCCGTTTTCAAATTTATCAAAAGCTCTCTCAGTCCCAGTTTACCATATGACACCTTTACAGGTTTGCTCTTTGGATGCTGGTCAGCACCTTTATAATAGGTGATTTCATTATGATCTCCTAATAAAAGATTGATGGTGCGGTCCTCATTAATAAATACCGGTTTGGTAATGGGTCCCTTATCCGGCATAGCGACAGCCAGATTATTGGGTGTATTCAATGAAGTGGTCAGCATAAAAAAGGTAATCAGTAAAAATGCCAGATCTACCATTGCCGTCAGATCTACTTTAGGCATAGCCCTTGCTCTGATACTTCTCCGTTCTTTTTTTCCGGTGTTTTGTTGTTTAAGACTTAGCTCTGCCATGACCTTGAAGTTTAAAAGTTAAATAACCATTATTTAACTTTAGGATGCTTTAAAAACGTCCTTTCCATAAAAAAGGAAAACTAAATCCTGCAGCTGTAGCAATTAAAAAAGCCCACCTGAATAGATGGGCTATGTCTTTTTTTATTTTGAATAAAGACCCTTTTTGTCTATAAATTCTATAACCTTATCCGGTGTAAAAAACTTAATATCTTTCCCTTCCTGAATGGCCTTTCGTATAAATGTAGAAGACAATTCCATTAATGGGGTATCCGTGATGGTGATAGAAGGGTGATCTTTAAAATCTCCGGAATTGTAGCCGGGTCTCGGGTATACATAGATGTGATAATCCCGCAGAATGATATCTATATTCTTCCATTTCTGAAGAGATTCCAGATTATCCTGTCCCATAATAAGGTGAAACTGCTTATCCGGATATTTTTCAGATAAGTGTACAAGTGTATCTATAGTATAGGATGGCACAGGCAGATTAAACTCAATGTTACTGCACCTTAAGTTTTCCGTATCTTCAATAGCCAGATTCACCATCTCAAGACGATCATAAGGATCCGCCAAAGATGCTTTCTTTTTAAAGGGATTCTGAGGGGATACCACAAACCATACTTCATCCAGAGCAGTATGATTAGCCATATAATTGGCAATGATCAAATGCCCTACATGTACCGGATTGAAAGATCCAAAGAAAAGCCCAACCTTCTTCATCGCCGATCTGTACTTAATCCTGATCGATAAAATCTAACAATAGTTTTTCTGCTTCAGCACATGCTGTATCCAGATCATAATTTTTGAGGATGACATCAAACCGATCAGCAAAAGACAACTCATGTTCCGCTTTTGCAAAGCGCTCTTTCAGTTTATCTTCACTATCAGTACCACGACCTCTCAACCGATCTTTCAACACTTCCAGAGAAGGCGGTTTTACAAATATAGAAAGTGCCTGATCCGGAAATTTGGATCGCAGCCGCAACCCTCCGACAACATCTATATCAAAAATAACATGCTTTCCTTTTTCCCAGATACGCTCTACCTCTGAACGGAGTGTACCGTAAAAAGTACCGGAATAAACTTCTTCAAACTCAATGAACTCCTGCTTTGCAATTTTATGCAAAAATTCTTCTTTCGAAATAAAATAATAATCCTTTCCGTCCACTTCCTCTCCACGCGGTTCACGCGTACTGGCCGAAATCGAAAACTCTATTTTATCTGGATATTTATTTAATAAGTGTCTTACTATTGTTGTTTTTCCTGCTCCTGAAGGTGCAGAAAAAATGATTAACTTTCCTTTCATGCGGCTATAAAACGTTTAGCAACTGTTCTTTAATTTTCTCTAACTCCTCTTTCATACGAACCACGATCTGCTGTATCTCCGCATTATTCGCTTTTGATCCTAAAGTATTGATTTCTCTTCCCATCTCCTGAGAGATAAATCCAAGTTTTTTACCATTAGAATCCGGTGCATTCAATGCTTCTAAAAAATAATTACAATGACTGCGTAAGCGGACTTTCTCTTCCGAGATATCCAGTTTATCGATATAATAAATCAGCTCTTGCTCAAACCTGTTCTTATCGATATTCTCTTTGCCGACGACTTCGTCCATATACTGGCTGATACGCTCTCTTATCAACGGAATGCGGGAAGTTTCTTTTGCTTCTACTGAAGTCAGATAGTCCAGGATAAACTGTACACGCTGTTCCAGATCATTCCGTAATACCACTCCTTCCTTTTCACGGAATATATTAAACTGATTAACGGCTTCCTTAAAAGCGGTCATCAATATACCACCTTCTTCTTCATCAACCGTGTCATCATTATTGGTTACCACTTCGGGCATATCCAAAGCCATAGCAAATAAAGACGCATGCTTATCACCAAGTTCTACAGCGATGTCCTGAAGTTGTTCGTAATATTTCTTTAAGAGAGCAGCATTAATATTTGAGGCTTTTGCTGTCTGATCGGTATACTCAACGTTTACCATCACGTTGACTTTCCCTCTTTCAATAAGCTTACCACACTCTCCGCGAAGGGTCAGCTCTTTATCGGAAACCGCCTTAGGAAGACGGATATTAAGCTCTAAGAATTTTGAATTGAGGGATTTTATTTCAACACTATACTTAACCTTTTCATTGTCATGAGTGCCAATACCATACCCGGTCATTGATTTTATCATATGCAAAGGTATGAAAAGTAAAAAATAAAAAGTAAAAAATAAACCGGTGAAAGTGAGCTTTATAGAAGATAATGCATTTATTACCAGTCATGCTTTGCGATTATAACACAGAGATAGCTTTTATAAGTCGCTCCCGAAGGGATCCTGACATATCCAATACCTATATCCTGGAGGGATCCGTTCCATTTATCCATGCCAAGCAAATGCTTACGATGCATAAAACCGGGAGATCCTTTCCCAATAATCAGCGCCCTTATTCCTTCTTCTGCAGAAGGATGGTTGGCAGCTATAGATTCAAAATTATTTGCTTTAATGTTTTTTAACCAGTCTTTGTTTAAAGAATATCCTCCTTCAGCGATCTGTACATTCACGCCCACACCATCAGGTGTAATGTGGTCAAAATAATCTCTTTTGGCCATATCATAAGCTCTTTCTTCCGCAACTTTAGCTAATTGTTTGTTCCAGACTAATGCCTTTCTGGTTACATTTTGTATATCCGATATTCCCAGTTGCTTCTTGTATTTGGAAGGATTACTGCGTATATCATTAAGTAATACATAGGCATCTTTCGCTTCATCTCTTTCTGTGGTAATAAGTTGTGCTTGTGCAACATGAGCAACCAGCGAAAAAATCGCTACAATCAGATATTTCATAGGCATATTTTATAGTGAAGACTGAAGAGCCAGACAAAAGTTTAATCTATAAACGTTGCTTATTTACTTTTATTTCTGACAATCTCTATAACCGGAGGAATAATCGATACAGCTATAATAAATAAAATAACAAGAGAAAAGTTCTGCTGTATAAAGGAAATCTGACCAAAGAAATAACCGGTCAACAGAAAAAGAGACACCCACAATATTCCTCCTATTATATTATAGGACCCAAAACGGGAATAAGGCATCTTACCAACCCCTGCAATAAAAGGTGCAAATGTCCTTACAATTGGTACAAAACGGGCATATATTATAGTTTTAACACCATATTTTTCATAAAATTGTTCTGTTTTCAACAAGTGCGAGGGTTTAAAAATCTTAGAGCCGGGTTTGAACAATCGCTTACCAAAATATTTACCAATCTCATAATTTACAAAATCCCCAAGCACTGCCGCTGTTATCAGCACCACCAGCATGACCCATACGGACAACTGACTCTCCTGCTTAGCTAAAATAACGCCTGTAGCAAACAATACGGAATCTCCGGGAAGGAATGGTGTCACAACAAGACCCGTCTCCGCAAAAATGATGATAAACAAGATAAGATATGTCCATGTCTGATAATCATTGACAATATCCATCATGTGCCGATCTATATGTCGTATAAAATCAAAAAGCTGTACAATCAGATCCATAGCAATAGGTATAGAAACAAAAAAGGAAGCTTTTAGGCTTCCTTCTTTTTAAATTTTTCTTTTATCACTTCCACTACCGGAGGCAGTATAGAGAATACAATAATGCCAAGAATGACATATGTAAAATTTTTCTTTACAAATTCTAACTCTCCAAACTTAAATCCCAGAAATAAGAAACTGGACACCCAAACAATCGCTCCGATAACATTATAGGAAGCGAACTTGCGGTATGACATAGATCCTACCCCCGCCACAAAAGGCGCAAATGTTCTTACTATTGGAAGAAAACGGGCATATATAATCGTCTTCCCACCGTATTTTTCATAGAATTTTTCGGTCTTATCCAGATAATCCTTTTTAAGAAACCGATATTTTCCACTGAAGGCTTTGGGTCCTATATACTTTCCGATATGATAATTCACCATATCGCCAAGTATTCCGGCGACCATTAGTAGTACCCACATCAGCCAGATATTTAAATCTGTTTCTGGTTTGGCAATGATGGCTCCCGTTGCAAACAGTAAAGAATCTCCCGGTAAAAAAGGAGTAACTACAAACCCTGTCTCTGCAAAAATAATAATGAAAAGAATCAGATAAGTCCATGTTTGATAATCATTGACGATCTCGACCAGATGTTTATCAATATGGAGAATAAAATCAATAAGTGATGATATAACTTCCAAGACGCTCTAATTAACCGGCATTATTCAACATGACAGGCATTACCAACATCAGGATGTCTTCATTGTCATCTTTGATCGCCGGGATCAATAAACCAGCTCTGTTTGGTGTACTCATCTCAATAATTACTTCTTCGCTGCTCAGGTTATTCAACATCTCAACCAAAAATTTAGCATTGAAACCGATCTCCATATCATCTCCTTCAAACTGGCAGCTCAAACGTTCGTGTGCTTCATTTGAAAAGTCAAGATCCTCCGCAGAAATATTAAGCTCACTACCTGAGATACGTAAACGTACCTGATGAGTAGTCTTATTTGCGAAAATGACAACACGACGTAAAGTATTCAGAAATAAAGAACGGTCTACGGTCAGTTTATTAGGGTTTACCTGAGGAATAACAGCCTCATAATCCGGATAACGCTCATCAATCAGACGACAGATCAGAAAGATATTGCCAAACTGGAAGAATGCATTCGTATTATTATATTCAATAGTCACATTCACATCGTCAGATGGTAAAGACGATTTTAATAAAGAAAGTGCTTTTTTAGGCAAAATAAGAGATGCCGGTTTATCCGTGTAAATATCTGTACGGCGGTAACGCACCAATTTGTGTGCATCTGTAGAAACAAAAGTAGTCGATTGTTCCGCCAGTTGTACCAATACACCGGACATCGCAGGTCTCAACTCATCGTTACTCACCGCAAAGATTGTTTTGTTTATCGCCTCAGCCAAAACAGGTGCAGGAATATTTACTGTAGAAGTATTGTCAACGGTTGGAATCTTAGGAAAATCATCTGCATTTTCACCACTCAGCTTATACTTACCATCTCCCGCACTGATCTCGATAGCTAACGTATTTGTGTCAACAGAAAAAGCTACTGGCTGATCTGGTAATGTCTTTAAAGTCTCAATCAAAATCTTAGATGGCATAGCGACACGCCCCTCCTCTTTAGACTCTATCTGTAAAGAAGTTACCATACTTGTTTGCAAATCTGTCGCAGAAATTGTCAGCGTATTGTCTTTGATTTCAAACAGGAAATTTTCCAAAATAGGCAGAACAGTACTGCTACTTGAAGCGCCACTGATGGCTTGCAACTGTTTTAATAGAATTGAAGTGGATACTATAAATCTCATTTCCTAATATACTTATTTATACTTGCAATAATACAGAAAAGAATCAATATTCTTTGTATTCACTCGTCGTTAATGACGAATAGTTTTCTACATTTTGTTTTATCATACAGCAGGCGAAACCGTATCCGCAAATATATTTTGTTACATTTGTATGTTGGCATTGAATTATGCAGTTTAAAGATATTATTGGTCATCAGGAAATTAAAGATCATCTCGTACGTACCGTATTGGAGAACAGGGTAAGCCATGCCCAGTTGTTTCTTGGTCCTGAGGGTTCAGGAAGCCTGGCTTTAGCACATGCCTATGCCCAGTTTATCAATTGTGAAGCTAAACTTGCTGACGACAGTTGCGGCCAGTGTAATTCCTGTCGGAAATATGCCAAAATTATTCATCCCGACCTTCATTTCTCTTTTCCCTTTTTTGCAAAAGGAAAAGAAGAGACTTCTGTAACATATATGGAAGAATGGCGGGCAGCATTTTTGAAAAATCCATACCTCAGTCTTGAATATTGGAGAGGACAACTTGAGGCTGATAACAAACAAGCCAATATCAACATAGCAGAAGCGCATGATATTATCAAAAAGCTTAGTTTGAAAGCCTTTGAAGCAGAATACAAAATCCTGATCATGTGGTTGCCGGAATATCTGGATACGCAAGGCAATGCTCTCCTCAAATTAATAGAGGAGCCACCGGAAAAGACACTGTTTCTCCTGGTATCAGAAAATCAGGATCGCATATTAAATACTATTATTTCCCGGACCCAACTTGTCAAAATTCAAAAACTTCCGCATCAGGAAATTACAAACTACCTGGTAGAAGAACGTGGAATTCAGAAAGAACAGGCCGGAGAAATCGCTTTTATTGCAGATGGAAATCTTCAACAGGCGCTCAATCTGCTTTCAGAATCCGGTAATCATCTGGATTTGCTGATTCGCTGGCTGCGATTTATTGTCAGTGATGCAGGTCTGCATATGATCAGTATATGTGATGATGAACTTTCAAAACTCGGAAGAGAGAATCAGAAAAGCTTTCTTTTGTACGCTATAAATATGATGAGGCAGATTATCCTTATCAAGGAAGAACTTCATGATCTGGTCTTCCTTCCGGAGAAAGAATTAGAGTTTGTAAATAAATTTGCACCACTTTTTACGGTTAATCAGATCGAAGAAGCTGTATCTTTATTTGAAAAAACACATTATTGTGTAGAACGCAATGCAAATCCTAAAATATTATTTTTAGATTTATCTTTGCAATTAGTTTTATTGTTTAAGTATCAAACGTTCCCAAAAGGGACTCAATATATATAAAGAAAAAATATGGGATGTGGCAGTTGCTCATCCGGTGGAGGTTGTGGAAGCGGAACTGCAGTTGCAGGTGCTACCCCGGCAGGTTGCCAAAGCAATGGCTCTTGCATGACCAGCGGATGTAATAAATTAGATGTATATGACTGGCTTTCCAATATGGATATGCCATCTAACTATAAAGCCTTCGATGTGGTCGAAGTGCGTTTTAAAGGATCTCGCAAAGATTTTTTTATCAATACGGACAATCATTACCTGGAAATGGGAGAAATGGTCGTCGTAGAGCCTTCTACAGGTGGCTATGACATTGGTCATGTATCCCTGACCGGTGAACTGGTCAGACTGCAGTTGAAAAAAAATAATGTTTCTGTAGACGCTGTTACAAAAAAAATCTACAGAAAAGCAAACGAGGCGGACGTAAAGAAATTTGAAGCAGCGAAGGATCTGGAATGGGAAACCATGCACAAAGCGAGAAAACTGGCTTTGGATCTGGGACTTTCGATGAAGATATCTGATGTTGATTATCAGGGTGACAAGACCAAAGCAACCTTCTACTACACAGCTGAGGGCCGTGTAGATTTTCGGGAGCTCATCAAAAAAATGGCGGAATCCTTTAGGATACGTATAGAGATGAGACAGATCGGTATGCGTCAGGAAGCAAGTCGTCTGGGTGGAATCGGATCCTGTGGCCGGGAACTTTGTTGTTCCACGTGGCTTACAGACTTCAAAACCGTATCAACTTCAGCTGCGCGCTATCAGAATCTTTCGCTTAATACGCTTAAATTAGCGGGACAATGTGGCAAACTCAAGTGTTGTCTCAACTATGAGCTGGACAGCTATATGGATGCATTAAAGGATATTCCAAATAATGTAGACCGTATCGAAACAATTATAGGTACCGCATATCTTCAAAAAACCGATATTTTCAAAAAGACAATGTGGTATGCTTATCCGAAAGCGGAAAACTGGATACCTCTGTCTGTAGATAAGGTAAAAGAATTCATTGAAATGAATCGTGAAGGAAGAAAACCGGAAGAACTGGTTAATCCTAACATTCAGGAAGAAGTAGAAAAACCTGTGGTCTACGATTATGAAAATGTAGTAGGTCAGGATAGTCTGACACGTCTGGATGAACGCAGAAAGAAAAAATCCAAAAGCAAAAACCGTAATAAAAACAAACAAACGGTACAGAAAGCAGAAGGAGTAGCTGAGGACAAAAAACCTGTAAATAAACAGAATAATAAGCCCCAGCAACCGAAAGCTCAACAAGCGAAAAAGGAAGATAATACGGAATCCAAATCAGCAAAAGAGCCTCAAAATACTGATGCTCCAAAACCAAAAAAGAGATTCAATAACAGAAACCGTAATAAAGGAAGAAATAATAATAGTGGTTCTCAGCCTGCTGAATAGGGGTTAACAAGATGAAAAGATTACTTTACGCTTTTATTCTTTTAAATATACTGGTATTGGCCGGATGTGATGCCAATACCGTAGTAGATGAGAATATCATCATTACAGACAAAAGCTGGCCGTATAATGTTATTCCAAAAATAAAAGCGCATATTACGGACAAAGATGCTAAGTATGATGTATACCTTAATCTGCGTCACAACGGAGATTACAGATACTCTAATATCTTTGTTCGTATACATGAAACAAATCCTAAAGGTATCAGTAAAAGAGAAAGAAGAGAGCTTAAACTGGCAGAATTAGATGGCAGATGGACAGGGAGCAGTGCGGGAAGCTTATATGCACATCAGGCGTTGATACATGAAAATTACAGCTTTCCTGATACAGGTGTTTACACTTTTGCTATAGAACAAAATATGCGCGAAAACCCACTGAAAGACATCAATGATGTGGGAATAAAAATTGTAAAGAGATAACTATGAATAAATTTAACCAGATTTTAGTACATCCGAATTTTAGTTATATCTATCTTTTTTTAGTTGTTATTTGTGCTGTTTCATTCTTTGTAATAGATGAAAAACATCCTTTCAAAACCTATATTTTTCCGATAGTAATTGTTTTATTCTTGCTACAACGATACCGCAGATACCTGATCCAACGTAATCAAAAGTAATTTGGCTATGCTATTGTTAAGATGGTTTCTATTTCCAATTACCATTATCTACACCAGCATTATATGGCTTAGAAATCGTCTGTACGATTATCAGCTGCTAAAAAGTAAAACCTACGATATTCCCCTCATTGTAATAGGAAATCTGGCAATAGGCGGGACAGGTAAAAGCCCGATGACCGAGTTCCTGATCCGTCTTTTGAAAGACAAAATTAAACTGGCTACGCTCAGCAGAGGTTACGGCCGTAAGACAAAAGGGTTTAGATTTGTGTCTACTCAGTCTACATCTGCAGAGGCAGGAGATGAACCTTTGCAATTCAAACGCAAGTTTCCGGAAATAACTGTAGCCGTTTGTGAAGACCGCTGTTATGGTGTAGAACAATTAAAAGATCAACATGAGCTGATTATTCTGGATGATGCATTTCAACACAGAAAATTAAAACCTACCTATTCCATTCTACTTTTTGAATATACTTCTCTTCTGGCACCCGCTATTTTACTTCCTACCGGAAATTTCCGCGATATGATGATGGAAAGCCACAGAGCTAATATCATCATCGTAACCAAAACCCCGGAAGAAGCAACAGAAGAAGATAAAAGGAAAATTGTTAAGAAGATTTCCCGTCACAATTCCACTGCTTCCATATATTTCAGTAAAATCAAATATGATAAATGGATGGATAAGAATGGTTCAGGCTGCTATACCAATTTAAAAGAAACAGATGTTCTACTTATAACAGGAATAGCAAATCCAAATCCGCTGATCAATCATTTACAACCCAATGTAAACAGATTGATTCATATGTCCTATTCCGACCATCATGCTTTTTCAGAGACAGATATCAGTAAGATAGAAGAAATGTACAAAGCTATTACCGGATCAAATAAACTTATTCTGACTACAGAAAAAGATTTCCAGCGTTTGTATGGAACACGTCTGCATCGTTTCCCGTTTTACTATATTCCTATTCAGATAGCATTTGATACAGCAGATTATGCAAACATAGAAAGAAGTATTTCGGATCATTTAGGAATCTGATATACATATAATATCTTTTTATATGTAGGTATAATACTTCCATACTCTGCTAAACTACTATCTTACGATAAGAAGATATATATCCTTTAAACCTATCACCCCACCTTCATTATATATAGTATTTTACCTCATTTTGAGATAAAATAAAGCTTTTACAAGCCTTTCATCTCAAAACAGTATTAATCAGGCTCAGATTGACCTTAAATTCATCAATTTATTGTAACACAATAATTACAATTTAAATTATTGATTATCAAATGTTTACAAATAATCAAAATGTTAAGTAATGTTAAAAAGTAACAAACCTGATACAATCATATACTAAGCCCTGTCAAAAAGCAGTTATTAATGTAAAGAATTTAATAATTGAGTTTTAAACGTATAAATTTTAACAAGATGAAAAAATTAATTTTAACAGGTATCGGATTTTTCTTAGCATTAGGATTAACATTTGCGCAAGCGCAACAGACCCAGTCACCAGAAGATAATGCAAAACAAGTGGTTACTGTATTGACACAACAATTAACATTGACAGAAGAGCAGCAACCAACTGTATATAATGCAACATTAGAATATGCAAAAGCAGAACAAGCATTATTAGCAGATAATACAGCATCTAAAGAAGCTAAAGCTGAGCAAATCACAAAACTTCAGGCACAGACAGATGCAAAAATCATTGAAGTCTTGACAGATGAGCAAAAACCACTTTTTGAAAAAATTGTAGCAGAAAGAGCTCCTGTAACGATTCCTGAGTCAGCTCCGGCAGAAGTACCTGCTACTGAGCCTTCAACTACTGAGCCGGTAGAACCAGCACAACCAGTAGAACAAACTCAGCCAACTGAGCAACCTGCTCAGCCGGTACAATAATTAGCAAAGCAATAATAGGTTTCATAAATTAGCAATTAAGGGGTCTTGTTGAAAAACAAGGCTCCTTTCTTTTTAGAGCTTATACCCTAAAGTATAGAACGCTAATTTTGCAGGTTAGTCTTCAATGCTTATATATAAAGAAAACGGTATTTAAATTTGCTTAACAAGCTGCTTACCGTAATAACGAGATAATAAAAAAGGGAAGCAAATGATTGCTTCCCTTTTTACGTTCAAAATTTTGATTGTTAAGATGCTTTTAACTTCTTCAGGATATCCTGTACATACGTTTTAAACTTCTTGTCTGTTTCTATCAGATCTTCTACTGTCTGGCAGGCATATATCACTGTAGAGTGATCCCGTCCACCAAAGAAGTTACCGATAGACTTCAAAGAAGATTTAGTATGATTCTTTGCAAGATACATAGAGATCTGACGTGCCTGTACGATTTCACGTTTCCTAACTTTTGATTTTACCATTTCTACCGGAACTTCAAAGTACTCACATACCAATTTCTGTATGTATTCCATTGAAATTTCCTTACTGGTATTCTTCACAAAGTTTTTCAGCATAGATTTAGCAAGGTTCAGGTCAATCTCCTTTTTATTAAGGGTAGATTGCGCCAATAATGAAACCATAGCACCTTCTAATTCACGGACACTGTTATCAATCTGATGCGCCACATACTCTACTACATTCTCCGGCAACTCAATACCGTCAGAATACATTTTTTTCTTCAGGATAGCCATCCTTGTCTCCAGATCCGGAACCTGTATATCCGCGGATAAACCCCATTTAAAACGACTTAATAATCGTTCTTCCAGTCCTGCCAGATCTTTAGGAGCCTTATCAGAGGTCAGAATAATCTGTTTACCTGACTGATGAAGATGATTAAAGATGTGGAAGAAAATGTCCTGGGTTTTTTCCTTACCGGCAAAATTGTGTACATCATCCATGATGATGACATCCATTGCCTGATAAAAATTCACAAAGTCATTGATTGTATTGTTCTTTAATGAATCTACAAACTGTTGACAGAATTTTTCACAGGATACATAGATAACCAACTTATCCGGCAGATTACGCTTGATCTCATTTCCAATGGCCTGGGATAAATGGGTTTTACCTAACCCTACATCTCCGTATAACATCAAAGGGTTAAAAGAGGTTCCTCCGGGCTTATTTGCTACCGCAAACCCTGCAGATCTTGCCAGTCTGTTACATTCACCTTCGATAAAATTATCAAAAGTATAATGCTGATTCAACTGCGGATCTACCTGTAACTTCTTCAATCCCGGAATAACAAAAGGATTCTTAATATTCTTATTCAAATTGACCGGAACCGGGATCGATTGACGCTTCCCTTCTGCACCGTTTCCATTTGACGGAATATTGGTTGTATATGGTATATTGGTTGAAGATTTCTCCACCACAATATTATATTCCAACCTTCCCTGTTCTCCCAAAAATTTTTTGACCGTTTTACGTAAGATACCTACATAATGTTCCTCAAGCCACTCGTAAAAAAATAAGCTCGGCACCTGAATAGTTAAAACGTTCTCATCAAGTTTCACCGCTTTCACCGGTTCAAACCAAGTCTTGAAACTTTGCGCAGGTATATTGTCTTTGATAATCTGAAGACAACTATTCCAAACACTTGTGTACGTTTTTTCCATTCTAAAATTGTTAATAACTTGATTTACAATATCTGACCAAAAAATTGTTCATAACTTTCTCTTAAAACGAAGATGGCAAAAAAAATTCAGCTAAAAAATTAAAAAGTAAAAAAATACACAACGTATTAATAAACAATAACTTAAGTCGTTTTTTAGAGATTTTTTACTAAAATTCACAGGCAAAATTTTAGTTTTCAACATCAGCTCTTATGATGGGCTCGATACTCCCAATTTAGTAACTTTTATTGAATTAAAAAAATCAATGTGGAAAACTATGTTTTAAAATCGGGGATAATTTTCAGATAGTTTTATAAGGATAAAGCATAAAAAAGGAGTTGANNTCAACTCCTTTTTTATGCTTTATTATCGTACAGGTTATCTATCCAACTAGAGAATCTGTTTTACGGATAGTGGATAATTTTCTGCATTGCTCAGCAATAGCCTCTGCATCATAATGACACAAATTCCAAAGCTCTTTTTGCTCTCCATGCTCTACAATTTCATCCGGAATACCAAGACGAACAACATGAGATTGGTAACCATTATCGACCATAAATTCGAGTACTGCCGAACCCATTCCTCCCTGTAAACAACCATCTTCTACGGTGATAACTTTTTTATACTTACGGAAGACTTCATGTAACAATTCTTTATCCAAAGGTTTGACAAATCGCAAATCGTAATGTGCCGGATAAATACCCTCTTCATTTAATACACGAATTGCTTTTACAGCTTCATTACCTATACTGCCAATGCTTAATATAGCAACCTCTTCTCCGTCCGATACTTTACGGCCTTTTCCTATTTCTATTTCTTTAAATGGTCTTTTCCAATCCGGCATTACCCCTGCTCCGCGAGGATAACGGATCACAAATGGTCCTTTATTCTCCAATTGTGCGGTATACATCAAATTGCGAAGTTCTTCTTCATTCATAGGAGCAGACACAGTCATATTTGGTATACAACGCATATAAGCAAGATCGTATGCGCCGTGATGTGTAGGACCATCTGCCCCGGCAACACCTGCTCGGTCCAGACAGAATACCACATTCAGATTTTGTAAGGCTACATCATGAATAACCTGATCATAAGCCCGTTGCATAAAGGAAGAGTAGATATTACAAAAAGGAAGTAATCCCTGTGTAGCCAGTCCAGCACTGAATGTAACAGCATGCTGTTCAGCTATTCCCACGTCAAAGGCACGGGTAGGCATAGCTTTCATCATAATATTCATAGAAGACCCAGACGGCATAGCGGGAGTAATTCCCATTATCTTCTTATTATTCTCAGCCAGTTCCACTAAGGTATGTCCGAATACATCCTGATACTTAGGTGCAACAGGTTTGTCAGAAACAGATTTTTTAATCTCTCCTGTGATTTTGTCGAAAAGACCCGGTGCATGCCATAGTGTCTGATCTTTCTCGGCTAAAGCATATCCTTTACCTTTTACTGTAACGCAATGCAGGAGCTTCGGTCCCGGAATATGTTTAAGATCTTCCAGCGTTTTGGCTAGTTTCTTGACATCATGCCCATCTACAGGTCCGAAATATCTGAAATTTAAAGATTCGAAAAGATTTGCATTCTTAAGCAGTGAACCTTTGATTCCTCGTTCAAGCTTTTTGGCTATTCCAAGTGCATCCGGTCCTACTTCTGATATTTTAGAAAGCACAGCAGCCAGATCATCTCTGAATCTGTTGTAACGTTTAGACGTTGTTATACTGGTCAGATATTCCTTCATCGCTCCAACATTCGGATCGATTGACATGCAATTATCATTTAGAATAACCAGCAGATTGGATTTTTCTATACCGGCATGATTCAAAGCCTCAAACGCCAATCCGGCAGTCAGGGCTCCATCTCCTATTACAGCTACATGTTGTCTGTCATCTTCTCCTTTATAATGAGAAGCTACAGCCATCCCCAGAGCTGCCGATATAGAGGTAGATGAGTGACCTACACCAAAAGTATCATACTCACTTTCATTTCGGTTTGGAAAACCCGAAATACCATTTAATATCCGGTTTGTATCAAAGACGTCCCTTCTCCCCGTCAATATCTTGTGACCATAGGCCTGATGACCTACATCCCAAATCAATTGATCATAAGGTGTATTTAACACGTAATGAAGG
The DNA here is from genome assembly GCF_002418355.1 of Sphingobacterium sp. UBA5789. Classification (NCBI taxonomy): domain Bacteria; kingdom Pseudomonadati; phylum Bacteroidota; class Sphingobacteriia; order Sphingobacteriales; family Sphingobacteriaceae; genus Sphingobacterium; species Sphingobacterium sp. UBA5789. Next base: position 88,137 of record NZ_DIDX01000001.1, on the reverse strand, counting down.
GCAACGGTTAATTCTACTACCCCTAAACTTGCTGCAAAATGCCCTCCGTTAACGGAGACAATATCAATTATATATTGTCTAAGCTCTTTACATACCTGCAATAAATCTTCTTCCTTTAATTTCTTAAGATCTGAAGGAAAATTTATTTTTTGCAATAGTTCTCCAGCCTCTACCTGCATAGTTTTTACGATTTCAAAATAAGATACAAAGTAACAATTTTTTATTTACATAAATCATATAACAATTCGCAATTGTTATGGTTTACATAGGTTCTATAATAAACTAATTTATTAATAATTTTTTATAATTATGTACTTTTGAATCTATGAATGCAAGTGAGGGTTACGAAATTAAGTTAGAACAATTTGAAGGTCCGTTTGATCTGCTTTTGTTTTTTATAGAGCGTGATGAATTGAATATCCATGATATAGCGATCTCTAAAATAACAGATGATTTTCTGGACTACATCCAGAAGATGCAGGCTTTGAATATAGAACTGGCCAGTGAGTTTATATTTGTAGCTTCTACCCTCATGCGTATCAAAGCAAAAATGCTTTTACCACGCCCTGACCTGGATGAAAATGAAAATGAAATAGATCTTAAAAAGGAACTGGTACAGAAACTGATACTCTACAAACAGTTCAAAAATATTTGCGAAGATCTGAAAGGACTTGAAGAAAACCGTGTCAGGTATCATTTAAGAGGAAATATCGGTTATGATCTGAAGAACACTAACCGCCCTGTACAGGAAGGAGAAGAATTGTCTTCATTTGATCTTTACAAACTTATGATGGTATATGAACGTATGATGTACCATTATTCAAATCGTGTCCAGGAAGTCAAACATACTGTTGTAAAATATCCTTATACCATAGAACAACAGAAGAGAGTCATTAAGGAGTTGATAGAAATGAATGAGAAACTGGATTTTAACAGTATCCGAAAGAGTTCAGAAAATAAAGTTCATTTCGTCTATAATTTTTTAGCCATTCTCGAAATGCTGCAGCAACGCTTATTAGAAATTGAGGTAGGATTGGGCTATAATAATTTTTGGGTTGGAAAACATGATCCCAATGTACCGGATCCGGTAGTATTAGAACTGGAGGAAAACTAAAAAAGGTGCTGTTTCACATGAAACAGCACCTTTTTTATATAGTAATCAATACATTACTTTTTAAAAGCATTCCAACCCTGAGCTGTTAAAGGATATACATTTCCGGATTTGGAAATCATTTCATATCCAGCATTTGGCTCGGTTATATATCCGATAACTGTTATATCGGGAAGATTTCTAAGTTTATCATATGCTGACTGTGGAACTGTAAACAACAATTCATAATCTTCTCCTCCGTTTAATGCACAAACTGTAGGATCTAAACCAAATTCACGGGCAGTATCATATGTCATCTGATCCAACGGAATTTTATCTTCATATAATTTACATCCTTTATCAGACTGTTTACAGATATGAATGATCTCCGAAGCCAGACCATCTGATACATCTATCATAGCATTTGGTTTGATATCCAGACTATCCAATAGTTGAACAATATCTTTACGGGCCTCCGGTTTCAACTGGCGCTCGATGATATAATCTTTTCCTTCCAGATCCGGCTGAATATTGGGATTATCTAAAAATACCTGCTTTTCACGCTCCAAAATCTGTAATCCTACATAAGCAGCTCCAAGATCTCCGGAGACACACAGAAGATCACCTTCCTGAGCACCTGAGCGATAAGTTATGCTGTCTTCATCTGCATATCCTATACTGGTTACAGATATAATTAATCCCTGGGCAGAGGCTGATGTATCTCCACCTACCAGATCTACGTTGAATTTCTTACAGGCAATCAATGCTCCTTCATAGATTTCTTCAACTGCTTCTAAAGGAAATTTTGAGGATAATCCTATTGAAAAGGTAATCTGAGAGGCTATACCATTCATAGCATATATGTCACTTAAATTTACCTGTACAGCTTTATAACCCAGATGTTTAAGTGGAACATAGCGCAAATCAAAATGAATTCCTTCCAACAGCAGATCAGTAGAAATAAGCGTTTTCTTATTTGAAAAATCTAATACAGCAGCATCATCTCCTATACCTTTGACCGTAGACTTTTCAGTCAGTTCCACATGTTTGGTCAGGTGTTCAATCAAACCAAATTCACCCATCTGATCCAGATTTGTTCTTTCTGTATTTTCAAACATTCTATAATGTTAAAATTAAAAATTATATCAGTTAAGCTTACAATCCTAATCTTTCTGAAATCTCCAACATACGTTCAATTGGCTTTTGAGCGCGTATAATTACATCTTCAGGAAGTGTAATTTCAGGAGATTCGAACTTGAGACAATTGTAAAGTTTTTCTAAAGTATTAAGCTTCATATGCGGGCAATCATTACATGCACATGCATTATTCGGAGGTGCCGGAATGAATGTCTTTTCCGGACTCGCCTTTTGCATTTGATGAATAATACCGGATTCAGTGGCTACAATGTAAACCTGTGAGGGATCATTCATGGTAAACTTAAGCATACCTGAAGTGGATCCTACATAATCAGCACCAGCCAGAATATGATCCTCGCACTCCGGATGTGCTATAAACTTTGCATCCGGGTATTCGTTGCGTAAAGCATCTATTTTATCCTGCGAAAAAATCTCATGTACCATACATGCACCATTCCACAAGACCAGATCTCTACCCGTCTTCTTTTTTACATAAGCTCCGAGATTGCGATCCGGACCAAAAATTATTTTCTGATCCAACGGAAGGCTTTCTACGATCTGTACCGCATTACTGGAAGTACATACAATATCTGATAATGCTTTTAACTCAGCTGTACAGTTTACATAAGTTATGACCAGATGATCAGGATATTTTTCTTTAAATTTCGCAAATAAATGAGGAGGGCAACTATCTGATAGTGAGCATCCTGCCTTCAGATCAGGTAATAATACCTTTTTTGATGGGGATAATATCTTTGCTGTTTCAGCCATAAAATGCACCCCAGCAAACACAATCACGTCTGCATCTGTCTTGGCAGCCTGTTGGGAAAGTCCCAAACTATCCCCTATATAATCCGCAATATCCTGAATTTCAGACTCTTGATAATAATGAGCCAGAATAACAGCATTCTTTTCCTTCTTGAGGCGATTAATTTCTTCTACGAGATCAATTGTAGGATCAATAGCTACATCTATGTATCCTTTTGCTTCCAGATCTCTGTCATAAGTAATATTCATTTCCGTGTTGATAAAATTTAAGTCAACGATTCAGACGGTATCACTTCACAAAAGTAGCGAAAGAATTTGAAACGAAATCCACATTCCCTTTTTTCAATAATTAATAACTCTTTTTATAAAAAGGAGACTTATTGTTTATTAGTGTGTGGAAAATGGGGAAAGTTTTAAGAATTTATATTTGCGATTATTACTTTTAACATAGTTATCCACATTTATCCACATCTAAAGTTTATAAATAGAGCTGATTTTCAGATATATGAAAATTACTCTTTTTCGTTTTCCATATTTTAGTGTGAATTGTTTGTTGTTTACATTTTGTTAATAATGGGGTAAAGTTGTGGTTATAATTTGTTCACAATGGCTGGATTTTTTGTGGAAATGTGAAATAAAAAATAGTTTTCATTTTTAATTCACCATTTATCTACACGTTATCCACATATTTTGTTAATTTGTTATCTGAAAAACTAGATTTTTAATACGCATTAGTATTTATGGGAGATCGTAAGGTTGATTTTTTGATTATTGGTTCCGGAATTGCTGGTTTAAGCTTCGCTTTGAAAGCTGCAAAAAAAGGTAAAGTCTTGATAGTCACTAAGTCTAATGAAGATGAGTCTAATACCAAATATGCACAGGGCGGTGTTGCTGCAGTTGTGGATAAGTCTGATAGCTTTGAGAAGCATATACTTGATACTCAGATAGCTGGTGATGGATTGTGCCATGTGGAAATTGTGGAAAACGTTGTTAGGGAAGGTCCTGAACGTATAGCAGAGCTTATAGCTTATGGTACTAACTTCGATAAGGTAGATGATGACAGCTATGATCTCGCAAAAGAAGGTGGTCATTCCAAACACCGTATTTTACATTATAAAGATATAACTGGTTATGAAATAGAACGAGCCTTGCTGGCTAAAGTACATCAGGATCCTAATATTGAGATACTTACACATTATTTTGCAGTAGATTTAATTACGCAGCATCATTTAGGTGAATTTGTTGATAAGAAATCGGACGATATTAAGTGTTTTGGTATCTATGCATTGAATACAAAGAATCACCGTATAGAGAAGATTTTAAGCCGTATTACCTTGATGGCTTCAGGAGGTGCAGGACATGTGTATTCGAGTACGACTAATCCTACGATAGCTACCGGTGATGGTATAGCAATGGTCTATCGTGCTAAGGGCAAAGTGCGTAATATGGAGTTTATACAGTTTCATCCTACAGCTCTTTATAATCCCAGTCAATATCCTGCATTTCTGGTATCCGAGGCTGTACGTGGCTTTGGAGGTATCCTGAGACGTGTGTCAGGGGAACCATTTATGGAAGAGTATGATGAACGGGGTTCATTAGCACCACGGGATATCGTAGCTAGGGCAATAGATGCTGAAATGAAGAAATCAGGTATCGATTATGTATACCTGGATATTACGATGCGTAGTAAAGAGGATATTTTAGCCCATTTTCCAAATATCTACGAAAAGTGCTTATCCATCGGATTGGATATGACAAAGGATTATATTCCTGTATCTCCGGCTGCACATTATTTATGTGGGGGAATTCTGGTAGATGCATACGGACGTAGTACTATTAATAATTTGTATGCATGTGGAGAATGTTCATCTACCGGGCTTCATGGAGCTAATAGATTGGCTTCCAATTCATTACTGGAAGCTGCTGTATATGCCCACCGGATCTGGCTGGATGCTGCTGAAAAGTTAGGGGATATCGATTTTGAGGAAAATATACCAGACTGGGATGATTCCAATACAAGTTTATCCAATGAAGATATTCTGGTCTCACACAATCTTCGGGAGACACAAAAAGTAATGTCCGATTATGTTGGTATTGTGCGTTCTGACTTCAGATTGGATCGTGCATTCAGAAGACTTGGATTTTTGTATGATGAGACGGAAGAATTTTATAAGCATACCAAATTATCAGTGCCGCTTTGTGAATTGAGAAATGTCATTCAGGTTGCTTTTTTGGTTATTAAGTCAGCTCAGGATCGCAAAGAAAGCAGAGGACTCCATTATTCAACAGATTATCCTTATCATGCTGATATATTAAAGGATACTATATTTTAGAAGACATATGGCTGTTATTTTACCTGTTAAAGATAAATACCCTGAATTTGCGGAAGATTGTTTTATAGCCCCTAATGCGACCGTTGTAGGTGATGTGGTTATGGGCAATAAGTGTTCGGTATGGTTTAATGCTGTGATAAGAGGAGATGTAAACTATATACGAATCGGATCTTATACGAATATCCAGGATGGGGCTGTTATTCATTGCACTTACCAGAAGAACGGAACTGATATAGGTAGTTATGTCAATATTGGCCATCAGGCTATGGTACATGGTTGTGTAGTAAAAGATTATGTATTGATCGGTATGGGCGCTATTGTCATGGATAAAGCCGTAGTAGAGACTGAAGTTATTATTGCTGCAGGCGCTGTGGTACTGGAAAATACCATATGTGAATCAGGCTATCTGTATGCAGGTGTTCCAGCTAAAAAAATAAAAGCGATAACTGATGAACAACGGGAGATGTTGCATCAGTTACCGCATAATTATGTGTTATACAGTTCCTGGTTTGAAAACAGTTAATTTAGATTGACTGTTTCATTTTGTTCCCAGTTGGCCCGTATTGTAAATGTTTTGTTAAGATACCATATTTGTTCTGCCTGCTTTTTTGTTTTTACATCTGCAGGATCCCATACACCATTCTTGTTAGCATCATATATTACACGTAAAGAATATCTGCCACCCGGAAATTTCTTGTAGGATATCGTATTATCAGGGCCTAATATCTGCCTGTTAAATACCTTTTCTTTCTTGTCATCGATAAGTTCTACCACATATTGCATAGTACTGTCTATATTGGTAAAATTGAAGTTTATATCTCCGTAATTTTCGCTTTCATCCAATGTGAAATTAGTTTTGAACTCCTTATTATGATCTCCGAATAATCCTGTTAAAGCTTTTTCTTCTAAAACTAATGTATAATTCCTTTTAGGTTTCCAGTTAAAACGAATATGATATAGCTGATTATTAAGTGTATCTTTTTGCAATTGGAAGTTGGTTCTTGCTACACTATCTTCTGTGAGTTTCACTTTAGATTTATCTATTGAGGCTAAAGGTATTTTAGAGGTAACGGTGATATGCGTAATCTTATCTACTTTATTACTGATATTCAGGACAGGTAGTATTTCTTTTTCGAACTTCACATTTACTCCTTTCTTTAATATTACAGTGTCCATGACCGTATTATAATTGCGTATCTCCAATTTAAGAGAGTCAAAATCAGTGTTTTGAGTATATATTAATGCACTGTCTTTATGTACACCATAGCGTACATATTTAGATGCATCCAGTTCCTGTGGAGATAATATTTTTATAGCCGGATCAAGTAGAGGTCGGTTAAATACAAGTTGTATACCCCCATCCTTTTCCAGTTTCTTTTCACCGGTTCTGAATTTATCAGGGTAGGGTTTAGTAAATTCCAATTTGATATTACTCGTATCTTTCTTTAATACGATGCTGTCATTGAGAAAACCTATCCAGTCATCTGTGCTTTCATATATACGATTACTGCTTTTCTCCTTCAAGGCATATATACGGTATGTATCCTCTCTCAGGTTATTAAATTTGAAATTACCAGCTGTATCTACAGCCGTAAATATATTCGCTTTACGTTTACCAAATATACTGTCCTGACGGGTGGGAATCAGAATAACGATGACATCTTTATCTTCATTCTTCATATCCAGACTCTTGGTATATCCGTTCAGAACTGATCCTGATATAGAAAGAGAGTCAAGCTCATCACCAGTGGCAAATACATACGAATAGTTAGGAAGCGGATTACCTTCATTATAGTCGACTAATCCTTTTCCGAAGTGGATTGTATATGTTGTATTTTCTTCTAATGAATCTGGTAATGTTATTTCAAGATTTTTTTTCTTGATTTTATATTCAGGTTGAGTATCTACATCCGGGGATATACTGAATTCTTTAAACTGACTGTTTAGTTTGACATACTCATCGAATTCCAAAACTATTTTTTTTGCTTTGAAATTTCGGGTATAATTTTTTGGTAACTCACTTAATATTTTCGGTGGAAGTGAATCTTTAGGCCCGCCAGTAGGGTGTTGCATGTTGGCGCACTGTATAGTACTTAAAATAAGAAGACAAAAAAATGAAAAAATTACCACTTTTTGAAATAGGGTAGTTTTTAGCGTTTCTGAGCTACTTTTATCTTTTTTGGATGTTTGTGTCATAAAATTAAAAATATCTTCTTATATCCTTTTATTTTAAGCTTATATATTTTATTGTTAATATACTGAAAATCAATATATTAACTCATGTGTACCATTAAAACACTAATATCAGCAGGTGAAACTCCTGAAATTCGGGAAGCCTGTCCCAATGTTCTTGGCTTAACCTTTAACAGTTTTTGCCTTGCTTCTATAGAAAGAGAAGTTAAAGAATTGTAATCAAAATTAGGATTGATCTCTTTATCTTCCATTTTTTTCATACGGTTGACAATCTCCATTTCTTTTTCAAAATAGCTGTCGTATTTTACTTTTATTTCAGCCTGCTCTATTGTTTCTTTATCAAACTGATTTAAATAGTTTTCAAAATCACTATCCGCTTTTTTGATATCGTAAATATTAATCTGTGGTCTGCTTAGTATATTAAACATTCTGGTTTTTTGAGATACCGGCGAGGAGTTAAGATCTTCGAGTACCGGATTAATGTGATCCGCTGTTACACTATTTTGTCTTAAATATTCTACAATAGCATCTGAATTTTTGATCTTTTCATTTACCTTATTCAGTCTCTCCTCTCCTACCAGACCCAGTTTATAAGCCATTGGTGTAAGACGAATATCTGCATTATCCTGACGTAACAATAAGCGGTGCTCCGCTCTTGATGTAAACATTCGGTAAGGTTCTTCCGTACCTTTTGTAACTAGGTCATCAATCAAAACGCCTATATAAGATTCAGAACGTTTTAGCGTCAGTTCATGAAGATCATTTATTCTCTGGTGAGCATTGATACCTGCAATGAATCCCTGTGCTCCTGCTTCCTCATATCCTGTTGTTCCGTTAATTTGTCCTGCAAAGAATAAGTGTTTTACTCGAAGTGTTTCTAGTGTCAGATCTAGTTGCATTGGCGGAAAGAAATCGTATTCAATAGCATATCCCGGTCTGTACATTCTGGCATTTTCAAATCCGGGAATCAGTTGTAATGCTTTTTGCTGTACATCTTCCGGAAGAGAAGTCGAAAATCCATTCACGTATATTTCTACCGTATTGAATCCTTCCGGTTCTACGAATATCTGATGTCTTTCACGTTCTGCAAATCTGTTTATTTTATCTTCTATAGAAGGACAATATCTGGGACCTAAGCCTTTTATTCTTCCTGTAAACATAGGGGATCTTTCGAATCCTGTTTTCAGCATTTCATGAACTTTGTCATTTGTGTAGGTTATCCAGCAACATCTTTGTTCTGTAGGAATAGGTACATCTGTATAGGAAAATCTTCCTTTATTTTCATCTCCCCATTGCTCTTCCATGAGGTCGTAGTTAAGAGATCGTCCATCTATACGTGGAGGTGTTCCGGTCTTCATTCTACCCGATTCAAAGCCGAGACTTACTAATTGTTCGGTAAGACCTGTAGCTGCTTTCTCTCCAGTACGGCCTCCTCCGAATTTTTTTTCTCCGATGTGGATCACTCCATTTAAGAACGTTCCGTTTGTCAGAACTACTGCATCTGCTTCTATTCGTATTCCCAGAGAAGTAATGACTCCCGCAGCTTTATCGCCTTCTACTATGACTTCTTTAACGGTATCCTGCCACATATCCAGATTAGGGATAGCTTCGAGTTGCATTCTCCATTCTTCAGCAAAGCGCATTCTGTCATTTTGGGATCTTGGACTCCACATGGCAGGACCTTTGGACAGATTAAGCATTCTGAATTGTAGTGTAGATTTGTCTGCTATGATACCTGTGTATCCACCCATTGCATCAATCTCTCTTACGATCTGCCCCTTTGCTACTCCTCCTATTGCTGGATTACAGCTCATCTGAGCGATTACACCCATGTTCATTGTAATCAACAAAACAGATGATCCCAGGTTGGCTGCTGCTGCTGCTGCTTCACATCCGGCATGACCGGCCCCTACTACAATTACGTTATATTTCTTAAACATTTTATTTTAGTTTCACGTGGAACAATCACTGCTTCACGTTTAATTTATCTATAGTTTCACGTGGAACGCTTCCTTATTATTCTGCAAGCTCTGCTAATAATAACCAACGTTCTGTTTTTTCTTCTAGTTTTAATTCAAGTGATTTGATAGCTTCCGCAATCTCGACGAGTTGTAAATGGTCGGTTGTTGAATTTAATACTTCTGTTTTTTCTGCTATCTGCTGTTCTAAAGAAGTGACTTCTTTTTCCAGATCTTCATATTCTTTTTGCTCTTTATAGCTTAGCTTTTTCTTGCTTGGTTGTTCTTTTACTTCTACAGGCTTCACATTTGTTTTTCCAGCTTTGAGTTGTTTGTTTAATAGGTCCTGCTCTGCTTTGAAGTCTGCATAGTTTCCGTTATATATGTTGATATTTCCTGATCCATCAAAGATGAAAAGTTGATCGGTCAGTTTGTCTACCAGATAACGATCGTGTGAAACAAGAAGAAGTACGCCTGTATATTTTTCAAGAAAATCTTCCAGTACATTTAAAGTATCAATGTCAAGATCATTAGAAGGCTCATCCAGAATAAGAAAGTTTGGATTACGCATAAGCACGCGCATAAGTTGTAAACGCTTACGTTCTCCCCCACTTAATTTTTCAACCATGCCGAATTGTTTCTCCGGAGGGAATAAGAAATGTGTTAATAATTGAGAAGCGGTGATCACTTCTCCTTTAGCCATTTCTATATATTCAGCCACATTCTTTACAACGTCTATTACACGTTCATTGGTTTGAAATTCCAGACCGCCTTGTTTATAGTATCCGTATACTGTAGTCTCTCCTACACTGATTGTTCCGGACGTTGGTTTTTCAATCCCTGTGATTAAATTCAGGAAGGTGGATTTTCCGGAACCATTGCGACCGGATAAGCCTATGCGATCTCCCTTTTTGAAAGTATAGCTGAAATTTTCAATTACCGATTTAGTTCCGAAGCTTTTAGAAGCATTTTCTATTTCCAGAATTTTGGAGCCCTGGCGACTTACTTTTACACTCAGCTGTACAATGTCATTTTTCTTTGCGGCTTTAGATTTTTCCTCTAGATCATAGTAAGCTTCAATTCTGGATTTGGATTTAGTCCCTCGTGCCTGCGGTTGTCTGCGCATCCATTCCAATTCCTTACGCAACAGATTTCTGCTCTTTTCAACCAATATGGAATCATTAGCTTCGCGTTCTGCTTTTTTCTCCAGATAATAGCTGTAGTTACCTTTGAATGTCAGAAGATTTCCTCTGTCAAGTTCGCGGATTTCTGTACAGACTCCATCCAAAAAGTAACGATCGTGCGTTACTAATAATACTGTTTTATTTCCTGTAGTCAATAACTTTTCTAACCATTCTATAGTCTCTATATCCAGATGATTCGTAGGCTCATCTAGAATATAGACATCAGGTTCGTCAATTAGTAATTTTGCAAGTGCCAGCCTTTTTCTCTGACCACCTGACAGATTATCTATCTGCTGGGTGAAATCAATAATATTAAGGCGGTTTAGAATAGTCTTGATGTTGTATTCATATTCCCATGCATTAAGCAAAGATAATTTTTCAGTGAGATCTTCCAGTTTTTGCTGATCAGGTTCATCTGTACTTAACAATTCTTCATATTGACGAATTAAAGTCTGCTGTTCGTTATCCGCACTATAGATGAAATCATTGATAGAATGTAATCCTGAAAAGTCAGGATCTTGAGCAAGAAAGCCAATTTTAATTCCTTTTTCCTTTACTACTTTTCCTGAAGTCGGAATTACCTTTTCTGCTAAAATAGATAGAAGTGTAGATTTGCCGGTACCGTTAATTCCGACAAGAGCTATCCGGTCACCCTTTTGTAGTCCAAAATGGATGTCTTTGAATAACCATCTGTCATTGAAGGAATGACTGACCTGTTCTGTAGATAATATACTCACGCTAATTCTTTAATTTTCGCTGTTTTGAAGATATGTGTGCCTGTGACATCAGATAAACATATTTTTATCATTGATCTGGCTACATCTTCCCCTTTTATACTTTTATAATCTTTTAATTTTCCTATTAGGAAATAATTTATAATATTCATAACCACTGAAGAGACCTTCTCCAGCATTCTGTTTTCTTTGCGTTTTCCCAATAATAAGGATGGTCGGAATATGAATGTTCTTTCAATCGAAAGTAATTCTATATCACGCTCAATCTCTCCTTTCATTTTCAGATAGAAGTTATTGGATAATACATTAGCTCCCATACTTGAAACCAAACTCACAGCAGAAAGCCTTTTGTCTTTGAGATGCTGTGCTACCGACAAAGGATAATCATGATCTATCTTATAATATGCAGACAGATCAGGAGTTTTACTTTTGGTACTTCCCAGACAGCAATACAGGTGATCAACAGCTATATTTTCCAGCTGATGTGCTATTGAATCTGCATCTGCTATAATATTGATAAGCTTGGGATGTTGCATCTGTAGCTGACTTCTTGATACAGCGTATACTGTTGAATACTGTGTATTATCCAAAAGCATCTCGACCAAAAAGCTGCCAATCAGGCCTGTGGAGCCTAAAACAAGTGCGGTATAGCCAGTCTTATCCATAATAAGGTACAAAAATACAGAATTTAACGGGTTTAAACAGCGTAATATTTATAGGAAAGCTTAGAATTGTACTTCTTTATGACAGTGTATATATAACTGTTAATTTAAGCGGTGATTAGCAATAAGGTTAAAACGGGGAATCTCTACATAAAAAATCTCTCCGTCTAACTGGCGGGACATTTGGTATGTACCTTCCATATAGCCCATTTCGCTTTTAAGATTACAACCGGATACATATTGATGTGATTCTCCTGGCTGTATAACTGGCTGTTCTCCCACTACCCCATCTCCTTCTACTTCTCTGTGTTCTCCAATTGCATCAAATATTTGCCAGTGACGACGCAATAGCTGAACGGTATAATCGCCTACGTTTTCAATAGAAATACGATAAGCAAACATGAAATGTTCCTTTTCAGGATTAGAATATTCCGGTTGATAAATACTCTCTACCGAAATCTTTACACCTTCTGTTATTAGAGATACCATTAATGCAAATATTAATATAATTTATAAATTATCAAAGAACAACTCCCTGAATGTGATAAAATTACGTAAAAATGAAAAAATCCTGAACCAGAGCTTGTTAATGTTTGTTAAATGACGATTACGTAACCTAATCAAATGCTGACAAACAAGATAAATTTGTATTCGTCTGATCATATTCGTCATAAATGACTAGGTTTGTATATGTCAAAAGGTATATTGTATCTCCTTCCTGTTCCGTTGAGCGATGACGCTGCAATGGCTTCTTATACACCCTATTTACAAGAGACCATCAATACACTGGATGAATATATTGTAGAAAACGAAAAAACTGCCCGGAAATTTTTGAAACAAGCCGGTTTGTCTATTCCGCAACAACAGTTGATCATCCATGATTATGGTAAACATAACCGTGATCAGGGAAATAAACAGGAGTTTTTCAAAGGACTGATGGCTGGCAAGAATGTGGGATTAATGTCTGAAGCTGGATGTCCGGGAGTAGCAGATCCGGGTGCGGATATTGTCGCTGAAGCACATAGCAAAGGTATAAAGGTTGTTCCTTTGGTGGGACCAAGTTCGATTCTTTTAGCCTTAATGGCTTCTGGTTTCAGTGGACAGAAATTTGCATTTCAGGGATACCTTCCTATTGATAAATCGGATAGAAACCGGAAGATAAAAGATCTGGAAGCACAGGCATACAGAGACAAGCAGACGCAGATTTTTATAGAAACTCCCTTTCGCAACAATGCCTTATTCGCGGAATTACTGAAGGTCTGCAAGCCTCAAACCAAAATATGTGTGGCCTGTAATCTGACTGCTCAGGATGAATTTATCCTGACACTTACAGTGGATCAGTGGAAAAAAAGAAAGGATGATTTTCACAAAAAACCGGCTATTTTCCTTCTGTATTTTTAAAGAACAGAAATAGAAGAATGACTCTGTAATAAGCCTATTTTCGCTGATTTTGTAAGAAAAATAGAACCAAAGAACTTTTTACAGGTTGTTAAATTGTCAGATAGGTGCTAAATATTATTCATAAATATCAAGTTTTGAATAATTCAGCCTATATTTAAAGAAGAAATTCAAAATTAAGAATGCTAGAGTTTACACCTGATAAGATGACGATGGAAATGCTGTACATTGTTTTGGCAGCATCCGCAGTTCGTCTGATTTGCTGGATTTTATTTGCCAATACCATTCGGAAAACATTAAATCTGATCGCTCCGGAAAACAGGAATATTTTGCCGTCACAAGCCTGGTTTGTAGCTGTGCCGTTGTTTAATATTTACTGGCACTTTGAGGTCGCACGAAGACTCTGCGACTCCCTGAATAATGAATTTTATGACCGTAAAATTCCGGTGGAAGAAAATCCAACACGTAAGGAAGGACAAATTTATGCATGGACATTTCTTTCCATTAATATTCCTTTTCCACCCTTTATACTTGTTATTGCAGGTATTATGAATCTGATTTATTTCATTACATATTGGGTAAAGATCAATCAATACAGAGTTTTATTGATAGAGCACAATAAGTTTGTGGAAAAAGAGGTTAATGAAGGATAAAGGCCTGATCCTTTTCTTTGGTAAAGTAAAGCAAATAAGAGTTGAATGAAAATATTTGAACTAACAAACTATTTAGAGAGTATAGCTCCTTTGGCATATCAGGAATCTTATGATAATTCTGGTCTGCTAGTGGGTAATCCCGGAGATGAGATTCACCGTGCATTAATCTCCTTAGATTGCACCGAAGCTGTTGTGGATGAAGCTATTGCTGAAGGATGTGATATCATTATTTCGCACCACCCTATTGTATTCGGGGGCTTGAAAAAGTTTACCGGATCCAATTATGTGGAGCGAGTGATTATTAAGGCTATCCGGAATAATATAGCTATTTATGCTATTCATACCAATCTGGATAATATCTTTGGTGGGGTCAGTTCAAAAATTGCGGAGAAGCTTCATCTGGAAAATACAGCTATATTAAAGCAAAAGAAGAATCTGTTAAATAAGCTGGTTGTATACGTACCGAGAACACATGTGGAGCTTGTGCGGACGGCTCTTTTTGATGCAGGAGCAGGCAATATTGGTAATTATGACCAGTGTAGCTACAACAGTGCCGGATACGGAACCTTCAGACCATTGGAAGGTGCTGAACCCGCTATTGGTGAGATCGGTCAGCAGGAAAGGGTTGAAGAGACTAAAATAGAAGTTATTTACCCACAAATAAAAGAGCGTGAGATCCTCGTAGCCATGTATGCAAGTCATCCCTATGAAGAGGTTGCGTATAATATTGTTACATTGCAGAATAATTATCAGACTATAGGGTCTGGAGTGATAGGAAATTTATCCGAACCGATGAGTGAAATAGATTTTCTGCAATACTTGAAAGAAAAGCTCAATCTTACAGTCATTCGTCATACTGAATTGAGAGGCAAAGAAGTGTCTCGGGTAGCAGTATGTGGGGGTGCAGGAGGCTTTTTGCTTGCTGATGCAAAAAGATCAGGAGCAGATTTTTTTGTTACGGCAGATTATAAGTATCACGAGTTTTTTGATGCTGAAGGTCAGATAGTCATTGCAGATACGGGACATTTTGAAAGTGAACAATTTACGCAAGAATTATTGTTAGAGATTATTCGGAATAAATTTGCTAACTTTGCAGTCCTAATAACGGAAACAGACACAAATCCAATAAAATACTACTGTTAATGGAACAAACTGTAGAACAAAAATTGAAAGCATTATGGTCTTTGCAAACCATACATACTAAAGTCGATAAAATTCGTCAAATCAGAGGTGAATTGCCTATCGAAGTAGCTGATCTTGAAGATGAAATCGCAGGATTAGAAACCCGTATTGAGAAAATCAGAACGGATCTGGATGAATTGGAAGATTCTATCGTAAAGCGCAAAAACATGATTAAGGACGCTCAGGGGGCCATCAAGAAATATGAAGGTCAGCTGAACGAAGTTAAAAACAATCGTGAATATGATGCTATCACTAAGGAGATCGAAATTCAGGGCTTAGAAATTCAGGTTTGTGAAAAACGAATCAAAGAATATGAGTTTGAAATCCGTAACAAGACTGAACAGTACGAAAGCACAGAAAAAACCTTAGGTTACAATAAGACTGAGCTTGAAGGAAAAAGAAAAGAGCTGGATACAATTACGGCAGAAACTCAAAAAGAGGAAGATACGTTATTGAAGAATGCTGAAGCAGCAGAAAAAAACATTGAAGATCGTTTAATGAATGTCTACAACAGACTTCGTAATTCATTCAAAAATGGTCTTGCTGTAGTTTCTATTGATCGCGACAGCTGTTCAGGATGTCACAATAAGATCCCTGCACAGATGCAATCTGAAATTCGCCAACGCAAAAAAATCATTATTTGTGAGCACTGCGGACGTGTAATCGTTGACGAAGGAATCCTACTGGAAGTAGAAGGCGAAATGGTTTAATTTCGATTTACGATAAAAAATGTTAAAGCGCTGATAATCTCAGCGCTTTTTTTGTAAATAAGATTTCATAGCCGTATCTTCATGCTGTTTTACAACAAAAATTTAATAGCATATTTCCTACTTTATGAATAAAAAGCTAAGATTCTATTTCAATAGTATCATTCTCACTGTAGTTTCAGCTACAGCAGCTCAGGGACAACAACAGGAAACACTGTTGTTGAGAAACCCCAGCATTAGTCAAAATCACATCTCTTTTGTATACGGAGGCGATATCTGGATCGCAGGAAGAGACGGCAGTAATCCTAAAAGACTTACAGTCAACCCCGATGTAGAAAGAAACCCAATGTTTTCACCCGACGGAAAGCAGATTGCTTTTACAGGTAACTATGATGGTAATGTCGATGTTTATACCATCTCTGTTGCTGGAGGTGAACCTAAACGAATTACGTATCATCCTGCAGCAGATGTTATGAGAGGGTGGATTAATAACCAGGAACTCTATTTTACAAGTACACAGGAGTTTCAGTATTCATTGGGCTCCAGACTCTATAAAATCAATATAAACAAAGGAAAAGACGAAGCTCTTCCTATGCCGACAGCTTTTGAAGGCTCCCCTTCTCCTGACGGTAATTATTGGGCATATTTAAAAAATTCCGACCCTACGGAACGCGAAGTTGTAGCTTTTAAAAGATACAGAGGTGGAGGTATGCCTTCGATCTGGATTTTCAATAATAAAACAAATGATATTGAAATCGTACCCGGAGAAAAAAGTAATAATGTTAAGCCTATATGGTTAGGAGATAAGATCTACTTTTTGTCAGATAGAGATAAAATCGTGAATATCTTCAGCTACGATACAAAAACCAAGAAAACAGAGAAACTTACCAATAGCAAGGAATACGACATCCGGACATTGAACGGCTTCGGTGATGATCTTATTTATGAAGCTGAAGGTAAGATCTATACCTTCAATATTAAAAGTAAAAAGACTTCTCATATCCCTGTTCAGATCTTTGCAGATAACACGTATAAGCGCCCTCATTATACCAATATATCCGAAGGTATCCGCAATTGGAATGTCTCTCCTACGGGTCAGCGGGCAATTTTTGAAGCAAGAGGCGAAATATTCACAGTACCTAAGGAAAAAGGTGATGCAAGAAATATATCCTCTTCACCAGGCTCTCATGAGCGTTTTCCGAATTGGTCACCCAACGGAAAATGGATATCTTATCTGTCTGACGCAAGGGGAAAATATGAATTGGTGCTGAGAGATCAGATGGCCAAAAATGACCCTATTTATATATCACTGGGAGATTATTACTTCTATTTTGATCCGATCTGGTCTCCGGACAGCAAAAAGCTATTCTTTAATGATGCCCATCTCAACTTGTATTATGTAGATATTGACACGAAGAAAGTGACAAAAGTTGATGATGATGTCCTGGGATCGCATACTAACAGAACAGGCAATTATTTTGAACCGTCATGGTCCCCGGATTCTAAATGGATATCTTACATCAAAACATTACCGAATACTGTATCGGCAGTATTTATGTATAATCTGGATACAAAGCAAAGTCAGCAGATTACGGATGGTATGTCTGAAACGCATCAGCCTACATTCAGCAGAGACGGAAAGTACCTGTTTTTTACGGCTAGTACCAATACCGGGCTGACAAACTCGGGCTTGCATATGTCCGCCTATGAGCGTTCCCCTAATTATACCATTTATGCCTTTATTTTAGCTAAGGATACGCCTTCTCCGTTTAAACTGGAAAGTGATGAAGAAGCTGTTGGTAAGGATAAAGAAAAGGAAGAAGAGAAGAAAAAAGAAGAAAAAGAGGAAAAGAAAGAAGAACCGAAAGTCAAAAATATAAAAGTCGAATTTGATCAGATTTCTAATCGTATTGTCGCTTTGCCGTTACCTGCAGGCTATTATAAACTGGATGGAAGAGTGGAAGATATGCTGCTTTACCAACGCGGACGTACTATCGGAGCATATGATTTAAAGAAGCTGGAAGATAAAGTATTTGTAGAGGGTGCCGGTGGATTTGAGGTTAGTGCAGATGGTAAAAAGCTGATGTACAGTTTAGGCGGGTCATATTTTATTGTGAATTCTAACCAAAAGCCTATTCCTGATAACGGTAAACTAAAGATTGATAATGTTAAACAGCTTGTAGATCCTGCTGCTGAATGGAAGCAGGTATTCAATGAGGTCTGGGCAATGGAAAAAGAATATTTCTATGTTGAGAATATGCATGGTGCAGACTGGAATGCGGTAAAGCGTAAATATGAGAAATTTCTGCCGTACGTGAACCATCGTTCGGACCTGTCTTATCTCTTGAATGAAATGATGGGTGAGATGGTTGTTGGTCATAGTTACATCTATCCGGGAGATCAGCCAAGAACTCCGTCTGTGAATGTAGGAATGCTGGGTGCGGACTATAAAATAGTTGACAACCGTTATCAGATAAGTAAGATCTATACCCGTATGGAGTGGAATCCTGAGCTGCAGGCACCATTAGCTGAGCCGGGGATAGAGGTTTCGGAAGGTATGTTTATTGTCTCTGTAAATGGAGTGGAACTGACTGCTGATATGAATATTTATAGTTTATTCAATCAAACAGCAGGAAAGCAAACGGTCATTATGGTGAATAGTAAACCATCCCTTGTTGGTGCAAAAGAGGTTGTCGTGAAGCCGATTCCTTTCAGTGATGAAATAAACTTACGCCAGACAGAATGGGTAGAGCGTAATAGAAAACGTACAGATGAACTTAGTAAAGGCCAGATTGCGTATGTGTATATGCCGAATACCGGATCAGAAGGATATACATCGTTCAACAGATACTATTTCTCTCAAATGGATAAGAAAGCCCTGTTATTGGATGAGCGTAACAACGGTGGAGGATCGGTAGCCGACTATGTCATCGATCTGCTGTCCCGTGATCTGATCGCTGGCTGGGGTATACGCGACGGAAAGAGCTTTACTACACCCGGAAATGGTATTTACGGACCAAAGGCAATGATTATTAATGAAAATGCAGGATCAGGAGGCGATATGATGCCTTATATGTTTCGTCATAAAGGCTTAGGAAAGCTGGTTGGACGTACGACTATGGGCATATTAGTAGGTATCAGTGGCTACCCTATTCTATTGGATGGCGGAAGGGTAACTTCTCCTAACTTTGGGATATTCGATCTGAAAGGAAATTATATTATCGAAAATGAAGGTGTTGCTCCTGATGTTTTTGTGGAGCAGACTCCAAAAGAAGTGCTGCAGGGTCGTGATCCGCAACTGGAGAAAACGATACAGATCTTGTTGGAAGAGATGAAAACATATCCGTATCAGCAGATGCGTAAACCGGCAGATCCGGTCAGAGTAAATTAATAGAACGAGTGAAAAGGGCTGAAGTTTAATCTTCAGCCCTTTTTCGTTAAATAACACGTCCCATCTGAGGATCTGTCATCGAGGAAGTACCTG
This sequence comes from Sphingobacterium sp. UBA5789, assembly GCF_002418355.1. Classification (NCBI taxonomy): domain Bacteria; kingdom Pseudomonadati; phylum Bacteroidota; class Sphingobacteriia; order Sphingobacteriales; family Sphingobacteriaceae; genus Sphingobacterium; species Sphingobacterium sp. UBA5789. The sequence continues at coordinate 68,654 of NZ_DIDX01000001.1, read as the reverse complement.
TCTCTGCTCTTCCGGCAAAACCACGTTCAAAGTTCGGATCATCAGCTAATAAAACCTTAACTTCATACCAGTTAAACGATTTTTTCCCATTGATAGAAATGATTTTTTCCTGATTGGGCTTCAGGCTTATTTTCTCCTGAAGCTGTTGATAGATCTGTGCAGATACAATTACAGGTCGTGTTTTATTCGCATCTGTATTTTTAATCCTGAGGTTGATATTGCCAGTCGGAATACCTTTCTTATCTAATTCATATTCACAGGTTACGTCTAATAATTGTGAACTTTGATTGCCTTTGAAGGTTCTTAAAAATCCGTTAGGACCATATACCCGTAAGTCATAGTTGTCTTTGAAGTCGGCAAGATTCCATTCAAAATCTACCTGATTTCCGGCTGAAGTAGCAAAAGGCCAGTAGCTAACACCGTCATTATAGGAAGGCCCGGAATACACATTGAAAGGCGAGCCTAATGCGTTGTCTTTAAATATATTTTTTCCGGCATTAAATCGAAGTTTTATTTTAGATGCAGTCATCTCAGCATCTACATACAACTCATATGCTAATGCAGAGGATTCTTTTATACCAGATTCTTGTTTAGGTAAAAACGGACTCGTAGCCGGAGATCTGTTTGCTGTTTCTATTTCTGAAGAGGACAGCGCATGGTGGTTTTTCGGATAGTCCAGTGATTTGCTTTTATCTATTCTCAGGATTTGTTCATTGCGGTCAAGAAAATCCGGAGAAGATGTACTTTTATTCGTTTGAGGACGGAAAGCCGAAGTCAGATCGCCGGTAATACCTCTTCTCCATGAGCTTATATTACTTTCAAAGATTTGCTTGTTGTACTTTTTATTCAGGAATGTTTCCATAAATTGAATAGTAGAGGTAATATCGCATACTTCGGAATTAACCCAGCCTCCCTTAGACCATGGTGAAGCAATGACCAATGGAACGCGATACCCCAGGCCGACAGGGCCTTCAGTTGCACTTTGCTCTGATACACCGGCTGCAATCTCTTGTTCGCGTGTTACATATTCATCACTATAGTCCAGATCCGCAGAGGTTCGGCCCGATGCAGGATCATTTGGATTAGGCGCAACAAAAGGAGGTATATGGTCAAAATAACCATCATTTTCATCGTAGTTAAGGATAAAAATAGTTTTTTTCCAGACTTCAGGATTCTGCGTCAATATATTCAGCACTTCTGAAACATACCAGGCGCCGTACATCGGTGCGCTCGGATGATCAGAAAAGTTTTGTGGAGCAACCAGCCAGGAAACTGTAGGCAGCTTTCCGGATTTGACATCCTCTCTGAACTGATATAGTACATCTCCTTTAGGAACCGTAATATCTTTTGATGTTCCCTGATCATCCATTGATACCGTTTCGATTTCGTGGTAGTGCGGATCTCCTTCATTTGTTTGAAAGGCTTTCGTTACAAGCGCTTTATCAAAATTGCTTAATGCAGCAAAGTTCTCAGCACTGTATGTTTTTAATGCAGACTGATAGCTCTCGAGTTGCTGAATTTTGTTCTTTAAGTTCTTCTGTAATTTTTGGCTATCAGCAGCCTTTGTATTTTTTATCTGTGTTTCCAATTCCGCAATTTCTGCAGGTAATTGCGTTACACGTATTTTTAAGAAATCGGTATGGCTTTTCTTGAACCGTATATTATATTGCGCGAACCACTCCAGATTATTGTCTGTAAAATTGCCCAACCAGGGTTCGCGTTCTCCTTCAAGCGCATTTTGGATGCTGACCTCATTTTGATAGACTCTCCAGCTGATATTATTTTCTTCCAGCCGCTCAGGAAAAGTTTTCCAGTGAGCAAGTTGATTAAAATAGATATCGGAATTACGCACAAGCGGCTTTTCTCCCTTTTTAGGGACACATTTTCCTGTCCAGAAGAAATGGCGGTTAGTGGTAGTTCCGGTTATAGAAGAACAGAAATGCTGATCACAAATCGTAAAGGCATCTGCAAAAGCATAATAGAATGGAATATCAGCTCTGGAATAGTAACCCAGTGTCAGTGGAATATCTCTTTGTTCTTTTACTCCCGAACGTTTGGCCTCCAGCCAGTTATCGTGTTTTCCCTTATTGCGTGCAGCAGATTGGTTTTCCCAGGAATGCGGAAGATCTCTTGTCCAGGCTGCATTCGAATTTTGCAGATCCAGCCGGAATGGAGCATACGTTTTACCTTCTTTATTTTGCTGTAACCAGACCAGATTTTTATTGGGCAGCTGGATTGCTCTGGGATCATTAAATCCACGCACACCTTTTAAGGTACCAAAGCTGTGATCAAAAGATCTGTTTTCCTGCATCAGTAGTACGATATGCTCTGCGTCATAGAATGTGGATCCGGCCGCCGGCTCAATAGCTAGTGCTGCCTGAATAGATCCGGGCAGGCTATTAAAAAGACCAAAGGAACCCGTTAATAACGCGGCCTTTTTAATAAAATCTCTTCTATTTTCCATAAGAATTAGGTGTTTGCGGGAAAAATCCGCAGTATTTGTAAAATTGAACGTGCAAACTACTGATATTGCCTATCTTTAACAAATTTTTGAGATTAAGAGAATACAGTATCATTATTATTTTTACAATAACAAATGCTATTAACAAAGCCTATTCATACGCCGGTTGTATCTATGCTATTATTGATTATTATTAGCCTGGCTTGCAGTTTGACGCTGCAGGGAATAGTCATGTTTATATATGCTGTTTATTCCGGAAGTTTTGACGTGCTCAAATCGGGCTCTTCGATCATGAGTAATCCGGTTTTCAGCAATTTGTTATTAGCTGTAAGCAGTATTGCTACATTCGGATTACCGGCTTATTTTCTTTTACAGGCCGAACAGCGTCAGATAAATTACTTTCCTTTACAAAAGAGGGGACGCCTCACCTATTTTGTACTGGTATTGCTTACGATGACTGCTTTTATCCCTTTGATGAGTCAGATTGCAGAATGGAATGCAGAGATGGTTCTGCCGGACGCTCTGAAAGGCATCGAATCCTGGATGCGGGAACAGGAAGACAATGCGGCCTCCATGATGTCTGGTATCGTTATGAAAACGTCGTGGTGGGGTTTGTTTATTAATCTGATTATTCTTGCCCTATTGCCCGGAATCTGTGAGGAATTGTTTTTCAGAGGGGTAATCCAAACGAGTTTTTTTCGTCTTTTCAAAAATCAGCATCTTGCGATCTGGGTAACGGCTATAATTTTTAGTGCCATACATGTTCAGTTTTACGGATTTTTCCCAAGAATGTTTTTAGGAGCATTTTTCGGATATCTCCTGATCTGGAGTAATAATATCTGGGTCCCTATATTCGGACACTTTATCAACAATGCTACAGCTACCATTTTTGGCTTTTACTATTCCAGAGAAGGGAAAACTTTTGAGGAGATGAGTACTGCTGAAACTTATCCATGGTATATTTATATCGGGAGTATAGCGGCAACAACGGTATTGTTATTTATAATTTACAACTATTCAAGAAAGATTAACGATGGAAAAAGACTGGGTAAAGATCAAGACGTATACGAATGCGATCCAGAGTGAAATTGTAAAGCAGATGCTTTTAGAAAATGAGGTTAATGCTGTTGTTCTCAATAAGCAGGACTCTTCTTATCTGTTTGGTAAGATAGAGCTTTATGTCAATGTAAATGATGTAGAGAAGGCAAATGCATTGATCGAAGAACTTAATCCGGAAGAAAACTAATCATGAAGACAAGAGCTATTACAGGTGTTTTCTTTGTTATTATCCTTGTCGGGTCTCACCTGTTAGGTAAAGAGGTATTTGTGGCTTTCTTTGCGTTACTGGGTGTAGCAAGCCTTCATGAATTTTATAAACTGGTAACTTCTGATGATATCAAACCAGATAAGACTATCGGGTTATTGACCGGACTGGTTCTGATGGTTACAGGCGGAGGAGCTTATCTGGAATTTTGGTCTTTCCGGTTTATTCTGCTGGTCGTTCCTTTTCTTTTATGGATCTATATTGCGGCTCTATACCAAAACCGTAAATTTCCTTTCCACGATATATCTTATACTATCAGTGGAATCGTGTACACTGTTGTCCCGTTTTTAACACTGATAGGCCTGGCTTTTGTAAACGGGAAATTTAACTTTTATATTCCTTTAGGGTATCTGATTCTTCAATGGTCTAATGATACAGGAGCTTATTTGGCAGGGAGAAGTTTTGGAAAGCGGAAACTTTTTGAGCGGATTTCTCCAAACAAGACCTGGGAAGGATTTATCGGAGGTGTACTGCTTGCAGTAGTGGTTGCGCTCAATCTGGAACAGTATTTCGGGTCTATTGAAAAATGGCAATGGGTTGTCGTGGCGCTGACAATTGGCGTTTTCGGGACATTGGGAGATCTTGTTGAGTCTATGCTTAAGAGAAGTCTGGATGTCAAAGATTCAGGTAAGATCATGCCCGGACATGGTGGTTTTCTGGACCGGTTTGACGGTGTGCTTATTGCAGCTCCGTTAGTCTATATATTTTTGTTGTTAGTTTAAACTCTATTTTCGTTATGGCTAAGATTGAAAAACAAACCTTTTCTTTTTTGGAGGCTCTTCGTCCAAATAATAACCGGGAATGGTTTCAGGAAAACAGAGAGCTTTATGAGGCTTCTCTGGCTAATGTAAAAGCATTTATCCGTGGCATTATTGATGCATTATCTGCTTTTGATCCTCATATTCACACCGATATTTCAGAGAGCAAGTGTTTGTTCAGGATCTATCGGGACACTCGTTTTTCAAACGATAAAACGCCTTACAAAACCTGGTTCAGTGCCGGGATATCTGTTGACGGGCGTAAACTGGACGGGCCGGAATATTATTTACATATAGAGCCGGGTAAGTCTTTTTTAGGAGTGGGATACTGGAGACCAAATAAAGAGCATCTGGATGCCATCCGTCAGGAGATTGATTATAATGCTGAAGGGTTTTATAAAGCATTGGAAGATCATCAGTGGAAAGCATCAGACCTGTCTGCAGAAGATAAATTGGTAAGACCTCCTGCAGGATATGATGCTTCGCATCCGGAGATAGAGATCCTTAAATTAAAGAGCTTTATTCTCTATCGTAAGTTTACAGATAAAGAGCTGATTGCTTCTGATGCACTGGACAAGGTGATTGAGGCCGCACACAGCATGCTGGCCTTTAAAACCTATATACATCAGGCGATCGACAACGATTAGACTGGCAGGCTTATTTTGCCCATACAAACAGCAGGTGAATCTTTGATCTGATTGACATGATCCGGCTTTCCAACAAGTGTCTCGTTTGCCAGTAATGCAAACAGACACGCTTCTTTTGCATCCGGATTAAGTCCCAGCTCTTCGAAAGATGTTATTTTATAATCTGGTAAACCTGCTTTTATTAATTCTACGAGTAAGGGATTATGCAGTCCTCCTCCGCTGATGTATACAGCAATATTCTGAAGATCTTCGCATTGTTTTAAAATAGCGGCAACAATAGTGTTTGCAGAGAAATGACAAAGTGTAGCCATCACGTCTTCATGAGAGAGGGCTGTGGTATCTGACAATTCCTGTAAATGATGTAAATACTCGAGATTAAAAAGTTCCGGCCCTGTTGTTTTTGGAAAATCCAGCAGGAGAAAAGGTTCTTTACTTAATTCTTCCAATAATTTTTGATCAGGTTTTCCGGAGCGGGCCACATGTGCGTCTGTATCCATTTCTTCATCAAAATATTCCTTCATATATTGATTCATCATGGTATTTCCAGGACCCAGATCTGTTGCATATGCTTCATAGGTACTGTCTGTATGCGGCAGGAATGTGAAATTCGAAATACCACCAATATTAAGTAATATTCTGTTCTCAGTCTTATCGGTGAATAGCAGGTAGTCTCCGTAGGCCGCTAAAGGAGCTCCTTCTCCCCCGGCAGCAATATGCTTTTGTCTGAAATCTGAAAGTGTAATAATGCCGGTCATTACAGCAATATGATCTCCATCGCCGACCTGTAATGTGCTATTCGGCAGGCGCGTGTCATGAGTCAGACTTTGAGGAGCGTGATATACGGTTTGCCCGTGACTGGCAATAATATCCACCTGAGAAGCATCCATATGCCATTGCTGCAACGCCTGATTGATCAGCTTAGCGTGCACAATACCAACATAGGCATTCAGCCCGGATAAGGTTTGCAGATCAATAGTGCGCTTTGAAAACACTTCCCTTACATACGTTCTGAATTGAGGTTCGTAATCCATAGTCTCAAAAGCTACAAGTTCCAGACGTGTATTGCTTCCTGAACCGGAAATCTTACATAGTGCAACATCTAATCCGTCCAGTGATGTTCCAGACATTAGGCCTATAATCATCCGTTCCTGCTTTTGAGCAAGGGCATACAACTTTTCAATCTGTGCATTCATATTCTAAAAATACAACTTTAATCATATATAAAGGGCATCTTTAATATTTTGTAATGTCATGTTATAATTCTATTTTTGAGAAAAAATTAAGATTATGAATTTTCCAGCAGAATTAAAATACACGAAAGATCACGAATGGGTTCGTGTTGAAGGAGATGAAGCCGTAATTGGTATTACAGACTTTGCACAACGCGAACTAGGCGATATCGTATTTGTGGATATCAACACAGTAGGCGAAGAAGTGCCTGCAAATGAAGTTTTCGGTACAGTAGAGGCTGTAAAAACAGTTTCAGATCTGTTTATGCCCGTTACTGCAACTGTATTAGCAGTAAACGAAGCTATCGATGCTTCTCCTGAATTGGTTAACTCGGATGCCTATGGCGAAGGTTGGATTATTCGTGTTAAATTGAGCAATGCTGCTGATGTAGACGCTTTATTGTCTGCAGATCAATATAAAGAAGAGATTAATGCATAATGCATTTACGTATAAATAACAAAAGGCTCACCATTCGGTGAGCCTTTTGTTATTTATAAGGTATTCATAGTGACTTCTGTAGTCACTTTTGTCCCCTGTACTTCAAGTCTTGTTGTCAGGATATAGCTTTTGGTCAGATTAGTGGTTTTATCTAAGATATAGTTTCCGGTTATCGTTCCTATCTGAGAGTCATCATCCCCGAATACATTCCCTGCAATATCAATAACGTAGCCACTATCCGATATTTCTTTAAATGTTGATTTCGTTGTGATTTTCGGAACAAGTTCCCCTTTTTCTATTTCACTATCCCATGTATCTCCTGGTTTTACAGGATGATCGGGCAAGGCTGTTGCCATATTATTAAAAGAGTTTTTATCTATGCTTTGTCCCAGTTCTGTCGGAAAGGATACATCCAGCACTTTTCCTGAGTTTGTCATTACAGTCGTAATTGTTTTGCCAAGTATAGGTGCAAACTGTTCACTCAGCATTTTTCCCATTTCGTCAGTGGATTCTTTTTCCGAATCGTAATTCAGCGTCATCATATCTGCATTGATTTCAGCTTTTATCGTTTTGGTAAGGGTTTCGATAGTAATCTTTTCCCCTTCTATACTTTTTGGTGTCATTTCCATTTTCATGGACATATTCATTAATACACTTTGAGGTCCGTCCACATCTGTCTTGACCTCCATTTTGACTATGGATGGTTTGTTAAGGGATGGTTTGATTTTTAAAGTAACGGCTTGTTGTGCCTGAGTGGTCAATGTTAGGCCTATTAAGATAAGCAGGCCTAATGCGTGTTTTTTCATAAAAGTAATTTAAGTAAGTGGTCAAAAAGAAAGCCCCTCATCACTGAGAGGCTTTCCTGAATTTATAATAAGATAACTTATTTCTTTAAGTAAGCAACTTCTTTTACTGCTTTTACCACTTTAGCTACACTTGGTAAAGCTGCTTCTACTAATGTAGGCGCATATGGAAGAGGTACATCTGCCGCTGTAACACGAGTTACAGGAGCATCTAAGTAATCGAAAGCATCACGTTGTACTTTGTATGTTATCTCTGAAGAGATAGAGGCCAGAGGCCATGCTTCTTCAACAATAACCAAACGGTTTGTTTTCTTAACAGATTCAACGATAGTTGCATAATCGATAGGACGTACAGAACGTAAGTCGATCAATTCAACATTTACACCTTCTTTTGTCAATTCTTCGATAGCCGGAAGAACAACACGAGGAATCATTTTACCGAATGAAACAACAGTTACATCAGTACCTTCTTTTACGACATTTGCTTTGCCGATTTCCAGGTAGTATTCTTCCTCAGGAACAGGACCTTTATCGCCGTACATTACCTCTGATTCCATGAAGATAACAGGATCCGGATCAATGATAGCTGATTTCAAAAGTCCTTTTGCATCATAAGGGTTAGATGGAACGACAACTTTCAGTCCTGGTGTATTAGCATACCAGTTCTCAAAGTTTTGAGAGTGCTGCGCACCTAACTGACCGGCATTACCTGTAGGGCCGCGGAATACAATAGGGATGGAAAACTGTCCACCACTCATCGAATGAATTTTGGCTGCAGCGTTGATCACCTGGTCAATTGCTACCAGTGAAAAGTTGAATGTCATAAACTCAACAATAGGCTTAAGGCCGTTCATTGCTGCTCCAACACCGATTCCGGCAAAACCAAGCTCTGCGATTGGAGTATCTATAACGCGTTTTGGTCCGAATTCGTCAAGCATACCTTGACTTACTTTATAAGCTCCGTTGTATTCTGCAACTTCCTCGCCCATTAAAAATATTTTTTCGTCTTTACGCATTTCTTCGCTTAAGGCTTCGCGAAGTGCTTCTCTGAATTGTATTTCTCTCATCAGTTGTAAATAGTGTCAAATTCTAATACGCAAAACTACTATTATTTATTGATATTTTGAAGGTTCCGGCTGTCAAAATTATATGACTTTACTTCATTTTTGGTAAAAAAAGGAGACTGATATGGCAATATTAACAAGAAATAAAACCTATTTGGATAAAAGATCTAAAAGTTGGACGTTCAAATTTTTGATTGCCAACGGGATATTCCAGTTCTCTCTGTTGCGCCTTTCCACATAGTTTGAAATGCTTCGAAGCTGAATCACAGGGATGTTTTCTTCTCCGGCAGCCATGAATACAGCCGCTCCTTCCATAGATTCTAAAGAGACAGAAGGGAATAGCCTGTTGATATCTTCAATTGTCTGTTCATGACCATGTACTTTATTGACTGTAATTGCGGTACATTTTTTATAAGAGTCAAGACGGGTGTTCCAGTCAGGAGGGGGTGTTGCAATATAAACAGATTGGCCAAATCCGAGTGTTTCTATGGGAAGAAATGTTTCTCCGTCTTCAGCACCTAATTCTGCAAACCGGTCTTCTGTGATCTGCAGCACCTCTCCTATCATCAGATTTTTGTCAAAAGATCCGGCTATTCCGGCGTTAATAATCAGATCATAGGGATTGCTGACCAGGTGTTTCCCGAGCTGATAGGCCGTATTGGTCATGCCAACCCCCGTGATTAGGATCTCACAGGATGGATAATCCTGTTTTTTTTCCAGAAAGGGTTGAATTTCAAAGGATGTAGCGGCAACAATAAGTGTCTTCATACGAGCAAGCGTTGTCCTACAATAATACTAATATTTACTCAAATCTAACCGTAAAGCAGTATCTTTGCAGCATTATGATTTTTATTACTCGACGCGAGCGTTTCAGTGCTGCGCACAAACTTTACCGAGAGGACTGGTCATCAGAACAGAATGAAAATGTCTTTGGAAAATGTAGCAACCCCAATTGGCACGGACACAACTATGTGTTGTTTGTGACAGTCAAGGGAGAGGTAAATCCGGAGACCGGTTTCCTTATCGATTTAAAAAAAATGAAGGAAATCATATTGCATCATATTATCGAAAAGCTGGATCACCGCAATGTGAACCTTGATGTAGACTTTATGAAAGGCAAACTGGCTTCGACGGAATATATCGCTATTGAGATCTTTAATGTATTAAAGCCTCTTTTTGAGGAGGAGAATGTAATCCTTCATAGTGTGAAATTAGTAGAAACAGAAAACAACTATGTCGAATATTTCGGCAATTAAATCTTAAAATAAAATTTGATCATGAGCAACCCTTCAAGTTTAGATCATGAAGAGATGGATGGCTATGTTAAAATCGACAAGTATAATCCATTGCACGTTGACAGAATAGCTACTCATTATACCGATATCCTGCAGGCTCTGGGCGAAGATCCCGCACGTGAGGGACTGTTAAAGACACCAGAGCGTGTTGCAAAAGCATTGAAGTATCTCACACACGGATATGATCTGGATCCGGCGGCTGTATTGAAAGGTGCTATGTTTGAAGAAGACTACAGTCAGATGGTTGTGGTAAAAGATATAGAAGTATACTCGCTTTGTGAGCATCATATGCTTCCTTTCTTTGGAAAGGCGCATGTGGCCTATATTCCCAACGGGCATATTGTGGGTCTGAGTAAAATCCCGCGAGTCGTGGATATTTTTGCAAGACGTCTGCAGGTACAGGAGCGTCTTACCAATGAAATCCGGGATTGTATTCAGGAGACACTTGGTGCACAAGGTGTAGCTGTAGTGATGGAATGTAAGCATATGTGTATGGCTATGCGCGGTGTGCAGAAACAAAATTCTGTTACAACTACATCCGCATTTACCGGTGCATTTCAAAATGATGTGACACGGTCCGAATTTTTGAGATTAATTACCGCCAATCTGGTTTAATCTAAGAAATCCCCGCTTATATTAAGAATTACTGAATCCGGACATTACTTTGCTTTGTGACGAACGAAATAAAGTAATGTCTTGATTTTTAGTGAGATATGATTTTTTGTTTTTGTATTTACAAAAGCCTTATTTACATTTGCATCCATGTATCAGTCAGAAGAACTGTTAAATACGTACTTAGAACATACTTGTGACGCGGAATCTGCGTTACTAAAAAGGATCAACAGAGAGACCTATTTACGGGAAACTATGCCTCATATGTTGTCGGGTCATTATCAGGGAAGAGTACTTTCTTTTTTGAGTAAAATGGCAAGGCCGGGACGTATTTTGGAGATCGGTACATTTACAGGATATGCTACTCTTTGTCTGGCTGAAGGGCTCAGTAAAGATGGTGAAATCCATACAATTGATATCAATGCAGAGCAGGAAGAACGTGTGCAGGGATATTTTGATGAATCATCATATAAGGAGCAGATCCGGTATCATATCGGAGACGCGCTGGAAGTGATAAAAGAGATATCAGGAGATTTTGACCTGATATTTATAGATGCTGACAAAAAGAGAAATCTTCAGTATTATGAATTACTGGTTGATCGGGTTCCGTCCGGAGGACTTATTATGATCGACAATGTTTTATGGAAGGGAAAAGTGTTGCAGGAGGATCCGGACAATCAAACGAAACAAATTCTCGAGTTGAACGAGCAGTTAGCAAAAGATCAACGGGTAGACAAATTAATTCTACCTATTCGGGATGGGCTTTTTGTATTACGCAAAAAGTGATTTGTGGACTAAATGATTTATTATGCAAGAAAAAAACTTTAAGAAGGTTCTTCTTGTGTTGTTTTTGTGTTTTTTAAGTATAACTACTTTTGCACAGAAATTTTCTCCGACATCTTATGTCGAAGAGCACAAGCAGATCGCACAACGTCTGAGCCGCGAACAGGGTGTTCCCGCCTCCGTTATTTTAGCTATTGCAATGCATGAGAGTGCAAATGGAAATAGCAAAGTTGCCAAAAACCTGAATAACCATTTCGGAATTAAAGGCAAGAACAATAGCAAGACCATCCGGTCATCCTACAAAGGCTATTCTTCTATTTTAGATTCATATCATGACTTCGTTGCCTTACTAAAGCGAAGGACTTCTACTCAAAAACTTTTTGACAAATACGACTCAGACGATTATCAGCAATGGATAAACGGAATCGCAAGATCCGGATATTCACACAGTAAAAGCTGGAAATCTCAGGTGTTGGGTATGATCAAAAGATATGGATTGGACGAACTGGATACTCCGGTTTCGGATAATAAATCCCGTATTGCCAACAGATTAGATGCTGATGTTTCACAAGGAACATCCTCAAAATTGAGATAAGCTTTTTTTTTCAGTATTATTGCATTTTATAACAAGGTAAAACTCTATAGTATTCAATGAAAAAGATTTTCTATTTGTCCATCATGGTTATGCTGGTCGCATCATCATGTTCAAGTAAAAGGCACACCGTTTTACAGGGCAAAAATGGAACCTCTGTTTCAAAAGGAAATCAGGGCAGCCAGACTTCCTCCGGCAAAGGAGCGACCAGTATGTCCGGATTGAGCTATATTGAACGTTATAAAGGTGTCGCTATTTCAGAAATGAATAAATACGGGATTCCGGCCAGTATAAAATTGGCACAGGCATTACTCGAATCCGGAAGCGGCAACAGCTATCTTGCCAGAGAAGCAAATAATCACTTCGGTATCAAGTGTGGCGGCGTATGGAATGGCAGAAGTGTCAACCGTCCGGACGATAACGAAAATGACTGTTTCCGCGTATATGATAATCCGGACCAATCTTTTAAAGATCACTCTCAATTTTTATTAAGAAAACGATACGAGAAGCTTTTCCTGCTGGATAAGAACGACTATAAAGGTTGGGCAAAAGGACTGAAATCTGCTGGTTATGCCACAAATCCACGCTATGCCGAACTCCTGATTGATATGATCGAAAGGTATGAGTTGTATCGCTATGACCGCTCCGAGACTTATGTGGAAAAAGAAAAACGTGAGGAAGTCGTGGACAAAGTAATAGAACAACGTATTGTACAGGAACCCGCAGCGGTGGTACCTGAGCAGATAAAAAGTCCTGTGGCGATGCGTATTCATGAAGTCAAAGCAAAGGAGACATTATATGCCCTCAGTAAAATGTATAATGTGTCTGTAGAACAGATAAAGCAACTGAATGGATTGACTGCTGATGATGTTTCTATAGGGCAATTGCTTGTAATTTCAAAATAGTTTGCAAACAGTGAAAAGTTGTTAAATATTTCACAATTAGCGTTCGATAATGTAGTTTTACCTTGTGAGAACGCGCCTTTATATTCTTTTTTTTATTTTATTTCTCGGGAAAATCACGCCTCTTTTTGCACAAAAGCAAATAGAAGGAATAGTTTTTGATATGGACACCAAGCAAAGGATTGCGAAGGTGAATATCAGGAATGTGACTGGTGGTGGCGAGGTTTTTAATAATTCAAAAGGAGAGTTTCAGATCAAAGCCAAAAAAGGAGATATACTTATTGCGTCCTCTAAAGGGTTTCACGGAGATACTGTAAAAGTAGAAGACAGCCCGGTGATCCTGTTTTATCTGAAGCGGGCTACAATTTATCTGCAGGAGGTCACTGTCAAAGGCAGGAAGACACCTGAAGAGATTCTTCAACAGGAACGGGAAAACTATAATAAGGCTTACCGTCTGGCTGATCCGGGAAGTGTATTTTCAGTCGGACCAACAGGAGCAGGTGTAAGTATCAATGCGATTTACAGTCTTTTCAGCAGAGAAGTAAAGAATGCAAAACGGTTGACACGCCTCATTGAAAACGATTATAAAGAGAATATGATCGATTACAAATTTACGGAGGCATTGGTTGTAAAGGTGACCGGGCTTAAGGATGAGCGGTTAAAGGATTTTATGACACAGTACCGGCCATCATATTTTTTTGTAATTTCGGCAACAGAATATCAGATGACAACCTATATTCAGTCAAGTTATGATCAGTATATAAGCAATCCTGCATTAAAACGCTTACCTTTGCTGCCGGACGTAACATTAGATATAACACCCTATAAATAATTGTTTAACAAAACAGCTATTATGAAAATAAAAAACTACGCTTTTCTTCTATTGATGGGCCTGCTTTTCAAAACAGCCCATGCTCAGGTTGATTTAAAAGATCTTCGGGCAAAACCGGACTCTATTACAAATAATCAGAATAAGCAAAAGTTAAATATAAAACCGATCAATGTTCCTATTCCTAAATTGGCGCTGGAAGTAGATTACTGGAAGCACTGGAGCCGGTTTGGGGTTAATGCTAATCAGGCTTCATTCAGCGATAGCTGGAAAGGTGGAGGGGTCAATTCATTAGCTTTGGGACTAAATGCCTGGCATAAATCCGAATTTAATAAAGATGATTTTAACTTTATTACGGAGGTAGATCTGCGATATGGTAAAGTGAAGAATAAGGATCAAATGGCTAAAAAGAATAATGACCGTATTTTCTGGGACAATAAGCTGTCTTATAAACTATCTAAAAGCTGGTCACTCTTTACTTCCTTGACATTTGAATCCCAATTTGACGTAGGTTATACATATGAAACAAAAGACGGCGTAGAGCGCATAAAAGAAACTGTTTCTGCATTTATGGCTCCGGGATATGTTACGGAATCTTTCGGTTTGGAGTATAAGCCTGATAATACGTTTTCTGTACGATTTGGTACAGGTACAGCCCGTCAGACCTTCGTTTTGGACGATCGTATCAAACCCTTGACAATAGAACAATATGCCATCAAGTATCCTGGACAGACAATCACTAAAGACCAGGAGAAGTATGGTGTTAAGGCCGGAAAAACTTTTAAAAATGATCTTGCATTTCAGATAACTGCCAACCTGGATAAGAATCTGTCTAAGAACCTTAATCTGAAGAGTCGTTACAATCTGTTTGCGAATTATGAGAAGATCGGTGACCCCAGTCATCGTTTAGATGTATGGCTGACAGCTAAGATTACACGATTAGTGAATGTTAATTTAAACGGGATAATGCTGTATGACAGCGATGATGTTACTCCTGAAAACCCGAAAGCGAAACTGCAGTTCTCAGAATCTCTGGCTTTAGGTCTTACATTTAATTTGCCGAGGTAATGAAAGCAGGCATACAAGCCGTATTTGGAGTTTTAGTGGTGGTGATAGGATTTTCAGCTTGTAAGACCAATCAATATGCCAAGACAAATAAACAGTACCAGAATCAGGTCAAAGAGATTGCATCTACACTGACTGCTGAGCTTCCGCAACCAAGCGGAGCAAAAGAAACGGCAGACAGCGCTGTTCCGGAAGTAAAGACCGTGGATAAAGTGGCCGATCTTCAGCAAAAAGGAATGCGTAAGGATCTGGATTGGGTAGGAGCAATTCATTTTGACATCCGTAAACCCAATTATGTAATTATCCATCATACCGCTCAGGACAGCCTCAAGCAGACGCTTCGTACATTTACACTGGAGCATACCAAAGTGAGTGCACATTATCTGATCGGTAAGAAAGGTGAGGTTTACCAGTTGCTCAATGATTATCTGAGAGGATGGCATGCAGGAGCAAGTAAATGGGGATCTGTTACAGATATGAATTCCGTTTCTCTGGGAATTGAGCTGGATAATAATGGAAGAGAGCCGTTTTCCGATGTGCAGATCAATGCCTTGCTCACCTTATTGGATACCCTAAAAGCAAACTACGATATACCTACAGCCAACTTTATCGGTCATGGAGATATTGCTCCTACCCGTAAAAATGATCCAAGTATATTTTTCCCGTGGAAGAAGCTTGCTGAGCGGGGATTTGGGATCTGGTATGATGAACGTACACTTATGACCCCTCCAGAAAATTTCAACCCAATAGATGCACTGAAAATAATCGGATACGATACCCGTAACCTATCTGCAGCTATTGTAGCATTCAAACGTAAGTTTATTGTGAATGACCTCAGACCTGAGCTTACCCTATATGATAAAAGTGTATTGTATAATCTGTACCTGAAATACTAAGTTCTTGTTCAAAAAACTTTATCCTGATCAGCAGGTCGATTCAAAGTAGATTAGATTCAGATGTAAAGGACAGGTGTGCGGACCGGGGCCTACAGGCTGTTTGTCATATTAATCAACATTCTCAGCTTACCAGTTTCTCTGTTTTTCGTGGCAGTGTTGCTTGAAGGATAAGTCCTATGATGACAACCAGTGCGCAGCCGATAAGATTGAGCCAAAGGAAAGCAACAATATCCATTTTCCATATGGCTACAATAATGATTTCTGAAATCACTGCTGCCCAGAATACCGCCCTCCCTCCTATTTTTTTCACATAAAAGGCTACAATAAAAATACCTAATATTGTTCCATAGAACAGGGATCCAAGTATATTGACAGCTTCCAGTAAGTTGCCGAGCTGACTGGCGTAGAGTGCGATGAGTATGGTAAATATGCCCCAGGCAAATGTAATCACCCTGGATGCATTAAGATAGCCCTGGTCGGAAGCCTCTTTATTCATAAATCGTTTGTAGATATCTACGATAGTCGTTGATGCCAGAGAGTTGATAGCACTGGCCGTTGCCCCCATAGAAGCAAGGAATATAATGGCCACAAGTAATCCGATAAGACCCTTAGGGAATGTGCTGGTTATAAAAGATAGAAATACATAATTGTTATCATTTACTTCCGCTTTACTATCGTTCTTTTTGATCAGCGCTATTACGTTATCCCTGACACCCTGTACCTGTTTATTTGATTGTTCAAGTTTCAGACGGGCATCTTCTATTGCTTTATCATTATTTTTATCCAGTGCTGTTGTCAACTCATTGATGACGGCCTGTTTTTCAGTATACAGTTGTACATGCTGCTTTTCAAGCGACTGGTATTCCTCATTATAGCTACTTCCCTGAAGCTTGTGAATCTCTTGCTGGTTGAAAAATACAGGAGGGGTATGATACTGATAGTAAGCAAATACAAGTACGCCGATCAATAGAATGGCAAATTGCATGGGAACTTTCAGTAATCCGTTCATCAAAAGTCCCAACCGGCTATCCCGGATAGAGGAGCTGGTGAGATAACGCCCTACCTGACTTTGGTCTGTCCCGAAATAAGACAGCTGAAGAAAGAAACCTCCGATCAGACCTGTCCATACCGTATATTGATTATTGGGGTCAAAAGTAAAATCAATGGCATTTGTTTTTCCGGATTTTCCGGCAATATGAAGCGCTTTACTAAAGCCGATATCTTCCGGTAATAAATGCACAACCATAAAACCTGCGACCAGAAGTCCGCCAAAGATGATACTCATTTGCAGGGCCTGCGTATACGAGACAGCTTTTGTTCCTCCATATACCGTATAAAGTACGACCAGACTACCAATAAACAGTGTCGTATAGGTAACATCTACATGAAGAATGGTCGATAGAATAATAGAAGGTGCAAAGATGGTAATGCCGGTAGATATACCGCGTTGTATCAAAAACAGAATGGCTGTAAGTGCCCGTGTTTTGATGTCGAATCTTTTCTCCAGAAATTCATATGCAGTGAATACACGCAAACGGTGAAAGATTGGGACAAAGGTAATACAGAGCACAATCATGGCCAGCGGGAGTCCAAAGTAGAACTGTACAAAGCTCATTCCGGAGGAGTAAGCTAAACCCGGAGCTGATAGAAAAGTGATTGCACTGGCTTGAGTAGCCATTACAGATAGCCCGACATTATACCAGGGCATAGAGCGGTTGCCTAACAGGTAGCCGTCTATATTGCGGATGCCTCTGCTCTTGTATATGCCGTAGCAGATAATGAGCAGAAGAGTAAGAAAGAGTACGGTCCAGTCGATCGCACTCATGAGAAATACAGTGTAAATGCGTAAAGAAACAGAATAAAAAGCGCTAGCCAGAGAACAACTAAAATATAAAACTGCCTCCAGCTACGCACAAAAGGGGGTAAACCCCTATCTGTCATGTGGTTTTCCTTTTAGAAGAAAACTAATAAAAATGACTGCAAAAATAAAGCCTCCGATTGCTCCACCGATCGCACCCAGAATAGATAGATTCCAGGCAAGAACAGTCAGTGCGCCAAAAATTACCCCAATTAGAATAATCAATCCAGGAACATTCAATGCAGTTTCTTCTGTATTTTCGATGTGGTTTTCCATTTTTAATTTATTGTGATTGTTTTGATAGCAAATTTACAAATAATCTGTAAGCTCCCGGTACTCCGGCAGGCAATTGTCTAAAAAAAGACAAGGATGTATACACAAATTTACCTTTTCCTTCATTAACAACCAAAAGAGATCCGTTATTCGGAGATTCATTTTTATCATTCATCAGTAGTGGAGTAGCATATTTGCGGTCTATCTGCGAGGCGAAGTATAATCCACGTTCCTGAATCCATCCGTCGAAGTCTGCAGCTGTGATTTTATTCGGAGTTTGTAAAACCGGACTTTCCTTGTCAAATTGTACAGTTGCATTTTCATCAGTCACACGGTCACGCGAGATCTGAAACGGGTAAGGGCCAAAGGTGTTCGATTTCAGACCATTATTTACATTGTATTGCTCTACCAGCGTTCCTCCCGATCTTACATATTTTAAAAGATGCGGCATCAGGGCAGACATTCTGCTATTTACATTGAAAGCTCTTATACCAACAATTATGGCATCATAGTCCTGCAACTGATCATTTATAATCTCGGATTCCCGTAAATTGGTAACCTTAATACCAATATCTTTAAGACTGGAAGCAACGAGATCTCCTGCTCCTTCGATATAGCCGATTTTTTTCTGAGGAATATTAATATCGAGACCCGTAAGACGAACTTTTGCGGGCGGAAACCAGGTGATTTTTGGAATATGTTCGTATGCAATGGAATGATAAGAAAGAGCAGCCTTATTTCCTATGTTGATCTGTAAAGAATCTAAACGGACATCTTTTGACAATGGTGTCAATATTATCTTTTGTGAAATTTCAGTCTCCTTATTTTTAAAATCCAGGGATAGTTTTTGTGGAGATACAGTCCAGTTCTTTGGCACATCGAAAGAGACTTCTGCTGTCTGAGGTTGATCTGTATGTGCCTGAAATAAGATTTCTACCGTTTTCGGTTCGCCGAGGCGTGCGACAACAGCACTGCTCAGTATATTAGCCGTTACAGCAGGACTAATGATTAACGGCTCATATACCTCTCCTCTCACAGGATGTGTGTATTTAAATAATACCGGACGATCAAATGTGACGGACACACCGTTTATTTTGAGGGTAAAAGTATTGTGCAGGGCATCGGGATTTTCAGGGTTGCCAACAAGTGTTAAATCATCCACATTGAATTTTCCCAGTGTACCTTCCTTTTCAAGCCAGTAAGGTTGTGAAACAGGTGTTGCTGTTTGGTTATTTTTTTCCGTTAAGATGCTGTTATAACTAAGCGATTTATTAACAGGTGTATTGTTTATTGCCGAGAGCTCGACTTTAACGTCCGGTCTTCTGACGATAGCATCGTTAGCGATAGAAACGGTTGTACCTAAAACAAATTTTGACTGATCCGTATAACTTTCTATCCATATGCCAGCACAGTCCAGTATCAGTTCTTTTATTTCTTTGGTCTTTTGTGTTTTCCAGTGCGTATCATCTACTTTTTGGACCAGCTGTAAGAGTTCGATCAGTCCGGTGACAGAAGCTTCCGGATGACTGATATTAAAGTTTTGATTAAGCTGCGTAATTTTTTGTTGTATAGCCGGATTGTCTGTTACTCTTTTCCAGGAAGTTTCTACACCATCCATTAAGTCCGTTTTAGGAGCGTCGCCTCCCAGCAGCTCA
The DNA here is from genome assembly GCF_002418355.1 of Sphingobacterium sp. UBA5789. Taxonomy (NCBI): domain Bacteria; kingdom Pseudomonadati; phylum Bacteroidota; class Sphingobacteriia; order Sphingobacteriales; family Sphingobacteriaceae; genus Sphingobacterium; species Sphingobacterium sp. UBA5789. Next base: position 49,169 of record NZ_DIDX01000001.1, on the reverse strand, counting down.
AAGTATTCTCTGGCATTTCCTCTTTGTCTGGAAGCGCCAAATCCCTGGCTTTTGTGTGAAGAGCGGCTCTCGGAAGCAATCTCTCCATAAGACTTACCTATAAGGGGATTATAATCACCGATCTCAAGATTGAACTGATTCGCTGCTGTTGTATTTACATTGCCAAAATTAAAGGTATTCCAGAGCAATCTCCTGGCTGCCCATGGTTTTACATATTTCAGTTGTTCGGGATATACCTTGGGATCTCCGGCAATTTTAAACGCTTCGATAGCCAGTATAGCTGAAGCCTGGTGGTGTCCGTGTCCCCCTCTTTCATCTGGCGGAAAACGGGTGATAATAACATCCGGCTGAAACTTTCGGATAATCCACACGGCTTCTTTCAGGACTTCATCTTTCTCCCAAAAATCAAAGGTCTCTGCGTAGGTCTTCGAAAAACCAAAATCATACGCAGTGCTGAAAAACTGCTCTCCCTTATCAATGGATCTGGCTTTTAGCAGTTCCTGCGTACGGATAAGTCCCAGCTCTTTTCCAATTTCCGTACCGATTAGGTTCTGTCCTCCATCGCCCCGGGTAAGGGACAGATATGCTGTTCTGTATTTTTTTTCCTGTGCCAGCCAGGCAATAAGTCTGGTGTTTTCATCATCCGGATGCGCCGCAAAATAGAGTACAGAGCCAAGGGAGTTTAGTTTTTCAAGTTTGAGCTTGATTTCGGATGAAGGTGTCGGGAGTGAAGGTTGAGCGTATAATAGATGTGTGTTTGCGATCATGCAAAGAGCAATAGCGATATTCCGTATAATCATAGGAATAAAGATAAATAATTTTGTAACGCCGAGTAGCAGAAAAGTAAAAGGGATCTGTAATTTTACAGATCCCTTTTAACAACAATTAAAAAATCTTTTTTTGACCTAAAGCTGCAATTAGCGACGAATAATTGAGTTTTAAACAGGTTTCCGTTGTTTGCAACTTTAAGTATTGTAACCTTTATTATAGTAAATGTAGTGTTTTTTATTTCTATTGACAGAACACCTGTAAAAATAAATTTTCCACAAAAAAGAAGTTATGCACATGTGTTGTTGCAAAAGTGCTTCTTCACTATCATCTACTTACTTTTAGATCAATGCTTAGCGGATTATTTATCTATCGAGCCCAAAACTCTTTTCATAAACACATTTAGTGCTTCTTTTTTAGGAGTTCCTTCTTTTATCAATTTATCGACCTCAACAGCTCCATACATATTGGAGATCAATTCACCGATAACATCCAGTTCTTCATCTTTTAAAGAAGGAACTTCTGTCAATGCTTCCAACGTTTCTATAGTCTCCAGTACGTAGTCCACATCATTTTGCTCGATAAACTCTGTTAAATGCTTAATTACTGGTAGTTTCATTGAATAAGTCTATTAATCCTTCGAATTTATTAGTTTGAACCTGATTGATCAGCTTGCCGTTTTTGAATGCAGCAAAAGTTGGAAGATTATTTACGTTCGCTAACTTTCTTGATTCCGGGAACTTCTCTGCATCAACGATAATAAATGAAACATTTTCATTCTCACCGGCTAATTTTTTGAATTTTGGTTTCATGATACGGCAGTTTCCACACCATGAAGCCGAGTATTGTACCATTACAATATCATTATTGTCCACAATTTCTTGTAGCGTATCGTTTTCTAATTCCTGTAACATGATTTTTTTATTTAAGCGGTTAAATAACAGGGGAAATACAGATACTTCCCCTGTTTTTTTGTTTTAGTCTTTGCTAAAGCTAGCCAGACTTAGTTAAGGTTTGACAAGTATTCAGCTACACCTGTACGCGTTGCGTGCATAGCTTCTTTACCTTCTTCCCAGTTTGCCGGGCATACTTCACCGTGTTGTTGTACGTGTGTGTACGCATCGATCAAACGGATATATTCTTTAACGTTACGGCCTAAAGGCATGTCGTTTACTGACTCGTGGAATACTTTACCTGTTTCGTCGATCAGGTAAGTTGCACGGTAAGATACTGCAGATCCTTCAGCAAGCGTACCATATTCAGGGTGCTCCACTTCTTTGATCTCCAGAATACCCAGGATACTGGATAAGTTACGGTTTGTATCAGCCAGGATAGGGTAAGTAACGCCTTCGATACCACCATTATCTTTTGCTGTATTTAACCAAGCAAAATGTACTTCGTTAGAATCACATGAAGCACCGATTACGATAGTGTTACGTTTTTCAAATTCCGGTAAAGCATCCTGAAAAGCATGAAGTTCAGTAGGACATACGAAAGTGAAATCTTTCGGATACCAGAACAATAATACTTTTTTACCTTCCTGAGTTGCTTTTTCAAAAATGTTGATACTTAAATTGTCACCTAATGAATCGATTGCATCTACTGCAATACTTGGGAAATTTTTACCTGTAAAGCTCATGATTATATATTGTTTTTTAATTTTTTCTATGCTACAAAGATACGACTTATTCCATCATGAAAGTATTGCAATTGTCAATAAGCAATTGTTGAAATCTATATCTTTATTATAGTTGTATAGATTTTTGCTATTGTTATTTCTTTATAAATTATGCGCAGACATTGTTTAGAAAGAAGAGAAATATTACATTTGCTTCGCTCAAGATCAAATGGCCCTGTAGTTCAACGGATAGAATAGAAGTTTCCTAAACTTTAGATAGCAGTTCGATTCTGCTTGGGGCTACTAAACAAGACAAAAAATTATAATCTTTTGTCATCGAAGCATAAAAACACCGGTCTCATTAACGAGACCGGTGTTTTATGTTAGAGAGGTCTTATTTCCATCCTCCGCCAAGGCCTTTATAGATATCGACAACCGTACTTAGTTGTTTTTGCTTTGCTTCTATAAGTTCCAGTTTGGCATCCAGAGCATCCCGTTGATTCAGGAGTACTTCCAGATAATCTGCTCTTGAATTTTTGAATAACTGATTGGCGATCTCAATAGATTCGTCCAAAGCCTGCGTTTCCTGTGATTTCATTTTATAGTACTGATCTATATTTTTCACTTTGGACATCAGGTTTGCAATATCCAGATAGGCATTCAGTATCGTTTTGTCGTATTCGTATAATGCCTGCAGCTGTCTGGCATCTGCTGTCTGGAAATTGGCTTTTATGGCACTTTTGTTGATCAGCGGCCCCGCAAGTTCACCTGCCAGACCAAAGGCTATTGACTCCGGCATTTTCACCAGATAAGAAGGTTTAAATGCTTCGAGTCCCAGCGCAGCTGAAATTTCCAGTGACGGATAGAATTCTTTGCGGGCAGCTTCTACATCCAGTTTTGCTGCTTTTAATTCCAATTCAGCTTCTTTAATATCCGGGCGATTCGCCAGCAATTGTGACGGGATCCCTGTATACACTGGTTGTGCGATTGTCGACATAAAACTTTCTTTTGTGCGGACGACAGGCTGCGGATAGCGTCCCAGCAAAGCGTTGATCTGATTCTCTTTTTCGGTTATTTCCTGATGAATCGTATAGGCCGTAGCTTTGGACTTGGAGAGTTCTGCTTCAAATTTTTTAACTGCTAATTCTGTTGTTGCTGCAGCTTCTTTCTGAATTTTGGAGATCTCCAAAGCTCTTTCCTGCAATTTGATATATTGTTGTACAATATCCAGCTGATTGTCCAGCGCCAGCAATTCATAGTAATTGTCCGCCACTTCTTCAATCAGGTTGGAGAGCACAAAGTTTTTACCTTCTACAGTGGCCAGATAGTGAGCAATAGCAGCTTGCTTTTCTGTGCGTAGCTTTTTCCAGATATCCACTTCCCAGTTGGCGACTAACCCCCCTTCAAAATTTCCGAGGGGATCCGGCATCTCTTTTCCAGGTTCTATCTCTGTAGTGGCATCTCCGGCTCCTTCACTGGTATAACGGCCGGCTTTGCTTACTCCCGCGCCGAGTTTTGCAGCAACAGTCGGGCTTAATTTACCGTTTTTGTAAAGTACACCACTTTTTGCTATCTCGATTTCCTGAAGAGTAATCAGCAGCTCCTGATTATTTTTTAAAGCAGTCTCAATAAGTGCGACAAGGTTCGGATCCGTGAAAAATTGTCTCCACGGCGTTGTGCCACTGTTTTGTACGGTATCCTGCTGTTCACCACTTTGAAAATTCAGAGGGATATTTTCTTTTACCTCATCTTTTACAATGGTCGCCTTCGGGGCTTTACATCCTGCCAGTATCAAAGCGAAAGCAATTGCTGTGATAATGCTTTTAGTCTTCGAATTTTCCATCATGTTCATAAGGTTCAGTTTTTTCTGTTAATGGATTTTCTTCTTCATATCTTGCCAACCGTGATCTTTCCGCTATTGTTCCGAAGATGTAGTATAATCCCGGAATAATCAGCAGTCCGAAGATGGTTCCGATAAACATTCCTCCTGCCGCCGCAGTACCGATGGTACGGTTTCCTAAAGCTCCCGGACCTGTCGCCATCACTAACGGGATCAGACCGGCAATAAATGCAAATGAGGTCATCAGGATAGGACGGAATCGGATTGTCGCTCCTTCTATAGCTGCTTTTACCACCGATATTCCTTCTTCCGCCTTTTTCTGTACGGCAAATTCAACAATCAGTACGGCATTCTTGCCTAGCAGACCGATCAGCATAACCATAGCTACCTGTGCATAGATATTATTTTCAAGGCCTAATAATTTTAAGCATAAAAAGGCTCCGAATATACCTGTTGGTAAAGAGAGGATAACAGGAAGCGGAAGGATAAAGCTTTCATACTGAGCTGACAGGATCAGATACACAAATCCCAGACAGATCAGGAAAATATAAATCGCTTCATTTCCACGGCTTACCTCATCTTTGGAGATACCGGCCCAATCGATACCAAATCCTCTTGGAAGCTTGCTGTTTGCGACCTCCTGAATAGCCTTAATGGCCTGCCCGCTACTGTAGCCAGGAGCCGGAGATCCGCTCACCTCTGCAGAGTTATACATATTATGTCTGGTGATCTCAGACAGACCATATACTTTTTCCAGATGCATAAAATCAGAATAGGGAACCATCTGATCCTTATCATTTTTTACATACAGTTTCAATAAATCTGTCGGTAAAGCCCGGTATTGCGGTCCAGCCTGTACGATCACTTTATAAGGTCGGTCAAAGCGGATGAAACTGGTTTCATAATTGGAACCGATCAGTGTAGACAGGTTGTCCATAGCTTTTTCTATGGTTACACCTTTTTGTTCAGCCAGATCGTTATCTATTTTCAGCATATACTGCGGAAAACTGGCAGAGTAAAATGTAAAGGCAGAACCCAGTTCAGGACGTTTTTTCAGTTCCTTCACAAAATCATTGCTTACCTGTTCCATTTTTTGATAGTCTCCGCTTCCTGCTTTATCCAGCAGACGAAGTTCAAAACCTCCGGCAGCTCCGTAGCCCGGAATGGATGGAGGCTGGAAGAACTCTATGTTTGCACCCGGGATATTTTTGGCTTTTTCTTCCAGTTTTTCAATGATTTCTGCGGCAGATTCCTTCCGTTCCTCCCAACTTTTGAGATTGATAAGACAGGTTCCGGAGTTGGATCCCGTACCCTCTGTCAGGATCTCATATCCTGCCAGCGATGATACGGATTGTACGCCATCGATATCTTCTGATTCTCTTAACAGTTCTTTTGCAATCTGGTTGGTCCTTTCCAGTGTTGATCCCGGTGGCGTCTGAATAATAGCATAGATCATTCCCTGATCTTCTCCCGGTATAAATCCGGAAGGGAGAGAATTACTTAAAAAGAAGGTACAGATACAGAAGGCGAGTAACAAAGGAAGAGTAAAAGCTTTCTTAGTAACCGTTTTATTCAACAGCTTCTCATATCTTCCGGCACCTTTGGTAAACATATTGTTGAAGCTGTCCAGAAATTTGTTGATCCATGTTTTCTTTTTCGCTTTTCCGTGATTGTTTTTAAGGATCAGTGCACATAAAGCCGGAGTTAATGTCAGGGCTGCGACTCCAGAAAGCATAATAGAAGACACCATTGTGATGGAAAACTGTCGGTAGAATACACCAACAGGACCGGACATAAAGGCTACCGGAATAAATACAGAGGCCATGACCAGTGTAATGGCTATAATGGCTCCGCTGATCTCATGCATGGCTTCTTCTGTCGCTTTGAGCGGAGACAGGTTCTTCTCCTCCATCTTGGCGTGCACGGCCTCGATGACTACGATCGCATCATCGACCACCACTCCTATGGCCATGACCAGTGCAAAAAGCGAAATCATATTTAAGGTAATGCCGAACGCCGACATGATAGCAAATGTACCTACCAGTGACACCGGTACAGCAAGTGCCGGTATCAGCGTAGAACGCCAGTCCCCAAGAAACAGAAATACCACAATCGCCACCAGTATGAATGCCTCAAACAGGGTATGAACTACTTTTTCGATAGAGGCATCCAAAAACCGGGATACATCATAACTGATATCATAGTGCATACCTTTTGGAAAGTTGTTCTTTTGAAGATCCGTCATCAGTTCTTTTACATTTTTGATAACGTCGCTGGCATTGGATCCGTAGGATTGTTTTACGGTGATTGCAGCTGAAGGCTTACCGTTCAGGGTGGAATAAATATCGTACATAGATGAACCAAACTCTACATCGGCCACATCTTTCAAGCGTACAAATTCACCTCCGGATTTGGCTTTTAGGATAATGTTTCCATAATCTGTTTCATTATTGAAGCGACCCGGATATTTCAGAATGTACTCGAAAGACTGGGAACGTTTACCGGAACTCTCTCCTGTTTTTCCGGGAGAAGCCTCCAGACTTTGCTGGTTTAGGGCTTCCATGACCTCATCGGAAGAGATGTTATAGGCCGTCAACCGATCTGGCTTCAGCCAGATGCGCATAGCGTATTCACGTGTACCCAGTATATCTGCAAAGCCCACACCGCTTACCCGTCTCAATTCGGACATCACGTTGATATCCGCATAGTTGAAGAGAAATTTCTGGTCGGCTTTAGGGTCATCGCTGTACAAGTTGATGTACATCAGCATGTTGGGTTCTTCACGGGTGATTTTTACCCCTTCACGGACAACCAATGGTGGCAGTTTGTTGACCACGGAAGATACACGGTTCTGTACATTCACGGCTGCAACATTCGGATCTGTACCCAGATCGAATACAACCTGTATAGATGCTTCGCCGTCATTACCGGCATCCGAAGTCATATATTTCATGCCCGGTACACCGTTCAGGCCTCTTTCTAACGGAATGACTACCGATTTAATCAATAGTTCGTTGTTCGCTCCGGGATACGAGGCGGTAATATTTACCTTGGGCGGAGAGATGGACGGAAACTGTGTCACCGGAAGTTTGGCCAGTGAAAGTATTCCTAAAAATAGTATAATCAGTGAGATTACTATAGACAGAACGGGTCTGCGAATAAATTTCTTAAACATAATATTTCATTTTAAGCCAGCCTTACTCTGCTTTTAATTTCAACGATTGCATCACTTTTTCCGGCTCCTGAAACTTCGTTTGTACCTTTTGATCATCTTTTACTTTCTGTACTCCCTCCAGTAAGAAGCGGTCCCCGTCTGCAAGACCCGAACTGATCACATAGAGATCCGGAATCTCATAGGCGATTTTAATGTTTCTGGATTTCGCTATTCCGTTTTTATCTATTACAAAGACATATTTTTGATCCTGAATCTCGTAGGTTGCTTTTTGCGGGATAATCATTGCATTTTTCAGCGGTAGTACCATTTGTATCTTTCCGGTCTCACCGTTTCGCAACAGTTTATCAGGGTTTGCAAATTTCGCACGGAAAGCAATATTTCCTGTTTCATTGTCAAACTCACCTTCGATAGTCTGTATTTGTCCTTTTTTAGGAAAAGCCTCCCCGTTAGCCATAATCAAGGTTACCTCCTTACTTCCTCTGTCATTGATATGTGTCTGATAGTTTAGATACTCAGGCTCTGAGACGTTGAAGTAACTGTACATTTCTGTGTTATTTGAAAGGGATGTCATCAGATCACCTTCATCAACAAGACTTCCCTGTTTCAGCGGAATACGGTTGATTATACCCGAAAACGGAGCTTTGATATCTGTAAATGATAAGTGAATCTGTGCCAGCTTCATTTCGGCATTGGCAGCATCCAGTTTGGCTTTAGCCATAGCTTTCTCATTTTTAGAAACAATGTTATTGGAAGCCAGTGTGCTGGCATTTTCCAGCTCTATTGTTGCCTGTTCTACTTCCGCTTTTGCTTTCAGCAATTCTGCCTGATACAGTTGCGGCATGATACGGAATAGTGTCTGGCCTGCACTGACATACTGACCTTCATCTACAAAGATCTTTTCCAGAAAACCTTTTTCCTGAGCGCGGATTTCGATGTTTTGTACAGAGCGGATCTGTGAAACATACTCCTTCGTGAAAGAGGTGTCTACTCTTAACGGACTGGTAACGGTGTACTCTGCTACTTCTTCTTTTTTTTCTTTTTTAGCAGTACAGCTTGTTTGGTATAATAATGCAAACAAGCTCATGAACATGATAATTCTCTTCATGATATGAATTAATATAGGACAAATGGAAATTGGAGAAACCGAAGATTTCTTTAGGGACTATGGAAACATCACAACGTTGCCGGATACAAACAGTCTAACAGCAATGAAAAAATCAAGCATATACCATTAGCCTTCGATAAGCGTATCGCAGACTGTAAATATGATGTAAGGAAAGGTTATCAGATTCTTAGTACCCGCTGGAGGATATATTTGTAAGAAGGGGTATACAGATGAAAATAAAAGGGAAGACGGTCCTTATGTCTGTATTGAATAAAAGGCAAAAGCAATCCGTATGACAGAGCAATGATCTGTTTGGATAGCTGCACGTCTTTTCTTCCGAAAACAAAATCAGTATCTTCATTTTCTACGCTGAAAATACTTTTTTCCTCCTCATCCAGCAGACTGTTTTTCACGACGAGCGCGTCATGGTGTATATGACAGGTCTGTTTGGTTTGCTGCATTTGATTTCCATGAATACCGTACACCTGCTGTGCAGTATGTGCATAAGCGTGGTGGTGTCCCCATATCAGGAGAAAACAAATATTCAATATGAAAATTACAGCTCTCATTTTCAAAGGCCAAAAATAGCAAAAGTTTAATCTCCTCAAAGCGAAACCGGTGCCGTGATATGTGAAATAATCGTTAAATTTTATTTTGAATGCATTTTTGAACGATAAATTACATGGTTTTTACATTTAATGTTGTCAGAATGTAGACTATTAGCTACTTTCAACTCAAATATTGCAGCACATAAAATCAGATCGGGATAATTTTTATGCTATCTATAGTCAAACAAGTAATCGGATTATCTCTCTTGTATGCTGCAAATTGTAACCTACTATTTTTATGATCAAACATTTTCTTTGTTCACTGGGGATTTCACTGAGCAGTCTGCTCAGTGTAAACGCACAGTCCCAGGCATCCTTCTTCTCGTATCCGACACTGAGTCCGGACGGACAAACAATTGTATTCAGTTACGATGGCGATCTGTGGAAAGTCTCCGCCGACGGGGGGCTGGCGCTACGGCTCACCGCTATGTCGGGAACGGAGATCGCTCCCCGGATTTCTCCTGATGGCAAATGGCTTGCCTTCTCTTCGAATCAGAATGGCAATATGGATGTATATATCATGCCACTGGAAGGTGGTGATATCCGCCAGTTGACCTACCACGATGCCGGTGACGAAGTAGACAGCTGGAGTTGGGATAGCAAGAGTATATACTTTACTTCGGCCAGATACAACAGATTCAGCAGCTATAAGGTTGCTGTAAACGGGGGGACTGCGGAAAGGATGTTTCCGCATTATTTTAATACCATTCATAATGTGGTAGAAACTCCTTCCGGGGAACTGCTGTTCAATGATTCCTGGGAAAGTAATTTTGCGGCTAACCGCAAGCGCTATAAAGGAGCCTTCAACCCGGACATTCTTTCTTATTCTCCAAAGCAAAAACAATTCAAACAGTATACTGATTATGCAGGAAAAGATTTCTGGCCAAGTGTGGACCAAAAAGGAACGATTTACTTTGCATCGGATGAAGTAAACGGGGAATACAATCTGTATAGCTTTGTGAATGGACAGAAAACAGGGCTGACCAAATTTTCAACATCTATTAAGCGTCCTTCGGTTTCAGCAAACGGGTCAAAGATCGTTTTCGAGAAGGATTATCAGTTATTTTTATATGATGTTGCCACAAAGAAAACGATCCAGCCTAAGATAGCAATCAGCCGCAATCTGGTATTGAATAAGCAACAGGAGTTTGATGTCAAGGATAATATCAGCAATGTAGACGTTTCTCCTGATGGTAAAAAAATGGCTTTTGTCTCCCGCGGAGAATTGTTTGTGAGCGATATTGAAGGGAAGTTTGTACGGCAGATGCCTGGCCAGGGCGAGCGTATTGTAGAAGTCAAATGGCTCAAAGACAATAAAACCTTACTCTTTAATCAGACTTACCAGGGATATCTCAACTGGTTTACGATAGCTGCAGACGGCAAGGAGCAGGCAAAACAATTGACAAAAGATCTTCGTAACAACAGGATTATCGAATTTAATAAAGACCGTACTCTTGGGGTTTATCTGAGTGGTCGGGATGAGGTACGTACATTAGACCTCCATACACTGAAAAGTAATACGGTCGTAAAGGATGAAATCTGGGCATTTCAAAATTCATCTCCATCATTTTCGCCCGACGGCAACTATATCCTGTTTACAGCATACCGCAATTTTGAACAAGATATTATGCTGCATAACCTGAAGACGAACAGTACAATCAATCTTACCAATACAGGAGTATCCGAGCTTACTCCTACCTGGTCTCCGGATGGAAAGTATATTTATTTTGCAAGTAACCGGACAAAACCTTCCTACCCGACCGGAGTACAAAATGCCAGTATATACCGAATGGCATTGGAAAACTTTGATGAAGACTACCGCATCAGCAAGTTTGACGAACTCTTTAAAGAGACAGAGAAAGTAAAAAAAGATACAACAGCACAAAAGAAAACACCTGCAGATAAAGATAAAAAAGAACCTGTGAAAACGGCTTCTGCTGACAAGCCGGTGGTGACTATAGATACGAAGGGTTTACTGGATCGTATAACACTGGTCAGTCCGGCTTTCGGAACACAACTGGATCCTGTTGTATTTCAAAAAGGAGATAAAACCTATGTGTTCTATTCATCCAATCATGGAGAAGGACGGGGTGCATTGTATCGTACTGTGATTGAACCTTTCGCACCCAATAAAACTGAAAAGGTAGCTGATGGAGGCATCGGCGCTTTATTCGAAACCGGTGGCAAATATTATGCATTGAGCAAAGGTGCCATTCAGAAATATAATATAGAAGCAAATAAATTTGATAAAGTAGATGTTTCATTGAAATTTCAGCGTAATCTGGAGAAAGAATTTTCGCAGATGTTTTATGAGACCTGGGCAGGTATAGAGGAAAACTTCTATGACGGAACTTTTCATGGAATAGACTGGTCAGCTGTGAAGAAGCAGTACGAGGCTTATCTGCCCAATATCAATAACAGAGCCGATCTGCGCATATTACTCAATGATATGCTGGGCGAGCTGAATGCTTCCCACTTGGGGTTCAATTCTTCAGGTCCTGAAGAACGCAAAAGCTTTACTGCTGTCACAAACGAGATTGGTGTGGTATATGATGCAAAGGATCCCTGGAAAGTATCACAGATCATTGTCAACAGTCCTGCATCCCGCAAAGGTGTAGACATTAAAGAGGGAGATATCCTGCTGGCGGTTAACGGGCAGAGCATAGATAAAACCAGAGACCGAGATTCCTATTTCACGTTACCTTCCTTAGCCGAAGAAATGGCATTGACATTCAGCCGTCAGGGCAAAGAAATCAATGTCAATATACGCCCGCAGCCGGCAAATGCACAGCGGGAGCAGCTTTATGACGAATGGATCAAAGCAAACAGAGCTAAGGTTGACGGAATGAGCAATAACCGGATCGCCTATTCTCATATGAAAAATATGGGCGGTGAAGAGTTAAACCGTTTTTTACTGGATATGGCCGAACAGGAAAACAATAAAGATGCGATTATACTGGATCTGCGCTACAATACCGGGGGTAATGTGCATGATGAAGTTCTGCGTTTCCTGTCTCAGCGTCCATATCTGCAATGGCAATACCGGGACGGTAAGCGGGCTCCTCAAAGTAATTTTGCTCCTGCCGCCAAACCGATTGTGTTACTGATCAATGAGCAATCACTCAGTGATGCAGAGATGACTGCAGCGGGATTCAAGGCGCTGAAGCTGGGTAAGATTATCGGAACAGAAACTTACCGCTGGATTATCTTCACCTCTGCGAAGGGATTAGTGGACGGATCCATGTACAGAGTACCGGCCTGGGGATGTTATACCTTAGATGGTCAGGATCTGGAGTTGACAGGGGTGTCTCCGGATATCTATATCAAGAATACATTTGTGGACCGTTTAGAAGGAAAGGATCCGCAGCTGGAAAAAGCAATTCAGGAAATCCTGAAAGATTTAAAATAAATCAAAAAGCCGGTATTTCAAAAGTGAATACCGGCTTTTTAATGGCCTTTTGTTAAAGTCGTAAGAACATAAACGTTATACTATCCAATATTGCATTTTAGAGGACTAATCATGTTGATCACAGATCAGTATATTTGACTGTCCCAGTCTTTGTGATCCTCTGGATGCCGGAACAGCAACATCTCCTGTTGGCAAAAAGTCTATTGTACCGGCTTGTTGTGGTACGTATATCTCTACTGATGTCACAGAATAGCCCTGAGGAAGATATTTGATATAATAACCGTCCGGATGAAAGCTCCAGATACCTCTCGGAAATTTTTCATTGACAGGCGCGGCTCCTGTAAGCATAGCCAGACTTTCAATTTCCTGATATGAGGCATTCGCCTTATACATCATCCCTCTGATCTTGTTTTCGATCTCTACAATTGTTTTTGCAGGTTCAGGCAGATTTTGTGTCAGCGACTGCATCGCTTCTCCGCTAAGATAATCAATGACTGAGCTCCCCAGAGCGGACAGGTCTTTTTGACTCAGGAGTATTGCTGCGGTCGCCTGAAGATCCGGAGATAATTTAGTAAAGTTTGTCTTCGCTATAATAGCCCACAACAGCACCTGTACCTGAGATTGTTCGATTTCGGGATGATCTTCCCAGTTTGCGATGAGTGTACGTGCTATCTTTTCTTTGGGACCTGCGAGCGGAGCGAACAGATAAGCGTCTCCTCTTGAGGGTCCATAAGTACCTGCCTGCAGACAGAAACTTTTAAAGGTTCCTTTATAAAAACCAGGCTTCAACCGGAATCCTGTAGTTTTGGTATACTGGGCACTTAAGGTGCAAAGATCTGTTTTGACAGAATCTTTTCCGAAATCTGCCACAAGCGTTTTTTCCTGGTTGCAATCATCAAAATTGGTTGTGATCGGATCGGATTTTAATAATTTGAGCTGGGAACTGTTGAGTGCCTTGCCGACTCCTTTATTGACGATATCTCCCAGTTTCCCAAATTGAGCCTGAGCACTGAAACTCTGTAATGCGACAAAAAGTATGACCAGTCTGATGGTGGTGCTTTTTAAAGAATATGTATTGTACATCTCTGATTTAGATAGATTAAACTCAAAGTTAATAGAAATATCAGTATGGACAAGATGAATTTTTTGTAAACAAAATCTTAGTGATCCCGTTATCACTGTGTCATAATATGAGATAATGCCTGTTCATTGCTCATGGTTGGGCTCAAATATTGCTGTATGTTAATTTAATGTTGTAAATTTAGTATGTCTAAAAATCCCTCCATATGAAAAAGATATTTCTTCTTTTCGCTGTATTTGCGGTAATACTCTTACCTGCAAAAGGACAACAGGAATTGTCTGCCAGCAAAGGCGGTAGTTCCTGGATCTGGGGCCCGTCTGTGGGGTATCAATACCAAAAGGGTAATTTTTTAAAAGTTTCAGGCTGGGGACTTTTTGCACCCAATGATAATCAGTATATGAAAATTGATGCCGGAGCCAACTTTACCTGGATGATGGATAAGACAACTGTTATTCCCGAACTTGGATTTACATACTACCTGAGCGATAAAGGTGTATGGCCTTTTCTGAAAGGAGAAATTACACCCTATACCGTTACACCAAAGGCGGGGGTGAGTTTGCTTTCGCTCATTGATATTGGGGTAGGCTACGGGTTTGATATGCAGACGAAGGATAATTTTAAACCCCTGAAGGGCTTTACAACTTCCATCAGTGTTAATGTGCCGTTTAACTTCTTTATCCGTTAATCATCCTGCATCCATAGTAAAGGTTTGATCCTTAGTATTGTTTCTTTCAGGAAACTACCTGCTCCTGTGGCTAATCTCCGCATTCGGCTTCATTGGTCATAAAATATATTTCCTCTTTGTGTTTTGATTCATAAAGTTAATTGAGTAAATTGAATGGAATTAATTTTTCGATATGAGAAATGCTATTCCGATGTTTTTCCTTTTTCTATTGCTCCTCTTTGCTCCCGAATCTCTTTTGGGCCAAAAGAATAAATGGATCTGGGGTCCGTCGGTAGGTTATCAATATCAAAGCGGTAATTTTTTGAAAGTTTCGGGTTGGAATCTGTTTGCGCTGAACTCCAAAGAATATATTAAGCTCGATGCCGGAGCCAACTTTACCTGGATGATGGATAAGACAACTGTTATTCCTGAATTAGGATTTATGTATTACAGGGAGGATAAAATATTTTGGCCAGCTTTGAAGGCAGAAATTACTCCTTATACTTTTACTCCTAAAATAGGATTTGGATTGATCTGTTTAGCAGATGTAGCTGTCGGCTATGGATTTGATATAAGCACCAAGTCTCAGTTTAAGCCTATCCGGGGATTTACGGCCTCTGTCAATTTTAATATACCTTTCAATCTCTCCGTTCTTTAAACTACTTTTCGAGCCAGGTTTTGAAATCACTAACCCGCTCCCTGCTGACGATCATTTCCTGATCCGGATCTGGCTGCAGATATATGCGCAGCCGGGAGTTGGAATGTACCGCAATTTCTCTAATACTGTCTATCTGGATAATATGGCTGCGACTGATCCTGAAAAACCGGTTGGGATCAATCAGCTTTTCCACCTTATCTAAAGTGATGTCAAGCAGATAGTTATTTCCCTGACGTGTCCACAGGTAAGTTCCTTTGTGTTCACTATAAATGCAGGCAATGTCTTGTATATCAATTACCTTGATCGTTTGTCCGATCTTTATGGTAAACCTTTCTTTGTAAGACTCTTTTTTTGTGAGTTTTAAGAGCGATCGGATCTCATTCAGGTCTACAGTCTCCGAACTGCGCTGCAATTTCAGAAATTTTTCAAATGCAAACTTCAGTTCTTCCTCAATAATAGGTTTGAGCAGATAATCAATACTGTTCATCTTGAATGCACGCAACACAAACTCATCATAGGCTGTTGTAAATATGATCGCGGATTGTACAGTCACCTCTTCAAAGATCTCAAAGGAAAGTCCGTCAGACAATTGTATATCCAGAAATATAAGTTCCGGTTCCGGATTGGACAAAAGCCATGCTTTAGCTTCTTCTACCGAGTGCAGAAGTGCAGTCACAGCATATCCCATATTTTCTACCTTCCGCTTCAGCAGGCGTGCAGAAGGCATTTCGTCTTCTATAATTATTATATTCATGATTCAGATTTTACAGACAGCAGCGGTAAGCCCACTTCAAAGTTTCCGTTTTGATCGTTAATAATAACCTCTTCAGTAGTCAGCAACTGGTAGCGACTGATAATATTGCTTAATCCTATACCTGTAGACTCCGCAAGCGTTTCTTTAGGCTGCAGATTGTTGCTTACATATAGGTAGTTATCTTTTTTGACAATCCGGATATGCAGTTTTCGGGCAGCGCTGACCACATTATGTTTGATTGCATTTTCGATAAGCAACTGCAGAGAAAGGGGGATAATGTTTTCTTCTTCTTCCATATTGCTTTCATCAATCTCTACGACCAGGGCTTCCTCAAAACGAAGTCTGAGCAGATTGAGAAAGATTTGTGCAAATCTTAGTTCCTGTTGTGCGGGTACCAGTTCTTTGTCTTTTTGCTCCAGAACATAACGGTAGATACGCGAAAGTGATGTAGTGAAGTCCACCGCCTTTTCCGGACTCTCTTCAATCAGTCCGGTGAGAACATTGAGACTATTGAACAGGAAGTGCGGATCAATCTGATTCTTAAGAGACTCAAATTGAGCGGTGGCATTTCCTGCAATCTGTTTCTGCTTCTGGATCTGTGCATTTTTATAAGCTTTATAGAAATAGAAAGCATAAAACCCGAGACCAACGACTAAGGCAATAAGAGTTGTCATGATATAAGTCGCTAAGTGCTGCCTCAGCAGAAATTCGGTGAATGAAAGCTCTCCGAAAACAACCCGGAAAAAGCAATTGACCACAAAGACCATCAATACAGTAATCAGGATACTGCCTGGTATAAAATACGATAACCGTTTACGCCACAGGTTATCATTGGGTACTTTGCTGTGAATATAGGCGGCCAGATTGCTGTTGAGCATATATCCCATTACCCCATAGATCATTCCGATCTGTGCCCCTCTGGATTTGTAAAACTGAATATCCAGATTACCGTACGTGATGAGATAATAGGCCGAGAATAATAGGGATATGCCCGCACTTATTACTATTCCCAGAAATAATGATTTAAGAAAGGCTTTCATATCGGTATTATTTACTTGAACAGGAAGAAACGATCTGCTCTGCTTGCTCTTTTCCCCAGGAAGGAGCAAAAGCGGTCTCGGATTTCTGTATTTCGAACAAATGTAGAGCTTTCTTTATACTTTCACACTCTGCGCTGGTATCCTGATGGAAATATTTCTTGGATTGCATCTGAAATTGAGCCAGATTCAGGATAACCCTTGGGTTTTCCGGTGCAATAGCTTTCGCTTTTTCGTATGTACCGATAATCAGCGGCGACAATTCCTGTGCTTTAGTCATAGGGTCTGTCGTGAGTTCAGCCGTATAATTCATAGCTTTTAATACCAACCATTCCGGGTTATTATGCTGTGCAGGATAAGCATCCAGAATAGCCCTGGCTGTTTTGATCAAACTCATCTTGCTGTCGGCGTCTTTAGCATTGAATGCGGATAAAATGGTAATAAAGGATTGATAGTAAGCTGGTATCCAGTTGTCTTTTTCTGCCTGTGCAATGCGTTCGAACTGGGCTGCGGCTTCTGTGTTTTTGCCGGATTGCCAAAGTTGCATTCCATTAGCCATACCTTTTTCATAAGCGGTCTGCGCAAACATAGAGTTTGTAATCAGTAGCGCAAGGAGTAATAATGTTGTTTTCATAATATGTTGTATTAAAGTTTATAATTCAAAAGTGTAAAGTCTGCTGTCGTTGTACAACTAATAATAACTGAACTGTCGGAAAACCGGGATGAATTGTCAGATACTACAGATTGTCCAGTTGGTTATCTTTTTTATTTCGGCTTATTGTCATAAAGAATCCTATAAATACAAATCTTTTAGCGACCGGAGTGATTGCCTGACGCGCAAATACACCCTGCGGTCCAGCCTGACTGGCGTAATTGTAACCATAGACAGGCTTATTACCCAGAAGGTTACTAACGGAAAAGAACAGAATCTTCTGCTGGCTAAGTAAATAAGACCAGCTCATCGCGACCTGCGAATAGCCTTTTGTTTTCTGTTGCATAAAGTCCGCCGAATTTGGGTCGTTATATGGTCTTCCGGATACGTAGCTACCGGTAAGACTGAGTTGAGATTTCAGGTCACTGATCCAGTATTTGCTGACGACCGACAATGCATGATCGGCAACATAAGACGGAGTCACTTCCAGAGGATAGTTGGCTTCCTGGCGACGGGTATGCGTATAACTGTAAGAAATCCAGTACTGCAGATTTCGGATACTCGTATTATCCCGGTACAGGATATCCACACCTTCTGCAAATCCTTTTCCCCCGTTACTGTACACGCTTTGATACGTAGGACGGGCTGTATTGTATTGTACCAGCTGATTATACGTTTTTCGGTAAGCTTCAATACGAAGAGTTCTCCCTTTCCTTTCGTACATGTAATTGAGGATAAAATGTCTGGATGACATCCAGTCTAACCGATTGGCGTATTTGAGTACATTCGGGTCTGCCTGTTGATGAAAATCTCCATAGGCCAGTGAAAGCTGACTGGATCTGTTTATCAGATAGCCCAGTGATACTCTGGGTTCCAGAATCACTCCATCCTGCAAGTTTGTCTGACTCGCACGTAGTCCAAGTTTTGTAATCCATTTTGTACTGATTGCATAGTCCGTCTCTGTATACAGCGCTCCGATTTGCGAATTATAACCATACGCAAATGAGCGGTCAGGATCTGTATAGTGCTCTTTATACCGGGTATAAAAAAAATCTCCTCCGAAGGATGTACGTAAACGTTGATGCCAGGTTTTGGAAAGCTTTTCCTTGACATGCAGACTGAAATCCTGATTCGGGATATAGCTTTCATTAAAATAAGTGTTCGTGTTTTTGCGGTCTGCGCCTATTCCGGATTCCATCCGCCAATCATTGGATAGTTTTTGTTTGTAATTGATATTCAGGTAGATATTGTCTGTTTTTTGTTTTACATATACCGGATCGGTGTAGTCGATATGCTGCTGGCGCAATGAAAACCGTTCTATATTGAATGAACCATATACATTCAGAAAGCTGTTTTCGGACTGATGACGATAGATCATCTCGCCGGACCCGCTTTGATAGGGGGCTATCCAGTCCAGTTGTTGGTTAATCAGTTTTACATAAGGTCTGAGGTTAGAGTAGCTACCGTTGAAGCTGAGGGAGTTCCTCTTCCAGGCTTGTGTGGTTCCGAGACCTACACCAACCGAGGAAAGGGACAATTCGGTCTTCGGATCTTCTATTTTATCTGCAGTATTAAGCAGCAATACTCCTGAGAGTGCATTTCCATATTCGGCAGAGTAGCCTCCGGTAGAAAGATTGATCCCTTTGAATAAGAAGGGAGAAAACCGTCCCCGGACAGGAGAATCATTAGGCGCGGAGGTATACGGCTGACTGGCCTGTATACCATTTACATATGTACTTGTTTCGGATGAAGATCCACCCCTCACCATTAATCTTCCGCTTTCTCCGGCGACCTGAGCTCCGGGAAGTGTGGCCAGTCCGGCAATTATGTTGCCCATGCTTCCCGCTGTAGTAACAATTTCTAAAGGAGTCATTACACTGCCTTTGGCTTTATCTCCGGCCTGTAACATTCCGGCAGAAATAGCAATTTCATCCAGTTGAAGCGCTGCTTCTGCGAGTTGAATCTGTAAAACAGACGTTTGTGTTGTGTGTATAGTTAATAGGGCGCTTTGATATCCTATAGCTGTTACTTTCAATTCTTTTGAGCCGGTTTCGGTGGTACGGAAGCTAAAGTTTCCGCTGGAGTCCGAGGTGGTACCATCATATGTGCCGATGAGATATATACTTGCACGGGGGACAGGTCTGTTGCTTTTATCTGTAATACGGCCTGTGATCTGGGTTTGTGCAAAAACTGCGGTCTGCATAAATAATAAAAAAATCAATACTCTCATGTGGTTAATAAATTTGATATAAAGGTGCCTCCGGAGACTCGTTTTGGCAAAAGAGAGTGCCTGAATTGTCAGAAAACCAGGATGAATTGTAGGAAGAGCACAAAGAGCTAACTTTTACTCCTGTTTCTCATCTTATTTTTTGGAATATAAACTATTTCTGTACTTTTGTGTAGAATTAATCTAAATAAGAATAAAGTATGCCCTACTATCTGAATATGTACCCGTCAGGGATGAGATATGTTTTCTTTAAAACAGAAAAAGTAATGCATTCCCATCAATAGGCTTTGCTTTTACATGTCTTTCCGATTTCCCATATACGGTCTTTTTCTTATGTACACATTTGCCTTTTCTGAATATGCCGCTTGATTTTATCATGGCAGGAATGCGCACAATGAAGGTACAGGTGTATAGCTTCTTCTTTCCGAATTACACAAAAACCAAATTATATTATTACAGAACATTACTATTCTAATTAACATCATGAGATCAGTCTTTATTATTTTATTGTGCTGTGTATTGCCCTTAACCGGTGCGGCACAGAAACAGGAACGGGTGCGCGGAAAAATTATGCTCACAGATCAGGTACCCGTTAAGGATGCCCTGTTGCGATTATTAAATACCTCTTATCAGTCCAGAACCGATAAAACCGGTGAATTTTATCTGGATAATGTTCCTCCCGGAGAGTATGTTATACAGGTAACGTTGAACGATATTGAAGTGCTGCGGGAGAATATACAGCTTACAGCAGGTATGGCGGAACTGCCGACGATCTATGCCACTAAAAAGTACCATGATCTGGACGGTGTGACCGTCTATGGTTATCGTCGGAATAAATTTCTGGATAAGGATAGCACCACAGCTGCAAAGATGCCATTGCGTTATCTGGAAAACCCACAGGCACTGACCAGTGTCAATCAGCAGATTATGAAAGAACAGCTGATTACAGATCTTTCGGATGCCTTGCGAAATGTACCGGGAATGGTCAAAATGCAGGGAAGTCCGGGGCGCGGCAGCGGTGACGGTTCATTCTATTACAGTCTGCGCGGATTCCCGACCAAAGTATCGATGGTGGATGGTGTGCCGGCGACGACCAACGGGGAAATTGATCCGGCAGATATAGAACGTGTAACTGTATTAAAAGGGCCATCCGGAACGTTATACGGGGGCGCGGTTACCTCATTTGGAGGATTGGTCAATATTATGACCAAAAAACCAAAAGATTATTTTGGCGGACAGGTTTCTTATTTTCTGGGGAGTTATAACCTCAACCGTCTGACAGCGGATGTATATGGACCGGTGACCAAATCCAGAAAGACACTTTTCCGTTTCAACTCGGCTTATCAGTATCAAAACGGATTCAGGGATTCGGAGTTCCGAAAATCTTTCTTTGCTGCACCGACATTCAGTTATGAGGTCAACGATA
Organism: Sphingobacterium sp. UBA5789; assembly: GCF_002418355.1. Lineage (NCBI taxonomy): Bacteria > Pseudomonadati > Bacteroidota > Sphingobacteriia > Sphingobacteriales > Sphingobacteriaceae > Sphingobacterium > Sphingobacterium sp. UBA5789. Next base: position 28,147 of record NZ_DIDX01000001.1, on the reverse strand, counting down.
AACTAACCTTTAATCTTGGCGCACAGCTGTATAACTACGAAGGAACGAATACGCCGATTATCTTTTTTGCAAGAACACGTCCGTTCTATGCGCATACACCGGATGAACTGGGTTTTGACTGGAAGCGCTCTTATTCCAATAATGATATGACACTGAAGGCGCCATCCATCAATATCAAGGGTGAAGTCAACTATAAAATTTCAGAAAACTGGACCTCCCAAACGTTACTTTCCCGCAATTTCAGAAAAACAGAAGGCTTATACCAGTATCAGTTTATCCGTGGTAATGACAGCGATGCGCTGTTGGAGCGAAATGTACAGTGGAACAATTCGGAAGGTAGTTCTACGAGTGTACAACAGAATTTTAACGGTACATTTCATATCGGAAGTATTAAGAATAAGGTGTTGATTGGTCTGGATTACCTGAATCAGTCGACCCGAAACAACCACTCTCCGATAGTAAAATACGATACAATCAATGGTCGGGATCTGGAAAATGATTATGGTTTTATTTCCCGGGAACTGGCTACAGCCAGCATTCAGAAATCTAAATCGCCAATGGTGCGTAATTATACCTCCAGTAATATTTACGGAGCATACCTGTCGGATGTGGTATATCTGACAGATCGCTGGACGACTTTATTGAGTTTGCGTGTCGATCATTACAACAGCCGCGGACAGTTGAATCTGAATAACAATGTGCGTACAGGAGAGTTTAAGCAGACGGCCTGGTCGCCAAAAGTGGGCATGGTCTATCAGGTACTGAAAGATCGCCTGTCGGCTTATGCAAACTATATGAACGGATTCAGCTATGTGGCTCCTGTAACGCAACAATTACCGGAATATAACGGTAATCTGAAACCGCAGATGGCCAATCAGTGGGAGGCAGGAGTGAAAACAAATCTATGGGAGAACAGATTTAACCTTACAGCATCTTACTATGATATCACCGTCAATAATATGTCCCGTGATATTGCCGTAGAACAGGGCGGTAAAGAATATCTGATCACTATTCAGGATGGTGAACAGCGCAGTAAAGGTCTGGAGTTTGAACTGATTACGAATCCGATTGCCGGATTGAATATTATGACGGGTTATACCTATAATGACAGTAAATTTCAAAAAGCGGATGCTTCAGTAGAAGGTCGCCGTCCGGGATCAGCAGGTCCGGCACATATCTTTAATTCATGGGCGAGTTATGTCTTGCAGACGCGAGTATTGCATGGGCTTGGATTTGGATTTGGTGTCAATCGGGTAGGCGAGCAGATCAGTGAGGATAAAGTGGTGACAGGACGATTTACTTTTCCGGCTTATACGCTGATCAATGCTTCTGTTTCTCTGGAAAAAGAGAAGTACAGATTCGGATTCAAAATGAATAATCTGGGTAATGCACAATATTTTGCCGGACAAGGTGTGGTGGTCGCGCAGATGCCACGCAATTTTACAGCGGAACTGACCCTGAAGTTTTAAAATACAGAGAGGAGAATTCTTTCTTACATAAAATATATAAGCCGGTTGCAATTTTACCCTGCAACCGGCTTTTCTTTTACTTTGTCGGCCGTAACATGTAATAATGCAGTGAAAAACAGAGAAAATCCGGCAATATAAAGAAGGTAGACCAAATTGTGATACCATACTGTCTGCCAGATATTACTAACTATACCCCATAGTATTCCACAGATTACGAGCAAAAGGGAAAATATCAGCCATTTTTTTAAAAAGGACAGTTCCCTGCCTTTATGCTTGTAATAATTCTTTATAAACTGAAACGGCATAAGGATGAAGAGCAGAAAAAGAACCGGCATTAAGGGATAAGCCATCGGGTGTAATATGGCTTTGCTTATATATTCACCTGCAGATTCGTATGTCGTATCATAATACTGGTAATTGCCGCTAAGGATATTGCCCCATTCTCTGTAAGAGATGACTACAGGAAAAATAAGTAGTGCCGTCAGTGTATTGATAACTATTCTTAGATACATAATTCAGGATTATTTCTTATGCAAGTTAAGAATAAGAAGTGCTATCACATGGTTAAAAATTTTTGTATTCAAAGCAAGGGGTTTTCCTGTATAACAGCGGTGTAAAAAATTCTTTAAAGCATTTGTTTTATTGGTGTACAACTGTAACTTTGTTTATAGCCCTCGGGCAAATCTGACTTCGTAGCTCAGTTGGTAGAGCAACAGACTCTTAATCTGTGGGTCCTGAGTTCGAGCCTCAGCGGGGTCACTAAAAGCTTCTCTAAAATAGGGGAGCTTTTTTATTTTGTACCTTTCGAACTAGTGTTAAGGCTGTTTTTTTATATTTATCCTAAGCGAGAAGGAAAAAACAATTTTGAAATTTGTGATAAGACTATATTCTCTCGTTTATATATCCCTCAATTATTGTTATTTCTCAACTCCTATCTGTCTTGATAGAGCTTTTTAAAGCCCCCTAATACACTCAAACAATTTTCAAGCTGTGTAAGCGATAAGTTTACATTATGTCTGAGACAAGAAGATTTTCATGATATATATTTAATAATTTCTGCATCTCTCCAAAATGAAAAATATCATTATATTAATGAAAAATATTATATGACTTTAAAAACTGAGAAAGATTATTTTAAATGTGAGATAACTAGGCCTATCAATGGAATGAAGAAGTACTTAGAAAGATTGAAACAAGGCGATAGATTCTTTTTGGACAATGGCGAAGACCTATTTATTAAAAGTAATCAGATTTCCGAAATAGGAATTTTATGTGTTTCTGATAAAGGACTTGTCGAAATTATTAATAGAAAAACAAAGGTTATCCATGTTCATGGAGTTGCTTTTACCTATAGAAAATTGGGATGGTTAATAATAAAGCATGTAAAGAATGAAGGTAGGCTTTTATTTAGGACTGATCTATATCCATAATTATTTGAATGAGTCGCTCTCAATTCTGTGAGTTGAAAGACACTTGAAGAGAATTTCGAGGGGATGATTTAACAATATCTATAAAATAAAGGAACCCCGAGCAATCTATAGATTAGCCAAACTCTAAAAACAGTTGGATTTTGAATGGACATGTAATGCTTATTCAAAAGGCAAGGATGTTTTTATGGAGAGCAGGTGTTACCAAACCATTAAATTTGACAAACAGTGTGGTTTTAAAAATGAAATAATATGAAATATTGTTTCATTTTTATGAAGTTTGACGTATCTTAATGGCGTTAATTCCGATACGGAATGCCGTTTGATTGCTAGTAAAGTTAAAAAAATGAGCCTTTCTAATTCCACATTGGAGGAGATCTTGTAAAAAATAGGGAAATCATTAATGGAGTGGTCGATATGGAAGGGAATCATTTGTATAAGATTTTTTTAAAGGAAAAGATAAGGAGCAAATAGAAAGAGTTTAATTTGCGTTAAAAGAACTCGGAAAACTTTATGTCGATGGAGGCGAAATATATCCAGCAATTAATGCATCAGACGCTATTAAGAAAGAATTTCCAGATTTCAAATCGATTGACAGGATAGAGCCAAAATTAAAAGATTAAATCCTGCGAAGGAAGTTTAAATTGGTATTTGAGGGGATCTTTCAATTATTAATGATTTGCAGTATTTCGAAACTAATACCTTAAACTTAAATTATCAAAAATCATATTAATGACTAGCTTTACAAAAGGAGAGATAGATAGATTAGGCAAAAATATCAGAATTGAATATTTCGAAATTAAAGATGAAACAATTGATTCTTTACAAGAATATAGAACATCACACCAATTGCCATTAGCGAACGTATTCAAATTAATCTGTTCTATCGCAAAAAGTATACATCATTCTTCCATTGCAACATATAGAATTAAAAGATTTGAATCAATAATTAATAAGCTAGATCGTTATCCAGATATGAGATTTAGTAGGATGTGGGATATTGCAGGGTGTAGAATAATTTTAAGGAATGAGGACGAAGTTTATAAAACTATAGAAAAAATAAGAGCAAAATCAGAAATTGAAATTGTTAAAATAAATGATTACATCGAGACGCCGCAACCAGATGGGTATAAATCGATTCATTTGTACTTAAAACATAGTTCAAGTAATATTATCGTAGAGGTTCAATTAAGAACACTCAAAAACCATAATTGGGCAACTTTAGTTGAAATCACCGACCTTCTTTTTAATACAAGAATTAAAGAAATAGGCGATGATAAAACTTTATTAGAATTCCATGGATTATTATCTAATACTTCAGAATTAACGATCCAAGAGAAATATAAAATATTCGAAATCTTAAGAGAAAAAAATTATTTTGAAAAACTAAGTGAAGTTTTTTCAAAAAATTATCTTATTGTACGCAAACAATGGTTGACATTGGAAGCAAAGACTAATCATAGGTATTTCCTTATAGAAGTTGACAATAATACACCTAATATCAAGTCTTTTTCCAGTTTTGTAGAAGCGGAAAAGGAGTATTTTGAACTTTATAGGAATAAGACTAATACAAACGTTGTACTAACTTATTTACAAAATCATAATTATGAATTGCTAGCGACAGCTTATGCGAATTATATTTTAACATTTCATAGTTTTTTATTTGAGTGTTTGGAAATTATTGAGACATTAATTACCGATTGCTTAGAAGAGAAAAAATCCTTTAAACTACAAAAGGTATATAGTTTTTACAATGATTTAATATATCGATTTAATAAAAATACTATTCAGGAACTGGATGATTCTGTAGAAACTTATTTTAACGATTTACCTCTAAAGGTGCAAGCTAAACTAAACAAGAAACGCAAATTATGGATTGAAGACATAAATAAGCAGCTCATTAAATTGCGAGACAATCAATTTCAAGTTGCCATTAAGGTTCAGAATAGACTAAAGGAGAGTGGGGTTAAAAACATTATCCTAAAGTATATTATAAAATTTAGTAATAGAAAATATCGAAAATTAACAAAGCGATTGATAGGAAGATCAACAGCTCTGGGGCCTATGATGAAAAAGGCTAATCAGAAAAATAACCGTTGAATAAAGCATAGAATGTAGTATAGTCTACACAAAACTAAACATTTAATTTCTGGCTAAATCCAACACTCGCTGAAACCTTCACAAGTTTCGAGTGATGTGTTGATAGTTGCTGGAAATTTTATTTTTTAAAAGCTGACTATGGCATTATAACAACAGCAGATATTTTATAAAAGTAAGCGTTTCAATAGTATACTTTGATCCGATAGCGCCGATAAATCATTCCGATCTGGAAAATTGATGATTTGTTCGTCTATTCCTCCTTTCTTTTTCATGTATTGGAAAACTCTATTGTTAAAAGTGCTGTATTCGTCAATACAAACGACCACTACAAAATTAGCAGTTCTTGGGTATAACTTTGCTAATGATTCATAAATTCTTGGACTCTATAACGTTGTAGATTGTTGAATGCTACCAGATAGTTCAATTTCTGTTAAGAAGGATTTTAATCTTTTAGCAAGTCGTTCCAAATTCTTAACATATCTGATAGACAAGTTTGCATTTTTCTTGTTATTAATAGCAATGTCTATAAGGTCCTTAAGAAGAGTATTGCTAACTGTAGGGATTTTAATGATGTTATGGACAATTGGGGATTTGCCAAATTCAATTGCTTTACGAAATTCGTATGTAAGGGTTTTTAATGCTTGATCTCGTCCTATTGGAGAATTACAGGAATTAGGTTTTATTTCTAATCCAGATTTGATTCTTGTATACTCCTTGTACTTCTGTTTGCCAATTTTGATATAGACTTATGATCTTTTAGATCTTTTGAATTTGATATTTGTAGGGCTAATATATTTTCTGTTCTAGCAGCGTTCTCGTAATAAATTTAATCAATGGCTGTCAAATAAGATATAGGATGTTCTTATGTAATTTTTGTAACAAAGAATCTCCAAAATTTAGAAATTATACGCTATAATCTTAGCTTAAAAATTTTAAAGGATTTAATTTATTGGCTTACAACTGTAACTTTGTTTATAGCCCTTGGGCAAATCTGACTTCGTAGCTCAGTTGGTAGAGCAACAGACTCTTAATCTGTGGGTCCTGAGTTCGAGCCTCAGCGGGGTCACTTTCTGAAAAAGCCGTTTTACATTTTCGTAAAGCGGCCTTTTTCAAGTCTATAAAGTTTCAAGTTTATACCTTATATTATGACAAAGGATGATAAACCCTTTATTGGAATGAGACCTTTTATTTCCCTAATCTAAAGCCAAGTGTTACACCACCTACAAAAGTAAATTCACTTATACCATCATAAAAACTTACTCCGGGACCGATGCCTACATTCATCATGAAACGCTCTCCATAGTTCCGCTGAATTCCCCACATAGCACCCACTGCCATAAAGAAATCAGGCACATATACATTGTCACTTTTCAGTATGGACGGACCGCCCGCTGCAACTACTCCGGCAATATAATTTCCGGAGTTATGTGCTACTTTTTTTCCTTTTCTAAGCCTTTTGTTTAAATCGTAATAATGTCTGACTTGCACATCAAGCGCAGGACGGATGACATAACCCCATTCTGAATCTTCATAATGGTAGTCGTTAATTGTTATGGATGAACTTCTGTATAAAACGCCTCCTGCTATAGGGCCCGATAAACGTAATGTAGTTTTTTTTCCAATACCCTTTTCGTACGAAAGATTGGTTAGTAAATTATAAGCAAATTGGTGATTCTCTACCTGAGCTTCAACATCCGTATTTGTTTGCGCAAAAGAGGTGCCGGCGAAAGTTATCGCCATAAATGTTGTGATAAAAAATTTTTTCATTGATGGTTAATAGTTTGATTTTGCGAAGATATAAAAATTGATAATGATTAATATCAGTTTATACAGAAGCAGGAAGTATGAGTCTGTTCATCTATCATAGTATATAGAATCTACTTCCAGGGGTGAAAATCACTCCTGTTATTTAGATCAAATTTTACAGAATCTTTGAAGGGACTGTCTTCAGATATTGAGGCCCTTTTATAAGAATATGTCCCAATCAATGATTTGTAATTGTCGGATGCGCCAATGACTTGAACCAGAATCGTATAATCTCCGGAAGGGACGGCCTTTGTAAAGTCTTTCGTCGCATATTTTACGTGTTTAGGCATGTCAGAAAAAATATGGTACACTGTATTCTTGTTTATCTCTTTTGGAAAATCTTTAATAGGAATAACAGCTATATCACAAAATATATACTCATCTCCGGTTATGACTTTATCGCCATTAGTTAAAGTCGCTGCAATATCAATCATACCATGGGGAGGGGAAGCTTCATTTTTGGAGCAAGAGGAAAAAGTCGTTACTAATAACAGAAGAAGAATAGTGTAGTAGTTTTTCATAATTTATAGTTAAGGAGTAAATATATAAAAAAATCAAAGGTTAACCCTTTACGGGAAACCCTTTTTGCCGGTTCTGAGTAGGCAGTATTTTCGTGCCTATGAAAAAGATAGTATTAATTTTGGTTGTTTTAAGTTCATTATTGGCATGTACAAAATCTGAGGTAGAAAACCTTTCAACTGGTGCCGGAAGTTGTACCTACAACGGAAACAGACTGTACGATGGCCCGAAGGGCGGATGTTATTATAAAAACTCCAATGGCAATAAAATGTATGTAGACCGAAGCTATTGCAATTGCAAATAAACTAAAAGCCTTCCACCTAAATCAGTGGAAGGCTTTTATATTTAAAATTTATATCCGACGGATATGCCAAAGCCTTTGTTTTTTCGTTCTCCTTTAGGCTTGTATGATCCCCATTTCGGTTCCAGATTGGCCATACCCCATTCTGCGTTCAGCTGGAATGTATAGGTATTGAAAAGATCATATCCAATTACAGCACTTGTTCCGTAATCCCAGGGTTTTCCATAGATATAAGTGCCATAATCGGCAGCAGAGCCATCATTTTTAAATTTTATATCGCCTTTATTGTCGATCATAATGTCCCCTATCAATACGGTTTCGTCAGTTTTCCATTTCCCTCCTGTACCATAGGCAAGATAAGGACCTACCCCCAGAATAAGACTTCCAGGTCCAACCTTTGGTTTGTAAAGAATATGCACAGGAAGTTCGAGATACGATACATTTGCATTAAATCCTTTGCTGAAACCTATAGATCCGGCATCGGCTTTATATCCTTTTCCGGAATATAATAGAGAAGGCTGTACATAAAAGTCACTTATGACAGGAATATCTGCGCTGATGCCGATGGAGAAGCGTGTGACGTACTTAGTTTCGAGTTCACTTTCCTGTTCATTTGTAGCATTGAGTGCGGTAAAATTAACTCCTGCTCTGGCTCCCCATTTGATCTGCGCCTGTAAACTATTTGTAAAAGAGATAATCATTAATGACAACGCAGCTGCATAAAGTTTGAAGATGTTCATAAATTCAGTATTTTTTTATCTGTTAATTAAAGGTTTGCGAATATAACGGTTATTTTTTTGGAAATGCTACAGCATATCTCTGTAAATATGGGATTAGGGGGCTTTGGAAGCATTAAAATTTAAATAATGATGTATATTTGACACATTATCAGCACAGAATTGGCCTCGTAAACCCTATTCCGAAACATGGATGAATTTAGACAGTTGAATCAACCCACAGGACGTAAAATACAGCTTCATGACAAGGAGTACCTCTTTTTCGGGGGAACAGCATATCTGAGTCTGCTGAATGATCCGGCATATATGGAATTGTTTATAACAGGTGTAAGAAAGCTGGGGTTGAATAACGGGACTTCCCGCAATAATAATGTACAGCTTGGAATCTTTGATGAGGCGGAGAAAGCCATATCGCGGAGATTCAGATTTGAAGATGCAATTCTGGTTTCCGGCGGATATCTGGCCGCGCAGATGGTAGTCAAAAATCTGGCGGGAGAAGGAGAACTCATCTATGCGCCGAATAGCCATCCGGCACTCTGGCTGTCCGACAATCCCGGTACCCAGGGTGAATTCCCGGATTGGGTAACGGAAACAGTTACTTATATCAACGACTCAGAACAAAAGGTTTTCGTCCTCATCAGCAATACGCTGGATAATATGAAGCCGGAGCGATATGATTTTAAAGCTTTCAGGGGCATTGACCCGGATAAAAAAGTAATTCTTATACTGGATGACTCGCATGGTATAGGTGTGATAAACCGCAATCGACCATCTGTAGCCGTTGAAGAGCTTGTACAGGACAATCTGGAAGTCATTTTATTGGCATCCCTGGCCAAAGGAATGGGAACAGATGCGGGTGTGATCTTTGGTTCCCCTCAACGTATCGCAGCATTGCGGTCTTCAACATTCTATACAGGTGCTTCACCCAGCTCTCCGGCATCGATGTATGCCTTATTGCATGGCGAAGAAATTTATCACAGGCAGTTTGATCAACTGCAGCAGAATATTGCTTTATTTGACCAACTGACAGGAGACAGACTTTCTCATACTTCCGGTTTTGCTGTGTTTACCTCAGCCAGGGTGGAGTTATATCACGTTCTGTTGCAGAGCGGATTTGTAGTATCCAGTTTTCCATATCCGCTGGCAACGGATCCTTTGCTGAACAGAATTGTAATCTGTAGTCACCATACAGCAGCGGATCTACACCAACTGGCTGATCATATAAACGAGTTTACAGATCAGCCATAATGTTGTCTTAGTTCCTGCAGATGTTGTCTGTATACTGCTACTTAAGTGTTAAAAATGCAGTTTCCAGTCCTTTGACTTTGACTGCAAGAACACTGGAACCTTTATTTTTGCGGATCTTAATCATAGCACGTCCATTAAAAGCCTGTAAGTAGCGGGAGCCTGAAGAAGTTCCCTGATCCTGAACTAATATTCCATCTCCGGCCAGTTCAAAAAGAACATAGTCTTTTGCGTCCAGACATGCTGTACCCTCGGCATCCGTCAATTGTACATCTACGACTACTTCATCATTGGAGAGATTGCTGGTTCTGGTTGTGATACTGGCGGGTTTACTCCATTTTTTTGTTTGGTAAAATTGATTGATCTCATCTGTCACAGTCTGTTTCCCTTTCTTAGCAATTACCCGGATATGATTTTCCCCTTCGCGGAAAATGGTGTTCCAGCGTAGTCCTGCTGCGGGAAAATCTGCGGAGTTCCGTTTTTTCGTGCCCAGACTTTTTCCGTTGAAAAATAATTCGGCTTCATCCGCATTGGAATAGACCTTGATCATTTTCTGTTCATCGGCCTCTCCCCAGCGAATGGGCCAGGAGTGTCCGTATATATGAGCCATTAGATCTTTGGTCCAGTAAGACTGAAAAACATAATAAGACTCTTTTTTTGTAAAATCCCGCTCTACGACACCTTTCTGATTTACATAAGGTACCGGATTATCCGGCCGTACAGGAGTGGAAAAATCTTTGAAAGGCCAGTATGCAGATCCGGTTAGCCACGGCATATGTTCCTGTTCTTTGAGGTGCCAGTCTATCAGATTGCAGATGTAGCTTTCACTCCAGTTTCCATCTTTGGATGCCCTGGTTGCGCCTCCGTATAGAGAAGCATCTCCTGCGCGTTCATCCGCAGAAGTGCTTGATGTAAGTTTGGTAAGCCCGTTGTCCGGATTTTCATCGTGTCTTCGGGCATGGCTGTCACCTCCCCACTCTGCATGAATAAAATGGGGAACTTGTTTGAATTCGGCCTCGGATACAGATTTATAGTCGGTATACTGACCCCTGTACCATCCCGCCCATATAGACGGAGAATAGACATCTACAATATCCTTACAGAAGTCACAGCGGCGGATGGCCGTCTTACGGGTATTATCCAGACGATGAGACAGGTTGTGCAGTTCCTGCATAAAAGCTCTGATCTGCTGTTTGTCAAATGTGGGAAAGTCATTCGGCCAGTCATTTTCATTTCCCATCCCCCAAAGAATAATGCTTGGGTGGTTGTAATGCTGTTCTATCATATTGCGAAGCATACGTTTGGCCTGTTCCTGGTAGACCGGTCCGCCAAGACCACCTCTGCACCAGGGAATCTCTTCCCAGACCAATATGCCCAGACTGTCACAGGCATTGAGAATAATACGGGACTGCTGATAATGTCCGAGACGGATAAAGTTAACTCCCATCTCTTTCATCATTTTCATTTCCTGCAGCATCATCTCTTCAGTCATAGCAGCTCCTACTCCGGCGTGATCTTCGTGGCGGTGCGTTCCTCTCAGGAGAAGACGCTCACCGTTGAGCCGGAAAGGGCCGTTGTCTGTGAATTCAAAATGGCGGATTCCGATAGCTGTGCTATGAAGGAAAGTCTGCCCGTTATAGTTGCCCTGTATATGTAAAGTATAGCGGTTGGGTTGATCAGGTGACCACAGTTCCGGTTTTTGTAGTCTGATTGCGGGGAGTGTAATTTCAGTGCTCAGCCTTTGATTGCTTGTATGCTTATAGACCGTCTTTCCATCAGGAGCGGTCAGTTCTACTGTAATATCTCCATTAGCCTGATCCGTTTGCGGATATAGCCGAAGGGAAACGGCAATATTTGCTGATTTGCCGGAGAGGTCATAGGTTGGTGTCACAAATACCTTCTCGATTGCGACGGCAGGAAGATACATCAGATTGAGATAGCGGTATATTCCGCCATATACATTGAAATCCGACAAATCTGATGGTATCATTTCCGTGTCTCTGGAATTATCTGTACGAATGACCAGCGGATGACGACCCTTATATTGTTTTTGAAATGCAGGGTTTTTCTCAAAAGCTTTTACAGCATCGGTGATGTCGACAGTCCATTCGTCATATCCGCCTACATGTTCTCCAACCAACTGATCATAGAGATAGACTTTTGTTTTTTGTCCTGCACCTTCAAAATGTAAAAGTGTGCGACCATTGGGATAAGGATTGCGGATAGCCAGTGTACTGCGGTACCAGGCTGGTCCCTGATAATAGTTTTCAAATGGAGCGACGGCATCTGTTGCATTATAGCAATGAGGTAACGTAATTTTCTGCCAGATAGGAACACTTTCGGAAGATCCCGGACTATATGGCCGGATCGCTTCCCAGATATTGCCCAGATCATTTCGCACAAAGTCCCAGTTTTCATTCAGGCGTATGCTCTCTTGTGCGGTATTGAATTGCATAGACGCAAAGATCATGTAAACTAACAGCAGGTATTGTCTCATAAATAGGATATAAAGTCTAAAAATAAGAAATGAAAGCGGGCAAAGGGAGGTTTGAAGCATATGAATTTGCGAAAACGTTTAAGTTTTACGCATAAAATTTGCAACTTTTGGGTTTCACGTGGAAAGATAATTTTACAAAATAACTCTTTGATATTCAAGGTAAAAAGTTGTACTTTTGTCGTTCGTTTACGATTGAAAACAGGAGTCGGTTGGGGATAAATACTTGTTAATGATGCATTTTTGTTGTCATTTTCATTAAAAAACGCAGAAATAATTTCCAAAGCTCGTTTTAAAGCAATACCTTTGCGTCCCCAAAGTGCTGTGTGCTTAAGGGTTGAAATACAAAATAATACAGTAAAAACAGATATGACTAAAGCAGAAATTATCGCAGAGATCTCTAACAAAACGGGTTTAGAGAAAGTAGATGTACAAGAAACAGTAGAGGCATTCTTCAAAGTAGTGAAGAACTCCATGATCGGCGGAGAAAATGTTTATGTAAGAGGTTTCGGTAGCTTCGTAGTGAAAAAAAGAGCTGAAAAAACTGCAAGAAACATTTCGAAAAACACAGCAATCATTATTCCTGAGCACTTCGTTCCAAGTTTCAAACCTGCAAAAGTGTTTGTTGAGAAGGTAAAAAACGGGAATAAATAATTCAACGAAATAATTTCATCATGCAAAAGACCAAGCAAATTGTTGTTATTGCCTTAGTAGTTCTCCTTGTAGGAGCCCTATTGGCGCAGCCAATAAAAGGTCTGGTAGATGGTAAGGAAGAAGCTACAAGTACCAAAGGTACTGAGGCTTCTTCTGTCGTTAATTTAGATGCGATCTCACAGGCATCCAAACAAGGATTAGATGCTAATCTGATTCAGGATATCGCAGATCTGGAATCTAAAGTAAGTAAAGCTTCGGGTGAAGATAAAATTGCACTTTACCAGCAGCTTGCTCAAAAATGGGATGACGTAGCAAAACCTGCTCCTCAGGCATTAATTTATGAGGAAATGGCAAAAATTTCTCCTAAATTTGAGTATTGGTTGAAAGCTGGACAGGCTTATCGCGCCGCCTATACAAATTTACAGGACACCGTATTAGCTTCGGCACTGAATCAAAATGCAATTCATGCATTTGAAGAAGCAACTAAACTTGATGCGTCCAGTCTGGATGCGAAGACAGGTTTGGGGGCTGCCATGGTAACGGGTACGAATAATCCTATGGCCGGTATTGCGATATTGCGTGAAGTCGTGGCAAAAGAACCAAAAAACGTAGAAGCAAACAAAACACTGGGATTGTTTTCACTGCAGTCCCGCCAATTTGATAAAGCAATCGATCGTTTCAAAACGGTTATCGAACAGAAACCCGATGCGGAGTCATACTTTTATTTAGCCACAGGCTATGAAAACATTGGGATGAAGAGTGATGCTATCGCTGCTTTTCAAAAAAGCAAAGAACTGGCATCTGATCCTTCACTCTCTCAATTCATCGATAAACGTATCGAAGAATTAAGCAAGTAACATATTATTTTATAATCATTTAAAAACATTAAAGCTATGCCAAGCGGAAAAAAAAGAAAAAGACACAAAATGGCTACTCACAAACGTAAAAAACGTTTAAGAAAAAATAGACACAAGAAAAAATAAGCTTGTGGGGTTATGACGGTTATTAATGCATATTGCTAACTGAAATAACAGAGTACAATCGATGGATCTGCAATCGTGGATCCATCGATTGTATTTTTTCATTAAACGGGAATTATGTTTCATCGGTGCCCGCCCGGACGGAGTTCGGACAGGAAGGCATCCCAAATATGTAGCTGTTGGTAAAGGAATTAATTATCGATTCTACCCCTGACAAAGGGGTAACTATTGCTTTACTACAGGATAAACAGCTTGTTGAACTAAACAAGGAACAGGCAAACAACAATTTTTCCGTCGGTGATATTTACCTGGGAAGAATAAAGAAGATCATGCCTGGTCTCAATGCAGCTTTCGTAGATGTAGGTTACGAAAAGGATGCATTTCTGCACTATCTGGACCTCGGTCCGCAGGTGCAGTCGTTACTCAAGCTAACCCGTATAGTAAAGAATGGCAGTTATCAAGAGAAACTGCTCAATAGTTTAAAACTAGAAAAGGACATCGATAAGGCAGGTAAAATTTCGGATATCTTGAGCCGGAATCTGTTACTACCTGTTCAGATAGCCAAAGAGCCTATCTCTACAAAAGGACCGCGGTTGAGTTCGGATTTATCCATCGCCGGAAGATTTGTAGTATTAGTCCCTTTCTCGAGTACAGTTTCTATTTCGAAACGAATCAAAGGAAGCGCCGAACGTACACGCCTCAAAAAAGTAGTGGAAGGAATCAAACCTGCCAACTTTGGAGTAATTATTCGGACTGTTTCTGAAGGTAAAGGGGTTGAAGAGTTGCAAAAAGACTTGTTAGACCTGATTTCGAAATGGGAATTATTTACCAAACGCCTTAGAACTGCAGAACCACCCCAGAAAGTGTTGGGTGAGATGGATAGAGCTTCTACCATTTTACGCGATATCCTGACGGATGAGTTTACGCATATATATGTTAATGATCCTGTTATATACGAAGAAACAAAGTCGTATGTGCAGGAGATTTCTCCGGATCTGGAAAAGATAGTCAAACTTTATAAACATAAAGAACCTATCTTCGATCACTTCGGAGTAGAAAAACAAATTAAGGCCTCTTTTGGCAAGACGGTCAATTTGCAGGGTGGTGCTTATCTGGTAATTGAGCATACTGAAGCCTTGCACGTTGTTGATGTAAACAGCGGTAACCGGACAGCCAATAAAGAAAATCAAGAAGACAATGCGTTGCTGGTCAATAAGGAAGCGGCGCGCGAAATAGCAAGGCAATTGCGTTTGCGGGATATGGGCGGTATAGTGGTCATCGATTTTATCGATATGCACAAGCCAACTAATCGTAAGGAATTATTTACTTACTTACGCGAATGTATGCAGGCCGATCGTGCCCGTCATACGATATTACCACCAAGTAAATTTGGATTGGTACAGATCACACGGCAACGTGTACGCCCGGAAATGAGCGTAGTGACTAATGAAAAATGTCCGACCTGTAACGGTACGGGCGAAATCCGATCCAGTATCGTACTAATGGACGATATTGAAAGCAATTTGAGTTTTATTCTGCAGGAACAAAACGATAAGGGAATAACACTATGTGTACATCCTTATATAGAAGCCTACATTAAGTCTGGTTTTGTATCAAAAAGAATAAAATGGTTTATGAAGTTTGGAAGGTGGATCAAAGTAAAAGCCGTCTCTTCATATAGCTTAACAGAATTCCATTTCTTCAATGCGAAGGATGAGGAAATCAAGTTATAAGATATTCTAAAAAGGGGTAGTGTTCACTACCCTTTTTTTATGTTTAATATTTCTCTGCACATCTGTGCTGTACTGCCCTGTTCCAGCCAGTGAATCTGTACATTATCTTTTTCCATTTTGCGAAAGTAAGTCATCTGTCTTTTAGCATAGCGATGTATCTCAGTTTCTAATTTGGTAAAGCAGGCTTCCCTGTTCAGATCCCCTGAAAGATAATAGGAAATATACTTATACTCCAATCCATAATATTGCAGATCATCATGCGTAACACCGTGTGACAAGAGATGCTCTACCTCTTCTACCAATCCCTGATCAATACGTTGTTTCAGTCGCTGAGATATTTTCGTTCTCCGGATCTCTACCGGAGGATCGATACCAAATGCCTGGTAAGTAAAGGGGATGGAAACAGGCTCTGCTGTTCGCTCATATTTATCTAAGCCAGCCAGGATTTCTAATCCCCGGATCATGCGTTTTCGGGTGCTGTTATCAATCTTGAGATCCGGAGGAATTGTTTGCTGATCTAACCGGATTTGTAATTCTTCCCGGGATAAGGTCTCCAATTCTTCCCGTAATTCGGGGTTAACAGGGACATGGCTGTATGGTTTTTCCTGAATGACAGATTGAATATACAAACCTGTGCCCCCGCAAAGTATAGGCTGCTTTCCGCTTTTGACAATATCAAAATAAGCTTTTTGAAAATCATGCTGAAAATCAGAGAGATTATATTTTTCTCCGGGCTCGCATATATCAATCAGATAATAGGGAATATCTTCGTATTCTTTCAGGTCCTTACCCGTGCCGATATCCATCTGTCTGTATACCTGACGGGAATCTGCACTGATAATAGCCCCATTTGTTTTTTTAGCCAATGCAACAGCCAAAGCCGTTTTGCCGGAGGCTGTAGGGCCAAGTATAATAATTACATTTTTCATCGGAACATCAGATTGCTCCGATGAAAAATGTAAGGAATCTTGTCGGTTTATCACACGACAAATTTAGTCCATTTTTCGTTACCTTCATTATTCTGAACGACAGTCTCAATAAAAGCCATACCTCTTACACCATCCTGTACATTTGGAAAATCCAATGATTCAGCAGACGGAGTGAGGCCTTCACGCTTCGCAGATACTGTCAGCGCAAAATTACGGTATATGTTTGCAAAGGATTCCAGTAATCCTTCTGGATGACCTGCCGGAATACGGGTATTGTGCGTCGCAAATGAACTTAATGTATAGGGAGCTGCATATGCATTACCTGTGCGGTAAAGCTGACGGGGCTGATCCAGCATTTTTATAATAAGGTTGTTCGGATCTTCATTTGCCCACTCAAGCCCTCCTTTTTCTCCGTAGATACGGATACGTACTGCATTCTCCTCTCCTGCCGATATTTGAGAAGCCATCAGAACGCCTTTAGCGCCGTCTTCAAATCGCAGTAATACGGAGCCATCATCATCCAGTAAGCGGCCTTCTACGAAAGTGGTCAGGTCAGCACACAGTTCGGTGATCTTCAATCCCGAAACGTATTCTGCCAGGTGTGCAGCATGTGTACCGATATCGCCCATGACCAATGATTTGCCAGAGCGCTTCGGATCTGCACGCCAGGCTGCTCCTGCATTCCCTTCCCGTTCAGAAAGACGGCTCAGCCATCCCTGAGGATATTCTACCACAATCTTCCGGATTTTACCGAAATGTCCTTCTCTCACCATCGCTTTGGCCTGTTTGACCATCGGATAGCCGGAATATGTATGCGTAAGGCATAATGTTCTGCCTGTACTTTCTACAATAGATTTTAGTTCCTGCGCTTCTTCCAGAGAAACAGTCATCGGTTTTTCCACTACCACATCAAATCCATTTTCCAAAGCCAGCTTTGCCGGACCGAAGTGTAAAAAATTAGGGGTAACAATGGTGACAAAATCCATACGCTCACCTTCCGGTAAAGCGGCTTCTTTGGCAATCATTTCTTCATAATTTTCATAAATGCGGTCTGGGGAAACAAATAGTTGCTCTCCGGATTCTCTGGAAATCTGCGGATCAATACTAAAGGCTCCACAAACCAATTCTATCTTTCCGTCCATAAATGCGGCTATGCGGTGAACAGCACCAATAAAGGCATCTTTGCCTCCGCCCACCATGCCCATGCGTAGTTTACGTTTCATCTCTTTTAGCGTTTTAAAACTTAAGTTTATAGTGTTAAATATACACAATACAGGACTTCTTTCATAATGTTAGTACCAATTTGGCACTTCCACTATTATACTTGAGATAGCCTGTTGGATAAGTACGGATGATAGTATCTTCCATATTTTCGGAGAGAAAATACCTTTTCTGGTCTGCTATCCAATATTTTTGTGCCGGAATGGTAGAGCGCTTTTCAAAACCGATACGTTCGAGACTTGATTCCTGCGCCCAATCCAGATCTGTATAGGTCATAATATCCCCGGGATTAAAATCCTGTTGAAAAGCACGGATCAGCTTGCTGATACCGCCGATCACAATATAGGGTTGCTTGTGGCAGAACCGTATCAGTTCAAAGGAGCGATAGCCTTCAGGTTTGTCATGCATGCGGCGACCACCCGAAAAAACAGCTATAGAAATCAGTTCTCCGTCAGCGAACAATCCATATCGGTATTTTCCGGGCATTGCATCCTGCAGGTGAAATTCTTCCTGAAAAGCCATCGAAATCCGTTTATCTATACGTGCTGCTACGGTATTGCGTGCATAAATGCGCTTCCCCTTTCCGGCCAGTGTCCGGATACGGTCGATGATCTTTTGCTCATCTCTCGCCAGCTGGTCTATATCCAGATGAATATTATGGGTGGGATGTGCCGGCTCTTTAATTCGTTCTGTTGCTCCAGCCAGGTAGATGTAAATCTGATAACTGAAGTCCGGCCCCGTAATAAGAGATATGTCGGTCTTACAGTTCTCTAAACGGAGTTCCTTTCCTGTAGAGATAACAAGTTGTTGCATGAAGTATTGAATCTGCTCTGCGTCGGACATATGTACTTAGGGTCAAAGTACAAAAGTAAAGGATACAATCGGATTAAATAAAAGCTTCCTGATATTTGGGTCATAAAAAATATTGGTAACTTTGTACCCACAAAATTTAATAAGATGAAACTGCCAATCGTTGCGTACGGAGATCCGGTCTTGAGAAAAAAGACACAAGAGATAGATGAAGATTACCCGGAGATCAAAGAACTGATCGCCAATATGTATGATACCATGTATGCAGCTCATGGAGTCGGTCTGGCAGCACCTCAGATCGGTTTGCCGATCAGGGTATTTGTGATAGATGCATCTCCGTTTGCAGAGGACGATGATGAAGATAAGTCATTGAAAGATTTCAAAAAGGTCTTTATTAACCCGATTATCGTGGAGGAAACAGGAGAGAAATGGGGATTTAATGAAGGTTGCCTGAGTATTCCGGATATCAATGAAGAGGTATTTCGCCCTTCTAATGTGGTCATTAATTATCTGGATGAAAATTTTGAAGAGCATGAAATCGAACTTTCTGGTCTGGCTGCACGTATTGTTCAGCACGAATATGATCATTTGGAAGGGAAACTTTTTACAGATAAACTGGGGCCATTGAAAAAGGCGATGCTTAAAGGAAAACTGGATGCAATATCTAAAGGACTGATCAGAGTCGGATATAAAATGAAATTTCCGTTTGAAAAGAAAAAACGTTAAGGATTTATTCCTTAACGTTTTTTGTATTCGCCCACTGCAGGAAGAAAAAGCCGGTATTTGATAGAAACAATACGGACAATAAATACAACTGCAGCACCGATAAATGCACACCACGAATTATTGAGCCCTGTGTTTCGCAGCAGGATAAAAGTAATAGCTCCCGCAAGACAGGCCGTAGCATAGATCTCTTTTCGGAATATAAGTGGGGTCTCGTTCATCAGCGTATCTCGTATAACTCCCCCTAAAACTGCGGTAAACATACCAAATACAACTGCCGCAATGGTACTGCTGTCATAGATCAGAGATTTTTGTACACCTACAATGGTGAAAAAACCAATACCTATAGCATCAAATAAAGAAAGTGTACGTGCGTATTTGTCAAGGCGCTCATTTGCAAGGAGTGCGATGCTGACACCGATCAGAATGGCTACAAGGTAGTTTCCGTCATTGACCCATACAGGACGCAGGTTAAGAAAAATATCCCGGAGTGATCCCCCTCCGATAGCGGTAACAAATCCCAGAAAAGTAGCACCAAACATATCGATGTTTTTTCTGTTGGCTGCCATTGCTCCGGATATAGCAAAAAACATCGTTCCGACCAGGTCACTGTAATATATGTAGTTGGCGTCTGTCATCTGAATAATTTGAATTCAATTATAAACAAATTTGCGTAGCTATGTAAGGAAGAACGTTTATTTTTTAACAGGACTATCCAGATTTATACCTACTCGTATTGCTCTCAGACCTTCCACTCCCTGCACTTCCTCCAAATCTAATTCCTCAATACCTGGCAGCAGTAGATGAGTCGCCTGTAAAGATTGTATGCTTTCACGCAATTCTGAGGCCATTTCCTGAGAAAAATATACGATTGCAATTTTATCCGGTTGTGTAAGGCGCTCGAGTGAATGTCTGATCCGTATTTTATCTATTCGTTTTTTTATGATCTGATACCGGATGTTATAAGATCCTTCTACATCAAATCTTCTTTCATCACTGCGGAAGCTGATGTCAATATTGGTAGGATTGACAAAAATCAGCTGTGTGGTCTGTAACGGTATTTTTAATTCAGGCTGCATATGATGCACTAAAATACCGATTCTTGCCATGGTGATAAGTTGCTGAAGACGAAATATCCGGATAATCCTGGAGTCAAATGGCTGTAAAGGGGTAATGGATTCACCGACAAAGATATCGTACTCTATGCCATCCGTTCTGAACTTTTCAAAGTAAGAAGGATAGTTGCCCTGTACAAAGGCATTAAGAACATCGAGTTCCTGACTGATGACAGCATTAAGCTGTTGCAAGGAAATCTCAAATTCATTCTGAAAACAATCGTTGTGTATCTCGTTACAACTTATCTGATTTTCGTAAGATGTGATAAGTGCATTTGTTCCGGCATTATGATGCCTCACCTCCTCAAAAAACTGATTAAGGTCTTTTCTGAAAAACTCTACAATCTTAAGGAGTGCCTCATCAAAGGGTAGCGTAGAAAATAGCTTTCCGGATTGTTGCATTTTATCTCTAAATGCACGGACTGCCGGCGAATCATCTATATCCTGAATCTTTAGAAGCAGTTCTTCCAGTTGCTGATGTTGCAGATTAAAATCGCGCTGTACGGCCTTACTTCTCAGAACAGAAGAATCTCTGACATCTATTGCACCATAGAGCGGATATACATCTCTGAAATAAATGTCTTGTATTTTTGAATTCGGGACATTAGCAGCAAGATCTCCAAGGTATTTGGCTGCAACCTGATTAAATTTCCATTGTACCGCCGGCTGTAAAGCAGTAAACTGTTCCGTAATGACTTTGTCAAGTCTGTTTTTAAATTCCAGAGAGAGATCAAAAGACAACTGAGAAAGCAGTGTCGCTATATGACGAAGTCTTGGCAGGATGCTTTTATCCAGCATTTTTCCATTGGTAGAATAGATCTCCAATACACCAGAGAGCGTATTGTTGTAATATAGCGGCAGGCCTAAATACGAAGTTATCCCTATCTGCTGAAGTGCATTGGTCAGCATAGACTCCGAATCGATCATACCATCCACGAGATTATAGACAATGGAAAAGGGAGAATGCAGATATTCGTAGATAAAATTAGGACTCTCCTCCCTGAAGATATTCTGTAGCTGCCCGAACAATACACTTTTATGTGTGAAGTCTGAATTGACCACAGGTGAGCCATTAAGATGGAAAAGAGGGAAAAGACTGAATTGTACTTCAGAAACACCAAGAAGTATTTTAATAAACTGATCAAGCTTTTGAAAATAATGATTTGTCTCGTAAAGAGACAAGTTGGTCATCATAGACTTGATATGCTGTGTGACGCGTTCTTCAGTGACATTCTGAAAAGTCAAAAGCGTGAATCCTGAAAACTCAAATTTAGTAATATCAAGCACCTTGCTGAGCTGAGACCAGTCCGTGTTTGCTGGATTTCGCTGTTCTTTTAACTGTGTGTAGTCTATGGGAGGCAGGACGCCTTGCACCTGAATATCTACAAAAGTATAATCTGTAATCAGATCATAATAGCTGTTTACCGTTCCGTCTTCATTCTTTAATGTGTACAGAATCTTATCTTTTTCGGTATTCGGAAATCCATAGAATCGCTGTAAAACCAATGCATACAGATGGCGGATCTGGGGATCTATCTCCGGGACAATAAAAGCCGTTTCAGACATATCTTCCTCTTCCAGATTTCTGTCTAGGAAGGAGTAAAGTGCATCTGTGCCATAAGCGACCGTTTTGCTGACCGGAAGTCCGATTCCCCATAGAGTATCCTGATTGTTAGCCATCAGGGATACGGTCAGGTTGTAAATCAGATGAAAAACCTCATCATATGCGGTCATATTATCCAACGTCAGCTTACCGTTTTTGTGCTCAACTTCTCTGATTCTTTTTAAAGCAAATTCAGGAAGAATACGTTTGTGCGGATCAGAGTTTTGGACGATATTATCCAGATAACTGAAAAAAGGGTCGCAGGAGAGTTCTTCTTTAAGAACCGGCCAGTAGCCGGCTTCTTTCCTGTGTATATCTTTTAAATACGATTGCATAATCTCTCATTAATATTTAGAAACGGAAACCCATTGAAAAATAGGGATACCAGCCTTCTGTGGAGTGGGCCATGACAAACTGCAAAGCCAGCATCTTAGCCAAAATGTAATAAGCACCACCACCAATGCCCTGATGCATAGAAGAATCTGTAGTGTTTTCAGACCAGACCTTACCAATATCATAAAGACCCAGTACTCCAATTTCACCGGGAGCAATATAACTGTTAATATGATGTACGCGTATCCGTGCTTCAAGATTATTATAAAAATACTGATCTCCGGCAAACCGGTATTGGCGATATCCTCTGAGATTACCCTGTCCTCCTAGGAACAGGGACTGATAAAAGGCAGGTTTCCCCACATTGGATCCCGCACCGGTTCTGTTGGCAAGTACAATAGCTTTCTGTAAAAAACTTTTGTATACCCCTATCTCGGCAGTCAGCTGTGCATAGGATCTGGAATATTTATTCAGACCTGTATATCCGGAGAGAGAGGTAGAAAAATACCCTCCTTCTGTTGGATTTAAGTGATTGTTGCGATTGTCCTTCATAAAATGCGCTGCAAGTCCTATAAAAGTCTTGTCTTTGGAGACGGTAAGACTGTCGTAAGAGTGAAGAGCGTTGGATGTCAGAATAAACCGGTCTTTGTTTTCTTCCGGATTCATATGATAAGCCTGAAAAGAAGGACCAATGCTGTAGGTAACAGTAGGGCTGGGATTCCAGAGTAAATGTGAATTTATCTCAAAAAGATTAAAACGGGCTCTGTAATACCTGCTGCCATAAGTGTCTTCATGAAATTCAGAGTCATTACCCATCCCGAAAAAATTCTGACTATTGTCCGGAGCTTTGGCATTCGCTTCGACTACCAGATCTGCTTTGCCAAATACTTCTTTCCATTGACCACGATATTTGATACGGTAAGCTCCGGTGCGGATCGCCCCTCCTATTCCGAATTCCTGGGTGTTAGAAAACGGAGTTTTGCGAAAGCCTCGCTGCTGTGTGTATTTAAATCCTGCTCCCAAAAATACTCCGTCATCAGCATTATATCCTGCAGTCAATAAAGGAAGCCAGGTGTTATATAAATTTACGGGAACAAAATCTACATTAGCAGAATCTTTACTGCTTTTCACATGCAGACGGTCAATATCACCGGAGAAATGTGAAGAAGCACTGTTATCATATAGTCTGATAGTTTTGTTGGAATGTTGTATCTCGTATGCTTTGCTATCATAGTTGCCTATAATCCGGAGTCCTATATCTGTGTCGGAAGTATTGACAAAAACGGAATCTGCACCTTTACCTAAATATACTCTTACTTCTTTGGTCATGTCCGGTGAGAATATTTTGTCCATAAGCAATTTAGTCTCTTCGCCTTCTTTATTGATTTTGGTTATTTTAATGCTTAACGCTTTATCCGGAGCATCTTCAATCCGTACTTTTTCATTCTTATCACTCAGATGTACGTCAACAATATTATTTATAAAGCGGTAGTATTTATCCATAGCTGCAGGCATGGCATCTCTGCGGGATTTCAGGTCATGCAATATCGCTTCCCCACGGATAGTGATAGAAGACTGGGGCAACTTGCTGACACTCTCTGTCAATACCTCATCTGTAAGTTGATCCGAAAATTTATGTGCTTCCTTCATCCATTCTTCATAAGACAATTGTACCTGAGGATGTGCATTGAGAAATCGGGATTTGATCATTGAATATTGAATTCTGGGGATTTTGGGACCGAATCCCTGCATAGTGGGCATAATAAAAGGCTGATAAATGTTGGATGTAATAAATCCCTGAGTGACACGCAATGCCTGGTCACGATCCCGGGGAACAGAAACATAGTCACGGTCTTTATCTTTTTTGCCTTTATTTACATCATACCACCTCCACTGATCTTCATGTCTGTCCCAGTCATTGATCAGGACATCCAGCATTCTTGCTCTTAGAAATGTTTTAGCCTTAAATTTATTGTCATTGTCATTTTGCAGCTTTTGCATCATTTTGATGCTGTTGTCAGAGTTACCCAAAGGCTCCCGCTCTTCCAGCAAGGCCACTTGATTTGCAAATAAAAGATTATAAGCGCCTAAAGCGGTATCCGGAGCGACTACCCCGATAACGGGATTGGCTACGGGTACATCTATTGCTTTTGCCAGAGGAGGTATCATTAATGCGGAATAGGGATGTTGGGCACTGTTTGCATCATCCAGAACATTCTGTACAAAAGTGTGATGCAGTTCTTCAGGAATAAGAGATTCTGTCCGTTTGTTTACAGAGCGAAGAGCCCACTCTTTGCCCTGTGCATCTTCCAGACGGAGGGATATAGATTGCATTCCTCCGCCTCTTTTCGTAGGTTTTAACCCGCCATGTAGTTCCGACATGCGTAATACAGGCAGTTTGGTTTCGGCGGCCCATTCTTTTCGGTAGTTTTCACCCAGGAAGAAGCGTTGTAGGGTATTCGCCTCATCATATTTCGGATTGACCCGTACAGTGACACTATCCCGGCCGGCAGTCATGTTGTGTAAAGAGTCTACTATAATATTTATATCCTTATAAGGCTTGGTATATGTGTATGATTCTTTTACCTCATCTTTATCATAGACATAATATGTCATTTTTATATTTCTGTCTTCGAGTTGATCCAGAATTACAAAGCCTTCTTTTTCTCCTTTGTACAAAAGGTGTTTTCCTTTGTGAATATGTGATGCACGTGATCCGGCTCCGCTGACAACCTGTGTAATGTTTTTATCCTGAATGAGTTGGAGCCCGTGATCATGTCCGGAAACATAAATAGTATTAGGAAACTGTTTGAATACAGAAGTCACTTCTGTAATAAGGTCTGTGTATTCAGGATGCGGCTTATCCTCCGGGCTTTGGAATACTGTGGAACGAAGGAGCGGATAGAGTGAGCCGACAACAGGTAGCGGAATGTAAAGATTTTTCCAGCCTTCTGTAAGAGGAAAGAGGTGTTGTTTTACTGAAAAATATCCGCCATGTGGTCCGTAAGTACGCATGGGGTGATGAGAGGCAACTATAATGGTTTTATAACGGTTTTCATATAACAGTTCATCAAGCTGTTGCAGAAAAACAGTTTTAGAATCACATTCGCAATCGATGTCTACTGTTGATTTCTTGTGTGGAAATAACCAATATTCACTGTCATAAGCGATAATAACCAGATCTTCAGAGACCGGAATCTCTACGGGTCCTGGACATCCGTTGGCAGGAAGGACTTTTAATAAGGAATCCTGTTGATCCGCTATAAAGTTCCACTGCGCCCTTATTTTTGCAAGTCCTTCTTTACCCATATTATCCCAATCGTGATTTCCGGGAATAAAGTAAACAGGACTGCCGGCCTGTCTTAGAGGTGAAAATTGGGAGGATAAAATTTCCTTGGTTACTTTTTCTTTTGGATTTCCGGGTAAAGCCATACCAGTAGGATATATATTATCCCCCAGAAAGAGGGTTGTCGTTTTGCCCGGAATAATAAGTTCTGCCGCTTTAGTAATCAAAGCAGTTTGCTGCGGATTGATTTCTCCCCCATCCCCGATCAGAATCAAACGGCTGCGAATCTGTCCGTTTTGAGCAAAAGCTGGACCGGCCAGCAGAAGAAACAAAAAAAGCGATTGAAATTTCATTATTTAAGCAGTTCAAATTTATATAATATCGCTTTGTCTTTATTGCCGGCCTCATTGCTGATATACAAGTTGTCATCGGCATCAAATGCAATCCCTTCCGGCTGTGCATGCTGTTTGCGGCTTAAGGGAGAAACAGACTTTACATTCCATTTGTCATCTGTGATGACCAACACTTTATCTACTGATGAAAGAATATACCATTCATTTGTTGACATACGTTTTGTCAGAGCAGAAGGTTTGAAGGTTTTAGAGAAACTATGGTCAACTTGTTTTAACTGCTCAATATTCAACGTGAATCCTCCGTTCGCTTCCAAATCTCCGCTTTCATTTATTTTGAAGATATAACCGGAAGTCTGCGCTTTCTTTTTGTCTGCGGAACAGGATTTGCACAGCGCAAACACCAACCCACGGGCAGGGTCAGTGGCCAGACCTTCATATTCTCCCTTTGGTAATAGTTCCTTAAAAGTTTTGACCTGCTGTATATTGTTTTTCTCAGTAATGGGAAAAGTATATAACGTACCATTACTCTTTAGAATAATAAAATGACTGTTGCTGACCGCTAAGTCTTCATAATCACCATCTTTTTCGAAAGGGACAGAAGAGAGCTGTTTGTTTGTAAGATTATAAGAGTACAATAAACCCTTTTCATCCTGAATGGCATAAATCCATTCTTTATTATCAGGTAAGAAGGTAATTCCCGAAATTTCCTGCAATTCTTCTGGCAATTCCGTTAGCACTCCCTGATCAAGTTGGTAAGGAAGAGTTGTGGCGGCAGCTGATGGAGCAGATGCTGTATCTTTTGTTTTCGTATTGTTGGCTTTCTGAGAACAGGCCTGAAAAGCATAGGAACTTAAAGATAGAGCCAGGGATAATATAAAGACGGAGCGATTCATAGGCGTCATTTTAAAAGAATGATTATATACTCACGGAAATCAAAAAGGATATAGAAGAAAGAATCAAACCAAGCATAAATATAGCATATGCAATACGCAGTAGTTTGTATTTTCTTCCTAAAACAACTCCCTGTGCATACACATCCTTTGTCAGCATCCCATACAGGAACTCGCTGTCATCCATCACCCTGTTCATTCCTTCCTTATATTCCTCCAGTTTCATTTTATAAAAATTGCCGAAAAACAAGAGGTTTACCGTTTTTTTATTGATCTCTTCCTGTGTGAATACACCAGGTGGCACCTTCGGAATAGTGGACAATATCGCGACTACCATTGTGGATACACTAAAAGATAATAGCATAATAGTAGGAATAACCAGATGCTCGTTACTA
The DNA here is from genome assembly GCF_002418355.1 of Sphingobacterium sp. UBA5789. Classification (NCBI taxonomy): domain Bacteria; kingdom Pseudomonadati; phylum Bacteroidota; class Sphingobacteriia; order Sphingobacteriales; family Sphingobacteriaceae; genus Sphingobacterium; species Sphingobacterium sp. UBA5789. Next base: position 1,024 of record NZ_DIDX01000001.1, on the reverse strand, counting down.
TCCAGCTTTCTCAACAGTACCGCTATGACCATAGAGAGAATAATCGAATTAACCGTTAATAGAATATTCGCTTTATTATCGGCCATATCACTTAAGCGCTGATTGTTGGATGAGGTAATCCGAAACATAGTTTCTATCCCGCGCTCGGGTTTCTTTTGCCGTTCCTCATTCTTTTTAGAGTAAGTATCCTCTATCAGCTCCTTCCCCTCCTTCTTCTCTTTATCCATTAAGGTTTTCAGATTTTTCTCTTTTTTCTTATTCAGTTTTTCTTTTGCATAATCTGTATGATAGTGATGCTGCTGCATAAGTGCGATCGTTTGCTTTCTCCATTCCTCTTTACCGATCTTCTTCCCTCCCACTGTTTCTGCTTCTTTACGCATAAGTTTATTGCGGGTCTCGAAATTCTCCCCTCCTAAATGAAACAGATCTGCATCACATAATATCTGCTCTAATAAATTAGTGGGTTGCTGCGGCATCCGGGTAGCCATAATGCAACCTACTACCTGATCCTGAATATGCTTATCTATACCTTGTTCTTCAAGAAATGTCCGGGCGAGTTGCGCTCCCCTTCCTTCATGTTGTTTCGCTCCACCATGGAAATAGCCCAGGTCATGGAAATAAGCGGCGCATAAGACAATAAACAGATCTTCTTTATTAAGCGCATAGTGATGGGCGATCTCAGTAGTCGCATTGACCACTTCTGAAGTATGTGAATCATTATGAAAGCATAGCTCGGCAATTTTATGTTGCTTTATAAAGTCTGAAACATAGGCTTGCACTTTTTGGAGGATCAGGTCGTATTCCATTTTAATAACCGTTAAGTATTATAACAAATATATCTACATCTGTAGAAAGTCGTAGCAAAACCTGTTTGTTTTTAATAGAAATATATATTTTTTGATTCCTGGCTGACTTTTACAAGCCGTTTTATAATGACTTTTGAAATTATCTTGTATATTATCAGTGAGTTAAGATTATTATGAACAAAAGCTTTGAAAAAGGTTTGGAAGTAATGTGTTTAAAG